>CAWHYJ010000027.1:0-26599 GCA_963833495.1 uncultured Actinomycetota bacterium | reverse complement strand
AGGTGTCGGCGGGGAAGGGCGGCAGGTCCGCGATGTCCTGGCCGACCTGGGCGCTCAGCTGCTCGCGCTCCTGGTCGCTCAGGCCCGACAGGTCGAGGTCGGCGGTGACCGGGCGCACCGGGGCCGACCAGGTCAGCGACTCGCCGCGGCAGACCTTCAGCGTGCCGTGGACCGACGGGAAGGTGCCCAGGTCGCAGGCGACACCGTCGGGCAGGCCGGCCACCTGGTGGGGCATCGCCACGAAGAGGCGGGCCGCCAGGAGGGCCCGGACCAGGTCAGCGTGGTGGTCGCCCTCTTGGCGTCGACCCCGTGGGCCACCTGGCCGGAGGTCACCGGGGTGACGAAGCCGGCCATCGTCTTGGCGTCGCCGCCGTCGGGGACGGCGAACCAGGTGACCTGGCCGCCGGACTTCACCGACACCTTCGCGCCGTCGACGCTCGCACCGTCGGTGACGGCGGCGTACGAGCGGTTCTCGACCGAGACCGCGAGGTCGGCGCCACTGGGTGCAGGCGTCATCCCCAGAGCCGAGCCGATGCCACGGCCTCGAGGGTGACCGACGGCGTCCCCTGCGCGATCGTCACGCGAGCCAGCGCCGTGCCGGAGGCGTCGCGCAGCTCGACCGTGACGCTGAGGTCGTCGGTGCGGGTCACCACACCGCTCTTCACTCCCTCGACGGTGACCGAGACGTCAGTGGGGGCGGACCCCACGACGCCCTTGGCGCCGCTCTCGATGCGCGGCACCCCGAACGCGAACCCGTTGTCGCGCAGCACGAACCCCAGCGGGAGAGGAAAGACCGGCTGGGCCTTGGGCCCGAAGACGAGCCCGGAGTACCACCGGTTGGTGGGCGGGACGACGTCCTTGGCGAGGCGCTGTGTCGGCAGCTCCTTCGGGGTGCGCTGCACGAGGGCGGCGGCATCCTTCTGCACCGTGCCCGGGTCGAGCACCGGGGTGTCGGTACGGGTCACAGGCCGTCCCTCGGCGACGGCGGAGTCCACCCGCGCCACCGGAGCGGGCCAGGACCCCGGCCGCCAGGACGAGCAGGGGGATGACGATGACGGCCACGAGGCCGGCGCCGTGGGGCCGGCGCACCCGGGCGGGAAGGCGCCGCCTCACCGCACGCCGATCTTGCGCAGGAAGTCGACCATCGCGTCGGTCGGCCCCGCGAGCGGCCCGTCGTCGCGCAGCGACAGCGTGGCGGACAAGGGGGTGCCCGGCGCGGTGAACTTGCTGTTCGCCGGGTCGCGCAGGGCGTCGCTCCCGATGGTGACCTTGGTCAGGGCGAGCCCGCCGTCAGTGGCCACCGAGACCGCACGCACCTCTCCCGCCACGGTCCGGTTGTCGGGCAGGAGCAGGTCGACGTGGGCGCCGGTCTCGACCCGACCGTAGTCGCGCGGCGAGAGCCGGAACTCCGCGACGGCGTACTGCGACCCCACGGCGGTGATCGTGGCGAGCGGCGCGCCGCTCTGCACGAAGCCGCCCTCGTTGCTGGTCACGTCGGTGAGCACGCCCTTGGTGAGCGCGCGGTAGGTCACCGTCGACTTCTTCGGGGTCGACGACGTAGGCGGCGTTGTGAACCGGCGCCACGGCGGCGACCGCCTCGCCGGCCGTGCCGACCGTCCGCGGCACCACGACGGTGTAGAGGCTGTCGCCCTTGTCGACGGTGTCGCCCGCGGCGACCTTCTGGTCGACGACCACGCCACCGAACTGGGCACCGACGGTGACCTGGTCGGCGACGACGTGGGCGGTGAGGCTGAGGGCCTGTGAGCGCCGCTGGTTGAACACCAGGGTCAGCGCCGCGACGAGGGCGATGACGAGGATGAGGCCGCCGTAGAGGCGGAAGCGGTTGGACCAGGTCATGAGGGGACTCCAGAGTTCGAGGTGAGCGAGGCGTGCGAGCCGTGCGCGGCAGACAGCGCCGGCTCGGGTGCCGGGGCGGATGGCCGGACGACGGCGGTGCGGGCGCTGACCGTCGCGCGGGAGCGGGCGGTGGCCTGACGGCTGGTCGGGGCCACGACGCGGCGCGGGTGCAGCAGGCGCCGGTGCTCGCGCAGCCCGGCGACCACGAAGCCGCCGAGGATCACCGTGTTGGTGATGTTCCAGACGGTGGCCAGGGTGAGCTGGCTGTGGCCGATGTCGCGCCACACCGCGACGAAGGAGCTGAGCAGCAGGAAGGCGAACATGAGCACCTGCGCCACCATGAAGTTGAACGGGGAGCTCGGCCGACCACGACTACCGGTGACGTGCCACTTCTGGTCACGGCCCACCAGCACGTTGAGCAGGGCCCGCCCGTAGATCGGGAACGACACCGTGGCGAGCATGAGGCACTCCCACCGGAACGATCCGAGCGTGAAGAAGGCCAGCACCACCTGCATACCGTAGAAGCCGAGGTAGAAGAGCAGCCAGGTCGACAGCCCCAGGCCCACCGACACCGGGCGCAGGTCGAAGTAGATCTCCAGCGGCGGCACCAGGAGCAGCAGCGCCGGGGTGATGCCGGTGAGGTAGTGGGTCGCCGTGACGAGGTACATGATCCGCTGGTCGGCGGTGAGCCGACGCTTGCGGCTCAGCGGGTTGTGCGTCAGGAGGATCTCGAACCCACCTGTCGCCCATCGCTGTTGCTGCTTCGTGAACCCCTCGATGGTTTCCGGGGCGTCACCGACTGCCAGCACGTCGGGGATGTAGACGCTGCGCCAGCCGCGCTCGTGCAGCATCAACGAGGTCCACACGTCCTCGGACTTCGAGTCGGTGTACATCCCGCCGATGTCGTCGACGGCCACCGAGACGGAACACCACGTTGGTGCCGACGCAGAAGGCCGCGTTGAAGTGGTTCAGGCCCGGGCTGGATGAACCGGTAGAACACGGTCTGCATGTAGCCCGCGCCGCGCGAGATGACGGAGTGAAGGTTTCCGTAGGCCTGCGGCGTCTGCACGAAGGCGACGTCGTTGCTGACGAAGAAGGGCACGGTCTCGAGGAGGAAGTTCTCCTTGGGCACGAAGTCGGCGTCGAAGATGGCGAAGTACTGGCCCTTGGCGATGGACAGCGCGTGGTTGACGTTGCCCGCCTTCGCGCCGTTGCTCGACAGCCGGCGCACGTAGTAGCAGCCCAGCTCGGCCGCGAGCTCCTTCACCTCGTCCGACCGGCCGTCGTCCAGGATCCAGGTGCGGTGCTTGCCGGACATCCGGCGGGCCGCGGTGGCCGTGCGACGGATCGTGGCCAGTGGCTCACCGTAGACGGTGATGAAGACGTCGACGAGCACCTCCTCGCCGTTGATGCGGATCGGCCGGTTCGTGGCGTCACCACCCCGGGGGGTCGGGCCGAGCAGGGTGTCGCTGGCCGCGTGGTAGGCGTAGTCGCGCGGGCTGGCGGCCCCCGAGAGGATGGTCCACATCGAGATGAGGGCCTGGCTGATCAGGACCGTCTCGGCGACGATGACCATCGACCACGGCAGCAGGTCACCCCGGTTGCCGGGGTCGAGGAGGAACCAGGAGTACAGGACGATCCCCACGGCGGCGAGCGCGGTGAGGAGGATGACGATGGGTGAGTAGACCCGCTCGGTGCGGGCGCGCCGCTCCAGGGCGGAGCGGTCACCCCCGCTCGCGAGGTCGTAGGACGGATCGAAGGACATGGGCAATCCCCTGCGGTTGTCGGACATGCCGGGGAGTTCGGTGTCGAATCCCCTCGGGTTCGGCACCGTTGCCATGAGCCGCGACTGATCGCGGACGTGATGAGACCCGACCGTCACACGTGGACGTCGGGCCTCTTCCATCCAAAGTACGCACGACTCGAGCCGAATCGGAAGTTGAGAACGCAGAGTTCTCGACGCGGGCGGCATCATGGGCGGCGCAGGAGCCGCCTACTGAGCACGGATCCGGGTTCGGCAGACTGCGGGTATGACGCTCGTCACACCGACCGCCGAGGAGTACCTGGCCTGCCTCGATGCCGCCGTCGACCGGATGGCCGTGTGGGCCCGGTCCGCGGGCCCCGACGCACCCGTGCCGACCTGCCCGGGCTGGACCGTGCGCGACCTGCTCGCCCACCAGGGCATGGTGCACCGGTGGGCCACCGCCGTGGTCCGCGGCGAGGACCCCGCCGGTGTCGACGACACAGCCCTCGAGGCGGCGGGGCAGTCGGCCGCGGACCCGGTCGGCTGGCTGCTCGACGGAGCCGCACCCCTGGTCGACGCCCTGCACTCCGCCCCCGACGACCTCGCGGTGATGACCTTCCTCAAGGAGGCACCACCTGCCCGGGCGTTCTGGGCCCGCAGGCAGTGCCACGAGACCACGGTGCACGCCCTCGACGCCCTGTCGGCCCTGGAGCGGCGCCCCTTGGTGGCCGACGACGTCTGGCTCACCGACGCCCTCGCGGTCGACGGGGTCGACGAGCTGCTGATCGGGTTCTGGCAGCGGCGCACCAAGGGCCCGCGCAGCGAATTCCCTTACGCCGCAGTCGTTGTCGTGACCGATGGCCCCGCGTGGGGGCTCGAGATCAGCGACGCCAGCCCGGTGACCCGACGGCGCGAGTCCGGCGACGGCATCCCCGCTGGTGCACGAACCGTGCGCGGGTCGGCACCAGATCTCTACCTGGCGCTGTGGAACCGCGGTGGCACGGTCGACGACCCGGCCGGCCTGCTCGAAGCGTGGCGCGAGAGCGGCTCGATCAGCTGGTGAGGTGACGGCCGAGGAACTCCTCGATCCGCCCCCACGCATCCTTGGCCGACTCCGGCTCCGGGCCGACGTGCATGACCAGGCGGGTGATCGGGGCCAGGTACCACGGCGAGTGGTCCGCCTCGTTGAGGAACGCGTGCCCGGCACCGGGGTACTCCTTGACGTCGTGCTCGACCCCCCGCTCGCTGAGTGCGGCGTCGAGCTTCGCGGCGGCGCCACGCAGGTAACCGTCGCGACCGCCGTAGCTCGCGACCACCGGGCAGGCTCGGTCGAGCGCGGCGAGGTCCTTCGGCAGCGCACCGTAGTTGGCCGCCACGGCATCCCACCCGGGTCGGCCGGCGAGCACCAGGGCGAACCCACCACCCAGGCAGAACCCGATCACCCCCACCGCACCGGTGCAGGCGGGGTCGGTGAGCAGCGCCTCGCGCGCCGACTCGAGGTCGTCGAACGCCTGCCCATGGCCCTTGCGCAGCGCCGTCATCGTCTGCGCCAGGCACACGACCCGGCGGCCGCGGGAGAGCAGGTCCGGGGCGAGCACCAGGTAGCCCATCGCCGCCAGCCGGTCGGCGTGCCGCTTCATCTCGTCGTCGAGCCCGAAGACCTCGTGCACCAGCACCAGGGCGGGCCAGGGCCCGTCACCGGCCGGCGCCGCCCGGTATGCCGCCGACTCGCCGAGCGTCGTCATCTCACCCATGGGCCGGACCCTATGCCCGCGCGGCGGGCGCCCCCGGGAGGTTCAGTGCGAGGGGCGCTTCTTGATCTTCGGCGCCGGTCGGGTCGGGTCGTCGAGCACCGGCTCGACGTGCTCGGGCACCTTGACCGGCCGCAGCTGCGCCCAGGCCATGAAGCCGATACCGACGATGAGCAGCAGGATGCCGGCCACGAGGTTGGCGTTGGAGCCGCCGGTCTTCTCGGTCTCGGGGTCGGCGAACAGGCCCATCAGGGTGAGGATCACGCCGTAGATCGTGAGCAGCGCCCCGATGATGTTGCGGATGTCGAAGATGCCGGCCGTCTTCTTCTCTTGCTGTGCCATGGCTGCTCCTGCTCAGAAGAGGATGTTGAGGACGGTGACCATCACGAGGGACAGCCCCGCGAGCGGCAGCGTGCGCCGGTACCACGGGTAGGTGTGCTCGAGAGGGTCCTGCCGAACTTCCTTCGGTGTCTCCGAGTACACCAGACCCTTGAGAGTCTCCGGGTCCGGGGCCGTGGTGAACAGCGAGATCCCGACGGAGAGGATGAGGTCGACGATGAACGCCGCTGACGCCGCGACGAAGGCCGCGCCCTGACCACCGAGAGGGATGACCCCGCGGCTCAGCGAGCCGAAGGCGTCCTCACTGAGGAAGGCCACCAGCACGGCCGCCAACGTGCCGGAGATCAGGCCGATCCAGGCCGCCGTGCCCGTCATCCGCTTCCAGAACATACCGAGGATGAACGTCGCGAACAGCGGCGCGTTGAAGAACCCGAACAGGGTCTGGAGGTAGTCCATGATGTTCGAGAACGAGCTGGCCAGCAGGGCCGTGAAGATCGCGATGACCGTCGCCCCGACCGTCGCGAGCCGGCCGATCCGCAGGTAGTAGTCGTCGGTGCGGTCCTTGCGGATGTACCGCTCCCACAGGTCGTAGCTGAAGACCGTGTTGAAGGCCGAGATGTTCGCGGCCATGCCGGCCATGAACGCCGCCAGCAGCCCGGTGATCGCCAGCCCCAGCAGGCCGTTGGGCAGCAGGTCGCGCATCAGGTAGAGCATCGAGTCGTTGAAGGCGACACCCTTGCCCGAGGCACCGCCCGGCACCGCCTCACCGTTCTTCAGCTTGGCGATCTCGGGCACCAGGATGGCGGCGATCATGCCCGGGATGATCGTGAGGAACGGGACGAACATCTTCGGGAACGAGCCGATGACCGGCGTCTTGCGTGCCGAGGCGATCGAGTCGGACGCCATCGCCCGCTGCACCTCGACGAAGTTGGTCGTCCAGTAGCCGAAGGACAGCACGAAGCCGAGGCCGAAGACGATGCCGACCACCGACCAGAACCCGGAGTCGAAGCCGGTGAGCGCCTGGCCGGGCCACGAGTTCAGCTGGTCGGTGGCCGAGGGCACCTCGGCCGCCGCCGGGGCGCTGTTCGCGGCCCTGGTGATCTTCTCCTCGAGGCCGCTCCAGCCACCGACCCGGTTCAGGCCGATGATGGTCAGCGGCAGCAGCGAGGCCACGATGACGAAGAACTGCAGCACCTCGTTGTAGATGGCCGCGGACAGGCCGCCGAGGGTGATGTAGGAGAGCACGATGATGGCGGCGACGATCAGGGCCGACCACAGCGGCCAGCCGAGCAGGGCGTGCACGATCGAGCCGAGCAGGTAGAGGTTGACGCCGGCGATGAGCAGCTGCGCCACCGCGAACGAGATCGCGTTGACCAGGTGCGCCTTGGTGCCGAACCGTCGGAACATGAACTCGGGAACCGAGCGCACCTTGGACCCGTAGTAGAACGGCATCATGACGACACCGAGGAACAGCATCGCGGGGATCGCGCCGATCCAGAAGTAGTGCACGGTCGCGATGCCGATCTGGGCACCGTTGGCCGACATGCCCATGATCTCGACGGCCCCGAGGTTGGCCGAGATGAACGCCAGGCCGGTCACCCACGCGGGCAGCGAGCGGCCCGAGAGGAAGAAGTCGAGCGAGTCGGACACCGAGCGCCGGGCGATCAGCCCGATCCCGAGCACGAACACGAAGTACGTCGCGAGGATCAGGTAGTCGACGGGGGTCGCGTCGATGAGCGTGTCAGCGCTCACCACCGCCGCCGGAACGCCCTGTGCCACGGTCTGCGCAAGTTCCACCACTGCGACCACCCGTCCTCCACGTCGAGGCCGTCACCACCCACACGGTGGCGACGTCGTCACGCTAGTGGAGGTGGCGCCGCCTCACCGCCCGAGCGGACGCACGAGTTCTGGGGCCCCTCCGACGGCATCCGGCGTCTCGTCGAGGTCGGTCACGGCGCCCTGGAACTGCGCGGCATACAGCTTCGCGAACGCGCCTCCCGCAGAGAGCAGCTCGGCGTGCGACCCGCGCTCGACGATGCGTCCCTCTTCCATGACGAGGATGAGGTCGGCATCGCGGATCGTGGAGAGCCGGTGCGCGATGACGAAGCTCGTGCGGTCGGAGCGCAGCGCCGACATGGCGTGCTGCACCAGCAGCTCGGTGCGAGTGTCGACCGAGCTCGTCGCCTCGTCGAGGATGAGCAGGCTCGGTGCGGCGAGGAACGCCCGCGCGATGGTGATGAGCTGGCGCTCGCCCGCGCTGATGTTGTCGGCCTCGGCGTTGAGCACCGTGTCGTAGCCGTCGGGCAGCGAGTGCACGAAGCGGTCGACGTAGGTGGCGCGGGCCGCCTCGAGCACCTCCTCGTCGGTGGCCCCGGGGCGGCCGTAGGCGATGTTCTCGCGGATGGTGCCGCCGAACAGCCAGGTGTCCTGCAGCACCATGCCGATCCGCGAGCGCAGGTCGTGCCGGGTGAGCTGGGTGATGTCGACGCCGTCGAGGGTGATCCGGCCGCCCTTGAGCTCGTAGAAGCGCAGCACCAGGTTGACCAGGGTGGTCTTGCCGGCGCCGGTGGGGCCGACGATGGCGACGGTCTGGCCTGGCTCGACCATCAGGTCGAGGTGCTCGATGAGCGGGGTGTCGTCGCGGTACGAGAACGTGACGTCCTCGAAGGCGACCCGGCCGCGGGGGTCGGCGATGGTGGCGGGGTGCGCGGTGTCGGGCTCCTGCTCAGGCGCGTCGAGCACCTGGAACACCCGCTCGGCGGAGGCGACCCCGCTCTGCATCAGGTTCGCCATCGAGGCCACCTGGGTGAGGGGCTGGGTGAACTGGCGCGAGTACTGGATGAACGCCTGGACGTCACCCAGGCTCATCGTGCCCGACGCGACCCGAAGGCCGCCGACCACGGCGATGATCACGTAGTTGAGGTTCCCGATGAACATCATCGTCGGCATGATGATGCCGCTGATGAACTGCGCCCGGAAGCTCGCGTGGTAGAGCGCGTCGTTGCGCTCGGCGAAGAGCCGGTCGGCCTCCTGCTGGCGGCCGAACACCTTGACCAGCTCGTGGCCGGTGTAGGTCTCCTCGACCACGCCGTTGACCTCGCCGGTGCTCTTCCACTGCTGCACGAAGTGCTTCTGGCTGCGCTTGCCGATCATCGCGGTGACCACCATCGTGATCGGGATCGTGACCAGCGCGAGCAGCGCGAGCAGCGGTGAGATCCAGATCATCATCGCGATCATCGCCACGACGGTGAGCAGCGAGGTGAGCAGCTGGCTCAGGGTCTGCTGCAGGCTCTGCGCGACGTTGTCGATGTCGTTGGTGACCCGGCTGAGCAGCTCGCCGCGCGGCTGCTGGTCGAAGTAGGGCAGCGCCAGGCGGTTCAGCTTGTCCTCGACGTCGCGGCGCAGCCGGTAGATGGTGCGGTTGACGGCGATGGTGAGCATCCGGCCCTGGATCCACTGCAGCAGCGCCGCCACGACGTAGAGGCCGAGCACGAACATCAGGATGCGAGCGAGCGCGGTGAAGTCGATGCCCTGGCCGGGCACCACGTGCTGCATCGCGGCGAGCATGTCGGCGAGGTTGTCCTGGCCCTGGGCGCGCAGCGCGTCGGCGGCCTGTTCCTGGGTGACCCCGGCCGGGATCTGCGCGCCGAAGACGCCGGCGAAGATCAGGTCGGTGGCACCACCGAGGATCTTCGGGCCGATGGCGCTGAGCACGACGCTGCCCACGGCGAACGCGATGACGGCGTAGACGATGAACCGCTCCGGGTGCAGCAGCCGCAGCAGCCGCTTCGCGGACGGGATGAAGTCCTGCGACTTCTCGGTGGGCACCCCGATCTGCATGTGGGGCGGCCCCCCGCGCCGTGCGGCGGCCGGGCCGCGGCGCTGCTCGGCGGCCTTCTCCTCCTCGGTCTTGAGCTCGCTCATGCCGCCTCCTCCATCGCCTGCTGGCTCTCCACGATCTCGACGTACGTCGGGCAGCTCTCGATCAGCTCCGCGTGCGTTCCCTGGCCCACGACCTGGCCGTCGTCGAGCACGACGATCCGGTCGGCGTGGATGATGCTCGAGACCCGTTGCGCGACCACGATGACCACGGCATCCCTCGTCACCGGCCGCATCGCGGCCCGCAGCCGGGCGTCGGTGGCGACGTCGAGCGCCGAGAACGCGTCGTCGAACAGGTAGATGCCGGCCTTGCTCACCAGGGCGCGCGCGATGGCGAGCCGCTGGCGCTGGCCGCCGCTGACGTTGGTGCCGCCCTGGGCGATCGGCGACTCCAGGCCGTCGGGCATGGCGCGCACGAAGTCGGCGGCCTGGGCCACGGTGAGGGCCTGCCAGAGCTCGTCGTCGGTGGCGTCGGGGTCGCCGTAGCGCAGGTTGGAGGCCACCGTGCCGGTGAACAGGTAGGGACGCTGGGGTACCAGGCCGATGTGCGACCAGAGGTCCTCGGGCTCGGCGTCGCGAACGTCGACCCCGCCGACCAGCACCTGGCCCTCGGTGACGTCGTGCAGGCGCGGGATCAGGCCGACCAGGGTGGTCTTGCCCGAGCCGGTGGAGCCGACGATGGCCGTCGTCGTGCCGGGCTCGGCGCGCATCGAGACCTCGCGCAGCACCGCCGACTCGGCACCGGGGTAGGAGAAGGTGGCACCGCGCAGCTCGACGGTCACCGGGCCGGGCGGGATGACGGCCGGGTCGGCCGGCGCGTGCACCGAGCTCTCGGTGTCGAGCACCTCCTGGATGCGCCCGGCGGAGACGGTGGCGCGCGGGATCATCATCGCCATGAAGGTCGCCATCATCACCGACATCAGGATCTGGATCAGGTAGGACATGAACGCCGTCAGCGAGCCGATCTCCATCTGCCCGCTGTCGATGCGCTGTGCACCGAACCACAGCACCGCCACCGTGGAGGCGTTGAAGATGACCATGACCACGGGGAACGCGAGCGCCATCAGCTTGCCGACGGCCAGCGCGGTGCCCGTGTAGGTGCGGTTCGCGACGGCGAAGCGCTCGCGCTCGACGTCCTCACGAACGAACGCCCGCACCACCCGCAGGCCGGTGATCTGCTCGCGCAGGATGCGGTTGACCGAGTCGACGGCGGTCTGCATCGAGCGGAAGTGCGGCACCATCCGCGAGATGATCAGGCCGATGGCCACGCCCAGGGCGGGCACCGCGACGGCGACCAGCCAGGCCAGGCCGAGGTCCTCGCGCAGGGCCATGAAGATGCCGCCGACCATCATGATCGGCGCCGACACCATGATCGCCAGGAACATGTAGGTGACCGTCTGCACCTGCGTGACGTCGTTGGTGCTGCGGCTGATCAGGGTCGGGGCGCCGAACCGCGAGAGCTCCTGGGCCGAGAACTGCCCGACCCGGTGGAACACCGACGAGCGCACCTCGCGCCCCAGAGACGCCGACGTCTGGGCGCCGATCCGGGTGGCGCCGATGGTGGCGATGATCTGCACGAACGAGACGGCGAGCATGAGCAGGCCGGTGCGCAGGATGAAGGTGGTGTCGCCCACCGCCACGCCCTCGTCGATGATCCGGCCGTTGAGGCTGGGCAGGTAGAGGGAGGCGAGGGTGGCCACGAGCTGGAGCACGAGGAGCACCCCCAGCAACGCGGCATACGGGGTGAGGTAGGTGCGGATGAGTCGGTACAGCATCAGTCAGGACCTCCGGGTGCCGTCGAGGACGACGGAGACGATCTCGGCCGGCGTCATCGACCGGACGGGGAGCATGGGGTGGGCGCTCGCGAGCGTGAGGTGGGCCAGGATGTTGACGACGTCCTCCGGCGGGAGGCGCAGCGCCGTGACATCCGGGCCGATGAGGTCGAGGAACGCGGCGTCGACGGCGGGGTCGCTCATCGGCTTGCGTCGGTTGTGCCCCGGGCCGTCGTGCTTGATCGGCTCGCCGCCCGCCTGGTGCAGGGCGCCGATGACCCCGATGATGCGCTCGACCCAGCGCTGCATCACGGCCACCGCCGCCTCGAGCCGGTCGTCGAGCGGCAGGTCGGCGTCGATCCCCCGCAGGGACGCCACCACGGTGGTGGTGTCGAACACCGCTGTGGCGCAGGCCTGGACGAGCTCGTCCTTGGTGCCGAAAGCACGGAAGACGGTGCCCTCGGCGATGCCGGCCGCCTCGGCCACCTGCTTGGTGGTCACGGCAACGCCGTGCTCGCGCAGCAGCGGGATGGTCACCTCGACGAGCGAGGCACGGCGGTCCTCGACACTGAGGGCAGGGGCACGGGGAGTCACCGCACCACTGTAAGTGAGTGAGCACTCACTCACAAGTTGTTTTCTGGGAAGGAGCGCTGGCAACCGTCCCCAGATCGACCAATAGGTCACACCAAGGACGGCGTCAGCCCCCGAAGCGTCCCCAGATCGACCAATAGGTCACACCAAGGACGCCGTCAGCCCACCGAAGCGTCCCCAGATCGACCAATAGGTCACGCGAGGGACGTCTGACCTGGTCGCTGCTCGTCCTCCGGGACTCAGGCTGCTGCCGTCAGAACTCGGAAATGGCGACGCCAGTCATCGGACAGAACTGCCGGAACGGGGATTCCCTGCTCGCGCAGCTCACTCGCGATTCGCTCGAGGAGTTGCTCGGTCTCCTCGTACAGATCCTCTGCATGGACGATCACGAACGTCCACCCGTCCTCGGTGCCGAGTTCGGTGCGTCGTGCCTCGTCGTTTTCGCGCTGCTCGTCGGTGTCGTGCCACCGCCCGTCGTACTCAATGGCGAGCCGCACCTCCTCGAAGCCGAGGTCGATGCGGTACCGGAGCTCTCCGTCGGCGTCGTAGATCCGGATGTCGACCTGCGGTTCGGGCAGGCCGGCCAGCACCATGAGCAGGCGAAGCGCGGTCTCGGGCACGGAGTCGACGCGCTCTCGCACAAGACGCGCACCGCGGAGAGCTTCGTCGCGACACTGACCTGGCCAGGCGTCCGCGTAGTGGACAAGCTCGGTCGGCGTGCATCGACCCTTCTTGACGAGCCGGTCGCCGAGCGCCACCAGGTCGACCAGCCCGAGGTACCTGGCCAGATGACAGAAGGTCTGTCCGGGCGAGGTCACCGGGAGCCCGTGCCGACGTTTGATGTCGAGGCGATGCCGGAACCGATGCGGTTTGACTCCGCGGAGCCGGAACCTTACGTCCCGCATGAACGAGATGTGCACCCAGTCGCTGTCCGGGACCACTCCGCCCCACAGGCGTGCTGCCGTCCAATGGCTGACCACGCCTCCCTCGGGACACACGAGAAGGGCCGCGCGGGCACGTACCACCACCGTATCTGGGATGCGGGCGTCGATGACGACCCCAGTGAACACGGCGCGGAAGCCGCGGCTCTTCAGCCGCCGCTCTGAGACCCCGAGAACCTTGGCCTCGCTACGCAGGAACGGGCCTGGAATGGGGGCGGTGTCGTCCGGCATCCAGCAAGGGTGGCACCAACGGCGGAACCGCCACCGGCGTCATCCACAGGTGTCCCGGACGTGACCTATTGGTCGATCTCGGGACACGGCCCCCGTCCGCAACACGACCAATTGGTCGATCTCGGGACACGGCCCCCGTCCGCAACACGACCAATTGGTCGATCTCGGGACACGGCCCCCGTCCGCAACACGACCTATTGGTCGATCTCGGGACGCGGCTGGTCAGCGGAGGAGGCCGTCCTTGACGGCGTCTCGCAGGAACTCGACGATCTCGGCGCGCACCTCGGTGTCGTCGAGGTCGAGCAGCCCGGCGATCGCGGCGGCCGCGGCCCTGGCAGTCAGGTCGCCGTCGCTGACCGACGCGAACGCCGCTGTCACGGTGCTCAACGACAGGTGCCGGCGCAGCCCGCCCCCTTGGCGCAGCACGATGGCGGTCGGGTCCAGCGCCCCGGGCATGGTGTGCCGCTCCTCGTGCACGTCGGGCGCGCACCGCCAGGCGATGTCGAGCACCGCGTCGTCGTCGTGCTCGGCCAGCCAGGTGCGGGCATCGAGCCCCGCCAGCACGGTCGGGCCCATCGGCGCCTCCACGGGCCACGGCACGTCCATCAGGTCGACGAACGGAGCCCGCTCGTCGCGCGGCCGGTGCAACGTCACGATGCCGAACCCGATCGCCTCCACCTCGCGCGCCTCGAAGTCGTCGAGCCACGCGGCATACATCGCGTTGAAGTCGACCGTTCCCGGGTGGTGGCCGCCGTCGCGGACCCACGTCTCGGCGTACTCCGCGGGGTCCTGCACCTCGCGCTGAACGACCCACGCGTCCAGGCCGGTGCCGTGGAGCCAGGCGCCCACCCGCTCGGTCCAGGTCGACCCGCGGGGCACCTCCCAGTTGCCGAGGAACTGCGCGATGCCGCCCGGTTCGAGGTGGTCGCCCACGCCGCGCACGAGGTCGCGGACCACGGCATCCCCGGCGGCGCCGCCGTCGCGGTACTCGAACAGCGGCACGGCGCCCGACCGCGGCGTGATGACGAACGGCGGGTTGCTCACGACGAGGCCGAAGCGCTCCCCCGCCACCGGCTCGAGCATCGAGCCGGCGCGCACGTCCCAGTCGGCCTCGTCGAGCGCCGCGTTGAACCGGGCGAACGCCAGCGCCCGCTCCGACAGGTCGGTGACCACGACCTCGTCGGCGTGCCCCTCGAGGTGCAGCGCCTGCACTCCCGACCCCGTGCCGAGGTCGAGGGCACGCTCGACGTGCGGCCTCGGCGTCCACGACGCCAGGGTCGTGGACGCGCCCCCGATGCCGAGCACGTGGTTCTCGCGCAGCGGCCGCCGGGTGGCGACCTCGCCCAGGTCGGACGCCACCCACCAGTCGACCCCGTCGGCCGAGTGCGGGCGCAGGTCGCACAGGGCGACGACGGCATCCCCTTCGGGCTCGACCAGGCCGAGCGCGACGGCACCCTCGACGCCGAGCGTCGGCAGGGCCGCCGCTGCCTCGGCCACGTCGACCGGGTCGCCGAGCGCGAAGAGCCGCACCAAGGTCGCGCCGGGCGCGTCCGACGCGCCGGTGACCCGCTGGGCGGCCAGCGCCTGGTCACGGTCGAGGGCGGCGGTGGCCATCGGGCCGAGCAGCTCGGTGACGCCGGCGACGGTGTAGCCGGCGGCGGCGAGGTCGACGCGCAGGGCGGCGACGAGGTCGGAGTCGACGCGGGGCGGGTTCGGGGTCATCGAGGACGAGCGTATGCCGTGCGGCCGCTGGGCTCACCCCTCACCGGGTACGGACGGCCGTGGCCGGGTGTGGGGCTGGAGGCCCCTGGGGCCCCTGGGGCCGTCGAGGTCCCGCGACACGCTGACGGCCCGGCCGGTCGGTCAGCGCGTCGCGGGACGTCCGGGCACGGGCGAGGGGCCGGGTTCCAGCGGAACCCGGCCCCTCGGCATCCTGCGTCGACTAGATGGAGACCGGGTACTGGCTCTCCGCGGACGCCGAGTCGGGGTCGGAGTCGTTGCCGATCGCGATGTCCTTGCTCTTGGAGTAGGCGACCGACGCGACGACGATCACGAAGGCGACCGCCGCGATGCCGTAGCGGATCGGGCCCGAGGCCCCCGCGCCGACGGTCAGCGACACGATGGCCGGCGCGATGAGCACCGAGACCAGGTTCATCACCTTGAGCAGCGGGTTGATCGCCGGGCCGGCGGTGTCCTTGAACGGGTCGCCGACGGTGTCACCGATGATCGTCGCCTCGTGCGCTGCCGAGCCCTTGCCGCCGTGGGCGCCGTCCTCGACGATCTTCTTCGCGTTGTCCCACGCGCCGCCGGAGTTGGCGAGGAACACCGCCATCAGGGCGCCGGCACCGATCGCCCCCGCGAGGAAGCCGGCCAGCGGGCCGATGCCCAGGCCGAAGCCGACGGCCACGGGCATCAGCGCTGCGAGCAGGCCCGGCGTCGCGAGCTCACGCAGCGAGTCACGGGTGCAGATGTCGACGACGCGACCGTACTCGGGCTTCTCGGTGTAGTCCATGATGCCGGGGTGCTCGCGGAACTGGCGGCGCACCTCGAACACGATGGCTCCGGCGGCCCGCGTCACCGCGTTGATGGCCAGGCCCGAGAAGAGGAACACCACGGCCGCACCGATGAGCACACCGACCAGCACGCTCGGGGTGACGACCTGCAGGTCGAAGGTCGAGACGATGAACTTGCTCGGCTGCTTCTTGACCTCGTTGTTGTCGATGATCGCCTGGAGCTGGGTCTGCCACGCGTCGCTGTAGGAGCCGAACAGCGCGGTCGCGGCCAGCACGGCGGTCGCGATCGCGATGCCCTTGGTGATGGCCTTGGTCGTGTTGCCGACGGCGTCGAGCTCGGTGAGGATCTGCGCGCCCTCCTCGTCGACGTCGCCCGACATCTCCGCGATGCCCTGGGCGTTGTCGGAGACCGGCCCGAAGGTGTCCATGGCGACGATGACGCCGACCGTGGTGAGCAGCCCGCAGCCCGCGAGCGAGACCAGGAACAGGGCCAGCGCCGTGGAGCCGGCGCCCAACAGGAAGGCGAGGTAGACCGCGCCGGCGATGATCGCCGCCGTGTAGACCGCCGACTCCAGGCCGACGCCGATGCCCGAGAGCACCACGGTGGCCGGGCCGGTGAGCGAAGTGCGGGCGACGTCGATGGTCGGGCGCTTGTCGGTGCCGGTGAAGTGGCCGGTGAGCCACAGGATGATGCCGGCGAGGACGATGCCGATGACGACGGCCAGGAACGCCGCGATCTGCGGGTTGCCAGTGAGGGCCGCGACCTCCTGCTGGCGGTCGGTGAGTGTGGCGTCGCCGGCGAACAGCTCGGAGTACTTCGACGGCAGGTAGGTGAAGGCGGCGATGGCCGAGAGCCCCGCGGACACCACGGCCGCGATGTAGAAGCCACGGTTGATCGCGCTCAGCGCGTTCTCGCCGGGCCGGGCCTTGGTGATGAAGACGCCCAGCAGCGCGGTGACCGCACCGATGGCCGGGATGATCAGCGGGAAGACCAGGCCGTACTCACCGAATGCGACCGAGCCGAGGATGAGCGCGGCGACCAGCGTCACGGCATACGACTCGAAGAGGTCGGCGGCCATGCCGGCACAGTCGCCCACGTTGTCACCGACGTTGTCGGCGATGGTGGCGGCGTTGCGCGGGTCGTCCTCGGGGATGCCGGCCTCGACCTTGCCGACGAGGTCGGCACCGACGTCGGCCGCCTTGGTGAAGATGCCGCCGCCCACTCGCATGAACATGGCGAGCAGCGCGGCGCCGAAGCCGAAGCCCTCGAGCACCTTGGGGGCGTCGCCCTTGTAGAGGAGCACGACCACGGAGGCGCCGAGCAGGCCCAGGCCCACGGTGGTCATGCCGACCGCACCGCCGGTGCGGAAGGCGATCTTGATGCCGGCGTCGCGGCCGTTCTCGCCGCGGGCCGCGGACGCGACCCGCACGTTGGCCTTGGTGGCCAGGCGCATGCCCAGGTAGCCGATCAGGGCCGAGAAGACCGCACCGACGATGAAGAAGCCGGAGCGCCCCCAGCGGACCCCGGCGGTGTCGGCCGGCAGCAGGAGCAGCAGGCCGAAGACGAGGACCACGAAGGGAATCAAGGTCTTGAACTGGCGGGCGAGGTAGGCCTGCGCCCCCTCCTCGACGGCCGCGCCGATCTCCTGCATCTTCTCGGTGCCGGGGTCTGCGGCGAGGACCTGTTTGCGGAAGAAGAACCCGAAGACGAGCGCCACCAGCGCGATGACAGCGACGGTGACGACGAGGGCGAGGTTCTTACCGGTGAGGTCCAGGGCAGAGCTCGACGCAGCGGGTGCGAGCGCGAGGGGTGCCATTCCATCCTCCTTGACGGGTGTGTGGGCGCCCCCGGGGCGAGTACGCCGGCGGCAGGGACGTTCGGGCGCACCTTACCGGCCCACGGGCGAGCGCGCTCCACCCAACCGGAAGTGACGCAGGTCACGCCGTCCGTGGCGCATGCGACGGCCGCGCGCGGGGATCAGGCGGCGAGGGCCTCTTCGAGGGAGTCGTGGATGCCGAACACCTTGTCGAGCCCGGTGATCCGAAAGACACGCAGGATGCGGTCGTTGGAGCACACGATGCGCAGCCAGCCGGAGTGGTTGCGCACGAGCTTCAGGCGGCCGACGAGGACGCCGAGGCCGGTCGAGTCGAGGAACGAGACCTCGTCGAGGTCAACGACGAGCCGGGCGTGGCCGGCTCCGATCTCCTCGTCGAGGACGGCGCGCAGCTGGGCCGCGGTGTAGACGTCGACCTCTCCGGCGACCGTGACGACACTGACGTCGTCCTGGCGAGACGTAGTCACGGACAGCTCCACGGGCGGGGCTCCTTGTGCTTCCTGCAGGGCATGAGCCCGACGGGGGGTGTCGGGACCAAGGATTACCGTAACCGTCGTGAGCAGTCCTGCCCAGCACCTCGCCGTTCTTACGGCTCGCACGCAGGTCGAACGACTCCTCCATGTCGAGCACGTCCCCGCTCGCACGGCCCGCCTGGCGCAGTGGCCGGAGTCGGTCGCGCCCGCCGTGCTCTCGGCGCTGCTGGCCGCCGGCATGGAACGTCCGTGGTCGCACCAGCGGGCCGCCATCGACCTCGCCACGGCGGGTCAACACGTCGTGATCGCGACGGGCACGGCATCCGGCAAGAGCCTGGGCTACCTCGCTCCGGTGCTCAGCGCGGCGTCGGAGGGCGCGGCGACTCCCGGGCTGCGGGGGGCGACGGCCATCTACCTCGCACCCACCAAGGCACTGGCGGCCGACCAGCTCGCGCGCATCGAGGCGATGGCCGTGCCGGGGGTGCGGGCCGCGACCTACGACGGTGACACCCCTCCCGACGAGCGGCGCTGGATCCGCGACCACGCCAACGTCGTGCTCACCAACCCGGACCTGCTGCACCACTCGCTGCTGCCGGGTCACCAGCGGTGGTCGCGGTTCCTGCGCTCGCTCGACTACGTCGTGGTCGACGAGTGCCACGTCTACCGGGGGGTGTTCGGCTCGCACGTGTCGGCGGTGCTGCGCCGGCTGCGGCGGGTCGCGGCACGCTACGGCGCGACGCCCACCTTCGTGCTGGCTTCGGCCACCGTGTCCGACCCCGCCGTGCACGCCTCGCGGTTGATCGGGATGCCGGTCACGGCCGTCACCGACGACGGCTCGCCGCGCGGGGCGATGACCTTCGCGCTGTGGGAGCCTGCCACGGTCGACGGCCACCGGCGCTCGGCGACGACCGAGGCGGCCGAGATCCTCGCGGATCTGGTGCTCGACGGGGTGCAGGCGGTGGCGTTCGCGCGCAGCCGGGCCGGAGCGGAGGCGCTCGCCACCAACGCCCGGCGGCGCGTGGAGCACGACGACCCCTTGCGCGCCGAGGGGGTCTCGGCCTACCGAGGCGGCTACCTGCCCCAGGACCGGCGCGAGATCGAGCGGGGGCTGCGCGACGGGTCGGTGCGCGGGCTGGCCGCCACGAACGCCCTCGAGCTGGGCATCGACGTCAGCGGCCTTGACGCCGTGGTGATGGCCGGCTGGCCGGGGCGCCGGGCCAGCCTGTGGCAGCAGGCGGGGCGGGCCGGCCGCTCGGGCGAGGAGTCGCTGGCCGTGCTCGTGGCGGCTGACGACCCGCTCGACACCTACCTCGTGCAGCACCCCGAGGCGATCTTCGGCGCGCCCGTCGAGGCCACGGTGATGGACCCGAACAACCCGCACGTGCTGGCGCCGCACCTGGCGGCCGCCGCTGCGGAGCTGCCGCTCGGTGAGAGCGACCTGCCGATGTTCGGGCCTGGCACCCGCCGCCTGCTCGACGCCCTGGTGGCGGGCGGCATCCTGCGGCGGCGGCCCTCGGGGTGGTTCTGGGCCCGCGAGGACCGCCCCACCGCGCACATCTCGCTGCGGGGGGCGAGCGAGGTCGTGGCGGTCGTCGAGGCTCGCACCGGTCGGGTGCTCGGCACGGTCGACGAGGCGTCGTCGCACACGCAGGTGCACACCGGGG
The DNA here is from genome assembly GCA_963833495.1 of uncultured Actinomycetota bacterium. GTDB lineage: Bacteria > Actinomycetota > Actinomycetes > Actinomycetales > Dermatophilaceae > Fodinibacter. Next base: position 7,009 of record CAWHYJ010000027.1, on the reverse strand, counting down.
CCGTGCACGTGCACCAGGGCGACACCTGGGTCGTCACCGAGCTCGACCTCGAGGCTCGGGCGGCGCACGTCGTGCGGGGTGACCCGGGGTGGTCGACCCACGCGCAGTCGGTGAGCCGGTTCGACATCCTCGACCGCGAGCGCACCCAGCGACGGGCCCGGGTCACGGTGTCGTTCGGCACGGTGCGGGTCACCTCGCAGGTCACCGGCTTCCTGCGCCGGCTGCCGTCGGGGGAGGTGCTGGGCACCCACCCGCTCGACCTGCCCGAGCGGTCGCTCACGACCAAGGCGGTCTGGTGGACGGTGCCCGATGACGTGCTGGCCGCCGCGGGCGTCGAGGCGCCGGTGGTGCCGGGGGCCCTGCATGCCGCGGAGCACGCCGCCATCGGGATGCTGCCGCTCGTCGCCACCTCGGACCGCTGGGACGTCGGTGGGGTCTCGACCGCACTGCACCCCGACACCGGCGAGCCCACGATCATGGTGTTCGACGGCTATCCCGGCGGAGCGGGGTTCGCCGAACGGGCGTTCGGCGCGTTCGAGGCGTGGGTGCGCGCCACCCGGGACGCCGTGCTCGGATGCCGCTGCGCCACCGGGTGCCCTGCCTGCGTGCAGTCGCCCAAGTGCGGCAACGGCAACGAGCCGCTCGACAAGGCCGGGGCGGTGACCGTGCTCGAGCTGGCCCTGGCACCGGCGCAGGCCTGACCCTCGTTCGGCGGGCGGGGAGGTGCCTGATCGCCGGGGGCCGCGGCTCGCGCCTCGGGGGTTCGGAGACCGGCATTCGACCAGCCGAAAACGCTTGCCTGCGAGACGTTCCGGCCGTGACCTCGCGGGTAGGGTCGCCGCATGGTCCTGCTCGGAGTCATCCTCGTCCTGCTTGCCGCCGCGGCCGGTGTCGTCCTCGTCGCGGGCACCGCCCAGCTGACCGACTCCGTCGAGATCGACGTGCTGGGGGGCACGCTCGCCATCCCGCCGCTCACGCTGCTGATCACCGGGATGATCGTCATCTCGGTGTTCTGGCTCGGTTGGGCGCTGCTGCGCAGCGGTCTGCGGCGCGGCAAGCGCCGCCGGGTCGAGGCCAAGGAGGCCGCGGCCGCCCGGGAGGCCGAGCGCACCGAGGAGCAGCGGCGGATGCAGGAGGAGTTCGCGGCCCGCGAGCAGGCGCTGTCCGAGGAGCGGCGGCGCCGCGAGGAGGCCGAGGCTCTCGTCACCGACCAGCGCCAGGGCTCCGTCTCGAACGGCGCCTCGGTCTCCGGCGGCACCACGCGCACGACCGGCTCGGCGAGCGACACGCCGCAGCTGCCGGCGGACGACCGCGTGCAGCGCGGCGACCGCCAGGCCTGACGACCCTGGCACCCGGTCGACCATCGGGCGTGTCCCGCCAGCAGGTCTGGTCATCGTCGAGGTGGACGTCGGACCGGAGGTTCCTTCAAGCGCTCTGGTAGACCGGGCGGTGGCGTTCGCGCGGTGTCCGCGACACCGACCATGCCGGCCCGGGCTGTCGACGAGAGCCTGCGGGGCAGCCCCCACCCCCGGGGCCATCTGGTCTTCACGGCTGCACTGACGACCACCGAGCCGTCGGGCTCGATGGAGCAGAGGGTCAAACGCGCTCGGTTCGCCTCGGCCACGGCGACCGCAGCCCTACAGTCGGGACCACCGATACTCGACGTGCCACCGGCCGCGGCGAGCGCCGCGAGGTCGGCAGCCGCCTGGACCCGATGGAGGTCGCGGACCGCCCCGGCGACCACGAGCACGCCGCTCAGCACCAGCACGACGGCCCCGACCGCACCAGCGACCAACACCGAGGCGCTGCCACGATCCGGCCGAAGCGCCGCCTGGCGCCTCAAGGTGCTGCCTCCAGCAGTGCCTGCGCCGAGGCGGTGGGGGCCGGCAGCGCACCGACTGCTCGCAGGGTGCCTGGCAGGACCCCGGTGACGACGACGGTGACGCGTGAGCTGGTGGTGGTGACGGAGATCGCGGCCCCGTCGGGGGCGGCCGCCCGCACCGCTCCCAGGGCCGACGCTTCGGCCTCGCCGCGAGCGAGGAGCCTGGCACCGAGCCGAGCCGCGTCGACGCACCGCACCTGGGCCAGCCCCAGGTCGACGGCCGCCAGCGCCACCGCGAGCACGAGGAGCAGGCTGGGCAGTGCCACCGCCAGCTCCGCGGTCGCGGTGCCGTGCTCGGCCCGGCGCCGTGGCCTCACGACCCGGTGCCCAGTGCGGTCATGATGACCTTGGTCAACGCGCTCTTGACCGGCCCCGACCGGACGATCGCGAGCAGCAGCGCTGCGAACGCCACCGCCGCCATCGTTCCCACCGCGTACTCGGCGGTGGTCATCCCCTCCTCACCCAGTGCTCGCAGCCGCTGCCGCAACCCCGCGACCCTGCCAACCGACCTCGTCGTCATGGACACCACTCCCCTGCCATCTCGGAACGCGACTCTCGCGCCCCTGATCACTGTCGGCGGACCGGGCGCGCCGACGCGAGCACCGCCCCGGCCCTGTGGATGACCGTTCCCCCAGGTGCTGCCTGTGGACAACCGTGGAGCCGGCGTCGGCGGCCAGCTCACAGCGGCCCGGCGGACGACGCGCGTCGCGTCGACGGCCCGCTCTCGGCGCGCCCGGTGGACGACGTGCACCCCGGCGTCGACGGTCCATTCACGGCGCCAAGCCACCGAGCAGGTGCAGGACGACCGGCGCGACCGTCGTCGCGACGAAGCCCGGGAGGAAGCAGGCGCCCAACGGCAGCACCAGCAGCACGCCGGCACGGTGCACCGACGCCTCGACCCGTCGTGACTCCTCCGCACGCATCCGGCCGGCCGCGGCCGTCAGCAGGCCCGCAGGCGCTGCCCCGGCGCAGTGGGCGGCGTGCCAGGCCACCCGGGCAGCGGCCCAACCCGGGCCGACGTGGGCCCACGCCTGATCGGGTGGCTGGCCCCAGCGGTGGGCGGCGGCCACCACCGCGAGCTCGCGCCCGGCCGCGCCCGGGTCGACGGCCGCCACGGCTTCGAGTGCCTCGACCGCTCCGACGCCACCCCGCAGCGCCGCCGCGACCAGACCGAGTGCGGCGGCAGCCTCCTCGACCGTCGCCGGGCCCGGGGGCGTGGTGTCAGGCGGTGGTGCGGGAGACCAGCACCGGTCGGCGCCCGGCCAGACGAGCACCGCCAGCGCCACCAGCAGGCCCACCACAATCACGTCGGGGCACCGTCGGTGCGGCCTGGCCGGCGGGCCTGCTTGAGCAGCCTGCGAGCCCACCACCAGCCGGCAGAGGTCAGCAGCAGACCAGCGGCTCCGAGCAGACGCGCTGCGGCGGAGTCGTAGAGCCGGCCGGGCGGGAGTCCCAGGAGCAGGGCGGCAGCAGGACCGGCCAGCGGCAGGGCCGACAACAACAGCATCGAGGCACGCGGGCCGGCGACGACCACGGCGGTGCGGTCGGCGGCGGCCCGCCGTTCACGCACCGACGCCGCCGCCGAGGTGGTGACGGCCGACGCCGCCGCACCCACCTCCTCGGCCAGCCGCCAGGCCGCGACGAGGAGCGCGAGGTCGCGCCGGGCCGCGCCGGCCAGGCCCGGGGTGCCCTCGAGCAGGGTGGTCACTCCTCGCCCGGCGTCGACCGATGACCGCAGGTGCGGCGCCAGCCAGGGGGCGCTGGCCTGCACCCCCGGCGACCGGGCCGAAGCTAGGGCCGCGGAGGGTAGGTCGAGCCCGGCGTCGAGCCCGACCGCGACGACCTCGGCGAAGTCGGCGACCCAGGCGTCGTCCGGGGCGCGCGCCAGCGGGCGTCGGAGCCGAGCGACGACTCGGTCGACCCATGTGGCGGCCGCGGTGGCCGCGCCGGAGGGGATGTCGTCGGCCCCACCCTCGCCGCCGCGGTCGGGCCACATCAGGAAGGCGAGGGCCGCCGCCACCGCGGCGGTCAGCACGGTCTGACCCACCGGCATCCGGAGGCCAGTGACGGCACCAGCCGGATGAGACGGTCCCGGCCCGGGCCGGCCACCAGGCCCGCGTCACCGCTCCGGGCGGCCTCGACGACCCGCACCGCTCGGGGGTCGACCGGGTCGGGGACGACGACACCGACCCGGTCGACCGTGCGGGACCCCCCTCGACGCACGACGTGCACGACGACCCGCAGCGCCTCGCGCAGCTGGGCGTGGACACCCTCTCGAGGCATTGCGGCGAGGGCGCCCAGCGCCTCAAAGCGCGCGGGTACCTCCTCGGGACCGTTGGCGTGCAACGTGCTCATGCCGCCCTCGTGGCCGGTGTTCAGGGCAGCCAACAGCTCGCGCACCTCGGCGCCGCGCACCTCGCCGACGACCAGCCGGTCGGGCCGCATCCGCAGGGCCTGCCGGACGAGGTCGACCAGGGTGACCCCGCCGACGCCCTCGACGTTGGACCCGCGCCCCTGCAGCCGCACGACATGGGGATGCTCGGGGTCGAGCTCACGGACGTCCTCGACCACGACGACGCGCTCGTCGGCGGGGCACTCGGCGACCAGTGCCGCCAGCACGGTCGTCTTGCCCGCTCCAGTGCCGCCGGTGACCACGAGCGAGGCGCGGGCCGCGACGACACCGCGCAGCAGCTCGGCCATGTCGGGAGTGACCGAGCCGAGCCGGGCCAGTGCGTCGACACCGCCGGGTCGGTGCCGGGCGAAACGCAGGCTGAGGTGCGGCCCGCCGTCGGCCAGGGGAGGGAGCACCGCATGCAGCCGCACCCCACCCGGCAGCACCCCGTCGACCCACGGTTGTGCGTCGTCGAGCCGTCGCCCGGCCACCCCGGCCAGGCGCACAGCCAGCGGGCGCAGGTCGTCGGCCTCGACGCGCACCGAGGAGCGCTCCATCCCCCGGCCCCGGTCGAGCCAGACGGCCCCGTCACCGTTGACGAGCAGGTCGGTGACCGACCGGTCGGCGGCCAGCTGCGCGAGCGGCCCCAGGCCGACCAGCTGCTCGAGCAGGCCCTTCGCCGTCTCGGCCCTGCCCCCGTCACCGAGGGTGGCCGCGTGCTCGGCGACGAGCGCGTCGATCGAGGCGGGGGACGGACCTGCCCCGGCCGCGATGGCGCGTCGAACCGAGGCGTCGAACGGTGCAGCCCGCGCGCTCACGACGCCACCGCCAGCGCGTCGACCGCACCCACCACGGCATCCGCACACCGTCGGACGGCATCGCGGCCGGTGCCGGGGAACAGCCCACGCTCGGCGTCACGCGACACGTGCGGGTCGTCGGCGAGGTGGTGCAGGTGGGCGATGCCGAGGTGGGCGACGACCTCGTCGACCACCTCGGCGCCGGCCCGGCCCCCGCGGGTGACCAGCCGGACGTCCGGAGGCACGCCTGGGGCCCCGGGGCCGTCGAGGAGGTGCGACACCGTGGCATCACCATCAGCCAGGGCTCGGGCGCGCAGCCCGACAAGCACCACCACCAAGGCGCCGGCCGAAAGCACCTCGGGCAGAACGGGGCTCGCGAGCGGAAGATCGAGCACCACCCGCGCCGGCCCGGCGGCCAGGGCCCTCACCACGTCGCGGACCGCGGCTTCGGGGACCTCGGGGGGTGCTCCGCCTCGGGCGGAGAGCACGCAGCATCCGTCCTCGGCGGGCAGCAGCCGGAGCAGCTCCTCGGGTGGCACCCGGCCGCGGATGTGCCGCAGGTCGTCCCATCGCCGACCGGGCAGGTGCTCGATGCCGGCCGTGACCTCGAGACCGCCGCGGAGCAGGTCGAGGTCGACCACCACCGACGCCGGACCGGTGGCCGCGAGCCGGCGCCCGACGGCGAGCGCCAGGGTGCTCGCACCCAGGCCGCCGGAAGCGCCGACGACAGCGGTCACTCGCTGCGATGAGGTCATGTCGACACCCTGCGGGCCGCCCACCTCACGAGCCACCCCCGTGATCCGGCTGTGGACGACGGGCCCCATCACCCCTCACCTGTGGACAACGGGATCCGCCTCAGAATCCGCCAAACCCGTCACCGTCGCCGCACCACGACCTCTCCAGAGCTACCGCCTGGTAGGTCGAGTCATCGGTGCACCTACGCGGTGAGAGTCCACGAAAGGTGCTTCGAACCGTCGCGTCGTCGGAGGCCTGGCGCGGACCACTTCGCGATCATGCCCACTGACCTGCGGTGACGCGGGACCGACCGAATCCGGACATGGGACGGCCCCGGTCGGGGGGACAACCGGGGCCGTCGGCGAGCCGAGCTCCGGGGGGGAGAAGCCGGTCCGCCGTTCGCTCAACCCCGAAGGGGAGCGAGTACGCCCATCGTGTCTCATGACCGACTCTCCGCGCAAGCCTTCGTGAGGACATGTCCATATGGTCCTTAGAAACCTCCTGAATCGATGGAATCCGAAGGATTGGGCGACCATGTTTAATCTTTGACGACCCCGAGAGGCGGCCCTCCGACGCATCGAGCGGCCGAGCCCAGCCCCCGACCCCAATCGACCCGGATCGACCCGCCACGCGACGGCGCCTCCGTCCCCAGCAGGGGGCGGAGGCGTCGTCCTGCCGCGGACCTCGTGGGCGACCAGGCGTGCTCCATGCCGTCGTCGTACTGGGTCGAGCCCATCACGATCGGTCCATCAGTGGACTGCCCGCGCGTGGGTACCCGTCCGGTCCTCGGTAGCTTCGTCGTGACGGTCCCCGAGAGGACCGTCACCACTCGTTCTACTCCTACGGGCCCGAGCCCGACAAGGGTCCACCGGCGAGTCGTCCGGCGAGCACGGCATCCGCCACCCGCTCGCCCTCGGCGGCCGCCGCCTGCACCGCGGTGCAGCAGTGCGAGATCCACAGGCCGACACCCGCCGCGTCACCACGGCCGTATGCCGCGAGCGCGCCGAGGTAGGGCGCCCCACCCTGCGCACCGTGCCCCGCCTCCGTCACGGCCACGCCGGTCGGGTCCAGGCCGCCGGCCCGCACGACCGCCCGGTCCAGCGCCCGGGCCACGACCGCGTTGCCCCGCACGAACGGCCGCACCGTGGCGAGCTCGGCGTGCACGAGCGCGGCGGCCACCACCACCGGCAGCCGCGGCGTCGC
>CAWHYJ010000026.1:0-101341 GCA_963833495.1 uncultured Actinomycetota bacterium | reverse complement strand
CGTTTGAGCACCCAACTCCTAGAGGCGGCGGTCGTCGAGCACCGGGAACGCCGTGCGGTAGTCGCGGGTGGCTGCGAGGTCGACCTCCACCGAGAGCACGCACTCCTCGGCAACGCCCTGACCCGAGCCGGCGTCGGCCTCGGCGAGCACCTCACCGCTCGCCGTGACGACCTGGCTGTGCCCGCCCATCGGGTAGCCCGCATGCGTGCCGGCGGTGTTGCACTGCACGACGACGCACTGGTTCTCGATGGCCCGGGCCCGGCCGAGCAGGGTCCAGTGCCCGACCCGCGCGGCCGGCCACGCGGCCGGGACGAGGAACAGCTCAGCCCCGGCGGCGACCTGCTGGCGGTAGAGCTCGGGGAAGCGCAGGTCGTAGCACGTCGACAACCCCACCGTCACGGAGTCACCTGTGCCAGAAGGCAGCTCAACGACCACCACGTCCTCCCCCGCCTCCATCAGCCGCGGCTCGCCCGCCCCGAACCCGAACCGGTGGATCTTGCGGTAGACCGCGAGCGGCGACCCCCCGGCATCCAGCAGCAGTGAGGTGTTGGCCAGGTCGTTGCCGTCGGCGCCGGGCTCGGGCAGCCGCTCGACGAACGACCCCGCGTGCAGCACGACGGATGCCGCGCGCGCGGCATCCGCCATCGCCCGGGCCCACGGACCGTCGAGCGGCTGCGCCTCGTCGTCCCAGCGTCGGTAGTCGAAACCGGTGGCCCCCCACAGCTCGGGCAGCACGACGAGATCATGCCCGGCCTGCTCGGCGACCAGCCCCGCGACCCGGGCGACCCGGGCGTCGAAGGTCTCGTCGTCGTCGTAGCCGAGCTGGATGACCGCGATGCGCATGCCGGCATTCTGCCCGCTAGTCAAGGTGCTCGGCCTCGTTGCGCAGGCGGCCGAGGTACTCGTTGTAGGCCTTGAGCTCGGCGTCGCCGTCGCGGTCGGCCTGACGGTCCTTGCGGCGGGTCTCCTGCTGGTCGCGCCGGAACCACTGGATGGCGACGACCACCGCCAGGAACAGGGTGGGCGCCTCGCCGAACCCCCAGGCGATCTCACCGGCGCGGTGCTGGTCGAGCAGCGGGTCGGGACCCCACGGCAGGTTGAGCTGCCCGAAGAAGTCGGGCGCCAGCAGGGTCTCGCCGCCGGTGAGCGCCACCCCGAAGAACGCGTGGAAGGAGATGGTGGCGAACAGGATGACGAGCAGCGCGAGCGGTGACCACCGCGGCGGCCCGGGGTCGATGCCGATGAGCACCCAGACGAACAGGTAACCGGTGAGCAGGAAGTGGGCCATCATCAGCAGGTGCCCGGTGTGGGTGGTGAGCGACAGCCCGAACAGGCCGGTCCAGTAGAAGGCCGCCAGGCTGAAGAAGAACAGGGATGCCGCCACGACCGGGTTGGCCAGCACGTGCATCGCCCGCGAGTGCACCACCTGGAGCAGCACCTCGCGCGGCCCCCACGACTTGTCGGGGCGCGCCTTGAGGGCCCGCAGCGCCAGCGTCACCGGAGCCCCCGGCACGAGGAACAGCGGCACCGTCATCGCCACCGCCATGTGCAGCACCATGTGCGTGCTGAAGAGCACCCGCCCCCAGATGCCGGGCGCACCGCAGGTGGCCCACACGAACAGGGCCCACCCGACCACCCAGCAGATGGTGCGGGCCGGAGGCCAGGCGTCGCTGCGCCGGCGTAGCCGCACCACTCCCGCGAGGTAGAGGCCGACGGCCAGCGCTGCCGTGGAGAGGAACAGCCAGTCGATGCGCCAGGCCGTGAGCCAGTCGGCGCCGACCATCGGCCCGGGGTCGGGGTAGCCGCTCAGCTCCAGGATGCGGCTGGGCGCCGGCGCCGCGTCGGCCACGGGCGGCACGCTGCGACCGAGCACGGCGGCCAGCCCGGTGGCGGCCCCCATGATCGTGATCTCGACGACGGCGAGCCGGGCGAACGCCCGCCCGTCGCCGGGCCGCGCCGTGAGCACCTCGACGATGTTGCGCCGGTGCAGCCAGCCGAGCACCCCCAGGGCCACCATCGCCACGGTCTTGAGCACGACCACGACTCCGTAGGGGGTGGTGAGGCCCTCGAGCGACCCCACCCGGATCCACGCCTGCTGCCCCCCACTGAGCGCCACGGCGGCGAAGCACCACGCCGCCACGGTCGAGTAACGCGCCACGGTCGTGCCGAGGTCGGTGCCGAGGGGCCGGCGCAGGGCGACCAGGCCGATCAGCCCGCCGGTCCAGACCACCACGCCGAGCAGGTGCACGCCGAGGGCGTTGACGGCATCCTCGTGGCTGGTCGAGCCGGCCGCGTGGCCGGTGAGGGCGAGGATGACGACCGCGGCCAGGGTGAGCACCGCGAGCCACGCCATCGGCGCCCGGCGCGTGGTGAACCGGGCGCACACCGCCACCACGACGGCGACGAGCGCGCTGATGAGCAGCACCCGGGTGGTCTCCAGGGTCCAGGTGAACGAGACCAGCTGGTCGAACAGGCCGGCGCTGGTGAGCGGCGTGCCCGCGAGGTCGGCGAAGGTCAGCACCACCTCGAGCAGCGCGGCAACGGCCCACACCGTGGCGGCGGTGGCGGCATACCGGGTGGCCGTGACGCGACGGTTGGTGCGCTGGCGCTCGGGCACGAGGAAGGCCGCCAGGCCCAGCAGCCCGACGGTGGCGGCCGACGCCAGGGTGCTCACCGCCCCCACGAGCGGCAGGCCCCAGCGCACCAGCGCCCCGGGGTCGGCCAGCTGGAGCGGCGCGGTGGCCCCGGTGATCAGCGCGGCGACCAGCGCCCCGAGGAGCCCCGCGACGACCGCGAGACCGAGGGCGCGTGCGACCCCCGGTGCGCTCTCGGCCGGTGGGTGCTCGGGGGTGGCCATGAGGACAAGCGTAGGTACTGTGGCCGCATGTCCCTGCACCCCCCGGCCCCGAGCGACCTGGGCGAGCTGGTCGAGGCGTACGCGCAGACGGTGCAGCACGTGATCGACCTCGGCCGCACGATGCGCCCGGCCGACGCCGCCCGCCCCACTGACTGTCCCGGCTGGACCGTGCTCGACCAGATCGCGCACGTCGCCGCCACCGAGGCGATGGTCGCCGGCGAGCCGGTGCCCGACGTCGACATCAGCCGGCACGCGCACGTGCGGCACTCGTTCGGTGAGCTGATGGAGAAGTACGTCGAGTCGCGCCGCGGCCGCGACCTCGAGGAGGTGCTCGACGAGCTCGAGGAGCGCCTGGCCGAGCGGCTGTCGCTCTACCGCTCCGGCACCGAATGGGCGCAGGTGGAGGTCGCCTCCCCCTTCGGGCGAGTGCTCGCCGGTGACCGGCTCGGCGTGCGCACCTTCGACGTCTGGATGCACGAGCAGGACATCCGCGAGGCCATCGAGCGACCCGGCGGGCTCGACTCCGCGGCAGCGGCGCACTCGGTGGCCCAGCTGTTCGCGGCCCTGCCCCGCATCGTCGCCAAGAACGCTCACGTCGAGCCCGGTAACGCCGTGGTGCGTCGACCTCACCGGGCCGACCGTCGGGCGCGCCGGGGCCCGCGTCGAGGAGCACGACGGCAAGGCGCGCGGCATCCCGCTGTTCACCGGAGAGGCCGACGAACACCCCGACGTCGTCACCACCTCGCTCACCATGTCGACCGCCGTGGCGGGGCGGCTGATGGGCGGCCGCCGCTCCCCCGACGACCTGCACGTGGTGGTGCACGGCGACGACGACGTGGCCCACCGGGTCATGGCCGCGATGGCGATCACCCCCTGAGCATGGCCACGTTCTCGACCGCGAACCGCTCCGCGGCCACCGTCACCGCCGACGTGGATGCCGTGTGGGAGGTGCTCACCGACCCCGACCAGATCGCCCGGCTCACCCCGTTCCTGCACTCCGTGAAGGAGGAGGGCGAGCACTGGGTCTGGCAGCTGACCAAGGTGCCGGTGCTCGGCACCACCTTCTCGTTCACCTTCCGCGAGCGGATGGACTTCGACGAGCCGCACCGCATCGACTTCACGCACGACCCCGCCCCGGGCGCGGACGAGAGCGCCGGCGTGGTCGGCTGGTACAAGCTCGCCCCGCGGCCCTCGGGCACCCACCTCGAGACCTCGATGCAGATCACCGTCGACCTGCCCTTTCCCGGCATCGTGCGGCCCGCGGTGACGACCGCGATGAAGGGCGTCATCGCCCTGATGGGCCAGCGGTTCGCGCACAACCTGCTCGCCCACCTCGGCGCCAGCACCGCCTGAAGGTTCGACAGCCACGATTCCTGCGCGGTTTCGGGAATGTACCCGGCCCGTCATATAGTTGTATGCGGCAAGCAACTGTTACGAGGAAGGACCCCGGATGCCGTTCAGCTCGGTGCCGTCGACCCCGACGGCCGTGCTCGGTGACGACCTGATCCGCGTCGTCAAGCTGCTGCACCTCGTGCGGCAGCAGGCGCCGCGCCAGCACCCCCAGGTCGACCCGATGGCCTACCCCCTGTTGTTCAACCTCAAGGTCGCCCCGATGCGCGTCTCCGCCCTGGCGGAGGTCCTGCACTCCGACGTCTCCACCGTGAGCCGCCAGGTCACCACCCTGGTCGACCTCGGCTTCGTGCGGCGGGGCCCCGACCCCGACGACGGCCGCGCCCAGGCGCTGTCCCTCACCGACGAGGGCAGCACCCTCCTCTCCGCCATCCGCGAGGCCCGCGACCGCTGGCTGCAGGGCCTGCTCGCGGACTGGCCCGACGACGACGTCACCTCGTTCTCCGCACACCTGCGCCACTTCGCCTCCGACCTCGAGGCCTCTCTTCCCTCCAACACCCGAAGGACCGACCGATGAACGACTCCACCCCACCCGCTACCCGGGGGGCCACCCTGGCCACCGGCAGCGGCGCCCCGGCACCCGCCGCGGTCGACGAACCGGACCGCCCGACCGGCCCGCTCAGCCACCGCCAGATCGTCACGATCCTCATCGGCCTGATGATGGGCATGTTCCTCGCGGCCCTGGACCAGACCATCGTCGCGACCGCGATCCGCACCATCGCCGACGACCTGCACGGGCTGAACCACCAGGCGTGGGCGACGACGGCCTACCTGATCACCGCCACCATCGTCACGCCGCTCTACGGCAAGCTCGGCGACATCTACGGCCGCAAGCGGCTGTTCATCATCGCCATCTCGATCTTCATCTTCGGCTCGATCCTGTGTACCTTCGCCACCTCGATGTTCAGCCTCGCGGCCTTCCGCGCCGTGCAGGGCCTGGGCGCCGGCGGTCTGTTCTCGCTGGCCCTGGCCATCATCGGCGACATCGTGCCGCCGCGTGAGCGCGCCAAGTACCAGGGCTACTTCCTCGCCGTGTTCGGCACCGCGTCGGTGCTCGGCCCGGTCATCGGCGGCTTCTTCGCCGGCCAGGAGACCATCCTCGGCATCGACGGCTGGCGCTGGGTCTTCCTCGTCAACGTGCCGATCGGCATCGCCGCGCTCGCCGTGGTCTCGAAGACGCTGCACCTGCGGCACAACCGCCTCGACCACCGCATCGACTGGGCCGGTGCGGCGCTGCTCTCGGTCGCCCTCGTGCCGCTGCTGCTCGTCGCCGAGCAGGGCCGCGAGTGGGGCTGGACCGCCGTGTCCTCCACGACCTGCTACGTCATCGGCATCCTCGGTGCCATCGGCTTCTTCTGGCAGGAGTGGCGGATGAAGGAAGAGGCGATCCTGCCGCTGAAGATGTTCACCAACAAGACGGTCGGCGTCGCCTCGGCGGCCTCGGTGCTCATCGGTGTGGCCATGTTCGGTGGCCTCGCGGCGCTGCCGCTCTACCTGCAGATCGTCAAGGGCGCCACCCCGACCCAGGCCGGCCTGCTCCTGCTGCCGATGACGCTCGGCATCATGTTCGGCTCGATCCTGTCGGGCCAGATCATCTCCCGCACCGGCCGCTACCGGAAGTTCCCGATCATCGGCTCGGCACTGCTCGCGGTGTCGCTCTTCATCTTCCACTACGTCGAGTTCGACACCCCGCTGTGGCAGACGATGATCGTCATGCTCGCCTTCGGCATGGGGCTGGGCTTCAACTTCCAGCCGCTCACCCTGGCCGTGCAGAACGCCGTGCCGCCGACCCAGATCGGCGTCGCCACCTCGACGGCCACCTTCACCCGGCAGATCGGTGGAGCGCTCGGCACCGCCGTGTTCCTGTCGATCCTGTTCTCCACCGCCGGTGAGAAGATCACCGCCGCGCTGAAGGCGGCCGTGCCCACCCCCGACTTCCAGGCCGCGCTGGCCGACCCGGCGAACGCCGCCGTGGCCGCGCAGCTCAAGGCGGCCCAGGGCGGTGGCGGCGGCGCTGCCAGTGGTGTGCTGCAGGACAGCTCGTTCCTCAACGACCTCGACGATCGCATCGCCAAGCCGTTCCTCATGGGCTTCTCCGAGGCCATGGACACCGTGTTCCTCGTCGGCTCGATCGTCATGGTCGTCGGCTTCCTGGTGATGCTGATGCTGCCGCACGTCGAGCTGCGCAAGGGCTCGTCGTACGACGACCGCGCCAAGACGGACTCGGATGCCGCCGCCGCGGGTCCGCAGGACACCCCCGTGGTCGCCCCGCACTGACGGGCTCGACGACAGTAAGGAACACGCCGCCCCGGCTCGAGTCGGGGCGGCGTGTTCTCTACTCTCGACTCGTGAAGCGGTGCTCGGCGAGGTCGTCGTGCAGGCGCACACCATCGCGGCGGAGGCGGCCGGAGGCGACTTCCCGCTGTGGCTCGACGCCCGGACCCGCGCCCTGGGTGAGCGGCGACTGGTGAGCCACGAGGAGCTCAAGGCGATGCTGCCCGGCATCCGCCTGGCGGTGCGCACCGGCGAGGAGACGCCCTACGCCAACGTCGTGCTCGAGTGCGGCGTGCCGTTCTGACTCAGCCGCCGAGCGCGGTGGGCAGGGTGGTGAGGTCGGGCAGCGTGTGGGTGGCACCGGCATCCGACAGCTGTTGCGCGGTGAAGCTGGTAGTCACGCCGACGACGGTGCCGACCCCTGCCGCGACGGCGGATCGCACGCCGTCGGGCGCGTCCTCGCAGGCGACCGCACCGCCGGGGTCGACGCCGAGGCGCTCGCAGGCCAGCGCGTAGCAGGCCGGGTCGGGCTTGCCGTTCGCGATGTCCTCGCGGGTGACCGTGGCGTCGAAGACCGCGATGCCGCCGAACGGCGCGAGCACCCGACCCACCCAGCGAATACCGGCCGACGTGACCAACGCCAGGGGAATGCCGGCCGCGCCCGCCCAGTCGACCGCCGCCACCGCGCCGGCGACCGGCTCGGGCAGCCGGCGCATCGGCCCGAGCGCGAAGACCTCGGCGAGCAGTGCGTCGGGGTCCTCACCGCGCCACGGCCCGTCGACCGTGCGGAAGACGTCGTCGGCACGGCGACCGGTGAAGAGCGAGGCGACCTCGTCGTCGTAGGGCCAGCCGCGCTGCTCGAACCACGCCCGGTAGCGCTCGCGGTGCAGGGGCTCGGAGTCGACCAGGGTGCCGTCGAGGTCGAGGAGCAGGGCGGCGACCGGCGGGCTCGTCACGAGCCGGCGGGCCAGGCGAAGAGTGCGTCCCCCGCCGCGACGGTGTCGCCGGTGCGGTCGCTGGTCACGTCGCCGGGTTTCGAGTCGAGCACGCAGACCATCACCATCGGGCTCAGGCCGCGCTCGACGACGTCGGAGGGGTTCCAACGGGTGACCGGCTGACCGGCCTCCACGGCGTCCTTCTCGGCCACCAGCAGCTCGAAGCCGGCCCCGGCGAGGTGGTTCGTGTCGATGCCGAGGTGCACGAGGATGCCGACGCCCTCGGCCGTCAGCACCACGAACGCGTGCGGGTGCAGCTTGAGCACCGTGCCGGCGACGGGCGACACGGCGTCCACCACACCGCCCTCGGGCTCGATGGCGACGCCGGCGCCGACCATCTCCGCGGCGAAGACCGGGTCGGGCACCTGCGACAGCGGACGCACCAGCCCCGCGAGCGGGGCGAGCACGTCGGTCACATCAGGTCCTCGATGTCCTCGGCCAGGTTGTCGGCCTCGGGCCCGACCACGACCTGCACGACCGACCCGGCCCGTACCACCCCGTGCGCACCGGCGGCCTTGAGGGCCTTCTCGTCGACCAGGCCCATGTCCTTGACCTCGGTGCGCAGCCGGGTGATGCACGGCTCCATCTCGACGATGTTGCCGGCGCCGCCGAGCCCGGCCAGGATCTGCTCTGCCTTGCTGCCCATTGAAGGGTCCTCTCGTTCGGGAGCCGCCCGGATTGACAGGTCCCCACCCCGGGTGCATCCTCAACTGGTACTGACTGGACCGTACCAGTTGGGACCACCACCGGCGAGGGGGACGAATGGCGGACTTGGTGACCACCGAGCCGCGCCACCTCGTCGACGGCGCCGAGCCCAAGCATGCCCAACTCCGGGCGGTGCTGGCCGCCCTGTGTGCAGGCGAGCTCTCGCCCGGCGCTGCCATCCCGTCCGAGCGCGAGCTGATGACGACGTATGCCGTGTCGCGCGCCACCGTGCGCCGGGCCATCGAGTCGCTCGTCGCCGAGGGGGCGCTGCGCCGGGTGCCGGGCAAGGGCACCTTCGTCGCACCGCCGCGGGTGCAGTCGCACCTGCACCTCGCCTCCTTCACCCAGGACATGCGACGACGGGGCAAGGCCCCGTCGACCCGCGTGGTGCGGGTGGCCTCGCTCGAGCCGCCGGCCGAGGTCGCGGAGTGGTTCGGGCTGGCGCCGGGCGAGCTGGCCTGGTGGGTGGAGCGGGTGCGGCTGGCCGCCGGTGAGCCGATGGCGGTCGAGGCCGGCTGGTACTCGCCGACCCTGCTGCCCGGCCTCGACCGGCACGACCTGGGCCGCTCGCTCTACGAGCTCTTCGCCAGCGAGTACGGCCGGTCGGTCGACACCGCCGACCAGACCGTGCGCGCCGAGCTGGCCGACGCCATGGTCGCGCACCACCTCGACGTCGAGCCCGGCGACCCGGTGCTGGCGTTCGACCGGCGCAGCCGCAGCGGCGGCGCGCCGCTGGAGCTGGTGACCAGCCACTACCGCGGCGACCGCTACGAGCTGCACGTCTCCCTGGACCGCACGATGCCCGACGAAGCACAACCATCACCACCACTGGAGGGGAACCCATGACCACCGCCGACGCCACGGCCGAGACAGGCGCGAAGAAGCGCCTGAACCTCGCGCCCATCCAGAAGTTCGGCCGCAGCCTGATGCTGCCGATCGCCGCGCTGCCGGTCGCAGCGCTCATGCTGCGCCTCGGCCAGCCCGACCTGCTCGGGGCCGACGGCCTGGGCTGGGACAAGGTCGCCGCCGTCCTCGCCGGCGGCGGTGGGGCCCTGTTCGAGAACCTGCCGCTGCTGTTCGCCGTCGGTGTCGCCATCGGCATGGCCAAGAAGGCCGACGGCTCCACGGCGCTCGCGGCGGTGGTCGGCTACCTCGTGTTCAAGGGCGTGGGGGATGCCGTGTCGCCGTTCGTGCTCCCGTCACCCCCGCAGGGGGAGGACCAGGAGCTGATCAACTACGGCGTGCTCGGCGGCATCCTGTGTGGGCTGACCGCCGCCTACCTGTGGCAGCGCTACTACCGCATCTCACTGCCGCCCTACCTGGCGTTCTTCGGCGGCCGGCGGTTCGTGCCGATCGTCACCGGGTTCGCGACGCTCATCCTGGCCGTGCTGCTGGCCGTCATCTATCCGGCCTTCGACGCCGGCCTGACCAACATCGGCGAGTGGGTGGCCGCCAACGCCATCATCGGCGGGTTCGTCTACGGCACCGCCAACCGGCTGCTCATCCCGCTGGGCCTGCACCACATCCTGAACTCGGTGCCGTGGTTCATCCTCGGCGACTACACCAACCCAGCGACCGGCAAGGTCGTGCACGGCGACATCAGCCGCTTCCTCGCCGGCGACAAGACCGCCGGCGCGTTCATGACCGGCTTCTTCCCGATCATGATGTTCGCCCTGCCCGCCGCCGCCCTGGCGATCTGGCAGGAGGCGAAGTTCAAGAGCCGCAAGCTCGTCGGCGGCCTGATGATGACGGCGGCGCTCACCTCGTTCCTGACCGGCGTCACCGAGCCACTCGAGTTCGCCTTCATGTTCGTGGCGTGGCCGCTCTACGTCATCCACGCGGTGCTCACCGGAACTTCGATGGCGCTGACCAACGCGCTCGGCGTCAAGGACGGGTTCGGCTTCAGCGCAGGGCTGTTCGACTACCTGCTCAACTTCAACATCGCGACCAAACCGCTGCTGCTGGTCCTGATCGGGCTGGGCTACGCCGCCGTCTACTACCTGCTCTTCCGGTGGGTCATCCGCAAGTGGAACCTGCGCACCCCCGGCCGCGAGGACGACGACGACGACGCCGTGACCCCTGAGACCGGAGCTGGCACTGTCCAGGACACCGGCGTCACGCAGGACGAACCCGAGAAGGCGGATGCCGGTGCTGCTCAGCGCTGACCGGGTCGTCCTCCCGTCCGGCTCGGCCGAGCCGGGCTGGGTGGAGACCGACGGTGACCGCGTCGCCGGTGCCGGTGCGGGTCACCCGCCGGCACCGGCCGACCGGCACCTGACCGGCACGCTCGTGCCCGGCTTCGTGGACGCCCACTGCGCACGGGGGTGGAGGCGCGGCCTTCACCTCCGGCGACCCCGCCGAGGCCGCGACCGTGCTGGCCACCCACCGCGCCCACGGCACGACCACGATGGTGGCCAGCCTGGTCACCGACAGCACCGAGCGGCTCGAGGCGTCGGTGCGCGCCCTGGCCCCGATGGTCCACGGAGGTGAGCTGGCGGGCATCCACCTCGAGGGCCCGTGGCTGAGCGGTGACCACTGCGGCGCCCACGACCCGGCCCTGCTGCGCGCGCCGGACGCGGCCGAGGTCACCCGCCTGCTCGACGCCGGCGAGGGCGCGGTCGGCATGGTCACCCTCGCCCCCGAGCTGGACGGAGGGCTCGAGGCGGTCGCCCTGCTCGCCGAGCGCGGCGTCATCGCGGCGCTGGGGCACAGCGACGCGACGTATGCCGTGGCGCAGCAGGCGCTCGACGCCGGCGCCTCCGTCGCGACCCACCTGTTCAACGCGATGCGGCCGATCCACCACCGCGAGCCCGGGCCGGTGCTCGCCCTCGTCGAGGACCACCGGGCGTTCGTCGAGCTGATCGCCGACGGCATCCACCTGCACCCGGCCGTGCTGCACTGGGCCGCGACCACGGCGCCGCACCGGTTCCTGCTCGTCACCGACGCGATGGGCGCGGCCGGCGCCGCCGACGGCGACTACCTGCTCGGTCCTGCCGCCGTCGAGGTGCGCGACGGCGTCGCCCGGCTGGCGTCGAACGGTGCGATCGCCGGTAGCACGCTCACCATGGACCACGCCGTGCGGTATGCCGTGCAGACCGCGGGCCTGCCGCTCGACGCCGTCGTCTACGCGGCGACGGCCACCCCGGCGCGGCTGCTCGGGCTGGGCGACGTCGGAGTCATCGAGCCAGGCCGCCGGGCCGACCTCGTGCACCTCGACGACGACCTGCGGGTGGTCGCGGTGATGCGCGCCGGCGCCTGGCTCTGACGTGCTGAACCGCTGAGCTACGCCAGCTCGTGGCGCTCGAGGTGCCGGTAGCGCACCGCGATGATCGCCACGGCCAGCGCCCCGGCAACGACCGGCACGGCATACGCCGGCTGTGCACCCCACGCCTCGATCGCCCAGCCGCCGATGGCGGACCCGCCCGAGATGCCGATGAGGATGCCGGTCACGGCGACGGCCAGGCCCTCGGTCATCAGCGCCGCGGGCACCAGGCGCTGGGCCAGCGACAGGCTGGTGATCAGCATCGGGGCGGTCGCCGAGCCGGCCACGAACATGACGGCGACCAGCGGCCACGGGCCACCGACCAGCAGGGCCGGGGTCTCCAGCACGAACATCCCGGCGGCCGCCAGCAGCAGCCGGCGGGTCATCGTCATCCGGAACACGGTGCTGCCGAACACGATGCCGGCAAGGGTCGAGCCGAGCGCGAACGCCCCGAGGATGATGCTCGAGAAGCCGGTGTCGCCGCTCTCGGTGGCGAAGGCGACGGCGATGACCTCGTTGGCGCCGAAGATGACGCCGGTCATCACGAGCACGACCGCGACGACGAGCAGGCCGGGGCGGCGCACGGCGAAGCCGACGGGCGGTCGGCGTGCGGCACGACCGGTGGCTCGGTGGCGCGAGCGGCGAGGAAGGTGAGCATCCCGACGGTGAAGAACGCCTCGGCCAGCAGCAGGCCGGCCTCGGGGAACCACAGCGTCGACACGAGCACGGCCAGCACCGGGCCGATGACGAACGACGCCTCGTCGCAGACCTGCTCGAACGACATGGCGGTGTGCAGCCGGTCGGGCTCGTCGCGGTAGATGTGGGCCCAGCGGGCGCGCGACATCGGACCCGGTTCGGGGAGAACGGCGCTCAGGCCGTAGAAGAGGAAGAGGGTCCAGGCCGGCGCGTCGCGCCAGGACAGCACCGCGACAGTGACGCCGCAGATCGTCGAGAACACGACGAAGGGCAGGGCCACCCGGCGCTGGCCGTGCTGGTCGACCAGCCGCCCGATGAGTGGCGCCCCGATGGCGAGCACGAGCACCCCGACGGCCGACACCGCACCGGCGAGCCCGAACGAGCCGCGGCGCTGGCTGAGCATGACGACGATGGCGACACCGAACATCGCTCCGCCGGTGCGCGACAGCGCCGTGCCCGCGATGAAGCGGGTGGCGCCGGGGACGCGGAACAGCGGGGCATAGGCGGACAGCACGGGGTTCTCCGATGAAGTGGGTGGGGGACGGTCATCGTCCCTCCCGCCGGTGACGGCGGGCCATGTGGTGTGGTGCGAGGCGAAGCCTCAGCGGAAGGCGGACTCGCCGGTGAGGGCCTGGCCGATCACGAGGGTGTGCATCTCGACGGTGCCCTCGTACGTGAGCACCGACTCGAGGTTGTTCGCGTGCCGCATGACGGGGTACTCGCCACTGACGCCGTTGGCCCCGAGGATGGTGCGCGCGGTGCGGCAGATCTCGATCGACTTGGTGATGTTGTTGTACTTGCCGACCGACACCTGCTCGGGGCGAAGGCCCACGGTGTCCTTGCGGCGGCCGAGGTGCAGGGCGAGCAGCTGGCCGAGCTGCAGCTCGGTGGCCATGTTGGCGAGCTTGGCCTGGGTCAGCTGGAAGCCGGCGATGGGGCGGCCGAACTGGATGCGCTCCATCGAATAGCGGCGGGCCGCCTCGAGCGAGGAGCGGGCCGCGCCGAGCGAGCCCCAGACGATGCCGTAGCGCGCCTCGCTGAGACAGGCGAGCGGGCCCTTGAGGCCGGTGACGTCGGGGAACACGGCATCCGCGGGCAGGCGGAGGTTCTCGAAGGTGAGCTCGGAGGTGACCGACGCGCGCAGCGACATCTTGTGGGTGATCTTGTGAGCCGCGAATCCCGGTGTGTCGGTGGGCACCACGAAGCCGCGGATGCCGCCGTTCTCCTCGCCCGCGTTGGCCCAGACGACGGCGACGTCGGCGATCGAGCCGTTGGTGATCCACATCTTGCTGCCGTTGAGCACCCAGTCGTCGCCGTCGCGGCGGGCCCGGGTGCGCATCGAGCCGGGGTCGGAGCCGTGGTCGGGCTCGGTGAGGCCGAAGCAGCCCAGCGCCTCGCCGGCCGCCATCCGCGGCAGCCACTCCTGCTTGTGCTCCTCGGTGCCGAAGCGCCAGATCGCGAACATCGCCAGGCTGCCCTGCACCGACACCAGCGAGCGGATGCCGGAGTCGCTCGCCTCGAGCTCGAGGCACGCCAGGCCGTAGTCGACGGCGGACATGCCGGCGCAGCCGTAGCCCTCGAGGTGCATGCCGAGCAGGCCGACCTTGCCGAACTCCCGGGCGAGCTCGCGGGCCACCGGGAGGTCGCCGTCCTCGTACCACTGCATGATGTGGGGGTCGACGGCGTCGGCGCAGACCTGGCGGGTGGCCGCCCGGATCGCCTTCTCCTCGTCGGTGAGCAGGCTGTCGACGTCGATCAGGTCGAGGGGGTCGGACGGTCGCTTCGGCATCGACGAGGTGGCGCTCATACCCCCATCATGACGGGTGGAAGCGATCGGCGCCAACCACCGATTCCGTATGCCATGGCGTGACTCAACCACGGATAGCCCGCCACAGACCAGCCATGAGTGCGGAAGTGGTCGTTCTGGCAACCACTTCCGCACTCGAGACGGAGATGGCAGTGGGTCAGGGGCGGGCGGAGGCGGCGCCGAGCAGGGCGGCCAGGCCGAGCGCGCTGCGCGGGTCGTACGCCGCGCGCCACAGCCCGCCGTGTGCCGCGGCATACGCCTCGTCCTGCCACGGGAACTCCTGGCGCGGCGAGCCGGCCGCGAGGTCGTGCACGAGCAGGGCCGCCATCAGCGTGTTGGCCGTGCCCGGGTCGAACACCTCGACGCCGAAGCGGTGCGCCCCGGCGTACGCGGCGGCCAGTGCCCGGTTCTTGACGACCGAGCGGGTGCGGGTGGGTGGGGCGATCTTGAACGACACGGTCGCACCCTGGGCCCGCGCCGCGGTCGCCCGCCAGCGCTGGAGCCGCTTGGCGAGCAGGTAGTTGGGGCCCTGCTGGAGCACGACGGAGTCGTTGATGCCGGGGTCCTCGCCGGGCACGTAGTTGCGGCGCAGCAGCCGCCCACCTGACAGGGTGCGCAGCGGGCCGCGCAGCAGCTTGGAGGTGCGGCGGTCGGCATACGCCTGCACCGAGGCTGCGACCGCCTCGCCCGGCACCGCGAACACGTCGGTCGGGGTGGCGAGGAAGGACATCGCAGTGTCGGGGCGGGCGCCGCGCACGGTCTCGGTGAGCGCGTCGACGGCGGTGCTGACCCGCACGTTGGTGGCGCCGTCGGCGTAGACGTAGTTGCCGATGACGAGCGAGCCCGGCAGGCCGCACACCCAGCCGGTGGCGGTCGGCAGGTCGTGGATGAGGTCGACGCCGGCGCGCTGGGCCAGGTCGGAGGTGCCGGGGGTGGCCGGCACCAGCAGGCGGCCGGGCAGGTTCCTGGTGTCGCCGAGCAGCCGCGCCCACAGGTCCGGGCGGGGCAGGTCGACGGCGGCGACGGTGGCGCCCCACCGCAGCAGCGAGCGCAGCGGGCCCATCTCGGCTGCCGCGCCGAGCACGACGACGGTGCGGCCCTCGAGGCGCAGCCACTCGGGGTTGTCGAGCACGGCGCCCACGGCCTCGCGCAGGCTGGGCTCGACGACGCCGTCGGCCACCCAGGTGTCGAGCTGGCGGCGCAGGTCGTCGCCCGCGAGCCGGGAACCGCGATAGGGGATGGTGAGGGCGGTGTCGGCCTCACCGGTGCCACCGAGCGACTCGGTCGCCAGCAGGTCGGCAGGGCTGCCGGCCACCCCGCCGAGGGCGGACTCGAGCCGCACCTGGCGGCCGTCGGGGTCGCGCCAGCACATCCGGTCGTAGAGCGAGGCGAGCCCGGCGTCGGCGATGGCGACGGCATCCTCTGGTGTGGCCAGGCCGGCCTCGACCAGGCGCCGGAAGTGGCTGAGGTAGCCACTGCGCCAGTTGGTCTCGCGCTGGGCGGCCGCGGCGCCGACCGGGTCGACGGGCCGCAGGGCGTCGGCGACGACCGCCCGCCCGGTGGCGCCGGTGGAGCGGCGCCCGTCGACCTCGGGGAAGACGACGCCGGTGGGGTCGGCGGGCTCGGCCGGCACCGGCTCAGCCCCAGACGAGCGCGCGGGAGGGGTCGGCCAGGATCGCCGCGACGTCGGCGAGGTAGCGGCTGCCGAGCTCGCCGTCGACCAGGCGGTGGTCGAAGCTGAGCGCCAGCGTGGTGACCCAGCGCGGCTCGATCGCCTCGGTGCCGTCGGGTGCCGTGACGACCCACGGGCGCCGTGCGACGGTGCCGAACGCCAGGATCGCGGCCTCGCCCGGGTTGAGGATGGGCGTGCCGGCGTCGACGCCGAAGACGCCCACGTTGGTGATCGTGAGGGTGCCGCCGGCCATGTCGGCCGGCTGGGTGCGGCCCTCGCGCGCCGTGGCGGTGAGGGCGCCGATGGCCTCGGCGAGCTCGCGCATCGACATCCGGTCGGCGTCCTTGACGTTGGGGACGACCAGGCCGCGGGGGGTCGCGGCCGCGATGCCGAGGTTGACGTAGTGCTTGAGCACGATCTCCTGCGCCGCCTCGTCCCAGGTGGCGTTGATGCCGGGGTTGCGGCGCACGGCGAGGCACATCGCCTTCGCGAGCACCAGCAGCGGCGTCACCTTGACGTCGCGGAACTCCCTGTCCTTCTTGAGCCTCTCGACGAGGTCCATGGTGGCGCTGACGTCGACGGTGACCCACTCGGTGACGTGGGGGGCCGTGAACGCGGAGGCGACCATGGCCTGCGCAGTCATCTTGCGCACGCCCTTGATCGGGACGCGGGTCTCGCGCTCGCCGGTCGCCGGCCCACGAGGTGGATGCCGGGGCGCTCGGCGCGCCGGCTGGCGCCGGACTCCGAGCCGGCAGCTTGGGCAGCTGCCTCGACGTCGGCCCGGGTGACGATGCCACCGTCGCCGGTGGGGGTGATGCTGCCGAGGTCGACGCCGAGGTCCTTGGCGAGCTTGCGCACGGGCGGCTTGGCCAAGGCACGGACCTTCTCACCGGAGAGGGGTGCCTGTACCGGAAGTGACCTATTGGTCGATTCCGGTACGCCCGGGGTGGCAGCCGGCTGAACCTCCTGTGACCTATTGGTCGATTCCGGTACGCCCGGGGTGGCAGCCGGCTGAACCTCCTGTGACCTATTGGTCGATTCCGGTACGCCGGGAGTGGCCGAGCCGGTGCGGGGACGCCGCTTGGCCTCGGTCTGCTTGACGCCGTAGCCGACGAGCACGGCCGTGCGCCCGGTCGACGTCGTGCCGCCGATCAGGCCCTCGCCGATCTCCTCCTCGGGCGCCGCGGCAGCGGCTGGTGCGGGAGCAGCGGCGGCAGCGGGTGCGGGCGTGCCGGCATCCGGCGCACCGCCCAAGCCGTCGTCGATGGTGATGATGGTGGTGCCCACCTCGACGGTGTCGCCCTCGGAGGCGTTCAGCGAGGACACCGTGCCGGCGAACGGCACGGGCAGCTCGACGAGCGACTTGGCCGTCTCGATCTCGACGATGATGTCGTTGACCTTGACCGTGTCGCCGGGCTTGACGTGCCAGGTGACGAGCTCGGCCTCGGTGAGGCCCTCGCCGGGGTCGGGGAGCTTGAACTCACGAAGAGCCATCTGGGAGAACGCCTTTCAGTGAGCGAGCGAGCGGTCGACGGCGTCGAGGACGCGGTCGAGGTCGGGGAGGAACTCCTCCTCGATGCGGCTCGGCGGGTAGGGCACGTTGTAGCCGCCGACGCGCAGCACCGGCGCCTCGAGCGAGTAGAACGCCTGCTCGGTGATGAGCGCCGAGATCTCGGCGCCCATGCCGAGGAAGGTCGAGGCCTCGTGCACCACGACGACGCGGCCGGTCTTGCGCGCGGAGCCGAGGATGGTGGCCTCGTCGAGGGGCGAGAGCGAACGGAGGTCGACGACCTCGAGGCTGCGTCCTTCCTCCTCAGCGGCCTGGGCGGCCTGCAGGCAGGTCTTCACCATCGGGCCGTAGGCGAGCAGGGTGACGTCGGTGCCCTCGCGCAGCACCCGGGCGGTGCCGAGCGCGCCCTCCGGGGCGTCGCCCACCTCGCCCTTGTCCCAGTAGCGGCGCTTGGGCTCGTAGAACACGACGGGGTCGTCGGTCTCGACGGCCTGCTGGATCATCCAGTGCGCGTCGTGCGGGTTGGACACGGCGACGACCCGCAGGCCGGCGGTGTGCGCGAAGTAGGCCTCGTTGGACTCGCTGTGGTGCTCGACCGCGCCGATGCCGCCGCCGAACGGGATGCGGATGACGAGCGGCATCGCGACGTGGCCCAGGCTGCGGGCGCGCAGCTTCGCGACCTGGCTGACGATGTGGTCGAAGGCGGGGTAGACGAAGCCGTCGAACTGGATCTCGACCACCGGGCGGTAGCCGCGCAGCGCCATCCCGATCGCGGTGCCGAGGATGCCGGCCTCGGCCAGCGGGGTGTCGATGACGCGGTCCTCGCCGAAGTCCTTCTGCAGGCCCTCGGTGACCCGGAAGACTCCACCGAGCTTGCCGATGTCCTCGCCCATCAGGACGACCTTGGGGTCCTTGTCCATGGCGGCCCGCAGACCGCTGGTGATGCCCTTCGCGAGGGTGGTGGCGGCCATCAGCTGGCTCCCTCGAACGAGGACTGGTAGCGCTCGAACTCGGCCCGCTCACGCTCGAGCAGCGGGTGCGCCTCGGCGTAGACGTGGTCGAACATGTCGGTGCCGGGCGGGTCGGGCAGGGCCAGGCAGCGCTCGCGCACCGAGGCGCCGAGCTCGTCGGACTCCTCCTCGACGGCGTCGAAGAAGTCGGCGTCGGCGCGGCCGGTGGTGGTGAGCCAGCGCTTGAACCGCTCGATCGGGTCGCGGTGCTTCCACACCTCGACCTCCGCCGAGACGCGGTACTTGGTCGGGTCGTCGGAGGTGGTGTGCGCGCCCATCCGGTAGGTGTAGGCCTCGATGAACGTGGGGCCCTGGCCGGTGCGGGCGGCGTCGAGCGCCGCCTTGGTGACGGCGTAGACGGCGAGCACGTCGTTGCCGTCGACCCGGATGCCGGGGAAGCCGAAGCCGCGCGCCCGGTGCCACAGCGGGGCGCGGGTCTGCTTCTCGTTGGGCTCGGAGATGGCCCACTGGTTGTTCTGGCAGAAGAACACGACCGGGCTGTTGTTGACACCGGCGAAGACCAGCGCCTCGGACACGTCGCCCTGGCTGGTGGCGCCGTCGCCGAAGTAGGCGATGACGGCGGTGTCGCGGTCGTCGTCGCCGGTGCCGACGCTGCCGTCGCGCTGCACGCCCATGGCGTAGCCGGTGGCGTGCAGCGTCTGCGCGCCGATGATGATCGTGTAGAGGTGGAAGTTCTTCTCGTTGGGGTCCCAGCCGCCGTGGTTGACGCCGCGGAACATGCCGAGCAGGTTGACCGGGTCGACCCCGCGGCACCAGGCGACGCCGTGCTCGCGGTAGGTCGGGAAGGCGTAGTCCTGCGGGCGCAGCGCGCGACCGGAGCCGACCTGCGCGGCCTCCTGGCCGAGGAGGCTGGCCCACAGGCCCAGCTCGCCCTGGCGCTGCAGCGCGGTGGCCTCGGCGTCGAAGCGGCGGATGAGGACCAGGTCGCGGTAGAACCCGCGCAGCTCCTCGTCGGTCAGCGCGTCGACGACGGCGTCGTGCTCGGGGTGCGAGACGCGCTCGCCCTCGGGGTTGAGCAGCTGGACCATCTCCGGCCCGCCGTCCTGAGCGGGGCGTTCCGGGGCCTCGGCTCGTGAGACGTGGTGGTCCACGCCGAACGCCGCCTCGAGGGCGGCGACCTCGTTGTCGCTCACAGGGCACTCCTTCTCCGGGCTTCCGTGGTGACGGTCGCCGCGTCAGTGGTCTTCGCGACCGCTGGTGCTGGGTGTGGCGGCGGTCACTGCCGGTGTCGGCCACCACCGTACCGGTGGCGCAGCGGTTACGCGTACGCCTGCTCTCCGGGGGCGAGCACCCGCAGCCACTGGCCCTTCGAGCCGTCGACCCGCAGCTCCACCCGTCCGCTCGGGTCGATCGGCTGGTCGTCGCGGCCGTCGAGGACGTCGCGCAGCACCGAGCCCTCGGGCACCTCGCCGAGCTCGAGGGTGACGATGCCGTCGTCGGCGCCGAGGTTGTGGACGGCGAGCAGCCGCCAGTCTTCACACCGGCAGACGTGGGCGAGCACGGCCGGCACGTCGTGGTCGAGCACCTCGACGTCGGACCAGCCGATCTGCGGCATCTGGCGGTAGCGGCGGATGAGCTGGCGGATGAAGGACCACAGCGATTCGGGGTCCTGGCGCTGCGCCGCGGCGTTGACGTGCTCGGGCGCGAACAGGCCGTCCGGCTGCGGGCGGGTGAGCCGCCGCTTCGGTGCGCTGGAGAACCCGCCGTTGGGGCCGGCATCCCACTGCATGGGGGTGCGCACCGCGAGCCGGCCCTCGACGTCGAGGTTCTCGCCCATGCCGATCTCCTCGCCGTAGAACAGCGTGGGGGTGCCCGGCAGCGAGAAGAGCAGGGAGTAGACGAGCCGGATGCGGCGCTCGTCGCCACCGAGCATGGTCGGGAGGCGACGGCGCAGGCCCCGGCCGTAGAGCTGCATGTCGGGGTCGGGGCCGAACGCGGCGAAGACCTCCTTGCGCTCGGGGATGCTCAGCTTGTCGAGGGTGAGCTCGTCGTGGTTGCGCACGAAGTTGGCCCACTGGCTGGTGACGTCGAGGCCGGGGCGCTCGCGCAGCGCGTCGGCGAGCGGCCCGGCATCCGAGCGGGCGAGCGACAGGTAGAGGCGCTGCATGCCGATGAAGTCGAACTGCATGTTGAGGCCGTCGCCGTCGGCGCCGCCGAAGAAGTCCTTCTGCTGCGCGTACGGGCAGGTTCACCTCGCCGAGCAGGGCGGCGTCTCCGAGCCGGCGGGTGACGAAGTCACGCACCTTCTTCAGGTAGTCCTGCGGGTTGAAGCCGTTCGGCTCGGACCCGGGGTAGGTGTCGTTGGCGAAGAGGAAGGGCACGGCGTCGATGCGGAAGCCGGAGACGCCGAGCTCGAGCCAGTAGCCGAGCGTGCGCGCGATCTCCTCCTGCACGGCGGGGTTGGCGACGTTGAGGTCGGGCTGCGTCCGGTAGAAGTGGTGGAGGTAGTACTCGCCGGTCTTCTCGTCGAGCTCCCAGATGCTGTCCTCCTTGTCGGGGAAGACGACCTCGGCCTTGCTCGAGCGCGGCTTGGTGGGCGACCACACGTAGTGGCGGCGGTAGGGGTCGTCGACGCTGCGCCGGGCCTGCTTGAACCAGGGGTGCTGGTCGGAGGTGTGGTTCATGACGAAGTCGACGACCACCCGGATGCCGCACGAGCGCGCCGTGCGCAGCAGCTCGACGAAGTCGCCGGGGGTGCCGAGGCGGGGGTCGACGCCGAAGAAGTCGGTGATGTCGTAGCCGTCGTCGCGCCCGGCGGTCGGGTACAGCGGCATCAGCCACAGGCAGGTGATGCCGAGGTCGGCGAGGTACTCCATGCGGTCGGTCATGCCCCGGAGGTCGCCGACACCGTCGCCGTTGCTGTCCTGGAAGGTCTCGACGTCGGCGCAGTAGAAGACGGCCGACTTCCACCACACGTCGCCGGTCTGGCTGAGCCTCATCGGGTCGCTTCCTCGCGCTCGCGGGCGGGCCGGTCGGTGGTGGCGGGTGCGGGTGCGGTGGGGGCGAGCTGGGGCAGCACCCGCTCGCCGAAGGTGTCGAGGAAGGCCTCCTGGCGCTGGCCGACGTGGTGCAGGTAGACCTCGTCCCAGCCCTGGTCGAGGTACTCCTGGATGCGGGCGGCGTGCCACGCGGTGTCGCTCGAGACGTTGACGACCTCGGCCACCTGGTCGGGGGTCACCGTCTCGGCCATGATGTCGAAGGCCTCGACGGTCTCGGTGTCCCAGCTGACCGGCGGGCCGTGCACGTTGCTGCGCCACTGGTCGTAGGCGATGGCCAGCGCCTCGTCGTCGGTGGGCGCCCAGCTGAGGTGCACCTGGAGGCGGGCTGCGCCGCGGCCGCCTGCGTCGCGGTAGGCGTCGAGCACCTGGCGCAGGGTGTCGAGCGGTTGGTTGACGGTGACCAGGCCGTCGGCCCAGGCGGCATGGCGGGCGGCGGTCGTCGGCGGTGACGGCCGGGTCCGATGAGGGGTGGCACGGCATCCGGGAGCGTCCAGAGCCGGGCGCGGTTGACGGTGACGAGGCCGTCGTGGTCGACCGTCTCGCCCGCGAGCAGGCGGCGGATGACGTCGACGCACTCGAGCAGGCGGGCGTCGCGGACGTCCTTGCGCGGCCACACCTGGCCGGTGACGCGCTCGTTGCTGGCCTCGCCGGAGCCCAGGGCAGCCCAGAAGCGGCCGGGGAACATGCTCGACAGGGTGGCGATCGCCTGCGCGGTGATGGCGGGGTGGTAGCGCTGGCCGGGGGCGGTGACGACGCCGAAGGGGAGGTCAGTGGTGGCGAGGGCTGCTCCGAGGAAGGACCAGGCGAAGCCGGACTCACCCTGGCGCTGCGACCACGGGGACAGGTGGTCGGAGGACATCGCGGCGGTGAAGCCGACCTGCTCGGCGTGCTGGACGTCTCGCAGGAGGCGGCCGGGGGCGATCTGCTCGTGGGAGCAGTGGAATCCGATGGTGGGCATCGAACCACCGAACCACAGAGCGCACCGGTGACGGCGGGTTCGGTGCGCGCCGTCTGCGGGCGCGGGCTGCTGGACGCGGGTCGGGTGACACGATTCCCTCGGAGGTGAGGCCGCGTGGAGCACCTGGATGCAGACGTCGTCGTCGTCGGGTCGGGCATGGGCGGTGGCACCGTCGCCTGGGCGCTGGCGCAGCGTGGGGTCGACGTGCTGCTGCTCGAGCGCGGCGAGCGGCTGCCTCGCGAGCCGGAGAACTGGTCGCCGGACGAGGTGTTCATGAAGCGCCGCTACAAGCCGGCCGAGCTGTGGGAGGACGGCGACGGGGTGGCCTTCGCCCCGGGCGTGCACTACGTGGTCGGTGGGAACACCAAGGTCTACGGGGCGTCGCTGCCGCGGTTCCGTGAGTCGGACTTCGAGGAGGTGGCACACCTCGACGGGGTCTCGCCGGCGTGGCCGTTCCGGTACGCCGACCTGGAGCCGTACTACGGCGAGGCCGAGCACCTGTATGCCGTGCACGGGACGGCAGGCTCGGACCCCACCGAGCCGTGGCGCAGTGGGCCGTTCCCGTATGCCGCACTGCCGCACGAGCCGTACGTCGCTGACGCTGGTCTCGCGACTGGCGGCGGCCGGGGTGCACCCGGCATCCACCGCGATGGGGGTCGACCTGCGGCCCGGCGGGCGGTGCGTGCGGTGCGCGACCTGCGACGGCTTCCCGTGCCGGCTCGGCGCCAAGTCGGATGCCGAGGTGTGCGCGGTCGACCCTGCGTTGGCCACCGGGTCGGCACGGTTGGCGACCGGGGTGCGGGTGGAGCGGCTGGTGACCGACGGGTCGGGGCGGCGGGTGGTGGAGGCTGTCGGGGTCGGCCCCGACGGGCCCGTTACGGTGCACGCGCGGCGGTTCGTGGTGTCGGCGGGTGCGGCGAACTCGGCGGCACTGTTGCTGGCGTCGTCGAGTGCCGAGCACCCCGACGGGCTCGGCAACTCCTCGGGGCTGCTCGGGCGCAGCTTCATGATGCACAACAACGCCCACATCGCCGCCGTCGACCTGAACCGGCACAACGACGTGGTGTTCCAGAAGACCGTGATGGTGACCGACTGGTACCACGACGGGGGTGACGGACACCCCCTCGGAACCGTGCAGGCGATCGGCAAGGTGCAGGGCGTGATGATGAAGAGCTGGGCGACCCGGGTGCCGCTGCGTGTGCTCGACGCGATCGCCCGGCGCTCGGTCGAGTGGGTGGTGATGGCCGAGGACCTGCCGGACCCGGCCAACCGGGTCACCTTGTCGCCGACCGGGCGGATCCGGACCACTCGAGTGGCGACCAACACCCGCCAGCACGCGCGGCTGCTCACCCGGGCCAAGCGGCTGATGCGTGACGCCGGCTACGACGTGGTGTTCACCCAGCCGTTCGACATCAGCATGAACAGCCACATGTGCGGCACGGTCGTCGCGGGAGCGGACCCGGGTGCGAGCGTTCTCGACGGCCACTGCAAGGCCCACGACCTGGACAACCTCTGGGTCGTCGATGCCGGGTTCTTCCCGTCGTCGGCCGCGATGAACCCGGCCCTCACCATCGCCGCCCAGGCGCTGCGCGTGGTGGCCGAGTCCGACCTCGCCGGCTGATCGACGTGCTCCTGCGGCGGGATCCGTGGTGGCCCCCTCAGGTCAGGTACCTGCAGAGCTCGCGTTCGAGATGGCTGGTCAGCCGCGGCCGGCGTGCTCGTCGCGACCGGTCCAGAGCCCTTCCGCGGATTGTCCCCGCTCGGCGCAGGGCTCCCTTGCGGCGCTGACCGGGCACTCGCCGGCCTGACGAATCCTCGGGCCGTCGGAATGCCTCTTGCAGCGCCGGCTTCTGATTCGGCATCTGAGGCATATCGGGAACGGTGAGCGCGGGCGGGAAGGTCTGGCTGCCCCAGCCGAGCAGGGGCGGTGGTTCGGCGTCATAGGAGTGCCCGAGCGGGGTGGTCACCCGCACCACCCGCCTCGCCCGCGCCTCGTCACCGCGGGGGCCGGTGCGCTCAGGTGGCGGCTCGTCGACGCCGGGCCGTGTGAGGATCACGCGGGTTCGCCAGCCGGGGGCTTCCTTGCCGTAGTTGCACCGGGTGCACTTGCCGTTGCCCTCCACGAACGAGGTCGCGCTGTGCTCGCGCACCGGCCTGGCGTGGTCGGCGTGCACGATCGGCGCCTGGCACCACGCAGTGGTGCACACGTCATCACGCAGCACCAGCATCCGCCGCAGCATCCCCCCGAACACCCGACGCCGCGAGTCCATCGCCACCAGGTCCCGACCCTCCGGAGTCGTGTACAACCGGCGCACCCACACCCGAGCAGCCGGCGGCAGCTGCAGCGCCGTGCCGGTCGCCGAAGCCGGCTCAGGCCCGGTTGCCGGTGAGGCATCGGCCGCAGCGGTCGCGGGCGGCGGTGGGTCCTCGAGGCCTTCGCGCAGCCAGGCCCGAGCCACCGGGGCCGGCACGCTGCCGTGGCCGGGGATCCGGGCCGGCTCAAAGGGTGACCGGCCGCCGTCGCCGGTGCCGAGCAGGGCCCGGTCGGTCATCACCAGGTGCACCTCCACCGGCTGCAGCTGACCCACCGCCCGCCCCGACAACAACCGCAACGCCGTATCCGCCGCGACCGCACCCACCCCACGACCGGCCGGGCCCTCCTCCGGGCACTGACCACCGACCACACCGCGCGCGCGGGCCTGCACCGCGACATGCGCCCCGACCACGTCCTTGAGCGGCCCGAGCACGGTCAGGTACGCCATCCCGTCCGGCGCCGGCCGCACACTCACCCGCCGGCTCTTGACCGCCGCCTCCATCCGCGCCACCACCGACGCAGCATCCAGCTCCGCCGCGACCCGGGCCGCCGCCCCGCCGGCCTGCCGCACCCCCAACCGGGCGATCACCGGCCCAAGCCGCCGGTCGACCTCGGCACGGTCCTGCACGCTCAACGTCGCCGTCGCCTGCACGACTGCCACCGCGACCCGCTCACCGCACTCACCGGCACTCAGCGCAGCCATCAGCTGCGGCATCTCGTGCACCAACGCCCGCGACAACCCCACGAACCGGTCCCCCAACGTGGGCGACTCCCGCCGCGCCAACGCCACCACCGACCCCACCGAACGAGCGACATCCTGCGGCGCCACCACCTCCCGCGAACACCGCAACACATCCGTCGCCCGCGCCTGCACCGCCGACGAGGCGCCCTTGACCCGCTCGAGACTGGCGACCAGATCCACCCGCTCGCGGTCCGTCATCGACCCCACATCGACCTCGGCCAGCCACGACCGGAACGCGGCCACCGCCAACACCGCGCCCTGGTCACCAGCGCCGCCAACAGGTCCGGCAACTGCTGCAGCATCACCCAGGGCCGGCCCTGCCACCACAGCGCCAGGCCAGGTGTACGGCCCTGAGCCCGCAGCGGCCGGCTCGTGACCGGCACCCGAAAAGCGGCCCGGCACAGCCGAACCCGGGCCCACGACCCGCCCCTCCAACGCCCCCTCATCCATGCGTTAATCGTACGCATGTCCACGAACAGGCGCGCGGCAGTCCAGGGACGCTGTGGACAACCACATCCGAAGACAAGGCCTGTGGACAACCGGATTCGACCAACCGCCGTTGCCCCGTGAACAGCCAGCCCCAGCCGAGGCTGGGACAGAAGACTCAGCCGAAGTGCTTCGCGTAGAACGCCCCGGCCACCTCGATCAGCCGGTCGTTCGCCTCCCGCTCACCGATCGTGGCCCGCGCCCCGTCCGACCCGTAGGGCCGCACCGTCAGCCCGGCTTCCTCGCACGCCGCAGCGAACTCCCCCGTCAGCTCACCCAGCCCGAACCACACGAAGTTGGCCTGCGCATCGGGCAGCACCCACCCCTGGGCGACCAGGGCGTCCACCACCCTCGACCGCTCCTCGACCAGCTCCTTGACCCGCACCTCGAGCTCGTCGAACGCCTCCAGCGACGCCACGGCGGCCACCTGCGCCAGCGAGTTGACGCCGAACGGGATCGCGGCCTTGCGCAAGGCCTCCGCCAGCGGCTCGTGCGCCACGGCATACCCGACCCGCAGCCCGGCCAGGCCGTAGGCCTTCGAGAACGTCCGCAGCACCGCGACGTTGGGCCGCGACCGGTGGATGGCGAGGGCGTCGGGCGAGTGCGGCGACGTCACGAACTCCAGGTAGGCCTCGTCGATGACGACCAGCACGTCCGAGGGCACCTGCTCGAGGAACACCTCGAGCTCGGAGTCGCCCACCGTCGTGCCGGTCGGGTTGTTCGGGGTGCACACCAGCACCATCCGCGTGCGCGGGGTGATGGCCGCCGCCATCGCCGCCAGGTCGTGCCGCTCCCCCGCAGCCAGGGGGACCTGCACCGGCACCGCGCCCGCCAGGGTGACGAGGATCGGGTACGCCTCGAACGACCGCCAGGCGAAGACCACCTCGTCGCCGGGGTCGCAGGTCGCCGCGATGAGCTGGCCCAGCACCCCCACCGACCCCGGCCCCAGCGCCAGCCGCCCGGCCGGAACCGCCAGCCGCTCGGCCAGCGCCGCGGTCAACGCCGACACCGCCATGTCGGGGTACCGGTTCATCGACCCGGCCG
Organism: uncultured Actinomycetota bacterium; assembly: GCA_963833495.1. Classification (GTDB taxonomy): domain Bacteria; phylum Actinomycetota; class Actinomycetes; order Actinomycetales; family Dermatophilaceae; genus Fodinibacter. The sequence goes on along the minus strand of CAWHYJ010000026.1, from coordinate 74,579 downwards.
CCTCGCGCACCACGTCGAGCACCGACGGCAGCGGCGGGTAAGGGTTCTCGTTGCTGCTGATCTTGTATGCCGTAACGCCGGGTCGCACGGTCGCCGGCCGGCCGGGCGTGTAGGCCGGCAGGGCGTCGAGGGCACTGCGCAGGTGCACCGCGGGCAGGCCCGCGACGGTCTCGGGCGCGGCGGCGCCGGGGTCGTCGGTCATGGCGACCACTGTAGGCAACCCGCGCCCGGGCAGGGCAGGGTGCGCCGGTCCCCACGAGCCGGTCGGCACCACCGTGCGTGCCACAATGCGCCGGTGAAGAACTTCCTGATCCGGGTCGTCGTCAACGGCCTCGCCCTCTGGGTGGCCGCCCTGGTCATCCCCGGGGTGAACCTGGCCACCGGTGACAGCTCCTGGACCAACAAGCTGCTCACCGTGCTCTTCGTCGCACTCGTCTTCGGCGTCATCAACGCGTTCGTCAAGCCCATCGTCAAGCTGCTCTCGCTGCCGTTCATCGTGCTGACGCTGGGCCTGTTCACCTTCATCGTCAACGCGTTCATGCTGCAGATCACCGAGTGGATCTGCGAGTGGCTCAACCTCGACTTCACCATCACCGACTTCTTCTGGGATGCCGTCCTCGCGGCCGTCGTGATCACCTTCGTCTCCTGGCTGCTCAACATCGTCCTTCCGGACGACGACTGAGGGGGTGCGCAGATGGGCCGCCACGGCGCACCGCGCGGCGGCCACGGCCGCAGCGTCATCCTCCTCACCTGATCCCGCTGCTCGTGCTCGTCGCCGGGGGCGGGGCCTACCTCTGGTGGACCAACCGGCCCGAGGCGGCGGCCTACTCGAAGATGGTCGCCGAGTACGACGACCGGTACGTGAACTCGGTCGTGATCATGACCGACGGCAGGAACGACGACCCGGGTGGCGGCCTGGACCTCACCCAGCTGCTCGCGAAGCTCAAGGCGACCAGCCGGGGTGACCGCCCGGTGCGCATCATCACCATCGGCATGGGCGAGGCCGACCCTGCCTCGCTCAAGGCCATCTCGAAGGCCACCGGCGGCACCTCGTACATCGCCAACACCCCCGCCGACATCCAGCGCGTCTTCGTGCAGGCGCTGCTCGCCCGCACCGCCAAGTAGCCCGCGGCGCGCGATAGGTTCGACGCCATGCGCGTCCTCGTCTCCGGCGGAGCCGGCTACATCGGCTCCCACACCGTCGTCCAGCTCGTCGAGGCCGGCCACGAGGTCGTCGTCGTCGACTCCTTCGCCAACGCCAAGCCCTCGGTCGTCGGCCGGGTCGAGGCGCTGACCGGGCAGCCGCTGGACGTGCGGTCCTTCGACCTGACCGACCACGACAAGACCGAGCACCTGTTCGCCCACGAGCGGATCGACGCCGTCATCCACTTCGCCGGCTTCAAGGCGGTCGGCGAGAGCGTGGCCAAGCCGCTGGAGTACTACGAGAACAACATCGGCACGACGTTCTCGCTGGTGCGTGCGATGCGCCGGCACGGGGTGTCGATGCTGGTGTTCTCGTCGTCCGCCACCGTCTACGGCGCGAACGCCCCGGTGCCGATGACCGAGGACCTGCCCACCTCCGCCACCAACCCCTACGGCTGGACCAAGGTGATGCAGGAGCAGATCCTGCGTGACGTCGCCGCCGCCGACCCGCACTGGCGGATCGGGTTATTGCGCTACTTCAACCCGGTCGGCGCGCATCCCTCCGGCACGATCGGCGAGGACCCCTCCGACGTGCCCAACAACCTGATGCCGTACATCGCCCAGGTGGCCGTGGGCCGGCGCGAGAAGCTGTCGATCTACGGCGGCGACTACCCCACCCCCGACGGCACCGGCGTGCGCGACTACATCCACGTCGACGACCTCGCGGCCGGCCACATCGCGGCCCTGAACCGGCTCGCCACCACCGACGAGCCGGTCTCGACCTGGAACCTCGGCACCGGCCACGGCACCTCGGTGCTCGAGCTGCTGCACGCGTTCGAGCAGGCCTGCGGCCAGGAGCTGCCCTACGAGATCGTCGACCGCCGGCCCGGTGACATCGCCGCGTCCTACGCCGACCCCGCCCGCGCCGAGGGCGAGCTCGGCTGGCGCGCCACCCGCACGGTCGACGACATGTGCGCCGACACCTGGCGGTGGCAGAGCAACAACCCGCACGGCTACCCCGAGGGCTGAGCCCCGGGAGCCGGGCCGGCGGGGTCAGGCCTGGGGCAGCACCTGGTTGAACCGCAGCATGTTGCCCGCGGGGTCGCGGAAGGCGCAGTCGCGCACGCCGTAGAACTGGTCGATCGGCTCCTGCAGCACCTCGCCGCCGGCCGCCCGCACGTGCTCGAACAGCGCGTCGACGTCGTCGCAGCGGAAGATCAGCGGGTTCATCAGGCCCTTGACGAGCAGGTTGTCCATGGCCTGGCGGTCCTCGTCGCTGCACCCGGGGTAGATGCCGACCGACTGGATCGTGATCTCGAGGTCGGGCTGGGTGGGGGTGGCGACGCTGAGCCAGCGGAACTCGCCCATCGTGACGTCCTTGGTGACGGTGAAGCCGAGCACGTCGCGGTAGAAGATCAGCGCCTTCTCGTGGTCGTCGACGACGAGGAAGCAGTTGGCGACGGCGAGCGTCGCGGTGGCCGGCGAACCGGAGGCGGCCGGCATCCCGGCGGTTCCTGTGCTGGTGGTCGTGTCCATGCCCTCGAGGTTAGGCACCGGCCACCGGCTCGCGCTTCTCCGATCCTGACCGACCCGCGCCGTTGCGGCTGGGCCGGTCGGCCTGCTTGGCGACGCACGACGGGATGCCGGCCCGCTCGTCGTGCGACCGAGCGCGGTACTCGCTCGGCGTCTCACCCATCAGCTCGGTGAACCGCGAGCTGAACGAGCCCAGCGACGTACAGCCGACCTGCATGCAGACGTCGGTGACGGACAGCTCGCCCGAGCGCAGCAGCCACGCGGCCCGCTCCACCCGACGGGTCATCAGGTGCGCGTAAGGGGTCTCGCCGTAGGCCTCCTTGTAGCTGCGCTGGAAGTGGCCGACCGACATCAGCGCCTCGGCCGCGAGCGCCGGCACGTCGAGCGGCTCCGCGTAGTCGCGGTCCATCCGGTCGCGCGCCCGCCGAAGCCGCACCAGGTCGTCTCGCTGCACCCCACCAACGGTGCCACAGGTAAGGCAGACCGACGTGGGTGCTCTCACACCGCTGGGGGTTCAGAGCCATCTACGACACGCTGTAGTTTATAGATCGTCACGTCGCTGAACGACTGCCCAGGAGTACTGCATGAACGCCGTTGATGTCGCCAGGTGGCAGTTCGCCATCACGACCGTCTACCACTTCTTGTTCGTCCCGATCACGATCGGGATGTCGCTGGTCGTGGCGATCTTCCACACCCAGTGGCTGCGCACGAGGAACCCCGAGTACTACCGGCTCACCAAGTTCTTCGGGAAGCTCTTCCTGATCAACTTCGCCCTCGGTCTCGTCACGGGCATCGTGCAGGAGTTCCAGTTCGGCATGAACTGGTCCGACTACTCGCGGTTCGTCGGTGACATCTTCGGTGCCCCGCTCGCTTTCGAGGCCCTCCTGGCGTTCTTCCTGGAGTCGACCTTCCTGGGCATCTGGATCTTCGGCTGGGGCCGGATCCCCGAGAAGCTGCACGCGGCCACGATCTGGCTGGTGCACATCGGCACCGTGCTGTCGGCGTACTTCATCCTCGCGGCGAACTCCTTCATGCAGAACCCGGTCGGCTACAGGTTCAACCCGGCCACGGGCCGCGCCGAGATGGACGACTTCCTGGCGGTGCTCACCAACAAGGTGCAGCTCGTGACGTTCCCGCACGTGATCATGTCGGCCTACATGGTCGGTGGCGCCGTCGTCATGGGCGTCGCGCTCTGGCTGATGCGCAAGCACGCCGGCACCGGCGACGAGAGCATGTACCGGAAGGCGACCAAGTTCGGCGCGATCTTCGCCCTCGTGGCCTCGCTCGGGGTCATCGTCACCGGTGACATGCAGGGCAAGATCATGACCCAGGTGCAGCCGATGAAGATGGCCGCCGCCGAGGGCCTGTACGACACCACCAGCAGCGCACCGTTCTCGGTGCTGTCGATCGGCTCGCTCGACGGCAGCTCTGCCACCCGGATCATCGAGATCCCCGGCCTGCTCTCCTTCATGGCGACCGGCAGCTTCGACGGCACCGTCGAGGGCATCAACCAGCTGCAGGACAGTGAGCGCGCCAAGGCCGAGCAGGTCGCGGCCCGCTACGGACCGCAGGTGGCCGCCCTGGTCACTGCCAAGAGCTACGCGCCGATCATCCCGGTGACCTACTGGGCGTTCCGGTTCATGATCGGCCTGGGCTTCCTGACGATGTTCTTCGCCGCGATCACCCTGTGGGGCATCCGCAAGGGCCGCGTGCCGGCATCCAAGTGGTGGGTGTGGGTCGCCGTCCTGACCCCGCTGGCACCGGTCTTCGCGAACAGCTGGGGCTGGATCTTCACCGAGGTCGGTCGCCAGCCGTGGATCGTCTACGGCCTGATGACGACGTCGACCGGCGTCTCCCCGTCAGTCAGCGCCGGTGAGGTCTGGTTCTCGATGATCGCCTACACCCTGGTCTACGCGATCCTCGCCGTCATCGAGGTCAAGCTGTTCCTCACCTACGTCCGCCGCGGCGCCGACCCCTTCCAGGAGCCGGTCGACCCAGCGAGCAAGGGCGAGGACGCCCCGCTCGAGTTCGCCTACTGAGATCGGATCGAGGACACACTCATGGACCTTCAACTCGTCTGGTTCGGCCTCATCGGCCTCCTCTGGGCCGGCTACCTCGTGCTCGAGGGCTTCGACTTCGGCGTGGGCGCACTGCTGCCCGTGCTCGGCAAGGGCAAGGACGCCGCCGACACCGAGAAGCGTCGCCGGGTCATGCTCACGACCATCGGCCCGCACTGGGACGGCAACGAGGTCTGGCTGCTCACCGCCGGTGGCGCCACCTTCGCGGCCTTCCCCGAGTGGTACGCCACGATGTTCTCCGGCTTCTACCTGGCCCTGCTCGTGCTCCTCGTCGCGCTCATCGTGCGCAACATGGGCTTCGAGTACCGCGGCAAGCGCGACAACGACGCCTGGCGGCAGCGCTGGGACTGGGCCATCATCGCCGGCTCGATCATCTCGCCGCTCCTCGTCGGCGTGGCACTGACCAACGTGGTGCGTGGCGTGCCGATCAACAAGGACATGGAGTACGTCGGCAACTTCTTCACGCTGCTCAACCCCATGAGCCTGCTGGGCGGCCTGGTCATCCTCGGCCTCAGCCTCACCCACGGCGCGTTCTTCCTGGCGCTGAAGACCCGCGGCGACATCCAGCGTGACTCCCGAGCCCTGGGCACCACCCTCGGCCTCGGCACCGCGGTGCTGGCCGTCATCCTGCTGGTCTGGCTGGGCCTGACCCAGGGCACCGTCTGGTCGTGGATCACCACCGCCATCGCGGCGGTCGCGCTCCTCGCGGCGATCTACGCGAACACGCAGGCCAAGGAGGGCTGGGCCTTCATCGGCACCGCCGTCACCATGGCCGCCGCCGTGGCGACCTACTTCCTGACGCTCTACCCGAACGTCATGCCCACGACCCTCCCCGGCGGCACGTCCCTCACCATCGAGAACGCCTCGAGCAGCGAGCTGACCCTGAAGATCATGACCGTCGCGGCCCTGGTCTTCACGCCGATCGTGCTCATCTACACGGGCTACACCTACTGGGTCTTCCGCAAGCGGCTCGGGACGCAGAACATCCCCGCCGCGGTCCCCGTGCCCTGACGAGCCGACGGCCACCCCCGATGAGGCCCTTCGACCCTCGCCTGCTCAGGACGGCACCGGCTGCACGCCGGCCGGTCGCCGTCCTGGCGGTCGTGGGCGTGCTGCAGGGGGTGGCCACCATCGGCCTGGCCATCGCGATCGCCGCGCTCATCGTGGCCGTCGTCGACAGCACCTCGCTGCGCACCCCGGCCCTCTGGCTCGCGGGCCTGTTCGGGGTGCGGGCCGTGCTGGCCTGGACCTCCGAGCGGGTCGCGGCCTGGGTGGGGGTCGAGGTCACCGTGGCCCTGCGCGGCCGGCTCGTCGAGCGGTGGCTCGCCGCCCCGGCCGAGCGCCGCCCCGCCCCCGACCGCGCGGTCACCCTCGCGGCCCAGGGCGCCGCCTCGGTCGAGCCGTATGCCGCCCGCTTCCTCCCCGCGCTCGTCGCCGGCGCCTTCGTGCCGGTGCTGGCGCTCGCCACGCTGTTCTTGGTGGACTGGGTCAGCGGCCTGATCGTGCTGCTCACCCTCCCCCTGCTCCCGTTCTTCGCCGCCCTGATCGGGCGGGCGACCCAGGCCCAGACCGAGAAGCAGTGGAGCTCTCTCGCGGCGCTGTCCGGCCACTTCCTCGACGTCATGCGCGGCCTGCCCACCCTGGTCGGCTACCAGCGCGCCGAGCGCCAGGTGGAGGTGATCGGCGAGGTGAGCCAGCGCCACCGCGTCGCCACCATGAACACCCTGCGGATCGCCTTCATGTCGTCGGCCGCGCTCGAGCTGCTCGCCTCCATCTCGGTCGCCATCGTCGCGGTCACCGTCGGCGTGCGGCTCACCCACGGGTCGATGACCCTGCAGGCCGGCCTGCTCGCCATCCTCGTGGCACCGGAGGCCTACTGGCCGATCCGCCGGATCGGCGCCGAGTTCCACGCCGCCGCCGACGGCGCCGAGGCGATCGACGGCATCCTCGCCGAGCTCGACGCCGAGGCGGCCCCGCTGCGCGACGAAGGGCAAGGAGGTCGGGGTGCTGCTCCACCACGTCGCGTACACCTACCCGCAGGCCGCCACCCCGGTGCTCGTGGGCGTGCACCTGGATGCCGGGCCGGGCCTCACCGCCGTGACCGGGCCGTCCGGGGTCGGCAAGTCCACCCTCCTCGAGCTCGCGGCCGGGCTGCGCACGCCCACCGCCGGTACCGTGCGCGCCGGCCGCGCCCACCTCGTCACCCAGCGCCCCTTCCTGCCCGCGGGCACCCTGCGCGACGCGCTGGTGCTCGGCAACGGCGCCGACGACCAGGCCGTCTGGGACGCGCTGCGCCTGGTCGGCCTCGAGGGCTTCGTCGGCGAGCCTGCCCCTGGCGCTCGCGACGCCGCTCGGCGACGACGGCTTCGGGCTGTCGGCCGGGCAGCGCGCCCGCATCGCCCTGGCGCGGGCGACCCTGTCGACCGCGCCGGTGCTGCTCGTCGACGAGCCGACCGCGAACCTCGACGCCGCCGCGGCCGACCTCGTGCACGGGGTGCTCGCCGACCTGGCCGAGCGGCGCACCGTCGTCGTGGTGACCCACCGCCCCGAGCTGGTCACCATGGCCGACCAGCACGTCGTGCTGACCCGTGAGGGCGCGGAGGTGATCGGATGACGACCGAGACGGCGCACGCTCCGAACGCCCAGACCGGCCTGCTTCGCCCGACCCGCCAGACGATCATCGGCGCGCTGCTGGGTGGCGCGGCGACGGCATCCGGCATCGCCCTCACCGCCACCTCGGGCTGGCTGATCGTGCGCGCCAGCGAGGAGCCGATCATCCTCACGCTGATGGTCGCCATCGTCGCCGTGCGCACCTTCGGCATCGCCCGCCCGTTCTTCCGCTACCTCGAGCGGCTGGTGTCGCACGACGCCGCGCTCGACGACCTCGCCGTGCGGCGCACCTCGGTGTATGCCGCGCTCATCCCGCTGACGCCGGCCCGCCTCGGGCGTCGCTCGCGCTCCCGGGTGCTCACCGGTGTGGTCGACGACCTCACCGACGTCGTGGAGGCACAGGTGCGCGTCACCGTGCCGCTGCTCTCGAGCGCGCTCGCGGCGCTGGTCGCCGTGCTGCTGACCGCGTGGTTCTCGCCGGCGATCGGGCTGGTGCTCGCCGGCCTGATGGTCGCGGTGGCCGTCACCTGCTGGCTGGCCTGGGTGCTCGAGTCGCACTCGCGCGACGAGCTGCTCGAGTCGCGCGCCGAGGTGCTGCGGATCAGCGACCTCGTGGCCCGCCAGGCCGCCGAGCTGCAGGCCATCGGCGCCACACACACGGCCGCCCGGTGGCTCGACGACGCGCACGACACCCTGCGGCACGCGGTGCGGCGGCAGAGCCGCGGTCGCGCCCTCGTGGCGGCGGCGCTGCTCGTGGCCACCGCCGTGGCGACGCTGCTCGCGGCCCTGCTCGTCGACCCGGCCGTCACCGGCCGCCCGGTCGCGGCCCTGCTGGTCGTCGTGCCGGTCGCCGTCGGCGACGCCCTGGCGCCCCTGGTCGACACCATGCGCTACCTCGCCCGCGCCCAGGGCAGCGCGGTGCGCCTCGAGGCCCTGCTCGACCAGGAGCCGGCGGTGACCGACAGCCCGTCCGCCGTGGCCGACGACATCCACTCGTGCGGCCGGCGGGTCGACCTCGACGGCGTCGCGGCCTCGTGGACCGGCCACGGCGAGCAGCTCGCCCCCACCGACCTGCACCTCACACCCGGCCAGCGGGTCGCCGTCGTCGGGCCCGAACGGCACGGGCAAGAGCACCCTGCTCGCGGTGATCGCCCGCCACCTCGACCCCAGCCGCGGGCAGCACGCGGTCGACAACGTCGACGTGCACCACCTGACCATCGACGACGTGCGCCGCCACGTGGCCGTCGTCGACGACGAGCCGCACGTGTTCGCCGCCTCGGTGGCGACCAACCTGCGCCTGGCCGGGCCGGATGCCGACGACGCGGCCCTGCAGCGGGCGCTGCAGCGCGCCGGCCTCGGCCGCTGGCTGGCCGACCTCCCCGACGGCCTCGAGACCGCGCTGGGCAGCGGCGGCCGCGGCCTGTCCGGCGGCGAGCGGGCCCGGCTCGGGGTCGCCCGCGCCGTGCTGGCCGACCGCCCGGTGGTGCTGCTCGACGAACCGACTGCACACCTCGACCACGCCACCGCCACAGCGGTGCTGGACGACGTACTCTCGGCCACGGACGGCCGCAGCGTCGTCATGGTCAGCCACCGACTCGAGGCCCTCGACCGGTTCGACACGGTCCTCGACCTCGGCGCGCGCCGCCCGGCCGCGTCACCATCGAAGGAGTAAGCCATGCCCCATTCGACCTCCGCCCCCCGTCTCGGTGACCTCGAGCGCGTGGTCATGGAGCACCTGTGGGAGGCCTCCACGGTGGGGGGTGCGTCGTTCGAGGGCGCCACCGTGCGCGAGGTGCACGACCGCTTCGAGGGCGAGCGCGAGATCGCGTACACCACCGTGATGACCGTGCTCGACCGGCTGGCGAAGAAGGCTCTGGTCACTCGCGAGCGCGACGGCCGGGCCTGGCGCTACTTCCCCGCCGACACCCGCGAGGCGCTCACCGCCCAGACGATGCTGCGCACCCTCGACGACATGGACGTCACCGACCGGCGCACCGCCCTGCTGCACTTCCTCGACGGCGCCACCACCGACGAGCTGGCCGACATCAAGGCGGCGCTCGCCGAGATCGAGGCTCGCGCCGACGGTGAGACCGGCACCGCCGGTTCGGACGGACGGCGCTCGATGATCCGGCGCCGCTGACCGTCCGTGGCGCAGCCGTCCCACGTGGGGTGACCGGGTTCGGGTTCGCCGCGTTCGCCTGTCACCATTGAGCCCGTGATCCCGTTCGTCCTCGCGGGGCTCGCCGTGCTCCTCGCGTGGGTGGCCCCGGGCCTGATGGCCCGTCAGAAGGGCTTCCGGCGTGCCCCCCGGTCGGCCCTGGTGGCCTGGCAGGCGGTGTCGCTCGGCGGCATCCTGGCGGCGCTCGCCGCTGCCCCCGCCGCCGTGCCGCTGCTGCTCGACGGCGACTCCCCCATGCGGCACCTCGGCCTGGTCGTGCTCGCCGTGCTGGTCAGCGCGCTGGTGCTGGGTCGGCTGCTGTATGCCGGGCACGACGTCGGCACCCGGCTGCGGCGGGTGCGCTCCGACCACCGGCAGCTCGTCGACATCGTCGCGGCGCACGACGAGCGGATGCGGATCCTGCAGCACCCGACGCCGACCGCCTACTGCATCCCCGGGCGGCAGTCCCGGGTGGTGCTGTCGCAGGGCGTGCTCGACGCGCTGCCGCGCCGACCAGCTCGACGCGGTGGTCGCCCACGAGGAGGCCCACCTGCGCGGTCGGCACGACCTGCTGCTGGAGTTCTTCGCCGTCGTCACCCGCGCGGTGCCCCGCCCGTTGCGGTCGGCGGAGGCGCTGGACGAGGTGCGCCTGCTCGTCGAGGCCCTTGCCGACCGGGCCGCGGTGCGCCGCAGTGGCGAGGTCGCGACCGCCCGCGCCCTGATCACGCTGGCCGGCAGCCGCACCCCCGAGGCCGCCCTCGGTGTGGGCACCACGGCACCGGTGCGGCTGAGGCTGCTCGCCGACGGGCCGCCGAACCCCGTGCTGCCGGTCGCCGCCTACTCGTTCGCCGCCGTGGCCGCGACGCTGCCACTGGTGCTGCTCGGGCTGGCCTGGGCGTGACCGCAGCCGAGGTCTGCGAGACTGCGCGACCGGATGGGCGACGCCCTCACCGACGCGATGAAGGGCCGCGACCGGGTGGCCGTCACCGCGCTGCGCTCGGCGCTGTCGGCGCGTCTCAACGCCGAGGCGGTGCCCGTCGACGTGATGCCGCGGGCGGGTGCGATCGAGCAGTCGGCTGCCCGGGTGCCGGTGCGGCCGATGCACCGCGCCGCGAGCTCACCGAGGCCGACGTGCGGCTGGTCGTCGGCGCTGAGGTGGCCGAGCACGACCGGTGCGGCGCAGCACCTCCTGGCACGCCGGTCGCGCCCGACGACGCGGAGCGGGTGACCGCCGAGGCGGACGTGCTGCGGGCCCTGCTCGCCAGCACCTGGTGACCGCCGTTCGAGGTGATCCGCTCATCCCTGGAGGAGAACATCACCTCGAGTCCGCTGATCGGGCGTCCGGCCCAGCTCGGCGGGGGCGGCGGAGGCGTCGACCCCGGGGGGTGGCGGCGGCGGCGGGGTGCCGCCGGAGGCGGAGGTGGCGGCGCGGTCGACCTCGCCGCCGCTGCAGCCGCACCGGGCGGGGGCGGCGGTGTGCCCGGGGCGCCGTAGGCGGGGGTCACGCTGAGCTGGCCGAGCCGGCCGGTCGACTCGAGCTCGCGCAGCGTCGCCAGCACCCGCGCCCTGTCCTCGGCGGATGCCGGTCGGCCGGTCGCCTCGAGGTAGCTGAGCACCCCGAGGTCGCGCAGCGCCCGGTCGGCGCCGCCGCCCGCGCCCCCCATGACGCTGGTGCCACCCGGCGTGCTGATGCCGGCCTTCTTCATCTCGGCGTCCGCCTTGGCGGCGAGGTCGTTGGCCGCTGCCTTGGCCCGTTCGAAGAAGCTCATGTCGACTCCTGGAGTGTGTGGGCTCTCTCCCCTGAAACCCTAGAACCGTTGTGCGCGTTGCGCATAGCGTGTGTGCCAGAGCAGACACCGCGCCGAGCGCGGGCCGACGAGGAAGTGGAGACGACCGATGACCATCCACGGGTCGCTGTTCCAGGAGTTCAAGGAGAAGGAGACCCAGGACCCCTTCGCCCTGCAGAACAAGAAGATGCTGCGCATCGACATGCGCTACGGGGAGGTGTGGGCCCGCACCGGCTCGATGGTGGCCTACCAGGGCGACGTGCGCTTCGCGAACAAGGGCTCGGGCGGCTTCGGCAAGATGCTCAAGGCGGCCACCACCGGCGAGGGCGTCAAGATGATGCAGTGCTCGGGCAGCGGTGAGCTCTTCGTGGCCGACTTCGCCAGCGAGATCCAGGTGATGTACCTCGAGAACGACGCCGTCTCGGTCAACGGCGCCAACGTGCTCGCCTTCTCCAACTCCATCGAGTGGGACATCCACCGCATCCAGGCCCGCGGGGCCACGATGACCGGCGGGCTCTACAACGTGGCGCTGCGCGGCACCGGCTACGTCGCCGTGACCACCAAGGGCGACCCGATCGCGCTCGACGTCGCGTCGGCCCCGACCTTCGCCGACGCCCAGGCCGTGGTGCTCTGGACGGCCGGGGTGTCGATGGACATCCGGGTCGACACCGGCGGCCTGTCGTCGATGGTGCGCGGCGGCACGGGTGAGCTGCTGCAGATGGCGTTCGGCGGCCAGGGCTACGTGCTCGTGCAGCCCAGCGAGTCGGTGCCGCAGGGCGCTCCGGGGCAGTCGAGCGCCGGCAGCATGCTCGGGCGGCTTCCTCCAGTAGCGCTGTCGCTCAGGCGTTCTCGCGACGGAACGTCGCCGTCCCCCACCAGAGCGAGACCGCCAGCAGGATGAAGGTCCACGCGATGCCCCACCCCAGCGCGCTCACGGTGAAGTCGCCGAGGAAGCTGTTGCGCACGGCATCCACGACGTGCTTGGTGGGCATCACGTTGGCGACCTTCTGCAGCCACTGCGGTCCGAGCGTCATCGGCAGGAGGATGCCGGAGAGCAGCAGCACCGGCATCATCACCATGTTGATGATCGGCGCCATGGTGTCCTCGCTCTTGGTCGTCAGGGCCAGGGCGTTGGATGACGCCGCGCACGCGCCGCCGAGCAGCAGGGTGAGCGCGATGCCGAGCACCGCACCCCAGAGCGGTGCCTCCATGCCGATCAGGTAGCCGAGGCCCGACGAGGATGAGGGCCTGCACGAACAGCTGGAGCACGTCGCGCCACAGCCGGCCCATGAGCAGCGCGGTGCGGCTGGCCGGGGTGACCCGTTCGGCCTCGATGACGCCGTCGCGCCACTCGCCGATGAGCGAGAAGCCGGCGAAGAACGCGCCGAAGATGCCGAGCTGCACGAGCAGTCCGGGGACGAAGAAGGTGTAGGCGTTCGGGTAGTCGAACTGGGCGGCGATGGGCTTGAGCAGCGGGCCGAACAGGAACAGGTAGAGCACCGGCTGCATCAGCCCGATCAGCACCCAGGCCGGGTTGCGCAGGTTCATCCGCAGCTGGCGGCGGAAGACGATGGAGCTCTCGCGCAGGAAGGTCATGGGGGGTCCTTTCGGTGTGGGGAGAACCGGGCTCAGCTCTCGCGGAGCGAGCGGCCGGTGAGGTCGAGGAAGACGTCGTCGAGGGTGGGCCGGCGCACCTCGATGGAGGAGAGCTCGACCCCGGTGCGGTCGAGGTCGCGCAGCAGGCCGGGCACGGCCCGCCCGGCCTGGCGCACCCGGCCGCTGACGCGGTGGCCCTCGACCGCGACCCCGTCGGACCCGGCGACGAGCGCGGCGAGCTTCTCGGCGGCCCGGCTCACCTGCTCGACGCTCGCGACCTCCAGCTCGACGAGGTCGCCGGCGACGGCGGCCTTGAGGTTGTCGGCAGTGTCGGAGGCGACGATCCGGCCGTGGTCGATGATGACGATCCGGTCGCTGAGCGCGTCGGCCTCGTCGAGGTAGTGCGTGGTGAGGAAGACCGTGGCCCCGCGCCGGGCTCGCGCAGATCGGCGATGTGCTGTCCAGAGGTTGGCCCGGGCCTGCGGGTCCAGCCCGGTGGTGGGCTCGTCGAGGAAGACCAGGCTCGGCTCGTGGATCAGCCCCATCACGATGTCGAGCCGCCGGCGCTGGCCCCCGCTCATGGCGCGGGGCTGGCGGGTCCACAGGCCCTCGAGGTCGAGCTGCTCGAAGAGGTGCTGGCCGCGGGCGCGGGCGTCGGCCGCGCTCATCCCGTAGAGCATCCCGTGGTCGACGACCTCCTCACCGGCTCGGGTCGACGCTGCCGGTCGACCCCGACTGCGAGACGTAGCCGATGCTCCGGCGCACGTCCTCGCGCCTGGGTCGCCACGTCGTAGCCCGCGACCGTCGCCGTGCCGGCGGTGGGCCGCAGCAGCGTGGTCAGGATGCGCAGCGTGGTCGTCTTGCCGGCGCCGTTCGGGCCGAGGAAGGCGACGACCTCGCCCTCGGCCACGTCGAGGTCGATGCCGTCGACGGCGGTCACCTCGGTCTTCTCGCGCCCGGCCTTCGAGGTGAAGGTCTGGGTCAGTCCCCTGGCGGTGATCACGGCCGCTCCTTGATCAAAGTTGAACAGTTGGAGCTCCATGCGTGATCAACCTTGATCACGAAGTCAAGTGAGTGGATGCCGCCATGAGCACCCAACGCCACCGGCGGGTCGGCGCGCGGTCAGTCGGGGATGCCGAGGGCCTGCCGGTAGCGCTCCCGGTCGGCCTGCATGTCCCAGCCCGGGTCGTCGGCCGGGGGCACCCAGTCAGCCGTGGCGCACGGCATAGGCACCGTGCTCAGCCCTGATCGCCGCGATGGTGTCGACCAGCCAGGCCCGCTCGGTGGCCGCCTGGGCCTGCCACAGCCCGATCAGCGGGGGGAGGTGCGGCGGCAGCACGCCGGCCGCGCCGATGCCAGCTCGTCGCCCTCGGCGAGCAGCACGTCGACCGCCGCGAGCCGCTCCTCCAGGAGGCCGAGGAAGACCGGGCGCTCGACCAGCGGCTGCAGTGACAGGGCCGTCGTGAACCCGCGTGCCGAACCGCGGTCGTAGGTGCGCACCGCCTCGGCGAACAGCCGCTGGAACTCGGTGCGACCGGCATCCGTGGTCGTGTAGACGGTGACGGTGCGGCTGCCCTCGACCAGCGGGTGACGTTCGAGGTGCCCGGCGCGGGCCAGGGTCTCGAGCCCGGAGTAGATCGAGCCGGGGTTGATGTGGGCCCACTCGTCGACCCGCCACGACACCAGCTCTCGGCGGATCTGGTAGCCGTTGACGGGTTCGAAGAGCCGCACGGCGCCGAGCAGCAGCATCCGCGTCGACGAGCTGGCCATGCGCGCAGTCTAGGGAGGCGCGTCCACCCCGCGAGCGGCGGACGGTGCCGCGTCGGGCGCGCGGCCGGCATAGGCAACAATCGGGGGCATGACGGCACAGGTGACCGGGACCGACATCCTCGACGTCGCGCGCGAGCAGGTGCTCGAGCGCGGGGTCCCGCTGACGCATCCGCAGATCGTCGAGGTCATGCGCACCGGCGACGACCGGTTGCAGGACCTGCTGGCGCTGGCCCACGAGGTGCGGATGAAGTACCAGGGCCCGAGCGTCGAGGTCGAGGGCATCGTGTCGCTCAAGACCGGCGGCTGCCCCGAGGACTGCCACTTCTGCTCGCAGTCCGGCCAGTTCACCAGCCCGGTCCGCTCGGTGTGGCTCAACGTTCCCGAGCTCGTGCGCGCCGCGAAGCAGACCGCGGCCACCGGTGCCAGCGAGTTCTGCATCGTCGCCGCCGTGCGCGGGCCCGACGACAAGCTGATGGAGCAGATGCGCGAGGGCGTGGCCGCCATCCGGGCCGCGGTCGACATCAACGTCGCCGCCTCGCTCGGCATGCTCAGCCGCGAGCAGGTCGACGACCTCGTCGACATGGGCGTGCACCGCTACAACCACAACCTCGAGGCCGGGCGCTCGTACTTCCCGAACGTCGTCACCACGCACTCCTTCGACGAGCGCTGGGACACCTGCCTGATGGTCAAGGAGTCGGGCATGGAGCTGTGCTGCGGCGGCCTGGTCGGCATGGGCGAGACCGTCGAGCAGCGTGCCGAGCTCGCCGCCCAGCTCGGCGAGCTCGAGCCGCACGAGGTGCCGCTGAACTTCCTCAACCCGCGCCCCGGCACGCCCTTCGGCGACCTCGAGCCGATGGAGACCGGCGACGCGCTGCGCACCATCGCGGCGTTCCGGCTGGCCCTGCCGCGCACCATCCTGCGCTACGCCGGCGGCCGCGAGCTCACCCTCGGCGACCTCGGCACGCGCGACGGCCTGCTCGGCGGCATCAACGCCGTCATCGTCGGCAACTACCTCACCACCCTCGGCCGCGACCCCCAGGAGGACCTCGCGCTGCTCGACGAGCTCGAGATGCCGATCAAGGCCCTCAACGAGACGTTCTGACGCGGTGGTGTTCGTGCTCGGTGAGGATGCCGTGGGCCCGGTCGCGCGCACCGGTGCGGTCGGGCTGTGGTGCGGGCAGTGCGGCGAGGCCGTCGCCGAGGGCGACCACGCGCGGTGCGCCCGCCGGGCCGAGCTGGAGCCGCCGCGGTGGTGCGTGCACTGCCGCCGGCGGATGAAGGTGCAGGTCACCCCGGGCGCCTGGACGGCGACCTGCGTGCAGCACGGCACGGTCGAGCAGCCCACCTGGGGCTGAGCTCAGCCCGGCCTGGGCCGCTTCGGACCCCGCCGCCCTCCGCTGGCCCGTTCCCGGGCCGGCACCGTTCGCCTCGTGGCGCTCTGCGAGGCCGGCAGACGGTCGGCCGCCTCCTGAGTGCGCCGGTCGACCACGGCCCAGGCCTGCGCGCTGACGTGCGGGTGAGCCGAGCGGTCGACCTGCACCAGGGCGACGCGCACCGCCTCGACGATGTCGGACACCACGCGCTCGGCTCGCCTGGCCGGCAGCCCCCAGCCGACGCCTTCCGCCACGACGTCCTCGATGGTGATCTCGTCGACGAGGAGCTTGCCGTTGACGTCGAGCGCGTTGCGTCGGTCGTCGGGCCGGTGGTGCAGGTGCATCGCGATGTCGTACGCGGGCGAGAGGTCCACACGGCCGTCGGCATGCCGGAGGAAGGAGATGTTCTTCGCGTGCATGTCGGTGTTGCCGACGACCAGTGAGAACGCGACCAGGCGCAGGAGGGGGTCCTGGTTCGCACCGCCATCGCGCAGCACCGTGGCGGCATCGCGGAGCGAGGGCATGGCCGAGCCCCGTTGGAACTTGCGGTTCGGGTCGCTGGTGTTGAGGCCGATGGCCTGGGCGAGGTCTTCCTGGTGTTCGCGCCCGAGGTGTCCGTCGCGGTCGTAGCGGGACACGGCGATGCCGCGGACCTCGCCGAGGTCGAGCACCTCGGCGTCGACGGTGGTGAGCCCGACGGCGCGCGCGAGGGCCAGGCACGCCACCTCCGTGTCGATGATGTCACCGCCGTCCTCGGTGGGCCGACCACCTCGCTTCAGGATCCACGTCGACGGGGCGCCGTCCTTGCACGCGTGCCACGACCCCTGCTCGCGGTGCAGCGTGATCTTGGGGACCAGGCCGGGCAAGGTGGAGGACTCATGGACGACACCGGGCCGTGCCGGCGCGTGCTCGTCGGCGCGCTGGAGGCGCTCTCGCACCTCGTCGTCGGTGAGCGGTTCGTAGTGCCCGGCACGGGTCGGGTCTCCCGCGCCGGCCGGGACGAAGATGGCCGCGCCCGGAGTGTCACGCCCCAGGGCGCCGATGAGGGCGTAGGTGTCGTCGGGCGCGATGCCGGCTGACATCGCCTGGTTGACCCTGGCGTTCCCCTCGGGCAGCAGCCCGTCGACGTACGCCTTGACCACGACGTCGCGACGGGGTGGTGCCGAGGTGCAGCTTCGCCGACAGCACTGACGCGCCGGGACCCCACCGCTCCAGTGCCTGCTGGGTCCAGCGCAGGGACACGCGCTGCCGCGACCCCTCGGTCATGGTCGCGAGGTGGGTGCCGTAGAGCCACACGTCCATCGGCTCGCGGGCCATCAGCGGTCCTGGTCGGGTGGGTTCGGGCGGGGCTGGATGCTCGGGTCCTCGGACGGCGGCGGGTCCGAGATGACTTCGAGGTGGGCGCCGAGCTCGCGCAGGAGCTCGAACAGCCGGGTCGCGAACAGGTTGGGGCGCCCGGTCTCCAGCTCGTAGATGTAGCGACGCGTGACGCCCAGGGCGTCCGCGAGCTCCTCCTGCGTCAGGCCGCGCTCGAACCGCAACCGGGCCAGCTCCCTGCCCAGCGCCGTCTGCGAGCGCGCCAACACCCGACGCTCCATGGGCCGCCCCTCCGCATTGAAATGTGCGAATATTCTCGCATTGGCCAAATGGGAGTATATCCTCCCACTGTGGGATGAGCGAATATCATCCCATCACGGTGGGGTCGGGCTGCCGGTTCAGGGGGTCGGGGCCTCCCCGAAGCAGACCCAACCACCCGTGCGCTCCGCGAGCGGGAGCGCGCACTGGTCCTGCGAGCTGGTGTCGGGCTGCGCGCGGACCAGCCCCACGGCACCCGCTGCGCCCACCGTCGCCAGGGCGAGCCCGACCACCATCACCACCATCGTGCGTCGACCCACCGACATCACTCCCTCAGGCCCAGGCGCTGGTGTCCCACCCCTCCCGGCGGGCCATCAGCTCGTACATCGTGGCACCGTCGATCGCCTCGCGCAGCAGGTCGGCGTGGCCGGCGTGCCGGGCGAGCTCCTCGATGAGGTGCAGCACCACCCAGCGCACCGACCACGCCGGCACGTCCTTGGGGAACCACGGCACGTCCTGCGGCACCGGCACCGGGGTGTCGAGGTCGGCGGCCCGGATGGCGGCCAGCACCCGCTCGGCCTCGGCGTCGAAGGCGGCCAGCGCGGCATCCACGGTGTCGCCCTCGACCCAGGAGTTCTCGCGCTCGTAGTTCGCCTGCTGGTCCTCGAGGGTGCCCGGCCAGGTCGGCGGCTCGGGCGCCGCCTCGATCATCAGCCGCCAGCCCACCTGCACCTGAGCGGCGTGCTTGACCAGCCCGCCGACGCTCAGGGCGCTGCTCTCGATGCGCCGGCCGGCCTGCTCGTCGGTGAGGTCGAGGATCGCCCCCCGGAAGCCGTCGTGCTGCTGCTGCACGTAGTTGGCGAGCAGCTCGCGCTCGTCGGTGGTCATCGCCGCATTGCCGGACATCTCGGTTCCTCTCGGTGGTGCTCTTCCCTGGTGTCACCACTGTCGAGCACAATGAGGACGGTTCCGGTCCGCTATTGCTCGGAGGATGCCGGACATGACCCAGACCTCGCGCGTGCTGCGCCTGCTCGGCCTGCTCCAGTCGCGCCCGACCTGGACCGGCCCCGAGCTCGCCGATCGCCTCGGGGTCACCACCCGCACGGTGCGCCGCGACGTCGACCGGCTGCGGGCGCTGGGCTACCCGGTGCGGGCCGGCCAGGGCGTGGGCGGCGGCTACCAGCTGGGGTCGGGGGTGGCCCTGCCACCGCTGCTGCTCGACGACGAGGAGGCCGTGGCGGTGGCCGTCTCGCTGCGCCTGGCCGCCGGCGGCACCGTGGCCGGCCTCGGGGAGCCGGCGATGCGCACCCTGGGCAAGCTCGACCAGGTGCTGCCCTCCCGGCTGCGCGCCAGCGTCGAGGCGGTCTCGCAGTCCACCGTCACCCTGGGCCGCCGCGACCAGCTCGTCGAGGGCGCCGTGGTGGCGCTGCTCGCCCGCGCCGCGCGGGAGTGCCACGAGGTGCGGTTCGGGTACGAGGCGGCATCCGGCGAGCGGTCGAGCCGCCGGGCCGAGCCCTACCGGCTGGTGGCCACCACCTCGCGCTGGTACCTGCTCGCCTGGGACCTCGACCGCGAGGACTGGCGCAGCTTCCGCCTCGACCGGATGAGCGAGGTGCGCGAGTCGACCTTCAGCTTCCGCCCGCGCGAGGCGCCCGACGCCGCCGAGCACGTGCGCGAGGCGCTGACCCGTGGCCCGCAGGGCGTCGACGTCGTGGTCGACATCGACGCCCCGCTCGACGTCGTCGCCGATGCCGTGCCCACCGGCCTCGGGTCGCTGTCGGCCGTGGGCGACCGGTGCGAGCTGCGCTTCGCGGCCTGGGACCTGCGCTCGGCCGCCGCGCGGCTGGCCTGGCTGCCGTGGGACTTCCGGGTGGTCTCCCCCGACGCGCTCAACGACGAGGTGGCGGCGCTGGCCGACAGGCTCGGTCAGGCCATCGTGCGCCGGTAGGCGAGCATCGCGAGCCCGTAGGCCGCGGCCAGCAGCGCGACGCACCACCCCAGCGCGACCCAGATGTCGTCACCCACCGGCTGCCCGGCGAGCAGGTTGCGGATGGCGTCGACGATGGCGGTGACCGGCTGGTTCTCGGCGAAGACCCGCACGGGGCCCGGCATCGTGGCGGTGGGCACGAACGCCGAGCTGACGAAGGGCAGCAGGATCAGCGGGTAGGAGAACGCGCTCGCGCCGTCGACCGACTTCGCCGTCAGGCCCGGGATGACGGCCAGCCAGGTGAGCGCCAGCGTGAACAGCGCGAGGATGCCGGCCACGGCCAGCCACGCGAGAACGCTTGCGTCCGAACGAAACCCCATGACCAGGGCGGCGACGACGACGACCAGCACCGACAGGGCGATGGCGGCCAGCGAGGTGAGCACGTGCGCCCAGAGCACCGACGACCGGGCGATCGGCATCGAGTGGAACCGCTCGAAGATGCCGCTGCTGTGGTCGAGGAAGAGCCGGTAGGCGGTGTACGAGACGCCCGACGCCACGGTGATGACGAGGATGCCGGGCAGCAGGTAGTCGACGTACGCGCCGGTCCCCGTCTCGATCGCGCCGCCGAAGACGAACACGAAGAGCAGCAGGAAGGCGATCGGCATGATCGTCGTGGTGATGATGGTGTCGAGGCTGCGGGTGACGTGCCGCAGCGAGCGCCCGGTGAGCAGGGCAGTGTCGCCGACGAAGTGCGTGGTGCTCATCGGTCCTCCTTGGTGGTGGTGGTGGTGGTGGCGGTGTCGTGGCCGACGAGGGCCAGGAAGACGTCCTCGAGGGTGGGCTGCTTCTCGACGTACTCGACCTTCGCCGGCGGCAGCAGCGCCTTGAGCTCGGCCAGGGTGCCGTTCTCGATGATCCGGCCGTCGTGCAGGATGGCGATCCGGTCGGCGAGCTGCTCGGCCTCGTCGAGGTACTGGGTGGTGAGCAGCACGGTCGTGCCGCCCGCGGCCAGGTCGCGCACGGCCTGCCACACCTCCAGGCGCGCCTCGGGGTCGAGCCCGGTGGTGGGCTCGTCGAGGAAGACCACCGGCGGGTCACCGATCAGGCTCATCGCGATGTCGAGCCGGCGGCGCATGCCGCCGGAGTAGGTACGCCACCTTGCGTTCGGCCGCGTCGGTGAGCTGGAACCGGGCCAGCAGGCGCTCGGCGATGCGGCCGGCATCCGGCAGGTGTCGCAGCCGCGCCACGAGCACCAGGTTCTCGCGCCCGGTGAGCACGTCGTCGACCGCCGCGAACTGCCCGGTGAGGCTGATCGACTCGCGCACCTCGGCCGACGACGACACCACGTCGAAGCCGTTGACGCCGGCCCGGCCGGCATCCGCGCGCAGCAGCGTGGCCAGGATGCGGATGACGGTGGTCTTACCGGCGCCGTTGGAGCCGAGCAGGGCGAAGATGCTGCCGCGCTCGACGTCGAAGTCGACGCCGCGGAGCACCTCGAGGTCCTTGAACGACTTGACCAGGCCCTCGACCCGGATGGCGGCATCGGTGGTCATCGCGGCTCACTCCCCTCGGCAGCCTCGACCGCGGCGGTCAGCCGGGCGCGCTCCTTGTCGATCCACCGGGTGCCGGCGTAGGCCTCGGCGAAGTTCTCGGCGAACTCCACCGGGTCGTCGCCGACGATCTCGCGCACCGGGGTGCCGTCGACCGCGGCGCGCTCCCACAGGTCGGTGAAGTCACCGAGCATCTGCACGAGGGTGTCGCCGCCGGTGATGCCCCCGTAGTACATGAAGTACCGCTCGAAGGCCTTGCCGCTGCTGGCGTACGGCTCGGGGAGAGCCTGCATGCGGGCCTTGTCCCTCTTGTACTGCTTCTTCTGCTCGAGCGACCCGGTCAGGGCCTCGATCCACTTCGCGACCATCTCAGCGTTCTCCCTCTCGGAGCTGTTCGATACGTGCCTGGAGGAAGCTCCACGTCCTCCAGAAGTCCTCGAGCTGGGCCCGGCCCTTGTCGTTGAGCGAATAGACCTTGCGCGGCGGCCCCTTCTCGGACGGCACCTTCTCGACGTCGACCAGGCCGCGCTGCTCCACCCGGATCAGCAGGGCGTAGACGGTGCCCTCGGCGATGTCCGCGAAGCCCGCGCTCGCGCAGCTCGGCGGTGATCTCGTAGCCGTATGCCGACCGTCCCGCGAGCAGCGCGAGGACGATGCCCTCGAGCGTGCCCTTGAGCATCTCGGTCTCCTGCTTGCCCATGGCTGCGCCTCCTTCCCTCACTACTCAGCGTCACTGCTATTCAGCAACACTGACTACCAGTACATAGTGACGCTGATTACCGGATCGCGCAAGTCCTTTCGGCGTCAGGGAATGCCCGTTGATAGTTGACGGTTCAACGAACTGATCAGCGTCGATCGCCCTGCTCGATCCGCCTCTCCCTTCCCAGGAGCACCCCGTGAACGTTCTCGTCCTCGTCGGCAGCCTGCGCGCCGGCTCCACCAACTCCCAGCTCGCCGATGCCGCGATCGCACACCTCCCCTCCGGGGTCGAGGGCACCGTGTTCGCCCGGCTGGCCGACCTGCCCCACTACTCCGAGGACCTCGACCACGACGACGAGCTGCCCCAGGTCGCCCGCGACCTGCGCGAGGCCGTCGCCGACGCCGACGCCCTGCTGCTGGTCACCCCCGAGTACAACGGCTCGATGTCGAGCGCGGTCAAGAACGCCGTCGACTGGGCCTCGCGCCCGCGCGGCGCCGCCGCCATCGTGGGCAAGCCCGCCGCGGTCATCGCGGCTGCCGGTTCGCCGCGCGCCGCCCAGTGGGCCCGCGAGGACGGCGTGAAGGTGCTCAAGGTCGCCGGCGCCGAGGTCATCGAGGACACCGTGGGGGTCGGCTCGTCGTTCCAGGCCTTCGTCGACGGCCGCCTCTCCGACGACGCGCTCGACGCCGAGCTGCGCTCGCTGGTGCACCGCCTCGCCGGCCTGGCCGAGGACACCCGCGCCGCCGCCTGATCTCTCTCGCGCCCGCCGCGAGTGCGGAAGTGGTTGCCCTGGCGACCACTTCCGCACTCGCCGCAAAGGCGACCGACACAATGGGGCGCGATGACCCGTGACCCCGACCCCAACGCCTCGGATGCCGCGCTGCTCGCGTTCGACCGCGAGCACGTGTGGCACCCCTACTCCTCCGCGCTGACGCCGCAGGAGCCCTACCTCGTGGAGTCGGCATCCGGCATCCGGCTGCGGTTGCGCGACCGCGACGGGACGTCGCGTGAGGTGGTCGACGCGATGGCGTCGTGGTGGTGCGCGATCCACGGGTATGCCGTGCCCGAGCTCGACGCCGCGGCGCGCCGCCAGCTCGGCTCGATGTCGCACGTGATGTTCGGGGGGCTCACCCACGAGCCCGCCATCGGGCTGGCGCAGCGCCTGGTCGGCCTGGCTCCCGCCGGGCTCGAGCACGTGTTCCTCGCCGACTCCGGGTCGGTGTCGGTCGAGGTCGCGATGAAGATGGCGCTTCAGTTCCAGCTCGCGGCCGGGCGGCGGCGCACCCGGTTCTTCACGGTCCGCGGTGGCTACCACGGCGACACGTTCTCGCCGATGTCGGTGACCGACCCGGTCGGTGGGATGCACGCGCTGTTCCGCGGCGTGCTGCCCGAGCACGTCTTCGCGCCGCGCCCGCCCGGGGGCCTCGACCGCGCACCCGACGACCCCGAGCTGGTGGCCTGGGAGCGTGAGACGCGGGCGCTGTATGCCGCACACGCCGACTCGGTGGCGGCCGTCATCGTGGAGCCGGTACTGCAGGGTGCCGGTGGGATGCACGTCTACAGCCCGCACGTGCTCGCGGTGCTGCACGAGCTCGCGCACGAGCACGGGGCGCTGGTCATCCACGACGAGATCGCCACCGGGTTCCACCGCACCGGCCCGCTCTGGGCCGGCGACCGGGTCGAGACGACGCCCGACATCGTGTGCGTCGGCAAGGCCCTGACCGGCGGCTACCTGACGCTCGCCGCGGTGCTCTGCACCCGGGCTGTGGCCGAGGGGGTCAGCGCCGGCGAGGCCGGTGGGCTCATGCACGGGCCGACCTTCATGGGGAACCCGCTGGCCTGCGCGATCGCGTCGGCGAACCTCGACCTGCTGGCCTCGCGCGACACCGAGGCCGAGGTGGCCCGCATCGAACGCGGGCTGACCGCCGGCCTGGAGCGGGCGGCATCCCTGTCGTCGGTGCGCGACGTGCGGGTGCTCGGAGCCGTCGGCGTCGTGCAGCTGCGCGAGCCGGTGCGGGTGGCCGAGGTGACCGCCGCCGCCATCGAGCGCGGCGTGTGGGTGCGGCCGTTCCGCGACCTCGTCTACACGATGCCGCCCTACGTGACGTCCGACGACGACTTGTCGCTGCTCACCTCGGGGCTGGTCGGGGCCGTGGAGTCGGTGCACGGCTGAGCGCCGGCGGCGCGCTGGGTGAGCTCGGCGGTCCAGGCGTCGAGCCGGGCCAGGCCGCTCTCGGTGATCTCGGCGTTGCGCAGGAGACCCCGCCGCCGCCTGGCCGTCACGGCGAGGCCTCGTGCCGCGCACGCGGCCACCCACTCGTCGCACCGCTCACGCGGCAGGCCGGTGAGCGTGGCGAGCCGCTCGGGGTGCATCCACTGGGCCTTGGCGAGCACCGCCAGCACCGCGTAGGCCTGCGCACCGTCGGGCCACGGCGTCGTGCCTCGAGGCCCGCGCAGCGACCACGACCAGCGAACGACCGGGGCCAGGAGGTAGCAGGCCGCGATGAGCACCGGTATCTCCACGACCGTGCCGCCGTCGTGCGAAGCCCCAGATGGGATCGCGCCCGTCGCCGCCAGCACGATCACCAGGATGCCGGCCGTCACGAGCGCCGACCGCCACCGGGTCGGCCAGCGCCGCGGCTCGGCCCCGGCGCGGCGACCCACCGGGCCCTCCCAGACGAGGAGCAGCAGCGCCGCCCCGCCCAGGATCCACACCCACTGGCCGACCAGGACGCTCCCGACGACCACGCCGCCCAGGAGCATCAGGACGCCGACGATCTCGAGCAGCCGCTGCGCGACGAGCCACACGGTGGCCCGGCCGTCCCAGACGCGGACCTCGCCGGCCGCTCGCAGCGCCTGCCGGGCGGCCTCGGGACCGTGGTCCGGTAGCAGCTCGTCGACAGTCCCCGCCATGGGCCGAGTATGGCCTCGGCCGGGGTCTGCGTCGAGGCTCAGCCGACCGGCACCCCGGTGGCCACTCGATCGAGCTCGGCGCGCATCCGCTCCGGCGCTCGTGCCCGATGGGCGCGAGCCGCACACGCTCGTCGCCCAACAGCAGGTGACGACGCCGGCCGCCGAACACCGAGTGCTCGGCGCGAAGCCGTTGCAGCCATCGGTCGCGGCCGACCGGGCTGAGGCCGGCGAGTCCGATGAGCCGCTCGGGCGCCACCTGGCCGGCACGGGCGAGCAGCGACAGCAGGGCGAAGGCCTGCGCCCCGGGGGGCCACCGTCCGTGTCGAGCGCAGCGCGCGTCGCGCCTGGGCCGTCGACCTGGAGCAGGTAGTCGCCCTGCGGCTCTACGGGCAGGGGGTCGAGCTGGGGCTCGGTCAGCGGCTCCATCGGCCGGTACCCACCGGCATCCGCAGTCGTGTCCATGTCGGCAGTAGTGGCCGCCACCGCGCCCGTTGTCCCGGGTCATGGAGGAGCGGGCGTCGGTCAGCGGCGCACCGAGATCGCCACGAGCACCGGGCCCGACCGGCGGCCCGACGGGGCGCTCGACCCGCACCCCGCCGTGCCGTCGTCGGTGCCGGACGCGCACGACCCGCACCCACCGCCGGGGCAGCCGACGGCCAGCTGCTTCGCCTCCAGGCGACCCATCCGCACCAGGTGCTCGACGCAGGCCCGCACCGTGTCGAGCGGCAGGTCGCACCGACCGGCCACCTCGTCGAGCGAGTGCGCTCCGGCATCGAACGCTGCGAGCACCGCGGTCAGCGGGCCACGCACCGGCGCGATGGTGCTCACCAGAACACCCGCCCAACCTGGAACACGAGCACCGCGAGCGTCCACGCGACGACGAGCTGCAGCCCCACCCCGAACGCCGTCCACCGCATGCCGAGCTCGCGCCGCTGCGCGGACAGCGTTGCGACACAGGGGGTGTAGGCCAGCAGGAAGACCATGAACGCCGCCACCGCTGCCGCCGTATGGCCGCCGCTGGCCACCGCGAAGGTCTGGTGCAGCTGCACCCCGAGGGCACCCGGGTCGTGCGACGACGCGGGCTCGGCGAGCGCGTAGGTCTGCGCCCACGACGAGATCACCGCCTCCTTGGCCACGAAGCCGACGAGCAGCGCCGACACCGCCTCCCACTGGCCGAACCCGGCCGGTGCGAGCAACGGGGCAACCGCCCGCGACAGCTCGGCATACAGGCTGCCCGACACCGGCACGTCACCGAACGAGCCCGCGCCCACCGGGATCGACTGCAGCAGCCACACCACCACCACGGTGGCGACGATGATGCCGGATGCCGTGCGCAGGAACCCCTGCAGCCGCAGCCAGGTGACCGACAGGCTGAGCCGCAGCGTCGGTCGCTGGTAGGGCGGCAGGTCGATGACCAGCGGGTCGGCGCCGACCGCCCGCCACAGCGTGGCCCGCAGACCGAGCCCGACGACCACCACGAGCAGGATCGAGACGACGTACATCGCGAACACGACCGAGCCCGCGTGCGCCGGGAAGAACGTCGTCGCGAGCAGCACGTAGACGGTGAGCCGGGCCGAGCACGAGGTGAACGGCACGAGCAGCGCGGTGAGCACCCGGTGCCGCGCGTTGGGCAGGATCCGCGTGGCCGACACCGCCGGCACGTTGCAGCCGAAGCCGACCACGATCGGCAGGAACGCCCGCCCGGGCAGCCCGAGGCGGCTCATCATCCGGTCGGTGACGACCGCGGCCCGGGCCAGGTAGCCGGAGTCCTCGAGCACGGCCAGCAGCAGGAACATCAGCGCCATCAGCGGCACGAACGTCAGCAGCATCCCGACCCCGGCGATCACACCGTCGACCACCAGCCCGCGCACCGGTGTGCCGCCAAGGCCCACGGTGTCGACCAGCCAGCCGCCGACCGACGACACCGGCCCCGACACGAAGGCGCCGAGGGCGTTCTGCAGCGGCGCCGCGAGGGTGGTCGTCGCCTGGAAGACCAGCCACATGACACCGAGGAACAGCAGCGGGCCGATGACCGGTGCCGTCGCGAAGCGGTCGATGCGGTCCGACCAGGTGCGCCGGGTCATCGCCTGCGTGCTCACGGATGCCGTGACGGCCGCGTCGATCCAGCCGAACCGTTCGTCGGCCGCGGCCAGCTCGTCGAACTCGGCGTCGGCGGACGACCGGTCGTCCGGGCCCGGGCCGGACACCGACGTCGAGCGAGGCCCCGACCGCCGCCACCAACCCGTCGACGCCCGGAGCGCCGGCGTGGGTCGAGCGCGACCACCGGGCAGCCGATCGTCGCGGCGAGCGCACCGGCATCCACCCGGATGCCGCGTCGCTCGGCGACGTCGCCCATGGTGAGGGCGACGACCACGGGTAGCGTCGGTCTCGCGCACCTGGGCCACCAGGTAGAGGCTGCGCGCCAGGTGGGCCGCGCTCGCGACGACGACCACGACGTCGGGCCGCTCGATCGCCCTCCGCGAGCACGACGTCACGCGTCAGTGCCTCGTCGGGGCTGAGCGGGTCGAGCGAGTAGGAGCCCGGCAGGTCGACGACGTCGGCGACCCGGCCCTCGACGACGCAGCCACCGCGGCCGACCTCGACCGTCGTGCCCGGCCAGTTGCCGACGGTGCGACGGGCGCCGGTGAGCGCGTTGAACAGGGTCGACTTGCCGACGTTCGGTGCACCGGCGAGCACCACGACGGGCGCGCCCGCGGGGGCCGCGAGCGGCGAGCCGTCCTCGTGGCAGGACGGAGCCGTCGACCGTCGCTCGGGACCGGCGGCACCGTGCTCACGCGGGAGTCGCCTCGGTGGCGGGTGCTGGCACGGTCTGCACCGACTCGAGCACCTCACGCCCCAGCGCGATGCGCGAGCCGGCGACGTCGACGATCCGCCCGCCGCCCGAGGTGCGCTGCACGCAGCGGACGTGGCTGCCGACGCGCAGCCCCAGCTCGGCCAGACGTCGGGTGAGGGCGGTCGGCCCGACCGCGCCGATGACCCGCAGCTCGGTGCCGATCGGAGCCCGTGCGAGGGACGTCGCCACCCTTCGACGCTAACACCGGGTTAGGCGAACCTAAGCACGGGAGAGGGTGATTGAAAGCAACCTCACACGTCTTGGCGAGGGACACAGCCGTGCGGTCGCCGCCTACTCGGCCTTCGCCTGGCCCCAGCCGTGCCAGTGGTCGACCCGCATCCAGCAGCTGACCCGCGGGCCGGTCGCGGTTCGGGTAGGGCTGGCCGCCGTAGTGCATCGAGAGCCGGTCGATGTCGGCCAGACCCTTCTCCGGGTCGTCCTCCCACCGCACGATCGGGCCCCGGACGCTGACGTGGGTGTACCACTCGTCCTCCTTGAGCGCCGTGAGCGCGACCTCCGGGCGCTCGCGCATCCAGTCGAGGCGGGCGCGACCGGCATCCATGTTGAGCAGCACGGTGCCGTCGTCCTCGACGAGGTACCAGGTGGCGACCGACATCGGCGCGCCGCTCGGCATCAGCACGGCGACGACCGCGGGGTTGGGCTGCGCGAACAGCTCGGCGACCTCGGCGGGCAAGGGGGCCTTGGGCATGTGTCCTCCTGGGACGGTTGGGGTCAGGTCTCGCCCGGGCTCGGGGAGACGGAGGTGATCAGGTCGTGGGAGCCGTCGGCCTGGGCGACCTCGGCGTACCAGCGCAGCCCTCCACCGGGCAGGGCGACCGCGGTGGCGTAGCGCAGCGCGCCGTCGCCGTGCGGTGAGGATGCCGCGGGGCCGCCGTCGTCGGCGACGAGCGCGGCGCTGCCGTCGCGCGACCGTGCGACTCCGGTGCGCTCGAACCAGTTCTCGCTGCACCGACTTCCGCCCGTCGTAGAGCACGACGAGGGGGTCGCGGGAGAGCACCGCGGTGACCCGGGCGCCGCGGGCGTCCCAGGTGCCGGGGGTGCCGCGCAGCACCTCGCCGCGGTCGGTCCAGGCCAGGCCGTCGTCGCTGCGCAGGAGGCGGGTCGTCATCCGGTCCTCGTGCCCGGGCTCGTCGAGCGGGTGGCAGCACAGCCACATCCACCACCCGTCGTCGTCGACGAGCACCACCGGGTCCTTGACCCCGACGTCGGCGCTGCCGGGGTGCACCACCGTGCGGCGGCCCCCGGGCAGCTCCTGCGGGCTGTCGGCGTCGAGGGCCTCGACCCACCAGTGCTTCGAGCCGGGCGTGGCGCAGCTGAGGTAGAGGCGCCAGCCGCCGCCGGGGCGTCGCACCAGGGCCGGTCGCTCGAGGGATGCCGCGCCGAACGCCTCGCGACTGACATGCGCCACCGGCTCGAACGCCAGCCCGTCGCGGGACGACGCCACGACCACCTCCACGCCGCGGCCGTCGTCGACCGGGCGGCGCAGCCGGTAGGCCAGCCAGACGGTGCCGTCGTCGTCGAGCGTCGCGCTCGGCGCACCCGCCCAGTGGCCGGGGCCGCGTCCGGGTGCCGGCACGACGACGTCGCCCTCGGCGCTCGGCAGACAGGTCGCGATCACCCGGTCGAGGCTAACGACCGGTGGCCGCGGTCAGCGGCCGGCGGCCCGGCGAACCGTCTCCACGGCATCCGTAGGGGTGAGCCCGAGGGCACGCGCCCGGTCGAGGTAGGCGGCGGCCGCCTCCTCGAGGGCCCGCTGCGGGGTGGGCGGCGCCGGCGCGGTCGTGGCGACCCGGGTGCCGCCGCCACGACGCGAGCGCACGTAGCCGGCCTGCTCGAGCTCGCGGTAGGTGCGGGCGACGGTGCCGACCGCGAGCCCGAGGTCGGCCGCGAGCTGGCGCACCGGAGGCATCCGGTCGCCCGGGCTGAGCACCCCCGAGCCGATCAGGTCGGCGAGCTGGCGGCGCAGCTGCTCGTAGGGCGGGGTCGGGTCGAGGACGTCGACGGTGACCGTGGACAGGGTCATCGCACCGGCGCCCCGACGGGGGCCGCTTCGCCGGGCAGCGGGCGGGGCAGGTCGTCGACCCGGATGGTGGGCGGCAGCACGAGCCCGGCGAGCAGGCCGAACGCGGCCCCCACGGCGAGCGTGGCGATGACGGCCGCCGTCCACGCGACGAGCCGCTGCCCGAGCCCCCGTCGCACGGGGTCTGCAGGAGCGCGGAGGAGACCAGCAGCGCCACCGGCCCGAGCGTGCCGAGCACGGTGACGGTCGCCGCGGTCGAGCACGTTGCCGGCCGCCCAGCGCCGCAGCAACGTGTCGAGGCCACGGCTGTCGACCTCGGGGCGGGGTCGCGCGACGATGACCCGCAGCGCCACGACGACCAGGACCCCGAGCACGGCGAGGGCGACGGCGAGAGGTACTGCGTAGAAGGAGCCGGGCCACGGCCCGTGGCTGCCGCCCATCAGGATGCGGCCGAGGTCGGGGTCGACGACGGCGCACGTCCGGGCGAAGACGCGGCCGGCGCGGCCCAGGTCGTCGGGCGACGCCCACGCGACACCCAGGGCCAGCGCCCCGACGAGCAGGGCGGTCGACCCGGCGAGCACGACGGCCCGGCCACGCGGCAGGATCGCCGACAGCGTGCGTGTTTCGATGACGGCCGAGCGGCGGATGCCGACCGCGGGCCGAGCGGTCAGCTCACCGACGATGGTGCCGAGCAGGACGCCCGTGCCCAGCGCCATCGGGGCGAGTGCGGTGGCCCGGCCGAGGGCGTCGAACCGCTGGCCCAGCACCAGGAGCAGGACGGCCACCGACCCGCCGAGCAGCAGGCCCCCCACCCGCCAGCGCCGGGTGTGCCTGGCGATCTCGACGACGCCGCCGTGCTCGTCGACCCCCACGGTGACCACGACCCGGCGCGCCAGGGCCACGAGCAGGCCCACCACCGCCATCGGCAACGCCAGCAGGACGACCGCCATGACAACCCCCGTTGTATCGAATGATTGGTACAAACTCGAGGATGCCGCGAGGCGCCCCTTGTGTCAAGCGGTTGTCACAAGTGGCTGGCGTGAGTCGTCCAGCGATGTCAGGGGCGCGACAGGCTGCGCGGTCGGCAGCGCTTGGCCAGATGTCCTGACCGGACGCTAGCTCCTGGCGAGCCGCTCGAGACGAGCGCGCTCCAGGGCGAGCCGCTCGCGGCCGGCATCCGTGGCCATGACCGTGCACCTCGGGTAGCCGGGTCATGCCGAGCAGGGTGGCCACCGCCGGTGAGCCAGCCCTGCCGCAGACAGCACCGTCGACCCACTCGGCGCCCACGGTGGGCGACATGCCCACCCGCTCGCAGAGCCAGCCCAGGGTCACCGACTCCACGCTGGCCGCCCCGAGAGCAACGCGTAGGCCTCCGAGCCGGGTGGCCAGGCCGCCGGCGGGGCAGGCGCGGGCACCGGTTCGCGCCGTACGCTGCGGTACCAGCGCCACCGGCGCCGGCCACCGCCGTGGCACCAGCCCGGACCGCGGCACCGCACGCCACAGGAGGGTGCCCGAACGCGAGTCCGCGCTGTTGAAGCACGCAGGCCGCGGTGGCCACGCCGAGCCACCACCGGGGCAGGTGCTGATCGCCGCGGTGAAAGAACTGCAGCCGGCGGCGAGCATCAGCGACGACCAACGCCATGGCAAGGAGGAAGTTCAGGTCCCGCAGCCACAGGCGGCGCATCCCCACCGGGTCGAGCACCGAGGTCTCCGACTCCGCACGCAGGGTGAGCCGCGCGGCATCCGGGCTGGTCAGCGGGGTCAGGGCGCCGTTCGGGGCCACCCGGGCGGGCCCACTGCAGCGTCGGCATCGGCGGGTAGCCACCGACCGGCGCGACGGGCGCGGGCTGCTGCTCCGGCATGGGGCCAGTGTGCTGGTGAGCAGCGCCCGCGGGACAGCCCCTTCGACGAAACCGGCCGGGCCACATCCGGGCCGCCGTGGCAGGATCGGGGCCGTGACGAGCCCCCTCGACTGGATCCGGGACGCCGCTGCCACCCGTGAGGGCGCAGGGCTCACCCGCCGGCTCAGCACCACCAAGAGCGGCGACGGCCTCGACCTCGCCGGCAACGACTACCTCGGCCTGCGCACCCACCCCGCCGTCATCGCCGGCGCGGTCGCGGCCGCCGAGACCTACGGCGGCGGTGCCGGCGCGTCACGGCTGGTCACCGGCACCCTCGACGTGCACGACGAGCTCGAGGCCGCCCTGGCCGCGCTCACCGGAGCCCCCGCGGCGCTCGCCCTGTCCAGCGGGTATGCCGCCAACCTCGCCGTGCTCACCACGCTCGCCGACGCGGGCACGCTGGTCGTCAGCGACGAGCACGCCCACGCGAGCCTGATCGACGGCTGCCGGCTGTCGCGGGCGGCCGTCACCGTGTCGCGGCACAACGACCTCGAGCACGTGGCCGAGCTGCTCTCGCGCCGCGACGTCCCCCGGGCCGTGGTCGTGGTGGAGTCGATCTACTCGGTGCTCGGCGACGCCGCGCCGATCGACGACCTCGTCGCGCTGACCGCCGAGGCCGGCGCCATCCTCGTCGTCGACGAGGCGCACGCACTGGGCGTCGTCGGCCCCCGAGGTGGTGGTCTCGTCGCCGCCGCCGGCCAGTCGCAGACCGAGCACGTCGTGGTGACGGCCACCCTCTCGAAGTCCCTTGCGGCACAGGGCGGTGCGGTGCTCGCAGCCCCCGTCGTACGCGAGCACCTGGTCAACACCGCCCGCCCCTTCATCTACGACACCGGCGCTGGCTCCCGCCTCGGCCGGCGCCGCCCTGGCCGCCCTCGGCGTGCTGCGTGACCACCCCGAGCTCACCGACCAGGTGCACGCCAACGCCGCCCGGCTGGCCGCGGCCTGCGGCGTCGAGGTGCCCGCCGGCGCCGTCATGTCGGTGCCGATGCCGGGGCCGCACGAAGCGGTCGAGGCGGTCGAGCGGGCGCGGGCGCGCGGCATCCGGATCGGGTGCTTCCGGCCCCCGTCGACGCCCGACGGCTCGTCGCGGCTGCGGCTCACCGCGCACGCCGACCACACCGAGCACGACCTCGACCTGGCCTGCGAGGTGCTCGGCGAGCTCACCGGTCCCCGTGGCTGACCCGAGGTCGCTCACCTCGGTCGTGCTGGTCACCGGCACCGGCACCGAGGTCGGCAAGACCGTCGTCACGGCTGCCCTGGCCGCCGTCGTGCGCGAGCGCGGCAGCGACGTCGCGGTCGTGAAGCCGGCGCAGACCGGCCTGGCGCCCGGTGAGCCGGGCGACGTCGACGAGGTACGCCGGCTGGTCGGCGACGACGTGGTGACCCACGAGCTCGTGCGACTGCGCGACCCCCTCTCGCCCGAGGCTGCGGCGCGTCGCGAGGGGGTGCGCCTGCCCCCGGTGGCCCAGCACGCCAAGCGGATCGGCGAGATCGCCGCCGAGTCGGAGGTGGTGTTCGTCGAGGGCGCCGGCGGGCTGCTCGTGCGGCTCGACGACCGTGGGGGGACACTGGCCGACCTCGGAACCGGGTTGCGCTACAAGGGTGTTGGCTGCGGTGTGGTGCTTGTCGCCACCGCTGGGCTGGGCACCCTCAACATGGCGGCCCTCACCGCCGAGGCCCTGGCCGCCCGCTCCCTGCCCCTGCTCGGCGTGGTGATCGGCTCGTGGCCCGACGACCCGGGCCTGGCCGAGGAGAGCAACCTCGTCGACCTGCCGCGGGTCACCGGGGCGCCGTTGTGGGGTCGCATCCCGGCCGGTGCCGGCGCGCTGTCGCGCGAGGCCTTCCTCGAGGGCGTCCACGACTGGTTCGCCCTGGACTGAGGGCAGGATGCCGTCATGACTACCGAGCCGTACCGGGTGTGTGTCGTGTGCTGGGGCAACATCTGCCGGTCGCCGATGGGCGAGTTCCTGCTGCGCGAGGCCTTCGAGGATGCCGGGCTCGGCGACCGCGTCGTCGTGGACTCCGCTGGCACCAGCAGCGAGGAGCTCGGCAACGGCATGCACCGGCGCACCGCTGCCGTGCTGCGGCGCAACGGCCACGAGGACAACGGCTGGGGCGAGCACATGGCGCGCCGCTTCGAGCCGGGCTGGTTCGACCGCTACGACCTGGTGCTCCCGGTCGACCACGTGCACGTCGAGCGGCTCGAGCGCATCGCCCGCTCCGACGCCGACCAAGGGAAGCTGCGTCTGTTCCGCTCCTTCGACCCGGATGCCGTGGCACACGGCGAGCTGGGCATGGACGACCCCTGGTACGGCACCGACCCGGCGTACGACCAGACCTACGCCGAGATCGTCGCGGCCGTGCCGGGCATCGTCGAGTTCGTGCGGACCCAGCTCGCCGCTCGCGACCGGGCCTGAGTCCCCGGGCGGTGGCACGCGGCATCCGCCCTGTCGCGGCTCTGGGAGGATGGGGGCATGGCCAGCACCGCCCCCGCGACCAGCCTCGCGGCATCCACCTCCCTCGCCGACGCCGAGCCGCACATCGCGCTCGGTGCGCTCGACGGGCGCTACCGCGGCGTCGTGGCCCCTCTCGTCGACCACCTCTCGGAGCCCGCGCTCAACCGGGCCCGCGTGCACGTCGAGGTCGAGTGGCTCATCCACCTCACCGAGCACGAGGTCGTGCCGGGGGTCCGTCGCCTCACGACCGACGAGCAGGAGGCGCTGCGCGACGTCGTGCGCGGCTTCGGCGCCGCCGAGATCGACGAGATGGCCGCCACCGAGCGGGTCACCCAGCACGACGTGAAGGCGGTCGAGTACTTCCTCAAGAAGCGGCTCACCGAGATCGCCCCGGCACCGGAGGACGCTGGCCTCGCCGAGCTGATCCACTTCGCCTGCACCAGCGAGGACGTCAACAACCTCTCGTACGCCGTCATGGTCAAGGGTGCGGTGCAGGAGGTCTGGCTGCCCCGTGCGACCGCCCTCGTCGAGAAGCTCGCCACCATGGCCAGCGACCTGCGCGACGTGCCGCTGCTCGCCCACACCCACGGCCAGCCCGCCACCCCCACGACGATGGGCAAGGAGCTCGCCGTGCTCGCCTGGCGGCTTCAGCGCCAGCTCGCACGCATCGAGGACGCCGAGTTCCTCGGCAAGCTGAACGGCGCCACGGGCACCTACGGCGCGCACGTCGCCGCGGTGCCGGAGGCCGACTGGCAGGGCATCAGCCGCGCGTTCGTCGAGCACCTCGGCCTCACCTGGAACCCGCTCACCACCCAGATCGAGAGCCACGACTGGCAGAGCGAGCTCTACGCCGACGTCGCGCGGTTCAACCGGGTGCTGCACAACATGTGCACCGACGTGTGGACCTACATCTCGCTGGGCTACTTCGCCCAGGTGCGCGGCCAGGGCACCGTTGGTTCTTCGACGATGCCGCACAAGGTCAACCCGATCCGCTTCGAGAACGCCGAGGCCAACCTCGAGGTGAGCAACGCCCTGCTCGACGTGCTCGCCGCGACCCTCGTGCAGAGCAGGCTGCAGCGCGACCTCACCGACTCCTCGATGCAGCGCAACATCGGCTCCGCGTTCGGGCACAGCCTGCTCGCCATCGACAACGCCACCCGCGGCCTCGACGGCCTCGACGCCGTACCCACCGCCATGGCCGCCGACCTCGACGCCAACTGGGAGGTGCTCGGCGAGCCGATCCAGTCGGCGATGCGCGCCCTCGGCGCTCGCGGAGTGCCCGGCATGGACCAGCCCTACGAGCGGCTCAAGGAGCTCACCCGGGGGCGGCGCATCGGGCAGGCCGAGCTCGTCGAGTTCGTGCACGGTCTGGGCCTGCCCGGCGACGTCGAGGCCCGGCTCGCCGCGATGACCCCGCAGACCTACGTCGGCCTCGCCCCCGAGCTCGTCGACCACCTCAAGTGACCGTCGCGATCGCACCGGCCGACCTCGACGACCCGCGGGTGGCAGCCGTGCTCGACGACCACCTCGCCGAGATGGAGCCGACCGCGCCACCCGGCCGGGTCAGCCCGGAGACCGGCGTCGCGCCGGTCTTCGATCCGGCCCGGTCGCTGTACTCCGCCGCCGGGTTCACGCCGTGTGAGCCGTTCGGGGCCTACCGCCCCGACCGGCACAGCACCTTCCTCACCCTGGCGCTGTGATGGGTGTCGCCGCCGCGCTGCTCGCGGGATGCCTCGCCCTGGTCGTCCTGTCCATCTGGCTGCCCGTGGCCGGCGCGCGCCGGTGGGCGCCCGCGCGGTGGCGGGCGTTCACGGCATCCGTCGGTGCAGCCGTCGGCCTGGCCCTCACGGCCTGGCTGGCCGTGCTGTCGTTCACCGCCCTCGCCGCCGGGTGACACCCGGCGGGGTCGGCCCGCTCAGAACTTGCGGGAGTGCGCCTTCATCGCGTTGACCGGGCGAAGTCGGGGCACATGACGTCGTAGTCCCTGGTCGTCGTCCACCACTGGGCGAGGAAGGTGGGGCCGCCGTTGAACGACCCCGCGGTGCACGCCTTGCTCGCGGTGGTCAGCGACGCGGGGCCGGTCATGTGCCACTTCGCCATCCCGTACTTCACGGCCCCGACGAGGTCGTTCCAGTGCGACCTGGTGGCGTACACGCCGACCTCCGTCCCCCCAGCGCGGTAGGCCGCGAGCACGCCGTCGACCACGGCCGCGACGGGTAGACCTCGACGTCCATCCAGATGACCGGGCCGGTCAGCCCGGCGCCCCGCATCCGGGTGAGGTTGTCCTCCCCGGCCGACCAGCCGACGTTGCGCAGCCGGGTGCTCAGGCTGGTGCCCTTGTAGGGGCCAGCGGAGCCGTACTTTCTTCGGCTGCGCCGTGCCCTTCGGGCACTGCGGCCACGAGATGTCCTGGCCGCGCAGCGGGGAGGGGAGCGCCGCGGTGGCCAGGGCGGGTGCCGCCGCCGGCGCGGCCGCCGGGATGCTGGCCGGGGCCGGGGCCGCGAGCAGGATGCCGGCCAGGCCCAGCAGGGCGAGCGTCGCGGTGCGTCGCAGGATCACGCCGGTCGTCCGCAGGCCCCTTCCGATGGGGGCGTGGCTGACAGGTCGGGTCCGGTGGACACGATGGTTCGCCACCAAGCGCGGTCGTCTCCTGCGCCTTCGACCGAAGCCGCGCGCGCATCGCACCGGAGCGTTCATCCGAACGGGGTGATGCGGGCCACAACGCGCAGGAGCAGAGTCGCGCCGCAGGCGCGAGCGTGGGCTCGAGCCACGACAACCCGAGGCTCCCATGGCCACCACAACGCGCCGCGTCCCGGTCCTGCAGGGGATCATGCCCATCGACCGCAGCCTGATGCCGAGGGACATCGCCGCCGGCATCACGCTCGCGGCACTCGGCATCCCGGAGGTGATGGGCTACACGACGATCGCCGGGATGCCGGTCATCACCGGCCTGTACACGATCCTCATCCCCATCGCGGTGTTCGCCCTGCTCGGCTCCTCCCGCCACCTCGTCGTGGGCGCCGACTCGGCCACGGCCGCCATCATGGCCGCCGGGCTCACCGGGATGGCAGCGGTCGCCTCGCCGCAGTACGTGACCCTCGCCGGGATGACGGCGATCATCACCGGCGGGTACCTGATCCTGGCCCGGCTGCTCAAGCTGGGTTTCATCGCCGACTTCCTGTCGCGCAGCGTGCTCGTCGGCTTCCTCACCGGCGTCGGCATCCAGGTGGCCATGGGGCAGGTGGGCGGGATGTTCGGCATCCCCTCGCAGTCGGGCGGCACCGTGGAGAAGTTCGTCAGGACCCTGGGGAAGCTGGGCGAGTCCAACGCCGCCACCGTGTGGGTCTCCGTCGCCGTCATCGTCGTCATCGTCGGGTCCAAGGCGATCTCGCCGAAGATCCCGGGCGCGCTCATCGCGGTCATCGGCTCCATCGTCGCGAGCTGGTACCTCGATCTCGCCGCGGACGGCGTCAAGACCCTCGGCGTGGTGCCCGGCGGCCTCCCCAGCCTCGGCTTCCCGTCGGTGACCTGGTCGCAGTTCGCGTCGCTGGCCGGCACCGCCGGCGCCATCTTCATCGTCGTGCTGGCCCAGAGCGCCGCCACCTCCCGCGCCTACGCCGCCAAGTACGAGGAGCCCTTCGACGAGAACGTCGACCTCGTGGGGCTGGGCCTCGCCAACGCCTCGGCCGGCCTCTCGGGCACCTTCGTCGTCAACGGCAGCCCCACCAAGACCCAGATGGTCGACGGAGCCGGCGGCCGCAGCCAGCTCGCCAGCCTGACCACGGCCGGCATCGTGCTGATCGTCCTGCTCTTCCTCACCAAGCCGCTGCAGTACATGCCCAGCGCCGTGCTCGCCTCGGTGGTGTTCCTCATCGGCATCGAGCTGGTCGACATCAAGGGCCTGCGAGCCATCCTCAAGGTGCGCCCCAGCGAGTTCGTCATCGCCGTGATCACCGGCCTGCTCGTCATCGTGGTCGGCGTCGAGCAGGCGATCATCGTGGCGATCGTCGTGTCGGTCATCGACCACCTGAGCCGCAGCTACGCCCCCAAGGACACCGTGACCGTCGCCGGCGAGGGCGGCCACTACCAGTCTGTCCCGGTCGCCGAGGGCGGCCAGCTGGTGCCCGGCCTGGCCGTCTACCGGTTCTCCTCGGGCCTGTACTACGCGAACGCCAACCGCTTCAACGAGGAGATCCTCGGCCTGGTCGACGGCGCTCCCAAGGAGTCCCCGATCCGGTGCGTGGTGCTCGAGGCCTCGGCCGTCGTCGACGTCGACTACAGCGGTGGACTGACCTTGAAGCAGGTCGTCAACGAGCTGCACGACCGAGGTGCCCGGCTGGTCATCACGCAGGAGTCGGAGAGCCTTCGAGCCGAGCTCGACCGCTTCGGCATCACCGAGGCCCTCGGACCCGACGGCTACGCCGGGTCCGTCGGCGAGGCGGCGCAGGCGTTCGTGGCGACCGGCACGGCATCCACCCCGACGCCACCCGGGCCGACCGCGACCTGACCCGCTAGACCTTGCGGGGCACCTTGCCGGTGAGCTTGAGCAGGGCGCACATCACCTTGTGACCACCGTCGGCCGTGGGGCCGAACATCAGCGGGCAGCCGCCGTCGATGACGACCATGCCGAGCTCGCGGCCCAGCGCGGTCGCGGCCGGGGAGACACTGCCCGCCCCCATCGACCGGTGCATCCACACCTTGGTCATGCCCAGGTTGGCGGCCTCGCGCACCGTGGCCTCGGCGTGCTCGGGCCGGGTCGCGATGACCACGGCCTCCACCCCGCCGGGGATGGAGGTCAGGTCGGGGTAGGCCCGGTCCCCCTCGACCAGCGCGGTGTTCGGGTTGACCGCGAACACCTGGTAGCCGCGTTCCTTCAGGCGGGTGTAGACGATGTTGCCCCCGTGCTCCTTGGGTTCGCGCGACACCCCGGTCACCGCGATCCGCCGACAGGACAGGAAGTCCGTGGCGGCCTCCTTGATCGTGCTCATGCCAGTCCCTTTCCCGGCGCGGGCGCGGCCCACCGACGTGTCGTGGCACGGTTCGCGCGCGCCCCTCCATCGTCCTCCCGCTGCCGGCCCACCGGCGCGCCTCCACAGCGTGAGACGGGCCACCCTCCGCCACGCGATACCCCCTAGGGGTAGGGGTATCAGGTACTCTGAGCTTGTGGATGCGAACGACCAGACCATCGTGGTGCCGGGCTACGCCGGCCACAAGGACGACCACCTCAAGCGGCTGCGCCGCGTCGAGGGGCAGGTGCGCGGCATCGCCCGGATGGTGGAGTCCGACACCTACTGCATCGACGTCCTGACCCAGGTCAGCGCGGCGACCCGGGCTCTGCAGGCGGTCAGCATCAAGCTGCTCGAGGAGCACATCGAGCACTGCGTGGTCGATGCCGCCCGCGAGTCCGACGAGGCCGCCGCCGCCAAGGTGGCCGAGGCCACCGCCGCGATCGCCCGCCTCGTGAGGAGCTGAGGTGACGCAGACCACCGACCGCCCCGTCCCCGACGAGGTGCACGAGGTCGACCTCGCCATCACCGGCATGACCTGCGCCTCGTGCTCGGCCCGCATCGAGAAGAAGCTGGGCAAGCTCGACGGCGTGGATGCCGTGGTGAACCTCGCCACCGAGAAGGCCACCGTTCGCTTCGCCGGGCCCGTCACGGTCGAGCAGCTGCTGAGCACGGTGCGCGCGACCGGTTACGGCGCCGAGGTGATCGGCGGCGCGGCAGAGCTCCCCGCGGACGACGAGGAGGCCGACGCCAGCCCGCCGCAGGAGCACGCCCCGCGCTTCTCCCTCGTCGACGTCATCAGCGCGGCCGTGCTCACCGTGCCCGTCGTGGTGCTGGGCATGGTGCCCGGCATCGAGATCAACAACAGCGGCTGGGTGCAGCTGATCCTGGCCACCCCGGTCGTGCTGTGGTGCGGATGGCCGTTCCACAAGGCGGCCTTCATCAACGCCCGCCACGGTGCCTCGACGATGGACACCCTGGTCTCGATCGGTGTGCTCACCGCCTACCTGTCGTCGGCCTACGTGGTGCTGACGGGCGGGTCGTCCGGCGGCGGGGGCATGGACGGTGGTGCGGCGCCGACCCCGAACCTCTGGTTCGAGAGCGCCACCGTCGTGACCACCTTCCTGCTCTTCGGGCGCTGGATGGAGGCCCGCGCGACCGACCGCACCCGCGACGCCCTGCGCGGGCTGCTCAGCCTGGGCGCCAAGGACGTCGCCGTCGAGCGGATCGACCCGGCCACCGGCGCGATCACCGAGGAGCGCATCCCCATCGACCAGCTGCTCGTGGGCGAGCGGTTCCTCGTCCGGCCCGGCGAGAAGGTCGCCACCGACGGCCGGGTGGTCGAGGGCAGCAGTGCCGTCGACGCGTCGCTCATCACCGGTGAGTCGCTCCCCGTCGAGGTCACCCTCGGCGACGAGCTCACCGGTGGCAGCATCAACACCACCGGACGCCTGGTCGTGGAGGCCACCCGGGTGGGCGCCGACACCACCCTGGCCGGCATCGCCCGGCTCGTGGAGCGCGCGCAGACCACCAAGGCGCCGGTGCAGCGGCTGGCCGACCGCGTCTCGGCCGTGTTCGTCCCCGTGGTGCTCGTGCTCGCCACGCTGACCTTCGCCGCGTGGTGGCTGGCCACCGGCGACCAGGCCCGCGCGCTGGAGGTCGCCATCTCCGTGCTCGTCATCGCCTGCCCCTGCGCCCTCGGCCTGGCCACGCCGACCGCGCTGCTGGTGGGCACCGGCCGAGGCGCCCGGCTCGGCATCCTCATCAAGGGGGCGGACGTGCTCGAGGACACCCGGCGCATCGACGCCGTCGTGCTCGACAAGACCGGCACCATCACCACCGGCGAGATGACCCTCGTCGACGTCGCGACCGCCGACGGCTTCCCCAAGGACCAGGCCCTGCGCGTCGCCGCCGCCGCCGAGGCGGGCAGCGAGCACCCCGTCGCGCGTGCCGTCGTGGCCGCCGCCGCGAGCCGGGCCATCGACGTGCCCCGGGCCACGGACTTCGTGTCGCTGCCGGGTTCCGGGGTGCGGGCGCAGGTCGAGGACACCGAGATCACCGTCGGTCGCGCCGACCTGTTCGACGAGGTGCCTGCGGAGCTCGCCCGACCCACCGTCGCCGGCACCACCGTCTGGGTCGGCTGGGGCGGCCGGGCGCGCGCCTCCCTCACCGTCGCCGACACGGTGCGCGAGAGCTCGACCCGGGCGATCCGCGACCTCACCGAGGCGGGGCTGCCGGCCTACCTGCTCACCGGCGACCACGACGTGGCGGCACTGGCCGTCGCGCGCGAGGTCGGCATCCCAGTGGGCCGGGTGCTCGCCGACGTGCGGCCCGAGGACAAGCACGCGATGATCGCCGACCTCCAGGCCCGCGGCAAGGTCGTCGCGATGGTCGGCGACGGCGTCAACGACGCCGCGGCCCTGGCCCAGGCCGACCTCGGCATCGCCATGGGCAGCGGCGCCGACGTGGCCGCCGACTCCGCCGACATCGTGCTGCTGCGTGCCGAGCTGCCCGCCGTCGTCGACGCCATCGAGCTGTCGAGGGCCACCCTGCGCATCATCAAGCAGAACCTCGGCTGGGCGTTCGGCTACAACGTCGCGGCCATCCCGTTGGCGATGGCCGGCCTGCTCAACCCGATGATCGCGGGTGCCGCGATGGCGATGTCGAGCGTGCTCGTGGTGTCGAACAGCCTGCGGCTGCGCGGCTGGTCCCGGAAGGCCTGAGCCCTCCGGTCAGATGGTGACCTCGCCCTGCGGGGTCTCGAAGGTGACCGCCATCAGGCCCGGGGTGCCGTGCGGCGAGACGAACTCGAAGTCGATGACCGACGACGTGCTGTCGGCCGGCAGGCCGAGCCACTCGCGCACCCGGTCGGGGTCGCCGGCGATCTGGATCGTCTGCATGGTGACCTCGGTGTGCGCGTCGTCGGAGGGGTGCGGCACGCCCGCCTCCCACTCGATGAAGTAGGGGAGCTGCGGGTCGGCCTGCAGTCCCTTGACCCCCACCTGGCGCCAGCGCAGCTCGACCCCGTCGGGGCGGTGGCGGTTGCCCAGGACCGCGGTGCGGCCCAGGCGGGCCTCGACCTCGGAGATGTCGTCGACCTGCACGACCCACCCGAGCCAGCCGCCGCCGGCCTCGGAGCGAGCCCTGACGGCCTGCCCGAAGGGCGCCTTGTCGCTGGCGGGGTGGTCGAGCACCTCGACGACCTCGACGTACCGCTCGTGAGCGAGCGGCAGGATGATGTTGCGCGTCCCGAAGCGTGGGTGGACTCCCCCATCGACCGGCGTCACGCCGATCTGCTCCGCGAGGCGCTGCGCCGTGGCCTTGAGGCCGTCGCGCTCGGCGGCATAGACGACGTGGTCAACTCGCATGCACGTCATCGTCGCACACCAAAAGGGATGGTCTTGACACGGCCCTGTCCACCTGCCTCACCGTGACGTCCACGGAACCACAGCACGGCACAGCCGTCACACCGGACTCACCCGGAGCGCTGTCGGACCGCCTCGTACACGACGACCGCAGCAGCCGTCGCGGCGTTGAGCGAGTTGACCCGACCCACCATCGGGATGCGCACCCGGGCGTCGGCCGCCCCCAGCGCGAGGTCGGTGAGCCCCTCCTTCTCGGTGCCCACGGCGATCGCCACTGCTCCCCGGTAGTCGACGGCCGTGTGCGCGGTGTCGGTGTCGGGGGTGGTCGCCACCAGCCGGATGCCATTTCGCTGCAACCAGGTCAGCACCTCCGCGGTGCCCGCGGCGGCCACCGGCACCGAGAACACGGTGCCCTTGCTGGCGCGCACGACGTTGGGGTTGCCCCAGTCGGTGACCGGGTCGGCGGCCACGACGGCGGCGACGCCCGCGGCATCCGCCGTGCGCAGCACCGCCCCCAGGTTGCCGGGCTTCTCGAGCCCCTCGCAGACCAGCACCAGCGGGTCGTCGGGCAGGGCCAGGTCGTCGAGGGCGACGCCCGCCACCGGCACCACGGCGAGGAACCCGTCGGGGCCCTCGCGGTAGGCGACCTTCTCGAAGGCCGCGCGGCTGCACCGGATGGTGCTCGCCCCCAACGCCCGGGCCCGCTCGACCAGCGCCGACTGGCGCTGGGGGTCGAGCATCAGCTCGGGGCAGTGCAGCACGGTGTCGGGCACCACACCGGCGTCGAGCGCCAGGGCGAGCTCCTCGTAGCCGTCGACGACGGTGCGTCCCTCCTGCTCGCGCACCCGGCGCCGGCGCAGCGCGAGCACAGCCCGCAGGCGGGGGTTCGACGCGGAGGTCACGTGCAGCTCGGCCATGGCGGCCCCAGCATCCCATGGTCACGCGAACCGCTTCTCGCCGCGACATTCGGGTAGAACAGGTCGGTGAGCAGCACGACGGCGGAGACGCCGACCCGCACCCACGGACGCCGGCTCGGCCGAGCCCTCGCCTACGGGGTGGCCGTCGCGGTGGTGCTGTTCGGCGTCGGGTTCCTGGTGCGCAGCAAGTGGGGCCCGCTGCAGACCCTCGACGACGAGCTCATCGCGGCCGCCACCTCGTTCGCCCGCCCCCGCGACGGGCTCCGGTCCTTCCTCGTCGCCTGGCAGTGGCTCACCCAGCCGATCCGGCTCTACGCCGTCGGCACCGCGCTGTGCCTGTGGGTGTGGCTGGCCAAGGGGCTGCGCACCCGCGCCTGGTGGGCCTTCGGCACGATGATGGTCGCCTGGTTCATCGGGCTGGTCGCCAAGTCGGTGTTCCAGCGAGCC
This sequence comes from uncultured Actinomycetota bacterium, assembly GCA_963833495.1. GTDB lineage: Bacteria > Actinomycetota > Actinomycetes > Actinomycetales > Dermatophilaceae > Fodinibacter. The sequence continues at coordinate 30,876 of CAWHYJ010000026.1, read as the reverse complement.
CGCCCGGTGGTCGAGGACCCCCTCTCCCGGGCGCCCGGCTACTCCTTCCCCTCGGGCCACGCACTGAACTCCGCCGCCTGGGCGACCATCGTCGTCATCCTGCTGTGGCCCCTGCTCAAGCCGCTCTGGGCCCGGGTCACGGCGGTCGTGCTCGCCGTGCTCGTCGTGCTCGTCACCGCGCTCGACCGGGTGCTGCTCGGCGTGCACTACCCGAGCGACGTCACGGTCGGCGTGCTCACCGGCGTCGGCCTGGCCCTCGCCTCCTACGCCGGCTACGTCGGCTGGAACCCCCCTGACCCCACCGAGGCTGACGACCCCGACGTCGGCCCACCCAACCCCCAGGAGACCTGATGCCGTTCCTCACCCGCTGGGACGACGACCACAGCCGCCCGAAGTTCACCTCGGCGCTGCGCGACGTGGCCGTGCGGGCCGTGCTGCCCGCCGTCGCCATCTTCGCCGTCATCGTCGGCTTCGGTTTCCTCCTCACAGGGCCCCTGAAGTCGGTCGGGACGTCGGAGAACGGCATCAGCAAGTCCTTCGAGGCCGGCCGCACCGAGACCTGGAACACCATCACCAAGTTCATGTCGATGATCGGCAACACCGAGTACGTCATCGCGGTGGGCGTCATCGTCACGGCGATCGTCTGGTGGCGCACCAAGGAGTGGTGGTTCGCCATCATCCCCCTGATCGCGATCTCGTTGCAGGCCACGGTGTTCGTCATCGCCACCGCCGTCGTTGGCCGCGAGCGGCCCCCGGTCGAGCGGCTCGACCCGACCCCGCCGACGTCGAGCTACCCCAGCGGTCACGTCGGTGCCTCCACCGCGCTGTACGTCTCGTTCGCGCTGATGGCGACCCGCATCTCGAACGTCGTCGTGCGCCGCGTCGTCATCGTGCTGTGCATCCTGGCGCCGCTGCTCGTGTCGTACGCCCGCCTCTACCGCGGCGCGCACCACGTGTCGGACATCGTCGTCGGCATCCTCAACGGCCTGCTCTGTGCGCTGCTGGCCTGGAACTACCTGCGCCGCGAGCCGGCATCCGGTGCGTCCACTAAGTCGCGGGCGGGCAGCGAGGAGAACGGCGTTCAGACCCGCGCGTAGCGCGAGCGGGCGAAGGAGTAGACGCCGTAGGCGGCGATGCCGACCGCCACGAGGGTGAGCAGGAACGGGCCGAACGGCGCGTCCTTGAGGGTCTTCAGCGCGCCGTCGAGGCCCTGCGCCTTGTCGGGGTTGGCCTGCCAGGCGGCGACGAGGAAGAAGAAGCCGACGATGACCAGCGCCACGCCCTTGGCGATGTAGCCGATGCGCCCCGCGGTGACGGCCCAGTCGCCGGGGCGCTCGCGCAGGTCCTCGAGGAACTTCTTCGTCCAGCCCTTGTAGACGTGGTAGCCGGCGATGCCGAGCACGACGAGCCCGACGACCCCCACGAGCAGCCGGCCACCGGGGCTGGTCATCAGGCTGGCGGTGAAGTCCTCGGTCTGCTTCTCGGCCGAGGAGCTGCTCCCCTGGGCCACCTTGAACGTCGTGAAGGCGAAGAAGAGGTAGGTGACGCCCTTGGCGGCCGCCTTGAGCCGGTCGGAGGTCTCGCCGTAGCCGATCGCCGCCTCGAACAGCTGCCACACGGCCAGCAGGAGGAAGCCGACGACGCACACCCAGAGCAGGAAGACCCCGGTACCCGAGGTGGTGAGGGTCTGCAGGGCGCCGGAGGTGTCGGCCTGCTTCGAGCCGCCGCCGATGTTCCACGCCACCTTCAGGGCGATCCAGGCGATGAGCAGGTGGAGCAGCCCGAGCGTGGCGTAGCCCAGGCGGGCGCCCCATTCGACGACGGCGCTGTTGCCGGCCTCGCGGGCGGCGGTGGTGGCGTGCGTGGTGTCCATCCGCTCACCTTCCCACCGGCGCGGATGCCGCGGCGGCTTGCGTGCGCGCCGACTTCACGGCCGTCAGAGCAGGGCGCGCAGCACCGGCACCAGACCGTCGTCGTCGACATCGCCGGCCACCTCGTCGGCGGCGGCCTTGACCTCGTCGGGCGCGTTGCCCATGGCCACCCCGCGGGCGGCCCAGCGCAGCATCTCGAGGTCGTTGCGCTGGTCGCCGACGGCCACCGTGTGCATCGGCTCGACGCCGAGGCGGCGCCGGATGGCCTCGAGCGCAGCACCCTTCGACACGCCCTCGGGGTTGATGTCGAGCCAGGCGCTCCAGCCGACGGCGTACTCGACGCCGTGCAGGCCGATGTCCTTGGTGCGCTCGATGAACTCCTCACTGGTGCTCGACGGGTCGCGCAGCGTGAGGCGGGTGACCGGGGTGGCCATCAGCTCCTCGAACGGGACGACCCGCGGGTCCCCGTCGAGCTCGCCGTCTGGGAACGGCGCGGTCACCTTGAACCCCACGCCGAGCTCCTCCACCGCGACGAGCGCCGAGGGGAAGTGCTCGCGCAGCACCAGCAGCGCCGGGCCGGGGTCGAAGGTCACCGCCTCGAGGATCTCGTAGCCGAGGTCGAGGTCGGGGTGGAGCCGCAGCGTGACGGCGCCGTTGGCGCACACGGCATACCCGGTGGTGAGCCCGAGCCGGTCGAGCACCGGCAGGGTGCCGATGATGGCGCGCCCGGTGGCGATGGTGACGTGGTGCCCGGCGTCGGCGACGGCACGCACGGTCTCGCGGACGGCGTCGGAGAGCTCGCCCTCGTGGTTGACCGTGGTGCCGTCGATGTCGAGGGCGACGAGGTGTGGAGTGGTCATCACCGCCGACGCTACCGGGGGGTGCTGGGGGCGTGGGAACGGTGTCCGGGCGGCGGGTCGGTGTGGATGCCGGTGTCGGCGCCCGCGCGTAGCGTCGGCGCATGACGCAGAAGCAGCCCCTACGGCTCGACCCCGCCGACCCCACGCACGCCGACGTCCTGGCCCGGCTGGCCGACGACCACATCGGCTGGTTCACCACCGTGCGTGCCGACGGGTCACCGCACGCGGTGCCGGTCTGGTTCCTCTGGCACCACGACCGGCTGCTGGTGATGAGCGAGCCGCGCACCACCAAGGTCGCCAACGTGCGGCGCGGCTCGCCCGCCCTGCTGCACCTGCACACGCGCGCCGACGGCAACGGCGTGGTCGTGCTCTCCGGCCCCGCGGTTCTCAGCGACCGCACGGCCCCGCAGTGGCTGCCCGAGATCGGCGAGGCCTACCGCGCCAAGTACGCCGAGGCGATGGTCGCCTACGGCATGGGGCTCGAGCCGATCGCCGAGAAGTTCCACGTCGTCATCGAGCTGGTGCCCACCGACCTGCAGGCGTGGTGAGGCCTCACGGACGCGCCCGCCCGAGCTTCCAGTAGCCGCAGGTGAAGATGCTGCGGCGGTCCGTGCCGTGCCCCCGCAGCGCGCGCCGGGCGCCGGCGACCAGGCCCGCTTCGCCGCACACCCACCCGTACGCGACCGGGCCGCCCGCCGCGGCCAGGGCCACCTGGAGGGCCGGCACCAGCGTGCTGCCCGGCCGCCCCGCCCGACGGTGCACGGTGGCGTCCCCCAGGTCGTAGGCCGCCAGCACGGCGGGGTCGGCCACCTCGACGTGCACCTCGACCCCGTGGTCGCGCGCGTCGCCGGCGCCGCCCCACGAGTCGAGGATGGCAGCCACCGACGGCACCGCGGTCTCGTCGGCGACGAGCACCTGCCGGCCGCGCACCCCACCGCCGCGGTACAACGCGCCACCGGCCCGGATGCCGACCGGGTCACCCGGGCGCGCCCGGCAGGTCCACGCCGAACCGGGCCCGCTGTCACCGTGCGTCACGATGTCGAGGTCGACCCGGCCGAGCACCGGGTCGTGCTCGCGGATGGTGTACCAGCGCAGCGCCGGCCGGTCGGGATCCGGCAGCGCAGCCACGCTGGCTCGCACGTCCACCGGCTCGGGGTCGGGCATCACGAGCGGCCGGCCGGCGGGCGGCATCAGCAGGCCGACGTACTCGTCGGGTCCGCACGGCACGAAGCTGCGCAGGCCGTCGGCCGCGCAGGTGACCCGCGTCATCCCGCCGCCCAGGTCGGTCACGGCGACGACGGTCGCCTCGAACTGCGCGGGCTGGGTGCGCACGAGCGGCTCGGCGATGGTGGTCATGCGGTCCTCCTGCGGGGGATGACGACGGGTGCACCCGACGCCGGGTCGGTGAGCACGGTGGCGGCGACGCCGAAGACGTCCTCGATCACCTCGGGGGTGACGACCTCGGCCGGCGTCCCCTCGGCCACGACCCGGCCGTCGCGCATGGCCACGAGGTGGTCGGCGTAGCGGGCGGCCATCGCGAGGTCGTGCAGCACCATGACGACGGTGGTGCCCGACTCCTCGCACATCCGGCGCACGAGGTCGAGCACGTCGAGCTGGTGGGCGATGTCGAGGAACGAGGTCGGCTCGTCGAGCAGCAGCACCGGGGTCGCCTGGGCCAGCACCATGGCGAGCCAGACCCGTTGCCGCTGACCGCCGGACAGGCTGTCGACCGGCACCGCCGCGAGGTGCGCCAGGTCGGTGCGCTCGAGCGCCGCGGCGACGGCCGCCTCGTCGGCGCGGCTCCAGGTGCGCAGCAGGCCGGAGTGCGGATGGCGGCCGCGCTCGACGAGCTCGAGCACGCTGACCCCCTCGGGCACGACGGGCTGCTGCGGCAGCAGGCCGAGGCGGCGGGCCACCTCGCGGGTGCGCAGGGTGCCGATCTCGTCGCCGTCGAGCAGCACCGCACCACGACTGGGGCGCAGCAGCCGGCCGAGGCCACGCAGCAGGGTCGACTTGCCGCACCCGTTGGGCCCGACGACCACGGTCACCCGCCCGGTGGGCACCTCCAGGGTGACCCCGTCGACGACGACGCGTCCGTCGTAGCCCAGGCGCACGGCATCCGCGCGCAGTCGTACGCCCTCCACTCGCGAACGTGGGTGAAAACCGTTGTCCTGACGGCGTTCTTCACCCACGTTCGAGGCAAGGACGTGGGTGGTGGGGTCGGTCATGGTCATCGGCCCTCCGAGGTCGTGGGTCGGGAGCGGAGCATCCAGAGCAGCACCGGCGCGCCGAGCAGGCCGGTGACGACGCCGACCGGCAGGGCCGTGCCCGGGATGCCGTAGGCAGCGACGTGGTCGGCGGCCAGCACGACGACCGCGCCCACGAGGGCACCGACGCCGATCGCGGGGCGGCCGGGCACGAGGCGCCGGGCGATGGGGCCGCTGAGGAACCCGACGAAGGCGATCGGCCCGACAACCGCCGTGGCCGCCGCGACGAGTGCGACCACGGCCGCCGTGACGCCGGCGCGCAGCGGTCCCACCCGCACGCCGAGGCCGGCCGCGAGGTCGTCGCCGAGGCCGAGCACCGGCAGGGGTCTGGCGAGGACGAGCAGCAACGGCAGGAGCAGGGCGTCGATCGCGAGCAGTCGCCCGATCTCGGCCCAGGAGACCGAGTTGAGGCTGCCGCTGAGCCAGACCAGGGCGTCCTGGGCCTGGTAGATGCTGGCGCGCACGAGCACCCAGTGCACGACGGCGGACAGGCCCGCCGCGAGCGCCACGCCCACGAGCACCATCCGGCCGGTCGCCCCGCCGCGACCGCCCGCCTGGCTGAGGATGAGCGCCGCAGCCAGCACGGCTCCGGAGAGTGCCGCCAGGGTGACCGGCGTGCCGCGCCACCCGAACACGACGACGGCCAGCACCGCACCGGCGCTGGCGCCCAGGGTGATGCCGAGCACGTCGGGGCTGGCGAGGGGGTTGCGCAGCAGCACCTGGAAGGCGGCACCCGCCGCCCCGAACGCCGCGCCGGCGAGCACGGCCATCACCGCGCGCGGCAGGGTCGACTCCATCAGCACGAACGACGCCCCGGGGACCTGCTCGCCGCCGAGGATGCGGAGCGCGTCGGGCAGCGAGACGCGGTAGTCGCCGAGCAGCGCGCGCACCAGCACCAGCCCGATCAACAGCAGCACGAGCACGGTGACGACGAGGGCGCGTCGCCGACGCGGGCCGCGGCGGGCGGCGGCCAGGACGTCGAGGGTGGCGGCCGTCATCCGAGCCCCTTGGCCCGGCGCACCACGGCGACCAGCACCGGTGCCCCGAGCACGGCGCAGACGATGCCGGCCTGCACCTCCGAGGGCGCGGCGACCAGGCGACCCACGACGTCGGCCAGCACCACGAACGCGCCGCCGACGAGCAGCGACACCACGAGCACCCGGCGGTGACCGACCCCGACGACGGCCCGCACCGCGTGCGGCACGACCAGGCCGACGAAGGCGATCGGCCCGGCGAGCGCGGTGGCGGCGGCCGCCAGCAGCACCGCTCCGCCGGCCGCGAGCCCGCGGTTCAGCAGCACGTGCTGGCCCAGGCCCCGGGCGACGTCGTCGCCGAGCGCGACCGCATCGAGCGTCGGGCCCGAGGCGAGCGCGAGCACCGCGCCGACGGCGAGCACGGGCAGGACGTCGAGCACCTGGCCGGCGTCGCGGCCGGCGACGGAGCCGACCTGCCAGAAGCGGAAGCTGTCGAGGGCACCCCGGTCGGTCACGAGCACGGCCCCGATCAGGCTCTGCGACAACGCCATCACCGCCGCACCGGCGAGCGCCAGCGAGACGGCGGCACTGCGTCGGGGCGCCACCATGGTGAGCGACTGCACCAGTACGGCCACGACGACGGTTCCGACGATGGCGGCGACGACGTATCCCGTCACCGTCGTGAGCCCGAGAAAGCGGATGCCGACCACCACCGCGAGCGCGGCCCCCGAGTTGAGCCCGAGGATGCCGGGCTCGGCGATCGGGTTGCGGGTCAGTCCCTGCAGCACCACCCCGCTCAGGGCCACCGCGGCACCCACGACGAGTGCGATGAGGGTGCGGTCGACGCGGGAGGCGATGATCGCGGCGGTCTCGCCGTCGCCCGGCATCCCGCGCAGCGCGTCGAGCACCGCCGCCGGGGCCAGCGGCTGCACGCCGACGAACACCGAGAGCAGCGCCGCGACGACGGTGAGCACAGCACCGCCGGCGACGGCGGCGCCCAGCGGCACCCGACCACCCATCCGCGAGTGCGCACGTGGCTGCCCCAGCGACCACTTCCGCACTCGGCGCGGGTGGGGGGCGGTCGCGGTCGTCACGACGCTGGGGTCCCGCCCAGCGCGGCAACGATCTTGGGCAGGAACTCGTCGACGGCAGTGCGCACCGACAGCGGGCTGGGCAGCGACATCGACAGGGCCACGGCGTTGTCGGCGCTCGCGACGTACTGCTTCTTCTTCAGCGCCGGGATCTGGCCGAGCAGGGCGTTGCCGGTGATCTCCTTGGCCCCCGCGCCCTTCTCGGCGTAGAACACGACGACGTCTGCGTCGAGCGTCGAGGCCTTCTCGGCCGAGAGGTTCACCGAGAACGCGCCCTGGTTGGCCTCGCTGAGCTGCACGACGGTGGGCGAGTCGACCAGGCCGAACTCGCGCAGCATCTGCGGGCGCAGGTCGGAGGTCGTGTAGAGCCCGACCGTGGACAGGTCGGTGGGGCTGAACCACGCCCACGCCGCCTTCTTGCCCTTGAGCTGCGGGTTCGCGGCGACCGCGTCGTCGATGGCCTTGGTGGTGTCGGCGAGCAGGGCGGCGGCCTGCGCCGGCCTGCCGAGTGCCGTGCCGATGGTGGTCAGCTGCTCCTGCCACGGCGTTCCCCACGGGGCGGTCGTGTACGCGACCACCGGCGCGATCTTGCCGAGCTTGTCGTAGTCCTCCTTCGACACCCCCGAGCTGAGGCCGAGGATGAGGTCGGGGCGGGTGGCCGCGATGTCGTCGAACGGGATGCCGGCCGAGTCGTCGTAGCGGGCGATGTCGCCGTCCTGCACGCCGAGCCTCGCCGCCGCCGCGTCGAACCAGTCGGTCGAGCCCTTCGCGTTGCCGCCCCAGGTGATCTTCGGTGCCCCCACCGGCACCACCCCGAGCGCGGCCACGACGTCGGCGTCGGCCCAGCCGATGGTGGCGACCCGGCTCGGCGCCTTCGCGATCGTCGTCGTCCCGTGCGCGTGGCGAATCGTCACCGGGTATGCCGTGGCGTCGGCCGAGGCGCCCGCGCTCGCCGACCCGGTGACCCCGGCATCCGTCGGGCCGGTGGCGCAGCCGGCGAGGGCGACGGCGAGCGCCGGGACGGCGGCGAGCAGGTGGCGACGGGACGGCATTCGGACCTCCGGGCGGTGCGACGTGAGTCGGTAAGTTAGGTAAGGCTTACCTTAGTCACAGGTCGCCGGCGAACGTCAAGCCACCATCGGCCGGCGCCTCACTCCGGCGTGGACCACGCCTGACGCACCGAGAGCCGCCCGGAGGTCTGCAGCAGGGAGCGGCGGTAGAGGCGCTCCGCCGCGAGGATCACCACGGCCGCCGCAGCGAGCAGGATGGCCAGGGCAACGAACGGCTCCCACCAGGCAGCCGTGCCCTCGAGGATGCGCTGCGGCATGAGCAGCGCCGACGCCGGCGGCACGTAGCTGGCAATGGTCTGCGCCGTGCCGTCGAGGAACGCCGAGCCGAAGAAGATGGCGAGCAGGAGCATGGTGATCGGGGTGGACGTCGACTGCAGGTCCTCGGTGCGGCTGGCGAGCGCTCCGGCCACGGCCCACAGGCAGGCGATGAGCAGGAAGCCGACCAGGAAGAACACGAGGAACCAGCCCAACGCCCCGCTGACCGACGGCAGGAACGACCCGAAAGACGTGAACGACAGCCCGATCAGGCCGAGCGCGGCGTAGAGCGCCATCTGCCCCACGGCGAGCGCGGTGTTGCCGAGGACCTTGCCGGCGAGCAGCTGGCGCACCGGGATCTTGGTGGCGATGATCTCGACGATGCGCGACTGCTTCTCCTCGACGACGCTGCCCGCGAGGGTCATCCCGAAGATGACCGACGACAGGTAGAAGAGGAAGGCCAGGGCGAAGGCCATCCCCTGGGCGAAGTCGCGCTGGTCGGCGTCGCCGACGAGCACGTCGGTCGTCAGCTCGGCACCTGCGGTCAGCGTGGCGAGGGACGTGCCTGCGGCAGAGGCGTTCTGAGCCAGTGTGGTGTCCCGCACGATGGTCGCCGTGACCGCCTCGAGAGCGCTCGGCACCTCGTCGCGGCCGACGAGCACCCAGGCGCCGCCGCGCTGGGTGAGCCAGACGTCGGCCGTGTCGTCGCGCAATGCCGCGTCGGCAGCCGCGTCGTCGGGCACCCGTGACACCGTGACGCGGACGCCGTCGTCGACGTCGGCCGCCCGGTCGGCCACGGCATCCGCCATGCTGGCGGCGGCCGGCGTCGCCGCGACGTCGTAGTCCTTGACCCGGTCCGAGAGCACGGCCTGGATGACGACGAATGCGACGATCATCGCCATCGTCAGCAGGGTGCCCACGAGGAAGGTGCGGTCGACGAGCTTGGTCGCGAGCTCGCGCCGGGCGACGAGCACCCACGGGTGGCGCAGGGTGTCGTCGGTGGGCGGCGCCTGGCCGCGGTCGTGCTGCACGTCGTGGTGTCGGTGCTGCTGCTCGGTCGTGGCGCTCATGCGGTCACCTCGCGGTAGATCTCGGACAGGGCTGGGACCACCCGGGCGAACTCGTGCACCGGCCCGCGCTGCACCGCCTCGCGGAGCACCACCTGCTCGGCTCCGGGCTCGACGAGCTCGAGGAGGGCGGTGCCGCCGTCGACGTCATGGGCGTGGATGCCGCGCACGTCACGCACCCAGCCCACGTCGCCGCCCGTGGCGAGCCGGTAGCGCGCCGGGCCGCCGGCGCGCAGCGCCTCGACGGTGCCCTGCGCGACGACCCGCCCCCGCGCGAGCACGACGAGGCTGTCGCACAGCCGCTCGACGAGGTCGAGCTGGTGGCTGCTGAACAGCACCGGCACGCCGGCGGCGGCCCGGCCACGCAGCACGTCGGCCATCGCGTCGACGGCGGTGGGGTCCAGTCCGGAGAACGGCTCGTCGAGCACCAGGGCGGTGGGCTCGTGGAGCAGTGCGGCGATGATCTGCACGCGTTGCTGGTTGCCCAGGCTCAGCGACTCGACCCGGTCACCGGCGCGGTCGGTGAGGGAGAAGCGCTCGAGGTGCTCGGTGACGGCGGCACGTGCGGCCGCACCCGGCATCCCGGACAGCCGCCCGAGGTAGGCGAGCTGGTCGGCCACCTTCTGCTTGGGGTAGAGCCCGCGCTCCTCGGGCATGTAGCCGAAGCGCTGCCGGTCGGCGGCCGTCATCGGCCGGCCGTCCCAGAGCACTTGCCCAGCATCCGGGCGCAGCACCCCCATGACCATCCGCATCGTCGTCGTCTTGCCTGCCCCGTTGCCGCCGACGAAGCCGGTCAGGCCCCCCGGTCGCACGACCAGGTCGACCCCGTCGACGGCGCGCACGTCGCCGAAGGTGCGGCTCAGCCCCCGTGTCTCGATCTGTCCCATGCCGCCACGCTAGGTGTGCGGAGCGGTCGCCGGATCAGCCCGCAGGGGGAACCTCAGCCCTCCGCCGGGAGGACGAGCCCGGCCTCGTAGGCCAGCACCACCGCCTGCACCCGGTCGCGCACGTGCAGCTTGGCCAGGCAGCTCGACACGTGCGTCTTCACGGTCGCCTCGCCGAGGAACAGGTGGGCCGCGATCTCGCTGTTCGACATCCCGCGCGCGACGAGCACGAGGATCTCCCGCTCCCGGTCGGTGAGCCGGTCCAACCCGCCGAGCCGCGCGTCGACGGCGGGCCCGTGCAGGCCGGCGGCCGCCCCGGGCGGCGGGGGCCCGGCATCCGGCCGCGGTCGGCCGCCGCGGGCGGTCGTCATCCGGGCGATGACCCGGCGGGTCACCTCGGGGGCGAGCAGCGCGTGGCCGTGGCCGACGGCCCGCACGGCGTCGACGAGCTGGTCTGGCTCGGCGTTCTTGAGCAGGAACCCGCTGGCGCCGGCCTGGAGGCCGTCGAACACGTAGTCGTCGCGGTCGAAGGTGGTGAGGATCAGCACCCGGCCCAGGTCCTCGGCCACGAGGGCGCGGGTGGCCTCGATGCCGTCCATGACCGGCATCTGCACGTCCATCAGCACGACGTCGGGCCGCAGCGCGCGGGCCTGCTCGACGGCCATCGCGCCGGTGCTGGCCTCGCCCACCACCTCGAGGTCGGGCTCGACCGAGAGCATCATCCGGAAGCCCGAGCGCACGAGGTGCTGGTCGTCGACGATGAGCACGCGCAACGTCGGGTCGGCCTCAGGCACGGTCGACCTCGAGCGGCACGCGCACCCGCACCCGGTAGCCGCCGGTCGGCCGCGGGCCGATCTCGACCTCGCCGCGCATGCCGGCCGCCCGCTCGCGCATGCCCAGGTGGCCCAGGCCCGACCCGGAGGTGGCGCCCCGCGGCCGCCCGTCGTCGAGCACCTCGACCTCGGCGTAGGGCGCCGGGGTGCGGTCCTCCACGCGCAGCACGACGCGCGCCGAGCGGGCGGTCGAGTGCTTGGTGGTGTTGGCGAGCGCCTCCTGAGCGACGCGGTAGAGCGACAGCCCGAGCGGTGCCGGAAGCTGTCGTGCCGCACCGGGTGTGGACTCGACGACGTCGAGCGCCGTGACCAGGCCGGCCGCAGTGCGCTCGGCCGCTAGCGCGGGCAGGTCGTCGACCCCGGGCTCCGGGGCGCGGTCGTCGCGCTCCTCCGCCTGCTCGCCGAGGTCGCGCAGGGTGCCGAGCAGACCGCGCATCTGGGTCACGGCCTCGCGCGACGAGCGCTCGATGTCTCCGAGGGCGGCCGCCGCGGCATCCGGGTCGCGGTCGATGACCCGCCGCGCGGCCGCAGCCTGGATGCCGATGACCGACACGTGGTGCCCCACGACGTCGTGGAGCTCGCGGGCGATACGCAGCCGCTCGTCGGTGACGGCGCGACGGCGCAGGGTGTCGCTCTGCGTGCGGATGGTGGCGGCCTGCTCGGACAGCAGGGCCTTCTGCCGGGCGTTGCGCCACGAGATCTGACCGCCCAGCACCGCGCCCCCGAAGTAGGCGGCGTTGATCACCAGGGTGAGGGCGACCGCTGCGGGGATGGGGGCGAGGACCCCGTCGCGCGTCGTGCCGCGGCTGTCGTCGACGAGGTCCTGGATGGCCGAGCCGACGGCGAACTGCAACGCGATCCAGACGAACATGACCAGCACGATCGCGCCGATGACGCCGACCATCAGCCGTCGGTCCCGCGCCCAGGAGACTCCGGAGAGGATGGCGACGAAGTAGACCAGCTGAAGGGTGAACTGGCCCATCACCTCGGGCATGGTCACGCCGACGACCAGCATGTGGGTCGCGGCGAGCGCCGCCACGACGAGCGGCCAGCGGCGTCGGCCGACCAGCAGTGCGGACCCGGTGAGCACGGCCAGCGACTGCACCGGCCAGGGTGCGGTGAGGTGGTCGAGGACGCCGACGCTGCGCACCAGCTCGAGCGAGACCAGCCCGACGACGGCGACGATCGCGGCGAGCAGCACGTCCTCGCGGCCGACCGGCGGGCGAGGCCGCTCCCACGGGTCGTCGGCACCGAAGAAGGCCCCGACCCGAGTGGGCAGGCTGGCACGGCTCGACGGCATACGACCCAGCGTAGGTACACCGGAGGAGGTGCGGCCTCCTCCTGTCGGGGGACCTGTCGGTCGATCCGCCTCCGTCAGCGGACGGGGGTGAGCACGTCGAGGCCGACGTACGGGCGCAGCGCCTCGGGCACCACCACGGAGCCGTCGGCCTGCTGGTGGTTCTCGAGGATGGCGACGATCCAGCGGGTGGTGGCGAGGGTGCCGTTGAGGGTGGCGGCGACCTCGTTGCCGTGCTCGCCCTTGAACCGGGTGTTGAGCCGGCGGGCCTGGAAGGTGGTGCAGTTCGAGGTCGAGGTGAGCTCGCGGTAGCGGCCCTGGGTGGGCACCCACGCCTCGCAGTCGTACTTGCGCGCGGCGGGGCCGCCGAGGTCGCCGGCCGCGGTGTCGATGATGCGGTAGGGCAGCTCGACGGCGGCGAGCATCTCCTTCTCGAAGTCGAGCAGGCGCTCGTGCTCGGCCGCGGCGTCGTCGGGGCGGCAGTAGACGAACATCTCGATCTTGTTGAACTGGTGCACGCGGATGATGCCGCGGGTGTCCTTGCCGTATGACCCGGCCTCGCGGCGGTAGCAGGTCGACTGCCCGGCGTAGCGGATCGGGCCTGCGCCGAGGTCGACCACCTCGTCGGCGTGGTAGCCGGCCAGCGCCACCTCCGAGGTGCCGGTGAGGTAGAGGTCGTCGGCCTCGAGCCGGTAGACCTCGTCGGCGTGGTTGTCGAGGAAGCCGGCGCCCGCCATCACGTCGCTCTTGACGAGGGTGGGGGTGATGAGCGGCACGAAGCCAGCCGCGATGGCGCGGTTCATCGCGTAGGTGAGCAGCCCCATCTCGAGCCGGGCCCCGACGCCCTTGAGGAAGTAGAACCGTGCGCCCGAGACCTTGGCCCCGCGCTCCATGTCGATGGCGTCGAGCCCCTCGGCGAGCGCGAGATGGTCGCGAGGCTCGAACCCCTCGGTGGCGAAGTCGCGGGCCGTGCCGATGGTCTCGACGACGACGTAGTCGTCTTCGCCGCCCATCGGCACCTCGGGCTCGACGACGTTGCCGATGGTGCGCAGCAGCCGATCGAGCTCGGTCTGCGCTTCGTCGGCGGTCGACTGGAGCGTCTTGACCTCGGCCGAGATCGCCTTGGTGCGCGCGAGCAGGGCCTGCTTCTCGTCGCCCTGCGCCTTCGCGACGTCCTTGCCCATCGACTTCTGCTCGGCCCGCAGCCGCTCGAACGCGGTCAGCGAGCTGCGGCGGCGCTCGTCGGCGGCGCGGATGGCGTCGACGACGCCCTCGTCCTCACCCCGTGCACGCTGGCTGGCACGGACGAGGTCGGGGTCGTCCCGGAGCACCTTGATGTCGATCACGGCGCGAGTTTATCGGCGGGGCAGTTGCGACTTCTCGCAGATATCCCCGGAGGGGGTGGCGGTGGCCCCCGCCGGCATCGATGATGCCCGCCATGAGCGAGACGTCGAACCGCACGAAGCCCTCGGGCTGGTACCCCGACCCCGAGGACGCGGCCAGGCTGCGCAAGTGGGACGGCGTCGGCTGGACCGACAGCTGGATGGCGGCACCGGGAACGCCGCGGGTTCCGGATGCCGGGGTGGCCGGGGCCGCGTTCGGCGCCCCGCTGGGCTCGGGCGCGATGGTGGCCGTGCCGGGCTGGCACCTCGACCCCTACGCCCCGACCGCGCGTCGGGAGCGCTTCTGGGACGGAACCCAGTGGACCCCGCGGCTGCGCCACGGCAGCGTCTTCCCGGGCCGCACCTCCCTGCGGCCGGGGTTCTTCACCCTGGCCGGCTGGCTGCGGGGGCTGTTCTACGTGCAGGTGGCGGTCTCCGTCGTCGGTGCGCTCGTGGCCGTGTGGGTCGTGTCGGTGCTCAACCGGTGGCTGCGGGCGCCCGAGACCATCACGGTGGCGGAGGGCAACCGGGTCGACCTGGTCGATCTCGTGGTGGGTGGGATGAGCGGCCTGCTGTACGCCGTCACCGGTGTGGTCTTCGTCGTCTGGCTGTGGAAGGCGTACAACAGCGACCGGGTCGACCCCGTGCGTCTGCAGCACGGCCGCGGCTGGACGATCGGTGCCTGGTTCGTGCCGATCCTCAACCTGCTCCGACCGTTCCAGCTCGTGCGCGACCTGAGGGACGGCATCCGGTCGGCGATGGGCGCCACTGGGCCGGACCGCAAGCGCTGGCTCGTGCGCTCCTGGTGGGCGGCCTTCCTCACGATGAGCCTGTTCGACTCGACGAGCCGTACCGTCGACGCCGTGTCGGGGTCGCAGGACGGCTTCGACCTGATCTCGACGATGCGCACGCAGAGCTGGCTCTCGTTCGGCTCCTCACTCGCCTCCGTCGCCGCGGCAGCCCTCGCCGCACTCCTCGTGCGCCGGCTCACCTCCGGGCTGCGCCCCATGGAGTACCTCGAGCCGACCGAGTAGATCGTGCGCCGCGGCGGTCGGCGGGCCCAACTCGCAGGTACTGCTGACCCCGGACCACAGGTACGGGCGCGGAGTCAGGAGCACTTCGCGCGCTCAGGAGGTTCTCGCGGAGTCAGGGCCGTATGCGCCCATGACTTGGCGGAGTGCTCCTGACTTCGCGGAAGGCTCAGGTCACGGGAGGCAAAACCTCCGAATGCCGTTCTGCCCGTGCGAGAGTGCCCCGATGATGCCGGACGAGCGACACGAGCGCTACAGCAACCGCTCAATGGCGTACGACGTCGTGGCCCTGATGACGCACCTGGGTCATGAGCTCTTCGCGGTGGCGGGCCATGACCGTGGCCACGAGGTGGCCTATCGCACCGCGCTCGACCATCCGGAACGCGTCACCGCCCTCGCGGTGCTCGACGGCCTGCCGCACGTCGAGCAGGTCGAGCGGGTCGACGCGAACTTCGCGACGCAGTGGTGGCACTGGGTCTTCTTCGCGGGCTGACTCAAGGATTTCAGTCGGCGCGGCCGGTGAGCAGCAGCCCGGTGCCGAGGGTGACCATCATCAGGCCGCCGGCGCCACCGACCCGCTCCATGCGGCGCGGTGACGAGGCGAACCAGTCCCGGGCCCGGCTGGCCACCAGCGCGACGGTGCCGTCCATCAGCAACGCCAGCACCGCGAACACCAGCCCGAGCGCCACCAGCTGCGGCAACACCGGCGAGGTCTGCACCACGAACTGCGGCAGCAGCGCCGCGAAGAACACGATCGTCTTGGGGTTGGTCACCCCCACGACGTAGCCGGCCCGCACCGCGTGCAGGCTCGGCGTGGCTACCGGCACCCCGGCATCGAACGCCTCGGCCAGGGCCCGGCGGTGCCGGATCGCCTGCACCCCGAGCCAGATCAGGTAGCCGGCCCCCACCACCTTGAGCGCGGTGTAGGCGGTGGCGCTCGCGGCGATGAGCGGCCCGAGGCCAACGGCCAGCGCGCAGATCTGGGTGAGGATGCCGAGCGCGTTGCCGACCACGGTGAGCAGGGCCTCGCGGCGCCCGGACGACAGGGCCCGACCGATCGTGAACAGCACGCTCGGGCCGGGGATGGCGATGATCACCGCCGACGCGATGGCGAAGGTGAACAGCGTGGAGGGCGACGGCATACGACTCAGTGTGGAGCAGGGTCCCCACGGCGCGCACCGCTGTTCTGTGCGGCGTCGTCGCGCAGCCGGTCGAGCCGGGTCATCACCGGCGTCGCGAGAATGCCGTGCAGCACCACGGAGAGCGCGATCGTGAAACCGACCGTCGACCACAGCCACCGCTCCTCGGGGAACGTCGCGGCACCTGCCGCGTAGGCGATGTAGTAGATCGAGCCGACTCCACGCACGCCGAAGAACGCGACGACCCACCGCTCCCGGTGGTCGAGCCCCTTGGCCCCCACCTGGCTGCGGTGCCCGAGGAACGACAGCCAGCCCGCCACAGGCCGGATGACGAGCACCAGGGACAGGGCGACGAGCACCCCCCGCCAGTCGAGGTTCTCGAGCAGGCCGTTGGTCAGCGCGAAGCCGAGGCCGAGCAGCACCACGAGGGTCAGCAGCGTCTCGAGCCGGTTGATGACCTCGTGCATGTGCCGGTGGTAGTCGTGGTCGCGCTCCACCGAGCGGACGGTCAGCGCGCTCGCGAAGACGGCGAGGAAGCCGTAGCCCCCGACCAGCTCCGCGGCGCCATAGGCGAGGAGGAGGGCCGCGAGGGCGAGCAGCGGCTCGCCGATCTCGGCCAGGCGCAGCGAGCGGGCGGGCGCCCGGAACGCGAGCCGCGCCATCCCCCACCCGACGGCCACCCCGACGAGCACCCCCACGACCACCTTGCCGACCAGCTCCCACGCGACCCAGCCGAACCCCCACTGCGACACCGGCCCGAGCGTCGCCAGGAAGATCGCCGCGTAGACGAACGGAAAGGCCAGCCCGTCGTTGAGCCCGGCCTCGCTGGTCAGGGCGAACCGCACCTCGTCCTCCTCGTCGATCTCCTCGACGTCACCCTCGAGGGTCGGGCCCTCCACCTGCACGTCGGACGCCAGCACCGGGTCGGTCGGCGACAGCGCCGCCCCGAGCAGCAGCGCGGCCGGCGCGGCGACGCCCAGCGGACCCCAGGCGAGCAGCGCGACGGCGCCGATCGTCAGCGGCATCGCGATGCCGAGGAGCCGCCAGGCCGGCGACCATGCGCGCCACGACTCGCGGCTGCGCCACCGCAGCGGGCGGTCGAGCGCCAGCCCCACGCCCATCAGCGCGACGAGCACGGTGATCTCGGTGATGTGCTCGATCACGGGCCGGGCGGCCACGGGGTCGAGGGTGACGTCGGCCAGCGGCGGCAGCAGGCCGATGCCCATCCCGGTGGCCACCAGCACGATGGGCGCGGACAGCGCCCAGCGGTGCAGCAGCTGGGGCAGGACGGCGGCCAGGAGCAGTGACCCCCCGAGCAGGAGGTACACCAGCTCGGGCTTCACGAGGAGTCGACCCCGACGTCCCACAGGTGGTGGCGCAGGTCGTGCAGGCCGTAGCGCCCCAGCGTCAGCACGGTGAACTCCGACCCGTTCGAGCGGATGCCGGTGCGCTCCCATCCGTCGTGCGGCACCTGCGCGTACGCCGCCGCGAACGATGCCCCGGCCCCGGTCAGCTCGCCGGCGACCACGCCGGGGTCCTGCTCGCCGTAGGCGTCGGCCACGGCGGTCTCGTCCTGGTCCCAGTTGGCGAAGGTGGGCGACTCCTGCGCGAGCATCAGGTGGAGGCGCTCCTCGAACAGCCGGCACACGTCGCGCACGTGGCAGGCGTACTCGAGCGGGGACCACGTCGACGGCGTGGGGCGCCGACCGGCATCCGGCCGCTGGAGCACCGCGGGCCACGGGTCGGTGAACGCGGTGACCAGCCCGGCGATGTCGTCGGCCTCGACGGCGGCGGCGGTGAACCCGCAGTCGGGGCACCGCTCGCGCAGGGTCCAGGTCCAGTCCTTGTCGTCCGGGGCGATCTGTGCGTCGCCGCGGCCGCCGGGGTCGGCGGTTTCCTCGGGCGGCGGGGGGGTCATGCGGGAAGCCTACGCAGCGAAAGGGCCGTCGCCGCCGGTGAGACCCGGGCGGTGCTGTACCTTCCACACTGTGTCAAACGCATGGTGGACCTGGGTGGGCATCGCGGTCGCCGTGGTCCTGGTGGTCGTGGGGCTGTGGCTGCTGCTGTCCTCCCGCAGTGATGCCAAGAAGGCGTCGAGCCGCCCCGCCCGGAACAGCTTCCGGGCCGGCGACGACACCCCGCCGCCCCCGCGCAAGCGCCTGGCGGTCGTGCTCAACCCCACCAAGCTCGACAGCACCAGCGACGACGTGCACGAGGTGATCTCCCGGATCTGTGCGCAGCACGGCTGGGACGAGCCGCTGTTCATCGAGACCTCGGAGCACGACGTCGGCTTCGGCCAGACCCGCGAGGCGCTCGCCGCGAACGTCGACGTCGTGTGCGCCTTCGGCGGCGACGGCACCGTGCGCGCCGTGGCCCAGGAGATGGTCGACTCGGGCGTGCCGATGGGCCTGCTCCCGGGCGGCACCGGCAACCTGCTCGCCCGCAACCTCGAGATGCCCACCGACGACCTGGCGAAGTCGGTGGAGGTCGCCATCACCGGGCGCAACCGGCACATCGACGTCGGCTGGATGCGGCTCAACCCCGACGAGGTGCACCTCGAGGAGCACGTCGGCGAGGGGTCGTCCGCCGGGCTGCGCCGCCACGCCTTCCTGGTGATGGCCGGCCTGGGCCTCGACGCGGCGATCATGGAGGACACCTCCGAGAAGCTCAAGGCGAAGATCGGCTGGACGGCCTACGTGCCCGCCGGCCTGAAGCACCTGCTCGTCGAGAGGTTCAAGGCCCACCTGTCGATCGACGGCGGGGAGCCCAGCAGCGTGCGGGCGCGCACCGTGCTGGTCGGCAACTGCGGCAAGCTCACCGGCGGCATCAACCTGATGCCGGACGCCTCGCCCGACGACGGCACCCTCGACGTCGTCGTCATCGCGCCGAAGGGGCTCACGGCCTGGGCGGCCGTCGCCCTGCGGGTGCTCACCAAGAGCGAGCGCACCACCCAGAACCTCGACCGCTACCGCTGCCAGTCGGTCGGCGTGCGGGTCGACCACGAGCAGAAGATCGAGCTCGACGGCGACATCATCGGCGAGGCGACGCACATCGAGGTCGAGGTGCAACCGGGGGCGCTGATCGTGCGCACCGAGACCGGGCGCCCGACGGCCGCCTGACCATGGCATCCGGATGCCGGATGGCCGGCCCGCGCTCAGAACTTGCGCTCGCGCCACTGCCGCTCGAACGGCAGCCGCCAGGTGTAGGGCGCGATGAGCTGGTGGATCTGGTTCGGCCCCCACGTGCCCTGCGCGTAGGGACGCACCGTCGGCGGGTTCTCGATGAGCGGCTGGGAGATGTCCCACAGCCGCTCGATGCCGGATGCCGAGGTGAACAGCGTGTGGTCTCCGCGCGCCGCGTCGTAGATGAGCCGCTCGTACGCCTCGAGCACCGCGCCCGCCCAGGAGGTCTCCTGCATGGAGAACTGCATCGACAGCTTGTCGAGCCGGAAGCCCGGGCCGGGCCGCTTGCCGTAGAACGACAACGACATCCGCGACTTGTCGGCGAGGTCGAAGGTGAGGTGGTCGGGGCCGTTGTCGCCGACGCCGGAGCCGGCGGGGAACATCGACTGCGGGGGCTCGCGGAAGGCGATCGAGATGATCCGGGCGCCCTCCGCCATCCGCTTGCCGGTGCGCAGGTAGAACGGCACCCCGGCCCAGCGCCAGTTGTCGACGAAGCACTTCAGTGCGACGAACGTCTCGGTCTCGGAGTCGGGCTTCACCCCGGGCTCGTCGTGGTAGCCGGTGTACTGCCCACGGACCACGTCGGCCGGGTGGATCGGCTGCATCGAGCGGAACACCTTGGTCTTCTCGCGGCTGATCGCGGCCGGCTCCAGTGAGGTCGGTGGTTCCATCGCGGTGAAGGCGAGGATCTGGAACAGGTGCGTCACGACCATGTCGCGGTAGGCCCCGGTCGCCTCGTAGAAGTCGCCGCGCTGGGTCAGGCCGAGCGTCTCGGGCACGTCGATCTGCACGTGCGAGATGTTGTTGCGGTGCCAGATCGGCTCGAACAGGCCGTTGGCGAACCGGAACGCGAGGATGTTCTGGGCCGGCTCCTTGCCCAGGAAGTGGTCGATGCGGAAGATCTGCTCCTCGTCGAAGACCTCGTGCAGCTGGGCGTTGAGCGCCACCGCCGACGCGTAGTCGGTGCCGAACGGCTTCTCCATGACGACCCGGCTGCGCACCACGAGGCCGGCCTCGAGGATGGTGCGCACCGCGGCGAGGGCGGCCTTCGGCGGCACCGAGAGGTAGTGCAGCCGCTGGTTCTGGTCGCCGGGAAGCTGCTCCTCGGCCCGGCCGACCGCCTCACCGAGCGCCAGCGGACCGGCCGAGAGGGGCACGAAGTCGAGGCGCTGCGCGAACTCGCGCCAGTCGGCATCCCCCATCTCGCGGGTGCTGTGCTCGCGGATGGCGACCAGCGCCAGGTCGCGGAACTCGTCGGGGGAGATCTCGTCGAGCGAGGTGCCCACGATGCGCAGGTCGTCGACGAGGCGCGACTGGAACAGGTGCAGCAGCCCGGGGATGAGCTTGCGCTTGGCGAGGTCCCCGGTGGCACCGAACAGGACGAAGGTCGTCGGCATGGTCATGGGCCCAGCCTGTCGCGAGGAGGGGCCCTCCGCCACCCTTCGCTACCGACGACCTCGGCGGTAATGTCTGGCGCAGCACCGGACCCCTCTCCGGACAGGCGGGGGGCCGGCGGGTCAAGGGAGCAACGATGGCAGCGTTCACGGTGTGGAAGTTCGACGGTCCGAACGGCGCGCAGCAGGCGGCCGAGACGCTGAAGCAGTGCCAGCGCGACGGCATCGTCAAGGTCATCGACCACGCCGTCGTCACCTGGCCCGAGGGCGACTCGAAGCCCAGCACGCACGAGGGCCACGAGGAGCGCTGGCACTCCAGCGGCTGGGGCGCACTGTGGGGCGTGCTCATCGGTGCGCTGTTCTTCGTGCCGGTCATCGGCGGCGTGGTGGGCGCCGGCATCGGCGCGCTGAGCAAGATGACCGCCAGCGCCGGCATCAGCAAGGAGCAGCTCGAGACGATCCGCACCCAGGTCACCCCCGGCACGTCGGCGCTCTTCGTCGTCACCGAGGACGGTGACCTCGACCGGGTGGGCGAGCGGCTGCACATGCACAGCACCCTGATCGCCTCCAACCTCACCGCCGCCGAGCGCCAGGTGCTGATGGAGACCTTCGGCGGCTGAGCCTGCCGGCAGCTCGCGTCACCGACCCAGGGGCACCACCCGCCGCCGGATCGCCTCGGCATCCGCTGGGTCGATCTCGAAGCACCCGAACCGAATTCGCGATGCGGGCAGGTGGTCGCGGATGTCGGCGAGCGGCACCGGCTCGACCTCACGCAGGTCGGCCTCGCGCCGGAAACCACCAGGGATGACGTCGCTCGGCTCGGGTGCCTCACCGGTGACCTCGCCGACGAAGGTGATCGCCCGCAGCGGCTCGCCCTTCGGGAAGGTGGTGGTCGGCGAGTAGACGAGGATGCCGTCGCCGCGCGACATCCGTTGCAGTGGTGCCTTCTTGCCGTGGTTGGCCATGATGAAGCCGCCCTCGGCGCCGCGCCGAGCGTGGTCGCGCGAGGCCACGACGACCCAGTGCCGCGGGTTCGAGTTCGTCATGGCGCGAACCTATGACCGCCCACCGACAGCCGCTGACGATCACACCAGGCTGGATCCTCGCTCTGGACCTGCTGCGACAACGCGTGCCAGATGCCGAATGGCCACCTTCGAGCGTCGCACCCAGCCGTATTTCGGCAACCCGGGAACCGCCTTCCGGGTGACCGCCACCCGGAACCGCGCGAGCTCGAGGTGGTTGGGGGCGCCATCGCCTGCGAGATGGACAAGGTCATTGGTGAACCGGGGTCCCTCATGGGCCTGCCCACTGACTCAGGCGACGTCGATGCCGACCGTGACCGACGTTGGGGTCTCTGGGCCTCTGAAGATCTCGTCAGCCACCTCGAGGCCCGTCTGGAAGCACCCGGGCATGTGGTCGTTGATGCATAGTCGGACCCCGGTGCTCGGTGCCTCGCCCACCTCGGCACGCAGGAATTCGTCTGGCACGCAGCGATTGCTGCGCGGCCACCGAACTTGTGCGTGCGGGGACGCGAACCCGCTCAGCCGAGGAGCTGCCGGCCCCAGTCGTCGTCCGGCCCGAGCCCGGGTGGGCAGGCGAACACGGCCGAGCCGGTGTGCTCGATGTACTCGTTCAGCCCGTCGGCCCGCGCCAGCGCCCGCTGCATCGGAACGAACTGCCGGTGCGCATCACGCATGAAGGCGAGGAAGAACAGCCCGGCGTCGAGGTGGCCCGAGCCGTCGGTGCCGTCGGTGAACGTGTAGCCCCGGCGCAGGATGCGGATGCCGCGCAGATTGCTGTGGTGCGCCAGCCGCACGTGGGCGTTCGCCGCGATCCGCGGCTCGCCGTCCATCCCCCGGGCGGCGAAGTCGGGCTCGTCGAACTCCGCCGTCCTCCCCAGCGGAGCGCCCACCTTCTTGTCCCGCCCGATCACCTGCTCCTGCTCCATGAGAGGGGTTCGGTCCCACACCTCGATGTGCATCCGGATGCGGCGGGCGACGAGGTAGGAGCCCCCGGACATCCAGCCCGCGGCGCCCGACACGTCATCGGGTGCCACCCACACGTGCTCGTCGAGCGCCTCGGCATCCTCGGCCGTGATGTTGGCCGTGCCGTCCTTGAAGCCGAACATGTTGCGCGGCGTCACCTGGGCCTGCGAGGTGGAGGCCGTGCGCCCGAAGCCGAGCTGGCTCCAGCGCACGGAGACCACGCCGAAGCCCATCCGCACCAGGTTGCGCACGGCGTGCACCGCCACCTGCGGGTCGTCGGAGCAGGCCTGGATGACGATGTCGCCGCCCGAGCGCGCGGGGTCGAGGTCGTCGCCGACGAAGGCCGGCAGGTCGCGCAGCGCCGCGGGCCGCCGGTCGGCCAGCCCGAACCGGTCGTCGAAGAGCGAGGGTCCGTAGCCGATGGTGACGGTGAGGTGTCCGGGTGCGAGGTCGAGCGCCTCACCGGTGTCCTGCGGGACGTTCCACGGCCCGCCGCCGACCACCCCGCCGGGCGCGGCCTCGGCGCCGAGCGTCATCCGCTCGGCCGCGACGGTCCACGCGCTGAGCAGGTCGCGCAGCGCGTCGCGGTCGTCGGTGACGACGTCGAGCGCCACCACGTGCAACCGGTCCTGCGCAGCGGTGGTGATGCCGGCCTGCCGGGTGCCGCGGAAGGGCACGATCGAGTCGTCCACGGCATCCGCCTGCGGGGTGCCCCCAGCGGAAGCCGGCCCTGCGGCGTAGGTCAGCCCCGCAGCAGCGCCCGCGAGCGCAGCCCCCGCACCCGTGGCGAGGACCGCCCGGCGGGTGGAGCCGTTCACGTGCCGGCGACCACACCGGCCACGGTCGCGACCGGCTCCGAGAACGCGTCGAGCGCCTCGGTGAGCGCCTTGACGTCGGCGGGAGTCAGCTCGGTGTAGAGCACGAAGCCGTCACCCTTCTTGTGGGTGTCGATGACCTCGTCGAGGGCGGCCGCGCGCTGGTCGATGGTGGCCAGCAGCTCCGGGTTGTTGGCCTTGAGGAACGGGCGCAGGGCGTCGATGGCGGCCAGCGAACCCTCGAAGTTGGCGTCGAAGTCCCACAGGTCGGTGTGGCTGTAGCGCTCCTCCTCGCCGGTGATCTTGCCGGTGGCCATCTCGTCGAGCAGCGCCTTCGACCCGTTCGCGAGCTGGAGCGGGTTGAGCTTGACGGCCTTCGCCTGCTCGACGAGCTCGGTGACGTCGGTGAGCAGCTGGTCGGCGATCTTCGAGGAGTCGGCCTGCAGGCCGTCGACCCACAGGTCCTTCTCGAGGCGGTGGTAGCCGGTGAACGGCATCCCCTCGGCCACGACCTCCTCGCGGCCGTCGATCTTCGGGTCGAGGTCACCGAACGACTCGGCCACCGGCTCGATCTCCTCCCAGTGCGAGCGTGCGACGGGGTAGAGCGCCTTGGCCTCGTCGACCTTGCCGGCCTTGACCAGCGCGACGAACTTCGTGGTGTCCTCGAGCAGCTCGTCGGCCTCGTGGCTCACGAACGCCTGGTACTTGGTGACGGCCGCGGCCAGGGTGCCGTCGGTGCTCGTGGGGGCAGCGGCCGCCGAACCGGTCACGGTGAAGTCGGCGCGGATGCCGTCGCCCGCCATCCCCGGCTTGCAGGCGGTCTGGTAGGTGCCCGGCTCGGAGAGGTCGACGACGAAGTCGCGGGTGAGCCCGGGCGAGATGTTCTCGACCTCGCCGACCACCCGGTCGTTCTCGCCGTAGACGTAGAACTCGTTGACCTTGGTGCCGGAGTTGGTCACCGTGAACTTCACCTGGCCCGCCGGAGCGGTGGTGCGTGAGAGCTCGCACGCGGTGTCGGTGGCGTTGACGGTGATCGCGCCCGCCGGGTCGGCCGTGGCATCGTCCTTGGCGGCGCAGCCGGTGAGGGCCATGGCCGCGGCGGCGAACGCGGCGGTGAGGGGGAGGGTACGGGGGCGCACGGAAGGCTCCTGGGATGCGTCGGGTCGCGGCGATGGACCGGGGGGCGAACGGGTTTCAGGGCGAGGGCGCCGTGGGGCGCCGCTCAGGTGGGGGCTGCGGGGGAGGTGCGGTCAGGCGCTGGTCGACTCCTGGACCGCCGGCGCGGTGGCGGGCGGGGCAACCGGCGTCCTGCTCGGGCGAAGGAAGAAGAACATGACCGTGCCGACGTAGAGCACCCACGCCACGGCCTGCAGCACGGTGGTGGCCGGGGTGAAGTTGAGCGTGCCCTTGAGCAGGGTGGCGTACCAGCTGCTCGGGTCGATGGTGCTGGACACGTCGAACGCCAGGTTGTTCAGGCCGGGCAGCACGCCGGCCTCCTGCAGGTCGTGGATGCCGTAGGAGAGGATGCCGCCCGCGACCAGGATGAGCGCGACGCCCGTCCACTTGAAGAAGGCGCCGAGGTTGATCTTCAGGGCCCCGCGGTAGATGAGCCAACCGAGCAGCACCGCTCCGGCGAAGCCGACGACCCAGCCGAGCAGCGGCAGGTTGTTGCCGGCACCCGCGGCCTGGGCCGTGGCGTAGAAGAAGATCGCGGTCTCCAGCCCCTCGCGCCCCACGCCGAGGAAGGCGACCAGGGCGACGGCGAGCGGGCCGAGGTCGAGGGCGCGGTCGAGCTTGCCCTTGAGCTCACCCGAGATGCTGCGCGCGGCCGACTTCATCCAGAAGACCATCGCGGTGACGAACCCGACGGCGATGATGCTCGCGAGGCCACCGATCAGCTCCTGGGCCTCGAACGAGAGCTGCCGGGTGCCGTAGGTGAGGGCCGCGCCGAGCACGACCGACAGGGCAACCGCGGTGCCCACCCCGAGCCAGACGTAGCGGATGCCCCAGGTGCGGTTTGTCTTCTTCAGGAACGCGAGCAGGATGACGACGACGAGCGCCGCCTCCAGACCCTCGCGCAGCCCGATCAGGGCGTTGCTGACGAACATCCCGCGGCTCCGTCCGGTGCAGGTAAGGCTTACCTGACTTAGGGAACCCTAAGATCAGGTCGAGGTCAAATCCCGGTCCGTCCTGCGGAACAGGACTGGGCGCGGATGGAGCCATTGTCGATTCCAGGACGCCGCCCGACGTCCCCGGTGTGACCTATTGGTCGATCTCGGGACGGGTCAGCTCGACGGGGTGGCGAGCCGGATCTCCTCGTCGGTCGGCTCGTACGGCTCGCGGGCCTGCGGGGGCAGGCACTCGGTGATGGCCGCCATGATCCGGCGGGTGTCGGCCGCGGCCGAGCGCCCCTTGAGCTCGACCGGCCGGCCGACCCGCACCCGCACGGTCGGAGGGTCGGTGAGGTTGAAGATGCGCGGCACCGGCTCCGAGCGGGGCCAGACGTGCTCCGAGCCCCAGATGCCGAACGGGATGACCGGCGCCCCGGTCATCGCCGCCAACCGGGCGGCGCCCGTGCGGCCCTTGAGCACCGGGTCGTAGAACTTCGCACCCCGCGGGATGGTGCCCTGCGGCAGCAGGCACACCAGCTCGCCGCCCTCGAGGGCCACGGCTGCGTGCTCGAACGACTCCTTTCCCCCGGCGGCGCGGTCGACGGGGATGCCGCCCAGCGCCGTGGCGATGGCGCCCAGCACCGGCACGTCGAAGATCTCCTTCTTGCCCAGGCCCCGAGCGGTGCGGCCGGTGGCCCGCAGCAGCTGGATGATCGTCTGCAGGTCGAAGTAGGAGCGGTGGTTGCCGACGAGGATCGCGGGGCCGGTGCGCGGGATGTGCTCGGTGCCGGAGATGTCGAAGCGGGCATAGGGGGTGAGCAGCGGCGGGCTGGCCAGGAACAGCAGGCGCTGCAGCTCGATACCGAGCACCGGCACCTTGAGCACGCCCGGCGAGACGTCGAAGTGCACGATCGGCCAGCCGCGGGCCACGGCATAGACGGTGAGCCGTGGGTCGGGGTTGACCGCGGCCGGGCTGCCGACGGCCGACAGCAGCGGCAGGTCGAAGACCGAGTCGGAGTAGGCGAAGCTCTCGGCGAGGTCGATGTCCTCGCGCTCGGCCCACTGGCGCACCGCGGCGAGCTTCCCCCGCGACCAGACGAAGTTGCCGGTGATCGAGCCGTCGAACCGGCCGTCGTCGCCGATGGTGTACTGCGTGGCGATGACGTGGTCGAAGCCCAGCCGGTCGGCGAGGGGCTTGATGAGGTGCTGCGGGGTCGTGGTCGCGAGCACCACCGGCCGGCCGGCCGCGTGGTGCTGCTCGATGAGCGACAGCGCGAACGGGTGGATGACGGCCGCGATCGACTCGGCGGCCGCCTCGGCCGCGGCGTCGAAGGTCGTGCCGTCGCGGCCCTTGGCCACGAGCGTCGCCTGGCGGGCCAGGAAGATCGAGGGCAGCGTCTCGCCGATGAGGTCGAACAGGCCGTAGAGCAGGCCCTCGCCGGGCAGCTTGCGGGTGACGACGCCGAGGTCGTACATGGCCCGGGACAGCAGCGGCCCGGTGCCGCCCTGCAGCAGGGTGCGGTCGAGGTCGAAGATCGCCGCGCCGCTCATGGGGGAGGCTACCGGTGACCGGACCCCGGCACACCACACCGGACGACGGCATACATTGACCCGTATGCCGCGCGAGGAGCTCACCGCGTACGTCCTGGGGGGCGGCGGCGTGCTCGGCTCCAGCGAGGTGGGGATGCTGCGAGCGCTGGCCGAGCACGGCATCCGGCCCGACCTCGTGCTGGGCACGAGCATCGGCGCGCTCAACGGCGCGTTCATCGCGGCCGACCCCGGGCCGGAGGGCGCCGACCGGCTCGCCGCGGTCTGGGAGGCCGTCGTGCGCGAGGGCGTCTTCCTCGACAACCCGGTGCGCCAGGCGGCCCGGGTGGCGAAGTACCGCACCCACCTGCTCTCGAACGCCCCGCTGCGCCACGTCATCGAGCGCTACCTGCCGGTGAGCCGCTTCGAGGACCTCGAGGTGCCGTTCCAGTGCGTCGCGGCCTGCATCGAGGACGCGAGCGGGGTCTGGTTCTCCACCGGCGACCTCACCGACCCGGTGGTGGCCTCGTGCTCGGTGCCCGGCCTGTTCCCGGCGGTGCGCATCGGCGACCGGCACTTCCTCGACGGCGGGCTGGTGCACTCCATCCCGGTCGGGCGGGCGCTGGCGCTGGGCGCGACCCGGATCTTCGTGCTGCAGGTCGGCCGGGTCGAGCAGCCGCTCGCGCCGCCGACCAAGCCGTGGGAGGTGGCGACGGTGGCCTTCGAGATCGCGCGCCGGCACCGCTTCGTGCACGAGATGGAGACCGTGCCCGACGACGTCGAGCTGCACGTGCTGCCCAGCGGCGCCACCGACAGCCCGAACATCTCGATCGGCCAGGCCCGGTCGAACCGGATGCGCGAGCGGATGGATGCCGCGCACGCCGCGTCCGGCGCCTACCTCAGGGCCGTGGCAGGGCCATGACCAGCGTGACCACCTCGCGGCGCTGCACCTTGCCCATCGCGTTGACCGGCAGCGACTCCACGACCACGAACCGCCGCGGCACCTTGTAGCCGGTGAGCGTCCCCCTGGCGTGGGCGTGCAGCTCCTCGGGGTCGAGCTCGACGCCGTCGACGACCACCACGGCCGCGACGACCTCCTCGCTGCCGCTGGGGTGCGGCACGCCCACGACCGCGACGTCGAGGATGCCGTCGTGCCCCCGCAGCGCCGCCTCGACCTCGGAGGGGTAGACGTTGAAGCCACCGGTGATGATGACCTCCTTGATCCGGTCGACGATGGTGATGAAGCCGGCGTCATCCATCGTCACCACGTCGCCGGTGCGGAACCAGCCGTCGTGGAAGGCCACCGCGGTGTCCTCGGGCCGGCCCCGGTAGCCGGTGAAGACCTGCGGGCCGCGCACCAGCAGCTCGCCGCGCTCGCCGAGCGGCACCGCCTGGTCGAGGTCGTCGGCAGCGGCGATGCGCACCTCGACGTCGGGGAACGGCACCCCGATCGAGCCGGGCCGCCGGTCGGTCGTCATCGGGTTGCCGACGACGACCGGCGAGGTCTCGGTCAGGCCGTAGCCCTCGACGAGCAGCCCGCCGGTGGCGGCCTCCCAGCGGGCGACGAGCTCGGCCGGCAACGGCATCGCGCCGGACAGGGCGTAGCGGATGCCGGCCACGGACACCCCGCGGCGCTGCGCCTCCGTGGCGATCCGGTCGTAGAGCGGCGGGACGGCGGGCACGAAGGACGGCAGCCGTCGCTCGATGGCCTCCATGAGCAGGCCGATCTCGGGCTTGGGCAGCAGCACCAGGGTGGCCGCGAGGTCGATGCCGAGCAGCATGCCGACGGTGACCCCATAGGCGTGGAAGAGCGGCAGCGCCAGCAGGAAGGTCTCCTCGCCCTCGACCAGGCCGGGCACCCAGGCCCGGCCCTGCACCACGTTCGCGACGAGGTTTCGGTGGCGCAGCGGCACCCCCTTCGGCTCGCCGGTGGTTCCCGAGGTGTAGAGCAGCAGGGCCACGTCGTCGGCGCTCGGCCGGGGGTGGCCGGGGTCGAGCGGCGGTGCAGTGCGGAGGCCGCGCCACGACAGCGCCCCCGGTGCCGGGGTGCTCAGCTGGGCGCGGGCGGCCCGGGCCTTGGCGACCGGCAGCCGCAGGGCGAACCGCTTGGTCCACGGCAGCTCGGCGGTGAGGTCGACGGCGACGACGTGCTCGAGCGACGAGCCGGCGCGCAGCTGCTCGACGACCGGCACGACCTTGTCCCAGACCACGGCGACCCGGGCCCCGTGGTCGATGAACGGCAGGCGCAGCTCGCCCGCGGTGTAGAGCGGGTTGTGCTCGACCGCCGTGGCGCCCAGGCGGAGCACCGCGTAGAAGGCGATGACGTTCTGCGGGCAGTTCGGCATCACCAGCGCCACGCTGTCGCCGGGGCCCACGCCGAGCCGCCGCAGCCCCTCGGCCACCCGCTCGACCCGCTCGGCGAACCGGGCGTAGGTGGTGGTGGCGCCGAGGAAGTCCAGGGCCACCCGGTCGGGGTGGAGTTGCGCCGACCTGTCGAGGCGGTCGACGAGGGTGCTGTCGTCGTGCTCGAGGTGGAGCGGGACCCCCGGGCCGTACGCCGTGGCCCACGGGGGCTGCGCTGAACTCATCGACGCCTCGTCCTGCTCGCCCCGGTCCGGTCCCGCGGATGTGCCCAACCTAGCGTCGCACCGGGGCCCTACGCTGGCGGCCATGGGCGCCCGCAGCATCCCCCCACCGCCCCTGATCGTGCGTCGGGTGCTCCACGTGCTCTGGCCGTTGGTCGGGGTGGTGGTCAGCGGGCTGATGCTGCCGGTGATCGTCGCCGGTGCGTTCATGGTGGTCGTCGACCGCCGGGCACGCCTCTTCCGCGCCGCGTGCCTGGCCGTGGTGCTGATGTGGGTCGACATCCGGATGCTGCTCGGCTGCTGGGCGCTGTGGGCGAGGAGCCCCGACCACTCCTCACCGACCTGGCGGGACGACCACGAGAAGCTCTTCTCGCAGGCGCTCGACTCGCTGATGTACTACGCCCGCCGCTGGGTCAGGCTCGAGGTGGTGCTGGCCGACCGGATGCACTTCGGCACCGACGACGAGCCGCTGATCACGCTCGCGCGCCACGCGGGGCCGGCCGACTCGCTCGCCATCGCCTGGCTGATGTCGCGCACCGTGGGCCGGCTGCCCCGCATCGTGCTCGCCGAGGCGCTGCGCTGGGACCCGGGCATCGACACCATCCTGAGCCGGCTCGACTCGTTCTTCGTCCCCTCGGGAACCGGGGCGGGCGACGACCGCATCGCGGGCCTGACCCGGATGGCCCAGTCGATGGTCGACGACGACGTCTTCGTGATCTTCCCCGAGGGGCAGAACTGGACGCCGGGTAGGCGGGCGGGCTACATCCGGCGGCTGCGCGAGCGCGGCGAGGTCGCCCGGGCCCGCCGGGCGGAGGAGCTGCGCAACGTGCTGCCACCGAAGACGCGAGGGGCTTGGGCGGCCCGCTCGGCCCGCCCGGAGGCCGACATCATGGTGCTGGCGCACGCCGGGCTGGCCCGGCTCTCGACCCCCCGGATGATCTGGGATGCACTGCCGTTCGACGATCGGCCCTTCCTGGTCAAGACCTGGACGTATGCCGCCGACACGGTGCCTCTCGAGGCCGAGGAGTTCGCGCGGTGGCTCGACGACCGGTGGAGCGAGGTCGACGTCTGGGTCGGCGAGAATGCCGCCCCGTACCTGCCCGGGCACGAGCCGGGGCCCGACGAGGTGACGATCCGGTGAGGGACGCCCGCACGTTCCTGGCCGTCGGCGGCGTCGTGGCGCTGGTCGCCCTGGGGGCCCTCGTCGCGACGCTGGCCGGTGGCGGGTCGGGTGGTGACGACTCCGCGAACGGCTC
>CAWHYJ010000025.1:0-18545 GCA_963833495.1 uncultured Actinomycetota bacterium | reverse complement strand
CCGACCCGTCGACGTCACCTGGTCGGTGATGAGCCTGTCCGTCCTGAACGAGGGCCGTGACCTGCCCGAGGACTACCGGGCGATGCTCGACCGGGGCTGGGGACCCGTGCGGGTCGTCATCGCCGCGCGCGAGAAGCTCGGCGACGACATCGTCAAGCCGCTCTACGACGCCCTCGGCGAGCGCATCCACCACCAGCAGCTCGACTACCCCGAGGCCATCACCGGCGCTCTCGAGGAGCTCGGGCTGCCGCCCGAGCTCGCCGACGCGGCCACCAGCGACGAGCGCGACGCCGAGCTGCGGGCCAGCCACAACCGCGCCATCGACCTGGTCGGTGACGACGTCGGCACGCCCGTCGTGGCCGTCAACGGCGTCGCGTTCTTCGGCCCGGTCGTCAGCCCGGCGCCCAAGGGCGAGGCCGCCGGCCGGCTCTGGGACGGCTGCGTCCTGGTCGCCGGCACCGAGGGCTTCTTCGAGCTCAAGCGCTCACGCACCGTCGGCCCGATCTTCGACACGGACGCCTGACGTGCGCGTGCACGTCGGGGGCGACCACGCGGCATACGAGCTGCTGGTCGACCTGGTCGCTTTCCTCGAGGGCAACGGGCACGAGGTCACCAACCACGGCCCGCACGCCTACGACGCCGTCGACGACTACCCGGTCTACGTGCTGCGCGCGGCCCAGGCCGTCGCCGCCGACCCGGGGTCGCTCGGTGTCGTGCTCGGTGGGTCGGGCAACGGTGAGCAGATCGCGGCGAACAAGGTGTCCGGCATCCGCGCCGCTCTTTGCTACGACGACGAGCTGGCCCGCCTCGCGCGCGAGCACAACGACGCGCAGGTGATCTCGATCGGGGCCCGGATGACCACCGTCGAGCAGGCCCGTTCGATGGTCCAGGCGTTCGTCACCACGCCGTTCAGCCACGACCCGCGGCACGTGCGACGTCTCGAGATGGTGTCGGCCTATGAGGCCGACGGCACCCTCCCGCCGCTCCCGGCCTGACCCCTTTTGCGCCACCACACCGGGTCGCGCGACCGCGCGAGTGGACCGCGCGCCGGCCCTGGCCTGCCGTCGTATGGCAGGGGTGACCGGTGACCACTAGTGTGTGCGCGCGGCAGCGGTCCGACCCGGAAGGGGTGAGCATGCCCCACGAGGTGCTCCAGCGCCCCGGGTCCCAGCCCGGGATCGGTCTCCCGCGCGCGCTGGTCCGGCTGCTCGGGCCCGGTCGCTCCCGCAACGCCGACCGCTACTACACCGTCCTGTTCATCGTGCTGGTGGTCGTCATCGGCACCGTGACCATCGTGTGGCCCATGCAGGTGCCGAGCGCCCTGCTCTTCCCGGTCGTCGTGGCGGCGGGCGTGGCCCTCTCCGGTCGCGGGCTGCTGCTCGTCTACGCGCTGACCCTCGGCTTCCTCTTCGTGTGGTTGCCGGAGGCCGGGTTGACCATCCCCCGGCGCATCCTCGTCATGCTCTCGTTCGTCGCCGTCATGGCGATGATGTACCTCGCCGCGCAGTCCCGTGCGCTGGTGGGCACGCGCGGGTTCGGGGCCGACCGGATGTTCGCCGAGCTGCGCGACCGGATCGCCAAGGTCGGCCGGGTGCCGCCGCTGCCCGACGGCTGGCGTGCCTGGTCGTGCATCCGCTCCGCCCACGGCGACCGCTTCTCAGGTGACTTCATCGTGGCCCACCTGAGCCCGTCGGGGCATCGGCTCGAGATCGTGCTGGTCGACGTCAGTGGTAAAGGAACCCGCGCCGGCACCCGGTCACTGCTGCTGTCCGGTGCCCTCGGCGGACTGCTCGGCTCGATCCCCCCGGGCGACTTCCTGCGGGCCGCCAACGAGTACCTCCTGCGGCAGGGCTGGGAGGAGGGGTTCGCCACCGCGGTGCACCTCGACCTCGACCTGCGCACCGGCGACTACTCCATCGCGAACGCCGGCCACCCGTCGCCGGCCCGCTACACCTCCGGCCGGGCCCGGTGGACCGTGCTCGAGGGGGCGCGCGGGCCGCTGCTCGGGGTGGTGCCCGGGGCGTGCTTCCCCCGGCAGAGCGGCCACCTCGACAGCGGTGACGCCCTCCTCTTCTACTCCGACGGCGTCATCGAGTCGCGGGGGCGCGACCTCGTCGACGGCATCGACCGGATGCTCGGCGTCGCCGCGATGTCCGTGCTCGGCGAGGGCGACGTGGCAGCCGATGTGTGCGAGTCGGCCCGCTCGGGGGAGGATGACGACCGCGCGGCGCTCGCCGTCCGCCGGCTCTGACTCCTGCCGAACCAGACTTCTGTCCCGCCAGGCTCCTGCCGAACCTGACTCCTGCCGAGAGGGCCCGACCGTGGCATCCGACCCGGTACTCGACCACGCTCCCCGCGAGGGCGTGCGCACCTTCACCCCGCGCTGGCGCAACAGCCCGCTGACCGACGAGCGGATGGCGACGCTCCTGCCCGCGCGTTCCCTGCCCGATGGGCGCCTCGACTTCGCGGCGGCGTTCGGGCGGGTCGGGCCGGTCGTCCTCGAGATCGGCTCGGGCCACGGGGCCGCCGCCATCGCCTACTGCGCCGCCCACCCCGAGGCCGACCTCGTCGCGGTCGAGGTGCACGTGCCCGGTGTGGCCCGGATGCTCGCCGCCGCCGACGCGGCAGAGGTCTCCAACCTGTGGGTGCACCCCGGCGACGCGCTGCCGTTCATCACCGACCGGGTGCCGGCGTCCTCGCTGGCAGCGGTGCACCTGTTCTTCCCCGACCCGTGGCCGAAGAACAAGCACGCCAAGCGGCGGTTCGTGCAGCAGCACACCCTCGACCTGCTGGCCTCCCGGCTGGTGCCCGGTGGCGTGCTGCGCATCGCCACCGACATCACCCCGTATGCCGAGCACGCCCGCACCCAGCTGGCCCACCACGGCCGCTGGGACGTCGTCGAGGGAGAGCGCCCCCCGTGGCGCCCGGACGACGGCTTCGAGGCCAAGGGCGTGCGCGCCGGCCGCACCGTCACCGAGCTCACCTGCACCCTGCGTTCCATCTGACCGGAAATCCGCCGGGCGCGACGCGTTGTGCAGTGCCAGAGGCGCAGGATGCCGGGCGCGCAGCACTCTGCGCCCCTGGCAGCGCTGGGCCGGGAGTCCGCCTCCCACGACGAAGGCCCGAAAGGCGCCTCGCGCCTGACGGGCCTTGCGTCGGGGTAGCCGGATTCGAACCGGCGGCCTTCCGCTCCCAAAGCGGACGCGCTACCAAACTGCGCCATACCCCGCCGCCCGCGCGGCCGGCATCCCACGTCGACATCGTCGACGACGGAAGGATTTCGGATCCTGCGAGCGCGGCCCTAGGCTAGCGCTGCCCTCGGGGTGCGAGCTCACGAGGTGCGCGGGCGTAGCTCAATGGTAGAGCCCCAGTCTTCCAAACTGGCTACGCGAGTTCGATTCTCGTCGCCCGCTCCACTGCACCACCCGCACGAACCCGTCAGTGCGGCGGGCGCCCCATCACCGACCGGCCGCCCAGTCGGGTCCGCCGCCGCACCGGCACCCGCGACCAGACCCGCTGCTGCACGGCGAGGGTGGCCCACCCGGCGACCGCCATCGCCACGAGGTTCAGGGTCAGCTGGAGCGCACTGCCCCACACCTCCGACCACGCCCCGAACGCCAGCCCGAGCGCGATGTTCCCGGCCGCAGGCACCGTGGTCACCGAGATGAACACCCCCGACAGCCCACCCGTGCGCGCCGACGTCAGCGACAGCACCCCGGCCGCCGCGGCGATGACGGCGACGACGAGCGTCCACCGGTCCGGTGAGTAGATGAACGCCGTGCCCGGCCGCGGCCCGACGATGTCCTCGTACGTCACCCAGCCCAGGGCCCTCCCGAGCAGCCCGGCGAGGAACGTCACCATGATGCCGGCCGCGAACCCCAGCACCAGCGTGCGCGACGCGATCGCCAGCAGGTGGGCTCGCCGGCGCACCAGGGCGACCCCGATGGCGGCGATCGGCCCGAACTCCGGCCCGAGCACCATGGCGCCGATGACGAGGATGGAGGAGTCGAGCACGATCGCGACCCCGGCGATGAGCGTGGCGAGCACCATGAACGACAGGTAGGTCCAGTTCAGCTCCGAGTCGGCGTAGGCGCGGTTGCCCACCTGCGTCCACACCACGGCATCCGCGCTGGCTCCGGGCGCCTCGCGCTCCGCCTCGAACGCCTGGTGCGAGAGCCAGGTGTCGACCGGGTCGACCCGCACCGTGCCCTCACGGTGCACCCCGAGGTCGCGCAGCGCGTCGAGCACGGGGTTGGCCCCCTCGCGGGCGATGTCGGCGGTGACCACGTCGCCGGGCGGGATGACCGAGGCGCCGCGCAGCACGCTCAGCCCGGTGACCGCCGAGCTGTCGCTGAGCAGGGCGACCACGTCGTCGGTGAGCCCCTCGGGCACGGAGATCCGCAGCGACAGCACGGGCTCAGTGTGCCGCCGGGTCGTCCAACGACGCCGGATGCCGGCCGCGACAGTCCGCGACCGGCATCCGGCGTCGTGGTGGGTGGGGAGGCGTCAGGCCTTCGCGCCTGCCCGGAAGGCGACCCATGCGTCGTTCATCCGCTCGACCTGGCCGCGCGTGAACTCGTTCATGCAGGAGTCCTGCGTGTAGTCCATGAAGTTGTGGATCGGGTCCAGGCCCGGGGCCGCGCAGGTGTCGGCGCCGACCGGGCAGTCGAACTGCGGCCCGGCCTCCTTGGGGGTGTCGGTGACGTAGTCGCCAGAGGCGCTGCAGCCGTGGGCGAAGGTGTGCTCGAGCATCAGCCAGTGGCCGACCTCGTGGGTCAGCGTGTCGCCCTCGGAGTACTTGCCGGCGGTGCCGCCGGGCATCGACTCGTCGAGCATGACGACGCCGTCGATGTAGTCGCGACCGTTGTTGTAGCCCTTGGGGAAGTAGGCCCAGCCGAGCAGGCCGCCGCCGATGTTGGCGACGTAGACGTTCAGCGTGGTCGAGTCGCCCTCGTAGAGCGCCTTCTTCATGTCGCGCTCGTTCTTGCCGGGCACGACGGTGTACCAGGCCGGGTTGACCGTGTAGGTGGTCCCGGTGAGGTCGAACCGGAACGGGCTGTCCGCCGCGGTCGTGGACGTCTGGCCCGAGTAGGAGTCGTTGAGCACCTTCATCTGCGCCGCGATCATGGTCCGCATGCGGGTCTGCTGGGCGCCCGTCAGCGCGTGGTCGGACACGACGTGGAAGACGGTCGGGATGTGCACCGAGCCGTTGGCCATGCGGGGGGCGTCCTTGAGGACGCCGTAGGC
Source organism: uncultured Actinomycetota bacterium (assembly GCA_963833495.1). Lineage (GTDB taxonomy): Bacteria > Actinomycetota > Actinomycetes > Actinomycetales > Dermatophilaceae > Fodinibacter. The sequence goes on along the minus strand of CAWHYJ010000025.1, from coordinate 13,298 downwards.
GTTGGCCTGGTTGTCGGGGTAGAGCTTCGGCTCCGCCACGGTCGCGCCCTTGGCGACCCGGGCTGCGCTCGACCCGGTCGAGCCGGGGGCCGGGCAGTCCGCTGCCGCGGAGGTCGTCGTGGTCGCGCCGGCCGTGCTGGAGCCGGCGCTGGCGATGCCGGCGCCGGTGCCGACGGCCGCCGTGGCGAGCGCTCCGGCGACGAGGGCGCTCACGCCGACCAGCCGGCTGATGTGGGACGAGATGGGGTTCATGGTGTCCTCCTGCTTCGGGGTGCCCCGGTCGGGGGCGCCTCGCGGACGTTACCGCCAGCACGGGGGCGGTAGGGCGGTCGTGCCGCACCGTCCGGGCCGTCGAGGGCGATTGGGTCGGCTCGTGCCCGGCCGCTAGCATGGTCCCTTGGTGCCGATCCGGGATGCCGCGTGCGCGCGTGCGGTCTGGAGGCGCCGGTCCGTAGTGGCCGGCCCGCACGGCATACGACGTGAAGTTGCCCCCGAATCCCCCATGGTTGTGGAGTGCCCGAAGTGAAGAGTGCCGTCGAGACCATCAGCCCGACCCGGGTCAAGCTCGTCGTGGAGGTCCCGTTCGCGGAGCTGAAGCCGATGCTCGACCAGGCGTACAAGACGATCGGCGCCCAGGTGCAGATCCCGGGCTTCCGCAAGGGCAAGGTCCCGAGCCGGATCATCGACCAGCGCGTCGGCCGTGGCGCCGTCGTGCAGGAGGCCGTCAACGAGGCCCTCCCCGTCTTCTTCGCCCAGGCCGCCGAGGCCGAGGACATCCGCGCCATCGGCCAGCCCGAGGTCGACGTCACCGCCGTGCCGCTCGAGGACGGCCAGGACCTCGAGTTCACCGTCGAGACCGACGTGCGCCCCACGATCGAGCTGCCCGACCTCGAGGGCATCGCCGTCGAGGTCGACGAGGTCAAGGCGTCCGACGACGACGTCGACGAGCGCCTCACCGCGCTGCGTGAGCGCTTCGGTTCCCTCGTCGGCGTCGAGCGCGCCGTCGAGGACGGCGACTTCGTCTCCATCGACCTGTCCGCGGCCATCGCCGACGAGGAGATCGACTCGGTCACCGGCGTCTCGTACGAGGTCGGCAGCGGGAACATGCTCGAGGGCTTGGACGAGGCGCTGCTCGGCATGAGTGCCGGCGAGACGAAGACCTTCACCGCTCCGCTGGCCGGTGGCGACCACGAGGGCGACGACGCGGAGTGCACCGTGACCGCGCAGTCGGTCAAGGTCCGCGAGCTGCCGGCCCTCGACGACGACTTCGCCCAGCTGGCGTCGGAGTTCGACACCCTCGACGAGCTGCGCGCCGACGTCACCACGCAGGCCGAGCAGGCCAAGAAGTACGAGCAGGGCATCCAGGCCCGCGACAAGGTGCTCGAGCACCTCCTCGAGACCGTCGACGTGCCCGTGCCCGACGGGATCGTCGAGGCCGAGGTGCACCAGCACCTCGAGGGCGAGAACCGCCTGGAGGACGACGAGCACCGTGCGGAGGTCGACGAGAGCACCCGCAAGGCGCTCAAGGCGCAGTTCCTGCTCGACGCGATCGCCGAGAAGCTCGAGGTCCGGGTGGAGCAGCCCGAGCTCATCGAGTACCTCGTCATGAGTGCCCAGCAGTACGGCATGGACCCCAACGAGTTCGCGCAGACCATCGACCAGCAGGGCCAGATCCCCTCGATCGTGCAGGAGGTCGCGCGCCGCAAGGCCCTCGCCGCCGTGCTCGACAAGGCGACGGTCACGGACACCGCCGGTGTCGCGGTCGACCTCGACGCGCTCGTGGCGGGCGACCAGACGCACGACCACGACCACGACCACGGGTCCGACGAGGCCGGTCCGACGAGGCCGGTGCCGACGAGGCCGGCGACGACGCTGCGGCGTCCGCCGACGAGGCACCTGCCGACGAGGTCCCCGCCGTCAAGGCCTGAGCCCACCTGAGAGACTCCTTGGACCCAGCGGGGCCCGATACCACGATTTCCTGGTCAGTGGGGCGTTGGCTGACCTATCGTGAGCCCACGCCGAGGGACGGCGTTGCTGGACCAGGGAGCCCCGATGGGTCGTCGTGCCATCTCGTCCGTGCTGGGGACCGTCGTGCTCCTCGCTGTCTCGGTGGTCGGGGCGTCCTCCGCCTCGGCCCTGGCGTCGGACGCCACCGCACCGAGCCTGAACTTCGGCAACGTGCCCGTCTACGGCACCGTCCAGCAGGACGTCGTGGTCACCGCCACGGGGGGAGACGTCACCTTCACCGACGCCGTGCCCTTCGTGACGCCCGTCAACGGTGCCCAGGACCAGGCCGACGACTTCTCGTTCGTGTCCCGCACCTGCATAGGCCTCATCGCCGCCGACACCACGTGCACGGTGCGCGTGGCCTTCAACCCGTTCGCCGCCGGGCTGCGCCAGGCCACGCTCAACATCGGGATCGCGTCGCCGGGCGCCGCGCTGCTCGTCGCGCTGAGCGGCACCGGCGTGCCCAACGCCACCGGCACCTACTACGGGCTCACCACCCCCACCCGGTTCCTCGACACCCGGGGGCCCACCAAGACCGGGGCGCCGCTCGCCGCCGCGTCGACGACCACCGTGCAGATCCTGAACCGCAGCGGCATCCCCGCGAGCGGCGTGTCCGCCGTCGTCTTCAACCTGACCGCCGTTGCCACGACGGCAGCCGGCTACTTCACCACCTACCCGAGCGGCAAGGCACGGCCGACCACCTCCTCGATCAACTTCCCGAAGGGCTGGACGGGCGCCAACATGGTGACCCTGCCGGTCGGGGCCGACGGCAAGATCAAGCTGTACAACTCGGGCGGGGCGGCGCACGCGCTGATCGACGTGCTGGGTTGGTACGCGAAGGACGACACGGTGCGCGCGGCCAAGGGCATGGGCGCCCAGTTCCGCTCCACCGCAAACGGTGACGCGTCGCGGCTCTACGACAGCCGCAAGGACCCCGACAACGGCAACCTCCCCTTCGTCGGCGGTGATGTCCTCGACCTCACCGACACCTGGGCGAGCCCGGCGGAGGCCGCCACCATCAAGGCGTACGCCGTCAGCATCACCGCCACGGCGGCCACCGGTTCCGGCGTGTTCACGGCATGGGCCGGGGGCGGCGTCGCCAAGCCCCTCGCCTCGGCGGTCAACTACCAGAAGGGCATCACCGCTCCCAACATGGTCGTCGTGCCGGCAGGCCACTTCAACCCGGCGAAGCCACAGTTCTGGGGGCCGGACCAGACCGGCTTCCGCGTCGCCAACGTGGGCAGTGGCTCGGTGCACATGCTCGTCGACCTGGTGGGCTACTACGTGACCGACGACTCCGCCGGCATGCGCTTCAGGCCGCTGACCAGCGCCAACTCTCCGGTGCGCATCCTGGACACCCGCAAGGCCATCGGCCTCTCCGGCGCCTTCAAGGCCGGCCAGACGCGCACCGTCAACGCCACGGGCGTGACGTCGTCCGACTCGGCCTACCTCGTGGGCAACACCACCGGCATCACCCCGACGGTGTCGACGTTCCTCACCGTGTTCAGCGGGGACAACCCGCTGCCGGGCGTGAGCACCCTCAACGTCAGCCCCACCCTCATCCGCGCCGTGTCGACCTACGCACCGCTGAAGTTCACCGCCGCCGGCCCGAAGCTCACCTTCAACATCTTCAACAAGTCAGGCACGATCAACGTGCTCTTCGACGCGGCCGGCACCCTGGACCTCTACCCGGGGCAGGCCACGGTGCCGGTGAGCACCACCTCGTCGAGCGACGGGTCGTCCCCCAGCACCTCGGGTGGGCGCAATGTCCCCGGTGACCCCGGCATGCCCAGCGGTCACCAGGCCCCGACGGCGCGCCGCGGCTGACCTGCGCACCCGCCGCCCATCACGTGGCCGGCGGTGGGGACGACGTGGTCGTCCCCACCCTCAGGCGCACCGGGAACGGCTCGTCCTCGATCGGCGCGCCGTCGAGGGCACGCCGCACGAGCCGGCCCATCGCCCGCCCCTTGTCGGCGCCGGGCTGCTCGACCGTGGTGAGCACGTGGTCGAGCCAGGGCAGTGCGACGCCGTCGAAGCCGGTGACGCTGAGGTCCTGCGGCACCCGCAGCCCCAGGGCCTGCGCGGTGCGCACGACCCCGGCCGCGAGGAGGTCGGCCTGCGCGACCACGGCGGTGGGCCGCTGCGTCTCCGGCACGTCGAGGAGCAGGCGCGCTGCAGCGGCGCCGGCCTCGACGGTGAGGTCCTGCGCCTGGACCACGGGGGCGCCGTGGCCGGCGAGGGAGCGGAACCCCGCGAGCCGACCCGCGGCATCGGGGTAGGAGGCACTCGCCACCTCACGCCCGGTGACCCACCCGGTGGGGGAACCGGGGCGGAGCGGCATGCACAGGTGGGCGACCCGGGTGTGGCCGAGCTCCAGCAGGTGGCCGGTGGTGAGCCGCATCGCCGCGAACTCGTCGGTGAGCACGTGCACGACGCGTGGGTGCACCGGTGCGCCTGCTCCCACCAGCGGGATGCCGCGGGCGAGCAGGTGCTCGAGCACGGGGTTGTCGCGGTCGCCGCACAGCGGGAAGACCGCGGCGTCGACCGCCTGGGTCGAGAGCTGGGCGAGCGCTCGCTCGGGGTCCTCGACCGGCTGCGCGACGAGCAGCATCGAGCGGCCGGCCGCGTCGAGCTCCTCCGCGAGGCCGTCGAGCACCGCCAGCGCGAACGGGTCGTGGAAGGCGTAGCGCAGCGGACCCTCGACCACCACCGCCACGGTGCCCACCCGACCCTGCCTCAGCGACGTGGCCAGCGGGTCGGGGCCGGCGTACGCCAGGTCGCTCGCCGCGGTGCGAACCCGCTCGGCGGTCGCCGTGGCCACCGGGCCCTTGCCGCTGAACACCAGGGATGCCGTCGACGTCGAGACCCCCGCCCGGCGCGCGACATCGCGCAGCGTGGGCCGGCGGCGCGGGGGAGTTTGACGTGTGGGGGTCACGGGAGACACAATATCGAATCGATTCGATCGAATCGATTCGACACCCCAATTGCCACCCCCGACACCTGCCGAGGAACCCGCGTTGTCCGCCACCCCTGACCTGACCAGCACCTCGCCGAGCATCCCGCGCGAGCGCGTCACCAGCGCCCGCCTGGCGGTCTTCGTCACCTTCAGTCTCGCCGGGCTGGTCTTCGCCTCGTGGGCGTCCCGCATCGCCGACACCAAGCACGCCCTCGGCCTGACCGCCGGTGAGCTGGGCCTGACCCTGCTCGCCGCGAGCGTCGGGTCGGTCGTCGGCCTGCCGCTGGCCGGGCGCATCTCCGACCGGATCGGGGCCACCCGCGCCAACGCGCTGGGGATGGGCCTGGCGCTGTCCGGGCTGCTCGCCGTCGGGCTGGTCGTCGACAGCCACGGGCCGCGCGCGGCCGTGGCCGCCGGGCTGTTCTTCATCGGCCTGGGCGTCGGTGTCTGGGACGTGTCGATGAACCTCGAGGGCGCCGACGTCGAGCGCCACCTGGGCACCTCGGTGATGCCGCACTTCCACGCGGCCTTCAGCGGCGGCACCGTGGTCTCCGCCCTCATCGGGGCCGCGATGTCGCGCGCCGGCGTGCCGCTGACCGTGCACTTCCTCGGCGCCGCGGTCGTCACCGTGGCGCTGGCCTGGTGGGCCCTGCCGCACTTCCTCCCGCGCACCACCGAGCAGCCGGCCGCCGCCCGCGCTGCCCGCAAGCGGCACGGCTCGGCCTGGCTCGAGCCGCGCACGCTGCTCATCGGCGTGGTCGTCTTCGCGGCGGCCTTCACCGAGGGCACGGCCAACGACTGGCTCGCCGTGGCGTTCGTCGAGGGCCACGACCTCCAGCAGTGGATGGGCGTGCTGGCCTTCGCCACCTTCCTCACCTTCATGACCGTGGGCCGGATCGCCGGCACCGGCCTGCTCGACCGCTACGGGCGGGTTCCGGTGCTGCGGGTCAGCTTCGCCCTCGCGGCGATCGGCGCCGCCCTGGTCATCCTCGGCAGCGCGTGGGTCGCGTTCGTCGGCACCGCGGTCTGGGGGCTCGGCGCCGCGCTCGGCTTCCCGGTCGGGATGAGTGCCTCGGCCGACGAGCCCGAGCGGGCCGCCGCCCGGATGTCGGTCGTCGCGACCATCGGCTACGCCGCGTTCCTGGCCGGCCCGCCGGTGCTCGGCCTGCTCGGCGACCGGGTGGGCGTGCTGCACTCGCTCACGGTGGTGGGAGCGCTCGCCATCCTCGCGCTGGCGGTCGTCCCCGCGGTGCGCAAACCCACCGACCCCTGACCGCCGCCCTCACCCCCGGGAGGTGATGCGGCGGGCGCGCGCGCAGGTGACCATTGCGGCGCAGGGGCTCTGGTCGGCAGTGCCCTCGGTGCGGAAGTAGGCAGTGAGCATGCTCGGCCATGACAGGCGAGAGGGTCGTCGCGAGGACCTGCAGGGCCACGAGCCGCACTGTGCGACGGCTTCTCGATCGACGTGGCAGGAGCCGCCGAGCCGTCCAGCCACGGCGTCATCGTCGACGACGAGTTCGAGATCGAGGCCGACGGCATTAGGGTTGCCGAGGTCGCGCCCGGCCGAACGTCGCTCTCATCCCGGTCGACATGGTCTGCGTCGACCAGCTGGCGAACCGTGAGCCGCAGCGCAGCGACTCTTCGGTGTGCCTACGGCAGCGCCAGCACCACCAGCACTACTCTCTCCATCAACACCACCACCTGAAAGGTGACTCACAACGATGGGTACCAACAACATCAACAGCTTCGGGGAAGTCCTCCTCTGGAGCTTCTGGATCTTCATCTGGATCTCGGCGATCTTCATCTGGTTCCGCTGTGTCTTCGACCTGTTCAGCGACCACACGCTGAGCGGCTGGGGCAAGGCCGGTTGGGCGATCGTGCTCATCTTCGTGCCCTGGCTCGGTGCCCTGATCTACCTCATCGCGCGCGGGCGCAGCATGGGCGAGCGACAGATGGCCGCCATCGCCGACGCGCAGGTCCAGCAGGAGAAGTACATCAAGTCGGTTGCGGCCCAGTCGACCAGCCCGGCTGAGCAGATCACCCACGCCAAGTCGCTCCTCGACTCCGGCGCGATCACCCAGCAGGAGTTCGACTCCCTCAAGGCCAAGGCCCTCGCCTGACCTGACCCACCACTGACGGGGGCGGAGCCACACGGCTCCGCCCCCGTCGGCGTCCCGTCGGCATCCCCGCCGTTGCGCCCACGGCGAACATCCGCCGGGCCGGGAGTGCGGGGTGGAGGTCCGGCGTTAGGGTCAACGAGAAGCACCACCCGACCTGATGAGGAGCGTCTCCAGCGTGACCAGCACCGAGATCGTCGCCGCCGGCCCGGGCCCCCAGGCCGGCCTGGACGACCACATCTACAACCGTCTCCTCAAGGAGCGGATCATCTTCCTCGGATCCGACGTGCGCGACGACAACGCGAACGCGATCTGCGCCCAGATGCTCCTGCTCGCCGCCGAGGACCCCACCAAGGACATCTGGCTCTACATCAACTCCCCGGGTGGCTCGGTCACCGCGGGCATGGCGATCTTCGACGTCATGCAGTGGATCCCCAACGACGTGGCCACCGTGGCCATGGGCATGGCGGCCTCGATGGGCCAGTTCCTGCTGTCGGCCGGCGAGCCCGGCAAGCGCTACGCCACCCCGCACGCGCGGGTCATGATGCACCAGCCCTCGGGCGGCATCGGTGGCACGGCCTCCGACATCAAGATCCAGGCCGAGCAGCTGCTGCACATCAAGAAGCAGATGGCCGAGCTCATCGCCCAGCACACCGGCCAGACCGTCGACCAGATCGAGATGGACTCCGACCGCGACCGGTGGTTCACCGCCGAGGAGGCCAAGGAGTACGGCTTCGTCGACCAGGTCATCACGAAGGCGACGATGACCGGCCCGAACGCCGACAACCCGGTGACCGCGGACTGACCCGGCGACGACGACTCGAAAGATGACCATGAACTCAGACCTGACCAGCCGGCTGCACGTGCCCGGCCCGTCCAGCCGCTACATCCTGCCGCAGTTCGAGGAGCGCACCTCCTACGGCATGAAGCGCCTCGACCCCTACACCAAGCTCTTCGAGGACCGCATCATCTTCCTCGGGGTGCAGGTCGACGACGCCTCCGCCGACGACGTCATCGCCCAGCTGATCGTGCTGGAGTCGCAGGACCCCGACCGCGACATCCTGATGTACATCAACAGCCCCGGTGGCTCGTTCACGGCGATGACGGCCATCTACGACACGATGCAGTACATCCGCCCCGACGTGCAGACCTTCGTCATCGGGCAGGCCGCGTCCGCCGCAGCCGTGCTGCTCGGTGCCGGCGCCAAGGGCAAGCGGTTCGCGCTGCCGAACAGCCGGGTGCTCATCCACCAGCCGGCGATCGAGGGCACCGGTGGCATGGCCTCCGACCTCGAGATCCACGCCAACGAGATCATCCGGATGCGTGGCTGGCTCGAGGACACCATCGCGCACCACTCCAACCGCGACGTCGAGCTGGTCCGCAAGGACATCGAGCGCGACAAGATCCTGTCCGCGGCGGCGGCCAAGGAGTACGGCCTGATCGACGAGGTCCTCTCCTCGCGCAAGAACACCGTCTGACGGCCCACCACGCACGCACCGGATGCCGCCCGCTCACTCCAGAGCGGGCGGCATCCGTCGTGTGGGGGTGCGCGGGCCGGGGTGTTGCGCTGTCAGCGGAACCACGCGACGCGCCGGGCCCGGGCGGGCTTGAATGGATGCGGTGACCCGCGCCGGCAGGTAGCGTCGGGGACGTTGCTTTCGAGCCGAGGGAAGGTGCATTCGTGGCACGCGTGGGAGAGACCAGCGACCTGCTGAAGTGCTCCTTCTGTGGCAAGTCACAGAAGCAGGTCAAGAAGCTCATCGCGGGGCCGGGTGTCTACATCTGTGACGAGTGCATCGACCTGTGCAACGAGATCATCGAGGAGGAGCTCGCCGAGTCCAGCGAGCTCGGGCTCGACGAGCTGCCCAAGCCGCGCGAGATCTTCGACTTCCTCGAGCAGTACGTCATCGGCCAGGACGTCGCGAAGAAGGCCCTGGCCGTGGCGGTCTACAACCACTACAAGCGCATCCAGGCGGGTGAGTCGGCGCTGGGCAAGAAGGACCCCGACCACGTCGACATCTCCAAGTCCAACATCCTGCTCATCGGGCCCACGGGGTGCGGCAAGACCTACCTCGCGCAGACCCTGGCCAAGATGCTCAACGTGCCGTTCGCCATCGCCGACGCCACGGCCCTGACCGAGGCCGGCTACGTCGGCGAGGACGTCGAGAACATCCTCCTCAAGCTCATCCAGGCCGCCGACTACGACGTCAAGAAGGCCGAGACCGGCATCATCTACATCGACGAGGTCGACAAGATCGCCCGCAAGAGCGAGAACCCGTCGATCACCCGCGACGTGTCCGGTGAGGGCGTGCAGCAGGCGCTGCTGAAGATCCTCGAGGGCACCACGGCGTCGGTGCCGCCGCAGGGTGGGCGCAAGCACCCGCACCAGGAGTTCATCCAGATCGACACCACCAACGTGCTGTTCATCGTCGGCGGTGCGTTCGCCGGGCTCGAGAAGCTCATCGAGTCCCGCAACGGCAAGAAGGGCCTGGGCTTCGGGTCCGAGCTGCACACCCCCAAGGACCTCGCCGAGAGCATCCACGAGGTGATGCCGGAGGACCTGATGAAGTTCGGGCTGATCCCCGAGTTCATCGGCCGACTGCCGGTCATCACCACGGTCGCCCCGCTCGACACGGGCTCCCTGGTGCGCATCCTCACCGAGCCGCGCAACGCGCTGGTCAAGCAGTACCAGAAGATGTTCGAGATCGACGGCGTGGCCCTGGAGTTCACCGACGACGCCATCGAGGCCCTGGCCGACCAGGCGCTCGCCCGGGGCACCGGTGCCCGCGGCCTGCGCGCGATCATGGAGGAGGTCCTCCTCCCGGTCATGTTCGACGTGCCCAGCGACGACGAGATCGCCAAGGTCGTCATCACCGGCGAGGTCGTCTACAAGAACGTCAACCCGACCATCGTGCGGCACGACGACACCGAGTCCGGTCGCAAGCGCACCCCCCGCAAGCGCTCCGCGTAGGGCCCAGCCGCCCCGCTCCCGAAGCCGGGGGTCAGCCCTTGCGGGTGTTGACCCGCACCTGCCACACGGTGCCGGCGACCAGGCCCAGGGCGATCGCGCCGAGCCATGGCGCCCAGCCCAGCGGCGTCGTGGTGGCCAGGGCGCCGAGCAGCGCCGCACCGATCGCCGTCCAGACCAGCGCGGCCGCCTGACCGCCCCAGCGCAGCGCCATCGCCCGCGGGAGGTCGGCGCGGGCCGGCCACGACCCGAGCAGGGTGAGGGCGAGGTGGGTGAGCACCACCGCGGCGCCGGCCGCGGCCGCCAGGGCCCACTGCAGCAGTGTCGTGGGGGCGCCGGCGGGCACGGTGGCGCAGAGCACCTGCACGACCACGAGGGCGAAGGCACCCCACCCGCCGGGGCGGGCCAGCCCCCACCAGGTCGCCAGGGCGAGGGCGCCGAGGGCGAAGGGCACGAAGCCGGGCAGCGCGGCACCGGCGACGAGCAGGATGACCAGGTCGGCGACGACCACGGTGCCCGCCATCGCGCGGCGCCAGGTGCGGTTGCGGATCATCGGCTCGCCACCCTCGGGGCCCGCGACCGGCGGGACGCCTGGCGCAGCACGATGTCGAGCGAGCCCGGTCCACGCCAGGCGATGACCGGCACCCCGGCCATCGCGCACCGGTGCGCCTCGCGCTCGCGGTCGAGCAGCCGCAGCCGCCACACCAGCCGGGCCAGCCGGGCGTCCTCGACCCCGGTCGCCGCGCGAAGCGCGTCGTCGGTGGCCTCGGGCCCCTGCAGCTCGACGGGCAGGGTGTCGACCACCACGACCGCGTGCCCGGTGCGGGCCAGCCGCACCGCGTGCGCCAGCGGCTCGGCCGACACCAGGGCGGACAGGAGCACCACGAAGGCGCCCGGCGGGATGCCGCGGCGCAGCTGGGCGCGCAGCGCGCGTTCGTCGCCCACCGTGCCCCGGCTCGGCTCGGCCCGGCCCAGCCCGAGCAGCACCCGGGCGAGCTGGTGGTGGCCGCCGACGGCGGGCACCTCGACCATGGCGCCGCCACCCAGCACCGACAGCCCGACCCGGTCGCCGGTGCCGAGGTAGTGCGCGGCGACGGCGCCGGCCGCCTCGACCGCGACGTCGAGGCTGGACCGCCGCCCGGTCTCCGGGTCGCGCTCACCGAGGTCGCGGATCGCGTCGAGCACCAGGCGCACCTCGGCATCCTGGTCGGCGTAGGTCGTCGTGACGTGCAGGGCACCGGTGCGCAGCGAGACCGGCCAGTGGATGCGGCGCAGCCGGTCGCCGGTGCGGAACGGGCGGATCTCGGCCAGCTCGGTGCCGCCCCCGACGCGAGAGCTGCGGTGCTGGCCGACCAGACCCACCGGGTGCGGCAGGGAGGCCCGGGAGGTGAAGATGCCCGGGGTCGGCACGGTCGCGACGGTCTCGACCCGCTGCTCGGACCAGGTCCAGGCGAAGCACCCGAAGGCACCGAAGCCGCCGACCTGGGCCGGGCCGAGCCGGCGCACGCCCCAGCGGTCGATCCGGGCCAGGACCGCCATCGGCACGGTGGCCGCCCCGCTCGGGGCCGCGGCGACGTGCCCGTGCTCGGGGGTGGTGGTGGTCCAGCGGTCGCCCGGGAGGTGTCCGACGACGTCGCGCAGGCCGGGCACCGCGGTGACGTCGACCCGCCAGGTGACGGTGTCACCCTCGTTGGCCACCTGGCTGCTGAGCCGGCTCTGCACCGTGGGCGCGACCGTCGGCCGGGTCGCGAGTGCCCACACGACCAGCGCGGCCAGCGGCACGGCGACCACCGCGAGGTCCCCCCGCCCGCCGACCGCCGCCGCCACGAGCAGGACGACCCCGATCGCGGTGGCGCGCCCGAGGGCCCGGGTGGGCCGCCAGGCGGACCTCACGACGCGCGCACCGCCGTGCGCGGCGTGGGCACGGTGCGCAGCAGGTCGGCGACGATGCTGCGGGCCGAGACGTCGCTCATCCACAGCTCGGGGCGCACGACCACCCGGTGCTCGAGCACGGCGGGGGCGATGGCCTTGACGTCGTCGGGGGTGACGTAGTCGCGGCCGCGGATGACGGCATACGCCCGCCCCACGAGCATCAGCGCGAGCGAGCCGCGGGGGGAGGCCCCCATCAGGGCCTGCTCGTGGCTGCGGGTGGCACGGGTGAGGGCCACGCAGTAGCGGCCGAGCTCGGCGGAGACCGTGACGTCCTCCATCGCCGCCTGCAGCTCGAGCAGCTCCGCGGCGTCGACGACGCGCCGCACCTGCTGGTCCTCCTGGCGGCGCGTCATCCGGCGCTGCAGCACCTCCAGCTCGCCGTCGGCGTCGGGGTAGCCGAACGCCACCCGCACGAGGAAGCGGTCGAGCTGCGCCTCGGGCAGCGGGTAGGTGCCCTCGTACTCGACCGGGTTGGCGGTGGCGAGCACGTGGAAGGGCTGGGGCAGGGCGAAGGTCTGGCCCTCGACGGTGACCTGGTGCTCCTGCATCGCCTCGAGCAGGGCCGCCTGCGTCTTGGGTGGGGTGCGGTTGATCTCGTCGGCGAGCAGGAAGCCGGTGAAGACCGGTCCCTTGCGGAACTCGAACTCGCCGCGACCCTGGTCGTAGACGAACGACCCGGTGAGGTCCGCGGGCAGCAGGTCGGGCGTGAACTGGGCCCGGGTGAAGTCCAGGCCCAGGGCCTGCGCGAAGGTGCGGGCCGCGAGGGTCTTGCCCAGGCCCGGGAAGTCCTCCATGAGCACGTGACCACCGGCGAGCACGCCCGCCAGCACGACCTCGGTGGCGGCCCGCTTGCCGACGATGACCGTGTCGACCTCGTCGAGCACGGCCGTCGCGCGGCGGTGGGCGGTGGGGATGTCGGTCACGTCGTCTCCTGGAGGGGTAGGGCTTCGAGCTCGGTGATGACGGCGTCGGCCTCGGCGAGGTCGAGGAGCCGCGGTGGGGCGTTCAGGTAGGCCGCGAGCCGCCCGCGGCCGTAGGCCCCGTCCGGTGCCCGGTCCTCGGCGACGGCGCGGACCAGCCCGTGGAGCTGCCCGGGGGCGGCGGTGTCGCCGGTCTCGGGGGCCAGCAGGCGCCGCAGGTTGGCGATTCCGGGCTCGGGCGGCACCTCGACGGCGCGGTCGGGCAGCCAGTCCCAGTCGATGCCGTCGTGCTTCAGCAGCGGCGGCACGGCCAGCACGATGCCGGCGAGCACGGCGACGCTGGCCACGGCGAGCAGGGCCACCGGGCCTCGGGCGATCGTGACGAGCACGATGACCAC
>CAWHYJ010000024.1:0-35517 GCA_963833495.1 uncultured Actinomycetota bacterium | reverse complement strand
GCGCGAGGCCTGGGTGAACGAGATGCGGCTGTAGGGGGTGCCCACGGCGCCCAGGCCGTCGAGCAGATAGGTCGGGTTGAAGGCGATCTCGATCTCGGGGCCGGTGAGCACGGCCTCGACCGCCTCGGACGCCTGGGCGTCGTCGCCGGCGCCGGCCTCGATGGCCACCTGGCCCTCGCTGAACCGCAACCGCACCGGGGTGTTGCGCTCGGCGACCAGCGCCACGCGCTTGACCGCCTCGACGAGCTCGGCGGTCTTGATGACCGACTCGGTCTCGGAGGTCGTGGGGAAGATCGAGGAGACCTTGGGGTACTCGCCGTCGAGCAGGCGGGTGGTGGTGCGGCGCTGGCCGGCCTCGAAGCCGACCAGCCCGTCGCCACCGGCGGCCGTGCCGAGCGCGACGTCGATCGAGCCGCTGGCGCCGAGCGAGCGGGCGGTGTCGGACAGCGTGCGCGCCGGGATGAGCACGACGTGGCTGGCGTCGGTCGAGCTGGGGTTCCAGTGCAGCTCGCGCATGGCCAGCCGATAGCGGTCGGTGGCGAGCAGCGTCATCGTGTCGCCCTCGATCTCGACCCGCACGCCGGTGAGGATGGGCAGGGTGTCGCCGCGGTCGGCCGCGACCGACACCTGGGCGACGGCCTGGGTGAACAGGTGCCCGTCGATGGTGCCGCTGGGCTCGGGCGAGGTCGGCAGCGTCGGGTAGTCGTCGGACGGCATCATCAGCAGGCTGAATCGCGAGGACCCGCAGGTGACCTGCACCTTCGATCCGTCGGTGGCGATGTCGATGGGGCGGTCGGGCAGGTTGCGCGAGATGTCCGCGAGCAGCCGGCCGAGCACGAGCACGGTGCCGGGCTCGGCCACCTCGGCGGCCACGGTGATCTTGGCCGAGACCTCGTAGTCGAACGCCGACAGGGTCAGCGTGCCGTCGTCATCGGCCTGCATCAGGATGCCGGCAAGCACCGGCACCGGGGGGCGGGCGGGCAGGCCGCGGGCCACCCAGGTGACCGCCTCGGCCAGGACGTCGCGTTCGACGCGGAACTTCACGGCTTACCACCTTCGTCCGGCGCGATGACGTCGCGCCTGCTCGTGCACACCTAGATCCCCGTCGCGGGCTCGATCGCGCCCGGAAGGGCGCCGAGGCAGGCGGGTTCATGACACTAGTGCACGCCCCCTCATGGCGGTACCTGATCCGGAGGACACCGCGACGTGGTGTCGTGCTGGTGGGTTCCTCGTGCCGGGCTCGGTGCAGTCAGGTCGTACTCGGGGCCGAATCGGAGTTCTGGGGATCTCGTCGTAGTTGTAGGAGCTGTGGATGCTGTGGACGCAGCCGTGTCCGGGCAGGTCGGCGTTGGTATCGGGGTGTGGACGAGCGATGGTGGGCCCGGGGGACAACCACCCCTTCGATGTTGACGGTCGCTGGGCGTTCACAGCCGCTCCACCCCGTCGCCGCGAACCGTCCACGTCGACACGCTGGTCGTCCACAGCTGTCCACAGGAGCTGTGGACAACACTGCTGTGGTGCGTGTGACTCGTGGTGAGCGACCGGGTTGTCCACAGGGTTGCGCACAGGGGTGGATGCGCCGCTACACGTTCGTAACATCGCGGATGCCGGGTGGCGAGCACGCCGTGACCGGTGCCAAGCTGCGACCAGGGGTCGACAGCATCTGCACACAGGGGTGTGGACAGCCTGTGGACAACTCGAGGGCAGGGAACGGACCTGTAGGTGGGCGGCGGTCGGAGCAGGCCGGCACCCAGCCCGGGATCAGTGCGACTGCTGCTTGATCCGGTTGGTCAGCTCGGTGACCTGGTTGTAGATCGCGCGCCGTTCGGCCATCAACTGGCGGATCTTCTTGTCGGCGTGCATCACGGTGGTGTGGTCGCGGCCGCCGAACTGTTGCCCGATCTTGGGCAGCGAGAGGTCGGTGAGCTCGCGGCACAGGTACATGGCGATCTGCCGGGCGGTCACGAGCACCCGTGAGCGCGACTGGCCCTGCAGGTCGTCGAGGGTGAGCCCGAAGTAGGCGGCCGTCTGGGCCATGATCGTCGCCGGTGTCACCTGGCTGGAGGCGTCGTCGGGGATCAGGTCGCGCAACACGATCTCGGCCAGGCTCATGTCGACCGGCTGGCGGTTCAGGCTGGCGAAGGCGGTGACCCGGATCAGGGCGCCCTCGAGCTCGCGGATGTTGGTCGAGATCCGCGAGGCGATGAACTCGAGCACGTCGTCGGGCACCGACAGGCGCTCCTGGATGGCCTTCTTGCGCAGGATCGCGATCCGGGTCTCGAGGTCGGGGGGCTGCACGTCGGTGAGCAGACCCATCTCGAACCGGCTGCGCATCCGCGCCTCGAAGCCGCTGAGCAGCTTGGGCGGGACGTCGCTGGTGATGACGACCTGCTTGTTCGCGTTGTGCAGGGTGTTGAAGGTGTGGAAGAACTCCTCCTGGGTCTGCACCTTGCCCTGCAGGAACTGGATGTCGTCGATGAGCAGCACGTCGACGTCGCGGTAGCGGCGCTGGAAGTTGGCCGCCTTGTCGTCGCGGATGCTGTTGATGAAGTCGTTGGTGAACTCCTCGGAGTTCACGTAGCGCACCTTGACGTGGGGGAAGAGGTTGCGGGCGTAGTGCCCGATGGCGTGCAGCAGGTGCGTCTTGCCCAGCCCGGAGTCGCCGTAGATGAACAGCGGGTTGTAGGCCTTGGCCGGCGCCTCGGCCACCGCGACCGCCGCCGCGTGGGCGAACCGGTTGCTGGCGCCGATGACGAAGGTGTCGAAGGTGTACTTCGGGTTCAGCCGGGTCAGCTCCACCTGTTCGGGCTGCTGGCTACCCGGCCGCGGGCGGCGGGCCCCGGGCACCTCGACCAGCCCCGGGATGCCGTTCGCTCCCGAGCCGCGGGCGGCGTCGGCCGCGCCGTGGTCGGGGGTCCGGCCGGTGAACGCGGAGGTCTCGGTACCGTCGACCTCGTCCTCGCCGATGTCGAGGTCGTCGATCTGGCGCCGCCGGTCGGCCGCCCGCAGGTCGTGACCCGCGTCGTCCAGGCCGTTCAGGTGGCCCTCGTCGTCGAGGTCGAGGGCCGGCGCCTCGGCCAGCGAGGGGTCGACGGTGACCGCCAGGCGGACATCGCGGCCGAGCTGGGTGCCCAGGGTGGCGGTGACCCGCTCGCGCAGCCGGGTCTCGACGATGTCCTTGGTGAAGTCGTTGGGCACGGCGATCAGGGCGGTGTCATCGAGCAGCCCCACCAGCTTGGCGAGTGACAGGAAAGCCCTCTGCTGCACCGGGATTCCGTCGGAGTCCAAGACCTCCAGGGTCGTGCGCCACAGCTGGGTCATCGTCGCGTCGGCCACTGCGTCCCCGTCCTCCTCGATGCCCTCCGGGCCTGATCTCGGCGGCCGGTCCACGCGGCCTCGTACACCCTGTCCACAAGTTTGTCCACAAGCTGTGGGTATGCCGCGTGGTCACCCGGGCGTGTCGTGCCGGGTGGTGGGCCGTGCTCCGTGCGATCCTAGGGCGTTTTGCCGAACCCGGGCGACCAGATGTGTTGGTTTGACCCCCGTGGTCGCTCTCGCGTACCTTTAACGGGCCTGTGGTTCGGCTGTTTTCGCATGCCCGTGACCCGCGCCCGCGAGGGCGCTGCTTCCCCGCGAAGGTCATGGGTTTCCGATCGCAGCCGACACCCACCGGCTCCCCGACCACCCGGGCCCTCGGGCCCACCGAAGCAGACGAGAGAACATCGTGAGCAAGCGGACCTTCCAGCCGAACAACCGCCGCCGGGCCAAGACCCACGGCTTCCGTCTGCGGATGCGCACCCGTGCGGGCCGCAGCATCCTCGCCGCTCGTCGCCGTAAGGGCCGCTCCGAGCTCTCCGCCTGAGGCCGGCGGTGCTGCCGGCGCCGAACCGACTGCGTGAGCGGGCGGACTTCACGTCGGCGGTGCGCTCCTCCGGGGGTTGCCGAGCCGGCTCCAGGCTGCTCGTGGTCCACGCCACCTCGACCGACGCGCGTGCGGGTCTCCCGCCGCGGGTCGGTTTCGTCGTGTCCAAGGCGGTCGGTGGCGCGGTGGTCCGCAACCGCACCAAGCGCCGGCTCCGCGCGCTGGTGGCTGACCGGCTTCCCGGGATCCCGACCGGTCTCGACCTGGTGGTGCGGGCCAACCCGCCGGCGGCGGGCGCGACGTACGGGGAACTCGCGGGGGCCCTGGACCCGTTGTTGCACAAGGTGATCCGTCGACTGGGAGGTGCCGCGTGAGCATCGGTGGAGTGCTGGCAACCCCCCTGATCCGGGCGATCCGGGTCTACCAGCGGGTCATCTCACCGATGCGGCCGCCCACCTGCCGCTACTACCCGTCGTGCTCGGCCTACGCCGTGACCGCCCTCGAGCGCTACGGCGTGCTGCGTGGCTCGTGGATGGCGGCCCGACGGCTCGGGCGTTGCCACCCCTGGACCCCGGGTGGGGTCGACCACGTGCCGCTGCGCGACCCCGACACCGGCCGGCCGATCCCCGGCACCACCGGACCACGCGGCGTCGGTGACGACGCGCCGCACCGGCATCCTGCGGGCCACACCCCGCACCAGACCTCCTGACCGCGTCACGACCGTGACCTCACCCCGCCGGCCCCGGCCGGCACAGCCGTAAGGACGACATGGGCGACCTCTTCAACACGATCATCGGGCCAATCGAGTGGCTCGTGGCGTGGATCATGTACGGGTTCCACGAGGCGTTCACCTTCATCGGGATGAACCCGGCCTCCGGGTGGACCTGGGCCCTGTCGATCGTCGGCCTCGTGATCGTCATGCGCGCGGCGATGATCCCGCTGTTCGTGAAACAGATCATGGCGTCGCGCAAGATGCAGATGATCCAGCCCGAGCTGCAGAAGATCCAGAAGAAGTACAAGGGCAAGTCCGACCCCGAGTCACGCCAGGCGATGACCCAGGAGACGATGGAGCTGTACAAGAAGGAGGGGACGAACCCCTTCAGCTCGTGCCTGCCGATCCTCGTGCAGTCGCCGTTCTTCTTCGGCCTGTTCCGGGTGCTCAACAGCATGGACGAGATCGCCTCGGGCGCCCACCAGGCAATCGGGCCGATCACCAGGCCGATCGCGGAGCAGTTCGAGCAGGCCACGATCTTCGGTGCGTCGCTGTCGTCGACGTTCATGCAGGCCCCGAACACGGCGACCAAGGTCGTCACGGTGGTGCTGATCATCCTGATGTCGGCCACGACGTTCACCACCCAGCGCCAGCTGATGACCAAGAACATGCCGGCCTCGGCCCTGGACAACCCGTTCGCCAAGCAGCAGAAGGTGCTGCTGTACGTGCTGCCGCTGGTGTTCGCGGTCTCCGGTGTGAACTTCCCGATCGGTGTGCTCATCTACTGGTTCACCACCAACCTGTGGTCGATGTGCCAGCAGTTCTACGTCATTCGCCGGATGCCGGCACCCGGCTCTGCCGCCGAGAAGGCGTACCACGCCCGGCTCGAGCGCAAGGGCAAGCCGATCCCCGGTGCTGCCGGCGCGAAGCTGAAGGCCGAGGCCGAGGCGGCGGAGGCCGCCGAGCTGGTCAAGCAGTCTGGCCAGCGCCAGCAGCCGGCCAGCAAGAAGCGCAAGAAGAAGGCTGCCGGTCCTAAGCCGGCCGGCCAGGCCGGCGCCACGTCGTCCATCCAGGACACTCCTCCGCCGAGCACGCCGAGCACGCCGAGCACGCCGAACGGCCAGACGCAGGACGGGCCCGTGTCGCCCGGCAAGAAGGCCGCCAAGAAGGCCGGCTCGGGCACCAAGCCCCCCACGACCTGATCCCCCTGATCGCAGGAGAACCCCATGAGCGAGAACCTCACGCAGGACCAGACGGACGCCGATCCCACCGAGGACGCGGCTGCTCTGCCCGACCCGGACCAGGCCGACGAGCCCACGAACGCGCAGGTCAGTGACCCGGAGCCGGTGCAGGAAGCCGGTGCGGCTGACGCCGATGGCGCGCCCTCGGTGCCCACCCAGAGCAACCGGCGCGCCAACCTCGAGCGCGAGGGAGAGGTGGCGGCCGACTTCCTCGAGACGCTGCTCGACATCTGCGACCTCGACGGTGACATCGACGTCGACATCGACGGTGACCGGGCTGCTGTGTCGGTGGTCGACTCCGAGGATGGGCGGGTGCCGCGGCGCCTCGTGGGGCCGAACGGGCAGGTGCTCGACGCGCTCCAGGAGCTGACCCGGCTCGCGGTGCAGTCGGCCACGGGCGAGCGCAGCCGCCTGATGCTCGACGTCGCGGGGCACCGCGCCGAGCGCCGCGCTGCCCTCGTCGCGGTGGCCAAGGAGGCCATCGACGAGGTGCGCAGCACCGGTGAGCGCAAGCCGCTCACGCCGATGACGGCGTTCGAGCGCAAGGTGGTCCACGACGAGGTGCTCGCCGCTGGTCTGGTCTCGGAGTCCGAGGGTGCCGAGCCGCGCCGGTTCGTCGTCATCCTCCCCGCGTGAAGCGACGTTTCACGTGAAACATGACGGGCCCGACGAGGCGACCGTCGCACTGCCAGCCGCACCTCCGGGTGCGGCTGCGGTGTTTGCGGAGCGACTGCCACTCGCGGTCCGCTTCGCCGAGATCCTCGCCGACACCGGCGTCAGTCACGGGCTGATCGGCCCCCGCGAGGTGCCACGCCTGTGGGAGCGGCACGTGCTGAACTGCGCGGTCGTGTCCGACGCCTTCGGGCCGGATGCGCGGGTCGTCGACGTGGGCTCGGGGGCCGGCCTGCCCGGCATAGCCTTGGCGATCGTGCGCCCCGACCTGGAGGTTCACCTCGTGGAGCCGATGTTGCGCCGCACTCAGTGGCTCACCGGTGTGGTGGCCGAGCTCGGGCTAGGCTCCGTGACGGTGCACCGCGGGCGTGCGGAGGAGCTCGTCGGCACGGTGTCCGCCCCTTACGTCACCGCGCGTGCAGTGGCTCGGCTCGACAAGCTGGCGCGCTGGTGCGTGCCCTTGGTGGAGCCGGCCGGCACCCTGGTGGCCATGAAGGGTCGTTCGGCGGCGCAGGAGCTGGCGGACGACCGTGCTGCCCTGGTGAAGCTCGGCCTGGTCGATGCCGTGGTGCGTGAGCACGGGGGTGATGTGCTGGACGAGCCGGTGCTCACGGTGGACCTGCGCTTCGAGCCGCGGCGACGGGCTGGGCGGGGAGGCAAGGCCACCAACGCCGGTAAGTCGGGCAAGGGGGGCACGCTGCGTACGGCGTCACCGCGCCAAGCTGCGACGAGCCAGGTCACGACGAGCCAAGCCGGCGCCGGCCGGTCGGCACCCAAGCGGGCTTGACGTCATCCGTCCGCAAGAGCCACGCCGACACCGGACGGTCGGCACGGGACCATCAGCACCGTAGCGGACTTGAAGACAGACCCGGCCCATGTGCCCGTCCCGCACGGGCTGGGGTGTCATCGTGCGCGAGGGTGCGTCTGTGCGTCTGTGCGTCTGTGCGTCTGCGCGTCTGTCCGTCTGTGCCTGGCGGCTGCGCGGGCCGGGTCCACCTGCCGACCGCTCCATGGGGATGGGCCGGAGCTGGTGTCCGGTAGCGATCCGGGGTGTGACCGCAGGTGGCCCGAGCGTGAGGGTGCCGACGGTTGGACCCCGTCGAGCCACAAGGGGTCGGTCGTACCCGGCTGGTCCGCGCCCTGCGGCCCGCCCGACGCGCGTCCCGGCGACATGGGGGCCGACGTTGCCCGAGTAGACGACCTTGATGCCCTTGGTGAGGGGCCGACGACCACCTGGTCGATGGCTGTCCTTGTCGCGCCGCGCTCGATCGATCGTGGGACCGCGCTGATCGCGGGTGCTGGCCTGTCGATAGTGCACCCCCACGGCGCGAGACGAGTCCATCCTCGGACTCAGGGGAGACGAGTCCATTCTCGGACTCAGCCGGCCAAACCTGACGCCAGGTGCGGCAAGACCCTCACGCCAGGTGAAGCAACGCCGTCATGTTTGACGCCCAGCGGCGCCGCACCTCAGTCAGCCAGCCGTTCAGGGGTTCCAGCACTGCAGCGGCTTGCTGCGATGCTCGCGATGCTCGCGTTTCACGTGAAACATTGCCGGCGGTAAGTGCGCAAAGTTCGTAGCCGCGAAGAAGAAGGCGCCACACGATGAACGTGAGCGCCGGGGTGGCTGTGGCGCCCGGTCACGTTTCGGCTCCCTGCTGCAGCCCAAGCGCCCAACCGACCGACATGCACCGTTTCACGTGAAACATGTGACTGGGTTCGGTGCGACATGCGCCAAGATGCGTTTGCTCTGAGAGGTCCGAAGTGGAGCTCGAACGCATCACGCATCGCTGTGCACTGCACGGTAAGGAGCTTTGGAAACCGGCCGGCCGCGACCGACCTGAAGCAATGGCACCCTTTGGCGCCCTCGTGCCCGAGTGGCCCGGCGGCACGAACCCCCGAGCACGCCACCTGCGGGGCTCCCTGGCGGCGCCCCCCCGTGCCCGTCATGCACCAGCGAGCGCCGTCAGTCTGATTGATGAACCCCGCAGGCGCGGCGGGAGCGGCCGGGTCGGTGCCTTTGAGCGCAGCCTTTCCGGTCCGTCCACCATGCCCACGCCAGGGGTCCGCGGGCGGAAGCGTGAGATTGGCGATCGCCACCGGCTCAGAGCTGGTTGCGCTTCCTTCGACACCACACCACAGTCATGACGGCGCTCTGGTGCCTCGGTGGCGGAAGGCCCCAGTGCTTGACAAAGCCGTGGTTGCCTCGAGCTCGTAGTGTCCGCCGCAGCCCCTGGGCGTAGTCGCCCCAGTGGGCCGCCATCCGGTGTGTGCGCGGAGTCATGAGGAGCGCCGTGCGATGTTTCACGTGAAACCCCGGATGAGGAGGACCCTCCCGTGCTGACCCGGTGCTGCCGTTCGCGCCTCCTGGAGTGCCGCTGGAGCCAAGGAGGGGTCGTGTCGTGCGCTGTACGAGCGCTGGCGGTGCGGCGCGGCGGCGCGCGGGCTGCTGGTGGGGTGGACGGGCACTGGCCAGCTGCTGTCGTGGACGCGCGCCGGCCAACGGGTCTGCCGGAGGGTGAAGCAGCGTCGTGCTCACGGGGGCTGCCTGGGTGGTGGTAAGGGGCACCAGCCCGCCGCCGCGCAGCAGTTGGGTTGGGGCGAGGGCGAGTGGTGCGTGGGCACACGCATCCGCTCGCTCCACGGGCAGCAGCCGGCCGGTCTGAAGACGGGGTGAGACGAGGAGTTGGGGGTGCTCGGGCTGGCCATCAGGGTGGTGCCTGACAGCCGCGGCGCGGTGCAACAGACGGGATGGGAAGCGCCCGTCTGCCGGGTGCCAGCGGCGTGGCTAGCGGAGGTGCACGGCGCATAGTGAGCCGTTCGGCGGGCGACGGATCAGCGGTTTGGTGACGCCACCAGGGCCGCGGCAACGCTGTGCCGCGCTCCACAGCCTGCCGCTGGTCGACTGGTCCTCCACAGCGCGCTGTGGCGCTTTGGCGTGTTGACGTCCCGTGGGGTTGGATTGGCACGCCCCATCCCCGACGAAGGTGACCGCGTGAGCTCATCGATCGACGTCGCCACCACCCGCACGGCTGCTCCAGGCCTCGGGTTTCCGCGGCTGACCGGCATCCCGACAACCCCACTGGGGTGGCCCGCTCCGGACCGCGTTTCACGTGAAACATCGTTGTCCACCCCGGCAAGGGGGACTATGGATATCGCATCAGCGCAGGTGGGAGGGGTCGAGCACCCTGTCGATCCGCACCACGGCGGGCAGACCACCGCCGCGGCCGCGTTCGCCGCCACGGCCGGGACCAGCCCATCGACCGAGGCCAGCGCAGCGACAGATCCTTCCGGTTCGACCCGGACCAGTGAGTCGGCAGAGACACGCGCTGCAACGGAGATCTCGGCTGTGGCAGCACCGCTGCCTGACAGTGTTCGCGAGACCACACCGCCGGCACCACCCGGCACCCGAGAGGACCGCATGGACGCGCCCGCCCCCGACGACACCGAGGTGCGTGCCCAGATCGCTGCAGCCATGCCGGGCGCGGATGGTGGGACACCGCTGGCAGCGGCTGTCGCTGCTGATGCGCGCAAGCGGATCACGCTCAGCGGGCGCAGCGTGCCGCGACCCGCACACACCCGGGTGATGACTGTGGCGAACCAGAAGGGCGGCGTCGGCAAGACAACCACCACCGTGAACGTCGCGGCCGCCTTGGCCCAGGCCGGCAGCATCGTGCTCGTCATCGACCTCGACCCGCAGGGCAACGCCAGCACGGCGTTGGGCATCGAGCACCACGCGGAGGTGCCGAGTGTCTACGACGTGCTCGTCGAGGGGCAGCCGGTGGGAGGGGTCGTGCAGGAGTGCCCAGACATTCCGGGCCTGTTCTGCGTGCCGGCCACCATCGACCTGGCCGGCGCCGAGATCGAGCTGGTCTCGATGGTCGCCCGTGAGACCCGCCTGCAGCGCGCCGTCTCCGCCTACGTCGAGCAGTGCGAGGCGGCGGGGGAGCGCCTTGACTACGTGCTCATCGACTGTCCGCCGAGCCTGGGGCTGCTCACCGTCAACGCCTTCGTGGCGGCCACCGAGGTCTTCATCCCGATCCAGTGCGAGTACTACGCCCTCGAGGGGCTCTCGCAGCTGCTGAAGAACATCGAGCTGATCCGCAACCACCTCAACCCGACGCTGCACGTCTCGACCATCCTGCTCACCATGTACGACGGCCGCACCCGCCTGTCGGCCCAGGTGGCCGACGAGGTGCGCGAGCACTTCCCCGACCAGACCCTGCGCGCCAGCGTCCCGCGCTCGGTGCGCATCTCCGAGGCTCCCAGCCACGGACAGACTGTGATGACCTACGACCCGAACAGCAGTGGTGCACTGTCCTACCTCGAGGCGGCCGTCGAGCTCGCCGAGCGGGGCGCCGCCGCATCGCCGACCTCGAAGGAGTCCGCATGAGCGAGAAGCGTCGCGCCCTGGGCCGTGGCCTGGGCGCCCTCATCCCGAGCGGGACCGCGACGGCCGACCGACCGGTTGACGTGTTCTTCCGGGACCAGGACCGGGCGGCTGCCGCCGACGCCCCCACTCCCAATGATGCACCTGTGTCTGGCGAATCCGCAGGTCAGGGCCCTGGCGCGGACGCCAGTGCCACTGAGCGGGACAGCGGCCTCCAGCCGGTTCCCGGCGCGGAGTTCGCCGAGATCCCGCTCGACCAGATCCGGCCGAACCCCCGTCAGCCCCGCACGGTCTTCGACGAGGACGAGCTCGAGGAGCTGGTGCACTCGATCCAGGAGATCGGGGTGCTGCAGCCCGTCGTCGTCCGCCGCGTGCCGCCGGGCACCGAGGACGGCGAGGTGCGCTACGAGCTGATCATGGGCGAGCGGCGCTGGCGCGCCTCGCGGGCCGCCGGCAAGGACGTCGTCCCGGCCATCATCAAGGCCACCGAGGAGGACGACCTCCTGCGCGACGCGCTGCTGGAGAACCTCCACCGCAGTCAGCTCAACGCCCTGGAGGAGGCCGCGGCCTACCAGCAGCTGCTCGACGACTTCGGCTGCACCCAGGAGGAGCTCGCCCGGCGCATCCACCGCTCGCGACCGCAGATCTCGAACACCCTGCGCCTGCTCAAGCTGCCGCCGCTCGTGCAGCGCCGGGTGGCGGCCGGCGTGCTCAGTGCCGGTCACGCCCGTGCGCTGCTCGGGCTGCCCGACGCCGCGGCGATGGAGCGGATGGCGCAGCGCATCGTCGCCGAGGGCCTGTCGGTGCGAACCGTCGAGGAGCTCGTCACCCTGGGCGGTGACGAGGCCCCGGCCACCCGCCGTGCCCCTCGGCCCGGCACCCGCCGACCGCAGCTCGACGACCTCGCCGCGGACCTGTCCGACCGCCTCGAGACGCGGGTACGCATCGCCCTGGGTCAGCGCAAGGGCCGCCTCACGGTGGAGTTCGCCTCCGTCGAGGACCTCAACCGGATCCTGGACGCCATGCACCTGCGCGAGCACCACGAAGACTGACTGGCCGGTACGGCATCCGAGGGTTCGTCGACACAGCCGACCTCATGACAGAGGCGCGGACCCCGTTGCAGCACAACGGGTTCCGCGCCTCGTGCGCGCTGGGTGAGACTCAGCCGAGGAACGGCTCGAGCTCGCGGAGCAGCTTCGGCTTGGGCATCGCGCCGATGATCGTCTTGACGATCTCGCCGTTCTGGTAGACGTGCATCGTCGGGATGCTGGTGATGCCGAGCTTGCCGGTGATCGCCGGGTTCTCGTCGGTGTTCAGCTTGACGATGGTGACCTCGTCGTGGTCGCGGGCGATCTCGTCGAGGATGGGGGCGACGGCGCGGCACGGGCCGCACCACTCGGCCCAGAAGTCGACCAGCACGGGCTTGTCGCTCTTGAGGACGTCGGCCTCGAAGCTGGCGTCGGTGGTCTTGCTGACGGCTCCCATGGTGGGGGTCCTTTCGAAGGGTGGTGCGGGCGGGGCGGGGGTCCTGAGGTCGATCCTGCCGCACTGCGCTGACAGGACCGGAGGCGGTCAGTGGGCGAGGAAGCGTTCGGCGTCGAGCGCCGCGGCACAGCCGGAGCCGGCCGCGGTGATCGCCTGGCGGTAGGTGTGGTCGACGAGGTCGCCACAGGCGAAGACGCCGGGCACGTTGGTGCGGGTGGTGCGCCCCTCGACGAGCACGTAGCCCTCGGCATCGAGCTCGACGACGCCCTTGACCAGCTCGTTGCGCGGGTCGTGACCGATCGCCACGAACAGGCCGGTGACCGGCAGCTCGCGGGTCTCACCGGTCACGGTGTCGCGCAACGTGATTCCGGTCAGCTTGTCCTCGCCGTGGATGGCGTCGACCGCGCTGTTCCAGGCGAAGCGGATCTTGGGGTTGGCGTGGGCGCGCTCGGCCATGATCGCCGAGGCCCGCAGCTCGTCGCGGCGGTGCACGATCGTGACGGTGCGGGCGAACTTGGTGAGGAAGGTGGCCTCCTCGACCGCGGAGTCGCCCCCGCCGACCACGGCGATGTCCTGCTCACGGAAGAAGAACCCGTCGCAGGTGGCGCACCACGACACCCCGTGACCGGACAGCCGCTTCTCGTCGGGCAGGCCGAGCTCGCGGTAGGCCGAGCCCATCGCCAGGATGACGGCCCGCGCCCGGTGCTCGACGCCCTCGCCATCGGTGACCACCTTGATGTCGTCCTCGAGGCGCACCGACTGCACGTCGTCCGTGACGATCTCGGCACCGAAGCGCTCCGCCTGGGCCCGCATGTTCTCCATGAGGTCAGGCCCCATGATGCCGTCGCGGAAGCCGGGGAAGTTCTCGACCTCGGTGGTGTTCATCAGCGCGCCACCGGCGGTGACCGCGCCCTCGAAGACCAGCGGCTCGAGGTTGGCGCGCGCCGCGTAGACGGCAGCGGTCCACCCGGCCGGGCCGGAGCCGATGATGATGACGTTGCGGACGTCGCTGGTCACGGGACACATCCCCTTGTGGTGATCGCTGTGGGCAACCGCTAGATGCAGTGCCTCTGGAGAACCGATCCTACGGCCGTGGGATTCCCGGGCCAGCCGCGCCCCGCCGGTCACAGCCGGCCGAGCGGCGCCGGTCGGGGTCAGTTCAGCGGCACGGGGCCACGGATGAGGCCGGTGTTGCCGGTGGTGCACGAGCGGTCGACCGCCCACGCCGTGCGTCCCGCGCCGGAGTGCACGACCAGCACCGCCGCGGAGACGCCGTCGACCTCCGAGATGTCGACGAGGATGCCGGCGTCGGCGGGGATGCCGAGCGCGGCGGCACACGCGCGGGCGCCGATCGGCGTCGCGATCGGCCCCAGCGAGGGCGACTCGGCGCTGAGGTCGGCGATCGGGTCGAGCGTGCCGTCGTCAAGCTCGCTGGCGGTGACGTCGAGCCGGTCCGCCGCGTGGTCGACCCCCGACATCACGACGACCACGTCGCCGGAACCCGCCGCGGGCGCCACCAGGGCGATCTTGCCTCCCGCCGCGACGGGGGAGTCCTCGGCGACCGCCGCGGAGTCGGCGGAGCCTGCATTCGTGCCGAACGCGGCCATCACGTCACCGGGCAGCGACTTGACGAGGAACCCGCCCAGGCCCAGCACCCCGACCACGGCGGCCGCGACCGCCAGGTGGCGCAAGCCGATCCGGCGACGCAGCGGCACGACCTGCGCCCCGGCATCCGGGGTGTCGCCGTCGTCGTCGTGGCCGATCGGCCTGGACGACCCGGCGTGCCCGTCGAGGCTCCACAGCTGGTCGATGCCGTCACCGCGCTGCGCCTCGACCGCCAGGGCCGCGCTGATCCGCGCCACCAGGTCGTCGGGCATCGGGCCGGGCTCGGGAAGGCTCGCCAGGAGCGCGCGCATGCCCGTCGGGTCGTGCTCGACGGGTGCGGTGTCGTCGTGCTGCTGGCTCACGAGGTCCTCCGGGACGTGCCCTCGGGCGGTGTGGATGGGGTGGGATGGCGCCGGTCGCAGGGGCCGGGCCACGGGTGGGACGTCACGGCGCCCCCCGTGGTTCCGACGGACCGGAAACGGCTGCCGGGCCGGCATCGTGCCCCGACCGCTCCACGTCACGCTCCCGGAGCAGCTCGGCCAGCGCCTCGCGACCCCGGAAACAGCGCGACTTCACCGTGCCCTCCGCGACGCCGAGCACCTGGGCCGCCTCGGCCACCGGCAGCCCGTGCATGTCGACGAGGACCAGGGCCAGCCGCTGTCCCTCGGGAAGGAGAGCCAGGGCCTCGCGCACGTCGAGCCGGGTCTCGACCGACGCGTGCCGGTCGTGCAGGTCGGGAAGGTCGAGCTCACCGAGGTCGCCCGCCCGGCGCACGGCCGTCGACTTCTCGCGCCTCAGCCGGTCCAGGCAGGCATTGACGACGATGCGGTGCAGCCAGGTGGTGACCGCCGCCTCGCCCCGGAAGGCCTCGGCCCGGCGGAACGCGGAGATGAAGGCGTCCTGCACGGCGTCCGCAGCGAGCTCGCGGTTGGAGGTGGTGCGCAGCGCCACCGCGTACATCCGGTCGCGGTGGCGGCGGAACAGCTCGCCGAACGCGGCGCCGCCGTCACCGTCGACGTGGCGCCGGAGCAGCTCCTGGTCGGTGAGTGCGGTGAGGTCGTCGAGCATCGCGGTGTCCGGCGTCAGCCGGTGACGACGACCTCGTTGAGCCAGGCCCGGCGCTTGCCGTTGTCGTCGGCATTGAGCTTGGTGAACCACACGACGATGTACTGCCCGCTGACGTCGGCGGGGACGTCGAAGGTGACCGTGCCGTCGGCGTCCGCCTTCTCGCCGATCTTGGTGGCGCCCTCGAGGCGGTTGTCGGGGCCGACGTAGACCTCGACGTCGCTGGGGTGCGGGATGTCGAGCTCGACGGTCTGCGGCTTCTTGTTCGGGCCGAGGTCGACGATGACGCCCAGCCCCTTCTTCAGGCCGCCGAAGGTGTCGGAGCGGTAGTTCTCGGAGAACCAGCCGGTGCTCGGGTCGCCGTCGTAGATCTTCGGGGTGAGCTTGTTGTTCTCGGCGCCGTCGCCCTCGGGGTCGTAGGCCTCGACCTTGAGGATGGCCAGCGGCTCGGGCGGTGCCCCGGTGCCCGTGCCGGTGGGTGAGCCGGACGGCGTCGCCGACGGGGCCGCCGACGAGGGGGCCACAGTTGTCGTGCGGGTGGCCGGGGCTGCCACGTCGCCGATCCCGGCGCTCCCAGACCCGATCCGTGACACGCCCCAGACCCCGATGACCAGGGCGAGCACGACGAACGCGACGACGATGCCCAGGGCCAGCTTCGACTCGTCCTTGGTGAGCGGCTCGGCCGGCACCAGCGGGGCCGGTGCCTCGAGGTCGCCGGAGTCGGCGCGCGGGGCGGTGTCGGGGCTGAGCTCGGAGACCTTGTCGACGGCGCGTCGCGCCAGGTTGCCGACCCGGCCGCCGACCGAGCCGAACGCGCCGACCACGGCGGCGCCCGCACCGGCGGCCGCGGCTCCGGCTGTTGCACCGGCCGAGCGGCCCTGCCCGTCAGGGCCGTCCGTGCCGACGGGCGAGGGCTGGGCGGGCTCGAGGCTGCGCGTCGTGGCGTCGGCCTCCGGGTCGACGGCGGGGGACGCCACCGGGGTCGCGCTCAGCCAGGCCGGGGCCTGGTCGGCGGCGGGGCTCACCCGGGTCGTCTGGTCGGCCTCCGGGTCGAACGCCGTGGGTGCGGCCCCCGCGGCATCCGCCCGAAAGCCCGATGCCGAAGCGGTCCAGGCCGGGCTGCCCGGGGCCGCAGCGGTACCGGATGCCGCAGTGCCGGATGCCGTGCTGCCGGCCAGCGCTGCGGCCGCGGCAGCACCGCCCGCCACAGCGGCTGCGGTGCCCGCCCCGTCGAGCGGGCGGTGACGTGGGCCGGTGGCCGCAGCACCGTCAGCGGGCGAGGTGACGACGACCGGCTGCTCCAGGGTGTCGGGGGTGCTGGGGGCCTCGGGGGCGACCGCGCCGGAGCGGGGGCCGGGGCGTCCGGCATCCGGCGTGGTGCGGACGGCGGGCTGCCCCGCGACCTGGCGGGAGGGCCACGGCGCCACCTGGCGGGCGTAGTCGCCGGGACTGGTCGGGCCCTGGTCGTCGTTGAGGGTCAGGCGGCAGATGGCGTCGAGGTCGCGCGGCACGCCGGCGGCGATCTCGGAGGGTGCAGCGACGCCACCGGGCACCCGCGGGGCAGGTCCAAGGCCGCAGCCACCCGCGCCGAGCGGCCACAGGCCGGTGAGGCCGGCATACGTGAGGGCGACCACGCCCACGGCGTCGCGCCGGGCGGCATCCTCGGCCTCGGTGCCGTCCTCGCCGGCGCGCACGGCGGCGGTCTCGAGGCCCCGCAGCCGGATGTCACCGTCAGGGGTGCGCAGCACGTCGTCGGGCTTGAGGTCGAGGTGGTGCATGCCGCGCTGCCCGGCCGACTCCAGGGCGGCCGCCACCTCACCGGTGATGCGGCGCACCTCGTCGCCGGGCACGCCGCCCTCGCCGACCAGCTCGGCGAGCGTGCGGGCCTCGCCGAGGTCCTCCTCGATGACGAAGGCGACGCCCTCGTCGGTGCCGACGTCGAGGATCCGCACGAACGCTCCGTGGGTGACCGAGGCGGCCCGCCGGGCGGCATCGAGCAGGGCAGGGGTGCGGTGGTCGTCGGAAGCGATGCAGAGCAGCGAGACGGTGCGCCCGAGGGTGGTGTCGTCGGCCGACCAGCGCTCGGTGCCGTGCAGCTGCTCGAGCCGACGGCGAACGGTGTAACGGCCACCGAGGACGGTGCCGGGACCCACACCCCTCACCGCTGCTCCTCTCCCTCGTCATTCACCGTGCGCAGACGGCGGTCAGCACCCTTGCGACGGGTCTGCGCCCATAGTAGGCACTGGCAGGTCAGACCCGTCGGAGCCTGCGCGTAACCGGTTCGAGTGCCGCTCCGATCTCGCGGACGCCGAGCGCGTGCGCGACGCCCCAGGTGACGCCGAGCTCGACGAGACCGGCCACGCCGAGCACGACGGCGCCGATGGCGAAACCGCGGAACCCGCGGGTCTCGCCGAAGTCGGGCAGGAAGGTGTGGATGGCCCAGTACAGGGCCAGCGCGGTGAGGACGGCCGGCACCGCGAGCTTGAGGTACATCACAGCGGTGCCGCGCAGGCCGAGGTGGCCGTGCCGGCGGTGCAGCACCCAGAACCCGACCGCGGCCGTGACGACGTAGGCCAGGGCCTGCCCGATGCTCAGCGCGAAGGCGGTGAGGCTCGGCACCAGCGTGGCCGCGAAGAGGGCGCCGACGGTGGACAGGCCAGTGGAGACGCACTGGAGCCGGAACGTCATCCAGGTCATCTGGTGGGCGTAGAAGACCCGGTCGTTGAGGTAGGTCCACGCCATCGGGATGACCAGCCAGATCAGGCCGCTCAGCACCACGGCGATCGCCCGGGTCTGCTCGAGGGAGTTCTTGAAGAACAGCGTGGCGGCCACGTAGGGCGCCATCACCCCGACGAAGACCACGCCGGGAACCAGGATCACCGAGGGCAGGCGGATGCCCTGGTGGTGGTAGCGCATCACCTCGGCCGAGTCGCCCCGGGCGGCCGCCTCGGACAGCCGGGTGTAGAGCGCCGTGATGAGCGAGACCGTGATCAGCCCATGCAGCAGCATGGCGATGAGCAGGGCCGGGCCGAACGCGGCGAGGCCGGCCACCGGGTCGCCCGCGTTCTTGCCCAGGTCGGTGGCCCGGGTGAGCACCTGTGAGGTCACGAGGTAGCCCAGCGAGCTGACGACGATGGAGCCGAAGGTCCACTTGGCGACCGTGCTGACCTCGCCCAGGCCGTGCCCGCGGATGCCCCACACCGGGCGGTACCGGAAGCCGATGCGACGCAGCGGGAAGATCAGGGACAGCGCCTGCACCACGATCGACAAGGTGGCCGACCCGGCGAGGACCGCGATCATCTCGGGCGTCCAGTCGGCCGGTGCGGCCGACGTGGGGAAGCCGGCCCGCTGGAACCAGACCAGCCCGGCGATGGCGACGATGTTGGCCAGGGCCGGCGCCCACATGTAGCCGGCGAACCGGCCGTGGGCGTTCAGCACCTGGCCCAGAATCGTGTAGAGGCCGTAGAAGAAGATCTGCGGCAGGCAGATGACGGCGAAGACGGTCGCGAGGCCCACCGCCGCCGCATTGTCGACGCGGTAGTAGAGCCACACGGCCACCGGCGCCAGCAGCACCATGACGACCGTCGCCGCTGCGAGGATGGCCAACGAGATGGTGATGATCCGGTTGACGAACTCGTCGCCGTCGGGCCGCAGCTTGGCGCGCACGATCTGCGGCACGAAGATCGCGTTGACCGCGCCACCGGCGATGAGCAGGTAGAACGTGTTGGGCAACGAGTTGGCGGCGGTGAAGCCGTCGGCGACGTAGCCGGTGGTGCCGATGACGCCGGCGAGCAGGGCCGCCCGCACCAGGCCGAGCATCCGGCTGACCAGGGTGCCCGAGGCCATGACCGCCCCGGCCCGGCCCAGGCTCTGCCGAGGGGCGGTGGGGTTCTGGCCCGCCTCGGCCGCGAGCGTCGCGCCGCCGGGGTCGACCTGGACCTCGTCGACGGCCGTGTCGTCGGCCCGGCCGTCCCCGGAGCGGTCTCCGGGCGTGGAGGCGGGGGGTTGGGTCGTCATCGGGAGGTCTTCCGGGGGAGGAACGGGCTCAGGCGTCGCCGGCGAGCCGCTGCCACGCGACCCGCGCGATGCGCCGCTCGTTGGGGAAGGTGAGGTGGCGGTGCGCGTCGCGCAAGGGTAGCCACGCGACGTCGATCGCCTCGTGGTCGGGGTCGTTCTCGATGGTGAGGTGTCCCCCGACCGCCTCGAGCAGGTAGTGGTGCACGTACTTGTGGATGCGCCGCTCGCCGGCGGCGAACCAGTAGTCGATGGTGCCGAGCTCGATGAGCACCCGCCCCTCGATGCCGGTCTCCTCGGCCACCTCGCGCGCGGCGGTCTGCGGCAGGGTCTCCTCGCCCTCGATGTGCCCCTTCGGCAGGCACCACTCGACCCGGCCGGCGCGGTTGCGCCGCGCGATCACCGCGATGCGCGCCTCGCCCTCGTGGACGTCGACGACCACCCCGCCGGCGCTGCGCTCCTCGACCGCGGGCAGCCGCCGGGGACTGACCCCGGGCGAGTCGGCGGCGACGTGGCTCATCTGGTCACTGTAACCAGTGGGGCGCGACGGGGCCGGTGACCAAGCACCCAGGGGGCCGACGGCGGGCGGGTCGCAGGCGGCATACCCTTGGTGCTCGTGTCCACCCGTCAGCCGTCGGCCGCCCTGCTGCGCCGGGCGGTCGCCCACCTGGCGCCCGACCTGCCGCTGCTGACCGACCTCGGCGAGCGGTTCGCCGCCGCGGGCCACGACCTTGCCCTGGTGGGCGGACCGGTGCGCGACGCCCTGCTGGCCCGTCCCTCGACCGACCTCGACTTCACCACCTCGGCGCGCCCCGACGCCACCGAGGCGATCCTCAAGGCCTGGGGCAGCGCCACCTGGGACATGGGTCGCGACTTCGGAACCATCGGCGCCCGTCGGGGCGGCACCACCGTGGAGGTCACCACCTACCGGGCCGATGCCTACGACGGGCAGACCCGCAAGCCGGTCGTGGCCTTCGGCGACTCCCTCGACGACGACCTGGTGCGGCGCGACTTCACGGTCAACGCGATGGCGCTGCGACTGCCCGACCTCACCTTCGTCGACCCGCACGGCGGGCTGGTCGACCTCGACGCCGGCCTGCTGCGCACCCCGTCGCCGCCCGAGGTGTCCTTCGGTGACGACCCGCTGCGGATGATGCGCGCCGCCCGGTTCGTGGCCCAGCTCGGGTTCGTGCCCGCGCCCGAGGTCTACGCGGCGATGCGCGAGATGTCGGCGACGATCGGCATCGTGTCGGCCGAGCGCGTGCGCGACGAGCTGGTCAAGATGCTGCTGGCGCCGCACCCCCGCGCCGGGCTGGAGCTGCTCTGCGCGAGCGGGCTGGCGGCGCACGTGATCCCCGAGCTGCCGGCACTGCAGCTCGAGGTCGACGAGCACCACCGGCACAAGGACGTCTACGAGCACTCGATGACCGTGCTCGAGCAGGCCATCGACCTCGAGGGCCCGGCCGACGGGCCGCCGGGGTCGGTGCCCGGCCCCGACCTCGTGCTGCGCCTGGCCGCGCTGCTGCACGACGTGGGCAAGCCCGCCACCCGGCGCTTCGAGGGTGGTGGCGGGGTGTCGTTCCACCACCACGAGGTGGTCGGCGCCAAGCTCGTGGCCCGGCGGCTGAAGGCGCTGCGCTTCGACAAGGAGACGACCAAGGCGGTGGCGCGGCTGGTCGAGCTGCACCTGCGCTTCCACGGCTACGGCGAGGGCCAGTGGACCGACTCCGCGGTGCGCCGCTACGTCACGGATGCCGGCCCGCTCCTCCCGCGGTTGCACCGCCTCACGCGCGCCGACTGCACGACCCGCAACGTGCGCAAGGCCCGGCGGCTGGCCGCGACCTACGACGACCTCGAGGCGCGGATCGACGCGCTGCTGGAGCAGGAGGAGCTCAAGGCCGTGCGCCCCGAGCTCGACGGCAACGAGATCGCGGCCGTGCTGGGCATCCGCCCCGGGCCGGTGCTCGGGCGGGCCTACACGTACCTGCTCTCGGTGCGGATGGACGAGGGCCCGGTCGGCCCGGACGTCGCGCGCGAGCGGCTGCTGTCGTGGTGGGCCGAGCAGCCGGAGTCGCAGGGCTGAGCCCGGGCCCGATCCCGCGCGGTCCGGCGGCCGGTCGCCCGCGGTGCGTCCCGGCATCCGGTTAGGCTCGACCGTCCGCGTCCGTCGCCCCGAGGGGAGCTCGTCCATGCCAGTCCTCGCGTTCCCCGGACCGGCCGCGCCGGCGCCGCCTCCGGTCACCCTCGAGGTGCCTGACGGCTGGGACGTGCTGCCCCCCGAGTCCGACCTGCTGCGGGCCCGGGGCACCGGCGCCGCGGGCGACCCGGTGGAGGTCGCCGTGCGCCAGCACACCGGACCGGCCGGCTACGCCGCCACCGACCTGGTCGACGCCCTCGACGAGCAGCCTGACCGGAGGGGCACCGAGGTGGAGCCGCCGTTCGTCGTGGAGATCGGCGGGCGCGAGTGGGTGGCTCGGCACGTCTCCTGGGACGAGGACAGCGCACCCGTGGTCGAGGTGCACCTCGCGGCGGAGGTCGAGGCCGGCGAGCCCGACGACGCTGAGCCGCCTCGTCGTGGCCACCGGCCGGGTGCGGGGCGCGAGCCTGGAGGCCGACTACGACGTGCTGCAGTCGGTGCTCGAGACCCTCGTGGTCGGCGGCGTCCGATGAGCGGCGCCGAGCAGCGGGTCCTGCGGTCGGGGCTGCGCGTGCGCGTGGGGTCGGCGACCAGCGTCGGACGGGTGCGCGACCACAACGAGGACTCGCTCATCGCCGAGGGCCCGGTGTTCGCCGTCGCCGACGGGATGGGCGGACACGCAGCGGGCGAGGTGGCCAGCCGGATCGCCGTCGAGGCGCTCACGCACCTGGTCGAGCACCCGCCGTCCCGCCTCGAGGACGTGGCGGAGGCGCTGCGCGCGGCGAACGACGGCATCCTGCGTTCCCAGGACGACGACCCCGAGCAGCGCGGGATGGGAACCACGGTCACCGGGCTCACCCTGCTCGACGACGGCGACACCGAGCACTGGCTGGTGTTCAACATCGGCGACTCCCGGGTCTACCGGTTGGCCGGCGACCGGCTCAGCCAGGTCACCCGCGACCACTCCGAGGTGCGCGAGCTGATGGATGCCGGGCTGATCGACGAGGAGGAGGCCGCGCGGCATCCGATGCGCAACGTCATCACCCGCTCGCTGGGGGCGGGCCTGGCTCCCGAGCCGGACGTGTGGGAGATGCCGCCCGAGGCCGGGGAGCGGTTCGTCGTGTGCAGCGACGGTCTGTCCAACGAGCTCGACGACGCCGAGATCGCGCGCGTGCTGCTCGAGCACGCCGACCCGCAGGCGGCTGCCGACGAGCTGGTCGCCGCGGCCGTGCGCGCCGGGGGACGCGACAACGTCTCGGTGGTCGTGGTGTCCGTCGAGCCGGCTGGCTGAGGGCGCGCCCGTACGCTGACTCGGGGGTGCCGCCCTCGTTGCCAGCCGCTGACGAGTCCGAGGAGCGCCCGTGACCACTGTTCGAACCGTGGTGCACCCCGGTTGGCTGGTGGTGCACGGGCCGGAGGTCGACGCGGTCGTCGCGGTAGCGGAGGGCGAGGCGGAGTCGCTCGAGGCGGCCGCCGCCGACGGGCTGGTCGCGCTGCTCGAGGCGCTCACCGCGCTCGGGCTCGCGGCCGCGCCCGAGTTCGTCGCGTGCGCCCGCATCGAGACGGGCCTGCGGGTGGTGCTGCGTGGTGGTGGTGTCGTGGTGCTTCCCGACGGCACCCGGGTGGGGGCGCAGGGCCGGATGCCGTGGCTCGACGTCGACCTCGACCTCGCGCCCGACGCGGTCGGCCAGGTTGGGCTCGAGGCGGCCGCTCCGACCCCCGGGGGGTCCCGGGGCTGGCAGCGCCCCGCCCGGCTGCGCCGCGACAGCGGTGAGCCGATCCCGCCGGACCTGCCGACCCCGCCGGACCCGCCGGTGACTCCTTCGTCGGCACGGACCGAGCTGCTGCCGGTCGCCGAACCGGACCCGGTGCCGCCAGATCAGGCATCGGCGTCCGATGGATCGGCATTGGACACCGGGTCGCCCGCGACCTCGGACGAGCCGACGTCCCGGGTTCGCACCACCACGCTCGAGGTGCCGGGCCCGACCACCGAGTTCTCGCCTTCCGACGCGCCGTCCCGGCCGGGGGTCGCGTCCGAGGCCGAGCCGGACGCGGACGGCCCGCTGGTGCCCGGCGTGCTCTGCCCGGCGGGCCACCCGTCGCCACCGCAGTCCCGCCGGTGCCGCACCTGCGACCGCGAGATCGCACCGCAGCAGCCGGTCCCCGTCCCGCGCCCGTCACTCGGGGTGCTGCGCATCTCCACCGGCGGCAGCGTGCCGCTCGACCGTGGGGTGCTGCTCGGGCGAGCTCCTCGGGTCGACGAGGACCAGCCAGCCGGTACGCGCCCCCACGTGCTGCGGGTGGGGGGCCCTGACCGCGACATCTCGCGCAACCACGCCGAGTTCCTGCTCGAGGGCTGGCAGGTGCTCGTGCGCGACCTCGGCTCGACCAACGGCACCACCGTGACCCGGCCCGGGCAGCAGCCGCTGCGACTACGGCCCCACGAGAACCAGGAGATCGAGCCCGGCACCGTGGTGAGCCTGGCCGGCGAGGTCGTGCTCAGCTACGAGGTGCCCGACTGAGCTCAGCCGGTGGCCGCGAGGTCCGTGACGGGCACCGTGACGTCGGCGAACCACGGGCCGGTCAGGGTCACCTCGGTCGTCCCGGCCGGGAGTGGCGGATAGAGGGCCGACGGTGGAGGTGCCTCCTGCCCGGCGTCGATCCCTCAGGATCGTGTTCGACAGCGCGGCCCAGCCGTCGCCCGGCGCCTGGGCAGGTCGAAGCGGGCGGCATCCGGACCCGAAGGTCTGGATGCCGCCCGCTCACGGTGAGGGGTCAGAGCGCGGTCAGCGCTCCTCCTCCCCGCGGATGAAGGCCTCGAGCTTGGCGCGACCGAGGTCGTCGGGGCGCTGCTCCGGCGGGGACTTCATCAGGTAGGAGGACGCCGACAGCAGGGCGCCGCCGATGCCGCGGTCCTTGGCGATCTTCGCCGCACGGATGGCGTCGATGATGATGCCGGCCGAGTTCGGGCTGTCCCAGACCTCGAGCTTGTACTCCAGGTTGAGCGGCACGTCACCGAAGGCGCGGCCCTCGAGGCGCACGTAGGCCCACTTGCGGTCGTCGAGCCAGGCGACGTAGTCCGACGGGCCGATGTGCACGTTGCGGTCGTCGGTCTTGCCGGCCAGGGCGCCGGTGAGGTTCGAGGTGACCGACTGGGTCTTGGAGATCTTCTTGGACTCCAGGCGCTCGCGCTCGAGCA
The DNA here is from genome assembly GCA_963833495.1 of uncultured Actinomycetota bacterium. Lineage (GTDB taxonomy): Bacteria > Actinomycetota > Actinomycetes > Actinomycetales > Dermatophilaceae > Fodinibacter. The sequence continues at coordinate 11,138 of CAWHYJ010000024.1, read as the reverse complement.
TGTTCTTGAAGTCCATGTTGCCGCCGACGTTGAGCTGGTAGGTGCGGTCGAGCTGCACGCCACGGTCCTCGAACAGCTTGGCCATGACGCGGTGCGTGATGGTGGCGCCGACCTGGCTCTTGATGTCGTCGCCGATGACCGGCACGCCGGCCGCCTCGAACTTCGCGGCCCACTCGGGGTCGGAGGCGATGAACACGGGCAGCGCGTTGACGAACGCGACACCGGCGTCGATGGCGCACTGGGCGTAGAACTTGTCGGCGTTCTCCGAGCCCACCGGCAGGTAGGACACGAGCACGTCGACCTTGGCGTCGCGCAGGGCGGCCACGACGTCGACCGGCTCGGCGCCCGACTCGTCGATGGTCTGGCGGTAGTACTTGCCCAGGCCGTCGAGGGTGTGGCCGCGCTGCACCGTGATGCCCGTGGTGGGGACGTCGGCGATCTTGATGGTGTTGTTCTCGGAGGCGTTGATCGCCTCGGCGAGGTCCTTGCCGACCTTCTTGTCGTCGACGTCGAAGGCGGCGACGAACTCGACGTCGCGGACGTGGTAGTCGCCGAACATGACGTGCATCAGGCCGGGGACGGTCTGGGACGGGTCGGCGTCCCGGTAGTAGTGCACGCCCTGGACGAGGGACGACGCACAGTTGCCGACGCCGACGACGGCGACGCGAATGGAACCCATGTGCTTCTCCTGGGGGATTGGTCGGTGGTGCTCGGGTGGACTGGACAGGTGTGGACGGGGTGTGACAGGGGGATGCCGGGTGCGCCGCGATGGCGCCACCGGCACCTACGGCTGGGGGCCGGGGTCGGTGGGGTGGCGCCGCTCGGCGTCGATCAGCTCGCTGAGCCAGCGCACCTCGCGCTCGGTGGTCTCCTCGCCGTGGCGCTGCAGGGCCGAGGTGTAGGCGTCGATCCGCTCGCGGCCGCGGGCGGTGGCCTCGCGGACGCGTTCGAGGTCCTCCTGCACGCGTGAGCGCCGCCCCTCGAGGATGCGCAGGCGCACCTCCTGCTCGGTGCGGGCGAAGAAGGCGAACCGCACGTCGAAGCCGTCGTCGTCCCAGGCCGAGGCGTCGGTGCGGGCGACGAGGTCGGCGAAGTGCTCCTTGCCGGCGGCGGTCAGCTCGTAGACGACGCGAGGGCGCTTGCTGCCGGGCGCAACCGGGTCGGAGGTCTGCGCGATCAGGCCGCGGTCGAGCAGACCCTTCAGCGCGGGGTAGAGGGTGCCGTAGGACAGGGCGCGAAAGGGGCCGAGCGCGCTGTTGAGCCGGCGGCGCAGGTCGTAGCCGTGGGTCGGACCCTCGTGCAGCAGGCCGAGGACGGCGAACTCCAGCAGGCGAGCGCGACGTGTGACCAAGGCGACCTCCTGCGTGGGAACGGACCTGACATACGTGGCGTTTGTCAGGACGGCGACGCTAACACAGATATATCGATGCGATACATCGCGGATGCCGTCGGGACGCCTGCTCCCGGAGCACGGGATTCAGGTTTCTCCAAGAAATCGCGCCATACTGGCCGCTGGGTTCGTGCGCTCTGGCGCCGTTTCACCTCTCCGAACCCGCCCCTGACCCCTGTCCACGGAAAGCAGCATGAGCTCACGCACCCCCCGCACCCGCGCCGAGGCCCGACAGGCCCAGGCGACCCAGTCACCCTCGGTCCGCTCCGGCGGATCCGGCGGCTCGAACGGGTCCGGCGACGGCCGCGCCACGGCATCCCCGGGCCGTTCGCGCGGCAAGAAATGGGGGCTACGGGCCCTGTGGGCGGTGCTCGCGCTCTTCGTGCTCGGCGTGGTCGCGGTGGGTATCGCGTACGCCCGCATCCAGCCGCCGACGCCCAACGAGCTGGCCACGGCGCAGGCCTCGATCGTCTACTACTCCGACGGCAAGACCGAGATGGCCCGGCTCTCCGATGCCGAGGGCAACCGCGAGTCGGTGCCCTTGAGCAGGGTGCCCGACCACATGCAGAAGGCGATGCTCGCCGCGGAGGACCAGAACTTCTACCAGAACAACGGCATCTCGCCCACCGGCATCGCGCGGGCCGTCTTCGTGGCCATCAAGGGCGGGCAGGCCACCCAGGGCGGGTCGACGATCACCCAGCAGTACGTCAAGAACTACTTCCTCACGGCCGACCGCACGCTGTCGCGCAAGGCCCGCGAGATCCTGCTCGCGGTCAAGATCGACCAGCAGCAGACCAAGGACCAGATCCTCGAGAACTACCTCAACACCATCTACTACGGTCGCGGCGCCTACGGCATCCAGACCGCGTCGAAGGCCTACTTCAACAAGGACGTCTCGAAGCTCACCCCTGCCGAGAGCGCCTTCCTCGCGTCCGTCATCCGCGGGCCCTCGCTCTACGACCCTGCCCTGGGTGACAAGCAGGTGGCCAACGCCAAGGAGCGCTCCGGCTTCATCCTCGACGCCATGGTCGCGAAGGGCTGGCTGACGCCGCAGGAGCGCGCCGATGCCACCTTCCCCCAGTTCCAGAAGTACAAGCCGCGCACCCAGAGCGGCCCGACCGGCTACCTCACCCAGATGGTCAAGAACGAGGTCGTCAACAAGTACAAGATCCCGCAGTCCGACCTCGACCGCGGTGGCTACCGCATCGTCTCGACCGTGGACAAGAACAAGCAGGCGGACATGGTCGCGGCGATCAAGGAGGAGCGCCCCAAGGACACCCCGTCGGTGCACGTGGGCATGGCCTCGATCCAGCCCGGCAACGGTGCGATCGTCGCGCTCTACGGCGGCGAGGACTACATGAAGCGCCAGCAGAACGCCGCGACCCAGGACAAGATGCAGGCCGGCTCGACGTTCAAGATCTTCACGCTGATCGCGGCCCTGCAGTCCGGTGACTTCAGCCTGAACTCGCGCCTGAGCGGCGCCAGCCCGCAGTACTTCAAGGAGTTCGCCGACCCGGCCGCTCCCACGGCCAGCGGTCGCCGCGGCCGGGTGAAGAACTTCGGCAACGAGTCGTTCGGCAACATCGACCTGCGCAAGGCGACCGGCAGATCGGTCAACACCGTCTACGCCGCGCTGAACATCGACGCCACCCCGAAGAAGTCCAGCAAGGCGGCCAAGGATGCCGGTGTGCGCAGCCCGCTCGAGCCGAACATGGCCAACGTGCTGGGCACCGACTACGTCACCGTGCTCGACATGGCCACCGCCTACGCGACCATCGCCGCCGAGGGCGTGCGGGCGAACCCGTACATCGTCAAGGAGATCCGTTTCCAGGACAAGGGCGTGCCGACCATCAAGGCCAAGGTCGTCAAGCAGCAGGTCTTCGACAAGGACCTGATGAGCGACGTCATCGACGCGATGACCTACCCGGTCGAGGGTGGCACCGCCCGCTACGTGGGCCGCAACCTCGGCCGGCCGGCCGCCGGTAAGACGGGCACCTCCGAGAGCTTCCGCTCGGCGTGGTTCAACGGCTACGTCCCCCAGCTCCAGGCGGCCGTGGGTCTCTACCGCAGCGGCAAGGGCGGCGAGGAGCTGCCCATGGAGAACCTGCCGAACGCCGGCGACATCACCGGTGGCACCTACCCGGCGCGCATCTGGACCGCCTACATGAAGGCCGCCCTCGACGGCACCAAGGTGGTCAAGTTCCCCAAGCCGGCCGGCATCAACAAGAACGCCGACCCGCCGCCGCCCCCGCCGCCGACCACCACAAGGGTGCCCCAGCAGACGACGACCCAGGCGCCGCCTAAGCCCACGACGAGCGCGCCGCCGCCGACCACGACCAGCGCGCCGCCCACGCCGACGCCGACCCGGACGCAGGGCCCCCCGTCGCCCAAGCCGTCACGCACCAAGACAAAGGGCCCGCCGCCACCGCCGTCACCGACGGCCACGCCGGCTGTCCCGTAGCCGGCCGGCCGACGGCAACCCGCGGCTAGGGTGCCAGCCGTGGACGACGTGCGTGGACCCGTGCTGCCACCGGCCCTGAGCACCCCGGTCGGTGGCCCGGGCGGGCGCCGCCTGCGGGTGGTCGAGCGTGGGCCGCTGGCCCGGCTCGCCCCGGTGGTGCTGCTGCTGGCCCTGCCGATGTCGGTCGCGGCCCTGCGCCAGGCCGGCTGCCTGGCCCGGGGCTGGGGCGGCGACATCCCGGTGTGGCGGCAGTGCTCCGCCCCGGTGGTGCAGGCGCTGGGCGCCGGTCACCCCGGCGGCGGCCTCGCGGGCTGGCTCGGTGGCGGGCTCCGCCCGGCGCAGCCGGTGCTCTCCGGCGCGGTGACGTCCGCGCTCTCGCGCATCGCGCCCGGGGTCGCCACCGGGCACCAGCAGTGGTTCCTCGCGCTGTGGGTGCTGCTCACCGCGGCGGTGCTCGCCGGGCTGGTCGTCGCCGTGGGCACGGTGCGGCGTCACCCGGATGCCGACCCGGTCGCGCTCGCGCTGTCGCCGGTGCTGGCGCTGACCGTGTTCCGGTCCACCGACCTGCTGCCCCTGGCCCTGGCCGTTGTCGCGCTGTGGGCGTGGACCCGCGACCGCGAGCGGCTGGCCGGGGTGCTGGGCGGCCTGGCGGTGCTCGCGGGGCCGCTCTCGGCCGTCGTGGTGCTGGCGATGCTGCTGCTGCCGAGCCCTGGCAGACGCGACACCGCCCGCCGGCTGCTGGTCACCACGGCCGCCACCGTCGCGGCCGTCGCGCTTCCGGTGGCCCTCGTGGATGCCGGTGTGCTCACCGCCCCCTGGCGGGCCTGGGCCCGCGGCGGCGCCGGGCCGGGCTCGCCCTGGTACCTGTTCACGATGGCCGGGTTCCCCATCGGTGCGGGGCAGGTCGCGCTCATCGCCGCGCTCGGCATCCTGCTCGCCGTGGCCCTGAGCGTGCTGCTGGCACGCCGCCGGCCGCGCCCGGTCGTGGCGGCCGTCGCGCTGGTGGGCCTATGCGTGGCGCTGTCGACCGCGGCGTCGTTCCAGCCGTGGGCCGCCCTGTGGCTGGTGCCGTTCGTCGCCCTCGTCGGCATCGGCTGGCGCGACCACCTGCTCTGGGCCGGCGCCGAGGCGGTGCACGCCGTCGCGATGTTCGGCTACCTCGACTACCTCGTCGACCCGGCGCACGGGCTGCCCCCCGGCTGGTACGCGGCCGCGCTGCTGCTGCGGCTCGCGGCCGTGGGCTGGCTCGCCCGCCAGACGTGGGTGCGCGCGAGTTGGGGGGATGCCGCCTCGGCCGGTACCCTGTGGAAGTTGCCCTCAGTGCGCCCTGTGGAAAACCCCACGGGCGATGTCGGCAGCTATGCATACCCTCCTGTCACGGAGAGACCGTGACCGCCACAGACCAAAGGAGGCGGGTTAACGCATGCGTCAGTACGAACTCATGGTCATTCTCGACCCGGAGCTCGACGACCGGACGGTTCAGCCGTCGCTGGAGCGGTTCCTCAAGGTCGTGACCACCGATGGTGGGTCCGTCGACAACGTCGACATCTGGGGCCGCCGTCGTCTTGCCTACGAGATCAAGAAGAAGTCCGAGGGCATCTACGCCGTCGTCAACTTCACCTCCGAGCCGGCCACGGCCAAGGAGCTGGACCGCCAGCTCGGCCTCAACGAGTCGGTCATGCGGACCAAGCTCATGCGCCCCGGCGCCTGAGCGAAGTCCTCACCGCACACCTCGGAACGGGACAAAGAAGGAGCCACCTGTACCCATGGCAGGCGAAACCACCATCACCATCGTCGGCAACCTCACCGCCGACCCCGAGCTCCGGTTCACCCCCTCGGGTGCCGCCGTCGCGAACTTCACCGTGGCCTCCACGCCGCGCACGTTCGACCGGCAGTCCAACGAGTGGAAGGACGGGGAGACCCTCTTCATGCGCTGCTCGATCTGGCGCGACGCGGCCGAGAACATCGCCGAGTCGCTCCACCGTGGCACGCGGGTGATCGCGACGGGCCGGCTGAAGTCGCGCTCGTACGACACCAAGGAGGGCGAGAAGCGCACCGTCATCGAGCTCGACGTCGACGAGGTCGGCCCTTCGCTGCGCTATGCGTCCGCGAAGGTCACCAAGGCCGAGCGCGGCGGCGGTTCCGGTGGTGGCTTCGGTGGCCAGGGGGGTGGCCAGCAGGCCGCCGACCCGTGGGCCACCGGTGGGTCCGCGCCGGCACCCCAGCAGGGTGGTCAGGGCAACTGGGGTGGCCAGCAGGCCGCTCCCCAGCAGCCCGCCCAGCCGCAGGGTGGCCAGCAGGGTGGCTGGGGCCAGGCCCCCAGCTACGACGAGCCCCCCTTCTGATCCGACCTACACCGGGGGCCGTCACCGCGAGGTGACGGGGCACCCCCACCCCACAGCACGACACCATCCCTGGGAGACCAGGGCTCATCCGCCGGGACAGCTCCGGCAGAAGGAGAGCACCACGATGGCCAAGCCCGCCATTCGCAAGCCCAAGAAGAAGGCCAACCCGCTCAAGGCGGCGAAGGTCGAGAACATCGACTACAAGGACGCCGCCCTGCTGCGCAAGTTCATCTCCGACCGCGGCAAGATCCGCGCGCGTCGGGTCACCGGTGTGACCGTGCAGGAGCAGCGCCTCATCGCCAATGCCGTCAAGAACGCGCGCGAGATGGCCCTGCTGCCGTACTCGAGCTCGTCCCGCTGACTTCACCCCACGAAGTTCTCCGCTCGTTCCTCGCTCCGATACTTCGCGGGGACCCCGAGACGGGTTGACGATAGGAAATCAAGATGAAGGTCATCCTCACCCACGAGGTCACCGGCCTCGGCACCGCCGGTGACGTCGTCGACGTCAAGGACGGCTACGCCCGCAACTTCCTCTTCCGACGCGGTCTCGCGACGGCGTGGACCAAGGGCGGCCAGAAGCAGGTCGACGCCATCGCCAAGGGCCGCGAGGTCCGCGAGGTGAAGTCGCTCGAAGAGGCGAAGTCCATCAAGGGCAACCTCGAGTCCAAGGCCGTCACGGTCGCGGCGCACGCCGGGAAGAGCGGTCGCCTCTTCGGCGCCGTCTCCACCGCCGACATCGCCGACGCCGTCAAGGCCGCCGGCGGTCCGTCGCTCGACAAGCGCAAGATCGAGGTCCCGACCCCGATCAAGACCACCGGCACGCACTCCGCGCTGGTGCGCCTCCACCCGGAGGTGCAGGCGACCGTCGAGCTCGACGTCGTCGCCGGCTGACGCCGGCCGCTGAACTGCGCCGCGCCCACGCAGGCCCCCGCACCCCACACCGGGTGCGGGGGCCTCGTCGTGTCGCTACTCCCCGCGGTGAGTGCGGAAGGGGTCGCCCTGGCAGCCACGTGCGCACTCACCGCGAGCCGACCGGGTGATGTCGGTGCGTCGACCTACGGTGGGCGCCATGGCTTCCTCCACTGCGCGCCGCAGCACCCGCACGAGCGCCACCTTCCGCTGCACCGAGTGCGGGTGGCAGGCCGTGAAGTGGGTCGGGCGCTGCGGCGAGTGCCAGGCCTGGGGCAGCGTGTCCGAGGTCGGGGCGGCCACCGTGCGCACCACCGCGGCCACGGCGGTCGAGCGCCCCGCCATCCCGATCGGCGAGGTCGACGTGCGGCGCGCGGTCGCCCGGCCCACCGGGGTGCCCGAGTTCGACCGGGTGCTCGGGGGTGGCATCGTTCCCGGCGCCGTGGTGCTCGTGGCCGGCGAGCCCGGCATCGGCAAGTCCACGCTGCTGCTCGACGTCGCGGCCCGGGCGGCCAGGTCCGGCGAGCACGGCGAGCGGCGGGTGCTCTACGTCAGCGGCGAGGAGTCCGCGGCGCAGGTGCGCACGCGCGCGGAGCGCATCGAGGCGATGGCGCGCACGCTCTACCTGGCCAGCGAGACCGACCTCGCCACGGTGCTCGGGCAGATCGACGCCCTCGACCCCGAGCTGGTGGTCGTCGACTCGGTGCAGACCATCAGCAGCGCCGAGGTCGAGGGCTCGGCGGGCAACGTCAGCCAGGTCCGCGAGGTCGCGGCATCCCTGATCCAGGTGGCCAAGGCGCGCGGCATCGCCGTGCTGCTCGTCGGGCACGTCACCAAGGACGGCTCGATCGCCGGGCCCCGGGTGCTCGAGCACCTCGTCGATGTCGTCGTGCAGTTCGAGGGCGACCGGCACTCGCGGCTGCGGCTGGTGCGGGCGGTCAAGAACCGCTACGGCCCCACCGACGAGGTCGGCTGCTTCGACCTGTCCGACATCGGCATCGTGGGGCTCACCGACCCCAGCGGGCTGTTCCTGTCCGGACGCACCACCGAGGTCGCCGGCACCTGCGTCACGGTCACCCTCGAGGGGCGCCGCCCGCTGGTCACCGAGGTGCAGGCCCTGGTCACCAAGTCCACCCTCGCCACGCCCCGCCGGGCCACCTCCGGGCTCGACGCCGCCCGGGTCAACATGATCCTGGCCGTGCTCGACAAGCGGGCCAACGCCCCGATCGGCGGCAGCGACGCCTACCTGTCCACCGTCGGAGGCGTCCGCCTCACCGAGCCGGCCGCCGACCTCGCGATCAGCCTGGCCCTGGCCGGCGCCATCACCGAGCGGCCGCTGCCGCCCGGCACCATCGCCTTCGGTGAGGTCGGCCTGGCCGGCGAGATCCGGCCGGTCACCGGGGCCCACCGCCGGCTCGCCGAGGCGCACCGCCTCGGCTTCACCCGGGCCGTCGTGCCGCCCGGCGTCCTCGGCGCCGGTCCGGTGCCGACCGGCATCCGAGTGCTCGAGGCCGACACGGTGGCGCAGGCCGTCACCCGTGCCCTGCACCAGGCCGGCTGAGCCTGCTACGCCGCCAGTCGCACTCGCGTGAGCCTGCGAGAACTCGCAGACCGGAGGGCGGAGCGCCGTGTGGCGGCGCCCCGATAGGATGCCCTCACTGGCCGTGAACTTCCCCGGCCCGGGGACCCATACCGACGGAGGCGATGTGCCCACCCTGCAGAGCGACGACGAGCTCGTGCGCGCCACGCTCGCCGCGGTCGCTCCGGGCACCGAGCTGCGCGACGGCCTGGAGCGGATCCTGCGTGGCCGCACCGGTGCGCTCATCGTGCTCGGCAACGACAAGGTCGTCGAGACGGTGTCCACCGGAGGTTTCCCGCTCGACATCGAGTTCTCCGCCACCCGCCTGCGCGAGCTGGCGAAGATGGACGGCGGCATCGTCTGCGACCGGGAGGTCACCCGCATCCTGCGCGCCGCCACCCAGCTGGTGCCCGACCCCCGTATCGAGACCAGCGAGTCGGGCACCCGGCACCGCACCGCCGAGCGGGTGGCGAAGCAGACCGGCTTCCCGGTGATCTCGGTGAGCCAGTCGATGCGCATCATCGCCCTCTACATCGCTGGCCGCCGGGTCGTGCTCGAGGACTCCAGCGCCATCCTGTCGCGCGCCAACCAGGCCCTGCAGACCCTCGAGCGCTACAAGTCGCGCCTCGACGAGGTCACCGGCACGCTGTCGGCGCTGGAGATCGAGGACCTCGTCACCGTGCGCGACGTCGCCAACGTGCTGCAGCGCCTCGAGATGGTGCGGCGCATCAAGGACGAGATCGCCGAGTACGTCGTGCAGCTCGGCACCGACGGCCGACTGCTGAGCCTCCAGCTCGAGGAGCTCACCGGCGGCCTGTCCGACGACCTGGGGCTGGTCATCCGCGACTACCTGCCCGAGGCCAAGGCCGCCTACTCGCTCGAGGAGGCCATCGCCAACCTCGAGGCCATCGACTCCACCGAGCTGCTCGACCCCGCCGCCGGCGCCCGGGCCATCGGCTTCACCATCGTCGGTGACTCGCTCGACTCCTCGGTCAGCCCGCTCGGCCACCGCCTGCTGAGCAAGGTGCCGCGCCTGCCCGGTGCCATCGTCGACCGCCTGGTCTCGCACTTCGGCAGCCTGCAGAAGCTGCTCGCGGCCAACATCGACGACCTGATGGACGTCGACGGCGTCGGTGAGGGCCGCGCCCGGCTGGTCCGCGAGGGGCTGTCCCGGCTGGCCGAGTCGAGCATCCTCGAGCGCTACGTCTGACCCGCACCGCCGTGTCCGCCCGGCGCCGCGTGCCCGCGGCCCCCAGCCCCGCCCTGCTGCGCGAGCGCGTGCTCTGCTGGTATGCCGACCACGCCCGCCCGCTGCCGTGGCGCGACCCGTCGTGCTCCCCGTGGGGGGTGCTGGTCTCCGAGGTCATGTCGCACCAGACCCCGGTCGCCCGGGTCGAGCCGGTCTGGCACGAATGGATGTCGCGCTGGCCGACCGCCGCCGACCTCGCGGCCGAGTCGCCCGGCGAGGTGGTGCGCGCGTGGGGCCGGCTGGGCTACCCGCGGCGCGCGCTTCGGCTGCGCGAGGCCGCGGTCGCCATCGTCGAGCGGCACGGGGGCGCGGTGCCGGATGCCGAAGACGCGCTGCTCGCGCTGCCGGGCGTGGGTGCCTACACCGCGGCCGCCGTGGCGGCCTTCGCCTTCGGGCGGCGCAGCATCGTCGTCGACACCAACGTGCGGCGGGTGCTGGTGCGCGTGGTCGAGGGACGCGAGCACGCCGCACCCGCCCTGACGGCAGCCGAGTCGGCGCTCGCGGCATCCCTCGTGCCCGACGACCCGGCCACGTCGGCCACGTGGAACGTCGCCGTGATGGAGCTCGGCGCGCTGGTCTGCTCGGCCCGGTCCCCGGGCTGCGAGCGGTGCCCGGTGCTCGACCTGTGCGCCTGGGTGGCCGCCGGCCGCCCCGCCCACGAGGGGCCCCCCCGCCGCGGCCAGGCCTGGCACGGCACCGACCGCCAGGTGCGCGGTGCCGTGCTCCAGCTGCTGCGCGAGAGCCCGGGACCGGTGGCTCGAGTGTCGCTCGAGGCGGCCGGGCCCGACCCGGCCCAGGTCGAGCGGTGCATCGCCTCGCTCATCGAGGACGGCCTGCTGGAGCCGGCCGGACGCGGCCGCTTTCGCCTGCCCACCTGACCGCGCCTCCCCGACTTTCCCTACCAGCGGCCGGCAACACGCCGGGGTCCGGCGAACTCGGCGACTCGCCCGCAGGGAAAGTGTGACGCGTTCGCGGGCTGGAAGGCGCTGCGCCACGGTTCGCGGCCCCTACACACTGGTCGGATGACCACCACCGCCAGGCCTGGGCCGGACGCCGATCGGATGCCGGTGCCGACGTCGGGAAGCACACCGACGCCGGGGAGCGCGCCGACGCCGGCGCACCGCACCCCCGAGGAGCTGGCGGCCTTCGTGCCCCAGCTGCTCCACGCGCCGCGCGACGTCGGCACGCTGAAGCTGGTCGTGCGT
>CAWHYJ010000023.1:0-59938 GCA_963833495.1 uncultured Actinomycetota bacterium | reverse complement strand
TGAAGATGTTTCCCGACAAGCGCGGCGCGACCCGGCCGCTCCACCGCCGAGAGGGAACCTCTTCCGTGACCCAGCCCGCCGCCGACAAGCCGTCGGTCCTCTACGTCTGCATCCACAACGCCGGCCGGTCCCAGATGGCCGCCGCGTACACGCGCCACCTCTCCGGCGGTGCGGTCGAGGTGCTCTCGGCCGGCTCCGAGCCAGCCGACCAGGTGAACCCCTCGGCCGTCGCCGCCATGGCGGAGGAGGGCATCGACATCACCGCCGAGACGCCCAAGATCCTCACCACGGATGCCGTGCGCGCCTCCGACGTCGTCATCACCATGGGCTGCGGCGACACCTGCCCCATCTTTCCGGGCAAGCGCTACGAGGACTGGGTGCTCGAGGACCCGGCCGGCAAGGGCGTGGAGTCGGTGCGCCCCATCCGTGACGAGATCCGGACCCGCGTGCTGGCCCTGCTCGACGAGCTCGGGGTCGCACCGGTCGTCGTCTGACCCCAGGACCCCCGGCGATGCTGACGGTGGCCGCGGTGACGATCAGGCCGTACTTGGTGAAGTGCCAGAACGAGATCGGGTGCCCGTTGCGGGCCGCGATCCCGATGATCACGGCGGTTGGCGCTCGCGCCGACCGCCGTGGCGTTGCCGCCCAGGTCGGACCCCAGGAAGCGGTGCTCGTGGCGTCCGTGCCCGAGCTGAGCCAAGCCGTGGTGCACGCTTACCCGGCACCGGCTCGGCGCCGTCACGTAGGACGACACGCGATGAGGCGCCGCTGGATCGACGTCGTCGATTCCGGCGGCGCCTCTTCGGTCGGTCGGGCTGACAGGATTTGAACCTGCGACCCCCTGACCCCCAGTCAGGTGCGCTACCAAGCTGCGCCACAGCCCGTGGCTGCCCCCTCGCGGGAGCGTCGAAACCTTATCCCATGCGCGCCGAGGCGACCGAATCGCCCCTGGCGCGCACGGCATCCGGATGCCGGCTCAGCGGCGGGACCGCTTCTCGCGCACCCTGACCGAGATCTCGATCGGCGTGCCGACGAAGCCGAACTCCTCGCGCAGCCGGCGCTCGACGAACCGACGGTAGCCGGCCTCGATGAAGCCCGACGCGAACAGCACGAACCGGGGCGGACGGGTGCCGGCCTGGGTCGCGAAGAGGATGCGGGGCTGCTTGCCGCCGCGCACCGGGTGCGGGTGCGAGGCCACGATCTCGCCGAGGAAGGCGTTGAGCCGACCGGTGGAGATGCGGGTCTCCCAGGAGTCGAGCGCCGTCTCGAGCGCGGGCACGAGCTTGTCCATGTGCCGCCCGGTGCGGGCCGAGACGTTGGCGCGCGGCGCCCAGGGAATCTGCACGAGGTCGCGCTCGATCTCGCGCTCGAGGAAGTGACGGCGCTCCTCGTCGGTGAGGTCCCACTTGTTGTAGGCGATGACCAGGGCACGCCCGGCGTCGATGACCTGCTGGATGACGCGCACGTCCTGCTCGGTGATGGTCTCGGAGGCGTCGACCAGCACGACCGCGACCTCGGCCTTCTCGAGCGCGGTCTGGGTGCGCAGCGAGGCGTAGAAGTCGGAGCCCCGGGTCTGGTGCACGCGGCGCCGGATGCCGGCCGTGTCGACGAAGCGCCACGTCTTGCCACCCAGCTCGACCAGCTCGTCGACCGGGTCGCGCGTGGTGCCCGCGACGTTGTCGACGACGACCCGCTCGTGCCCGACCAGCTTGTTGAGCATGGAGCTCTTGCCGACGTTGGGGCGGCCGAGCAGTGCCACGCGGCGAGGGCCGCCGCGCTCGTAGGCGCCGCCCATGGCGGAGACCTCGGGCATCACCTCGAGCAGCGCGTCGAGGGCGTCACCGCTCCCCCGGCCGTGCAGGGCGGAGACCGGCCACGGCTGGCCCAGGCCCAGGCTCCAGAGCGCGGCGGCGTCGGCCTCGGTGCGCTGGTCGTCGACCTTGTTGGCGATGAGCACCACCGGTTTGCCGGCGCGGCGGAGCAGCCTGACGCAGTTCTCGTCGTCGTCGGTGGCGCCGACCGTGGCGTCGACCACGAAGAGCACGACGTCGGCGAGGTCGACGGCGATCTCGGCCTGCTCGGCGACCCGCAGGTGGATGCCCGTGGCGTCGATGGCCCAGCCGCCGGTGTCGACGAGGGTGAACTGGTGGCCGACCCACTCGGCGTCGTAGGCGACCCGGTCGCGGGTGACGCCGGGGACGTCCTCGACCACCGCCTCGCGGCGGCCGATGATCCGGTTGACCAGGGTCGACTTGCCGACGTTCGGGCGGCCGATGACGGCCACGACGGGCAGCGGCCCACGCTCGGCCTCGGCGTCGAGCGCGTCGTCGCCGCGCTCGAGCAGGGCGCGGTCCTCGTCACTGAGGTCGAAGTCCTCCAGCCCGGCCCGCAGCGCGCGCTCGACGGCCGCGGGGTCCTCGGTCTGGATGGTCGGGTCCTCGGTACTCATCCCACCATTCTCTCCCACCGCGCGGGCGCTTCAGTCCAGCAGGTCGGGGGGCACGTCCGTAGGCAGCGGGATGCCGTGCCGCACCTCCGCCGCGTGGACGTGGGCCACCAGCGCGGCGCGGATCTGCTCGGTGGCCAGGTCGAGCCGGGCCCGGCCGGGCAGGCCGTCGGGAAGGTCGAGCACGACCGGCGGGCCGAAGTCGACGACCAGCCGGGAGCGCAGCCTCGGCCACGAGGCCGCGAGGTCGCCGGTGCGACGGGTGCCCAGGCAGGCGGTCGGCACGACGACGGCTCCGGACTGCAGAGCGAGCCAGGCCACGCCCTTCCCGGCCGAGGCGAAGTCACCGCGTCCCCGCCCACCCTCGGGGAAGATGCCGATGACGCACCCCTCGCCGAGCACGGCGAGGGCCTGCCCCAGGGCGACCCGGTCACCGCGGCCCTGGTGGATGGGGATCTGCCCGCTCCAGCGCAGCACCCACCCGACGAAGCCCTCGAAGGTTGCGGCGAGCACCAGGAACCGGCTCGGCCGCGGCGCCAACGACAGCACCAGCCCGCCGTCGAGGAAGCCGGTGTGGTTCGCCGCGATGATCACCGGTCCGCGGGCGGGCACGTTCGAGCGGCCGGTGGCACGGGCGGCATACAGCAGCACGACCACCGCGTGCCCGACGTGCCGGGCGAGGCGCGGCCACCCTGAGCGCGGCGCCGGGGTCACTCCACCGTCTCGGCGGCCACCACGTCGAGCACGGCCTCGACACTCTCGTCGAAGTCGAGCTCGGAGGTGTCGAGCAGCACCACGCCCTCGGCGGCCTCGGTGAACGTCGAGACGGTCGAGTCGTCGCGGTCGCGACGCACGACCTGGTCGCGGGTGGCCTCGACAGCCGCTGCGTCGACGGTGCCGTGCAGCTCTGCAGAACGGCGGCGCAGCCGCGCCTCCTCGGATGCCGTGAGCAGCACCCGCACCCGTGCGTCGGGGGCGACGACGGTGGTGATGTCGCGGCCCTCGGCCACCACTCCCCCACTCTGCTCGGCGATCCGGGCCATCAGGTCGCGCTGCAGCTGCTGGAGCACCGCGCGCACCTCGAGGTTCGTCGCGACGGCCGACACCGCGGTGCTGACCTCAGTGGTGCGGATCGCCGCGCTGACATCGGTGCCGCCGACCGACACCGTCGGGGCGGCCGGGTCGGTACCGAGCTCGAGCGGGAGCTCACGGGCGGCGGCGGCCACGGCATCCACGTCGGTGAGGTCGAGACCCCGGTCGAGGCACCACCAGGTGAGCGCGCGGTACATCGCGCCGGTGTCGAGGTAGCCGACGCCGAGCCGGCCGGCCACGGCCCTCGACACGCTGCTCTTGCCCGAGCCGGAGGGTCCGTCGATCGCGATCGTCAGGGGTGCGGTCATGGGGCGTCAGCCTAGTGGTGGCCTCAGCCGTGCAGCCGCCAGCCCCGGTCGGCCAGGGCGGTGGCGAGCCCGGCCGCGGCGGCCGGGACGACGTCGACCTCGGCGAGGCCGAACGGCTGACCGAGGCCGTGGTCGAGGTGGAACTCCTCGATGTTGGTGCCGATCGTGCCGATGTCGGCGAACAGCCGCCCGAGCTGGCCCGGCTCGTCGGGGATGAGGACGCGCACCGTCGTGTAGGCCGTGGGGGCGGCGCCGTGCTTGCCCGGGATGCGGGCCTGACCCGCGTTGCCCGCGGCGATGGCGCGCGCCAGGGTGCCCCGCGCGCCCGGGGCGTCGGTGGAGTCGCTGAGGTCGTCGAGGGCCCCCACGACGCGGTCGAGGTCGGCCACCAGCGCGGTGAGCACGTCGCGCACCGCCGGGGCGTTGCCGGCCAGGATCTGGGTCCACAGGTCGGGGTCGCTGGCCGCGATCCGGGTGACGTCGCGAAGCCCTTGGCCGGCCAGGGCCACCGCGGCCTCGTCGAGCCCCTCGAGCCGGGCGGCCACCAGGCTGGCGGCGAGCTGCGGCACGTGCGAGACGGCCGCGACGGCCGCGTCGTGGTGCTCCGGCGCCAGGGTGCTCACCGCCGCACCCGCCGAGCGGGCCACCGTCGTCACCAGCGCGACGACACCCGGGTCGGTCTCGTCGGTCGGAGTCAGCACCCAGGCCCGCCCGTCGAACAGGTCGTGGCGCCCCGACACCGCTCCCGAACGCTCGCGGCCGGCCATCGGGTGCGACCCGCAGTAGCGGGTGAGGTCGGCACCGTCGGCCCGCAGGGCGTCGAGCACGGCGCCCTTGACCGAGGCCACGTCGGTGATCGCGGCCTCCGGCCAGCGGCGCAGGGCGTCGGCCACGCAGACGGCGGTGACGTCGGGCGGGGTGGCCACGACGACGAGGTCGGGGTCGAGCGGCCCGTCGGGCAGCCGACCGGCACCGAGGTCGCGAGCCAGCGCCGCGTGGGTGGGGCTGATGTCCTCGAGCGTCACGTCGTCACCGAGGCGGGTGAGGGCCAGCCCCAGGCTGGTGCCGACCAGCCCGGTGCCGACGACGTGGACCCGGGTCACAGCTCCGCCGCGGCGTAGAGGGCCCCGACCTCCGCGCTGCTGAGGTTGCGCCACTTGCCCGGCTTGGTGTCACCCAGGTGGATGGGCCCCACCTGGGTGCGCACCAGCGTGATGACCGGGTGGCCGACCTCGGCCAGCATCCGCCGCACGATGTGCTTGCGCCCCTCGTGCAGCACCACCTCGACCAGCGCCTTGCCGGGCGCCGAGTCGACGACGCGGAACGAGTCGACCTGCACCGGGCCGTCCTCGAGCGCGATGCCCTCGCGCAGCCGGCGGCCGAGGTCGCGCGGCACCGGCCCGGGGATCTGGGCGAGGTAGGTCTTGAGCACGCCGTAGCGAGGGTGCTGGAGCCGGTGCGCGAGGTCGCCGTCGTTGGTGAGGATCAGCAGGCCCTCGGTGTCGGCGTCGAGCCGGCCCACGTGGAACAGCCGCTCCTTGCGGTTGCTCACGAAGTCGCCGATGTCGACCCGGCCCAGCTCGTCGCTCATCGACGTGACGACGCCGATCGGCTTGTTGAACGCGAGGTAGACCCTCGACTCGTCGAGCTGCACGCGCACGCCGTCGACGTGCACGGTCTGCGTGGCCTTGATCCGCACGCCCTGCTCGGTGACGACGTGCCCGTCGACCGACACCCGGCCCTGGCTGATCAGGTCCTCGCAGACCCGGCGCGAGCCGACGCCGGCCGCGGCCAGCAGCTTCTGCAGGCGCACACCGTCCGGGTCGTGCACGTCGACCGCCGGGCGGCGGGGCCACTGGGGCGCCGCGGTCGGCTGGCTCGGCTTGGTGTTGCCGGAGGAGCCGCGCTGCGTCTTGCCGCGCTTCTTCCCGGGCGGGGGTCCAGACTTCTTGGCCGGCGTCATCCGCGGCCTCCTTCAGCGATCTCGTCGAGCACGTCGACCTCGGGCAGGTAGGGGGCCAGGGCGGGCAGGTCGTCGAGGCTCTGCAGCCCCAGCCGCTCCAGGAAGTAGGAGGTCGTCCCGTACAGGATGGCGGTCGACTCCTCGTCGTGCCCCATCTCCTCGATCAGGCCGCGGGTGAGCAGCGTGCGGATGACGCCGTCGACGTTCACACCACGCACCGCCGCGACCCTCGAGCGCGACACCGGCTGGCGGTAGGCGATCACGGCCAGCGTCTCCAGGGAGGCCTGGGTGAGCCGGGCCTGCTGGCCGTCGAGCACGAACTTCTCGACCACCGGGGCGTACTCGTGACGGCTGTACATCCGCCATCCGCCGCCGACCTGGCGCAGCGTGAAGCCGCGGTGCTGCTCGGCGTAGCCGGCCTCCAGGTCGGCCAGTGCCGCCTCGACGTCGGCCACCGGCTGCTCGAGCACCGACGCCAGGGCCATCGTGGTCACCGGCTCGTCGACGACCATCAGCACCGCCTCGATCGCGCCGGAGATGCCACCCGGGAACTCGGCGACGTCGAACGCGAGCTGCTCCTCCACCGACTCGGCAGCCTCGGGCTCGCTCTGGTCACTCATCGGGGCTCTCCTCGGCTGCGGGCGGGGTTGCTGGTGGTGATGCTGGCGTCTCTGACGGTGGTGGCTCGTCGAACTCGTCGTCGACCTCGATGTCGCCGTCCTCGGGGCCGGTCCAGCGCACGGTCAGCTCGCCGAGGGCCTCGGCCTGCTCGAAGCCGATGGCCGACTCGCGGAACAGCTCGAGCAGGGCGAGGAAGCGCG
Source organism: uncultured Actinomycetota bacterium (assembly GCA_963833495.1). GTDB lineage: Bacteria > Actinomycetota > Actinomycetes > Actinomycetales > Dermatophilaceae > Fodinibacter. The sequence goes on along the minus strand of CAWHYJ010000023.1, from coordinate 53,308 downwards.
CGACGACGACGAGGGTGGAGTCGGCATCCGCCACCAGGCTTCGGAACGACGCGACCCGCTCACGGCGCAGCCTTCTCCCCATGATGGCGGCCTGCTCGCGCACGCTCACGGCCGGCGCGTGCAGGTGGGCCAGGCCGACCGTCGGTGCCTGCTTGGGCACCATCGCCCGCGCGGCGATGAGCGCCAGCTGCTCGGGCGTGACCGTCATCAGCAGCTCGGGCAGCAGCGCGGCGAGGTGCGGCTCCAGGGATGCCGTGCGCGGCTGCATCCGCCCGGCCGTCGCCATCCGCTGCGCGAAGGTGTGCGCGATGTCCTTGAAGGCGCGGTACTGCAGCAGCCGGGCGAACAGGATGTCGCGGGCCTCGATGAGCGCCAGGTCGTCCTCGTCCTCGGGGCCGCTCTGCGGCAGCAGCCGGGCCGCCTTGAGGTCGAGCAGGGTGGCCGCCACCAGCAGGAAGTCGGTGGCCTGGCTGAGGTCCCATCCGCCGGGCTTGGCCTGCTCGACCTTGATGTGGGCGATGAAGTCGTCGGTCACCGTGGCCAGCGAGATCTCGGTGATGTCGAGCTTGTGCTTGCTGATCAGCCCGAGCAGCAGGTCGAACGGCCCGGTGAAGTTCTCGAGGGTGACCTCGAACGCGGTGGCGGGCGCGCGGCGGGTCAGCACGCCCCCGGGGACCATGTCCGCGTGGTCGGTGACCGGCGGCACCCCGCCCCCGGCCTCGTCGGGGGCCGTCGTCATCGGGTCAGGCCGCCCCACCGCGGGCGATGAGCTCGCGGGCGAGCATGCGATAGGCGTCGGCGCCCTTGTGGGTGGCGTCGTAGGTGGTGATCGGCTCGGCGGCCAGGCTGGCGTCGGGGAACTTCACGGTGCGCGAGATGACCGTGTGGAAGACCTGGTCGCCGAAGTGCTCGACCACGCTGGCGACGACCTCGCGCGAGTGCAGGGTGCGCCCGTCGTACATGGTGGCGAGGATGCCGTCGACCTGCAGCCGCGGGTTGAGCCGGTCGGTGATCTTCTCGACCGTCTCGACGAGCAGGGCCACGCCGCGCATCGCGAAGAACTCGCACTCGAGCGGGATGATGACGCCGTGCGCCGCGGTGAGGGCGTTGACGGTGAGCAGGCCGAGCGAGGGCTGGCAGTCGATGAGGATGACGTCGTAGTCGTCGACGACCGGGCGCAAGACGCGGGCCAGGATCTGCTCGCGCGCGACCTCGTTGACCAGCGTCATCTCGGCGGCCGACAGGTCGATGTTGGCCGGCAGCACGTCGAGGCCGTCCCACTTGGTGTGCTGGATGACGTCGCGGATGTCGTGCCCGCGCCCGATGAGCAGGTCGTAGACGGTGACGTCGAGCTCGTTGACGGGCACGCCGAGACCCACCGACAGGGCGCCCTGGGGGTCGAAGTCGACGAGCAGAACGCGCCGCCCGACCTCGGCCAGCGCCGCGCCCAGGTTGATCGTGGTGGTGGTCTTGCCCACCCCACCCTTCTGGTTGCACATCGCGATGATGCGTGCCGGGCCGTGGGCGGTGAGGGGCTCTGGTGGCGGGAAGTCCGGCAGCGGCCGACCGGTCGGGCCCACCTGTCCGGCGGTGCGGATCTGGAACGCCGCGTCGGAATCCAACTGTCTCTCCCCGGTGCCTTTCGTGCTGATGGTCAGCCTCGCGCTGATCGGCACCGACCCTATCAGCGCGCGCGGGGGTGGCTCTGGGCGTACACCTCTCGCAGCCGCTGCACGGTGACGAGCGTGTAGATCTGGGTCGTCGTGACGGATGCGTGCCCGAGCAGCTCCTGCACCACGCGCACGTCGGCGCCGCCCTCGAGCAGGTGGGTGGCGAACGAGTGCCGCAGCGTGTGCGGCGACAGGTGCCCCCCGACGTGGGCCCGCTCGGCGCACGCGCGCAGCACCGACCAGGCGCTCTGCCGCGACAGCCGGCCGCCCCGGGCGTTGAGGAACAGCGCCGGCGTGCCGACCCCGCGCGCGGCGAAGGTCGGGCGGCCCCGCACCAGCCACGCCTCCAGGGCGGCGGCCGCGTAGGAGCCCAGCGGGACGATCCGCTCCTTGCCGCCCTTGCCCCGCAGGCGCACGACGCCGTCGCCCCCCTCGACGTCGTCGACGTCGAGGCCGACCGCCTCGGAGATGCGCGCGCCGGTGCCGTAGAGCACCTCCAGCAGCGCGCGGTCGCGCAGGGATGCCGGTGTGTCACCGACCGAGGCCGCCTCCAACAGCCGCTCGACGTCCTCGACCGGGATCGCCTTGGGCAGCCGGGCAGGGGTCTTCGGCGGGCTCACCCGCCGCGCCGGGTCGGCATCCAGCACGCCCTCGAGGGCGAGGAAGCGGTGCAGGCCCCGGACGGCGACCAACGTGCGCGCAGCCGAGCTCGCCGCGAGGGGTGGGTGGTCGGCATCCCCCTCACGCAGCCGGGTGAGGAACTCTGCGACGTGCGCCTCGCCGACGTCCTCGGGGCGGTCGACGCCCTCGGACGCGAGGAAGCCCGTCCACCGGGCCAGGTCACGGCGGTAGGCCGACAGGGTGTGCTTCGACGCGCCGCGCTCGACGTCGAGGTGGGTCAGCCACGCGTCGACGGCCCGCACCACCGGGGTGGGGCGGGCCGTCGGCTCGGTCGGGGCTGGGGTCAGGACAGCGCCTCGTCGAGGGTGATGCTCTCCATGTCGAACGCCTCGGCGACCGCCGCGTACGTGATGTGGCCGGCGTGCGTGTTCAGGCCGAGCGCGAGGGCGTGGTCGGCCTTCGAGGCGTCCTTCCAGCCGTGCTCGGCGAGCTTGATGGCGTACGACATCGTGGCGTTGGTCAGGGCCCAGGTGGAGGTGTGCGGCACCGCGCCGGGCATGTTGGCGACGCAGTAGTAGATCGAGTTGTGCACCTCGAACGTCGGGTCGGCGTGCGTGGTGGGGCGCGAGTGCTCGAAGCAGCCGCCCTGGTCGATGGCGACGTCGACGAGCACCGAGCCGGGCTTCATCGCGGCGACCATCTCGTCGGTGACGAGCTTGGGGGCCTTCGCGCCCGGGATCAGCACGGTGCCGATGACGAGGTCGGCACCGATGACCTGCTCACGGATCGACATCGCCGACGACGCGATCTGGGCGACCCGGTTGTCGTAGCGCCAGAAGCTCATCCGCAGCTTGTCGAGGTCGGTGTCGAGCAGGGTGACGTCGGCGCCCATGCCGAGCGCGATGTTCGCGGCGTTCTGGCCCGCGACGCCGGCGCCGATGACGACCACCTTGGAGTTGGCGACACCGCCGATGCCGCCCATCAGCACGCCGCGGCCGCCCTGCGCCTTCATCATCGAGTGGGCGCCGACCTGCGGGGCGAGGCAGCCGGCCACCTCGGACATCGGGTAGAGCAGCGGCAGCAGACCCGAGGGCAGCTGCACGGTCTCGTAGGCGATGGAGGTGGTCTTGGTGGCGACGAGCTCCTTGGTGAGCGGCTCGTCGGCAGCCAGGTGCAGGTAGGTGAACAGGGTCAGGCCCTCGCGCAGGCGGTGGTACTCCTCCGCCACGGGCTCCTTGACCTTCATCACCATGTCCGACTCGCCCCACACGTCGTCGGGGTCGTCGAGGATCGTCGCGCCCTGCGAGACGAACTCCTCGTCGGTGATCGTGGAGCCGAGCCCGGCGCCCTTCTGGACGAACACCTCGTGACCACGGCGGACGAGCTCGTGCACGCCCACCGGCGTGATGCCGACGCGGAACTCGTTGTTCTTGACCTCGCTGGGGATACCGACCTTCACGGTTATCTGTCCCAATCTGACTCGTCGGACACCGCGGCACCATTGCCGCAGGCTGCTGCGCCCCGGTGGAGCGCGATGCGAGTCTAGTCCCGGGCCACGCCACGGCCCGACGACCCACAGGAGCCCCACATGAAGCTGTACTCCGACATCCCCGGCCGCCGCGCGGTGCAGGTGGCCACCGACGTCGGCATCGTGGTGTGGGTGGTGCTCTGGGTGCGGATCGCCCAGCGCGTGTACGACGCGACGATGGCGCTGGCCGCACCGGGGCGCAACCTCGCCGGCGCCGGGAGCAGCTTCCGCGACACCATGTCGAGCGCCGGGGACGGTGTCGACAACCTCCCGCTGCTCGACGACCGGGTCGCCACGCCGTTCCGGTCCGCCGCCGGCGTGGGCACCGAGATCGAGCAGGCCGGCACCGACCTGGTGTCGGCCGTCGAGCGGGTCTCACTGCTGCTGGCGCTCACCACCGCCATGGTCCCGATCCTCATCGTCGGCGCGATCTGGCTGGTGCTGCGCTGGCGCTTCGTGCGCCGCGCGACCGCCGCCCAGCGGTTCATCGACGCCGAGCCCGACCTCGACCTGTTCGCGCTGCGCGCCATGGCGAACCAGCCGATGCCGCGGCTGGCCAAGGTCTCCGACGACCCCGCCGGCGCGTGGCGGCGCGGCGAGCTCGACGTCATCCACGCCCTCGCGCTGCTCGAGCTGCGCGACAGCGGCCTGCGCCCACCGCCCCCCACCCCCGCCTGAGAGATGTACCCCCCCACAGGCAGTCGCCCCCGCGAGTGGCCGTTCTGAGCACGACCAGTCAGCGCCAAGCCCCCCGCTGCCTGTCGACCGGAACGCTCGAACGAGGATGCCGCACCGAGAGGCGCCCGCTGACGGACAACCGGCCCTGCCCAAGGACCGGCCGAGCCGACCTGAACCTGCAGACATGCAGTCGTCCGGGTGGGTCGACGTGCTGAGCACGAACTGCTGAGTCAACGGACCCAACTGCATGTCACCAGAGGCACTGGACGACGGAGCGGGGGCTGACGGCCACAGCGGCACCAGACAACGGAGCGGAAGGTGCCCACCAAGGAAGGCGACCACAGGGAGAGGAGCGGAGCGGTGGGATGCCGTGGGCGAGCCGATGGACGGGTCTGGCGGGAGCGCGACCGAGCGCCAGCGAGGGAGTGCGGATGGTCAACGGCCGCACACGGCATCTCACCGCGCAGCGGTGAGCAACATCGCGGCCGCACGCGGCATCCCACCGCGCAGCGGCGAGGAACAGCGAAAGGAGAGCGCTACGGAGCGACGACGGCAGGCTTCAAGTCGCCTTGGGGACACTGCCAAGTGGTGGCCTCGGCGTCGACCTGAGCGCCCGAGCGGATGTCCTTGACCTGGTCGACACCGTCGCCGGCACCCGGGAACCACACGAACGGGATGCCACGACGGTCGGCGTAGCGGATCTGCTTGCCGAACCTCGCGGCGCTCGGCGCCACCTCGCACGGGATGCCGCGCGCCCGCAGCGCCACTGCCACCCGACGCGACGCCTCGCGGCTCTCCTCGTCGTTGACGGCGACCAGCACCGCCGCCGGGGTCGAGCGGCTCGCGGTGAGCCCACGCTTGGTGACGAGCAGGTGCACCAGCCGGGTGAGGCCGATCGAGATGCCGACGCCGGGGTAGGTCGTGCGCCCGTCGGACGCCAGCGAGTCGTAGCGGCCGCCGGAGCACACCGACCCCCACGCCTCGGACCCCACGAGCTGCGTCTCGTAGACCGTGCCGGTGTAGTAGTCCAGGCCACGGGCGATGCTGAGGTCGGCCACGAGCACGCCGGGTGCCTGCTCCATCCCGGCGGAGATGACGGCGGCCAGCGCGTCGAGACCCTCGTCGAGCGTCGGGTGCTGCACGCCCAGGGCGCGCACGGCATCCACGAAGGAGAGGTCGGTGCTGCGGACCGACGCCAGCGCGAGCACCTGAGCGGCCTGCTCCTCGCTGGCGCCCGCCTCGAGCAGCAGCGCAGTGACCTTGTCGGGCCCGATCTTGGCGAGCTTGTCGACGGTGCGCAGCGTGCCCGCGACGTCGGTCAGCCCGATGCCGAGGTAGAACCCCTCGGGGACCTTGCGGTTGTTGACCTGGATGCGGAACTCCCCCACCGGCAGGCGCGAGAACGCCTCGGCGATGACGAGCGGCATCTCGGCCTCGAAGTGCGGCGCCAGCTCACCGACGTCGACGACGTCGATGTCGGCCTGGGTGAACTCGCGGAACCGTCCCTCCTGCGGCCGCTCCCCGCGCCAGACCTTCTGGATCTGGTAGCGGCGGAACGGGAAGGCGAGCTTGCCCGCGTTCTCGAGCACGTAACGCGCGAACGGGACGGTGAGGTCGAAGTGCAGGCCCAGCGCGGCATCCCGGCCGCTGTCGTCGCCCGCGAGCCGGCTGATGCCGTAGATCTCCTTGTCGGCGTCGCCGCCCTTGCCGAGCAGGCGCTCGACCGGCTCGACGGCCCGCGTCTCGAGCGGCGCGAAGCCGTGCAGCTCGAAGACCTCGCGGATGACGTCGAGGAAGTGCAGCTCGAGCAGGCGCTCGGCGGGAAGGAGCTCGGGAAAACCCGAGACGGGCCTGACCTTGGTGGTGGGGACGCTCACGCGGTCAATCCTCGCAGGTAGGGGTTGGTCGCACGCTCGCGGCGCATCGTCGTCGCAGCGCCGTGGCCGGTGAGCACGAGCGTGGAGTCGGGCAGCGGGAGGACGACGTCGCGCAGCGAGCGCTGCATCGCGTCGTTGTCGCCGCCGGGCAGGTCGGTGCGGCCGATCGAGCCGGCGAAGAGCACATCGCCGCTCACCATCGTGCGGTCGAGCCCCTCCTCCGGCGGCAGGCCGTTGGGCACCGCGTCGATGCCGAACATCACCGAGCCCTCGGTGTGGCCCGGGGCGTGCAGCACCTCGACGTCGAGCCCGGCCAGGGCGAGGCGCTGGCGGTCGGTCACCTCGACGACGCGTTCGGGCTCGCGCCAGGTGGCCCGCTGGCCGAACTGCTGCTCGAGCATCTCGAGCAGGCCCGGCATCACGTTGCCGAGCGGGTCGTTCAGGCGGTAGCGGTCGTCGGTGTGGATGTAGGCCGCGGTGTCACCGCCGCAGACCGGCGTCACCGAGTAGACGTGGTCGATGTGGCCGTGGGTGAGCAGCACGGCTGCGGGCCTGAGCCGGTGCTCGGCGAGCACGTCGCGCAGCGTCTGCTCGACCCCGATGCCGGGGTCGACGACGACGCACTCCTCCCCCGGGCCTGGCGCGAGGACGTAGCAGTTGGTGCCGAAGGCGGCGGCGGGGAAGGCGACGGCGAGCACGGGTGGAGCGTAGCCGCAGGGGGCCTGCCTAGACTGGGCCGCCGTTGCCGCTGTGTGGAGGGACTGACCGAAGTGACCAAGGAGCAGGAGCGCGCCCGCGCCCGTCGGCGCTACGAGCGCCAGCAGGCCAACCTTGCCCAGCGCGACTCGGATCATGCGCGCCGGATGCGGCTCACCGCGATCATCCTCACCGTCCTGCTCGTGGTCGCCGGGGCCGCCATCCTCGGCAGCGTCTTCGGGTCGAGCTCGTCGGACGACGCGGCCCCCGCCGACACCGCCGCCACGACCACCGCCGCCGGCTGTGAGGCACCTCCGAAGGCCCTGGGCACCGCCGCCCAGCTCCCCCTGCCCGACGCTGCGACCGCTGCGGGCAAGACCTACGTGGACACGGTGACCACGAACTGCGGTGACCTCGAGTTCACCCTCGACGGCACCAAGGCGCCTCAGGCGGTGGCCGCCTTCAACGAGCTGGCCAAGCAGAACTACTACCTCAACTCCCCCTGCCACCGACTCACGTCGGGTGGGCTGAAGGTGCTGCAGTGCGGCGACCCCACGGGCACCGGGTCGGGCGACCCCGGCTTCGGCTACGGCGTCGAGAACGCACCCAAGGACGGCGTCTACCCGCGGGGCACCCTGGCGATGGCGCGCACCCAGGACGCCAAGAAGGGCACCGGCGGCCAGTTCTTCATCGTCTACGGCGACTCCACGCTGCCGGACCCGGATGGCTACACCGTGTTCGGCACGGTCACCTCCGGGTTGGATATTGTCGACAAGATCGCTGCCGCCGGGGTCGCCCCCGGCGGGGCCAGCGCGACCGACGGGTTCCCCGCCGCACCGATCAGCATCCTGCGGGTTGCTGTCACCGAGAAGAAGGCCTGACCGTGTCCGACGACAAGCCCACCCCACTCCCGAGCATCCCCTCGCCCGCTGCCCTCGCCCGGATGCACCCGCGTCCGGTGGCGGCGCCGCCCGCGGTGGCGCGCTCGGAGTCGGCGCGGTTCGGCCGGGTCGACGACGAGGGCCACGTCTTCGTCACCGTCGGTGACGAGGAGCGTGAGGTCGGCTCCTACCCCGGGGCCACCCCCGACGAGGCACTGCAGTACTTCGCCCGCAAGTACGACGAGCTCGCCGCCTCGGCGGAGCTGCTCGAGGCTCGCCTCGCGAACCCCGACGTGTCGGCCAAGGAGGTCGCCGACGGCCTGACGACGCTGCGTGAGCACGTCGAGGGCACCGGCGTGGTCGGTGACATCCCGGCCCTGCAGGCGTCCGTCGAGCGCGTCGCGGGCGGGCTCGAGGCCAAGCGCGCCCAGGAGTCCGAGGCGCGTGCCGCCGCCCGGGCCGAGGCCACCGTGCAGCGCGAGGCCATCGTGGCCGAGGCGGAGCAGATCGCCGGCCAGCCGGCCGCCTCGACGCAGTGGAAGACCAGCGGCGAGCGGATGCGCGCCCTGCTCGACGCGTGGAAGCAGCACCAGCGCACCGGCGCCAAGCTCGACAAGGCCACCGAGTCAGCGCTGTGGCAGCGCTTCAGCCACGCCCGCAACTCCTTCGACAAGGGCCGCCGGGCCTGGTTCGCCGACCTCGAGAACAGCCGCGCCGAGGCCCGCGCCACCAAGGAAGCCTTGGTCGCCGAGGCCGAGCAGCTCGCGACCAGCACCGACTGGACCCCCACGGCGCGCGCCTTCAAGCAGCTGATGGACCGCTGGCGCGCCGCCGGGCGGGCCTCACGCGCCGAGGACGACGCCCTGTGGGAGCGCTTCCGCACCGCCCAGGACTCCTTCTTCGCCGCCAAGGACGAGATCTCGGCTGCCGAGGAGGCGGAGTTCCGCACCAACCTGGCGGTCAAGGAGGAGCTGCTGACCGAGGCCGAGGCCCTGCTGCCGGTCACCGACGTCGAGGCCGCGAAGGTGGCCCTGCGCGGCATCCAGGACCGGTGGGAGAAGGCCGGCAAGGTGCCCCGCACCGACCTCGAGCGGGTCGAGAAGCAGATGCGCCGGGTCGAGACCGCCGTGCGCGAGGCCGACGAACAGCGCTGGAAGAGAACCAACCCCGAGGTGGCGGCCCGCGCCCGCTCCCTCGTCGACCAGCTCGAGGCGTCCGTCGCGTCGATCGAGGCCGACGTCGCCAAGGCCGAGGCCAAGGGCGATGACAAGGCGGCCGAGGCCGCCCGCGCGCGCCTCACCGCCCAGCAGGAATGGCTCGCACAGGCCCGCGCCGGGCTCGACGAGTTCGGCGGCTGAGGCGGGCCCCGGCCCACACCACCGCACCACCCCGCACGACACCTGCGTCCGGCCGCACCTGCCGGACGCCCCCTGCACGAGGAGGACCAGCGCGCCCATGGGACGGCACGGATCCGGAGACGGCGTACGACGACCGAGGGGGCTGGGCGCCACGGCCCTGGTCAGCGTGCTGGTGCTGGTCGGCCTGCTGGCCTGGGGCGCCTGGGTCGTCGGATCGGCGCGCGCGTCGTTCCTGTCCCGGGCCGGCACCTGGTGCACCGACCGCCCGACGCTCACGGTGACCACGACGCCGGCGATGGAGCCGGTGCTGCGGGAGGTGGCCGAGGGCACCGAGGGGGTCTGTGCCACGTTCCGGGTCACCGCCGAGGCCCCGGAGGCCACTGCGCAGCGGTTCGAGGCGGGCGGCACCGCGGCGCCCGACCTCTGGGTGCCCGACTCGGCACTCCTCGCCCGGCAGGTGGCCGCGGCATCCGGCGGCCGGGTCAGCGTGGGGGCCACCGTCGCCAGCACGCCGGTCGTGCTGGCCGTGCCGGACGGCCAGCAGGCGCCCGAGCCGGTCGCGTGGGGCTCGACCATGGTCGCCCGCAACACCCGCCTGCCCGACCCGACCACCTCGACCGTCGGCCGGGTCACCCTGATGGCCGGACTGGCGGAGCTCGACGCACTGCCGGCCGACCAGCGCTCCGCGGCCCTCGCCGGCGTCGGCGGCATGCTCAGTCGGGTGGTGCCCGAGGAGACCCTGCTCACCGGTCACGTGCGGGGCGCTGGGGCCGCGGTGTTCCCCACCACCGAGCAGCAGGTCAAGCTCGCCGCCGTCAGTGGGCTCGTGGTCAAGAGTGCTGCCTCGACGACCCCGACGCTCGAATACCCCCTCGTGACAACCCCATACGCCCCGCCGGAGGCAGCTGAGGCACTGGCCAAGGCATTGAGCGGGGATGCCGGGCAGGCCGCCCTGCGCAACGCCGGCTTCCGCACGCCTGCCGACCAGACGCCGACCATCGCCGGCGGGCCGTCCCCCGATGCCGTCGGTGCCGCAGTCACGCCGGAGCAGGCCAAGGCTGCCGAGCAGATGTGGACGGCCATCGCCACGCCCACCCGGTTGCTGACGGTCATCGACACGTCCGGCTCGATGGACCAGCCGGCGTCCGAGGGTGAGGGCTCGCGCATCGAGGTGGCGAGCCGGGCCGCCACGGGCGCCATCCAGCTGCTCGCCGACCACAACTCGGTCGGGCTGTGGACCTTCTCGACGCGCCAGCAGGGCGACCGGGACTGGACCCAGGTGCAGCCGGTCGCCGAGCTCGGCGCCGACGACCAGCGCGCCAAGCTCGCGTTCTCGCTCGGCACGCTGGGGACGAAGCTCGGTGGCGACACCGGGCTCTACGACACGGTCGCGGCCGCGTATGAGTCGGCAGTGAAGAACTACGACCCCAAGGCCAACAACCTCATCGCCCTGTTCACCGACGGCGTCAACGACGATCCGGGGGGTGGCCTGGACCTTGCGGGGCTCAAGCGGCGGCTGGCCGACCTCGGCTCACCCGACCGGCCGGTCACCGTGCTGCTGGTCGGCATGGGCGGCGTCGACGAGAAGGCGCTGCGACCGATCGCCAAGGCGGTGCCGACCGACGGTGGCGGTGCAGGCGCGGTGTTCGCCATCGCGCAGCCCGACGACATCGCCGACGTCTACGTGACGATGCTGCTGCGCCGGCTGCCCCAGGGCGGCTGACCGCTACTCGTCGGTGCGCCGGCCCCCGGTGACCCGGTGCGCGTCGAAGACGCCGTCGACCTTCTGCACGGCCCGCACGACGTGGCCCAGGTGCGCCGGGTCGCCCATCTCGAAGGTGAAGTGCAGCTTGGCGACGCGGTCGCGTGAGGTGGTGACCGCCGCCGACAGGATGTTGACCCCGTTGTCGGAGATCACCCGCGTGACGTCGGACAGCAGCCGGGAACGGTCGAGCGCCTCGACCTGCAGCTGCACGAGGAAGACGCTTCCCGAGGTGGGGGCCCACTCGACCTCGATGATCTTGTCGGGCTGCGAGAGAAGGGAATCGGCGTTGGTGCAGTCCTTTCGGTGCACGGACACGCCGTTGCCGCGAGTGACGAAGCCGAGGATGTCGTCGCCGGGCACCGGGGTGCAGCAGCGGGCGAGCTTGACCCAGACCTCCGACATCCCCTTGACGACCACGCCCGGGTCGCCGTGCCGGCGGTGGGTGGGCCGCGACGTCACCGGGGTGGCGGCCTCGGCGATGTCCTCGCTGGCACCCTCCTCGCCGCCCACGGAGGCGACCAGGCGCGACACGACGTGCTGCGCCGAGACGTTGCCCTCGCCGATGGCGGCGTAGAGCCCCTCGATGCCGGCCAGCCGCAGCTCCTCGGCGACCCCGGTGAGCGACTCGACAGAGGTGAGCCGCTGCAGCGGCAGGCCCTGCTTGCGCATGGCCTTGGCGAGGGAGTCCTTGCCCTCGTCGATCATCTCCTCGCGGCGTTCCTTGGTGAACCAGTGCTTGATCTTGTTGCGGGCCCGCGCCGAGCGCACGAAGCTCAACCAGTCGCGCGAGGGACCGGCGGAGTCGGCCTTGGAGGTGAGCACCTCGACGACGTCGCCGTTGTCGAGCCGGCTCTCGAGCGGCACCAGGCGCCCGTTGACCCGGGCCCCGATGCAGTGGTGCCCGACCTCGGTGTGCACGGCGTAGGCGAAGTCGACCGGGGTGGATCCGGCCGGCAGGCCGACGAGCTGGCCCTTGGGCGTGAAGACGTAGACCTCGCTGGCGTTGATCTCGAAGCGCAACGACTCCAGGAACTCGCCCGGGTCGGAGGTCTCCTTCTGCCAGTCGAGCAGCTGGCGCAGCCAGGCCATGTCGTTGGTGGCGTCGGCCTGGCCGTCGCGCACCTGCACACCGCCCTGGTTGCCGGTGCCCTTGGCGCCCGGGTCCTCCTTGTACTTCCAGTGAGCGGCCACGCCGTACTCGGCCCGGCGGTGCATGGTGTGGGTGCGGATCTGGATCTCGACCGGCTTGCCACCGGGGCCGATGACCGTCGTGTGCAGCGACTGGTACATGTTGAACTTCGGCATAGCGATGTAGTCCTTGAACCGCCCCGGCACGGGGTTCCACCGCGCGTGCAGCGCCCCCAGCGCCGCGTAGCAGTCGCGCACGGTCTCGACCAGCACGCGCACCGCGACGAGGTCGTAGATCTGCTCGAAGTCGCGGCCCCCCACGATCATCTTCTGGTAGACGGAGTAGTAGTGCTTGGGGCGGCCGGTCACCGTGGCCTTGATCTTGGCCGAGCGCAGGTCGGCGCTCACCTCGTCGCGCACCCCGGCGAGGTACTCCTCACGGGCCGGGGCGCGCTCGGCCACCAGCCGCACGATCTCGTCGTAGACCTTGGGGTAGAGCGCCTGGAAGGACAGGTCCTCGAGCTCCCACTTGATGGTGTTCATGCCCAGCCGGTGCGCCAGCGGGGCATAGATCTCGAGGGTCTCCTTGGCCTTGCGCTGGGCGCTCTCCTGCGAGACGTAGCGCCAGGTGCGGGCGTTGTGCAGCCGGTCGGCGAGCTTGATGACGAGCACCCGGATGTCGCGCGCCATGGCCACGACCATCTTGCGCACGGTCTCGGCCTGGGCGGCCTGGCCGTAGGTGACCTTGTCGAGCTTGGTGACCCCGTCGACGAGCATCGCGATCTCGTCACCGAAGTCGCGGCGCAGCGCCTCGAGGCTGTAGGAGGTGTCCTCGACCGTGTCGTGCAGCAGCGCGGCGGCGAGCGTGGTCGGGGTCATGCCCAGCTCGGCCAGGATCGTGGTGACCGCCAGGGGGTGGGTGATGTAGTCGTCACCCGAGCGGCGCTTCTGGCCCTCGTGGGCCCGCTCGGCCACGGCATACGCGCGCTCGATCAGGGCGAGGTCGGCCTTGGGATGGGTGCCGCGCACGACCTGCAGCAGCGGCTCGAGCACGGGGTTCTCGGGCACCTTGTTGCGCCCGACCAGCGCCAGGGCCGCACGGGCCCGCGCACGCGAGGACAGGCCCGGGGGCGGAGCAGCCCCCGGGGCGGCCGTCGTGGTGTCCTCCGCCATGCCCGGAGTGTAGTCGCCGGTCATGGGACGACGAGGAGCGCTCCCACCCGGCGCGACCCCATCCGGGCCCGGCCGCCGAGCACAGCGAGCTCGACGATGCACTCGAAGGCCACGACCTCGGCGCCAGTCTGCTCGAGCAGGTCCCAGGCGGCCGCGGCCGTGCCCCCGGTGGCCAGCACGTCATCGACGAGCAGCACCCGCTCTCCCCCGACGAACGCGTCGGCGTGCACCTCGATCTCGGCGGAGCCGTACTCGAGGTCGTAGGAGATCGAGACGGTCTCGCCCGGCAGCTTGCCGGCCTTGCGCACCGGCACGAAACCCACCCCGAGCGCGTGGGCCAGGGCCGCTCCGACGATGAAGCCGCGGGCCTCGACCCCGGCGACGAGGTCGACCGCGCCGTCGTGCCGGGCCCGGATCGCCTCGACGACCGTGGCGAAGGCGAGCGGGTCGGCGAGCAGCGGGGTGATGTCCTTGAAGGTGACGCCCGGCTGCGGGAAGTCCGGGACGTCGCGCAGTGCGGCGCCGACGGCGGCGGCGACGGATCCGGCATCCAGTGACACGGGCTCGGGGCCGTCGACGCCGCCGGGGGCGGTCGTCGTCATCGGGTCAACGCTTGGACTTCGGCGTGCGCCGCGGCTGGTTGCGCGGACCTGCCGAGGTCTGGTGGGCGTACTTGTGCACGGCCCGGCCGGTGAGGGTGGCGCCCTCGCCCTCGGCGGCCGCAGGAGCACCGCCCCCGACGGCAACCGGCTCGCCGGCCAGCTCGCCCGCGGCGTGCGCCGCATCGGCGGCGGCGACGTCCTTGGCCTTGCGGGCCTGGTGGCGCACGGCCTTCTTCTCGAGCTCGACCACAGCGGTGTCCCGCCGGCGGAGGGTGACCAGCAGCGGGGTGGCGATGAAGATCGAGGAGTAGGCGCCGATCAGGATGCCGACGAACAGCACCAGCGCGAGGTCGAGGAGCACGCCCGGGCCCAGGAAGATCGCACCCACGATGAGCACTGCGGTGATCGGCAGCAGGCCGATGACGGTGGTGTTGATCGAACGCACCATCGTCTGGTTGACCGCCAGGTTGGCGGCCTGGGCGAAGGTGAGGCGCCCGTTGGCGAACGCCTCGTTGGTGTTCTCACGCACCTTGTCGAACACGACGACCGTGTCGTAGAGGCTGTAGCCGAGCACGGTGAGGAAGCCGATCATCGTGGCGGGGGAGACCTCGAAGCCGGTCCAGGCGTAGATGCCGACGGTGATGATGAGGTCGTGGGCCAGCGCGATGAGGCCGGCCGCGGCCATCTTCCAGTTGCGGAAGTAGACCGTCATCAGCAGCGCCACCGCGAGCAGGAAGATGACCAGCGCGCGCAGCGCCTGCTGGCTCACCGAGGCACCCCACGAGGGTCCGATGAACGTGCCGCTGACCTCGGACTCTGCGACGCCGAAGGCCTTGGCGAGGTCGGTGCGCACCTGCTGGCTGTCGGTGTCGGAGAGCTTCTCGGTCTGCACCCGCACGGTGTTGTTGCCGACCAGGGTGACGTTGACGCCGCGGTCTCCCTCCGCGACGCCGACGGCATCGCGGGCGATCTGCTCGTAGTTGCCCGGCGCCGCGGAGGTCGCGACCCGGAACTCGGAACCGCCACGGAACTCCAGGCCCAGGTTGAGCTGCTGGGTCACGAGGCCGAGCACGGCGATCACGATCATGACCAGAGACGCCAGGTAGAAGCGGCGGCGCTGGGGGACGACCGGGATCGAACGCTTGCCGGTGTAGAGGTCGTTGCCGAAGGTGGCGAAGCTGAAGCTCATGCCACACCTCCTTCAGAGCCGGCGGAGACGGGTTCGGGCGTGCGGGTGGGGGTCGGCGTGGTGAACCGGCCGCGCCCGGCATACCGCAGCTTGGGGTCGACACCCAGGCGGCGCGGGTCGAGGCCCGACCAGGGATGCCCGTCGCGGAAGAACGGCAGCCGGGTGAGCAGCGTGAGCAACGGGTGCGTGAACAGGAAGACGACGAGCAGGTCGATCAGCGTCGTCAGGCCGAGGGTGAACGCGAAGCCGCGCACGCTCGAGCTGGCCAGCGCGTAGAGCGTCAGCGCTGCGAGGAAGTTGACGCCGTCGGCGACCAGGATGGTGCGCTTGGCCCGGCTCCAGCCGGTCTCGACCGCCGCCGCGAGCGAGCGGCCGTCACGCAGCTCGTCGCGCACCCGTTCGAAGTAGACGATGAAGGAGTCGGCGGTGAAGCCGATGGCGACGATGAGGCCGGTGACGCCCGCCATGTCGAGTCGGTAGTTCTGCGACCAGCCCAGCAAGGTGATCGTCAGGAAGGTGATCAGGCCCGCCACGATGATCGATGCGACGGTGACGAAGCCCAGGGCGCGGTACTGGAACAGCGAGTAGATGACCACCAGCAGCAGGCCGATCAGGCCGGCGATGAGGCCGTAGCGCAGCTGCTCGCTGCCCAGGGTGGGGCTGATGTCGATGCTCGTCTGCTCGACGAACGACAGCGGCAACGCACCGAACTTCAGCTGGTCGGCCAGGCTTCGGGCGCTGTCGAGGGTGAAGCCGCCGGTGATGCTGGCACGGCCGTCGAGGATGGCCTCGTTGAACCGCGGGGCGACGATCACCTTGGAGTCGAGGGTGGCGGCGAGCTGGTTCTGCGGCTCGGGCAGCGCCACCATCTTGCGGCTGATGTCGGCGTACTTCTTGGCGCCCTCGCCGTTGAGGGAGAGCGCGATCTCGACCTCGCTGGTGACGTTGCCCTGCTGGTTGGTCTGGTAGCCGGAGGTCGCGTTGCTGATCTGGTCGCCGGACACCACGACCGGACCGAGGATGTACTTGGCCGAGCCGCTGACGTCACACGTGACCAGCGGCTGCGCCGCCACGTCGACGATGGCGTCGACCTGTGCCGGGTCGCTGCAGTCGAGGGCGTCGTACTGCGCCTGCACCTCGGGCGTGATCCAGGCCGGGTCGGTGGCGTCGGTGGGCGTGGGGCCGGGTGCCGGGGCACTGGCTGAGGGGGCGGGGGACGCGGCCGGGGTGCTGGGTGACGGCGTCGGCGCCATCAGGGCGTCCGGCACGGCGCTGTTGCTCGTCGGCGATGCGCTGCTGGCGGTCGTCGGCGTCTTGGAGGGGGACGGGCTCGGGGCTCCGGTGGCCGAGCCGGTCGGCGACGGCGAGGCCGAGGCGGCCGCCTGCGGGCTACCGGGCCCGACGGCGAGCACCGGGCGGAACTGCAGCTGCGAGGACTTGCTGATCGCGTCGCGCACTTCCTGCGTCGGGATCTCGGGGATGCTCACGACGATGTTGCGGTCGCCCTGGGTGGTGACCTCGGCGCCGGACACGCCGCCGGCGTCGACGCGCTGGACGATGATGTCGCGCGCCTGGTTGAGCTGCTCGGTGGAGACGCTCTGGCCGGCCTCGGTCTTCGGCTCCAGGATGATCTGGGTGCCGCCCTCGAGGTCGAGGCCCAGCTTGGGCTGGGTCTTCGCGTCGGAGAGGATCACCGCGCCCGTGAGCAGGCCACCGAGCACGAGCACGACCGCCAGGAGGAACAGGAGGGACCGCCGGGCCGCGGTCTGCTGGCTGCCGCCGGCCATCTCAGGCCACCTCGGTGGCGCGCATGCCGATGGCGCGCCGGTCGTAGCGCAGGTTGCCGCCCGCCCCGGTGTCGAGGGTGACCACCTTCTCGTCGAGCGCGACGATGGTGCCGTAGAGGCCCGACGTCGTCACCACCTCGTCACCCACGGACAGTGAGCTCTGCATGGCCTGTACCTGCTGGGCGCGCCGCCGCTGGCTGAACACGATGAAGATCAACAGCAGGAACGGGAGGAGCAGGACGAGCAGATAGCCGAGGCCGGAGCCGGTGAACATGAGTGAGTTCGGTCCTTCGTGTCAGGTCGCCTGCTGGGCAGGCAGTGGTTCGGCCGCGGACCAGCCATACCGAGGCGCAAGTCTAGGCGACGGCGTGGTCACCCACCCAACGGGGCTGGCCGCAGCATCGTGCCCAATTCTCAGGTTCTCACCCCGAGAACCGCCCGGGGCCGGCCCCCTGGTCGTCGCCGCCGTCGAGGGGCAGGGCGTCCTGCTGGAGGAATCCGGCCGGCGCCTGCAGCCCGAGGTGCCGCCAGGCCCGGGCCGCCGCCGCCCGGCCCCGCGGGGTGCGCACGATGTAGCCCTCGCGCACGAGGTAGGGCTCGGCCACCGTCTCGACCGTGTCGGACTCCTCCCCCACGGCCACCGCGAGGGTCGACAGCCCGACCGGGCCGCCACCGAACCGGCGGCAGAGCGCCTCGAGCACGGCTCGGTCGAGGCGGTCGAGGCCGGCGTCGTCGACGTCGAACAGCGCCAGGGCGGCGTGCGCGGCCTCGGAGTCGACGTGACCCTGACCGTGCACCTGGGCCCAGTCGCGCACCCGGCGCAGCAGCCGGTTGGCGATGCGCGGGGTGCCCCGAGAACGGCTGGCGATCTCGGCGATGCCGGGCTCGTCGGCCTGTACCCCGAGCAGCCGCGCCGAGCGGTGCAGGATCGTGATGAGGTCGGCAGTGTCGTAGTAGTCGAGGTGCGCCGTGAAGCCGAACCGGTCGCGCAACGGCGCGGGTAGCAGCCCGGCCCGGGTGGTGGCCCCCACCACGGTGAAGGGCGGCAGCTCGAGCGGGATGGCGGTGGCACCCGGCCCCTTGCCCACGATCACGTCGACCCGGAAGTCCTCCATGGCCAGGTAGAGCATCTCCTCGGCGGAGCGGCTCATCCGGTGGATCTCGTCGAGGAAGAGCACCTCGCCCTCGTCGAGGCTCGACAGCACGGCCGCGAGGTCACCGGCGTGCTGGATGGCCGGCCCGCTGGTGACCCGGATCGGCTTCTCGATCTCGGCGGCGACGATCATCGCCAGGGTGGTCTTGCCGAGCCCGGGCGGCCCGGAGAGCAGCACGTGGTCGGGGGCGCTGCCGCGACGTCGAGCCGCCTCGAGCACCAGGCCGAGCTGGTCGCGCACGCGCGGCTGCCCGGGGAACTCGCTGAGCCGTTTCGGGCGCAGCGCCGCCTCGACCAGCCGGTCGTCGTCGGAGCCGGCGGCGTCGACGACCCGGGCGGTGGCCTCGTAGGAGCCGTCGGCCCCGGCGTCGTGGCCACCCTGGGCCTCGAGCATCTCGCTCGCGAACCCCCGCTCCGGCTCGGGCACGGGCTGGGGCACGCTCACGGCCGCAGCTCGCGCAGGGCCAGCCGCAGGTAGGCGGCGATGTCGGCGTCGGGGGGCGCGGACGCGGACACGCGCTCCACGGCATCCCCGGCCTGCTTGGCGGACCAGCCGAGACCCACGAGCGCCTCGGTGACCTGCCCGCGCCAGGGCTCACGACCACCCGGCCCGACGGTGGCCGTGCCGGATGCCGTGGCTGCACCGGAGCCGCGCACGGCGCCGACCTTGTCGCGCAGCTCGAGCACGAGCCGCTCCGCGGACTTGGCGCCGATGCCGGGGATGGTGGTCAGGGCCTTCGTGTCGCCCGAGGACAGGGCGACGGCGAGCTGGTCGGGGCCCATCACCGAGAGCATCGCCAGGGCCAGGCGCGGGCCGACGCCCGAGACGGTCTGCAGGGTGACGAACATGTCGCGCTCGGCGGGGGCCGAGAAACCGAACAGGGTGAGCGAGTCCTCGCGCACGACCAGGCTGGTGGCCAGCGACGCCTCGCTCCCCCGGCGGCACGCCGATGCCGTGGCCGGGGTGGTGTGCACCAGCATCCCGATGCCGCCCACCTCGACGACCACGTGGTCGAGGCCGACGTGGGTGACCGGACCGCGCACCGAGGCGATCACCGGCGGGCCTGCTCGGCGAGGGTGGAGGCGGCGAGGGCGTCGAGCCGGGCGGCGGCGGCACCGCGCCAGGCGTGGCAGATGGCCAGTGCGAGGGCGTCGGCGGCATCTGCGGGCCGGGGCGCGACCTCGAGGCCCAGGATGCGGGTGACCATCGCGGTGACCTGCGCCTTTTCGGCCCGGCCTGACCCGGTGACCGCCGCCTTGACCTCGGTGGGGGTGTGGAAGACGACGGGGATGCCGCGCTTGGTCGCGGTGAGCAGGGCGACGGCCGTGGCGTGGGCGGTGGTCATGACCGAGGCGACGTTGACGTCGGCGAAGACGCGCTCGATGGCCATCACCTCGGGGGAGAACCGGTCGAGCCAGCCCTCGAGCTCGCGCTCGAGGAAGACCAGCCGCTGCCCCGGGTCGGCGTCGCTCGGGGTGCGCACCACGCCGACGGCGACCATCGTGGCCCGGCCCGGACGCCCGTCGACGACGCCGAGGCCGCACCGGGTCAGGCCGGGGTCGACGCCGAGCACCCGCACGAGAACCCCTTTCCGCTGGTTAGAACACCTGTTCGGGATGCCACGCTACACAGCGACTCCCGGTGGTCCCGGCAGTGACACGCGCCATCCCCCAGGCTGTCAGTGCCGCGGCGATGACGGGTGGCCGGCTCCCCGGCCAGGTCACCTCTCGCTGGGGTCGGGTTCTGGCAAGGCGCCTGGCATGAGGGGTGGCCGGCTCCGCGACCGGGTCGCCTTCCGCTGGGCTGCCTGGGTGACCGTTCGGGTCTGTCCCCCACAACGGTGGGAGCTTTCAGTGCCATCACCCGAAAGTCGTACCGCTGTTCGCTGTCCGGAGAATGTTCCGGCAACGACATCCACTGTGGACAACCTTGGAGTCGTACGTGTGTTCGGATATGATGAGGTATGTCGACCAGCACGCTCCGCACCCGGATCGCCGCCCTGCGCGCCGAGGCGTCCGCGATCGGGGTCGAGCTGGCCGGGCAGGCCTCCCGGAGGGAGTCCGGTGAGCTGTTCGAGGTCGCCGGGGAGCTGCAGGGCGCGGTCAACGCGGTCGAAGGGGCGCAGCTGGTCGCGATCGCGCACGCCTCCTCGCTGGAGATCCGGCTCACCGAGCGTGGCCCGGTCGACGTGCAGCACCAGGTCGGGTTCGTCGACGCGATGGCCTCCTCGGAGGTGTCCCTGGCCACCGGGGTCGGGCAGTGGGCCGCCGGGCGCAAGGTCGGCCTCGCCGCGCAGCTGTCCTGCCGCTTCCCACGACTGCTCGAGCTGGTGGTCACCGGCGACCTGGCCCCGGTCAACGCCGGCAAGGTCCTCACCGCCTGCGACGGCCTGGACGAGCCCGCCTGCGCCGCCGTCGAAGCCGTGCTGGCCGACCGCCTCGTCGGGATGGACCCCGCCCGGATCACCACCGTCGCCCGGCGGGTCGCCACCCGCATCGCCGCCGACCAGGTCGCCGCCGCCCAGCACAGAAACCGCAAGGACCGCCTCGTGCAGGTCACCCCCGGCCCCGACGGCAGCACCGACTGGTGGGCCCGCCTACCCGCCGCCCGCTCCGCCGCCGCCTGGGCCGCCGTGACCGACCTCGGCGACCAGTACGCCACCAAAGACCCGCACCTCACCCCGGACCAAGCCCGCGCCGACGCCCTGATCGACCTGCTCCTGACCAACGTCACCGTCAACGCCACCGTCACCCTCGGCATCCCCATCCTCACCGGCCCCGACGCCGACACCGCCCGCGAGGCCGCCGCTGTCATCCATGCCGCCGAGAACCCACCCACCCAGGCCGACGGACAGGCCGAGAACCCACCCGAGGAGCACACCGACGCAACAGCCGCCCAGCACCACGGCGCGGACCTCACGCACGGACCGGGCGGCACCGACAGCTGCGACCCCGGATGGGTGCGGCCCGCGTTCGCCACCGCAGGCCTCGGCACCGGCGGCGGCTTCTCCCTGTCCGCCGCCCTGATCTCCGGATGCGAGATCCCCGGCATCGGCTGGGTCGACGCCCAAACCGTCGAAACACTCCTCAGCGTGGTGCCCACCAACATCGGCCGCGCCCTGCTCGACGCCAGAACCGGCACCCCCATGGAATCCGTCAGCAACACCTACCGACCACCCAAGAACCTCACCGACTTCGTCACCACCCGCGACGGCACCTGCCGCATGTGGGGCTGCACCCGACCCGCCCGACGCTGCGACCTCGACCACACCCGCCCCTGGCCCAACGCACCCACCACCCCCACCAACCTCGGCATCCGTCAGGGGTGAGCGACGACCAGGTAGCGCTCGTCGGTGATCTCGCGGCCCCACAGCGCGGGGTCGGGCAGGTGGCGCACCTCGACCCGCGAGCACCACTGCCCAACCATCTCCGCGCACCGGGCGGCGGTCAGCCCCGCGCCGGTCGCCCAGTTTCCCTCGACCAGCACCAGCCGGCCTCCCGGCCGCAGCGCCGAGGCCCACCGGCCCACCACGGCTACCGGGTCGGGCAACGCCCACAGCACGTGCCGGCAGAGCACGACGTCGACGGATGCCGGGGCCAGCCCAGGGTCGGCCGCGTCACCACCGCGCACGGTGACCAACGAGCGGACGGCGCTCGGGGCGGCATCCAGCTTCTCGTTCGCGAGCTGCACCATGGCGGGCGAGAAGTCGAGCGCGTCGACGGCATACCCCTGCTCGGCGAGCAGCAGCGAGAGGGTGCCGGTGCCGCAGCCGAGGTCGGTGACCCGTGCCGGCGCCGGAGGAAGGACCGGGCGGAGCAGCTCGCGCCACGCGGAGCGCACCGACGGGTCGAGCAGCCCGTGGTCGGGCGCCTCGTCGAACGCGGGGGCTTCACGGTTCCAGAGGTCGACGGTGTCGGAAGTCATCCGTCGACCCTAGGGCTCACTCCTCGTCGAGCTGGGCGAGCACGTCGTCGGGGATGTCGCCGTTGGCGAAGACGTCCTGCACGTCGTCGGAGTCCTCGAGCGCCTCGATCACCCGGATCATCTTCTTGGCGCCGTCGACGTCGAGCGGCACCTGCAGGGTGGGCACCCACGACGCCTCGGCCGAGTCGTAGTCGACCCCGGCCTCCTGCAGCGCGGTGCGCACGGCCACGAAGTCGGTGGCCTCGGACACGATCTCCCAGGTGTCGCCGTTGTCGTTGACCTCCTCGGCGCCCGCCTCGAGCACCACCTCGAGCAGGTCGTCCTCCGACTTCTCCGACTTGGGCACGATGACGACGCCCTTGCGCTCGAACACGTAGCTCACCGAGCCGGGGTCGGCCAGTGCGCCGCCGTTGCGGGTCAGTGCGGTGCGCACCTCGGCGGCCGCCCGGTTCCGGTTGTCGGTGAGGCACTCGATCAGCACGGCCACCCCGCCGGGCGCGTAACCCTCGTAGGTGATGGTCTCCCAGTCGGCGCCACCCGCGGTGGCGCCCGAGCCCCGCTTGACCGCGTTGTCGATGTTGCTGTTGGGCACCGAGGTCTTCTTCGCCTTCTGGATGGCGTCGTAGAGGGTGGGGTTGCCCGCGGGGTCACCGCCGCCCGAGCGGGCCGCGACCTCGATGTTCTTGATGAGCTTGGCGAACAGCTTGCCGCGCTTGGCGTCGATCGCCGCCTTCTTGTGCTTGGTGGTCGCCCACTTGGAGTGGCCGCTCATGAACGCTCCCTCTGGTTCTGCGTGGCGATGTGCTGCCGCACGATGTCGACGAACAGCTGGTGCACCCGGTGGTCGCCGGTCACCTCGGGGTGGAAGGAGGTGACGAGCAGGTCACCCTGACGCGCGGCGACGATCCTACCTGCGGCCGGCCCGTGCTCGACGCGCGCCAGCACCCGCACGGACTCCCCGGCCTCCTCGACCCACGGCGCCCGGATGAATACCGCCCGCACCGGCTCACCGCCGAGCTCGCGGATGTGCAGGTCCTCCTCGAACGAGTCGACCTGTCGGCCGAACGCGTTGCGCCGCACGGTGATGTCGAGGCCGCCGAGGGTCTCCTGGTCGGGGCGGGCGTCGGCGATCCGGTCGGCGAGCATGATCATCCCGGCGCACGAGCCGTACACCGGCATCCCGCCGGCGATGCGCTCGCGCAACGGGCCCTGCAGGCCGAAGGCCCGCACCAGCTTGTCCATGGTCGTCGACTCCCCGCCCGGGATGACCAGAGCGTCGACCTCCGCGACCTCCGCGGGCCGGCGCACCGTGGTGGCGTGCGCCCCGCTGGCTGCAAGCGCGGCGAGGTGCTCGCGGACATCGCCCTGGACCGCAAGGACGCCGATGTGGGGGATGCCGGTCACGGGCGACGATGCTACGGCCCGGCTGCCTACACTCGCCGCGTGCCCCCTGCTCCCGTGACCGTGCGGCCCCGCACGGCCGCCGACCTGCCGTCGCTGGTCGGCATCCTCGAGGTGCAGCGCCCCACCTCGGGCTACCCGGTGCGCTGGCCGCTCCCGTTCCCGGCCGAGGAGTTCATCGCGCGCCGCACCGAGCTCGCCGCCTGGGTCGCGGTCGACCCCGGCCGCGAGGATGCCGTCGTCGGTCACGTGGCGCTCACGGACGTGGCACCCGGGTGGGAGGCCGACGGGTGGGGCGCCGGAACCGGCCTGCCGGCATCCGCCCTGGCTGCGGTGTCGGTGCTCTTCGTCGACCCGGCCGCCACCGGCCGCGGGGTCGGGAGCACGCTGCTGACCACCGCCGTCGAGCGCGCCCGGGAACTGGGGCGCACCCCGGTGCTCGACGTCGTCAGCGAGAGCAGCCGCGCCGTCGCCCTCTACGCGCGGCACGGCTGGCAGGTCGTCGGCCGCGCCCGCCCACCGTGGTTGCCCGCCGACCGCGAGCCGCTGTTGCTCATGGCGCTGCCGTCGAGTGCACCGCTCGCGAGCGCTCTGCCCGCCAGCCCCGCGGACCGGGCCGTCACGGAGGGCGATCGGCCCGGCTCACCTCGGTAGCCTCGAGGGTGGCCACGGACGAACAGGAGGTGAGGACATGGCACCGGGTGTCACGCTTGCGGTGATCGGCGCGATCTTCACGTTCGCCGTGCGGTCCTCCCCCACCGGCATCATCAACTGGCACATCGTGGGCATCATCTTGATGGTCGCCGGCGCCGGGCTGATCTGGCACGCCCGCCGGGGCACCACCCACGAACGGGTCATCACCCGCGTGCAGGGCCCGTCCGACGACTCGGACCTGCCCAGCCCCATCACCCAGAACACCGTCGTCCGCGAGACGATCCAGGACCGCGACCACGAGTGAGTGGCCTCGGCGTCGACGCCGCGACGCCGCGGTGGGTACGTTCCTGACATGACGTCCTCGCTGAGCGAGCGGGCCCGAGAGCTCGACGCCGCCCACGCCACCACCGACCTGCGCGCCCGGTTCCGGCTGCCCGCCGGCATGGTCTACCTCGACGGCAACTCGCTCGGCGCCCTGCCGGCCGGTGTGGCCGAGGCCGTGGCCGACGTGGTGCACCGCCAGTGGGGCAGCGACCTCATCGCGAGCTGGAACGACGCCGACTGGTGGGGCGCCCCCACCCGCGTCGGTGACCTCATCGGCACGCTCGTCGGGGCCGCGCCCGGCCAGGTGGTCTGCACCGACTCGACCTCGGTCAACCTCTACAAGGCGACCGTCGCGGCATCCCGGATGCGGCCGGGTCGTCACGTCGTGCTGACGGACCCCGACTCGTTCCCCACCGACCTCTACGTCACCGCCGCAGCGGCCCGGGATGCCGGGCTGGTCGTCGAGCTCGTCTCCCCCGCCGACGCGGTGGCCCGCATCGCCGAGGTCGGCGACGACCTCGCCCTCGCGTCCTACTCGTCCGTCGACTACCGCACCGGCGAGCTCTGGGACCTGCCCGCCATCACCGAAGCGGCCCACGCGGTGGGTGCCCTGGCCTGCTGGGACCTCTGCCACTCGGCCGGCGTGCTCGACGTCGGGCTCGACGCCCACGAGGCCGACCTCGCCGTGGGGTGCGGCTACAAGTACCTCAACGGCGGCCCCGGCGCGCCGGCCTTCCTGTACGTGGCCCACCGCCACCTCGACGACTTCGACCAGCCCCTGGCCGGCTGGAACGGCCACGCGACGCCGTTCGCGATGGCGCCGGACTACGTGCCGGCACCCGGCATCACCCGCGGGCGGGTCGGCACGCCACCCCTGCTCGGCATGCTCGCCCTCGAGGCGGCGCTGGCGGCCTACGACGGGGTGGAGGTGGGCGCCGTGCGCGAGCGGTCGCTCTCCCTCACCGGGTTCTTCCTCGAGTGCCTCGACACGTTGCTCCCCGACCTCGAGGTGGCGACGCCGCGCGACCCGGAACGCCGCGGGTCACAGGTGAGCGTGCGGCATCCGCAGGCGTATGCCGTGGTGCAGGCGCTCATCGCCCGTGACGTCGTGGGCGACTTCCGCGAGGCCGACATCGTGCGGCTGGGGTTCGCGCCGCTCTACCTCACCCACGGCGACGTGCTGCGGGCCGCCGAGCACCTGCACGCCGTCGTCGAGGGCCGTGAGTTCGAGCGCCCCCAGTTCCAGGAGCGCGCCACCGTCACGTGACCGGGGCGATCAGGTAGTCACCACGGGCTCGAACCTCGCGTTCGTCAGGAGCAGCGGCAGCCCGTAGGTGTAGGCCTGCAGCCCCACGTCGCAGGCCTGGACGTAGGCCGACGGCTGGCTCGTCGACGAGCAGCCGACAAGCGCCGACAGCGAGACGGCCGACACCGCGACGACGGGTCGGCCGGGCCGCTTCAGGTGCCGCTGGTCACCAGCCCCGCTCGGCCAGCCGGTGCGGCTGCGGGATCTCGTCGACGTTGATGCCGACCATGGCCTCGCCGAGACCGCGCGACACCTTGGCGATGACGTCGGGGTCGTCGTAGAACGTGGTGGCCTTGACGATGGCCTCGGCGCGCTGCGCCGGGTTGCCCGACTTGAAGATGCCCGAGCCCACGAACACTCCCTCCGCGCCGAGCTGCATCATCATCGCGGCGTCGGCCGGGGTGGCGATGCCGCCGGCGGTGAACAGCACCACGGGCAGCTTGCCGGCCTCGGCGACCTCCTTGACGAGGTCGTAGGGCGCCTGCAGCTCCTTGGCCGCGACGTAGAGCTCGTCCTCGGGGAGGTTCTGCAGGTGACGGATCTGCTGGCGGATCTGGCGCATGTGCGTGGTCGCGTTGGAGACGTCGCCGGTGCCGGCCTCGCCCTTGGAGCGGATCATCGCCGCGCCCTCGGTGATGCGGCGCAGGGCCTCGCCGAGGTTGGTCGAGCCACAGACGAACGGAACCGTGAAGTTCCACTTGTCGATGTGGTTGGCGTAGTCGGCCGGGGTGAGCACCTCGGACTCGTCGATGTAGTCGACGCCGAGGGACTGCAGCACCTGCGCCTCGACGAAGTGGCCGATCCGGGCCTTGGCCATGACCGGGATCGAGACGGACGCGATGATGCTCTCGATCATGTCGGGGTCGCTCATCCGCGACACGCCACCCTGGGCGCGGATGTCGGCAGGCACCCGCTCGAGGGCCATGACCGCGACGGCCCCGGCATCCTCGGCGATCCTGGCCTGCTCGGCGGTGACGACGTCCATGATCACGCCGCCCTTGAGCATCTCGGCCATGCCGCGCTTGACGCGGGTGGTGCCGGTGCCCGGGGCGCTGCTCTGCTCACTCATGCCGCACAGTGTAGGTCGGCGCACGGGCCCGGCGAACTCACGCCCGGGGCGCCCGCGGACCCCGACGGTCAGGACGACAGGGCGGGAGGCAGCACGTCGTCGAACTCGACCGGCTCGGGCAGCTCGGCATAGCCCCACAGCCGGAACAGCCGCACCGAGCGCTTGGCACGCACCCGACGCACCTCGCGGGTGGCGTCGTTGTGGAACCGCCGGGCCAGCTGCACCCGCAGCCCGCTCGCGGCGACCCGGTCGAGGCAGTCGACGACGAGGTCGTCGTCACGGCCGCGCAGCTCGGGGACGACCTCGGCGGTCAGGGCCGCCCGCAGGGCCTCGCTGAGGTCGCTCTCGACCTGCTCGCGCCCGCCGAAGTGCTGGCCGTCGAGCAGGTCGTCGGTCACCGGGTGCTCGGTGGTGCGCTCGATCGACTCGGTGGCGGCGTCGGCGATGAGCAGGGCGCTGGCCGGGTCGAGCACCCCGCTGTTGGCGAGCTCGAGCGCGGCCTCGGCGCGGCGGACCAGGGCGGCGTCGAGCGCGGACATCGCACCCTCGACCTTGGCGTGCAGCCGGTCGAGGCGGGCCGCGGAGTACGAGAGGTACCACGCCACCCCGATGACGACGATGACGATGAAGGTGGCCAGCTGCAGGACGTCGACGGTGCCCATCAGCCGCCACCGCCGGGCACGCCGCGCACGAGCCGGCCCCACAGTCCCTGCGGCGCCGGGTCGGCCGGCTCGCCGTCGGCGCCCTCGATGACCGTCTCGTAGACCGCCATGATCCGGTCGGCGACGACCCCCCAGTCGAACACTCGAGCTCGTGCCGACCCGGCGGCGCGCACCGCCTCGCGGCGGTCGGGGTCGGCGAGCAGGCCGAGCACTGCCCGCGACAGCCCGTCGGGAGAACCGGTCTCGAACAGGATGCCGGTGCTGCCGCCGTCGAGCACGGCGGCGAAGGCCGGCAGGTCGGACGCGATCACCGGCGCCCCCGCGGCCATCGCCTCGACCAGCACGATGCCGAAGCTCTCACCGCCCAGGTGCGGGGCGACGTAGGCGTCGACCGAGTGCAGCAGCGAGGCCTTGTCGGCGTCGGTGACCGTGCCCAGCACCTCGGTCGCGGCGGCGGCGCGCGGGTCGGCGGCCTTGAGCAGGTCCGCGGCGTCACCGGGCCCGGCCACGAGCAGCCGGGCGCCCGGGTGCTCGTCGAGCACCGCGGGCAGGGCCGCGAGGGCCACCGCCAGCCCCTTGCGCGGCTCGTCGACCCGCCCGAGGAAGGCCAGGGTCGGGCCCGCCGCGCCGCCGCTCCACTCCGGCCGGCGGGTGGCGCGGCGGAAGTCGTCGACGTAGACGCCGTTGGGGATGATGAACGCCTCGCCTCCGAGGTGGCGCTGCACCGTGGCCCGGGCGTCCTCGGAGACGGCGATCCGGCCGCGGATCTTCTCGAGCGAGGGACGCAGCAGCGGGTGGGCCGCGTGCAGGGCGCGTGAGCGCAGCATGGCCGAGTGGAAGGTCGCCACCACCGGCTCGGTCGAGGCCCACAAGGCCATCAGCGAGGCCGAGGGGTTGAGCGGTTCGTGGATGTGCAGAACGTCGAACCGGCCGGCCTCGAGCCAGCGGTTGACCCGCGCGGTGGTGGCCGGCCCGAAGGTGACCCGCGCGACCGAGCCGTTGTAGCGCACCGGCACCGGGCGCCCGCACGACGTGAGGTAGTCGGGCAGGGCGGTGTCGTCGTCGGCCGGCGCCAGCACCGACACGTCGTGGCCGGCCCGGATGAAGTGCTCGGCCAGGTCTCGCACGTGGAACTGCACCCCGCCGGGCACCCCCCACGAGTACGGGCAGACCAGGCCGATCCTCACCGCGCCTCCTCGTGCGCGGCGGCTAGGCGGTCGGTGTCGAGGTCGTCGAGGAAGACCCGCTGCAGCATGTGCCAGTCGGCGGTGTGCTCGAGGATCGCGGCCCCGAGCACGTCGGCGCACGCCTGGGTCATCGCGGTGGCCCGCTCGCGGGTGGTGCCCGATGTGGGCACGGCGACCGGCGGGTGGAAGGTGATGACGATGCCCCAGCCGGGGCCCCGGCGCTCGTGGCGGATCGACACCGGGTGCAGTGGGCGACGCTCGGCCAGCGCCAGCGCGGCGGGACCGGGCGCCATCCGGGCGGCGTGGCCGCACAGCTCGACCTCGACGCCCTTCGACGTGAGGTCGCGGTCGGCGAGCAGCGGGATGATGCCGGGCCGCCGGGCCGCCTGGCGCAGCGCCGGGAAGGGGTTACCTGCACCGGTGAGCGGGAGGATCGTCATCCCGAGCGACTCCCGGAAGGCGAGGAACTCCTCGAAGACCTCCTCGGGCTTCAACCGCTCGGCGACGGTGGTGACCGGCCCCAGGTGAGTGGTGCCCCAGGCGCCGGCGAGGTCCCAGTTGCCCAGGTGGCCCAGGAAGGCGATGACCGAGCCGCCGCCGTCGATGACCTCGCGCACCGGGCCGTCGCCCTCGACCCGCACCCGGTCGAGCAGGTCGTCGGCGCTCAGTGTCGGCAGCCGGAAGGCTTCGCAGTAGTAGCGCATGTACCGGCGCATGCCGTCGCGCACCAGGGCGTCGAGGGCCGCGTCGTCGAGGTCGGTGCGCACCTTGGCGTAGTTGGACCGCAGCCGGGCGGCGCCGCCGCGGGCCACGGTGACGTCGGCGAGGCGGTCGAACAGCGCGTAGGCGGTGCGTTCCGGCATCCGGCGCACGGCGCCCCAGCCCAGGCGGAAGCCTGCGATGGTCAGCGTGTCGGTCACCGACGCCGGCAGCACCCTCACACGAGGTCCAGGGCCTGGCGGCGCACCTCGAGCATGCGCTGCACCACGGTGATGAGGCTGGCCAGGGCGAGCAGCGCGAGCACCACCGCCAGCACCACCTCGGGCAGGAACCAGCCGACCAGGCCGGTCGCCAGCAGCACGACGACCAGCCGGTCGGCGCGCTCGGCGATGCCGACGTTGGCGGTCATCCCGAGCCCCTCGGCCCGGGCCTTCGCGTACGACACCACGCTGCCGAGGATCAGGCACGCCAGCGCGAGGGCCGCCATGTAGGCCTTGCCGGGCTCGTCGGCGTAGAACAGCACCAGGCCACCGAAGATCGCGGCGTCGCCCACCCGGTCGAGCGTGGAGTCGAGGTAGGCGCCCCACTTGCCGGACCGGCCGATCTTGCGGGCCATGATGCCGTCGAGCGTGTCGGAGAAGACGAACGCCGTGATGACCAGGGTCCCGATGAGGAACTCGCCGCGCGGGTAGAAGACCAGGGCGCCGAAGCAGACCCCCAGCGTGCCGATGATGGTGACCACGTCAGGGCTGATGCCCAGGCGGATGAGCACCGCGGCCACCGGGGTCAGCAGCTTGGTGGCGAAGGCGCGCGCATATCGGTTCAGCATGGTGGGTCCAGCGTAATGGCGCCCCGCCACGACGCCCGCCAGGCGCCGCCCTGCGGGCCCCACCGACGGCCGCCCGGCGGCTCCATCACACTCCGCGTCGTCCGCTTGTGCGCCGGCGCGAATCGGTGAAATGTAGGCGCCATGAACGGCACGACGCCCCAGGCCCCCACCGTCAACGGCACGACCAGCATCCGCAACGTCGTCCTGGTCGGACCGAGCGGTTCGGGAAAGTCCAGGCTGTTCGACCACGTCGTCGACGCCGTGGTGCCCGGGCGGGCGCCGCGCGGCCAGACCGAGCCCACGACCGGCCTGCGGGCCGCGACGGTGTCGAGCGGGTCGGTGGTGGTCACCCTCCTCGACGCCCCGGGCAACCCCGACTTCGTCGGGGACGTGCGAGCAGGGCTGAGGGCGGCGGATGCCGCCCTCTTCGTCGTCTCGGCGGCCGACGGTGCCGACGCGCAGAGCCGCGCGCTGTGGCACGAGTGCGCGATCGTCGGGATGCCGCGCGCGGTCGTCATCACCCAGCTCGACGCCCGCGACGCCGACTTCGCGGCCACCCTGGCCGACTGCCAGGCGCACTTCGGCGCCGGCATCCAGCCGCTCGGGGTGCCGGTGCCCGGCTCGGAGGGGGCGGTCACCTCCATCGCCGACCTCCTGCTCGGCGAGGTGCACGACTACACCGGTGGCACGCGCACGGTGCGCCCGGCCGGCCCCGAGCACGCCGAGTTCTTCGACACCTACCGGCCCGCGCTCCTCGAGGGGATCATCGAGGAGTCCGAGGACGGCGCCCTGATGGACCGCTACCTCGAGGGCGAGGAGCTCGACTTCGAGACCCTCGAGAAGGACCTGCTCACCGCGGTCGCGCACGGCAGCTTCCACCCGGTGCTGCCGATCTCCGCTGAGACCGGCGCCGGCGTCGGGGTGCTCCTGCACGTCATCGAGGCCGCCTTCCCGCACCCCGGGCTGCACCCGTTGCCGACGGTCACCCCGGTGGGGGGCGGCGCCGAGGTCGAGGTCAGCCCCGACCCCGCGGGCCCGCTCGTGGCCGAGGTCGTGCACACCCAGTCCGACGCCTACGTCGGCCACCTCTCGCTGGTGCGCGTCTTCTCGGGCACGCTGCGGCCCGACCGGGCGGTGCACGTGTCGGGCCACCTCGAGCTGCTCGGCGTGCCCACCGGCGAGGGCCACGCGGCCCACGACGACGACGTGCGCCCCGGGGCCATCGCCGCGTCGTTCGACGGCGAGCTGCTGCCCAAGACCGAGGCGATCGCCGGCGAGGTCGTGGTGGTCACCAAGCTCGCCACCGCCCAGACCTCCGACACCATCTCCTCCACCGACGCGCCGCTGCTCGTCACCCCGTGGGCACTGCCCGAGGCCCTGCTGCCGGCCGCCGTCGCGGCCGCCACCCGCGCCGACGAGGACCGGATGCCGGTCGCCTTCCGCGAGCTGGCCGCCGAGGACCCCTCGCTGCGCATCGAGCACGACGCCGAGACCGGACAGGTGGTGCTGTGGACCACCGGGCCGGCGCACCTCGACCTCGTGCTCAGCCGGCTGCGCTCGCGCTTCAACGTGGGAGTCGAGCAGGTGCCGGTGAAGGTCGCCATGAAGGAGACCGCGATCGCCCGCGCCGAGGCCCAGGGCCGGCACGTCAAGCAGTCCGGTGGCCACGGGCAGTTCGCGGTCTGCCACCTGGTCATGGAGCCACTCCCCCGCGGCACCGGCATCGAGTTCGACGAGGTCGTGGTCGGCGGCGCCGTGCCGCGGCAGTTCTTCAGCAGCGTCGAGAAGGGCGTGCACCACCAGCTCGAGAAGGGGCTGCTCGCCGGCTGGCCGGTCGTCGACGTCAAGGTCACCCTCACCGACGGCAAGGCGCACTCGGTCGACTCCTCCGACGTGGCGTTCCAGACGGCCGCCGGGCTGGCCCTGCGTGAGCTCGCCTCACCGTCGACGATGTGCCTGCTCGAGCCGATCGACACGGTCACCGTCACCGTCGACGACGACTACCTCGGCGCGGTGATGACCGACATCGGCACGCGGCGGGGGCAGATCATCGGGTCCTTCGCGGCCGAGGGCCAGCCCGGCCGCTCGGTGCTCGAGGCCGCCGTGCCCCAGCTCGAGCTGCTCGACTACGCCATCAGCCTGCGCTCGCTGGCGCACGGCACCGGCTCGTTCCACCGCGAGCACCGGGGCTACGAGCAGCTGCCCGACCGCCTCGCCAAGGACCACGTGGGCGACCGGGGCCGGCACACCTGACGACGGGCCGGCCGCGCGGGTCAGTCCGCGTGCGCCTCGAGGGTGGCGGCGTAGTCGGGCACCTCGTGCTGCAACGAGCGGGCCGGGCGCACGTAGCCGCGCGAGGGTGGCCGGGTGGGGAGCACGAGCGTGGGCTCCTCGACGTCCTCGTAGGGCACCTTCGAGAGCAGGTCGGCGATCATGTTGATCCGCGAGCGGCGCTTGTCGTCGCTCTCGACGACGTTCCAGCGGGCCTCGGTGATGTCGGTGTGCACCATCATGTCGTCCTTGGCGCGCGAGTAGTCCTCCCACCGCTCGATGGACTGGATGTCGGTGGTCGACAGCTTCCAGCGCCGCATCGGGTCGTCGAGCCGTGACTCGAACCGGCGCTGCTGCTCGGAGTCGCTCACCGAGAACCAGTACTTGTGCAGCCGGATGCCGTCCTCGACGAGCATCCGCTCGAAGATCGGGCACTGGCGCAGGAAGCGCTGGTGCTCCTCGGGGGTGCAGTAGCCCAGCACCCGCTCGACACCGGCGCGGTTGTACCAGCTGCGGTCGAAGATGATGATCTCGCCGGCGCCGGGCAGGTGCTCCACGTAGCGCTGGAAGTACCACCGGGTGCGCTGCCGCTCCGTGGGGGCCGGGAGGGCGACGATGCGGGCCTGGCGCGGGTTGAGGTACTGCGTGACCCGCTTGATGGTGGAGCCCTTGCCGGCGGCGTCGCGGCCCTCGAAGACCAGCACGATCCGCTCGCCCTCGCGGCGCACCCACTCCTGCATCTTCACCAGCTCGGCTTGCAGGCGCACCAGCTCGGCCTCGTAGACGCCCTTCTTGAGGCGCGGTTGCTTCGACATGGAGGTCATCGTGTCAGAAGGCCCGTCCGGCCGCCGGGGGGTCCTGTGATTCTGCGCGGGCGAGGACTGCGCTCAGGCCGGCCAGTGCTCGACGAGCCGGCTGCGGACGTCCTCGAGCAGCATCGGAAGCGCCTTGGTGCGGGCGATGATCGGTAGGAAGTTGCTGTCGCCACCCCAGCGCGGCACGACGTGCTGGTGCAGGTGCGCCGCGACACCGGCGCCCGCGACCGCGCCCTGGTTCATCCCGAGGTTGAATCCCATCGGGGCGGAGGCAGCCTCCAGCGCGCGGATCGCGGCCTTGGTGAGGGCGGTGAACTCGGCGGTCTCCTCGTCGGTGAGGTCGACGTAGAGCGGCACGTGCCGGTAGGGGCAGACCAGCACGTGGCCCGGGTTGTAGGGGAACAGGTTCATCACGACGTAGCAGTGCTCGCCGCGGTGCACGACCAGCCCCTCGGCGTCGTCCTTGCCCGGGGCCGCGCAGAACGGGCAGCCATCGCCCTCGTTGGGGTCGGGCCGGTCACCGGCGATGTAGACCATCCGGTGCGGTGTCCACAGCCGCTCGAAGCCGTCGCCGTCACCACCGGCGAAGTCCGCGGGGTCCTCGTGCGCCGGCATACCCTCGATCCTAGGCCGGTGGCCGAGCGGCACGGCGGTAGATTCACCGGATGCCGGTGCCACCCAGCCGCCACCTGCTGCGTGCCAAGGACCTCGCCGACGGGCACTACGCCGACCCGCTGACGGTGGCCGACCTGGCCGCCGCCGCCCGCCTCTCCCCCGCCCACTTCAGCCGTGAGTTCCGCCGCGCGTTCGGGGAGTCGCCGCACCAGTACCTCCTGACCCGGCGGCTCGAGCGCGCGGCATCCCTGCTGCGCTCCACCGACTGGTCGGTGGCGCGGATCTGCGTCTCGGTGGGGCTGAGCAGCGTCGGCTCGTTCACGGTGAGCTTCCGCCGGATGTTCGGGATGCCGCCCACGGCCTACCGCGCCGCGCACCCGCCCGCGGCTCAGGTGGCCCGGGTGCCGGCCTGCGTGCTGCGGGCCTACACCCGCCCGCAGGTGCGCACGTTTCGAGAAGACGCGGCCCGGTCACACACGGTGGACTTGGCCGAGCCCACCACCGGGGTCACGAGACGAGCCAGCGAAGGAGCACGGGCATGATCCGGATCGCCACCACACAGCTCTGGGTGCACGACCAGGACGAGGCGCTGAAGTACTGGACCGAGAAGGTCGGCTTCGAGGTGCGCAGCGACGTGACCGTGCCGGAGATGGGCAACTTCCGCTGGCTCGCGGTGGGGCCGCCCGGGCAGCCCGACGTGGCCATCGCGCTGATGGCCATCCCTGGGCCGCCGATGATCGACGGCGCCACCGACGACCAGCTGCGCGACCTCATCGGCAAGGGCCTGGCCGGCACGGTGTTCCTCACCACCGACGACTTCTGGGAGAGCTACACCGCGATGAAGGAACGCGGCGTCGAGTTCGTGGGCGAGCCGGAGCAGCAGATGTACGGCATCGACGTCGGCTTCCGCGACCCGTCCGGCAACAACGTGCGGATGGCGAACCTCAACGCCGACTTCGGTCGCTGACCCGCAGCTCCATCAGCCGCTCCGACGGGGGGCCGAACCCCATCCGCTCGTAGAGGGTGCGGGCCTCCGGCACGGAGTTGAGCTGCACGCGGGTGACGCCGTCGGCCTGCGCCCAGGCCAACAGGGCCTCGAGCAGCTGCTGGCCGACGCCGAAGCCGCGGGCGTCCTGGGTGACGAAGAGCAGGCTCACGTGGAACCACGCGTCGGCGGGGCGGTGCGCGCTCGGCAGCTTCTGCACCCGGGTGCCGTGCAGCACCCCGAGCGGGCGGCCACGCGAGTCCTCGGCCATCCAGGTGCGCCGGGCCCGATCGCGCAGCCACGCGTCGGACAGGGCGTCGAGGAAGCCGGGCGGCACCGCGTGGCCCTGCTCGCGCTCGTCCTGGATGTGCAGCGCCCCCACCGAGAACGCGTCGGACGGCCGCGCCTCACGCACCGTGACGTCGTCCGCCCGCACCGGGGCGTCCTCGCTGTCCATGCCACCAGCATGGCCCATCCGGGCGGCATCGGCAGGTACATAGGTGAGGCGCCGGGACAAGTATGAGTTGTCCCGGCGCCTCTGGTGACTCGGCGTGACGCTCCTCGTCTCACAAGGCAGACTCCGCTCGCCCACCACCCTCGTCACAGGGCGGCTCCGCGCGGTAAACCGCTCGGGCTGGCGTTCGGCCTTTCCTCGTTCCCTCCACCACCGAGGTGGTGAAGTAGGACTATTTCTAGTCCTGGACCCGGTGCGCCGCAAGTGGTTTCGACCATGAAGTTGCCGGCAGTTCTGCGCCTCGGCGTGTCGTCGGCGTGTCGTGTGACGCACGGGACGAGGCCCTGTGTGGGCGTCTCGCCGCGTCTCGACAAGCGAGACGCGGCGAGACAACCGCACCGGAGACGGCCGTCACACCTGTCGTCGGTCGGCGATGGCGGCGGTGATCTCGGCGATGGCCTCGTCGACCGGTACGCCGTTCTTCTGGGTGCCGTCGCGGTAGCGGAACGAGACCGCTCCGGCGGAGCGGTCGTCCTCCCCCGCGATCAGCACGTACGGCACCTTGGCCTTGCTCGCGTTGCGGATCTTCTTGGGGAACCGGTCGTCGCTGGCGTCGAGCTCGGTGCGGATGCCGTGCGCCCGCATCCGTGCCAGGACGCCGCCGAGGTACTGGTCGAACTCCTCGGCCACCGGGATGCCCAGCGCCTGCACCGGCGACAGCCACACCGGGAACGCGCCGGCGTAGTGCTCGACGAGCACGCCGAAGAACCGCTCGATCGAGCCGAACTTCGCCGAGTGGATCATGACCGGCTGCTGGCGGGTGCCGTCGGACGCCTGGTACTCGAGGCCGAAGCGGGCCGGCTGGTTGAAGTCGTACTGGATGGTCGACATCTGCCAGGTGCGGCCGATGGCGTCACGCGCCTGCACCGAGATCTTCGGGCCGTAGTACGCGGCGCCACCGGGGTCCATCACCAGCTCGAGCCCCGACTCGGTGGCGACGTCACGCAGCACCTCGGTCGCGATCTCCCACTCGGCGTCCGAGCCGATGAACTTGTCCTTCTTCTCGCCCTCGGTCTCGCGGGTGGACAGCTCGAGGTAGTAGTCGTCCATCCCGAAGTCGCTCAGCAGCGACAGCACGAAGTTGAGCAGGTGCTTGATCTCGCCCGGCGCCTGCTCGGCGGTGACGTAGCTGTGCGAGTCGTCCTGGGTCATGCCGCGCACCCGGGTCAGGCCGTGCACGACGCCCGACTTCTCGAAGCGGTAGACCGAGCCGAACTCGAACAGGCGCAGCGGCAGCTCTCGGTAGGAGCGCCCGCGCGAGCGGTAGATGAGGTTGTGCATCGGGCAGTTCATCGCCTTGAGGCGGTACTCGGTGCCCTCGAACTGCATCGGCGGGAACATGGTGTCGGCGTAGTAGGGCAGGTGCCCCGAGGTGTGGAACAGGCCGTCCTTGCTGATGTGGGGAGTGCCGACGTACTGGAAGCCCTCCTCGATGTGCCGGCGCCGGACGTAGTCCTCCATCTCGCGCTTGATGATGCCGCCCTTGGGGTGGAACACCGCCAGGCCCGAGCCCAGCTCGTCGGGGAAGCTGAACAGGTCGAGCTCGGCGCCGAGCTTGCGGTGGTCGCGCTTCTCCGCCTCGGCCAGCCGGTCGAGGTAGGCCCTCATCTCGTCCTTGGTGGGCCACGCGGTGCCGTAGAGGCGCTGCAGCTGCGGGTTCTTCTCCGAGCCGCGCCAGTAGGCGGCGGCGCTGCGCATCAGCTTGAAGGCGTTGCCGAGCACCTTGGTGGTCGGCACGTGCGGGCCGCGACACAGGTCGCCCCAGGCGCGGGTGCCGTCACGGCGCAGGTTGTCGTAGATGGTCAGCTGCGCGCCGCCCACCTCGACGGACGCGCCCTCCGCGGCGCTCTCGGACGCCCCGCCCTTGAGCCCGATCAGCTCGCACTTGTACGGCTCGTCGGCGAGCTCGGCGAGGGCGTCGTCATCCGAGATCTCGCGGCGGGCGAAGGTCTGCCCCTCGTTGACGATGCGCTGCATGACCTTCTCGAGCGCCCGCAGGTCCTCGGGGGTGAACGGGGTCTCGACGTCGAAGTCGTAGTAGAAGCCGTCGCGGATGGGCGGCCCGATGCCCAGCTTGGCGTCGGGGTGCACCTCCTGCACGGCCTGCGCGAGCACGTGCGCGGCCGAGTGCCGCAGCACGTCGAGGCCGTCCTGCTCGGCTGCGGTGACCGGCTCGACGACGTCGCCGTCGGCGAGGACGTGCGCGAGGTCGCGCAGCTCGCCGTTGACCCGGGCGACCAGCACGGTGCGGTCGCCGTCGAAGAGCGCGCCGGCGGTGGTCTGCTCCGGCACCGATCGCTCGCTCTGCGCGACGTGGACGGTGATCTGGGCAGACATGACGCGGTCTCCTGGTGCGGTCGGTGTGACGGGCCGCGAGGGCGACCCTCCGCCAAGGGTATCGAGGGGGTACCAAACGCTGCGATGCGGTTAACCGGCCGTGGGTGTCCGCTCGAACCGTCCGGTGCCGAGCCACCGGCGCAGGCGCTCGACCGTGACGTCGAGGTAGGCGGTCGCCTCGCCCCGCAGGGATGCCGTGCTGCTCATCAGCAGGCTGTTGGCCAGCAGTAGCTGCCGGGCGGCGACGAGCGCCTCGAACTGTTCGCCGGACACGTCGGGCAGCGCGCGCACCTCGGCGTAGCCCGCCCGCAGAGCCTGCTCGATCGCGGGGTCCCCGTCGCGCAGGTAGAAGGTGGAGATGGCCAGGTCGAGCGCCGGAACGCCGAAGCCGGCGTCGTCGAGGTCGAAGACGGCCAGGCGGCCCCCGTGCCACTTCAGGTTGCCGCCGTGCAGGTCGGCGTGCAGCACGATCAGGCGCCGCCCGGCATACACCTCGTCGAACCGCCTGCGGCACAGCGCGAGCGACTCGGCCACCACCTCGGCGTGACCGGGCGGCATCGGCACGGCGCCCTCGAGCAGGCTCCGGTCGTGGCACAGCGGCTCGTCGAACACCGTCAGGTGAGCGCCCGGCGGCAGGGCGAAACCCTCGGCGTGGCCGTGCAGCACGGCCATCGTGCGCCCCAGCGCCCGCGCCTGCTCCTCGTCACACTCCCCGACGTCGTCGCCGTCGAGCCACGACGCCACCGTCGTGTTCAGCCGGTCGCCCCACTGCGGGCAGTCGACGGCGACGTGCCAGCCACCCCCGGGCGCGGCGAGCGGGTCGGGCACCAGCACGTCGGTCTCCGCGGCCAGGGCGTGCAGCCACGCCTGCTGGGCGGCGATGTGTGCCGGGGTGCTCTGCGAGTTGGTGTTGACCCGCAGCGCCAGGCGCCGCCCGTCGTCGGTGTCGAGCGCGAACGTCGTGTTGAACGCGTGCAGCACCAGGGTCAGCTCGCGCACGCCGAGCCCGAAGCCCTCCGCGGCGACCAGCGCGACGCGGCGCAGCACCTCCACCTGGCCGTCCTCGTCGAGGTCGGCGTAGCCCGGCTCCATCGGTCATACGGTAGGGCGATGCGCCTCCCCTACGGCACCTGGCCGTCGCCGATCAGCCCTGAGTCACTCGCCACCGGCCAGGAGTCCCTCGACGAGGTGCGGGTCGACGGCCACGACACGTACTGGGTGGCCGGCCGGCCGGCCGAGGGCGGCCGCACCGCCCTGGTCCGACACGACGGCGTCAGTGTGCGCGAGGTGCTGGCCGCGCCCTGGGACGTGCGCAGCCGGGTGCACGAGTACGGCGGTGGCGCGTATGCCGTGCTCGGCGGCACCGTCGTGTTCTCGCACGCGGGTGACGACCGCGTGCACCGGTTGGATGCCGGGGCGACGCAACCGCAGCCGATCACCCCGCCCGGCCCCTGGCGCTTCGGCGGCCTGGTGCTGCACGGCGCCCACGTGTTCGCGGTGCGCGAGGACCACTCACGCGACCCGGAACCGGCCAACGAGCTGGTGCGGCTCGACCTGCACGGCGACAACGCCGAGGGCGGCGTGGTGCTGGCCACCGGCACCGACTTCGTCTCGCGCCCCGCGGTCTCTCCCGACGGCGGCGTACTGGCGTGGGTCGCCTGGCGCCACCCGAGCATGCCGTGGGACTCCACCGAGCTGCTCCGTGCCGAGCTCGGCGAGCAGGGCACCGGCGAAGCCGTCGTCGTCGCCGGCGGTGACGGGGTGTCCGTGGTGCAGCCCACCTTCGGCCCGGACGGCGCGCTGTGGTTCCTGTCCGACGAGTCGGGGTGGTGGACCGTGCACCGCGACTCGGGCACCGGCCCCGTCGCACTGCACGATGCCCGCGCCGACCACGCCGCAGCCCAGTGGGCTCTGGGCATGGTCGACCTCGCCGTGCTCGACGCGGACCGGGCCGTGGTGCGCTGGTGGGAGGGCGCCGGAGCGGCGCTCGGGCTGCTCGACGCCCGCACCGGCCAGGTCGAACCGCTGCCCGTCGAGGGCGTCGCCTTCGACCAGCTCCAGGCCGCCGACGGCGAGCTGGCCCTGCGCCGCGGCCTGACCGACCGGCTGCCCGAGGTCGTGCGGGGCCCGCTGGGCCAGGCGCCCCGGGTGCTCGGCACGGCCGGCTCGG
Source organism: uncultured Actinomycetota bacterium (assembly GCA_963833495.1). Lineage (GTDB taxonomy): Bacteria > Actinomycetota > Actinomycetes > Actinomycetales > Dermatophilaceae > Fodinibacter. Next base: position 13,418 of record CAWHYJ010000023.1, on the reverse strand, counting down.
TCGAGCTCGACCCGGCCGACGTGTCGCCGGCACAGGCCTGGACCTGGACCGACACCGACGGGCTGACCGTGCACGGCCTGCTGCACCGTCCGCGGGCGGCCGGCACGCAAGGGCCGGAGGGTGAGCTGCCACCCCTGGTCGTCATGGTGCACGGCGGCCCGACCAGCCGCGCTCAGGAGTCCTTCGCGCTGTCGACGCAGTTCTGGACGACCCGCGGGTTCGCGGTGCTGAACGTCGACTACTCCGGCAGCACCGGCTACGGGCGCGCCTACCGCGAGCGGCTGCTCGGCCGGTGGGGGCTGCTCGACATCGACGACTGCGTGACCGGCGCGACCTCGCTGGCAGAGGCGGGTGAGGTCGATCCGACCCGGCTCGCCATCCGCGGTGGCAGCGCCGGCGGGTATGCCGTGCTGCGTGCGATGACGACCAGCCGGACCTTCGCGGCCGGCACCAGCCTGTTCGGGGTGGCCGACCTCGCCGCCCTGGCCACCGACACCCACAAGTTCGAGTCGCGCTACCTCGACCGGCTGGTCGCCCCGTGGCCCGAGGGCGAGGCGGTCTACCGCGAGCGCTCGCCGATCCACCACGTCGAGCACCTGCACGGCGAGCTGCTCCTGCTCCAGGGCGCCGACGACATGGTCGTGCCGCTGTCGCAGGCCCGCGACATGGCCGACGCGATGCGCGCCGCCGGCCGTGAGGTGGAGCTCATGGTCTACCCGGGCGAAGGACACGGCTTCCGCCGGGCCGAGTCGATCATCGACGCGCTGACCCGGGAGGTCGCGTTCTACCGGAGGGTGCTGCGGCTCGGCGACGACGGCTGAGGCTCGCCCTACCCAGTAGCAGCGGATGTGCATCAGGCCGAGCTCAGCGAGGGCTTCCGCTACGCGGGGTTAGCGAGTTTGCTGTTCCCATGGACAGCACCATGCAGCCGACCCCGCTCCTCGTCAGCCAGATCCTGCGCTTCGGCACGAGGCTGCACGCCGACCAGGAGGTCGTGACCTGGACGGCAGACGGCCCGCGCCGCGCGACCTACGCCGAGGTCGGGCGGCAGGCCGCCCAGCTGGCCCACGCCCTCCACGGCCTCGGCGTCGAGGGTGACGACCGGGTCGCCACGTTCATGTGGAACAACGCCGAGCACTTCGTCACCTACCTTGCCGTGCCGTCCATGGGCGCGGTGCTCCAGGCCCTGAACATCCGGCTGTTCCCCGAGCAGATCCTCTACGTCGCGAACCACGGCGGCTCGAAGGTCGTCATCGTCGACAACACCCTCGCGGCCCCGTTCGCCAAGCTCCTCGCCCACCTGCCCAAGGTCCGCCACGTCGTCGTGAACGGCCCGGTCGACGACGACACCCGCGCCGCGCTCGCAGCGCCGGAGCACGTCGAGGCGGTGCACGACTGGTCCACGCTGCTCGAGGGGCAGCCGACGACGTACGACTGGCCCGAGGACCTCGACGAGAACTCCGCCTCGTCGATGTGCTACACCTCCGGGACCACCGGCAACCCCAAGGGCGTGTCGTACTCGCACCGCTCCAACTACCTCCACGCCGTGACGACTGCGATGACGGCCGACACCCGCCAGGGCGATCGGCTGCTCGTCGTCGTCCCGCTCTTCCACGCCAACGCGTGGGGCTTCCCCTACCTCGCGATGGCGGTGGGCGCCTCCCTCGTGATGCCGGACCGGTTCCTCCAGGCGGCTCCGCTCGCGACGATGATCGAGAGCGAGAAGGTCACCTACGGAGCCGGTGTGCCGACGATCTGGCTGGACCTGCTCCACCACCTCGAGGAGAACACGGTCGACGTCTCGACGTGCCGCGGCCTCATCGTCGGCGGGTCGGCCGCGCCCCCCGCCATGATGAAGTCGTTCAAGGAGCAGCACGGCATCACCATCCTCCATGCGTGGGGCATGACCGAGATGTCCCCGATCGGCACCGCGGCGGTGCCCCCGGCCGCGGTGGAGGAGGGGTCGGACGCCTACTGGGACTACGCGACCTCCCAGGGTCGGCTCGTCCTCGGCGTCGAGGGGCGGCTCATCGGCCCGGACGGCGACGAGCTGCCGTGGGACGGCGAGGGCGTCGGCGAGCTCGAGGTCCGAGGACCGTGGATCACCGGCTCGTACAACGCTTTCGGCGGGGAGTCGGAGGACGAGCTCGCCGAGATGGCCGACAAGTTCCACGACGGGTGGCTGCGGACCGGAGACGTGGGCACGCTGACTCCCGACGGCTTCCTCCGGCTCACCGACCGCGCCAAGGACGTCATCAAGTCCGGCGGCGAGTGGATCAGCTCGGTCGACCTCGAGAACGCGATCATGGCGCACCCGGACGTGCTCGAGGCCTCCGTCGTCGGAGTGCCGGACGAGCGGTGGGGCGAGCGTCCCCTGGCCACCGTCGTGCTCAGGGAGGGAGCCGCAGCCACCCCGGAGACGCTGCGCGGGTTCCTCGAGGACAAGCTCGCGCACTGGCAGCTGCCCGAGCGGTGGGCGCTCGTCGACGAAGTGCCGAAGACCAGCGTCGGCAAGTTCGACAAGAAGGTGCTGCGCCGCCGTTACGCCGAGGGTGCTCTCGCGGTCCAGACCCTGGACTGACCCCCAGCACCGTCGCAGGCCCGCTCGACATCGTCGACTATCGGCCGCCGGGGCCAGCGCCGGTCGCGCGGTCCTCACCGGCCGACAGCGCCAGCGCGGCTCGCACGGCGGACACCGCAGGGGAGTCGGACATCGAGGCCCGCCAGTGCACGTCGACCCGGCGCTGCGGCTCGGGGTCGCGCACGGCGAGGGCGACGACGGCATCCGGCAGCGTGCCGCGACCCAGCCGCGGCACGAGGGCGACCGCGAGTCCGTGGGCGACGAGCTCGACCTGGGAGGCGAACTCGATGCAGCGGAAGGCCACCCTCGGGGTGCGCGGGGTGTCGCGGAACATGTGGGCGAACCACTCGTGGCAGATGGTGCCCTCCGGGGTCGACACCCAGACGTGGTCGAGCAGGTCACCGGGCACCACGTGGGCTCGTCCCGCGAGCGGGTCGTCGCGGTGCACGAGGAGGTCGGCGACGTCGGTGAGCACCGCCTCGCCGCGCAGGGCCGGCGGCACGTGGAAGCGCATGCCCTCCCAGCGGTGCACGATCGCGACGTCGGTGCGCCCGGCAGCCACCTCGGCCACGGCATCCCACGGCTCGGCCTCGTGCACCACGACGTCGAGGTCGGGCGCGCTGCCCCGCAGCTCGTCGAGCAGCAGCGGCACGACGCCCCGCACCGCCGTGGAGAAGGCCGCGAGGCGCAGCAGCCCGGACGGCCGTCCGGCGTCGCCCTGCACGCGCGAGCGGAGCAGCTCGACCTGCTCGCCGAGCGCCCGCCCCTCGTCGACCAGCCGGCGGCCGGCCGCCGTGAGCACCACGCCCCGGCCGGCCCGCTCGAGCAGGCTCGCCCCGACCTGACGCTCGAGCCGCTTGACCTGCTGGGACACCGCCGAGGGTGTGTAGCCCAGCTCGACCGCAGCACCCCCGACGCTGCCGGTGCGCTCGACGGCGACCAGGGACTCCACGGCGGCGAGATCGATCATGCAGCGATGGTACCGAGAACGGTCCAGGAAACGTTGCTGGTGCTTCACGGTGGCGCGAGCGAGGATCGACGGGTGCCTCCTCGCCACATCGCCCTCGCCGTGCTCGTCGCGGCCATCTGGGGTGCCAACTTCGTCGTCATCGACCTCGGGCTGGGCGACCTCCCGCCGACCCTGTTCGTTGCCCTGCGTTTCGTCGTGGTGCTCGTGCCGGCGATCGCCCTGGTCCCCCGGCCCCGCGCGCCCTGGCGCGACGTCGTCGCCGTCGGCCTGTTCATGAGCCTGGGCCAGTTCGCGCTGCTCTACACGGCGCTGTCGCTCGGGATGCCGGCCGGTCTCGCCTCGCTCGTGCTGCAGGCCCAGGTGGTGCTCACCGTGCTCATCGCCGCGCTGAGCCTGCGCGAACGGCCCAGCCGCGCCCAGGTCGTCGGCATCGCGGTCGGGGCGGTCGGGCTCGCCGTCGTGGCGGCCGGCCGGGCCGCCACCACTCCTCTGATCGGGCTGGTGCTCGTCGTCGCCGCCGCAACCTCGTGGGCGGTCGGCAACGTCGCGGCCCGCCGCGCCGCCGGGCGGGCACAGCCGCCGGATGCCGCGCCAGTCACCCCCCACCAGAGCGGCTTCGGCGCCGGCCTGTCGATGACCGTCTGGTCAGCACTGGTGGTTCCACTCCCCCTCTTCGCCCTGGCCGTGGCCCTCGACGGACCCGACGTGGTCGCGCACGCCCTGACCCACCTCACCGTCCCGGCGGTGCTCTCGACCCTCTACACCGCCTGGCTGGCCTCGCTGGTCGGCTACGGCATCTGGAACACCCTGCTCGGCCGCCACCCGGCGGCCGCCGTCGTGCCCTACACGATGCTCGTGCCAGTGGTCGGGCTCACCACCGCGTGGCTCGTCCAGGGCGAGGCGCCGAACGCCTGGGAGGCGACCGGTGGGGCGCTGTTGCTGCTCGGGGTCGCGATCACGACGGGCGTGCTGGACCCTCGTCGGAGGAGGCCGGCTCGGCCGGCTCCGGTGGCTGTCGAGGACCCTCCGACGGCTGGCCCAGCGCCGACACCCGCTCGATGATCCGGGGCAGCTGCTCCCCCACCGCGGGCACCTGCTGCTGCAGCTGACGCACGGCGGGCACGCTCTCGGCCAGCGGCATCCGGATCGGCCCGGTGTCGGTGGGCACCGAGGCCTCGGCGTTGCTCGAGAGCAGCTCGCGCGCCAGCCGCTCGCCCTCGAGCACCAGGGCGCCGTACGCCGGCCACGCGTGCGGGTCGTCCAGCGGGGTGCGCCGCACCTCCTCGCTCATCGCGTCGAGCACCTCGAGGGCCCGGCCGACGTGCCGCTTCACCGCGGCACGCGACTCGTCGGTCCACACGCCGAAGTGCGAGATCGCCTCTCCCACCTCGTCGAGGACGTCGGCGTAGGAGCGCAACCAGGCCGCGGACGGCGCCGGGTGCCGGTCCGCGTCGTCGGCGGCGTCGACGAGGGTGCGTGCGATGCCGGCCACCTGCCACTGGGCGCGGCGCACCGCTTCGACGGTGCGCACGTACCCGTCCCAGTCGATCCGGGCCGGGCGCAGGCGGTGCCGCCAGTTCCAGCGGGTGCTCTCGCGGCCGGTCTCCACGGCCCGCAGTGCCTCGGGCACCCGGTCGCCCAGGTCGGTCGCGTGGTGGTACCAGCGGCGGGCCCGGTCGGCGTCCCAGCCCTCGCGCAGCCCGTCGGCGACGTCCCCGAGCACGGCCTGGACCCGAGCGGTGAGGTCACGCAGGGCGTCGCGGGGCTCGTCGAGGTGCATCGGTGCCAGGACGACGGCGTTGACCGCCACGCCCACGATGCCGCCCAGCACGGTCTCGACGATCGTGAGGTAGGTGAAGTCGGTGTCGGTGCCGTTGACCGTGATGAGCGACAGCAGCACGATCGACGGCACCTGGATGCCGTGGTCCCCGAGCCGCCGCCAGCGGCCGATGAGCAGGGCGATGAACATGACGAAGACCATCGACCACCACGTGACGCCGACGAGCGAGCCGACCAGCCACGCGATGCTCAGGCCGACGACAACGGCGGCCACCCGCCGGGCGCTGGCGCCCACCGAGCGCACCATGGTGCGGTCGACGACGAGCAGGGCGGCCATCGGCGCGTAGAACGGTGCCGGGCTGTCGAGCAGGCGGACGGCGAGCTGCCAGGCGAGCACGGTGGCGGCGGCGGCCTTGAGCAGCAGCACCGCCTCGAACCGCTCCGGACCGGGTCGCGTCAGCGCCGCGCGGACCGCCTGTGCCCACCCCCCGAGGGTCGCGACGACCCGGCTCGGTAGTCGGCGCGCGTCGACGACCTCGACCTCGGGGGTGGCCACCCGCCGACCCTACCGGCGGGCACGCCCCATAATGGGGCGCGTGACCGAGATGCTCGAGCTGTGTGCAGACCTGCCGCTGGAGCAGCTGGCGGCGGGTGAGGTGCTCATCACCGAGGGCTCCCCGCCCTCGCGGATGCTGGTGCTGGTGTCGGGCACCGTCACCGTCGAGCGCGACGGCACGCCCTTCGCGCGGATCGCCCACGGCGGCGCGGTGTTCGGCGAGATGTCGTGGATCCTCGACAAGCCCGCCACCGCCACCGCGCGCGCCACCACCGACGTCGTGGTGCACGTCGTCGACGACCCGGAGACCTTCTTCCGGCAGCGTCCCGGCGCCGCCCTGGGCGTGCTGCAGATGACCGCGGCCCGGCTCGACGGGCTCACCCAGTACCTCGTCGACGTCAAGCGGCAGTTCGCCGGCAATGACGACCACATGGCGATGATCGACCGCATCCTCGACACGCTCGTGCACCACCAGGCGCCTCGCCCGCGCACCGGCTCGGCGCGCGACCCCGAGGGCGCCGACGGGCACGACCAGCACGAGCACTGACGCTCCTGCTCCGGGGGGCTCACCCCAGGTCGATCGTCTCGCTGTCGAACACCCCGAACCAGTGCGCGGTGCGCGCCTCGGTGTCGAAGGTGATGTGCGGCGGCACGTGCCCGATCTGCTTGCCGGCGTTGAACACCTGGGTGCGGCCGAGCCGCGCGTGCCACGAGCCGCCCTTGGCCCACGGAGCCTGGTGGATGTGGCCGCAGATGACGACGTCGGGCTGGTGCTGCTCGATCCAGGCGGCCAGCTCGTGGTCGGGGAACTCGCGCCGGCCGTCGCGGCAGAGCACGGTGCCCGCCGGGGGTGAGTGGTAGACCCACACCCAGGTGTCCGGCCGGTCGACGGCGGCCGCCGCCAGCTGCGCATCGACCTCGTCGCGGGTCAGCGTGCCGTCCCACCAGGGGCAGACCGTGAACCGGATGCCGTCGACGTCGACCGAGGCGCCGTCGACGACGACGCACTCGTCGGCCGCCCGCTGCAGCCACCCTGCCACCTGCTCGCCGTTGGCACCGGGGCCGTCGAGGTCGTGGTTGCCCGACGAGACCAGCACCAGCGACTTCTCGGACAGCCGGGACAGGTAGGTGCTCAGCACGACGGCCTGCACCTCGTGCGGCACCGGGCTCACGACGTCGGCGAGGTCTCCGGCCAGGACCACGACGTCGGCATCCGCGGCTGCCTTCACGAGCCAGTCGTAGTGCGGAAGGCGGTAGTGCAGATCCGACACCGAGAGGATCCGCACGGGTGGCACTCTAACCGACAGTCGTCTGCGGGATGTCGAGGCCTTCGCCCTCGGCGGCGACGAGCACCGGGATCGACGCGGTGAACCCGCGCCCGATCTCGTCGAGCGCGTCGTCGGTGCGGTGCGGGCCGTGGTGGAACAGCACCACCTTCGCGGCCCCCACGCGCTCGGCGAGCCGGATCGCGTCGTCGACGGTCGCGTGGCCGTAGTCGACCGCCCGGGGGCGCTCGTGCTCGAGGAACTGGGCGTCGTGCACGAGGACGTCGACCCCGGCGAGGGCCGCGAGGGCGTCGTCGGAGACGCCCAGCTCGGGCGCGTGGTCGGGCACGTAGCCGACCGAGCTCGACCCGGAGCGGACCGTGTAGCCGAAGGTGCGGCCGCCCTTGTGCGCCACCTCGAAGGCCCGCACCGAGAAGCCTTCCACCTCGAGCTCACCGGGTTGCACGGCATCGAACGTCCAGGCGCCGATCAACCCCTCGGGGGTGATCGGGAAGGCCGGCGGCGACATCGTCTGGGCGATGAGGTCGCGCCCGGACCGGCCGCCCTGGGCCGGCAGCACCAGCCGCACCGAGGCCCCGGCCCGGTCGCCGGCGGCGAAGAACGGCAGTCCCTGCACGTGGTCCCAGTGCACGTGGCTCACCAGGATGGTGCCGCGAAATGGCGCGCCGTCCAACATCGCCGTGACGGTGCGGATGCCGGTGCCCGCGTCGAGCAGGAGCTTCGGGCCCGCGTCGCCGTCGGCGCGCACCGCCACGCAGGAGGTGTTGCCGCCGTAGCGGACGAAGTCGGGGCCGGGGGCACACACCGAGCCACGCACACCGAGGAAGTCGACGCGCACGGGTCCTCCTTGCGCGCCCTGGAACGGTGGATCCGCCTGCTCGACGCTGTGAGCGTGTGGGAGTCTAGCGATCCCGAGCACCCCGCGCCGACCGGCCCACCTGGAGCACGACCGATGACCGACCTGCGTCGCCACGTTCCTCCCTTGACGCTGGTCTGGGACGACGACGCCCCGGGCGCGCTGCACCGCAGCGTCGACGGAACCCTGGTCTTCGCGGACGTCTCCGGCTTCACCGCGCTCACCGAGCGGCTCTCCCACCAGGGCCGGATCGGCGCCGAGGAGATCGTCGAGGCCCTGAACCGGGTGTTCGGGCCGATGCTGACGATCGCGGCGGCCCGCGGCGGCGAGCTGCTGAAGTTCGGCGGCGACGCCCTGCTCTTCCTCTTCCGGGGAGAGGGCCACGCCGAGCAGGCCTGCGACGCCGCGGTCGAGATGCGGGCCTCGCTGCGGGCCGCGGCCGCGGTGCCCACGTCGGCCGGCCGGTTCTCGCTGTCGATGTCGGTGGGGGTGCACTCCGGCGACGTCGACCTCTTCCTGGTCGGCTCCCCCACCCGCGAGCTGCTCGTGCTCGGCCCCGGCGCCAGTGCCGTGGCCACCGCCGAGAAGGCCGCGGATGCCGGCCAGGTCGTCGTCAGCCCGGCGACCGCGACCCGGCTGCGGCCCGGGTCGACCCGGCCGCGCGACGACGGCGCGCTGCTGCTGCGCCGCCGGCTCCCGTCCACGGCACCGGGCCGGCCGGCATCCGCTGCGGCCGACGGCGGGGACCGCCTGCCGACGCTCTTCCCGACCGCCCTGGGTGAGTACCTCGCGCCCGGCGCGCCCGACCCCGAGCACCGGGTCGCCACGATCGCCTTCGTGCGCTTCTCCGGCACGGATGCCGTTCTGGCACAGTCGGGTCCGCGGGCCCTTGCCGAGCTGCTGCACGAGCTGGTCAGCACGGTCGAGGTGGCGCTCGAGGCCGAGGGCGTCACGCTGCTGGCGACCGACCTCGACACCGACGGAGGGAAGTTCTTCCTCGGCTCGGGGGTGCCCAGCACCCGCACCGACGACGAGGGCGCCATGCTGCGCGCGCTGCGGCGGGTGGCGGATGCCGGTCTGCCGCTCCCGTTGCAGCTCGGGGCGGCGCGCGGGAACGTCTTCGCGGCCGAGGTCGGCGTGGCCGAGCGGGCGGCGTACTCCGCGATGGGCGACACCACGAACACGGCGGCGCGGATCATGGCCACCGCACCGGCCGGCACGGTGCACGCCCACCCGGCGGTGCTCGACCACTCGCGCACCCTGTTCGCGGTGACGCCGCGCGGGCCGTTCCGGATGAAGGGCAAGGCCGCGCCCGTGCTCGTCTACGAGGTCGGTGACGAGCTCGGCAGCCGCGAGTCCGTCGACGACACCCGGCTGCCGTTCCTCGGGCGCGACGCGGAGCTGGCCCGGGCGCGCGCCGCCCTGGAGCGAGCCCTGTCCGGCGAGGGCGGGGTGCTCACGGTGGAGGGCGCGGCCGGCATCGGCAGCACCCGGCTCGCCCAGGAGGCGCTGGATGCCGCGGGCGCCACCTCGCGACTCGCGCTGCGGGCCGAGCCCTACGGGGCGTCCAGTGCCTACCGCGTGCTGCGCGACCCGCTGCGGTCGCTGCTCGGCATTGCCCGCGGCACCCGCGAGGAGATGGGGGCGGCCCTGCTGGCGGCCCTGGCCGAGCACGCGCCCGGGCTGCTGCCGCTCTCGCCGCTGCTCGCCGACGTCGTGCAGGTCGCCGTGCCCGGCACCCCCGAGGCCGACCGGGTCGATGCGCAGTACCGCGCCGACCGGGTGGCCGACGTCGTCGTCGAGCTGCTCGACACGGTGCGGCCCGGGCCGCTGGCCGTCGTGGTGGAGGACGCCCACTGGGCCGACGGCGCGTCCGTTCACCTGCTGGGCCGGCTCGCGGCGGCGACGCCCGGGCGGCCCTGGGCGGTGGTCGTGGTGCGGCGCGGGGAGCGCGACGGCTTCGTGCCGGCATCCGGCACCCACATCGTGCTCGACCCGCTGCCACCCGAGGTGGTCGAGCAGCTCGTGAACGCCGCCACGGAGGCCACGCCGCTGCGCCCGCACGAGGTCGCCGCCGTGGTCGCGAAGGCCGGCGGCAACCCGCTCTTCGTCGAGGAGGTCACCCGCCTGGCCCTGGGCTCGGGCTCGCTCGAGGAGCTGCCCGAGTCGGTACAGGCCGTGATGGGGGCGCAGGTCGACGAGCTCCCACCCGCCGCCCGGCGGATCCTGCGCTACTGCGCCGTGCTGGGGCTCAGCGTGCGCCGCGAGGTGCTCGCCGGCACGCTGGCGGCCGACGGCCTGGAGCTCGAGCCCGGCCACCCTGGCCACGCTCGGCGGACTGGTCGAGGCCGACGGCCCGGACCGGCTGCGCTTCCGCACCAGCCTGGTCCGCGACGCGGCGTACGACGGGCTGGCCTACCGGGTGCGCGCCAGGGTGCACCGCACTGCCGGAGAGGTGCTCGAGCGGCTCAGCACCGACCTCGACACCGACTCCCCCGCCCTGGTGCTGCACTTCGCCCGGGCCGGCGACGCCCCGCGCACCTGGGCCTACGCGCAGCGGGCCGGCCGGCTGGCCCGGGCGTCGTACGCGAACGCCGACGCGGCCGATCACCTCGAGACGGCACTCGACGTCAGCCGCGGGCTGCCGGAGGTGACCGATGCCGAGCGGGCGTCGCTGTGGGCGAGCGTCGGTGACCTGCGCGAGCTGGCCGGCATGTTCACCGAGTCGGTCGAGGCCTACCGTGCCGCCGCCCGGCTGACCCGCGACGACCCGGTGGCCACCGCCGAGGTGCTGTCGCGCCAGGCCGCCGCCCACCTGCGCACCGGGGCCTTCACCACCACCCTGCGCGTCGTGAGCCGGGCCCGCCGCCTGATCGACGGCTCCGACGCGCCGACCGCGCGCCGCACCCGGGTGCGGCTGGACGCCCTCACCGCCGTGGTGCGCGTCGAGCAGGAGCGTCCGCGCGAGGCCCGCGAGTGGGCGACCCGGGCCATGGAGGCGGCCGGCGCCGTCGGCGAGCACGAGACCCACGTGCGGGCGCTGATGCTCGTCGACATGGTCGAGATGCAGCTGGGGGTGCCGGGGTTGGGGGCCCGCCACCGCGAGGCCCTCGAGATCTGCGTGCGGCACGGGCTGCGCTCGCAGGAGGCCAAGGTCCGCTCGAACCTCGGCGCGATGGCCTACTACGCCGGTCACTGGACGGAGGCGGCGCAGTGGTACCGCACCAGCCGCGACGTCGCGATGGAGGCCGGCAGCGCCTTCGTCGCCGCCCAGACCGACGTCAACCTCGGTGAGCTCCTCATCAACCAGGGTCACCTCGACGAGGCGCGGGAGGTGCTGGTGAGTGCGGTCCGGGTGCTGCGGGCGTCCGGCGCCCCGCGGTTCCTGGTCGAGGGCCGGATGCAGCTGGCGCGGGTTCAGCTCAGCCGGGGCGATCTCGCGGAGGCCGAGCAGCGCGCCGCCGAGGTCGTGCGAGAGTTCACCGACCTCGGCAACCCGACGAGCGCGCTCGAGGCCGCCCTGGTGCGGGCGGAGGCCGTGACGCTGCAGGGCCGCGCGCAGGAGTCGTTCGCGCATCATCGCCGCCGCCGAGCGCGACGCCCGTGACGACGCCGTGTTCTCGATGCCGCGGCTGTGCCTGCAGCGCGCCGGCGCCTTGCTCGCGCTGGACCGGCTCGAGGAGGCCGCGGAGATGGTCGCCGTCGGCCTGGTGGCCGCCCGCGACCAGGAGCTGCCCTACGAGGAGGCACTGCTCCTGCAGGTCGGCAGCGCGGTCGACGAGCGGCGCGGGCTGGCGGCTGACGCTGCCGGCGCGCGCCGGGTGTCAGACGCCCTGCTGGCGGGGCTCGGGGCGGCCGGCTGGCGCTCGCCCGACGGACCGCGTTCAGCACGGGGTCCCGCCGTCACCACTGCATCTTGGCGTCGCCGTAGACGTAGACGAGGTCGCGCACCGACACCTGGTCGGGATTGCCGGCGCACGGCCTTGGCCGTGCGGGAGATGACGCACGCGAACTGGGTGCCGATGAAGTCGTCCTGGTCGGTCAGGGTCGCCACTTGGGCGGCCGTGTAGCCCGGGAACAGCGCGGGGTCGTCGACGGCGTTGACGCCGGGGCACCAGCCGAGCGTCAACAGGGGGAGCTCGCGCGGCATCCGGGGTCTCGTAGTCGATCTTGATGTCGCGCAGCCCGGTGGTGCCGGTGTTAGGGCTGTCCGGAGTGCTGCTGGCCGTGGTGCTCGGGAAGAGCGAGGTGACGTCCCAGACGAACTGGGCGGTCGGCTGCACGTCGAGCGGCTTGAGGAAGCGGGCTGAGTTGTCGGCGGTGGTGGCTGAGGGCACGGCCGAGCACGGCGTGGGGCCGACGTTGTCGAGCCGGTGGATGGTGACCGCCGGCTTGGCCCCATCGGCGATGGTCGTGCCGGTGGTCCCACCGCAGCCGACAGCGTCGCGAGCTCGATGATCGAGGCGGCGGCGGTGTCGGTGGACAGCCCTGCGGCGGCTGGATCGAGCCGTCGGCACCGCCCTCGACCGAGAACGACCCGACCACGGCCTTCAGGGTGAGGGTGTCGAAGTTGATGCCGTCATCCGCGTCCAGCCAGGAGGGGGCGCTGATCGGCCAGCGGCAGTTGTCGCTGGGACCATTGTCCGGCCCGGAGTCCGCCGGGCCGGTGCAGACGAACGGCGCCGTGGTCGCCAGGGGCGGCGACAGGCCGACGCTGTTGCCGCTCTGCAGCTGAGGTGCCGACGACCGTGGTGCCCTGCCGGGCCGTCGCGAGGATGCGGGCGCTGCCCTTCAGCTCGACGTCGAGGTAGGCCGAGGTGGCGATGACGTCCGAGTTGAGGGCCGTGCGCAGGCCAGCACCGACGCCGAGCTCGAGGACTCGCTCGGGGCGCCGACCTGGTAGCACGACGTGCCGGTCTTCTTCTCCTTGACCCCGACCGAGCCGCTGGCGTACGACGCGAGCAGCGGGTCCAACGTACCGCCGGTCGATCCACGCAGCGTGAGCAGCTGGCTGGTGGCAGGGCCGAGGTTGACGCCGCAGCTGGCCGCCGGGGCCAGGGTCTGCGCCGGGCCCTGCTGCCCGGCCGCCGTGTTGAGCGTGATCGACGAGGTCGCGCCGGTCCGCACCGCCAGCCACTGGGGTGGTGCCGGGGCGACGGCGCCGGCGACGACGGTCTGGACGGCCGCCTTCTCGGCCAGCCGCGCCAGCGGTGCCACCACGAGGGTCAGCGGCACCAGGGCGACGGCCAGCACCGCGCCGAGGGCCTTCAGGCCCGAGACGCGGTGGGCGCCGGACGGATGGTCGGGGGTGACGGGTTCGGGGCGTTGCGACATCACGAGCTTCTCCCTGCACAGCATCGGCGCACTCCTCCCGTGCACGGGCCGACGGC
>CAWHYJ010000022.1:0-105160 GCA_963833495.1 uncultured Actinomycetota bacterium | reverse complement strand
GGTCTGGTCGCCAACGCCTGACGCCCCCCGGCATCCCGACCGTCCCGCACCGGGCGAGAAAGTTGTGGCGGGTCAGTGGGGGAGGGGGGCCTCGACGAGGCGGTCACTCGTGATGTCGGCCAGGGTGCGGCAGCCGGTCAGGGCCATCGTGAGGTCGAGCTCGGCGCGCAGGTTGCGCAGCACCTCGGCGACCCCCGCCTGGCCGGCGATCGCCAGCCCGTAGACGTGCGGCCGCCCGATGCCGACGGCACCCGCACCGAGGGCGAGCGCGAGGAACACGTCGGCGCCCGAGCGGATGCCGCTGTCGAACAGCACGGGGACGTCGGAGCCCGAGAAGCGCACGGCATCGACGACGCCGGGCAGCGCGTCGAGGGCCGCGACCGAGCGGTCGACCTGCCGGCCGCCGTGGTTCGACACGAGGATGCCGTCGACCCCCTCGTCGACCGCGCGCCGCGCGTCGTCGGGGTGCAGCACCCCCTTGAGCACCACCGGCAGGCGGGTCAGCTCGCGCAGACGTGGCAGGTCGGCCCAGCTGAGTGAGGGACGGGAGAACACGTCGAGGAAGGTCTCGACGGCGGCCCGGGGCTCGGGGGCCGACAGGTTGTGCCGGGTGTCGCCGGGGTGGTTGCGGCTCAGGGACACCAGCGTGCGCACCGCCGCCGGTGTCGGCCGCGGCTGCGGCTCGGCGTCGGCCCGGGCGTTGGCGGCGACCCGGTCGGCGACGAGCCGGCGGAAGACCGGGTCGGAGGTGTACTGGGCGATGCCCTCGCCGCGGGCGAACGGCAGGTGCCCCAGGTCGAGGTCGCGTGGACGCCAGCCGAGGTATGCCGTGTCGAGGGTGACGACGATGGCCTCGCTGCCGCACGCCTCGGCCCGGTGCACCAGGCTGGCGACCAGGTCGTCGTCGCTGCTCCAGTAGAGCTGGTACCAGTGGCCGGCGCCGCCGAGGGCGGCCGCCACCTCCTCCATCGGCACCGAGCCCTGGGTGCTGAGGATGGGCGTGACCTCCTGCTCGCGCGCCGCCCGGGCGACCGCGAGGTCGGCGTCGGAGTGCGCCGCGGACAGCACGCCGATGGGGGCGACGAGCAGCGGTGAGGGGTGCCGGCGCCCGAACAGCTCGACCCCGAGGTCGCGCTCGCTGGTGTCGACGAGCATGCGGGGCACCACCCGCCACCGGCCGAACGCCTCGCGGTTGGCGCGGGCGGTCTCCTCGCTGCCGGCCGACCCGGCGACGTAGGCGAACCCGCGCCGCGACATCGCCCGCCGGGCGGTCCGCTCGAGTGCTGCACCGTCGGTGGGCACCTCGGGGCGACGGCCGAAGGTGCCGGCCCGGTAGATGGCGGACTGGGCGGCCTTCCCGACGTCGCGAAACGGCATGCGGCCTCCTGCAGGGCTGGCGGTGGGCGGGCGGTGGGCGCACCGCGGCTGCCGCCTGTCTACCCGATGGCACCGGCGGGCGGAAGGTCGACCCGCCGGTGGCCGGGCCCGCCTAGGGTGTGCGCCATGCCGCGTTTCAGCTGGGCCGCCTGGGGCCTCCTCGTCGTCGTGCTCGACCTCCCGCTCTTCGGCTGGGACGTGCTGCCCGACCTGGTGGGCTACGCCTGGCTGTTCATCGGCCTGGCCGGCGGCCCGGCCCTGCACGCCGGCTTCGCCCGGGCGCGGGCGGCCGCGCTGGTCGGCATCCCGGTCTCGGTCATCACCGGGACGCCGTTCACCAACAGCGTGGCCAGCATCGAGTACGGCGCTGCGTTCGCCGGCATCCTGGTCAACGTCGTCGTGCTGCACCAGCTGGCCACGGCCATCCGCGACCTCGACCCTGTCGTGGGCGACAGCGACCAGCGGCGGTGGGCGAGCGGCATCCGGGTCGCGGCGCCCGTCGCGGGAGCCGTGCAGCTCGTGGGCCTGGTGCTGCTGGCCACGCCCCTGGTGATCCTGTACGTGCTCGGACTGCTCGCGCTCGTGGTCGTGGGCATCATCACCGTCGTGCTGCTGCACCGGGTCAACCGGGCCGGCTGGCTGGCGCCGGCCCAGACCGTGGTCGCCCCGGAGTGATCCGCCCGATCGGCACCGGGTGGACGGTGCGCGCCGCGGCCGGCCCGGTGCCCGAGGCCCTGCGGGATGCCGTCGTGCCGGCAGAGGTGCCCGGGGTCGTGCACCTCGACCTGCTGCGGGCGGGCCTGATCCCCGACCCCTACCTCGACGACAACGAGGCGCTGCTCGCGTGGATCGGGCTCGTCGACTGGACCTACGAGTGCGCGCTGGTGCTCACCGCGGACGACCTCGCTGGGGCACAGCGCCACGAGCTGGTCTTCGACGGGCTCGACACGGTGGCGACGGTGCTGCTCGACGGCGAGGTGGTGGCCGAGGTGGCCAACCAGCACCGCGGGTACCGCGTCGACGTCACCGACCGGCTGGGGGCTGGCGAGCACCACCTCGCTGTCGCCTTCCGGAGCCCGGTGCGCCACGCGAACGCGCAGAGCGTCGCCCTCGGGGCCCGGCCGCGGCCCTACCCGATGCCGTACGAGGCGATCCGCAAGTCGGCCTGCAGCTTCGGGTGGGACTGGGGCATCGCCACCTGCACCAGCGGCATCTGGCGCCCGGCGCACCTGGTGTCGTGGAGCACGGCCCGCCTCGACGAGGTGCGCGTGCTCGCCGAGCCCGACGGCACGGGCGGCCGGGTGCGCGCGACGGTGCGGGTGGCCCGCGCCCTTGGCACCGAGACCACAGACCTCACGGCCACCCTCGACGTCGCCGGCACCACGGCATCCGCGGTGCTGCCCGCCGGCCACGACGAGGTGACCCTCGAGGTCGAGCTCGGCGCCGTCGAGCGCTGGTGGCCGGCCGGCCACGGCGCCCAGCCGCTCTACGGCGTGCGGCTCGAGCTCACCGCCGGTGACGAGGTGCTCGACACGGCGACCCGCCGGGTCGGGTTCCGCACGCTGCGCTGGGACACCGAGCCGGATGCCGTGGGCACCCCCTTCCAGCTGGTCGTCAACGACCGCCCGATCCTGGTCAAGGGCGTCAACTGGATCCCCGACGACGCGTTCCCGACCCGCGTCGACCGGGCCCGGTACGCCACCCGGCTGGCCCAGGCGAAGGCGGCCAACGTCAACCTGGTGCGGGTCTGGGGCGGCGGCATCTACGAGCCCGACGACTTCTACGACGTGTGCGACGAGCTCGGCCTGCTCACCTGGCAGGACTTCCTCTTCGCCTGCGCGGCCTACCCCGAGGAGGAGCCGCTGCGCAGCGAGGTCGAGGCCGAGGCACGGCAGCAGGTCGCGCGGCTCGCCCACCACGCCTCGCTGGCCCTGCTCTGCGGCAACAACGAGAACCTCTGGGGCCACGAGGACTGGGGGTGGAAGGAGCGGCTCGACGGCCGCACCTGGGGGGCCCTCTACTACTACGAGCTGCTGCCCGGCATCGTCGACGAGCTCGCACCGCACGTGCCGTACGTGCCCGGCAGCCCGTTCAGCCCGCACGGCCAGCACCCGAACGACGAGTCGCACGGCGCGATGCACCTGTGGGAGCAGTGGAACACCCGGGACTGGGCGACCTACCGCGAGGTGCGCCCACGGTTCGTGGCCGAGTTCGGGTGGCAGGGGCCACCGGCCTGGTCGACCCTGACCCGCGCCGTCAGCGACGACCCGCTGACCCCCGAGTCGCCGGGGATGATCGTGCACCAGAAGGCGCTCGACGGGAACGTCAAGCTCAGCTCGGGCCTGCTGCCGCACTACCGGGTGCCTGATGACATGGAGACCTGGCACTGGGCCATGCAGCTGAACCAGGCCAACGCCGTCTCGTGCGCGCTGGGCTGGTTCCGCTCCCTGGCGCCGCACACGTCGGGCGCCGTGGTGTGGCAGCTGAACGACTGCTGGCCGGTCACCTCGTGGGCGGCCGTCGACGGCGACGGCCACGAGAAGCCGCTCTGGTTCGCCCTGCGCGACGCCTTCGCCCCCCGGGTCGTGACGCTGCAGCCGGACGGCGACGGCCTGCGGGTGTCGCTCGGCAACGACACCGACGACCAATCGGAGGGCGAGGTCGTGCTGACCCGCCGCCGGTTCGACGGCACGGTGCTCGCCACGGCCCGGGTGCCGGTGACGGTCGCCGCCCGGTCTTCGCGCTCGGTGGAGGTGCCGGCATCCGTGGGTGCGTTCGAGGACCGCGCGGGTGAGCTGCTCGTCGCCGAGGCGCTGGGCACGCGGGGGCTGTGGTTCCCCGCCGAGCCCCGGCACAGCGAGCTGCCGCCGCCCGCCGCCCGGGTCGAGGTCGCCGAACGTGGAGGCATGGCGGGGGAGGGCATCACCGAGGTGACCGTCACCGCCCAGGTGCTGCTGCGCGACGTCACGTTGCTCGTCGACAAGCTGCACCCCGGCGCCACGGTCGACCGGGGGCTGGTCACCCTGCTGCCCGGTGAGTCGGCCACCTTCTGCGTGCGGGGTGCGCACGGCATCCCCGTCGAGCGGTTCTCGGACCCCGGGGTGCTGCGCAGCGCGAACCAGCTGGTCGGGCCGCCCCCGACCGGACGACAGTAGAGAACACGCCGCCCCGGCGAACCGGAGGCGGCGTGTTCTCTACTGTCGACGGGCGCGTCAACGCAGGAAGGGGACCTCGCGGTCGAGCAGGCCGCGCTCCTTGAGCTCGGCGCGCAGCGGGATCTCGTCGTCGATCCAGCCGCTCTGCTTGATGCCCCAGAACGACGCGTGGTCGGGGCCGTATCCGAGCAGCTGCTGCTGCAGGGGGGTCAGGCCCTTGAACCAGTCGGAGCCCTGGTCGGCGACGGCCTCGTCGAGCGGGCGGATCCAGCGGTAGGTGTAGCCGATGAACATCAGCTTGCGGATGCGCTCGCTGGTGTTCATCGAGCGCGAGTGCCACAGCCGGCGGTCGAAGATGAACGCGTCGCCGGGGTTGAGCAGCACCTCGACGGCGCCCTCGGGCTCGATGATCGGGTCGCCGGCCTTCTCGGGGCGGCCGGCCAGCGTGTTGCTCTTGTGGCTGCCGGGGATGACCTTGGTGTTGCCGTAGCCCGGCTCGGAGAGGTCGGTGAGCGCGTAGCTGATCTTCGTCATGAACATCGGACGCACGTCCATGTCGATGTCGGAGTTCTGCCGGTAGCCGTCCTGGTGCCAGTTCCAGAAGGGCGGCTCGTCCTTCGGGGGGTTCACGTCGATGTGGTTGTGGTGCGTGTAGATGTTCCAGCCCATCGTCCCCCAGATGTACGGGAACGTCCGCGGCCAGGTCAGCAGCTCGACGAAGCGCGGGTCGCGGTGCATCCAGCCCATGACGTGGATCGAGCGGTCGGGTCGCAGCTCCCCGGCGGCCTCCTCCTCGGCGTAGATCCGGTCGACGGCGTCCTCGAAGTAGGCGCGGTCCTCCTCCGGCAGGGCGTTCGGGATCACGACGAAGCCGTCGCGGTCGTACTGCTCGCGGATGGCCGGGTCGAGCGGCTCGAAGCCGGTGGGCGCGGGCACGGTGGCGGTCATGCGGTGGAGCTCCCAACTGGTGCCGACGGACGCGGGGGCACCATCCCGCTGCGGGCTGCCCGGGTGGCAGCTGCCGCCTCCATGCCGGCCAGTCTAGGTCTGCGGCCTCGTCGTTCGTCGCACCCCGCGCACCGTGCCGACACCAGAGCGCTCAGGTGACGTCGGCCGCGGCATACACGCGCAGGCTGGTGCCGGGCACCGTCACCGGCCCGGGCTTCTGCGGCGGCCCGGCCGGCGCGGGGCGGGCGTCGTCGCTGTCCCAGAGCAGCCGGTATGCCGTGACGCCGGGGGCCGGCGCGAGTGTCACCTCGTGCTCGTCCTTGCTGCCGTTGATGACGAAGAGCGCCGACTCGGCGCCCATCCACGTGCCACCGACGTACATCTGCACGACCCGGGTGCCGTCGTCCCATCCCCGACCCATCGCCGTGCCGTCGGCGGCGTACCACTCCATGTCGCGGCTGCCGTCGTCGTCCACCTGGCGCCCCAGGGCCCAGACCCGCTGCCGCAGCGCCGGCAGCTCGCGGCGTACCCGGGTCAGGTGCCGGGCCGTGGCGAGGAGGTCGTGCTGCCACGGGGCGAGGTCCCAGTTCAGCCAGCTGGTCTCGTTGTCCTGGCAGTAGGCGTTGTTGTTGCCGCCCTGGGTGCGACCCATCTCGTCACCGGCGTTGATCATCGGCACGCCGGTCGAGAGGAGCAGGGTGCCCAGCAGGTTGCGGATGGTGCGGGCGCGGGCCGCCGCGACGGCGGCGTCGTCGGTGGGGCCCTCGACGCCGTGGTTCCAGGAGGTGTTGCCGTTGCTGCCGTCGCGGTTGTCCTCGCCGTTGGCCTCGTTGTGCTTGTGGTCGTAGGCGGTGAGGTCGGCCAGGGTGAAGCCGTCGTGGGCGGCGACGAAGTTGACCGAGGCCGTGGGGCCGCGGTCGCGGTGCCCGAACAGGTCGCGCGAGCCGGCGAGTCTGGTGGCGAGGTCCGACAGGCCGTGCGCGTGCTGGCCGTGCACCTGGGCGCGCACGTCGATCACCCAGAAGCGCCGCACCGCGTCGCGAAAGCGGTCGTTCCACTCCATGAACGGCGGGGGGAACTGGCCGGTGCGCCAGCCGTGCATCCCGAGGTCCCAGGGTTCGGCGATCAGCGTGACCCGGGAGAGCACCGGGTCGGTGCGCAGCGCGACCAGGAACGGGTGGTCGGGGTCGAACTCGTCGCCGCGCCCGCGGCCGAGCGCGACCGCGAGGTCGAACCGGAAGCCGTCGACGTGGAACTCCTGCACCCAGTAGCGCAGCGAGTCGAGCACCATCCGGCAGACGACCGGATGCCGCAGGTCGAGGGTGTTGCCGCAGCCGGTGACGTCGATGTCGCGGCCACGCTCGTCGAGGCGGTAGTAGGCACGCTGGTCCAGGCCGCGCCACGAGAGCGTCGCGCCGGTGCGGTCCTGCTCCGCGGTGTGGTTGTAGACCACGTCGAGGATGACCTCGATGCCCTCACGGTGCAGCAGCTTGACCATGCCCTTGACCTCGTCGACCACGCCCTGCGGGTCGGTGGCGGCGGCGTAGCCCGGGTGCGGCGCGAAGAAGCCGAGCGTGTTGTAGCCCCAGTGGTTGGCCAGCCCGCGGCGCACCAGGTGCGGCTCGGAGGTGAAGACGTGCACCGGCAGCAGCTCGACCGCGGTGACGCCCAGCTCGCGCAGGTGCGCGACCGACGCGGGGTGGGCCAGCCCGGCATACGTGCCGCGCAGCTCGGCGGGCACGTCGGGGTGCAGCGCGGTCTGGTTGCGCACGTGCGCCTCGTAGATGACGGTCTCGCTGCGGGTGCGGGCCGGCGGCCGGTCGCCCTCCCAGTCGAAGGTGTCGTCGACCACCACGCAGCGCGGCACGAAGCCGCGGCTGTCGAGGTCGGAGCGCACCTCGCCGTCGCCGTGCCACCCGGCGTCGACGACGTGGCCGTAGACCTCCGGGCCCCAGGTGACCTCACCCTCGACCGCGCGGGCGTAGGGGTCGAGCAGCAGCTTGGCGGCGTTGTGCCGCAGCCCGCTGTCGGGCTGCCACTCGCCGGCCACCCGCACGTTGTAGCGCTGACCCGGGCCCATGCCCGGCACGAAGCCGAACCACCAGCCGTGGGCTCGCTCCAGCAGGGGCACGCGGCGCTCGGAGGTGCCCTGCGTGTCGCCCGGCTCGAACAGGCAGACGTAGACGCCGTCGGCGTGCCCGGCGTAGACCGCGACGTCGGCACCGCCCTCGACCAGGGTCACTCCGGGGGGCGGCGAGAGGTCGCGGCCGAGCCCTCCCGGCGCGGGCGTGGGGCTGGGCGGGCGCGACATGGAGGCGAGCCTAGTGAGTGGTTAGGTTGGACCCATGACCGATCCCACGTCGCTGCCCAACTTCCCCCCGCCCCCGCACGAGCACCCGCTGCGCGGCCGGGTCCTCGACGTGCTCGTCGACCTCGGCCTGCAGCCGAACCTCGACACCGACGGCGACGTCGCGTTCACCGTCAACGAGCAGCAGCTCTTCGTGCGGTGCACCGAGGGCGAGGTCGAGATCATGCGGGTCTTCGGCCAGTGGCAGATCCAGGACGACCTCCTCGGCGACCGGCTGCACCTGCACGAGACGTGCAACGAGCTCAACCTCAACATGAACATGGTCAAGACCGGGGTGGCCGGCTCGACCCTCGTCGTCATCAGCGAGCACCTCGTCACGCCGGGAGCCGACGTCAGCACCCTGGTCCAGGTGTCGATCCAGGTGATCCTGTCCGGCGTGCACATCTGGCACCAGCGGGTGCTCGGGCTCGACCCCACCGCCGAGGGCGACGCGCCGGCAGGAGACCCGTCATGACCGACCTCGTCCGCCTCGAGGTCGAGGACGGCATCGGCACGATCCGCCTCGACCGGCCCCCGATGAACGCCCTCAACGGCGAGATCCAGCACGGCCTGATCGCCGCGTGCCGCGAGGCCGCCGAGCGCCGTGACGTGTCGGCCGTCATCGTCTGGGGCGGCGAGAAGGTCTTCGCCGCCGGGGCCGACATCAAGGAGATGGAGACCATGTCCTACACCGACATGGTCGACCACTCCGCGCTGCTCCAGGACTTCACCCGATCCCTGGCCCGCCTGCCCAAGCCCACCGTGGCCGCCATCACCGGCTACGCCCTCGGCGGCGGGTGCGAGGTCGCCCTGGCCTGCGACTTCCGCGTCGCGGCCGACGACGCGCGGCTCGGCCAGCCCGAGATCTCACTCGGCATCATCCCCGGCGCCGGTGGCACCCAGCGGCTGGCCCGGCTCGTCGGGCCCGCGAAGGCCAAGGACCTGGTGTTCTCCGGCCGTTTCGTCCCGGCCGCCGAGGCGCTCGATATCGGGCTCGTGGATGCCGTGGTCCCCGCCGCCGACGTCTACGCCACCGCCCGCTCGATGGTGTCCCGCTACGTCGGCGGGCCGGCCTACGCCCTGCGGGCGGCCAAGGAGGCCATCGACCGCGGCCTCGAGCTCGACCTCGAGTCGGGCCTGGAGGTCGAGCGGACCCTCTTCGCCGGCCTGTTCGCCACCCGGGACCGGGCCACCGGCATGCGGCACTTCGTCGAGAAGGGCAAGGGCCCGGCACCGTTCGAGGGTGCCTGACCCAGCGGTGGCATGAGCCCGCCGCCGCTGCTGAACCCCGGCACGGCTCCGCCGCCGCGGCCCGAGGGTCGCGACGGCGGGGGCGGGCTCACCGAACCGCGGGCAGGTCGTCCGCCACGATCGTGCCGACCTGGTAGCCGTGCGCCAGCCCGGTGCGTGACGCGTGCGGGAAGTGGAAGCCGACCAGCACCCTGGAGTCGGCGTTCTCCCGAGCAGCCTGCGAGAAACTGCGGTAGGCGCGCAGGACCGGCGTGCTGTCGTCGCACTGCTGGCCTTCTGGCAGGGTCAGGCTGCACGTCTCGAACGCCACCCCGTCGGTGCCGAGCACCCGGGTGAGCACGGCCGCGGCCGCACCGCCCTGCACCGCGTGCGCGGAGTCGTGGTCGGGGATGGGCGGCGTGGTGTCGAGCGGGGTCCAGGCCGGGTCGGCCGTCGTCCTGACGTTGCCGTCCGTGTCGGCCTCCCGGATGGCGGTCACCGGGCGCCAGAACGGGTTCGTGAACTTCACGTCGAAGGACACGATGTAGCCGTCGGCGAGGGCCATGTCGAGCAGCGAGAACAGCCGGGCCGACTGCCAGGGGTCGAGGTGGCGCTCGATGGCGACCGAGCGGGCGATCCGGTTCCACTGCAGTGGGCTGCTCTCCACCCAGAACCGGGCGACCTGGGTCTGGTCGGGTGTGCGTGCCGACGGCGTCGTGATGCCGTCACCGCCCAGGCGCTTGACCGTCGCCAGGTCACGGGCATACGCGCGGCTGCCCAGCGGGTACGGCGGGTCGACGTGGCGACCCTGGCTCCCGCGCAGGGCGAAGGTGCGAACCGCGCCCCAACCGGGCGCGAACGCGAACGGACGGTCAGGGGTGAACCGCCACTGGCCCGGCTCGGTGCCCTGCTGGTAGCCGCTGGCGTCGACGATGATGGGCGTGTGCGACCCGTCGTCCACCCGGGTGGCGAGCACGGCCGCGGCGGCCGCAGTGCCCACCGCCACGCCGGCGTCCTCGGCGGCCCCGTCGGGCACGGCCGCCAGCTCGGCAGCGTAGGCGTCGTCCACCAGCGCCACCGCTGCGGCACGGCATCCGGCGAACTCAGGCGGCAGGTCGGCGAGCGCCGCGGCCAGTGCGGTGCGTGAGGCCGCCGCGACCGCGGCATCCGGGTCGGCTAGCCGGCCACCAGAAGGGCGGGAGGCGTACGAGGCGTACCGGCGGTGGACGGCGTTGAGGGCGTCGTGTGCCGCGAGGGCGGCAAGCGCGTACATCCGCGACTCGTGGAGCGGGTCGTTGCCCGGGCTGAGGCAGGAGGCGAGCCCGGCGCGACCCGCGATGTCGTTCCATCGCTGGACAGCGTTGGGGGTCATGGTCGTGGCGGTGGCGGTGGCGGTGGCGGTGGCGGTGGCGGTCTGGGCCGGGACGAGGGTCGCGGCCAGAGCGAGTGCCGGGATGGAGAGCAGGGCCGCCCGACGGCGGCCGGCACGTGAGGTCATTTTCGGAGCTCCTCGTGAGGTGGTTTTGCGGATGCCGTCGACGCTAGGGAGCCGGGTCGGCGAGCACATGACCAGATCTGGTCGGTCGTCGCCACCGGTCGGCATGGTCAGTTCTGACCATGCCGACCGTCGGCACGCGCTATCGACCCGGGGCCGCCGGTGGGCTTACCGTCCGAAGATGCACCGGTGGGAACCACCAGCGCTGCCGACCTGGTGGTCGGCAGCGTCACCGTCGGCCTTCGTCGGCCGGCGGCGCGAGCTCGCCCTGCTGGACGAGTCCTGGTCAGCGGTCGACAGGGGGCTGCGCCAGGTCGTATTCCTGGGCGGGGAACCCGGGGCCGGCAAGTCCCGGCTCGTGGCCGAGGTGTGCGCCGTCCTCCACGAACAGGGAGCCGCGGTCCTCGTGGGCTCGTGTGTCGAGGAGATGGGACCGGTGCACCAACCGTTCGAGCCGGTGGCGGCAGGGCTCCTGGCGGGGCTCACCGATGGCTCGCTCGGCGACGACGGACCGGATGCCGGGTCGCACCAGGGGAATACGGCGGCCAGGCTGCGCACCCTGGCCGGGCGGGACGGGCCCGAGGAGTCGCCCAGGGGGCTCGACGAGCGCAGGGAGCTCTTCGACGCGCTCGTCCGGACGGTGTGTGCCGCGGCAGAGGACCGACCGCTGGTCCTGGCCCTCGAGGACCTCCACCTCGCCGGCGCGACTGCTGTGCAGCTGCTGGGCTACCTCGTCCAGCAGACCGAAGAGTCCCGGCTGCTCATCCTCGCGACACACCGCACCACGGCCCCCGACCGGTCGGAGGTGCTGCTGCAGCAGATGGCCCACCTCTACGGCTTGGACGGAGTGCGGAGGGTCGACCTCGCGCCGCTCGACACGGAGGACATCACGGAGTACCTCGTTCGCGAGGGGCACGTTCCGCGCCACCGTGCCGCGCCTGCAGCCGTGGTCCTGCGCGACCGCACCGGGGGCAACCCCTTCTTCCTGCGCGAGGTCTGGCGTGACATCGACCGACGCGGCGGCTTCGAGGCGACGACGTTGGACGCGCTGCCGGCCCCCGAGGTCGTACGTGAGACGGTGCGGCGACGGCTGTCCGGGTTGCCGCCGGCGGTGCGGGAGCTCGTGTCGCTCGTCGCGGTGGTGGGGGAGGACGTGGACGTCGACCTCCTCCAGACCGCAGTGGGCCCGCAGGACGCTCTGCGGGCACTCGACGAGCTCGTCGCGATGGGGCTGGTCGAGCCCGTCCCCGAGCTCGGCACCCACTTCCGGTTCGTGCACGCGCTGGCACGACAGTCGGTGCTCGACCTCCTGCCACCGTCCCAGCGGGCGCAACACCACCAGCGCGTTGCCGTTGCCCTCGAGGAGGGCGACGGGACCGGCACCCGTCGAGTCGAGCGCCTCGCGTACCACTACGGCGAGGCCGCGATTCTTGGGCACGCACGCAAGGCGGTGCACTACCTGGTTTCCGCCGCGGAGATCGCCGAGCGCGGGTTGGCGCACCAGGAGGCCGGTCGCCGGTTCGAGCGGGCCGCCGCGCTGAGCGAGGAGCCGGACGAGCACGGCGACCTCCTGCTGCGCGCGTCCCGGAGCCACCTCCTCGCCTCCGACTTCGCGCGCGCGCTGGACCTGGGCGGTCGGGTCGCGCGGGTCGGATCGCCCCGCATGCGGCTGCGAGGCGCGATCGCCATGGAGGACGCCCGGTGGTACACGGCAGCGCCCGCCGGCGAGGCGGTCGAGCTGCTCACCGACGCACTTGCCAGCATCCCGGCGGTTTCGGAGGACGCCGACCGGGTGCGGGCGATGGGGGCGCTGGGGCGGGCCAGTGCGCACACCGGCGACCCCGAGGAGGGAGACCGCCTGGCGACCGAGGCGCTGAGGCTCGCGCGAGCCCTGGGCGACGACGAGCTGGTCGCCGACGTGCTCGCCTGCAGCCTCCAGATCGGTCTGGGGCCAGCCGTGGCGAGCCGGCGGTTGCCCCGCGCCCTCGAGCTGAGTGAGCTGGCGATCCGGATCGGGCAGTGGCGCCACCTGGGGCCGGCGGCCTTCCACCGGGCCTTCATCGCCTACGAGACCGGTGACCCGGACGAGCTCACCCGAGCAAACCGGGACCTGCAGCGCACGGCCCGAGCATCCGGCCAGCAGTACTGGACCTGCATGGCGGAGTGTGTGGAGTTCGCCAAGGCGGTCATGTCAGCAGACTTCGCGGCGGCCCAGGAGAGCTGCCGCCACATGCTCGAGCTCACCGCCTCCCTCGGTGACGACACCGAGGGGGCGTACGGAGTCCAGTCGTTCATGATCCGACGCGAGACCGGCGGCCTGGAGGCGGTGCGGGGCCTCATCGACGGCACCGAGGACGTCGAGGGGACGTGGCCGCCGGCGCTGCTTGCGCTGTACACCGAGCTCGGCCTGTCGGAGGCGGCGCGACGCGTCGTGGACCGGGTGCTCGCGTCCGACCTCACGAGGGAGCAGGGTTCGGCTCGGTGGCCCGGGACCCTGGCCTTCGTCGCCGAGGCGGTCATCGTGCTGGAGGACCACGGTCGGCGGGCCGCCCGGGCCCGCGAGCTGCTCGAGGACCACGTCGGCCGCAACCTCCTGATGGGCCCCTTCGTCGGGGTGTTCGGTGCCGCGGACAGGTACATCGGGTCGCTCGACTCCCTCCTGGGCCGGGGCGATCCCGACGCGTCCTTCGCCGCGGCGCTCGAGCTCGACACGAGGATGGGTTCCACCCTGCACGAGGCGCACACCCTCGCCGCGTGGTCCCACCACGTGAGGCGCGCGCGCCCTCGGGACCCGGACGGCGCGCTGCTGGCCGACCGGGCGCGCGCGATCGCTGACGCCCACGGCCTGGTGCGGGTCAGCCGCATCCTCCAGCCGGTAACCGAGCTGTCGGCATCCGGCGCACTGCCGCTCACTCCGCGTGAGGTGCAGGTGCTGCGGCTCGTCGCGCAGGGGTGCAGCAACCGGCAGGTGGCGCGCCGGCTCGGGATCAGTGAGAACACGGCCGCCAACCACGTGCGCGGCATCCTGGTCAAGACCGGCTGCGGAAACAGGACGCAGGCCGCCATGTTCGGAGCCGATCATGGGCTCCTCGCGTGACCCGCCGTTGCACGGCAGGCTGCTGCGCCGCGACGGCTCTCAGCCGTCGACAGGAAGGAGCTCGCCGGACCTCGTGATGCGTTGTCCGAGCTCGACGATCACGTCGGCCGGCATGCCACTGCGACGAGCGGCCCGCAGGATGGCGTCGGGGGACTCGGCCTCGTACAGGCAGTAGGTCTTGCGCTTGTCGGCCGAGAGGAAGGAGTACAGCCAGCGGACGCCCTCCTCCTCGTTGACGCGGTTGACGCCCTCGACGATCTCCGCCGTCGGCTCGAGCTGTTCCGCGTACCGCCGTTCGATCATGAAGATGGCCACGGCTGCCTCCTTGCTTCGCTGTGGGTCCGAGGCTACGGCTCGGGCCGCCCGTGCGCACCCCCCAATCCTCCATGGGGGTGGCGGGCATCACTGGGCACCGATGGTGAGCGGGCGCTCATCTCCTGAGAGGATTGACGGCACGCCCTGCGCCGGATGGCACCAGGGCCCCCACCCACCACCACTGAAGAGGACGAGGCACGCATGAACATCGTCGTCTGCGTCAAGTACGTTCCGGACGCCCAGTCCGAGCGCACGTTCCGCGACTCCGACAAGACCGTCGACCGAGAGGGTGTCGACGGGCTGCTGTCCGAGCTCGACGAGTACGCCGTCGAGGAGGCCCTGAAGATCGTCGAGGCCGCGGGCGAGGGTGAGGTCACCGTGCTCACGGTGGGCCCAGACGCCGCCGCCGACGCGATCAAGAAGGCCCTGCAGATGGGTGCCCACGCGGGCGTGCACGTCAACGACGCCGCGATCCACGGCTCCGACTCCATCGCCACCTCGCTCGTGCTCGCGGAGGCCGTGAAGAAGGCCACCGGGGGAGCCCCCGAGCTCGTCATCACCGGCATGTCGTCCACCGACGGCGTCATGGGCGTGGTGCCCGCGATGCTCGCCGAGCGGCTCGGGCTGCCCCAGGTGACCTACGCCGCCGAGCTCACCCTCGGCGAGGGCACGGTGACGATCCGCCGCGACGGCGACACGGCATCCGAGACCATCGAGGCGAAGCTGCCGGCCCTGGTGTCGGTGACCGACCAGATCAACGAGCCGCGCTACCCCTCGTTCAAGGGGATCATGGCGGCCAAGAAGAAGCCGGTGCAGCAGTGGGGCCTGTCGGACCTCGGCATCGACCCCTCGCTCGTGGGACTGGATGCCGCGTGGACCTCGGTGCTCGCCTTCGCCAAGCGCCCGCCGCGCGAGCAGGGCCAGATCGTCACCGACGACGGTGACGGCGGCACGAAGCTGGCCGAG
This sequence comes from uncultured Actinomycetota bacterium, assembly GCA_963833495.1. Taxonomy (GTDB): domain Bacteria; phylum Actinomycetota; class Actinomycetes; order Actinomycetales; family Dermatophilaceae; genus Fodinibacter. The sequence continues at coordinate 90,230 of CAWHYJ010000022.1, read as the reverse complement.
TTCCTCGCCGGCCGCAAGTTCCTCTGAGCCCCACGACGACTGACAGGTAGGACGGAAAACCCATGGCTGAAGTACTCGTTCTCGTCGACCACACCGACGGGCGGCTGCGCAAGGCGACCGCCGAGCTGCTGACCATCGCCCGCCGCCTCGGCGAGCCCTCCGCGGTGCACATCGGCGCCGGCGCCGAGAAGGCCCAGGTGACGCTGGCCAAGTACGGCGCGCACAAGGTCTACGTCGTCGACGACGCGGATGCCGCGGCATACCTCGTCGCCCCCACCGCCGAGATCCTCGCCGCGCTGGTCGAGAAGACCTCGCCGGCCGCCGTGCTCATCCCGAGCAGCGCCACCGGCCGTGAGGTCGCGGCTCGCCTGGCCATCAAGACCGGCTCCGGCGTGATCACCGACGCCATCGACGTGAATGCTGGTCCGAACGGCATCGAGACCGTGCAGTCGGTCTTCGCCGGGTCGTACACCGTCACCTCGACGGTCACCACCGGCACCCCGATCATCGCAGTAAAGCCCAACTCGGTTGCGCTGCAGGCGTCCCCGGCCGCAGGTGCGGTCGAGACGTTCGCGGTCACCCTGAGCGACGCCGCCCGGGGCGCCCGCATCACCGACTCGCAGCCGAAGAAGTCGACCGGCCGGCCCGAGCTCACCGAGGCCGCGATCGTCGTGGCCGGTGGCCGGGGCACCAGCGGCGACTTCAACCCGATCGAGGAGTTCGCCGACTCGCTCGGCGCCGCCGTCGGTGCGAGCCGCGCAGCCGTGGATGCCGGGTGGTACCCGCACAGCAGCCAGATCGGCCAGACCGGCAAGCAGGTGTCCCCGCAGCTCTACGTGGCTGCCGGCATCTCGGGCGCCATCCAGCACCGCGCCGGCATGCAGACCTCGAAGACGATCGTCGCGGTCAACAAGGACGAGGAGGCGCCGATCTTCGAGCTCGTCGACTTCGGCATCGTCGGCGACCTGTTCACCGTGCTGCCGCAGGCGGCCGCCGAGGTCAAGAAGCGCAAGGGCTGAGCCGGAACCATCGACGACGAGGGGCGACCGATCCGGTCGCCCCTCTGTTGTGTCGGCGCGCGGCTTGATCGCGACCACAGCTTGGCACTGCATGATGGCGTCGTGAGCGACAGGACGTCGGCGACACCCTGGGCCCTGCCCTTCTGGGGCGTGGTGGGCGCGCTCGTGGCGTTCGGCGTCGCGGGCCTGGCCACCATCGGGCTCTTCCTGCTGGCCCTGGCCTCGGTGCTCGTGGCGGTGGCGTTCGTGGTGCCCGCGCTGCGCCATCCGAGCGTGCCCGGAGTGCTCATCGGGCTGTCGAGCGCGCCCCTGTTCGTCGGCTGGCTCAACCGCGGGGGGCCCGGCACGGTCTGCACCACCACGGCCGACTCGACGACCTGCACCGAGGCGTGGAGCCCCTGGCCGTTCGTGGCGGTGGGGGTGCTCCTCGCCGGGGCGGGAGTGGCCCTGCTGGTGAGGGAGCGGCGGCGTGCTTCCGGGCCGCCGTCCACGGCGTCTCCCGAGGCGGCCGGGTCAGCACCCCGCACGTAGACTCGACCACCGTGACGGCCTACCTCGACCACGCGGCGACCACACCCATGCTGCCCGCGGCGGTCGAGGCGCTCGCCGAGCAGTCCCGGCAGGTCGGCAACGCGTCGTCGCTGCACACCTCCGGCCGGGCGGCCCGGGCCGTGGTCGAGGAGTCGCGCGAGCGGATCGCCTCGGTCATCGGGGCGCGGCCCTCCGAGGTCGTGTTCACCTCGGGCGGCACCGAGGCCGACAACCTCGCGGTCAAGGGCACGTATGCCGCGCGCCTGGCCGCCGACCCCGCCCGCACCCGGCTGGTGGTCAGCGGCATCGAGCACCACGCGGTGCTCGACCCGGTGGAGTTCCTCGTCGCCCAGGGCGCCACGGTCAGCTGGCTCGAGCCCGACCGCTGCGGCCACATCGCCGCCGACGACCTGCGCCGGGTGCTCGACGAGCGGGCCGACGACGTCGCCCTGGTCAGCGTCATGTGGGCCAACAACGAGGTGGGCACGGTGCAGCCGGTGGCCGAGCTCGCCGCCGTGGCGCACGAGCACGGCATCCCGTTCCACACCGATGCCGTGCAGGCGGTCGCGCACCTGCCGGTGCGCTTCGACGAGTCCGGCGCCGACCTGATGACGATCACGGGGCACAAGGTGGGCGGCCCGCTCGGGGTCGGCGCCCTGCTCGCCCGGCGCGACGCGAAGCTCGTGCCGCTCGCTCATGGCGGCGGGCAGGAGCGCCAGGTGCGCAGCGGCACCCTCGACGTGCCCGGCATCCGGTCGCTGGCCGTCGCCCTCGAGGAGACGGTGGCGATGCGCGACGTCGAGGCCAAGCGGGTGATGGAGCTGCGCGACCGGCTGCTCGAGGGGGCCCTCGGGCTGGGCCTGGGTATCCAGGTGAGCGGCTGCTGGACCGCCGGCGACGGCACCCGGAGGCTGCCCGGCAACGCCCACCTCGTGGTGCCCGGGTGCGAGGGCGACTCACTGCTCTACCTGCTCGACGCCGCCGGGGTCGAGTGCAGCACCGGGTCGGCGTGCCAGGCGGGTGTGCCGCAGCCGAGCCACGTGCTGCTGGCGATGGGGCTCACCGAGGCCGAGGCGCGCGGCGCCCTGCGGCTCTCGCTGGGGCACACGTCCACCGAGGCCGACGTCGACGCGTTCCTGGCCGCCCTGCCGGCGGTCGTCGAGCGAGCCCGGCGGGCGGGAGGCCTGCTCTGATGCGGGTCGTCGCCGCGATGTCGGGCGGGGTCGACTCGGCGGTCGCCGCGGCCCGGATGCTCGAGGCGGGCCACGAGGTGGTGGGAGTGCACCTCGCGCTGTCGCGCTCGGCCGCCACGTTGCGCGAGGGTGCCCGCGGATGCTGCACCCTCGAGGATGCCGGTGACGCCCGCCGCGTCGCCGACCGGCTCGGCATCCCGTTCTACGTCTGGGACCTCGCGAGCCGCTTCGAGCGCGACGTCGTCGACGACTTCGTGGCCGAGTACGCCGCGGGCCGCACGCCCAACCCGTGCCTGCGCTGCAACGAGCGGATCAAGTTCGCCGGGCTGCTCGACAAGGCGGTGGCACTGGGCTTCGACGCCGTGGCCACCGGACACTATGCGCGGGTCGTCGAGCAGGCCGACGGGCGGCGCGAGCTGCACCGGGCCGTCGACGCCGCCAAGGACCAGTCGTACGTGCTGGGGGTTCTCGACGCCGACCAGCTGGCGCGCTCGTTCTTCCCCCTCGGCGACTCGACCAAGCCGCGAGGTGCGCGAGGAGGCGGCGGCGCACGGGTTCTCGGTGGCGAAGAAGCCCGACAGCCACGACATCTGCTTCATCCCCGACGGCGACACCCGCGGCTGGCTGACCGGCCGGCTGGGGGAGCGCCCCGGCGAGCTCGTCGACGCGGTATCGGGCGCGGTCGTGGGGTCACACAGCGGGGCGCACGGGTTCACCGTGGGCCAGCGGCGCGGGCTCGGCCTCGACCGGTCGGCCCTGGACGGCGAGCCCCGCTACGTCGTCTCGGTCGACGCTCCGGCCAACCGGGTGCTGATCGGCACCGCCGACCTGCTCGGGGTCGACCTGGTCGAGGGCTCCCACCTGCGCTGGTGCGGCCCAGCGCCTGTGGGGGAGGTGCGGCTGGGGGTGCAGGTGCGCGCGCACGGTGCGGAGGTGCCGGCCACCGTGACGGTCGACCCCGCCGCGGATGCCGTGCGCGTCGTCCTCGACGAGCGGGTGCGGGGCGTCGCGCCCGGCCAGTCGGTCGTGCTCTACGACGGCACCCGGGTCGTCGGCTCGGCGACCATCCGCGGCACCGGCCGCGCCTGAGCACCCGGCGCGCCCCCGGCATCCGCCGCCGTTCTGCTCCCGGGCACGCAGAACTTCGGTTAGCACGCAGCGATTGCCGCGCGCCACCCGAACTCCTGCGTGCCGGGCGACATCCGCCCCATCTCCAGCGACTTTGTGCGGATCACCCACCCCGACCGGGCGGACCCCGAGCCCCCCATGCCGACTTCTTGCGAATCTTCCCCGCCAGTCCGCGCGGAGGATCCGCAATCAGTCGGGAAGAGCTCGGGGGAGATTCGCAATGAGTCGGGAGGAGGGCGGGGAGGATCCGCAATGGGTGGGGGAGGGTGCGGCGGGAATGATTGAAGGGTCAACTACTGTTGAACGCGTCGCCTCCTGCACCGGAGGATGGAGACCTTTCCGAGGAGCTGATCCCATGCCGGCCGTGACCGTCGACAACATCCTGACCCTGCCGCGCGTCACCGAGCCCGTCGCCGAGGCCGTGTCGCGCCCGGTGCGCTCGGTGACGACCGCGCCCTCGGGCTTCGAGGGCGAGGGCTTCCCCGTGCGCCGCGCGTTCGCCGGCGTCGACCTCGCCGCGCTCGACCCATTCATCCACATGGACCAGATGGGCGAGGTCGAGTACGCCCCGGGTGAGCCCAAGGGCACCGCGTGGCACCCCCACCGCGGCTTCGAGACCGTCACGTACATCATCGACGGCACCTTCGTGCACCAGGACTCCAACGGTGGCGGCGGCACCATCACCAACGGTGACACCCAGTGGATGACGGCCGGCTCGGGCCTGCTGCACATCGAGGTGCCGCCGGAGTCGCTCGTGGTCTCCGGTGGGCTGTTCCACGGCCTCCAGCTGTGGGTGAACCTGCCCCGCACGATGAAGATGTCGAACCCGCGCTACCAGGACATCCGCGGCGGCGACGTCGCCCTGCTCTCCAGCCCCGACGGTGGGGCGCTGGTGCGCGTCATCGCCGGTGAGCTCGACGGGCACCAGGGGCCCGGCATCACCCACACGCCGATCACCGTCCTGCACGCGACGGTGGCGCCCGGCGCCCGGGTGCGGCTGCCCTGGACCCCCGACTACAACGCCCTGGTCTACGTGCTCAACGGCAAGGGCACGGTCGGCCCCGACCGCCGCCCGATCCGGATGGGCCAGCTCGCCGTGCTCGGTGCCGGCGACGTCATCGAGGTCGGCGCCGACGAGAGCCAGGAGAGCCGCAGCCCGAGCATGGACCTCTACGTGCTCGGCGGTCGACCGATCCGCGAGCCGGTCGCGGCCTACGGCCCGTTCGTGATGAACACCCGCGAGGAGCTCATCCAGGCGTTCGAGGACTTCCAGGCCGGCCGGCTCGGCACCATCCCCACCGAGGCGCACCCCGGGCACGACGTGCTCTGACCGCACCCATCCGGGAACCACCACCGGGGCACCACCGACCAGCTGGTCGGTGGTGCCCCGGTGTCGTGCCTGCGGCCACCTGACGACACCCCACCCCTGGACCGGGGGGTGTCGTCGTGGTGCCTAGGCCGGGGTCGCGGTGACCCCTGTCGCGTCGCGCTTCCCGGTCCGTGCCGCCAGGGCGAGCTGCCGCACTCGGGCGAAGTCCTGGTCGGTGTAGACGCCGTTGACCCCGGAGACCGCGGCCAGCCGCATGCCGTGCCGAAGCCCCAGCTGGTAGATCTCCTTGACCTTCTCCCACTCGATGGCCCGGCCCACCGTGAACGTCTCGTAGCGTCCCTCGAGGGCCAGGGCGACCGTCTCCGCCAGGCAGGCGTAGGCGACGCCGTCGGGCAGGCCGATGTCGCGCATCTTCACGTCGTCCCCCGGCAGCTCGATCTCGCCGGACTCCACGACCAGCACGTCGGGACGCTTGGCGACGTCCTCCGCCGAGAGGTCGAGCGGGCGCGCGACGTCGGTGATGACGCAGCCGGGCTTGACGTCCATGATGTCGAGGACGCGCTTGCCGGCGCCCGAGGTGGCGGTGACGATGACGTCCATGTCGGCCAGGTGCTCGCCGGGGGTCGCGGCAGCGTGCACGACGGCGCGCGGGTGCTCGCGCTCGATGTCCTGCTTGAGGGCCAGCAGCTTGGCCGTCTCGGGGGAGACCAGCCACAGCTCGTCGCTGGCCAGGGCCAGCAGCCGCGCACAGACCGACCCGATCGCGCCCGTCGCGCCGACGACCATGGTGCGGCCGTGGATGATGCCGTCGTCGCCCCGCTCGAGCAGGCCGAGCCGGTCGACCGCCTCGTGGGCGGCCCACAGGGCGCCCGACGCGCTGTAGCTGTTGCCGGTGGTGATGGGCAGCGACGACTTGCGTGCCACGGTCACCCCGGCGTCGCCGACGACCTTGGTGAACGCGCCCAGCCCCATGATCTGGGCGCCCAGGCCACGCGCCACCTCGGCGGCGACCAGCAGCTTCTCGTAGGTGAACTCCGGGTCGTGCGCGAGGATCTCCTTCGGGGTGCCACCCACTGAGATGAGCCAGCCCTCCGCCTCGGCCCCGGTCGGTGAGGTGATGCCGGTGACGTGGCTGTAGACCATCGGCGGCGCGTAGGCCATCGCCTTCTCGATGGCGTTGGTGACGGGCTGGGGCGAGACCCGCATGATCGTGCCGAGCGGCTCGATCTTGGCGAAGAACCGCTGCGAGAGCGGGTGGATGACGAACGCGAACCGGCTCTTCCGGCGTGGCCCGTTCGGCTCGAGCAGCCGTGGCACCAGACCCGCGGTGAGGATGATCTCGAGCAGGTCGTCGTCGTCGAGCCTCTCGGGGGCTCCGCCGGGGGCCCGCACGGTGGCGCGCATCATCGCCTCGAGGGTGGCCACGTCGATGGTGACGTCGTAGGGCTGCGGCGTGGTGTCGACCACGAGGTCGACGTCGCGGGCGGCGAGGTCGGCGAGCTGGTCGTCGGTGACGGCGGACGTGATGACCGCCATCCCGTGCAGCTCGCTGAAGCCGGAGGTGACGAGCTCGTGGTAGCTCGCGACCACCACGTCGCTGTCCTCCGGGCGGTGCGCCAGCCAGGAGCGGTTGGCGAGCTCGGAGGGCACGAAGGTGTCCTCGCGCACGGCGGCGCTGACCTGGCGCAGCGGCCAGGCGACGGCGTTGGCGGTGGCGCCGAGCACGGGGGCGGGGGAGAGCCGACCGGCCCAGCCGTCGGGTGTCGGAGGTCGCTGCACGTGGATGTTGTCGGTGAACTCGCGCAGCACCCGCACCGTGCGGGCGTGGTCGACCCCGAGCACGATGGTGCGGGCGTTGGAGAAGTAGCCGGGCATCTCGTTCTGCACCCAGCGCACCGACCACTCCTGCAGCACCTCGTGCAGGCGCCGCCCGTCGGTGGCGGTGCCGTCGGCGGCGGCCGCCTTCAGCCGGGCGATCGCCTCGGCCGGGTCGGTGTCGAGCGCGCCGGTGGCCAGGGCCTCGGCGGCCCCGTTGACGGCGATGGCGTCGGCGAGTGGCACCCAGCGGCGCACCAGCGTCTCGGCGGTGCGCAGGTCGCCGTCGGTGCCGATGCGCAGCAGGCGCACCGGCCGACCGAGGAACTCCACGGTCACGTCGTGGTCGCGCTCGGACGCGCCCAGGCTGATCTCGACGACCACCAGGGGTGGGTCGGCGCGTCGGGTCCTTGTGCGGGCCATGGTGTCCTTCCAGGGGGGTGGTGCTCAGGTCATCGCGTTGGCGTCGTACTCCGGGTGGGCCTGCATGAAGTCGAGCAGGAGTCCGGCATAGCTCTGGAACGGCGGGCAGGTCAGGCCGGATGCCGTGAGGTCGCGTGTCGTGTTCGCCGTCGCGTAGGTGGTGGGGGAGGCGAAGTAGTCGAGGGCCTCGGCGGGCAGCCCGAGCAGCCGCTCCATGCCGGGGACGTACTCGACGATCGCGTGCACCGGAGCCAGCGGCAACGGCATCCAGACGACCTTGGTGTCGCGGTGCCGGGCGAAGGTCGAGACGACCTCGCGCACGGTCGGCGGGTCGGGGTCGACGAGGGCGTAGGTGCGCCCGGCCGACTCCTCGAGCACCGACAGCTCGTCCATCGCGCCCACCACGAAGTCGCGGGGCACGAGGCAGACCCGCACCCGGTCGGCGTCCCCGACGGCCGGGACCACCGCGATCGAGGCCTGGCGCGCGAGGAAGGTCGCGAGGAAGTAGGGGCCGTCGTACTTCTGGGTGGCACCGGTCTGGGAGTCGCCGACGACGATGCCCGGGCGGTAGATGGTGGCGGGGACGCCGTCGGCCATCGCCTTGCGCACGAGCAGCTCGGCCTTGTACTTGGTCTCCTCGTAGTGGTTGCGGAACACCTGGCCGGCGTCGAGGGTGTCCTCGGCGAACTCGCCCTCGTAGCGGCCGCTGACGTAGCAGGTGCTGACGTACTGCAGGCGGCGCAGCTGGGGCTGCTCGCGGCAGAAGTCCAGCACGTTGGTGGTGCCGTCGACGTTCACCCGGCGGGCGATCTGCGGTGCCACGGCGAGGTCGTAGACGGCCGCGAGGTGCCACACCTCGCGCACGTCGTCGAGGCGCTGGCGCTCGTCGGTGCCCAGCCCGAGGCCGGCCACCGTGATGTCGCCCTCGACGAGCCGGATGCGGCCCATCGTGTGCGGGTCGGTGATCTCGAGCTCCTTGACCCGGGAGCGCGCCAGCACGGCGTGCTGGGGCTGCACCAGGCAGACAGCGTCGGTGTCGGGCCGTCGGGCGAGCAGCCTTGGTAGCAGGGCGGATCCGAGAAAACCGGGGAAGCCGGTCATGAGCAGCTGTGCCACGCGAACGTCCTTCTGCGCACGGTCTCGCGGACTGGCACCGGTGGGGGTCCCGGTGCCGTCACCGGATGGACCTGCTACGCACTGTAGTTGTCGCGCACGGCGGGCTCCTACCGAGGTCGGCCAGAACACCCCCGCTGGCGCGTGATCCTGGTCGCATCGCGGGTGTTCCTGGCCCTCGCGTCACGGCCCCGCGAGGGTCGCGGCCAGGGTGCGCACGGCGGCGTCGGCCCGGGTCTCGGGCAGCCCGGCGTAGCAGAGCACCAGCCCGCGTACCGGCGCCTCGACCGCGTAGGCGGACAGCGGGCTGGCCGCCAGGCCCCGCTCCGCGAGCCGCGAGACCAGCTCGAGGTCGTCGACGTCGTCGGGCAGCCGCAGCACCACGTGCAGCCCGGCGTCGACGCCCTCCAGCCTGGCGCCTGGCAGGTGCCGGCCCACGGCGGTGACCAGGGCCGCTCGCCGGGCGGCGTAGGTGCGGGAGGCGCGCGCGTGGTGGGCGGCCAGGGCGCCGGACGCGACGAGCTCGGCGAGCGCCAGCCCGGTCACCTCGTTGACGACCAGCCCGCGCGACTCGAGCTCGCGCCGTAGTCGCTCACGCAGGCGTCGCGGCGGCGCCATCCACGCGACCCGCAGCGAGGGTGCCACCAGCTTGGATGCCGTGCCGATGTAGAGCACGTGCTCCTCGGCTCCGGGCAGCGAGCGCAGCGCCGGCAGCGGCGAGACGTCGTAGCGGAACTCGCCGTCGTAGTCGTCCTCGAGCACCAGCGCGTCGGTGCGGCGCGCCCACCCGAGCAGCTGCACGCGGCGGGTGACCGGCATCCGCGCCCCCAGGGGGTACTGGTGCGAGGGGGTGACGTAGGCGGCGACGGCGCCCCGGGGGAGGTGGGCGGGGTCGAGCCCGTCGCCGTCGACCGGAACTGCGGCGACCCGCACGCCCTCCGTGGAGAAGGCGGTCCAGGCCTCGACGTAGCCGGGGTCCTCGAGCGCGACGGTGGCGCCGACCAGGCCCAGTGCGGCGGGCAGGGCGCGCAGCGAGGCGCCGACGCCGGGCACGACGAGCAGGTCGTCGGGGGCGACCGCGACCCCTCGGCTGCGGCGCAGGTGCTCCGCGAGCACGTGACGCAGTCGGTCGTGGGCCGGGCCGGCGCCGGCGTCGTTGCCGGGCACCGCAGACGCCGCGACCCGCCACGCCCGACGCCAGGCCGCCGGGTCGACGAGCGAGGTGTCGGGCCGCCCGGGGCGCAGGTCCCAGCGCGGCGGTGCGGCCGGGCGCTGCTCGGGCCCGGCGCCCGGGCCTCGCGGGGTGTGCACGTGGGTGAGGGCGCCGGCTGCAGCGGCCCGGTCGGCACCCGGCGCGACGACGGCGCCCGAGCCCGGCCGGCTGACGACGAAACCCGCTGCGGCGAGCTCGTCGTAGGCCGCGACCACCGGCCCGCGGGACAGGCCCAGCGCGTTCGAGAGCGCCCGGGTGGACGGCAGTGCGTCACCCGGGCGCAGCCGGCCCGCCCGCAGCTCGCCGACCACCGCGTCGGCCAGCCGGTGCCGCAGCGGGGCCGGGCCGTCGGCGACGTCGAGGGCGAGGTCGACCGGGCGTGGGGTGCGCGGCATCCGTCGAGGATACTGGTCCTGCGAAACCGGTCGCTAGTGGATCTTGGCGAGGTCCAGTTCCATGGCGTTCACTGGTGCCGGGGCGACGCCCCGCGGAGCCGCGCTGCTCCGGTGGAACGACTGATGCCGCGCCTGTCGGGGCGGCGCGAGAGGATGACGCGGTGAGCGGGCTCGAGATGCGACCAGGGTGCGAGTGCTGCGACGTCGACCTGCCGGCCGACGACGTGGGGGCGGTGGTCTGCTCCTTCGAGTGCACCTTCTGCGCCGGCTGCTCCGAGCACCTCGAGCGCACCTGCCCCAACTGCGGTGGCGCGTTGATGCCGCGCCCCACCCGGGTGGGCGACGCGCTGGCCCGTCACCCGGCATCCACGACGCGGGTGGTGTCGGATGCCGTGTGCCCCGGGCCGGGCTACGCCGGCCGGGTGGGCGGTGACGCGCCGGTCGAGCGCCTGCGCCGGCACGCCGAGCGCGGGCGGTCCGAGCGCGAGGCGCTCGACGCCCTGCTCGACGAGGTGCTCGCCGGCACCCTGTCGACCGTGGTCGACGGCCGCCCCTGGGTGGTGCCGATGCTCTTCGCCCGCGCCGGCGACCGCATCCTGCTGCACGGCTCGACCGGGGCCGGGGCGCTGCGCCAGGTGGCCGCGGGGGCACCGGCGGTGCTCAGCGTCACCGTCGTCGACGGGCTGGTCGTGGCGCACACCACCTTCGAGTCGTCGGCCAACTACCGCTCGGCCGTCATCCACGGCGAGCTCACCCCGCTCGATGACGCCGGGCGCACCACCGCGCTCGAGCTGCTCTCGGAGCGGCTGATCCCGGGCCGGCCCGCCGAGGTCCGTGCCATGAACCGCCGCGAGGAGGTCGCCACCCTCGCCATGGAGCTGCCGATCGTGCCCGGCCGCTGGCTGCTCAAGGAGCGCTCCGGCGGCCCCTCGGTGCCCGAGGAGGAGACCGACGCGTGGTCGGGGGTCGTGCCGTTCCGTGTGGTTGCCGGTGTTCCTGAGCCTGCGCCGTGGTCGGTCGAGGCCGGCACGCCGGTGCCGGCGTCGGTGACAGCGCTGGTGCAACGGTGGACCCCGTGACGCAGGTGCCGGTGCCGGATGCCGTCGTCGCGCCGGTACGGGCGACCGGCATCGGGTCCTGGCCGGGCACGTCGGCGCGCGAGGCGGTGCGCACGGTGCGCGACCTCCTCGTCGACGGCGAGGGAGTGGGGCTGCCGCACTGCCCCGAGACCCCGGCCCGCGGGCCGGGAGCCGACATCATCGGGCGAGCCGCCGGGTTGCTCGTCGACCTGCCGGTCGACCTCCAGCCGAGCGGGTGGCGCTTCGTCGACCGGCCGGGGCTGGATGCCGCGCGCGCTGCATCGTTCCACCGTGAGGACCTCGACGAGCTCGCCGAGGCCTACGACGGCTACGTCGGCGCGCTCAAGGTGCAGGTGGCCGGGCCGTGGACGCTCGCTGCCTCGCTGCGGCTCAACCGCGGCGAGCGGGTCGTGGCCGACCCGGGAGCGGTGGCCGACCTGGTCGCGTCGCTCGCCGACGGCATCCAGGCATACGTCTCCGACGTGCGGCGGCTGGTGCCGGGGGCCGAGGTCGTGCTGCAGGTCGATGAGCCGTCGCTGCCGGCCGTGCTCGAGGGGTCGCTGCCCACGTCGTCCGGGTTCGGGCGGGTGCGCGCGGTCGACCCGCAGGTCGTGATGCGCGGCCTGGAGTTCGTGCTGGCCGCGCACGCCGGGCCGACCGTCGTGCACTGCTGTTCTCCCTCCGCGCCCCTGCCGCTGCTGCGGGCCACCGGCGCCGGTGCGCTGGCGGTCGACCTCACCGCCGCGACGCCGGCCCGCTGGGAGTCGGTGGCGGCCACCCTCGACGCCGGCACCGGCATCTGGGTCGGCGCCCTGCCCACCGACGGGTCCGGCACCGACGCGGGTGCCCGGGCACTCGTGCTCGAGGGGTTCGAGCGGTCCGGGCTGGGCTCCGACGCGCTGCGCGGGCTGGTCGTGTCGCCGACCTGCGGGCTCGCCGGGCTCACGCCGCAGGGGGCCCAGGGCGTTGTACGGGCGGCGCTCGACACCGCGCGCCGACTCGGTGAGGAGGTGCCGTCGTGACACAGACCCGCGTGCCGTGGCAGGTGAAGTACGTCGCCCTGGTGCTGATCTGGGGTTCGAGCTTCCTGCTGATGAAGGTCGGGCTCGAGTCGCTGTCGGCGGTGCAGATCTCGGGGCTGCGCATCCTGTCGGGGGCGGCCGTCCTCATGCTGCTGCTGCTGGCGCGGGGCGGGCACCTGCCCACCGGGCGGCGGGTGTGGGGCCACCTGTTCGTGTGCGGGTTCTTCCTCGGCGCGCTGCCGTTCACGCTCTTCGCGCTGTCCGAGACCCGGATCAGCTCGGCGCTGGCCGGCATCGGCAACGCCGCAACGCCGATCGCCACGGTGCTGGCCACCATGGCGATCCTGCCCGGGGAGCGGGTCACCGGGCGGCGGCTCGTGGCCGTGGGCGTCGGCTTCCTCGGCGTGGTCACGATCATGCAGCCGTGGACCTCCGTCGACCGGCCCGACCTCGTCGGGTTCTCGATGGCCCTGGCCGGTGGCGCGAGCTACGGCATCGGCTGGACCTACAACCGGCGCTTCCTGAGTGGCGTCGACCTGGGTGGTCTCTCCCAGCCGGCCGCAACCCTGCTCACCGCGCTGGTGCTGATGGTGCCGGTGGTGCTCGGGTGGGCGCTGCTGCAGCCGGAGGGGCTGGCGGCGATCTGGTCCTACGACGCCCCTGACGCCGGCACCTGGTTCTGGCTGCCGCTGGTGTGCGTGCTCGTGCTCGGCCTGGTCGGCACCGGGTTCGCCTACACCCTGCAGTTCGACGTGGTGCGCGGCGCCGGGCCGGTGATCGGCTCGACGATCACCTACCTGATCCCCGTGGTGTCCGTCGTGCTGGGCGTGCTCGTGCTGGGGGAGCGGCTCGGGCCGTGGCAGGTCGTGGGCTTCGTCATCGTGCTCGGTGCGGCGTACGTCATCAACCGGCGACCGCGGTCGCCGCAGGCCGTGGCGACGGGCGACCGGGAGCAGGCGGTTCCGTCCGGTCGATGAGGGCGCTGGTAACGGCTTTCCGCCGTGAGTGCGGAAGTGGTTGCCAGGGCGACCGTTTCCGCACTCGACGCGGATGCCGTGACCGGGTCCGCCCTACCTGTCAGGTAGCGGCGCTCTCGGCCTCGGTGCCCTCGGCGTCGGCCTCGGCGGCCTCGGTGGCGGCCCAGGCGCGGCGCGCCAGCAGGGAGACGGTCACCGACACCAGCCCCAGCACGATGGCAGCCAGCAGACCGGCGGCGACCTCCGGCGGCAGCCCGGCACCGCTGGCCCCGCTGGTGCCGCCGGCGCCGCTGGTGCTGCTGGTGCCGGACGAGGCGAGCACGGCCCGCGCCGTCAGCACCGCCTGCATCACGGCCACTCCGCCGAGCACGAGGAGCAGGGTCCATCCCTCCCGACGCGCCCGACGCAGGGCCTGGGCCGAACGCCAGGCCCACCAGAGCAGGCCCAGGGCCACCAGCACGAACGGGGCACCGACGAACCGCACCAGACCACGGTCGCCGCTTGCGGACCCGGAGAGGAACGCCGCGAACACCCACAGCGCGACGGCAGCAGTGAGGAGGGCAGACCACACGCCCAGGAGCACCAGCCCCGCGGTGCTCCACCGGGGTGCGGGGCGCTCGAGGGGCGCGCCGGGCGCGACGGAGGCGGACGGCATCCGTGACGGGCCTTGGACGCTCACCCCTGCGCCGGGGCGTGCACCTCGCGGCGCAGGATCTTGCCGGTCGGCCCCTTGGGCAGCTCCGACACCACCCACACCTTGCGCGGGTACTTGTAGGCGGCGATCCGCTCCTTGGTGTACTCGATGATGTCCTCCGGGGTCGCCGTGGCACCCTCGCGCAGGGCGACCGCGGCGCCCACCTGCTCGCCCATCAGCTCGTCCGGCATCCCGACGACCGCGACCTCGACGACGTCGGGGTGGGTGTAGATGACCTCCTCGACCTCGCGCGGGTACACGTTCATGCCGCCGCGCAGGATCATGTCCTTCTTGCGGTCGACGATCGTGAAGTAGCCCTCGTCGTCCATGGTCGCGAGGTCGCCGGTGCGGAACCAGCCGTCGGGGATGGCCTCGGCGGTGGCCTCGGGCTTGTTCCAGTAGCCCTTCATGACGTTGTCGCCGCGGATCGCGATCTCGCCGACCTCGCCGACCGGCACCTCGTTGCCGTCGAGGTCGACGCACTTCATCTCGCAGCCGGGGATGGCGACACCGATGGTGCCGGGTTTGCGCTCGCGGTCGGGCATGTTGAAGCTGGCCACGGGGCTGGTCTCGGACAGGCCGTAGCCCTCCAGGATGATGCAGCCGAACTTGTCCTCGAAGGACTTCATGACCTCCAGCGGCATTGCCGACCCCCCGGACGCGCAGACGCGCAGCGCGGAGGTGTCCATGCCGTCGGACTGCGGGTGGTTGAGGATCGCGGCGTACATCGTGGGCACGCCCTGCATGATCGTGACCCGCTCCTTCTCGATGACCTCGATCGCCGCCGCCGGGTCGAAGCGGGGGATGAGGGCCAGGCTCGCGCCCGCGATGGTCGCGGCGTTGAGGCCGACGACGAGCCCGAAGACGTGGAAGAGCGGTAGGCAGCCCATGACGATGTCGTCGGGGGTGATCTCCTGGATGGAGGTGCACGAGCGCGTGGCGTTGAGGTGGATGTTGCGGTGGGTCAGCTCGGCGCCCTTGGGGCGGCCGGTGGTGCCCGAGGTGTAGAGGATGATCGCGGTGTCGTCGTCGTCGCGCTCGTGCGGCTCGGCGATCGGCTCGCCGCCCTCGAGGCTGCCCTCGACCGGGCCGATCGGCCCGCACTCGATGATCCGGGTGCCGCTGTTGGCGGCGCCCTTGGTCGCCTCGGCGACGAAGTCGGGCCAGACGAAGGCGATCTTCGCGCCCGAGTCCGAGAAGAAGTAGTCGATCTCGCCGGCCTTGAGCAGCGGGTTCATCGGCACGACGGTGCAGCCGGCCAGCAGGATGCCCCAGTAGACGACGGGGAAGGCGGGCACGTTCGGGAGGATGATCGCGACGCGGTCGCCGGGCTGGATGCCGTTGGCGCGCAGGGCTCCTGCGACCTTCGCGGCCATGCCATGCAGCTGGGCGTAGGTGATGCCCTGGCCGTTGACCCGTAGCGCGGCCTGCTCGGGGTACTTCGCGGCGGTGGTGGTGAGGTTCGTCGCGAGGTTGGTCATGGTGGGGCTCCCTGTCGTCCGACGGCGGTGGCGGCTGCCCCATCCTGACCTGCCCTGACGTCGGTGCGCCAGAGAATCGTCGCGCGAGTTGGGTTGGGCGGATCGGGCGTTGAACGTTTCCTCCGGTTGGTCTGGTGAGCCCGGCTCTGCTGATGGCGAGCTGGGGTTGTGGATGGCTTGTGGAACGAACACATGTTCGATTATGATGGAGCATGGCCATCAGGGGGTTGGGACTTGCGGAGCGTCGCTCCGCGGTGGCTGCTGCTCGGGTGGCGTTGGCCGGGTTGGGTGAGGTGTTGGGGCAGGCCTCGGATGCCGAGCTGGGCGAGCTGATGGGGGAGGTCGACGCGGTGACGGCGCGGGCGGCGTGCGGTGCGCGCTCAGGTCGCGGTTGAGGCGGTCCGGCGGGGTGTGGTGGCGGAGTCGGGGATGAACGCGCACGCGTGGGTGCGGGATCAGGCGCCGTCGTTGCGGCAGGGCGGTGCCGGTCAGGTGGCGAAGCTGGCCATGGAGGTCGCGAACGTGGCTCGGTCGGCGGGGAGCTTGGCGCCGGATGCCGCGGCGGAGCCGGACCCGGCCTCGCCGCTCGGGATGGTCTGGGCCGGCGTGAAGGACGGGTCGGTGTCACCGTCGTTGGCGTTGAGCGCGTTGGGTGAGGTGGCCCGGTTGGAGCCGCGCCTGGACCCGGACGCGCTGCCGTTGGTGGTGGAGGGGTTGTTGGGGTTGGGCACGGTGTGGGGTGCGGGTCAGATGCGCAAGCTGCGCCCGGCGATGATCGCGAGGTACGGCCTACCGGGGGAGTTGGACCAGTTGCAGGAGCGGTTGGCTTCGGTGGCTCGGTTGTCGCAGCCGTGGGTGGCGTCGGGGGATGTCACGGAGTACCAGCTGGTGGTGACTCCGGAGCAGGCGGCGGTGCTGGAGGCGGCGATCGGTCCGTTGTCGGCGCCGGTGCCGAACGAGCAGACGGGGCAGCGGGATCTGCGCCCGGCGGGGCAGCGGCGGGTGGAGGCGCTGGCGGAGGTGTGCCGCCGGTCCAGCGCAATCGACGCGGACGCGCAGGGTGGTGAGGGGGCAGCGGGGGCAGGCGCGGCGCTGCACGTGACCATTGCCCTGAGTGACCTTCAGGAGCTGACCGGGGCGGGTGAGGTGGTGGGGTCGACCGCGACCGGGGTGCTGCTCTCGCCTGAGGTGCTGCGTCGGGTGGCGTGTGATGCGGCGTTGATCCCGCACGTGCTCGGCTCGGCGGGGGAGGACCTGGACCTGGGGCGGGTGGTGCGCCTGTTCACGAGGGCGCAACGCAGGAGGTTGTGGCGTCGGGACCGGACGTGCACCTTCCCGGGGTGCACGGCACCGGGGAGCTGGGCGAAGGCGCACCATGTGCTGCACTGGGCCGACGGGGGCCTGTCGGATGTCGACAACGCGGCCTTGTTGTGCCAGCGGCACCACACGTTCGTGCACAGCCGACGACTGTGGGCGCAGGTGCGCACGACACCGGATGAGCTGGGCCGGTACGTGATCTGGGACCTGCACCCAGGCTCCTACGACCGGCAGCTGGAATGGCTGGCCCGGCAACGCGCCGAGCACGACCCGCCACCCCTGACCCGGCAACGGCTACTGGAGCTGGTGGCTGCGGTCACCCACAGCGACGAGGCCGACCGGCGGCTGGCCCTGCACGACCTCGACCAGCTCAGCGACGCCTGGCACGACCTGGCCGAGCAGGACGCGCACGGCCACGGTGGTTGGCGAGACGACGACCCCGCCTACCTGGCCTGGCACGAGGCGTACCTCGCCGGCGTCGGCGCCGGCCACCACCCCGACGGCAGCAGCGCCGTCGCGTGACCCTGATCGAGCCGCCGGTCGCGCCGGAGCGGCTGCCGGAGGCTTCAGGCGTTCGCGGTGCTGCCGCGCAGGATCGAGGTCATCTTCTTGCCCCTGGCCACCTCGTCGACCAGCAGGTCCATGTAGCGGATCTTCTGCATCAGCGGGTCCTCGATCTCCTGCACCCGGTGGCCGCAGATGGTGCCCGTGATCAGCGAGGCGTTCGGGTTCATCTCTGGGGCCTGCGCGAAGAAGGTCTCGAAGTCGACCTCGTCGGCGATGACCCGGTCCAGTCCAGCTTCGTCGTAGCCGGTGAGCCAGGAGATGACGTGGTCGACCTCGCCCTTGGTGTGGCCCTTGCGCTCGGCCTTGGCGATGTAGTGCGGGTAGACGCTTGCGAAGCTCATGTCGAAGATCCGGTGTCGCGGCATCGTCGTGCCTCCGTCGTCGTAAGTGGTTCCCGGGCGCCCCAAACCGGCCAAGCGTGGTGCGCGGGGTGGGTCGCGGCGCGGGACCAGCCTGCCACTTCTGTCACTCGGGTGCATCGCCTCGGTCGGTTGGACCGCGCTGGTGACAAGCGAGACCGCCGGTCGCGTCCGGTCACCAGAACCGCCGGGCCGCGCCGGGCCCTTGTGCGGCCGCCAGAGCCGCGGAGCCGCGCCGGGCTTTGGGCGGTCGCCAGGGCCGCCGAGCCGCGCCGGGCACAGCCGCTGCGCCCAAGACCCTTGCCTTCAGCGGCCTGGCCGCAGCGGTGGAACTCGACCGCTGCCTGCGACCTCGGTCACCGGCTCCGCTCCTTATCCTCGCGCGATGGCCCGGCTGCACACCGTGATCGACGTCCCGTCCGAGCTGCACGCCTCGACCGCGGAGTTCTGGCAGCGGGCGCTCGGGTGGCAGCTCGGTGACCCGTGGCCCGGCCACCCCGAGCTGCGCAGCTTCGAGCCCCGGGGGGCGCCCTACGTGCACCTCCAGGGCGTCGATGGCGCACCGCGGGTGCACATCGACGTGGAGTCCGAGGATTCCGGACGAGCATCGCCGCGGCCCTCGCTGGGGGAGCCGTGGTCACCGGGCGCTTCGAGCGATGGGTGGCGCTGCGGTCGCCCGGCGGGTTGCGGTTCTGCGTGCTGCCGGCCGCCAGCCGGGCCGAGTTCGCCGGGGCGACGGCGGCTGGCACGTGCTGGGGGACCTCGCAGGCCTGCCGTTCTGCGTCACCGAGAACTCCCCGGAGCAGACCCGCCGCCGTGACCTGAGCTGACCGCTGCTCGACGTCGACACAACCGCCGATGCCGTTGGCGCAGTGGACACGACGTGCGGAGCCGACGACGATCAAGGCGAGACGACACCGACAAAGACGTCGACAGGGGGAGAACATGCGATCGGTCCGGATCACCACCAACCTCGCGGTGCCCGACATCGAGGCTGCCAAGGGGTTCTACACCGGCTTTCTCGGGCTGGGCACCGAGGAGTTCAACCTGGGCTGGGTGGCCCGCTACACCAACACCGAGACCGGCGCCCACGTGCAGCTGGTCACCGGTGACCTCACCTCGCCCGAGGACTCCTCGATCTCGGTGCACACCGATGACGTCGACGCCGCCTACCGCGAGGCGCAGGAGCACGGTTACGAGATCGTGCACCCCCTGACCACGGAGGAGTGGGGAGTACGCCGGTTTCACGTGCGCGCGCCCGACGGAACGGTCGTCAACGTCGTCGCCCACCGCGAGTGAGCGACCCGGCTGCGGTGCGACCCAAGGTCCCGACGGGGCAGCCTTCGCTGGCTGATCCGCACGGCGGCCGCCCTCCCGGGTCCTCCGGCTGACTCGGTTCGCCCCGACTACCGCTGCCGCCGACGCCGGGCCGCGGCGACCAACCGGGTCCTGGCGTTGAACGCGCCCTTGAGCAGCCGGTCGGTCGCCGACCCGTCGGCCGGCAGCAGCCCCACCTGGCGGGCGAACGAGAGCTGGTCGAACACCACGGTGTTGGAGATGACCGTGGCCTCCCCGAGCACGAAGTGGTCGATGCCGTCCAGCTCGATCGTCCGCCCGGTGCCTGCGATGCCCAGAACCGGTCCGACGTGGCGGCCGGTCATCCGCCAGTGCACCAGTGCGTCGTCGCCGTCGACCACGATCGCCACGGGCTGGAGGTGGAACCCCTCGATGTTCGCGAACTTGTCCTCGAAGTAGCTTGCGACCTCATCGGCCCCTCGGCAGGTCGCGTCCGGGAAGTACTCCACGGTCTCCGGGGTCCAGAAGCGTCGCAGCGACGCGGCGTCGTGGTCGTTGAGCCGGTCGAACACCCAGCGGAGCAGCTCGGCGGTCGTGACGTTGTCGGGCAGCGGCATCACCATGAACCGAGGCTGGCACTGTGCGTCGCTGCTGCCAAGGGGAGCGCCGGGGCGGGGTTACGCCCGGCCTGCCTCGCAGGGCCGAGACGATCGGATGACGTCGCTACCGTGGCGCGATGATCTCCCTCGACGAGTACCTCGCCTGCTGCGACCGCGCCCTCGACGCGTATGCCGACATCGTGACCGCGCTGGGTGACGACCTCGTCAACGCGCGGCTGGGCGGCATCCCCGGGTCGAACTCGGCGTTCGCCCTCGCCACGCACGTATCCGGGATGACGACCCGCTGGGTGCGCACGGTCAACCTCGGCATCCACGTGCCGCGCGACCGCGCCGCCGAGTTCACCGCCACCGGGACGGTGGCCGAGGCGCTCGCTCTACTGCACGGGACCCGGGCGCGCCTGCACGAGGACGCGCGGGCGGCATCCCCGAGTGAGCTACCGCTCGACCCCGCCCACGACAAGGACGGCTCGATCTCCTACCTGACCCAGGGCGAGGTGCTGCTGCACGTCTACGAGGAGCTCGCCCAGCACCTCGGCCAGCTCGAGGTCACCCGCGACGTGCTGCTGGCGCGGGGCGCGGCAAACAGCTGACCGTCGGTGGGCTGCGGCAGGATGAGCGGGTGAGCGAGACCCCGACCGACCCCGCTGCCGAGCAGCCGAGCGACGTCGTGCCCGACGAGGTGCGGCACGAATGGGAGACCCTCGCCGAGGAGGCGCGGGGTCACCAGTTCGCCTACCACGTGCGTGACGCGCCGACGATCAGCGACGGCGAGTACGACCTGCTGATGCGGCGGCTCAACGCGCTGGAAGAGGCGCACCCGAGCCTGCGCACTCCTGACAGCCCCACCCAGCAGGTCGGTGGCGCGATCTTCTCCACCGACTTCACCGCGGTCGACCACCTCGAACGGATGCTCAGCCTCGACAACGCCTTCTCGACCGAGGAGATGCTCGAGTGGAACGCGCGGGTCACGCGTGACGCGGGCGGTGCCGAGCTGCACTACCTGTGCGAGCTGAAGATCGACGGCCTGGCCGTCAACCTCCTCTACGAGAAGGGGCGCCTCACCCGCGCGCTGACCCGCGGCGACGGCCGAACGGGCGAGGACGTCACGCTCAACGTGCGCACGGTGCGCGGCATCCCGACCGAGCTCGCGGCGACCCCGACGCACCCGGTGCCCGACCTCGTCGAGGTGCGCGGCGAGGTCTACTTCCCGATCGAGGCGTTCGGTGAGCTCAACGCCCAGCTCGTCGCGGCGGGCAAGCCGCCCTACGCCAACCCGCGCAACACCGCGGCCGGGTCGTTGCGCCAGAAGGACCCTCGCGTCACCGCGAGTCGTGAGCTGCGCATGCTCGTCCACGGCCTCGGCAGGCGCGAGGGGTTCGACCTGACGCGGCAGAGCGAGGCCTACGCCGCGCTCGAGGCGTGGGGGCTGCCGGTCTCCACCCACTTCCGGGTCGTCGACACGATCGAGGAGGTCAACGCCTTCATCGCGCACACGGGGGAGCACCGGCACGACGTCGAGCACGAGATCGACGGGGTCGTCGTCAAGATCGACGAGATCTCGGTGCAGCGCCGGCTCGGCTCCACCTCGCGCGCGCCGCGGTGGGCCATCGCCTTCAAGTACCCGCCCGAGGAGGTCAACACCAAGCTCCTCGACATCCAGGTCAACGTCGGTCGCACCGGCCGGGTCACGCCGTTCGGGGTCATGAAGCCGGTCGTGGTCGCCGGGTCCACGGTCGAGCGCGCCACGCTGCACAACGCGACGGAGGTGCAGCGCAAGGGTGTCCTGATCGGCGACACCGTGGTGCTGCGCAAGGCCGGTGACGTCATCCCCGAGATCCTCGGGCCGGTCGTCGACCTGCGCGACGGCACCGAGCGCGAGTTCGTCATGCCGACGACCTGCCCGGCCTGCGGGACGACGTTGGCTCCCGAGAAGGAGGGCGACAAGGACATCCGATGCCCCAACAGCCAGGCGTGCCCGGCGCAGCTGCGCGAGCGGCTGTCGAGCCTGGCCGGGCGCGGGGCCTTCGACATCGAGGCCCTGGGCTACGAGGGCGCGGTCGCCCTGCTCGACTCGGGGGTCCTCGACGACGAGTCGACCCTGTTCGGCCTCACCGCCGCGGACATCGCGAAGGTGCCGCTCTACACGAGGGCGGCGAAGAAGACCGACCCCGATGATGCCGTCGTCGAGGGCCGCGTCCTGTCGGCCAACGGGCAGAAGCTCGTCGACAACCTCGGCCAGGCGAAGCAGAAGCCGCTCTGGCGCGTCCTCGTGGCGCTGTCGATCCGCCACGTCGGCCCCACCGCAGCGCGGGCCCTCGCCCAGCACCTCGGGTCGATGCAGCGTATCCGTGAGGCGAGCGTCGACGAGCTCGCCGGCGTCGAGGGCGTCGGCCCGGTCATCGCCGAGGCGGTGCGCGACTGGTTCGACAAGCCGGGCAACGAGTGGCACGTCGCCATCGTCGACCAGTGGGCCGCCGACGGCGTGCGCATGGTCGACGAGCGCGACGAGACCGTCGAGCAGACCCTGGCCGGCCTGACCGTCGTGGTCACCGGCTCGCTCGAGGGGTTCTCCCGCGACGAGACCAAGGAGGCCATCCTCGCCCGCGGCGGCAAGGCCTCCGGGTCGGTGTCGAAGAAGACCGACTACGTCGTGGTCGGCGAGAACGCCGGCACCAAGGAGGACAAGGCGCGCGAGCTCGGGCTCACCATCCTCGACGAAGCGGGGTTCCGGCAGCTGCTCGAGACGGGCAGCGCCGGCGAAACGGACCCAGCGGACGAAGCGGACTCAGCAGGCGAAGGGGGTGCAACGGACGAGACAGCCGACGCGGCCGGCACGGAGCAGGCCGACGACGCCGGCTGACCCGTCCCGGTCCCCTGCTGACCCGGCCGAGTCCGGCTCGGTCCCGGGCCGCGCCCGGCTCAGTCCCCGGCCGAGTCCGGCTCGGTCGTCGCCGTGCGGGATGTGCGCAACGCGGTGGGCGCGTTGAGGTCCAGCGCCACCGCGACCACCCGGATCGTGAAGACCAGCGCCACCGACCCCCAGATGGTCCACCGCGAGGTCACGCCGTAGTAATCGGCGACCACCACGAGCGCGGCACCGAGCAGCGCGGGCAGGGCGTAGAGCTCGCGCTGCAGCACCTCGGGCACCCTCCCGGCGAGCACGTCGCGCATCACCCCGCCCCCGACGGCGGTGATCCCGCCGATGAGCGTCGAGGCAAGGGCCCCCGCACCGGCGCTCAGCGCCACCAGTGCACCGTTCACGGCGAAGATCGCGAGGCCACCCGCGTCGAGGAGGCTCACGGCATACGGCAGGCGACGCCAGCGCACGTCGGGCGCGCGGGCCGCGACCTCCTCCCACCGGCCGTGCAGCAGGAAGACGAGCACGGCGGCCGCCACCGCGGCGGCGAGCAGCTGCCAGTCGGTGACCGCCACCGGTGGCGTGATGCCGAGGAACAGGTCGCGGATGATGCCGCCGCCCAGCCCGGCGACCCAGGCCAGCACGAGGATGCCGAACACGTCGAGGCCGCCGCGCACCGC
Organism: uncultured Actinomycetota bacterium; assembly: GCA_963833495.1. GTDB lineage: Bacteria > Actinomycetota > Actinomycetes > Actinomycetales > Dermatophilaceae > Fodinibacter. The sequence continues at coordinate 67,121 of CAWHYJ010000022.1, read as the reverse complement.
GACGACCGCTCCCGAGAGCGCGAAGACGAACACGCCGACGACGTCGAGCACAGCCTGGGTGGTCGCGGTGTCGGTGAGCACCGGCTCATCCTCCCAGCCGTTGGACGGCAGCCTGCGAGCCTCCCCATAGACTGGCGCGCATGGCCGACCTCACCCGTGACGACGTGGCGCACCTCGCCGGTCTCGCCCGCATCGACCTCTCCGACGCTGAGCTCGACCGCATGGTCGGCGAGCTGGGCGTCATCCTCGAGGCGGTCGCGACGGTGCAGCAGGCGCCGATCGCCGACGTCGAGCCGATGAGCCACCCGATGCCCATCGTCAACGTGACCCGTCCCGACGTCGTGCGCCCCTCGCTCACGCCGGAGGCCGCGCTGTCCGGCGCCCCCGAGAGCGAGCAGCAGCGCTTCGCCGTGCCGCGCATCCTCGACGAGGAATGACCACGCGCCACCTGGCGCCCGCCGTGACCTCCTGACGTCCTAGAGCCGAAAGTCATGATGTGACCAGCACCGACCTCACCCGGTCCACCGCCGCCGAGCTCGCCGACCTCCTCGCGCAGGGGAGCGTGTCGGCGCGCGAGGTGGCCCAGGCCCACCTCGACCGCACCGCCGCCGTCGACGGCGACGTGCACTCATACCTGCACGTCGACGCCGAGGGCGCGCTCGCCCAGGCCGACGCCGTCGACCGGCGCCGGGCCGCCGGCGAGTCACTGCACGCGATGGCCGGCGTGCCGATCGCCGTCAAGGACGTCATGGCCACGCAGGGCTTGCCGACCACCTGCGGATCACGCATCCTGCAGGGCTGGGTGCCGCCCTACGACGCGACCCTGGTGACCCGGCTGCGCGAGGCGGGGATGCCGATCCTCGGCAAGACCAACATGGACGAGTTCGCGATGGGCTCCTCCACCGAGCACAGCGCCTACGGCCCGAGCCACAACCCGTGGGACCTCGAGCGGATCCCGGGCGGGTCCGGCGGCGGGTCGTCATCCGTGGTCTCGTCGTTCCAGGCGCCGCTGGCGATCGGTACCGACACGGGTGGCTCGATTCGCCAGCCCGCGGCCGTCACCGGCACAGTGGGCACCAAGCCCACCTACGGCGGCGTGTCCCGCTACGGCCTCGTGGCGCTCGCGTCCTCGCTCGACCAGGCCGGCCCGTGCACCCGCACCGTGCTCGACGCCGCCCTGCTGCACGAGGTCATCGCCGGGCACGACCCGATGGACTCCACCTCCATCGACGCCCCGGTGCCGCCGGTGGTCGAGGCCGCCCGCCGTGCGCGACGTCAGGGGCATGCGGATCGGCATCGTGCGCGAGCTGACCGGCGAGGGCTTCCAGGCCGGCGTGCAGACCCGCTTCGACGAGGCCGTGCAGCACCTGGTCGATGCCGGTGCCGAGGTGGTCGAGGTCTCGTGCCCGAGCTTCACCTACGCGCTGGCCGCCTACTACCTGATCCTGCCGAGCGAGGCCTCGAGCAACCTCGCCAAGTTCGACGCCATGCGCTACGGCCTGCGCGTCGCCCCCGAGGGCATCGACGCCCCGAGCGCCGAGCAGGTGATGGCGGCCACCCGCGACGCCGGCTTCGGCGACGAGGTCAAGCGGCGCATCATCCTGGGCACCTACGCCCTCTCGAGCGGCTACTACGACGCCTACTACGGCTCCGCGCAGAAGGTGCGGCGGCTCATCGCGAACGACTTCACCGCGGCGTTCGAGCAGGCCGACGTGCTGGTCAGCCCCACCGCTCCCACCACGGCCTTCAAGCTCGGCGACAAGCTCGACGACCCGATGGCGATGTACCTCAACGACATCGCGACCATCCCGGCCAACCTGGCCGGCATCCCCGGCATGTCAGTGCCCAGCGGCCTGGCCCCGGAGGACGGCCTGCCGGCCGGCTTCCAGATCCTGGCCCCCGCCATGCAGGACCACCGGCTGTATGCCGTCGGCGCGGCGCTCGAGGCGCGGCTCACCGCCGCCTGGGGCGGCGCGATCCTCGACCGTGCCCCGGCGCTCGGGTCCACCGCCGGCACGACGACGAAGGAGGCCTGAGCGATGACCACCCAGGCACACGCCGAGGCGACCCTGCCGTTCGACGAGGCGATCGCGGCCTTCGACCCGGTGATGGGGCTCGAGGTGCACGTCGAGCTCAACACCGCGACGAAGATGTTCTGCGGCTGTCCCACCGAGTTCGGCGCCGAGCCCAACACCCAGACCTGCCCGGTGTGCCTCGGCCTGCCCGGCGCGCTGCCCGTCGTCAACGTCAAGGCCGTGGAGTCGGCGATCCGCATCGGGCTGGTGCTCAACTGCGAGATCGCGCAGTGGTGCCGGTTCGCCCGGAAGAACTACTTCTACCCGGACATGCCGAAGAACTTCCAGACCTCGCAGTACGACGAGCCGATCGCGTTCAACGGGTTCCTCGACGTCGAGCTCGACGACGGCACCGTCTACCGGGTCGAGATCGAGCGCGCCCACATGGAGGAGGACACGGGCAAGTCGCTGCACGTCGGCGGCTCCACCGGTCGCATCCACGGCGCCACGCACAGCCTGGTCGACTACAACCGCGCCGGCATCCCGCTCATCGAGATCGTCACCAAGCCGATGATGGGCGCGGGGGAGCGCGCGCCTGAGATCGCCCGCGCCTACGTGGCGACGCTGCGCGACCTGCTCAAGGCGCTCGACGTCTCGGACGTGCGGATGGAGCAGGGCTCGATGCGCTGTGACGTCAACCTGTCGCTGATGCGCAAGGACGCCACGAAGCTCGGCACCCGCTCCGAGACCAAGAACGTCAACTCGCTGCGCTCGGTCGAGCGGGCGGTGCGCTACGAGATCGGCCGCCACGCGGCGGTGCTGACCTCCGGCGGCACGATCGTGCAGGAGACCCGGCACTGGCACGAGGACACCGGCGTCACGACGTCGGGTCGGGTCAAGTCCGACGCCGACGACTACCGCTACTTCCCGGAGCCCGACCTCGTGCCGGTCGCACCGTCACGCGAGGACGTCGACGCGCTGCGCGGCACGCTGCCCGAGCCGCCGGCCGCGCGTCGCAAGCGGCTGCAGGCTGACTGGGGGTTCGCCGACCTCGAGATGCGCGACGTGGTCAACGCCGGGCTGGTCGAGCTCGTCGAGGAGACCGTTGCGGCGGGGGCCTCCCCGGCGGCCGCGCGCAAGTGGTGGTCGGGCGAGGTCGCCCGCCGCGCCAACGCCGAGGGGCTCGACGTGCCGACCTACGCCGCTGGGCTGGGCGTCGGCCCGGCATCCGTGGTCGAGCTCGAGGGGCTGGTGACCTCGGGGCGGCTCAACGACGGCATGGCCCGCCAGGTGTGGGAGGGCGTGCTCTCGGGTGAGGGCGCGCCGACCGCCGTGGCCGACGCGCGAGGCCTCGCGCTCTCGCAGGACACCGGGGCGCTCGAGGCCGCGGTGGATGCCGTGATCGCCGCCAACCCCGACGTCGCCGCCAAGATCCGCGACGGCAAGGTGCAGGCCGTCGGCGCGCTCATCGGTCAGGTCATGCGCGAGATGAAGGGCTCGGGCGACGCCGCCGCGGCCCGCGCCCTCATCCTGGAGCGGCTCGGCCAGTCCTGACCCGACGCCAGCCCCCCGCCCCGGGCGGGTCGGGGACGGCGTCTCGTTGAGACGTGGGTCACAGTACGTATCCCGGTGTGCCGCAGGCGTTCCGCGGTGCGGAACCCAGTGCAGGCGAGGTCCCGGCGGACCGATACTCTTGAACTGATCCAGTTATCGGATGCCGTCAGTGGTGCCCGAACGCTGGAGTGAACCCCCAAGTACTCCACCCAAGGAGCAGTGACCTTCGCATGTCCCTCGTCAACACGACCGTGAAGCCCTTCGAGGCCACGGCCTTCGTCAACGGCTCGTTCGTCCCGGTGTCCTCCGCGGACATCGAGGGGAAGTGGGCGATCTTCTTCTTCTACCCGGCTGACTTCACCTTCGTCTGCCCCACCGAGCTCGGTGACCTCGCCGACCACTACGAGGAGCTCAAGGCCCTCGGCGTCGAGGTCTACTCGGTCTCCACCGACACCCACTTCACCCACAAGGCGTGGCACGAGGTCTCCGACACCATCCGCAAGGTGACCTACCCGATGGTCGGCGACCCGACCCACCGCATCTCCAAGAACTTCAAGATCCTCCGCAAGGGCGAGGGCCTGGCCGACCGCGGCACCTTCCTCGTCGACCCCGACGGCGTCATCCAGTTCAACGAGGTCACCGCCGAGGGCATCGGCCGCAACGCCGCCGAGCTGGTCCGCAAGGTCAAGGCCGCCATCTACGTGCGCAACCACCCGGGCGAGGTCTGCCCCGCCACGTGGGAAGAGGGCGAGGACACCCTCGCGCCGTCGCTCGACCTCGTGGGGAAGATCTGACCCACATGCTCGATCCCGCTCTCGCACAGCAGCTCTCGGCCTACCTCACCAAGGTCGTCGAGCCGGTCGAGCTGGTCTCCAGCCTCGACGGCTCGTCCGCGTCGCAGAAGGTCGCCGACCTGCTCGACGAGGTCGCGTCGCTGTCCGGCGGGCGGGTCACGCATGTTCGGCCGGGGGGCGCCAGCCGGCGTCCCTCGTTCCGCGTGGTGCGCACCGGCACCGACGTCGAGGTGGAGTTCGCCGGGCTGCCGCTCGGCCACGAGTTCACCTCCCTCGTGCTGGCACTGCTCCAGGTCGGCGGGCACCCGTCGACCGCAGCGACGGACCTGCTGGATGCCGTGCGCGGCCTTCGCGGGGAGCACCGGTTCGAGACCTACTTCAGCCAGAGCTGCCAGAACTGCCCCGACGTCGTGCAGGCGCTCAACCTGATGGCCGTGCTCAACCCCGGCATCTCGCACACCGCCATCGACGGAGCCGTCTTCCCCGACGAGGTGGAGCAGCGCGGCGTGCTCGCCGTGCCGATGGTCTTCCGCAACGGCGAGCTCTTCGGCCAGGGCCGGATGACGCTCGACGAGGTGGTCGCGCAGCTGGACGAGGGCGCGGCCCAGCGCGACACCGAGCGACTCGCGTCATTGGATCCCTTCGAGGTGCTCGTCGTCGGCGGCGGCCCGGCCGGCGCCACTGCGGCCATCTACACCGCGCGCAAGGGCATCCGCACCGGCCTGCTCGCGGAACGTTTCGGCGGCCAGCTGCTCGACACCATGACGATCGAGAACTACCCCTCCGTCGAGCACACCGAGGGCCCCCGCATGGCCGGTGACCTCGAGCGCCAGGTGCGTGGCCTCGGCGTCGAGGTCGTGACGGGGCAGAGCGCGCAGCGGCTCGTCCCGGCATCCGAGGTCGGTGGCCTGCACGAGGTGCACCTGGCCTCCGGCGGGGTGCTGCGCTCCCGCACCGTCGTCATCGCGAGCGGCGCCCGCTGGCGCACCCTCGACGTGCCGGGCGAGGACGAGCACCGCAACCGCGGCGTCACGTTCTGCCCGCACTGCGACGGACCACTGTTCACGGGCAAGCGGGTGGCGGTCGTGGGTGGCGGCAACTCCGGCGTCGAGGCCGCCATCGACCTGGCCGGCGTGGTGTCGCACGTGACGCTGGTGGAGTTCGCCGACGAGCTCAAGGCCGACAAGGTGCTGCAGCGCAAGGCGCGCAGCCTGCCCAACGTCGATGTCATGCTCGGCACCGCGAGCACCGAGGTCGTGGGTGACGGATCGCGGGTCGTCGGCCTCCGGTACGCCGCCCGCGCCGGTGGCGAGGCCGAGCTGCTGCCCGTCGAGGGCGTGTTCGTGCAGATCGGTCTGCTGCCCCACACCGAGTGGCTCGACGGCGTCGTGCCGATGACCTCCCACGGCGAGGTCGTCGTCGACGCGCGCGGCGCGACCGGCATCCCCGGCGTCTTCGCGGCCGGCGACTGCACCACTGCACCCTGGAAGCAGATCGTCGCTGCTGCCGGCGGTGGCGCGACCGCCGCGCTCTCGGCGTTCGACCACCTGATCCGCACGTCGGCACCCGCGGACGCCGCAACCGACGAGGCCGTCGCACCCGCCTGACCTCGAACTGCCCGCCGGGACGCGGCCCGGCATCCTCCCAGCCCGGCGGTGGCTGGCTACCAGACTGCCCGGTTACGCTCCGCGCTGTGACGACGGCGCGTGGGCGTGGCTGGCGCGCGGCCGTGACGGCTGTCGCGCTGCTCGTCGTCGGCCTGCTCGTGGCCCTGGGGGTCGGCAGCGCGCTCGGCATCAGCGCCGAGCCGGTCGACGGCATGGATGCCGTCTCGACCCCGGTGAGAACGGTCGCCCCGGCGGTGTCGCCCCCGACCGTCGAGGTGGCCACCGCCCCCGACACCGAGCGCACCCGAGTGGCGCTCGACGAGCTGACCGCTGCCATCGCGTCCGCCGCGTCGCGCCACGGACGGGCGACCCTCAGCCTCGACGCCGGCGACGGCGACCTCGACGACGACACCTACCGGCTCGACGGCGATGAGACCCACCTGCGGGTCACCGCCGCGAGCGAGAGTGGCGCGGTGCGCGCGGTCTACGACCTCGCGGCATCCGTGCGCAGCGGCCACGGCGTGACCGAGCGGATCGGGCACGAGGTGCGTTCCCGGCTGCCCTTCCGCATGGTCGACCTGGGCGCTGTCGGCGTGACCCCGGACCCCGAGCAGTGGCGTGCCGGCACCGACTACTCGCACGCGTCGAAGGCGTTCGCCGACGTCATCCTGCCGGTCGCTCCCTACGTCGACCAGGCCGCCTTGAAGCAGGCATTCGCCGATTACGACACCTTCCTGCGGCACAGCCTCGCCAACGGCTACACCGCGGTCGCCTTTCCCGGGTTCATCGAGTTCGTCACCCTCGACGGTGCTCCCGACGGGCCGGTGTACGCCGAGGGGGACGAGCACGTGGCCCGGGCCCTGGCGATGCGCCAGGCCTTCATCCCCTTCTGGGACCGGGCGCAGCAGCTCGGCATGAAGGTCGTGCTTCGCACCGACATGCTGAGCCTCACGACGCCGCTCGAGCACTACCTCACCGATCACGTGGGCTCGCTCGACACCACCAGCCCCGACCTGTGGGCGGTCTACACCGCGGGGCTCGACGAGCTGTACGCCGCCGCCCCCTCGCTCGACGGCGTGCTGGTGCGGATCGGCGAGGCGGGCCGGGTGTACGACGTCGACGGGTGGGACTACTACAGCTCGCTCGCCGTCACGAGCGTGGATGCCGTGCGCGCGATGCTCACCGCCCTCACCGAGCAGGCGGAGCGCACCGACCGCGACGTCATCTTCCGCTCGTGGAGCGTCGGTGTCGGGGCCGTCGGCGACATGCACACGAACCCGCAGTCCTACGCCGCGGTGCTCGACGGCATCGACTCGCCCTCGCTCGTCGTGTCGACGAAGTACACCCTCGGCGACTTCTACAGCCACCTGCCGCTCAACGAGACCCTGCTCTCAGGCAGCCAGCGACGGATCGTGGAGTTCCAGAGCCGACGGGAGTTCGAGAGCTACGGTGCCTTCCCCAACGACCTGGGCGCCGAGTACCGCGACGCCCTGAAGCGCCTGCTCGCCGCCAACCCGCACATCGAGGGCATCTGGACGTGGACCCAGGACGGCGGCCCCTGGCGGGCCGGACCGATGACGCTCTACCTCAAGACCGGCTTCTGGCAGCTCTACGAGCTGAACACGGTTCTGGCCGGTGCACTGGCCCGCGACCCGGACGCCGATGTGAGCGCCCTGACCGCCAACTGGGCGCGACGCTGGTTCTCGGACGACCCGGCGACCGTGCGGGCCGTGGCCGAGGCGATGGCCGGATCGCGGGAGGCCGTGGCCCAGGGCCTGTACATCGGCCCGTTCGCCGAGCAGAAGGTCAAGGCGATCGGGCTCGAGCCGCCGCCAATGATGTGGATCTTCGAGTGGGACATCCTCACCGGCGACTCGGCGGTGCTCGACGTCATCTCCTCGGTGACCGGGAACCGGGCCGACGAGGCGGTGACCGAGGGGCATCGGGCAGTCAGCGCCGCCGAGCGGATGCGGACGCTCGTGGCCGGCACCGACCCGACCACCTGGCGCGACCCTGCCATGCGAACCGCGTTCCTGGGCACGCTCGACTACGAGGTCGACACCCTGGGGCTGCTCGCCGAGTACCGCGAGCTCGTGCTGCGGCAGGGCCAGTGGCACGCCACCGGCTCACCCCGGGCTCGCGAGCAGTGGGCTGCAGCGCTCGAGCGGTACCGCACGCTGGCGGCAACCCACCTCGAGCGCTATCAGGGTGACCTCGACCACCCGGCCTACAACCTCACCGCCGCCGACCTGGGCATCTCCCGCAGCGAGCGAGACCCGGCCATGGCCTGGCTTGCCCGCGGCCTGCTGGCGCTTGCGCTGGGCTGGCTGGGCGCAGGAGCATGGCTCGCTCACCGTCGCCGCGGGGCTCCGACGTCGGCGGTCGTCGCGACGTGGACGGTCGCGACCCGCCCGTGGCGGGCCGCAGAGGTCGGGCCGGGGATGGCGCGCAGTCAGCGGGCGCTCCTGCTCGTCGTCCCCGGTGCGATGCTCCTCGCCACCCGCGCGGTGCAGACCTCCTTCCTCGCACCGGTGCACCTCCTCGTCGTGCTCGGGGCGTGGCTCGTGCTGCTCGGCGTGGGCTGGGCGCTGCTGCGCGGCCGAGTGCCGTGGGGCGTCGTCGCGGCGGCCGGCGGGGTGCTGGTGGCGCGGTGCGCCCTGGCCCTGCTCGCCATGTCGTCGACCGGGCCCGGTGGCTATTGGTACGCGTTCTGGACCGAGCCGGCGAAACGCACGGTCTACGTCACCCTCGCCGTGGCGGGGTTCCTCTGGCTCCTCGTCGCGGCCGCGTGGGCCCTCTCGGTGACCCGTGGTCGCCGGCGCGCGGCAGGCACCGTGCTCGCCGCGGTGGGCGCGGGGCTGGCGGTGCCGGCATCCGTCGTCGCCCTGGTCGGGCTCGAGCGTGCCCTGACGGCATGGAACGACCAGCTTGGGCTCCTGCCGTGGGGCCTGTCGCGCATCCTGGGCATCACCGTCTACCTCGGCATCCCGGCCGACACGGCGTGGTGGGCGGCCGGGATGGGCGCGGTGCTGCTCGTCGTGGGTCTGCTGCTCGCCCTCCCGGGCCGGCGTCGGACGGAGCTCCCAGTCTGACCTCAGCGTCGGCCGCCGCCGAGGATGCCGCCGAGCACGTCGCCGATGATGCTGCCGGGGTCGAAACCGGCCGATGCCTCGGCGCCGGCTGACGAGCCCCCCGAGCCACCGCTCACCGCGCCGCCGAGCACGTCCTTGAGCATGTCCTCGAGCGACCCCGGCGTGCTGCCACCACCGCCACCGGGCAGCGAGGGTGTGGGGCCGGCCGGCTGCGCGGATGCCGTGCCGCCGCCACCCTTGAGCACCTTGTTGGCGAGCCAGGACAGCACCATCGGGGCGAGGATGGGCAGCAGCTTCTTGACCAGGTCGCCACCGGCGCCTGAGCCGCCCACGGCCGGGAGACCTCCGAGCCGGTTGGCCACCTCGTCCTGCTGGTCACCGAAGATGTGGCTCGCGATGGCGCTGCCGTCCTGCTCGTCGATGGCGGACAGGTCGGCGCCACCGGTGAGCAGGTCGTCGTCGTGCTGGCCCAGGGCCTGGAGGATGGAGCCCGCTCCCGCGGGGTCGCCGGCGTTGGCCTGCAGCCCACCGAGCAGGGCCGGGAGCACTGCCGCAGCGGCGGTGCGCACCTCGTCGGGCGACGCGCCCACCTGCTGCGAGATCTGCTGTGCGGGTAGTGCGCCAAGGATGTCGTCGACTGCTGACACCGGGTCCCCTTCCGTGCGGCCGCGGACCGGCTCCGGGCTCTGGGCCAACCTAGCCCGGGGTGACCCAGAAGGCACGGGGGTGGAGGACAGCGGTGAACCGGGGGGTGCATGATCGGGGTATGACCCGTGCAGCGCAGGACCGCACCCTCGTCCTCCTCCGACACGCGAAGGCAGAGCAGCAGGGTTGGGACAACGACCACGAGCGACAGCTCACCAAGCGCGGCCGGCGCGACGCCACCGCGGCCGGGCACTGGCTGGTCGAGCACGGCATCGGCATCGACGAGGTGCTCTGCTCCACCTCCGAGCGCACCCAGCAGACCACCGAGAGCGTGTGGGCGAGCGGGTGCCCCGAGACCGAGGTGCACCTCGACCGGCGCGTCTACCTCGCCACACCGGAGCGGCTGCTCGAGGTCATCCACGAGGCCGACGAGGACGCCGACGTGCTCATGGTCGTCGGACACGCCCCCGGCATCCCCTCGCTCGCCGAGCTGCTCTGCGACGGTGACGGCAGCGTCGAGGGCCACCGCAAGATGGCGGAGGGGTTCCCGACCTGCGCAGTCGCGGTGCTGCACTACTCCGGCCGGTGGTCGGACCTCGCGTTCGGCGAGGCGCGCCTCGAGCGCTTCCACGTCTGCCGCGACGACGCCTGAGACAGGAGGTCAGCGGTGCACACGGCCCGACAGAAGTGGGACGAGCTCCCTCCCGCGCGCAAGCGCCTGATGATCACGGTCGGCGTGTTCGACGCGGGAATGCGCACCTGGGCCCTGATCGACCTGAAGAACCGCCCGGTCGACGAGGTCAACGGCCCCAAGGCGGCCTGGGCCCTGGGGCTGGCCGTGGTCAACTCCGCGGGCCTGCTGCCCGCCGCCTACCTGCTCGTCGGCCGCCGCCGCTAGGCCGGTGCTCCCGGCGCCGCCACGGCCTCCTCGGGCACCACGGCATCGCCGAGCGCGTCGTCGCCCGCCCCACCGGCACCCCACCGGCGCAGTACCTCGAGCACCACGAGCGCCAGCGCGGTGAGCACCGCGATGAGCAGCAGGGTCCCGGCGCTCGGGCGGTCGCCGACGAGCACGGCCAGCACGGCCAGGCCGCCCACCACCGCGCGGAGCACGACGACGTTGTGTGCGACAAAGCGGCTCGCCGAGCCCAGGGCGCCGGTCGGGGCACTCGTCATCCCGGACAGCCGGGCCGGCACCGACCGCACCGCCCTGGCCGCGCTCGACGGGCCGGCGGCCCAGGCCGCCAGCGCGATGAGCAGGAAGAGCATCGCCGACGAGCGCACCCACACCCGCAGCGGCGTCGTCACGTCGTCGAAGAGCACGGTGGCCACCTGTGGCACGAGCAGGACCTTCTCGAGGTCGTCGAGGTAGAGCGCCCGCCCGATCTGCACGCTGAGCAGCAGCAGCACCAGCGTGCCGACGATCATCGATGCGCCGATGACCAGCGCCCGGCGGTGGGCCGGCGCCAGGGCCACGCCGGCGACGAGGGCGAGCAGGGCCAGGACGGGCAGCACCACCCGCAGCAGGTCGAGCAGCCGGACGGCGCTCTGGGCCTGCGCCAGCGCTTCGCTCTGCAGCACGACGAACTGGGCGTTGACCACCGGGATCTTGTCCGCGAACGGCACTCCGCGCTGGATCAGGATCGGCTTGATCTGCTCGATGAACGGGCCGAGGTTGACCGCCACCTGGCCCTTCGACACCACGACCCCGTTGGTGCTCGTCTGCCCCGTGAGCGCGGCGACCAGCCCGGCGTGGGCTTCGCGGTTCGCGGCGACCCACGCGTCCTGGAAGGCGCTCGAGGCCACGAGCTTGGCCACCTGGTCCTCGGTGAAGCCGTAGATCGCGTTGGAGATGGGCTCGGCGAAGGTCGACAGCTGCACCGGGAGCTGGTCGGCGACGCCGGCGACGCGCGGCCGGGCGGCGATGGCATCGAGCGTCTGCGCCGTCAGCTGCTTGACCTTGAGCTGCTCGAAGACGGCGTTGGTGATCCGCAGCGAGACCTCCTTCTGCACGGCGGGGTCCTTCGCCAGCGGCGCGACCATGGCGAGGTACTTGTCCTGGTCGAGCAGGGTGGAGCGTGACCAGTTCGCCAGCGCTGACAACGGTGCGAGCAACGCGGCGATCAGGAGGAGCACCATCGCCCCGGCCCAGCGGCCACGGTGCCGGCGGGCCGGCTCGGCCGTCGTCAGGACGACCGACTGCGGGAGGGCCTGCGTCGCCGCCACCTGGGCGCGCAGGCGCACCAGCTCGGCGCGCTCGTCGCTCGTGAGGTCACCGGCGGGGGCCGCGGCCGGCTCCGGCCCGGCGCCCACCGACTCCACCGGCTCCACCGGCTCCACCGGCTCCACCGGCTCAGTGTCGACACCGTCTGCCGGGACGTCGTGGGTGGGGGTGTCCGGCGCCGTCCCATCCGTCTCGACCGCCTTGGCCTTGCGGCGGTTCGGCGTCGGGGTGGGCCCGGTGGGAGTGCTGCTCATGGTCGTGGTCCTCGTCCGATGATCCGCGCGGCACCCGGACGCCGTCGGTCATCCCGGCCCACGGCAGGCACCGCGTCACGCCCGAGAGTAGGGACGTTCGCGCCGCGGCTCGTCACCCAGCGCGGGTGACCGGGCACCCGCGGGGATGCCCGGCCACCGACCTGCCGCGGCGTCGTGCTCGCGACGGTGAGCACGACCGCTGACGGCAGGGGTCAGGGGTTGGTCTTCAGGCTGATGTCCGGTGTGCGCAGGTCGGTCCCCGCAAGCCGCACGGCCTCGATGTAGACGGTGTTCGGAAGCAGGCCCGCGTCGGTGGCCGTGGTGCCCGTGACCCGCTGGACGGGGATGCCTGCCCGGAGCAGCTCGTACGTCGCAGTGGGGTCACCGTCCCACTTCAGGGTGATGTGGTCGCGCTCGAGGGCGGTCACCGTGAGGTTGCTCGGCCCGGAACTGGTTGTCGGAGCCGTCGGTGGCGGGGTCGTCGGCACCGGCGGGCAGACCACGGTCGGGGTCACCGACGGGGTGGGAGTCGGGGTGACCGACGGGGTGGGACTCGGGGTGACCGACGAGGTCGGGGTCACCGAGGGAGTCGGGGTGGGGGTCGGCGGCGGAGTGGTGGCGCCGCTCATCGTGACATCCACGTACCTGACCCGCATCGGGTGACCGGGCTCGGTGGCGGGAGTGGCGTCGCCGCCCTTCTTCTGCGGGTACGCCCCGGAGATCGCGACATTGAGGATGATGTTCTGCCCGTACGCGGCGATGTTGTTCCAGACGGCCCCGGCCAGGCGGGGGTCATCGGACCGCAGCGACAGGGTCGCGGCGCCGTCGATGGACCACGTCATGACCTCGGGTGTGCGAGTCCGGTCCCACTGGAAGCCGTAGGTGTGGAAGTTGCCCCAGCACGAGGTGGCAGCGCACGGCAGGCCGCCGGTGTTGATGCCCTCCGGGTCCTGGCACGCGCCACCCCAGACGTCACAGTGCAGCACGCTGTTGGAGAAGGGCAGTCCGTTCACGCTCTCGGCGATGTCGAACTCACCGTTGGCCGGCCAGCTCCACCGGTCGGTGCGCAGGTGCGAGCTGAGCATCCAGAACGCAGGCCAGTAACCCTGTGCCGCAGGGCCGGTGACGTCCGGCAGGGCCAGCTCGGAGCTGACCGTCATGCTCTGACCGGGCGCGGGTACGAAGTCGGCTCGTGACTCGATGCGCGAGGAGTACCACTGCGCGCCTTCGCGGGTCGGCGTGATGACCAGCTCGCCGTTCGCCACCGTCGTGTTCTCGGGCCGGTTGATCTCCTCCTCGCCGGTCCCGAACCGGTCGGGGCCGCCGGGGTAGGCCGTGCCGTTCGTGTAGAGCCACTTGCCGAGGTCGAGGCTGGACCCGGTGAAGTCGTCGTGGAAGACCGTCGTCGCCGCCGTGGCGGTGGTGGCGGCGTGGACGGCGACGGGAGCGAGCAGCACGCCGGCCACGACAACGGCGGGCAGGAGCAGTGTGCTGGTGTGTCGGAACAGTTTTCGTCGTGCGGGCATGAGGATTCCTTGGTCGGTGAAGCGTGTGTGGGTCGGCAGCGTGTCTGCCTGCTGGGTCGGGCCGTCCACGACCTCCGATGACCCCCGTACGAGCCTCCTCGCTTCCCTTCGGTGCCCCCGTGTGCTGCCCATGGCTGCCCCGGTGCCTCGAAAGGACCTCATCCCCGCACTCGCACAGTATTGGAGTGTGGAGGGCGTTGCCAGCGGAGCAGTAAGAGCGCTCCCAGACCCGGTCGCTCGTCACGGCATCCGGTCGCGGGGGAGACTGACCGCAGCGGGGCGAGTCCGACACCCCTCCCAAGCACCCTGTCCCCGAGCCGTTCCCGCCGCGTACGCGGCGCGGAGACCCGTCAAGCAGGCAGGCCCGTAGCGCCGACCACCCACTGCCAGAACGCCTCTCGCTCCTGCTCCGTGGGTCGGGTGCGCCCGAGCACGCTCGTCGGGCGCACCCGACGGTCGTGCCAGAGCAGCCCGGATGCCGGTGCCGGCTCGGTGGCGACCAGCCACGTCGTCGTGTCCGTGCCGGCGCTGTCGGAGCGCAGTACGGGTCGCATGGTGGCGGCGAACCGGGGGAGCGAGGTGACCACGCCGGGGGTGCTGGCCCAGCCCGGGTGGGTCGCGTGAACCGACACGGCGGATGCCGTGCCCCAACGCCGGGCCAGCACCGGCAGGAGCTCGACCTGGCCGCGCTTGCTGCGCGCGTAGGCGACGGATCCGGAGTAGGCCCCCCGCTCGAAGTCGGGGTCGAGCACCGGCAGGGCCTGGGTGTACATGCCCCCCGAGGTCACGAACACGACGCGCCCGGCATCCGCGACGAGCGAAGGCAGCAACAGCTCGGTCATCAGCACCGGTCCGAGCACGTGCAGTGCCATGGTGCCCTCGTGCCCCTGCGGCGAGGTCGCACGGGCCGGCGGCAGCGCCCCGGCGTTGTGCACCAGGGCGCGCAGCGGCATCCCGGTGCTCAGGAAGACCGCGCAGAACGCCCGCACGGAGATCAGGTCCGACACGTCGCACACCCACACCCGGGCCGCTCCTTCGCGCCCGACCGCGGCCTCTACCTCGGCGGCGAGCCGGCCCCCACGGCCGGCATCCCGCACCACCAGGTGCACCGTCGCGCCCAGGGCCGCCAGGTCCAGGGCGGTGCGCCGCCCCAGCCCTGACGTCGCGCCGGTCACCGCGACGTGCCGCCCGGCCAGGGCGCCGGGTGCGGGGTCGTCGGGCCAGGTCGGCAGTCGTCGCCGCACGGCGTGCCCGACCACGCTGAAGCCGGGCACCACCGTGCGGTCGAGGGCGGTGTCGAGGGCGTTCGCTGCGGCGCGCGCGAGGCCGCCCACATCGCGCCCGCTCACATCAGAGCGCGCATCGCGGCGGTGGCACCGCGCAGGTAGCGCTCGACCAGCTCGCGCTCCTGCTCGGAGAGCGACGAGTCGAGCTCTGCCAGCGCCGCGAACATCGGCGCCAGGCGCACGAACACCTCGAGCCGACCCGACTCGGTGATGACGACCTCGGTGCGTCGGCCGTCGTCGGCGTGCGGCCGCCGCTGGGCATGTCCCCGCGCGACGAGGCGGTCGACGACCCCGGAGGCCGCCGCGGACGTGACGCCCAGGGCACGGGCCAGCTCGACGGGCCCCATCGGGGTGTCCATCAGGTGACGCAGCGAGTGCAGCTCGGAGGTCGACAGGCCGGCCTGGCGGGCGACCTCGTGCGGAACCAGCGCGGCGACGTCGACCAGCTCTTGGAGGGCGTCGAGCGAGCCGGACTCGCGGTAGGCGGGCACGACGGAGCGCAGGTCCGTCGGAACCTTCGACAAAGTTGCGTCAGTCGCCTCGGTCTCCCTAATATCGCTCACCTACTGAGTAACTTGATGAATCACCTGTTGACTCATCGACGCAGCCGACACCGTACCAAGGAGAGCACGACATGGGCAGCCTCGCGCACCTCATCACCCGAAAGTGGGTGGCCGGGCTGCTCGCCCTGTTCGCCATCCTCGGCACCGGCGCGATCATCGGCCTGGTCGGGCAGGCCGAGTCACCGGCCACCGGCACGGCGGCCCTGCCCAACGGCACCGACAGCCGCCAGGCCGCCGAGCTGCGCGACCTGCTGCCGCAGGCCGAGGGCTCGGCCGCCGTCGTGCTCTACAGCAGCGACCAGCCGCTGACCCCCGACGAGCTGGCGCTGGTGCAGGAGCGCGCCCAGTCGCTGCCCGGCGCCACCGGCGCACCCGCAGTGGTGGCCGACGACGGCACCGCCGCGACGGTCTTCATCCCGGTCACCACCTCTGATGCCGTCGAGACCGCCGACGTCGTCACCGACCTGCGCACGGCGGCCAAGGCCGACCTCCCGGACGGCCTGACCGCCCAGGTCACCGGGCCCGCGGCCATCCAGGCCGACCTCGCCGCCGTCTTCGACGGGGCGAACTTCCGGCTGCTGGCGGCCACGGCATCCGTCGTCGCGATCCTGCTCGTCATCACCTACCGCAGCCCGTTCCTCTGGCTGGTGCCGCTCACCGTCGTCGGAGTCGCCGACCAGCTGGCCGCCGTGCTGGCCACGCACACCCTCGCGACGTTCGGCGTGCTCTGGGACGAGTCGACGATCGGCATCCTGTCGGTGCTGGTCTTCGGTGCCGGCACCGAC
The DNA here is from genome assembly GCA_963833495.1 of uncultured Actinomycetota bacterium. Classification (GTDB taxonomy): domain Bacteria; phylum Actinomycetota; class Actinomycetes; order Actinomycetales; family Dermatophilaceae; genus Fodinibacter. The sequence goes on along the minus strand of CAWHYJ010000022.1, from coordinate 50,776 downwards.
TACGCGCTGCTCCTGATCAGCCGCTACCGCGACCAGCTGCGGGTCATGGAGGACCGCCGGGAGGCGATGGCGGTCGCGCTCACCCGCACCGCGGAGGCCGTGCTCTCCAGCGCCACCACTGTCGTTCTCGGCCTGCTCACCCTGCTGCTGTCGCTGTTCCCGGCCACCCGCGGCCTGGGCCTGGCCTGTGCGGTCGGTGTCGTCGTGGCCGCGTTCTTCGCCCTCGTCGTGCTGCCCGCCGCCCTGGTCGTGTTCGGGCGCTGGATCTTCTGGCCGAAGGTGCCCCACGTCGGCGAGACCGGCCTGGCCGACGGCCGCTCGTTCTGGCGCAAGGTGGGCGACGCGGTGGCCAAGCGCCCCGCCGGGTTCGTCACCGTGACCGTCATCCTGCTGGGCGTCATGGCCGGTGGCATCTCCCAGATCCAGACCGGTCTGGACCAGGCCGACCAGTTCCTGCAGAAGCCCGAGGCCATCGCCGCGGGGGAGCGGCTGGCGCAGTCCTTCCCGGCCGGAGCCGCCGACCCGGCCTACGTGATGACCCGCGGTGACGGTGAAGCGGTCGCCACGGCGGTGCGCGGCATCGAGGGTGTCGGCACCGTGAAGGTGGGCGCCTCGGGCAACGGCGTCACCGAGGTCGACGCCGTGATCGACGCCGAGCCGGGGTCGGATGCCGCGTCCGACACCGTGGTCGCGATGCGCGAGGCCGTGGCCGCCATCCCTGACACCCACGTCGGCGGCACCGAGGCAGTGTCGCTCGATGCCTCCGAGGCGTCGGCCAGGGACCGCCAGGTGATCCTCCCGATCATCCTTCTGCTGGTGCTCGTCGCCCTCGCCGTGCTGCTGCGCTCGGTCGTCGCGCCGGTGGTGCTCGTCGCGACGGTCGTGGCGACCTACCTCGCCAGCCTGGGCCTGTCGTGGGTGATCTTCACCCAGGTACTCGGCTTCGACCGGCTCGACGACGGCGTGCCGCTGCTGGCCTTCGTCTTCCTCGTGGCGCTCGGCGTCGACTACAACATCTTCCTGGTCACCCGGGCGGCCGAGGAGGCCAAGGGGCACGGCGCGAACCAGGGCATGCTCCGCGCGCTTGCCGCCACGGGCGGCGTCATCACCAGCGCCGGCATCCTGCTGGCTGCGGTGTTCGCCGTGCTCGGCGTGCTGCCGCTGGTGGTTCTCGCCCAGCTGGGTGTGGTCATCTGTGTCGGCGTGCTGCTCGACACCCTCGTGGTGCGCACGGTGCTGGTGCCGGCCATCGCGCTCCTGCTCGGCGACCGGTTCTGGTGGCCGCGGCGGGTGGGCGCCGGCGAGGTCCGCGAGGACGCCCCGGTCGCCGATGCCGACGCCGTGCCGGTCGGCACCAGGTGACCGCGGGTCGCGTCGCCGGCGCGGTGGTGGTCCTGGTCGTCGTGGGTGCCTACGCGGCGCTGGCGGTGCGCTGGACCGCCACCGACCAAGGGTGGTACGCCGCCCTGCCGCGCCCGTGGTGGCAGCCCCCGGACGTCGTCTTCGGGGTGATCTGGCCGCTCAACTTCGTCGCGCTGGTCGTCAGCGGGCTGGCGGTGGTGTCGCAGGCTGCACCGCGCGAGGTCGTGGCCTGGCTGGCCCTGCTCGTCGCGTCGGTGGCGTTCGCCGTGGGCTGGGCACACGAGTTCTACGTGCCGCACCACCTGGGCCTGGCCGCGGTGCTGCTCGGCGTGGCCGCCGTGCTCACCTGGCTGCTCGTCGTCCTGACCGGCCACCTGGTCGCCTGGGCCGGGTGGGTGCTGGTGCCGTATGCCGTGTGGCTCACCGTCGCCACAAGCCTCGCCGCGGGCTACTGGCGCCTGGTGGCGCCGACGAGCACCGGCTGAGAATTTCCGGCGTGGGTGCATCCACCAGGGCCCGTGTGGCGGAAGTACAGGTGAGGTCGCAGTGCCGCGACCACACCCCACCCTGAGAGGACCCTGACGATGAACCTCCGTCGCCTCGGCGTCAGCGCCGCCGTGCTCGGCCTGGCCGCCGCAACCATCGCCCCTGTCGCATCCGCATCCGCATCGACGCCGGCCCCCCTCGGCACCCGCAGCCTCGCCGCGGTCCTCACCTCCGACGGCAACCAGTTCGACCGCAACTGGTACGACTACGACGTCGTCACCGAGGCCGTCCTCGCGGTGCTCGACGCGAAGCCGAACAGCCCGGTGAAGGTGCTCACCGACGGCACGGTCCCGCTGACCGCGTTCATCCCCAACGACCGTGCGTTCCAGGTGCTCGTCCGCGACCTCACCGGCAAGACGCCGCGCACCGAGCAGGCGACGTTCCAGGCAGTCGCCGGCCTGGGCATCGACACCGTCGAGGCGGTGCTGCTCTACCACGTCGTGCCCGGTGCCACGATCACCAAGAAGGACGCCGTCAAGGCCAACGGTGCGGTGCTGACCACGGCCCTCGGCGCCACCTTCACGGTGAAGGTCTACAACCGCTACCTGCCGATCATCGAGCTGCGCGACCAGGACCCCAACGACGTCAACCCGTTCCTCAACCCGCGGGCCCTGGACATCAACAAGGGCAACCGTCAGATCGCGCACGGCATCGTGTTCGTCCTGCGGCCCGCCGACCTCTGAGCAGGGGTCGAACGAGTCGTGATCGGGTCCACGACCGGGCTCGGGGTGGTCGCCCTCGCGGCGGCCGCCCCGCTCGGTCGTGCCGGTGCGCCGGCACCGGGCGCCGTGACGAGCGCCGGGGGAGGGCGGCCGCTTATCGTGGAGCACGTGAGCACCGGTGAGCAGGTCGACGTCGACGACCTCGCCGTGCGGCTGCGGGACGGCTCGCGAGAGGCGCTCGCCGAGGCCTACCGGGAGTGGTCGGCGCTCGTGCACACGCTGGCCCTCCGCTCGCTCGGCAACCACCACGACGCCGAGGACGTCACCCAGCAGGTCTTCGTCGCCGCCTGGCGCAGCCGGCACACCCTGCGGCCCGAGCGCGGCTCGGTCGCCGGCTGGCTGGTGGGCATCACCCGCCACACGGTGGCCGACCACCACGCGAAGCGGGCCCGACAGGCGCGCGATGCCGCGGCCGTCGCCGCGCACGCCGGCCCGGAGGCGCTCGCGGCGCCACCCGACGACCAGCTGGCCGCGCGGCTCGTGCTGCACGACGAGCTGGGCCGCCTCGGGGAGCCCCGGGGCACCGTGGTGCGGATGGCCTTCCTGGAGGACCTGACCCACGAGCAGATCGCCGAGCGGCTCGACCTGCCGCTCGGCACCGTCAAGAGCCACGTCCGCCGAGGACTGACCCGACTGAGGACCCGCCTGGAGGAGGTGAACCGTGACCCATCCTGACGACGACACGCTCGCCGCCATCGCCCTCGGCGACCCGGCGCCCTCCGGTGCCCTCGAGCACGCGCACAGCTGCCCGGAGTGCTCGCACGCCCTGGCCACCCTGCGTGACACCGTCACCACCCTGCACGCGCCCGTGCCCGAGCTGGTCGCGCCGCCGCCGTCGGTGTGGGATGCCGTGGAGTCCGAGCTCGACCGCGAGCCGGAGGTCGCGACTGCGGCACCGGCATCCGTCGCCACCCTGCCGTCGGCGCAGCCCGTGACCACGGTCCCCAACCGGGCCACGGCGCCGGTCGCGGATGCCGGTGACGAGCTGACGCGGAAACGTTCCTCGCGCTCCGCCCGCCGCCCGTTCCCGCTGGCCTGGGTGGCCGGCGCCGCCGCTGCCGGCCTCGTGGTCGGTGTCATCGGCGCGCGCAGCCTGAGCGCCGAGCAGGCCGACCCGGTCACCACCGTCGCGTCGGCCACCCTCGACACCCTGGACAAGCGACAGGTCCGGGGCAGTGCCGACGTCGTGAAGCACGACGGGCGCACCGACCTGCGGGTCAGCACCCAGCCGATCGATGCCGGCGAGGGCTACCTCGAGGTGTGGCTGATCAACAAGGACCTCAAGCGGATGGTGTCGGTCGGCGTGCTCGAGCCCGGCACGAAGGACCAGTCCTTCGCCATCCCGAAGGACCTGCTCGACGACGGCTACGTCATCGTCGACATCTCCCGCGAGGGGCTCGACGGCTCTCCCCAGCACTCCGGCGACAGCCTGGTGCGCGGCACCCTCGCCACCTGAGCCGGGCCATCCACCGGGACAACTCCCGGAACCCCCGGTGCCCCGGTGGACGGCCTACCTAGGATGGGCGGCATGACGACGTCACCCGACATCAAGCCCCGCAGCCGCGACGTCACCGACGGCCTGGAGAAGGCCGCCGCGAGGGGGATGCTGCGCGCCGTCGGCCTCGGCGACGACGACTTCGCCAAGCCGCAGATCGGCGTGGCGAGCTCGTGGAACGAGATCACCCCCTGCAACCTCTCGCTCGACCGGCTCGCCAAGGCGGTCAAGGACGGCGTGCACGCCGGCGGCGGCTACCCGCTCGAGTTCGGCACCATCTCGGTCAGCGACGGCATCTCGATGGGTCACGAGGGCATGCACTTCTCCCTCGTCAGCCGCGAGATCATCGCCGACTCGGTCGAGACCGTGATGCAGGCCGAGCGGCTCGACGGCTCGGTGCTGCTCGCCGGCTGCGACAAGTCCCTGCCCGGCATGCTGATGGCCGCGGCCCGCCTCGACCTGTCGTCGGTGTTCCTCTACGCCGGCTCGATCCTGCCGGGCATCGCCAAGATGAGCGACGGCTCGGAGCGCACCGTCACGATCATCGACGCGTTCGAGGCGGTCGGCGCGTGCGCCCGTGGCCTGATGAGCCGCGAGGACGTCGACGCCATCGAGCGCGCGATCTGTCCCGGCGAGGGCGCCTGTGGCGGCATGTACACCGCCAACACGATGGCCTCGGTCGCCGAGGCGATCGGGATGTCGCTGCCCGGCTCGGCCGCTCCGCCGGCCACCGACCGCCGCCGCGACGGGTTCGCCCGCAAGAGCGGCGAGGCCGTCGTCGAGCTGCTCCGCCAGGGCATCACCGCGCGCGACATCATGACCAAGGAGGCGTTCGAGAACGCCATCGCCGTCGTCATGGCCTTCGGCGGCTCCACCAACGCGGTGCTGCACCTGCTCGCCATGGCGCACGAGGCCGACGTCGACCTCACCCTGGCCGACTTCTCCCGGGTGGGCGCCAAGGTGCCGCACCTCGCCGACGTCAAGCCCTTCGGGTCCTACGTCATGACCGACGTCGACCGGGTCGGCGGGGTGCCCGTCGTCATGCGCGCCCTTCTCGATGCCGGTCTGCTGCACGGTGACTGCCTCACCGTCACGGGAAAGACGATGGCCGAGAACCTCGCCCACATCGCGCCGCCCGACGTCGACGGCAAGGTCGTGCGCGCGATGAGCGAGCCGATCCACCGTACCGGCGGCATCACCATCCTCAAGGGCTCGCTCGCGCCCGACGGCGCGGTCGTGAAATCGGCCGGCTTCGACTCCGACGTCTTCGAGGGCACCGCGCGCGTGTTCGACGGGGAGCGGGCCGCGATGGATGCCGTCGAGGACGGCACGTTGGCTGCCGGCGACGTCGTCGTCATCCGCTACGAGGGCCCCAAGGGCGGGCCGGGCATGCGCGAGATGCTCGCCGTCACCGGAGCGATCAAGGGCGCCGGCCTCGGCAAGGACGTGCTGCTGCTCACCGACGGCCGGTTCTCCGGCGGCACCACCGGCCTGTGCGTCGGGCACGTCGCGCCCGAGGCGGTCGACGAGGGGCCGATCGCGTTCGTCCGCGACGGCGACGGCATCCGGCTCGACGTCGCCAACGGCCTGCTCGACCTGCTCGTGGACGAGGCCGAGCTCGAGCGCCGCCGCGCCGAGGGCGTCACCCACCCCCAACCGAAGTACACCCGCGGGGTGCTCGCGAAGTACCGCCGCCTCGTCGGCAGCGCGAGCACCGGCGCGGTGTGTGACTGACCCGACGCTCGAGGGGCCGGCCCTCGAGCTGGTCGGGCTCGTCAAGGAGTTCCGGGGCTGTCGGGTCGTCCACGGCCTGTCGCTCGTGGTGCCCCGCGGCTCGCTCTACGGCCTGGTCGGGCCCCAACGGCGCCGGCAAGACGACCACGCTGTCGATGGCGACCGGGCTGCTCCGGCCCGACGGCGGCATCGCCCGGGTGCTCGGCCACGACGTGTGGGCCGACCCGGCGGCAGCCAAGGCCCTCATGGGCATCTCGCCCGACGGGATGCGCCTGTTCGAGCAGCTCTCCGGGCGCGAGCTGCTGACCTACGTGGGCGCGCTGCGCCGGATGCCGGGTGAGGTCACCGCCGCGCGCGCCGCCGAGCTGCTCACCGTGCTCGACCTCGCGGACGACGCGAACACCGTCGTCGCGGACTACTCGGCGACGGGTCAGGCGCGGGTAGTTGCCACCGGCTCGGGGTCGGTCGCGTCGTACTCGGCGCGCACGGCCGCCACCGGGGCGAACCGGTCGTGGTACGTGACGAGCAGCGAGATCAGCAGCACGAAGAACACCGTCGCCGAGAGGTCGAGCGCGCTGCCCCCGAGCAGCAGCCGGGCCACGAGCACCAGGCCGACGTTGACGACGACGCGGGCGCCGAACGAGGCCGCCAGCCCCTCCCGGCTGCCGGCCTGACGGGCCACGGCGATGGAGATCGCCGCGTTGACGACGACGAAGACCGCGATGCCGACGAACATCCGCAGGTCGGACACCTCGAGCCCGGGCAGGATGCGCGCGTAGATGGTCGAGAGCAAGCCGATGAGCACGACCTTCTCGAGCGTCGACCACGACCACACCGTGACGTGGGATGCCGTCCACGCGTCGCGCTCGGCGGCGGTGTCCATCTCCTCGGGCAATGGGTCGGCCGCGAGGCGCCAGGTCCAGTCGACCGGGAGCAGGCGCGGGCGCACGACGAACCAGAGGATCGCCAGGCCGACGAGCACCGCCGCGATGATGAGCGGCGGGAACCACGGCACCTCCTGCCAGGTATCGGTGAAGTCGAGCTGGGCCACGTGGATCCAGTACTCCTGCGGCAGCTTGATGAAGATCCAGATGCAGGCCGCCGTCACGACCCAGAAGCGCGTGCTGAGCCGGCGCGGGTCCCAACGCAGCCGGACCAGCTCGTAGGCGATGAAGAAGTACTCGAAGGTATTGGGGAAGAACAGCAGCAGGGTTCTCGCGCCGGTGATCTCGAACGCCATCACGCCGACCATCCGGTAGAAGAACAGGAAGCGCGAGATGCTGACGGCCGACGAGCGCGTCCAGTTCTGCAGCGACGCCAGGAAGGCGACGGACAGGTAGAACAGGTCCATCGCCTTGTCGTAGTTCTGGTAGCCCGGCGGGTCGAAGCCGAACGCGTGGAACACGCTCTGGTCGATGCCGTCGAGCACGAGGCAGGCGAGCAGCGCGGGCAGCGGCCACTTCGGGATGAAGAGGGGGAGCAGGAATCGAAGGCCGACCACGACGACGAAGACCACGGTGGCTTCGGTGGTCATCTGCTGCTCCTCGTGCGCGGCCCGTCGACGAGGGCGTCCGGCGCGAAGGCTAGCGGAGGGCACCACGGCCGCACCCCGGCATCCGGGGGGTGTCATGGGGTGAGCGACCTCACGGTTCCGGATCGTGGGATCGGCCGTCTCGGTGGTTGACACGGCATGTGACCGGGGGGAGAGTTCACGTGTGGCCCGAGTCCTCGTACTTTCCTGGCGCGTCTGATCCTTTCGATCTGACGCGCTCCCTCCGTCGTCCCGCCACCGGGACTGGAGGGTTTTTTTGTGCACGGACGACGGCCGCCGACAGCGGTTGACTTCAACGAAGACGGTGACAGCAGTGAGCGAGACCAGGCCGGCGACCCCGGTTGCCCCAGCGGCCCCGAGCGCCCCGAGCCCCGCGCAGGTGGCGCAGCAGGCGAGGGCGCGCACGCCCATCGAGGTGACCGGCGCGCAGAGCCTGGTGCTCTCGCTCGAGGCGATGGACGTCGACACCGTCTTCGGCATCCCCGGCGGCGCGATCCTGCCGGCCTACGACCCGCTGCTCGACTCGGTCAAGGTGCGGCACATCCTGGTGCGCCACGAGCAGGGCGCCGGCCACGCCGCCGAGGGCTACGCTGCCGCCACCGGGCGGGTCGGCGTCTGCATGGCCACCTCCGGGCCGGGCGCGACCAACCTCGTCACCCCGCTCGCCGACGCGCACATGGACTCGGTGCCGATCGTCGCCATCACCGGCCAGGTCACCTCGGCCGCCATCGGCACCGACGCCTTCCAGGAGGCCGACATCCGCGGCATCACGATGCCGATCACCAAGCACAACTACCTCGTCACCAACGCCGACGACATCCCCCGCACCATCGCCGAGGCGTTCCACATCGCCGCCACCGGCCGCCCGGGCCCGGTGCTCGTCGACATCTCCAAGGACGCCCTGCAGGCGCGCACCATGTTCTCCTGGCCGCCGCGCATCGACCTGCCCGGCTACCACCCGGTGACCCGCCCGCACAGCAAGCAGATCCGCGAGGCCGCCCGGCTGATCGCCCAGGCCGAGCGCCCCATCCTCTACGTCGGGGGTGGCGTCATCCGGGCCCGCGCCAGCGAGGAGCTGCGGCGCTTCGTCGAGCTGAGCCAGATCCCCGTCGTCACCACGCTGATGGCGCGTGGCGCGCTGCCCGACAGCCACCCGCTGCACCTCGGGATGCCGGGCATGCACGGCTCGGTCTCGGCCGTCACCGGCCTGCAGAAGTCGGACCTGATCATCGCGCTCGGGGCGCGCTTCGACGACCGGGTCACCGGCCAGCTCAAGACCTTCGCTCCCGACGCCAAGGTCATCCACGCCGACATCGACCCCGCTGAGATCAGCAAGAACCGCAAGGCCGACGTGCCGATCGTCGGCGACTGCCGCGCGGTGCTCGCCGACCTCATCGAGGCCGTCGACGCCGACATCGACGCCGGCCGCGGTGGCGACTACGCCGAGTGGCGCGAGCGGGTCGCCGGCTGGAAGGAGCTCTTCCCGGTCGGATACACCGAGTCCGAGGAGTCAACTCTGGCACCGCAGTACGTGATCGAGCGGCTCAGTGCGATTGTCGGCCCGGAAGCGGTGTACGTGGCGGGCGTCGGCCAGCACCAGATGTGGGCGGCCCAGTTCGTCGACTACGAGCGCCCCAACGCGTGGCTGAACTCCGGTGGCCTCGGCACGATGGGGTATGCCGTGCCGGCCGCCATGGGTGCCCAGGTCGGCGAGCCCGACCGCACCGTGTGGGCGATCGACGGCGACGGCTGCTTCCAGATGACCAACCAGGAGCTCGCCACCTGCGTCATCAACAACATCCCGATCAAGGTCGCGATCATCAACAACAGCAGCCTGGGCATGGTGCGCCAGTGGCAGACGCTGTTCTACAACGAGCGCTACTCCAACACCGACCTGCACACCTCGGTCGGCTCGCGCGTCCCCGACTTCGTCAAGCTCGCCGATGCCTACGGCTGCGCCGGGTTCCGGTGCGAGCGACCGGAGGACGTCGACGACACGATCCGGGCGGCGATGGCCGTCAACGACCGGCCGGTGGTCGTCGACTTCGTCGTGCACCGTGACGCCATGGTCTGGCCGATGGTGCCCGCGGGCGTCAGCAACGACCTGATCCAGGTGGCCCGCGACACCGCACCGCAGTGGGACCGCGAGGAGTCCGAGGCCATCGAGCAGGGGCTCGACCCCGACCACGACGGGGTGCCCACGGGCTCCCACCAGAAGTGAAGGCGACATGACCATGAACAAGCACACCCTGTCCGTCCTCGTCGAGAACAAGCCCGGCGTGCTGGCGCGCATCGCCGCGCTGTTCTCCCGGCGCGGCTTCAACATCGACTCGCTCGCCGTGGGGGAGACCGAGTACCCCGACGTCTCACGGATGACCGTCGTGGTCGACGTCGAGGACCTGCCGCTGGAGCAGGTGACCAAGCAGCTCAACAAGCTCGTCGAGGTGCTCAAGGTCGTCGAGCTCGAGCCGCAGAGCGCGGTGCAGCGCCAGGTCATGCTGATCAAGGTGCGGGCGGATGCCGGCACCCGCAGCCAGGTGCTCGAGATGGTGCAGATGTTCCGCGCCAAGATCGTCGACGTCGCCACCGACTCGCTCACCATCGAGGCCACCGGCACCACCGACAAGCTCAAGGCCCTGCTCGACGTGCTCGAGCCCTACGGCGTCAAGGAGCTCGTCCAGTCCGGGATCGTCGCCATCGGGCGCGGCCCGCGCTCCATCACCGACCGGGCACTCCGCAGCGCCTGAGACCGGGCCGCGCGACCCGAGCCGCACGGCATATCGTCCACACCGACACCACCACACCACCACCACACGAGGAGAGGCCGACACGATGGCCGAGATGTTCTACGACGACGACGCCGACCTGGCCGTCATCCAGGGCCGCAAGGTCGCAGTCATCGGGTACGGCAGCCAGGGCCACGCCCACGCTCTCAACCTGCGCGACTCCGGGGTCGACGTGCGCGTCGGTCTCGCCGAGGGCTCGAAGTCCCGCGCCAAGGCCGAGGCCGAGGGTCTGCGCGTGCTCGACGTGGCCGGCGCCGTCAAGGAGGCCGACCTCGTCGTCATCCTGACGCCGGACCAGGTGCAGCGCACCGTCTACGCCAACGAGATCAAGCCCAACCTCGCCGAGGGCGCCGCACTGCTCTTCGGGCACGGCTTCAACATCCGCTTCGGCTACATCCGCCCGGAGGCCGGCAGCGACGTCATCATGGTCGCCCCCAAGGGCCCCGGCCACATCGTGCGCCGCGAGTTCGTCGACGGCCGAGGCGTGCCCGTGCTCCTCGCAGTCGAGCAGGACGCCTCGGGCAGCGCCTGGCAGCTGGCGAAGTCCTACGGCAAGGCGATCGGTGGCCTGCGCGCCGGCGGCATCGGCACCACCTTCACCGAGGAGACCGAGACCGACCTGTTCGGCGAGCAGGCGGTGCTCTGCGGCGGTGCCTCGCAGCTGGTCATGTACGGCTTCGAGACCCTCACCGAGGCGGGCTACCAGCCAGAGGTCGCCTACTTCGAGTGCCTCCACGAGCTCAAGCTGATCGTCGACCTGATGATCGAGGGCGGCATCGCCAAGCAGCGCTGGTCGGTCTCCGACACCGCGGAGTACGGCGACTACGTCTCGGGCCCGCGGGTCATCGACGCGCACGTCAAGGAGAACATGAAGGCGGTGCTAGCCGACATCCAGAGCGGCTCGTTCGCCCAGCGGTTCATCGACGACCAGGATGCCGGCGCCCCCGAGTTCAAGGAGCTGCGCGCGAAGGGTGCTGCCCACCCGATCGAGGCCACCGGCCGCGACCTGCGCAAGCTGATGGCGTGGGTCGACTCCGACCGCGACCAGGACTACGTCGAGGGCTCCGCCGCGCGCTGACCCCTCGCACCCGCTCGACGAGAGCAGACAACACGCCGCCTCCGGTTCGCCGGAGGCGGCGGGTTCGCTACCCTCGACACGTTCCGGGGCGCGGGGCGGCGAGCGACAGGCCTACCATCCACGGATGGAGGACCTCGTCGAGGGCTGGCCCGTCTGGGTGGTCTTCCTCCTGCTCTGGGCCGGGTCCTTCGCCCGCGGTACCGGCACCTACTGGGTCGGTCGCGGGGTGCGCGCGGGCGGTAGCCGGTCCCGCTGGGCCGCAGCACACCTCGACAGCCGGGTGGTCAAGCGCGCCGAGGGCTGGGTGCAGCGGTTCGGCGCCCCGGCGGTGACGCTGGGCTTCCTCACCGTCGGCGTGCAGACCGCGATCAACGCCTCGGCGGGGATGCTCCGGATGCCGCAGCGCCGGTTCCTTCCCGCCGTCACCCTGGGCGCCGCGCTGTGGTCACTGATCTACACCACCGTCGGGTTCACCGTGGTCGACGCCTGGTTGGGCGTCGCGTCGTGGTGGTGGGCCCTGCTCGCGGTCGCTGCCGTCGTGGGGATCTTCGTGCTGTCCGGGCGGCTCGAGGCGTCGGTCAAGGCGCAGGACCCGGTCGCCCCCGTCGGCCCGGGCGCCGGCGGCCCGGCCGCGCCGGCCTGAGCCCACCAGCCGCAGCGACCGCACCCGGCGTGCGGTGATGGTCACATCGTGGGCACCAACGTCCACATGCTGGCACCCGCCTAGGATGAGGGTCCGGCTCAGCGGCGCGTCGGGACCCCCGGACGCCGCACATGGTGGGGGGACAGCCCACCCGGGCACCCGGCATCCGGCCGACCGGTCGATGACCGACCGCAGCACCGAAAGAGGGACCTTTCGTGACCAAGCCCGTCGTCCTCATCGCCGAGGAGCTCTCACCCGCGACGCTCGACGCCCTCGGCCCCGACTTCGAGGTGCGCCACGTCGACGGCGCCGACCGCGGCGCCCTGCTCCCGGCCCTCGCCGACGTCGACGCGGTCCTGATCCGCTCCGCGACGAAGATGGATGCCGAGGCGATCGCCGCCTCGAAGAACCTCAAGGTCATCGCCCGCGCCGGCGTCGGCCTCGACAACGTCGACGTCGACACCGCCACCAAGGCCGGTGTCATGGTCGTGAACGCCCCGACCTCCAACATCACCAGCGCCGCCGAGCTCGCCGTCGGCCTGCTGCTCGCCTGCGCCCGCAACATCGCGCCGGCCAACGAGGCCCTGAAGAACGGCGCCTGGAAGCGCAGCAAGTACGGCGGCGTCGAGCTGCTCGAGAAGAAGGTCGGCATCGTCGGCTTCGGCCGGATCGGCCAGCTCGTCGCCGAGCGGCTCAAGGGCTTCGGCGTCGAGATCCTCGCCTACGACCCCTACGTCTCGGTGCAGCGCGCCGGCCTGCTCGGCGCCCGGCTGGTCACCCTCGACGAGCTGCTCGCCGAGAGCGACTTCATCACCATCCACCTGCCCAAGACCCCCGAGACGATCGGCCTGATCGGCAAGGAGGCGCTCACCAAGGTCAAGCCGACCGTGCGCGTCATCAACGCCGCCCGCGGTGGGGTGCTCGACGAGGAGGCCCTCGCCGACGCCATCGCCGAGGGACGCGTGGCCGGCGCCGGCATCGACGTCTTCGCCACCGAGCCGTGCACCGACAGCCCGCTGTTCGCCCACGAGTCCGTCGTCGTCACTCCGCACCTCGGCGCCTCCACCGAGGAGGCCCAGGAGAAGGCCGGTGTCGCCGTCGCGAAGTCGGTGCGCCTGGCGCTCGGCGGCGACCTCGTGCCGGATGCCGTGAACGTCTCCGGCGGCGCCGTCGCCGAGGAGGTGCGCCCCGGCATCGACCTCGTCGAGAAGCTCGGCCGGGTGTTCACCGCGTTCGCCGGCTCGGTGCCCGTGCAGCTCGACGTCGAGGTGCGCGGCGAGATCACCTTGCACGACGTGTCGGTGTGGGAGCTCGCAGCGCTGAAGGGCCTGTTCACGGACGTCACCGAGGACCCCGTCACCTACGTCAACGCCCCGCTGCTCGCCAAGGAGCGCGGCTGCGAGTCGCGCCTGCTCACCGACGAGGTGTCCGAGGACTTCCGCAACGTCACCACCCTGCGTGGCACCCTCGCCGACGGCACCACGGTCTCGGTGTCCGGCACGCTCACCGGGCCGAAGATGGTGCAGAAGCTCATCGGCATCAACGGCTGGGACCTCGAGATCCCGCTCAGCGTGCACATGGCCTTCTTCGCCTACGACGACCGCCCCGGGGTCATCGGCGCGGTCGGCAAGCTCCTCGGCGAGGCCGCCGTCAACATCGCCGGCATGCAGGTCGCGCGCGACGACGAGGCCACCAACTCCCTGATCGCCCTCACGGTGGACCAGGCCATCCCGGTCGACGTCGTCACCGCGATCGAGAGCGAGATCGGCGCGGAGACCGTGCGGGTCGTCGACCTCGTCTGACTCACCTCCGCGCTGGTTCGGCGACGGTCCGCTCCCTCGGGGCGGGCCGTCGCCGCGTCTGCCCCAGGCCGACGGCGAGGGCGAGGCCCCACGCCAGGAACAGCGGGTCCCACAGCCAGGCGTGCCCCCGCATCGCCACGAGGTCGTCGACCGGGCCGAGCACGCCGGTCAGCGCGACGTTGGCGACCACGGTGTTCGACAGGCCGTAGCCGATGAGCAGCGCGGCGCCGGTCCAGCACAGCAGGCGCAGCGGCCCGTGCAGGCGGTGGCGGCGGGCGGCGACCCACGGCACCCAGGCGCCGCCGAGCTTGGCGGCGGCGATCGCGCCGAGGACCAGCCCGACGGTCATCGGCGACTCGCGCCGCCAGGCCAGCGCCCACGCCCCCACCGTCCCCACGAGCGCGGTCCCGCCCAGCGCCCAGTACAGGCTGGCCGCGGCGTGCACCGTGCCGATCGCGGCGGCGACGGTGAACCAGGTCGACGAGGCGCGGGGCATGTCGTCGACGCTAGCTGCGCGCGCTGCGCAGGGGACATGGGTGGGCTCACCCACCCGACCCCGGTTCCCCCGGCATCATCGGGGAATGCCCGAACCCGACGCCGACTACTTCTCCGCCTGGTACGCCGCCATGGGCGAGGCACCCGACAAGGACCGGCTCTGGACCCGGCTGCTCGGCCTGCCGCCGCACCTGCTCTCGACCAGCGTGGTCACCGGGAGCGCCCTCGACGAGATCGCGGGCCTGCTCGCCCTCGGGCCGGATGACGTGCTGCTCGACCTGGCCTGTGGCCGGGCGGGCTACGGCCTCGAGCTGACCGCCCGCTCGGGCGCCCGGCTGGTCGGGCTCGACTTCGCCCCCGCTGCCGTCGACCAGGCCCGCGCCAACGCCCGGCGCCTCGGGCTCGCCGACCGGGCCGACCTGCGCGTCGGTGACATGACCGCGACCGGGCTCGACCCGGCATCCGTCAGTGCGGTGCTCTGCCTGGATGCCGCGCAGTTCCCACCCGACTTCGGCGCGACGTTCACCGAGGCCCACCGGGTGCTGGCACCGGGCGGGCCCGCCGTGTTCACCGGCTGGCAGGCCCGCGACCCTGCGGACCCGGCCGTGCCGGACCGGATCCGGCGGGTCGACCTGGCCGCCGGCCTGCGCTCGGCGGGGTTCACGCACGTGCGGTCGCAGGACCGCGAGGACTGGCTCGCAGCCGAGCGGGACGCCTGGCGGTCGGTCGTCGCGCTGCCCGAGTCCGACGACCCGGCGATGCAGTCGCTGCAGGTCGAGGGGCGGCGCGTCTTCGAGCGCGGCGACCCGTTCCGGCGGGTGGTCGCGACCGGACACGCGGCGGCCTGATCGGTGGGCTGAACAGCTGGGCTCAGCGGCCCACCGACAGGCCCCGCCGGTCGGCCAGCTCCTGGAACAGCGCCTCCCACCGCTTCCCCGTCGTGACCGGGTCGAAGTCGAGTACCCGTTGCGCGCCGGCATCGGCCAGGCGCCGCCGCTCGGCCGGGTCGGGCAGCACCCGCAGGACGCCCTCGGCGAGCGCCTCCGCGCTGCCGGCCGGGACGAGCACGCCGTACCGGCCGCCGTCCAGCACCTCGGCCGGGCCGGTGGGGCAGTCGGCCGCGACGACGGGCAGCCCGGCGGCCATCGCCTCGAGCAGCACCATCGGCATCCCCTCGCGACGCGAGGGCAGCACGAACAGCGACGCCTCGTCGAACCGGCTCGCCAGGTCGCTCTCGAACCCCTCGAGACTGACGACCCCGGTCAGGCCGGCCTCCCTGATCCGGGTGGTGAGGGCCTCGGCCTGCTCGCCGGCCCCGTAGATGCGCAGCCGCCACTGGGGGTGCGCCTCGGCAACCTGGCGCCACGCGTCGACGAGCAGGTCGAACCCCTTGCGCGGGATCAATGAGCCGGCCGAGACCGCCACGGGTTCGGTGAGCGGTGAGCGGCGCACGCGGATGCCGTGCGGCAGCGCGTTGGGCACGACGTCGACCCGGCAGGTGTCGCCGAGCAGCGTGCGGTACTGCCTCGCGTCGCCCTCCGTGAGCACGACGAGCCCGTCGAGTCGCGGGTAGGCGGCCGCGTAGTCGGCGCGCACCCGAGGCGCTTTCGGCAGGTAGTTGTGCTCCTGCGCGACCGCGACCTGCCGGGGCGTGCGCAGGTCGGCCAGGGCGAGGTTGATCAACATCCGGGTCCCGACCACGACGCAGTCGTCCTGGGCGGCGACGTAGCGGCGCAGCCAGTGGTCGTGGGCCCGCGACAGGTGCCGACTCAGCCGGTCGTTCGGGTGGGCGAACCGGCTGTCCGTGCGTGCGAGGGCCGCCCGGGAGAGGCCGCGCACCGGGTTGAGGGGGCTGGCCAGCGACACGAGACGCACTCCCGGCGGGATGGGGAAGCGGGGCCATGGTCGTCGCTGGGTGACGCTGGCGACCTCGACGTCGTGGCCGAGCTGCGCGAGCACACCGGCCGTCGACAGGCAGGTGCGGATCGTGCCGCCGCCGCCATAGGCGTTGAGCAGCAGGTACCGGATGCGCACTGAGCCCTCCTCGTCCGACGCACCTTCACGCGTACCCGAACCGTAGACGGCGGACCCCCTCGTCGGCAGCCGTCCGAACGTCTCGATCGAAGGCCACGGATCAGGTGGCTCTGGGCCGTCGAACGAGACGGATTCCGTCGATCGGGGCGCGAAGTGACGCACGTCTCGTCGGTCGAGCGTCCGGATGGTGAGAGGGCGGTGCCGGGTACTAGGACGTCCACGTACCGTCGAAGTCATGCAGCGGCTCGAGGTACCCATCCTCATTCCGAGCCGCGGCGAGGTCCGGTAGTCAGCATCCTCGCCGCGGAGACCCCGCGACGTCGCTGACCGGTTCGCCGAGGCACCACTCGGCTCGAGCCTCCGAACCCCCATGGACGACTGGCCCGCACGGGCCGTGGAAGGCAGGACGACGATGAACGAGAACAGCACCCGCGACGAGGCCACCCTCGCCAGGCAGGCCCTGCAGGAGTCGATGGACCTGCGCGACCAGGGCCACACCGACGACTGACCACGCACGGCAGCCGCCGCGCCGACCCCAGGGTCGGGCGGCATCCCACCGGCCGTCCCGCCCCATCCACGGGCTGGGACGGCCGTCCGCATCCCGATACCCGTCTCTAGGCTGGAGCACATGACCGAGAGCGCACCGCCGTCCCTGGACATCGCCGTCATCGGGGGAGACGGCATCGGTCCCGAGGTCGTGGCCGAGGGGCTGAAGGTGCTCGAGGCCGTGGTCGGTGGCGACACCGCCAAGGTGACGACCACTCAGTACGACTTGGGCGCGACGCGCTGGCACGCCACCGGCGAGACCTTGCCCGAGTCGGTGCTCGACGAGCTGAAGCAGCACGACGCGATCCTGCTCGGTGCCATCGGCGACCCGACCGTGCCGAGCGGCGTCCTCGAGCGCGGCGTGCTGCTTCCGCTGCGCTTCGCGCTCGAGCACTACGTCAACCTGCGCCCGGCCAAGCTCTATCCGGGCGTGCTGAGCCCGCTGGCCGTCGAGCGGGTGGCCCCGAACGGCATCGACTTCGTCGTGGTCCGCGAGGGCACCGAGGGGCCGTACGTCGGCAACGGCGGCTCGCTGCGCACCGGCACCCCGAACGAGATCGCCACCGAGGTGAGCGTCAACACCCGCTTCGGGGTCGAGCGGGTCGTGCGTGACGCCTTCGCCCGCGCCCAGGCCCGCCCCCGCCGGCACCTGACCCTGGTGCACAAGCACAACGTGCTCACCCACGCCGGGCACCTGTGGCGGCGCACGGTCGAGGAGGTCGCGGTCGAGTTCCCCGACGTCGAGACCGCCTACCAGCACGTGGATGCCGCGACGATCTTCCTCACCACCGACCCGGGCCGCTTCGACGTCATCGTCACCGACAACCTCTTCGGCGACATCATCACCGACATCGCCGCGGCGGTGGCCGGTGGCATCGGGCTCGCCGCGAGCGGCAACATCAACCCCGAGGGCCGCTACCCGAGCATGTTCGAGCCGGTGCACGGCTCGGCGCCGGACATCGCCGGCCAGGCCAAGGCCGACCCCACCGCCACGATCCTGTCGGTCGGGATGCTGCTGGCGCACGTCGGGCGCACGGACGAGGCGCAGCGGGTGGAGGCCGCCGTGGCGGCGGACCTGGCTGAGCGGGGCAGTGCGCCGCGCTCGACGAGCGCCGTCGGCGACGCCATCGCCGCCCGCCTCTGACGCACCACTCTCCACGGGTAGCCTTCGCGGGTAGCACCGTCGCTCCCCGAGGAAAGGACCACGAGTCCCATGAGCCTGACCTTCGACCTGCACCGCAACCCCACGCCGGCGAGCGACGAACGGCGTGCCGTGATCCACGCGAACCCGGGGTTCGGTGTCTTCTTCACCGACCACATGCTGCGCGCGGTGTGGACCAAGGCCGGGGGCTGGGGTGACGGCCGGGTCGAGCCCTACGGCCCGATCCAGCTGATGCCGAGCGCCGCGGTGCTGCACTACGCGCAGGAGGTCTTCGAGGGCCTGAAGGCCTACCGGCACGAGGACGGCTCGGTGTGGTCGTTCCGGCCCGAGGCCAACGCCGAGCGGATGCAGCGCAGCGCCCGGCGGCTCGCGCTGCCCGAGCTGCCGACCGACGACTTCGTCGCGTCGCTCCGGGCCCTGGTCGAGGTCGACGAGCGCTGGGTGCCGCCGGCCGGCACGGGCGAGACCAGCCTCTACCTGCGGCCGTTCCTCTTCGCGAGCGAGGCCTTCCTCGGCGTGCGACCGGCCGACGAGGTCACCTACTGCCTCATCGCGTCGCCGGCCGGGGCCTACTTCGCCGGCGGCCTGAAGCCGGTGAACCTGTGGATCTCGCAGCACTACGCCCGCGCCGGCGCCGGTGGCACCGGTGCCGCCAAGACTGGCGGCAACTACGCGTCATCCCTGGCCGGCCAGCTCGAGGGTATCGAGAACGGTTGCGACCAGGCGGTGTTCCTCGACTCCTCGACCCAGACCTACATCGAGGAGCTGGGCGGCATGAACCTGTTCTTCGTCACCCGCGACAACCGGCTGGTCACCCCCGAGCTCACCGGCTCGATCCTCGAGGGCGTCACCCGCGACTCGATCCTCGAGCTGGCGAAGGAGCTCGGCCTGCAGCCCGAGGAGCGCCGGGTGGCCATCGAGGAGTGGAAGGACGGTGTGGCCAGCGGCGAGATCCGCGAGGTCTTCGCCTGTGGAACCGCAGCCGTCGTCACCCCGGTGGGGGAGCTGCGCTGGGAGGGCGGGTCGGCACCCTCGACCGCGGGGGACGGAGGCGGAGAGGTGACCACCACCATCCGCGGCGCGCTGCTCGACATCCAGTACGGCCGCGCCGATGACACCCACGGTTGGCTGACCAGACTCGCCTGAGCTAAAGGTTCACACAAGGACCATTTGCACGGCATACTCGCTCGCATGACTCCGGAGCAGTCGCCCCCGCAGCCCTCGCGGCTGCCGGATGCCGTGCTGCGGCCGGCCGTGGGCAACGTCTTCGAGACCACGGTCGAGCAGCTCGCCACCGCCATCCGGCTGGGGGTCTTCGTCGCCGGGGAGCAGCTTCCGGCCGAGCGCGAGCTCGCCGACCGGCTCGGCGTCTCGCGCAACACGCTGCGCGAGGCGATCGCCGCCCTGCGCGACTCCGGGCTGGTCACGACCCGACGGGGGCGCGGTGGGGGCACCGTCGTCACCTACGCCGGTCGTGCCCGCTGCGGCGACCCTGCCGTGCTCGACGGGCCGCCGGTGCGCACCGGCGCCGCGCTGGAGGACGCGCTGGACTTCCGCCGGGTCGTCGAGCCGGGAGCCGCCCGGCTGGCCGCCACCCGCCGGCTCTCGGGCGACCAGCGCGAGTGGCTCACCGAGTCCTGCCGCGCGGTGCGCGAGGCCGACGCCGACTCCCACCGGATCGCGGACTCCCGGCTGCACCTGGCGATCGCCACCCTCTCCGGCTCGCCGATGGTCGTCGAGGCGGTCACCCGCGCGCAGGCTGCGCTGAGCGAGATGCTCGGGCAGATCCCGGTGCTGCGCAGCAACATCGAGCACTCGCACGAACAGCACGAAGCCGTCGTCGCGGCCATCCTCGACGGCGACCCGGACACGGCCCGCACGACCATGGAGGAGCACTGCGACGCCACGTCAGCGCTCCTGCGTGGACTTCTCGGATAACGACACGAAGGGGACACCATGCCGAGCTCCATCCACCCGGGGGGACCCCCGCCGCTCACCGTCGACCAGCTGCGGGCTGCCGTCCTGGCCGGTGAGGTCGACACGGTCATCGTCGCCTTCACCGACATGCAGGGGCGCCTGCAGGGCAAGCGGATCCACGGCCAGTTCTTCATCGACCACGTGCTCGAGAACGGCACCGAGGGGTGCAACTACCTGCTGGCCGTCGACGTGGACATGAACACCGTCGACGGCTACGCGATGTCGTCGTGGGAGCGCGGCTACGGCGACATGTTCTTCGAGATGGACCTCACCACGCTGCGGCACACCCCGGGGCACCCGGCCTCGGTCACCATCCAGAGCGACCTCACCTGGCTCGACGGCAGCGGCGAGGTCATCCAGTCGCCGCGCACCATCCTCAAGCAGCAAGTGGCCTCGGCCGAGGCCGACGGCTACGCCGCCTTCGCCGGCACCGAGCTCGAGTTCATCCTCTTCGACGAGTCCTACGACCGCGCCTGGGACCAGCGCTACCACGGGCTGACCGGGGCCAACCGCTACAACGTCGACTACTCCATCCTCGGGGGCAGCAAGGTCGAGCCGGTGCTGCGCGAGATCCGCAACGAGATGTACGCGGCCGGCATGAACGTGGAGTCGGCCAAGGGCGAGTGCAACTTCGGCCAGCACGAGATCGGCTTCCTCTTCGACGGGGTGGTGCGCACCTGCGACAACCACTCGGTCTACAAGACCGGTGCCAAGGAGATCGCGGCCCGGCACGGCCAGTCGCTCACCTTCATGGCCAAGTTCGACGAGCGCGAGGGCAACTCGTGCCACATCCACCTCTCCCTGCGCGGCACCGACGGCGAGGTCGTCTTCGCCGACGACGACCGCGACGGCGGCCGCAGCGAGCTGTTCGACCAGTTCATGGCGGGGCTGCTGGCCACCATGCGCGAGCTCACCTACTTCTACGCACCGAACATCAACTCCTACAAGCGTTTCGCCGCGGGCTCGTTCGCCCCCACTGCCGTGGCCTGGGGCAGCGACAACCGCACCTGCGCCCTGCGGGTCGTCGGCCACGGGTCGGGGCTGCGCGTCGAGAACCGCCTGCCCGGCGGTGACGTCAACCCCTACCTCGCCGTGGCCGCGATGATGGCCGGCGGCCTGCACGGCATCCGCGAGGGCCTGGAGCTGCCCCCGGCCTGCGAGGGCAACGCCTACACCGGCGACTACGAGCACGTGCCCGGCACCCTGGCCGAGGCGCGAGACCTCCTCGCGGGCAGCGCCATCGCCCGCGCGGCCTTCGGCGACGACGTCGTCGACCACTACGTCAACGCCGCGGACGTCGAGATCAAGGCGTTCAACGCCGCGGTCACCGACTGGGAACGCGTACGCGGCTTCGAGAGGCTGTGACCACACCCAGATGAGCACCACCTACGCCCACGACGTCATCAACCCGGCCACCGAGCAGGTCGTCACGACCATCGACCTGGTCGGGCTCGAGGAGACCGACGCGGCCATCGCCCGCGCAGTCGAGGTCGGGCCCGCCTGGCGGGCGGTGACCCCGGCCGACCGGGGGATGCTGCTGCGCCGCTTCGCCGACCGGGTCGAGGCCTCCACCGACGAGCTGGCCGCGCTCGAGGTCGCCAACTCCGGCCACACCGTCGGCAACGCCCGGTGGGAGGTCGGCAACGTCGTCAACGTGCTGCGCTACTACTCGGCTGCTCCGGAACGCCTCTTCGGCAAGCAGATCCCGGTGGCCGGGGGGCTCGACATCACCTTCAAGGAGCCGCTCGGCGTCGTCTCGGTCATCGTGCCGTGGAACTTCCCGATGCCGATCGCGGGCTGGGGCCTGGCGCCGGCGCTGGCGGCCGGCAACACCGTGGTGCTCAAGCCGGCCGAGCTCACGCCGCTCACCGCGATGCTCATCGGGCAGCTGGCCCTTGACGCCGGCATCCCCGAGGGCGTGTTCACCGTGCTCCCCGGCAAGGGGTCGGTGGTGGGCGAGCGGTTCGTCACCCACCCCGACGTGCGCAAGGTCTGCTTCACCGGCTCGACCGCCGTGGGCCAGGGCATCATGCGCAAGGCCGCCGACCAGCTCAAGCGGGTGACCCTCGAGCTCGGCGGCAAGTCGGCCAACATCGTGTTCGCGGATGCCGACCTCGAGACGGCCGCCGCCGCCGCGCCGATGAGCTTCCTCGACAACGCCGGCCAGGACTGCTGTGCGCGCACCCGGATCCTGGTGCAGCGCAGCGTGTTCGACACCTTCATGGAGCGGTTCGAGCAGGCCCTGAAGGGGGTCGTCGTCGGCGACCCGCGCGACGAGGCCACCCAGATGGGCCCGCTGGTGTCCTCCGGACAGCGGGATGCCGTGCGCGGCTACGTCGAGGGGGCGCAGGACGCCGGTCACCCGCACGTCGACGTGGCCTTCCGCGGGAGCGCGCCCGAGGGCGCCGGCTGGTGGTACCCGCCGACCGTGGTGCTGCCCAGCGGCACGGACGACCGGGTGTGGCGCGAGGAGGTCTTCGGGCCGGTCGTGGCCGTGATGCCGTTCGACGACGAGGCCGATGCGGTCGCGAAGGCGAACGACACGGCCTACGGGCTGTCCGGGTCGATCTGGACGCGCGACGTGGGTCGCGCCATCCGGGTGGCGCGCGGAGTCGAGGCCGGGAACCTCTCGGTCAACAGCCACAGCTCGGTGCGCTACTCGACGCCCTTCGGCGGCTTCAAGGCGAGTGGCATCGGCCGCGAGCTGGGCCCCGACGCGCTCGACGCCTTCACCGAGGTCAAGAACGTCTTCATCAGCACCGAGGCATAGGAGATCCAGATGGCAGGCAGGCTCGAGGGCAAGGTCGCGGTCGTCACCGGCGGCTGCTCCGGCATCGGGTTGGCGACGGTGCGGCGGTTCGCGCAGGAGGGGGCCACCGTCGTGGTCGCCGACCTCAACGACGAGGCGGGCGAGGCGCTGGCCGCGGAGGTCGGTGGGGCCTACGTGCACACCGACGTCGCCAGCAAGGACGACGTCGACCGGCTCTTCGCGACGGCGGTGGAGAAGTACGGCAAGCTCGACATCGCGTTCAACAACGCCGGCATCAGCCCGCCCGACGACGACTCGATCCTCGACACCGACCTCGACGCCTGGCTGCGGGTGCAACAGGTCAACCTGACCTCGGTCTACCTGTGCTGCAAGGCGGCCCTGCCCTACATGCTCGAGAACAAGTCGGGCTCGATCATCAACACCGCGAGCTTCGTCGCCGTGATGGGCGCGGCGACCTCGCAGATCTCGTACTCCGCGTCCAAGGGCGGGGTGCTCTCGATGACCCGCGAGCTCGGCGTGCAGTTCGCGCGCGACGGCATCCGGGTCAACGCCCTGTGCCCGGGGCCGGTGAACACCCCGCTCCTCAAGGAGCTCTTCGCCAAGGACGCCGAGCGGGCGGCCCGCCGCCTCGTGCACGTGCCGATGGGGCGGTTCGGGGAACCCGAAGAGATGGCCAACGCCGTGCTCTTCCTCGCCTCCGACGAGTCCAGCTTCATGACCGCCTCGACGTTCCTCGTCGACGGTGGCATCTCGGGCGCCTACGTGACCCCGCTCTGAGCAGGATGGGGGACATGAACGCCAGCCGGCCGGTCATCGGCGTCAGCTGCTACGTCGAGGACGTCGACCGGCATCCGTGGACCGCGCAGCGCAGCGTCGTGCTGCCGCACCGCTACGTCGACCAGCTCGAGCGAGCCGGTGCGATCGCCGTCGTGCTGCCGCCACGCCCGGATGCCGACGACGACCTCGCGCTGGCGGTGCTGGAGCGGCTCGACGGCCTGGTGATCGCCGGCGGCGCCGACGTGGAGGCCGCCCGCTACGGGGCCCCGCCGCACCCGACCTCGCAGGCGCCCCGACCGGACCGCGACGCCTGGGAGCTGTCCCTCGCCCGGGTCTCGGCCGAGATCGACCTGCCGGTGCTGGGGGTGTGCCGCGGTATGCAGGTGATGGCGGTGGAGGCGGGCGGGGTGCTCGACCAGCACCTGCCCGACGTCGTGGGCCACGACGCCCACTGCCCCAGGCCGGGGGAGTACACCTCGCACCACGCGACGCCGGTGGACGGCACCCGGCTGGCCGGGCTGCTCGGCACCGACCCCCTCGAGGTGCCGACCTACCACCACCAGGCGGTGCGCCCGGCGTCGCTCGAGGGCACGGCCTACCGCCTGTCGGCCTGGCACGCCGACGGCACGCTCGAGGCGATGGAGGACCCGTCGTCGGGCTTCCGCCTCGCGGTGCAGTGGCACCCCGAGGCCGGGGACGACGGGCGCCTGTTCGAGGCACTCGTGGCGGCCGCGGCCGGCCGCCGGTCGTCCGGTGTGCGGCACGAGGTCGCCGGTGACGGCGACGCCGGGTGACAATCGACGGGTGACCAAGCTCAACCGACTCGCGATCGCCGCCGGTGCGGCCAGTGCCCTCGGGGCGCTCGCTGCCGCCGGCCGGGGCGTCAACGCCGCCATGGGCGGCCGTCCCACGGGCGCCCGCCTGGAGCGGGCGCAGCGCTCGCCCGCCTACCGGGCCGGGGCCTTCCACAACACCTCCCGCGGCACGTCGTCGATGCCGTCGGGCCAGCGCGACGTGCTGCGCCGGTTCCGCGAGAACGCCGCCACCCGGCATCCGGCCCTGCCGATCCCGGTGGTGACCGCCACCCACGAGCCGCGCACCGAGGGGGTGCACGTCACCTGGTTCGGGCACGCGTCCTGCCTCGTCGAGCTCGACGGGGTGCGCCTGCTCATGGACCCGGTGTGGAGCGAGCGCTGCTCGCCCAGCCAGCACGTCGGCCCGCGCCGGCTGCACGCCGTGCCGGTGCCGCTGACCGGTCTGGGCCGCATCGACGCCGTCGTCATCTCGCACGACCACTACGACCACCTCGACATGGACACCATCCGCCAGCTCGTCGACCTCACCGAGGCGGTCTTCCTCGTGCCGCTGGGCGTCGGCGCGCACCTGGACGCCTGGGGCGTGCCGGCCCAGCGCGTCGTCGAGTGCGACTGGGAGGAGGGCCTGCAGGTGCGCGGCGTGCAGGTCACCGCCGTCGAGGCCCAGCACTTCTCGGGGCGCGGGCTGCGTCGCGACGGCACCCTGTGGGCCTCGTGGGTGCTCTCCGGCCGGGCGGGCAAGGTGTTCTTCAGCGGGGACACCGGCTTCTTCGAGGGCTATGCCCGGCTCGGCGTGGAGCACGGGCCGTTCGACGTCTCGCTGATGGCCGTCGGCGCCTACGACCCGGCGTGGCACGACATCCACCTGAACCCGGAGGAGGCCGTCGAGGCGACCCGGCTGTTGCGCGGCGGGCTGCTGATGCCGATCCACTGGTGCACGTTCGTGCTGGCCCCGCACCCCTGGGCCGAGCCGGTGGAGCGGCTGCTCGTGGCCGCCGAGTCAGCGGGCGTGCCGGTGGCGGTTCCACGCGTCGGCGACCGGGTCGACGTGGCCGACCCACCCGCGCCGGACGGCTGGTGGGAGCTGCAGCAGGTGCACGACCTCCCGACCAGCGCCTGAGCGAAGGCTGAGCGCCACCGGCGCGTCGCGGACGCACGTTTTCGCCGGACGGGGTGCGGGAGTGCATCATAGGGTTGTGGCGCCACTTTCGTGCGCCCACGAAGCGACGAAAAGGTCCCGCAGACCATGAGGGCTCGCACGAAGGTACTGACCACTGCCGCCGTGGCAGTGCCCTTGGTGCTGCTCGGCGCCGGAACGGCCTACGCGACCCACTACCAGGACCGGGCCCTGCCCGGCAGCACGGTCGCCGGCGTCCCGGTGGCGGGCATGACCCGTGCCGAGGTGGCGGCCGCCGTCCAACAGCGGGCCGACCAGGTCACCATCACGCTCGACACCGGCGAGGTGATCCGCACCGCCCACCTGGCCGACCTCGGCTACGCGGTCGACGTGCAGCCCACCGTCGACGCCGTGTTCCAGGCCAACGCGTCGTGGTCGTCGTACGCCAGCTCGCTGGTCTCCTCCCGTGACGTCGCGGCGGTGCTGCACCTCGACCCGGCGAAGACCCAGAAGGTGGTCGACGAGCTGGTCAGCGGCGCCGGACGGGCCGGCTCCGACGCCAGCGTGAAGCTCGCCCCGAACAAGAAGTCGTTCGTGGTCGTGCCCGCCGTCACGGGCAAGTCGTTCACGGCCGCCAGCTTCCAGGACGTCGCCGCCGCCGCGGGCCACGGCCTGAAGTCGGCCACCACCACGGTGCAGTTCGTCGACGCCGTGCCGGCCGTGACCACCGCCGCAGCGCAGCGCGTCGCCGACCAGGCGAACGCCCTGGTGGCGCGCACCGTCAAGGTCTCCGACGGTGACGCCGAGCACTCGGCGTCGAAGCGGGCCAAGGCGTCCTGGGTCACCATCCCCCTCGCCGACGGCACGCTGGGCGCCCCCTCCCTGGACACCGCCAAGGTGAAGTCCTGGGTCAACAAGGTCGTCAAGGACGTCGAGAAGAGCCCGACCGGCGGGGTGCGCAACGTCAACGCGTCCGGTTCCGTGGTGCAGGTCGTCACCGCAGCGAAGGACGGCGTCGCCGTCACCAACGCCGACGCGGTGGCCGCGGCCGCCGTCGCGGCGATGCGGTCGGGGCAGGACTACACCGGCACCTTCGAGCAGCGCCCGGTGCCCGCCGCCTGGACGCAGCACCCCGTCGCGCCCGGCGCCGAGCGGCTCGCCTACCACGCGACCAACGGCCAGAAGTGGGTCGACGTCAACCTGCGCACCCACACGATGACCGCCTACGTCGGCGCCAAGCCCGTGCACGGCCCGGTCAAGATGGTCAACGGGTCCGACAAGAAGCCGACAGTGGTCGGCACCTTCAAGGTCTACCTCAAGCTGCAGAAGCAGACCATGCGCGGCAGCAACGCCGACGGCACCAAGTACGAGACCCCTGACGTGCCGTGGATCTCCTACTTCCACAACGGGTTCGCGCTGCACGGTGCACCGTGGCGCTCGACGTTCGGCTACGCCGGCGCGCGCGGCTCGCACGGCTGCATCAACCTGCCGGTGCCGACCGCCAAGTGGGTCTACGAATTCGCGTCGGTCGGCACGCCGGTCGTCACCCACACCTGAGCCGTCCCGCTCAGTGCTCGAACGTGGGGCGCAGCGGCCCGCGGCGCACCGCCGCTCGTCCATCTGCACGCCCCGGCTGCTGCCGGCATCCCACAACGGGTTCAGCGCTGCGCCGCGGTCGTCCGGGTCGCGCACCAGCAGCCCGGTCACCGTGGTGCCCAGGGTGATGTGGGAGGTGCCTGCCGCGATGACGGCCATCACCGACGACGGGTCGAAGGTCGCCGGGTCCTCGCCGCGGTAGCAGACGAGGTAGTCCTCGAAGAAGACGCCGTCCCAGCCGGCGCGCTCGGCCTCGACACCGAGCCGCACGAGCGGGCCGGCCGACACCCCGTCGCCTCCGCACGGCTGCTCCAGCCCGCATCGCACCGGGCAACCCTAGGGTGCGGCGAGGTCGGTGCAGTGCGCGATGGTCGCGTCGTCCTGCGCCACCGCGTGCCGGCGCTCGGCATCTCGCACCCGGCGGATGACCTCGGCCGGGCCGCTCGCAGCCAGCTCGGCGAGCACCCCGGCCCAGTCGGTGAGGTCGAAGCGGTCGACGATCCGGCTGGCGCCGTTGCTGAGCAGCGCCGCGGTGCGCACCTCGACCACGGGGGTCGCGCCGGTGACGGCCTCCTCGGCCGCGCGCGGGTCGTCCTTCGCCACCCAGAAGCCACCGCGGTGGTTGCGGCGGGCGCGCAGTGCCGCGAGCACCCGGCTGCGCTCCTCCTCGTCGCGCGCGGCGGCCAGCGCCGGCAGGTACGACTCGCTGATGTCCACCTCGCGGCGGTCGGTGGCCACCAGCGGTGGGCCGTCGACTCGCTCGAGCAGCACGGTCGCGTCGCCCAGCACGAGGTGCTCGACCCAGTCCGCCCGCACCCGGACGGCCGCGACGGCCGCCCACGGGCTCCACGGGTGTGCGGTGTCGCAGGTGGGCCGGTGCTCGTCGGTCACCTGCTCGATGGCCGACCCGAGCAGCGCCGCGAGGGTGCGGTCTTCGCCGAGGCCCAGCTCCCCGAGCAGGGTGCCACCCAGCCGGCGCGCGTACCACGCCACCCCGTGCCGGCACACCCCCTGGGCGCCCGGAAGGAAGGCGCCGTCGACGACGACCGCCGCACCGGGCACCGCGCCGACGAAGTCCTCGTTCGAGCGGCCCCGGTCGGCCATGACGCTCGTCGTGGTCACCAGCATCCGTGCTCCCGTCCGGTCCGGCTGCCGACCATCGTGGCCAGCATGTGGACGAACCGTAGGCCGGGGGGCCGGTCCCGTGGGAGGCTCGCGTCGTGACGTTCCGTGACGTGGCCACCACCACGATCATTATCGGCTAGCGCGACGAGACCTCCTCGTCGCGCAGACCTCCCGCACCCGGGGGGTCTTTTGCTTGTCGGGAGCGTCGCGGGCGCGGCGCCACCGGGAAGCGAGTGTCGCTTCCCCCACACCCCCGGGGGCGCGACAGCAGCGCCAGCCGGAGAATGGGCGGAGCAGCACACGTCCCGCCCCGGCCCTCACGGGCCGGGGCACAGACGCCGGGCGACCGGCATACCGATCTCGGGTGAGTAGTGATGACCGACATCCACGTCTACGACACGACGCTGCGCGACGGCGCGCAGCAGGAGGGGCTCAACCTCACGGTGGCGGACAAGCTCGCCATCGCGATGCACCTCGACGAGCTCGGGGTCGGCTACATCGAGGGCGGCTGGCCCGGTGCCAACCCGAAGGACACCGAGTTCTTCGCGCGGGCAGCGGCCGACCTGCGGCTGCGCAACGCCACCCTCGCGGCGTTCGGGGCGACCCGGCGGGTCGGCGGCCGCGCCGAGAGCGACCCGCAGGTGCGGGCGCTGCTCGACAGCCAGGCGCAGGTCATCACCCTGGTCGCGAAGTCGCACACCGGTCACGTCGAGCGGGCGCTGCGCACCACGCTCGCCGAGAACCTCGAGATGATCCGCGACACCGTGGCGTTCCTGCGCGGGGAGGGGCGGCGGGTCTTCCTCGACGCCGAGCACTTCTTCGACGGCTACGCCACCGACCGCGACTACGCCATCGAGGCCGTGCGGGTCGCCACCGAGGCCGGTGCCGAGGTCGTCGCCCTGTGCGACACCAACGGCGGGATGCTGCCCCACCAGGTCGCCGACGTCGTCGACGACGTCGTGGGCTCCACCGGCGCGCGGGTCGGCATCCACTGCCACAACGACACCGGGTGCGCGGTCGCCAACTCGATGGCCGCGGTCGACGCCGGTGCGACGCACGTGCAGGGCACCATCAACGGCTACGGGGAGCGCACCGGCAACGCCGACCTGCTCACCGTCGTCGCCAACCTCCAGCTCAAGAGGGGCCTGCCGCTGCTCGAGCCGCACCGCCTGCAGGAGTCGACCCGTATCGCCCACGCGATCGCCGAGGTCACCAACGTGCCGGCCTACTCGCGCCAGCCCTACGTCGGGTCGAGTGCGTTCGCGCACAAGGCCGGCCTGCACGCCAGCGCGATCAAGGTCGACCCCGACCTCTACCAGCACATGGACCCCAAGGCCGTCGGCAACGACATGCGGATGCTGGTGTCGGACATGGCCGGCCGTGCCTCCATCGAGCTGAAGTCGCGGGAGCTCGGGTTCGACCTCGACTCGACGAACGAGCAGGACAACGCCACGCTGGCCCGGGTGCTGCGTGCCGTCAAGGAGCGCGAGCTGCGCGGCTACACCTTCGACGCCGCGGACGCCTCGTTCGAGCTGCTGCTGCGCCGCGAGCTCGACGGCTCGCTGCCTGAGTTCTTCGAGGTCGAGTCGTGGCGCGTCATCACCGACGCCCGCGGCGACGACGAGGCGCTGTCCGAGGCAACCGTCAAGCTCGTCGCAGCCGGCGAGCGCGGCGTGCGCACCGGCGAGGGGAACGGCCCGGTCAACGCGCTCGACCAGGCGCTGCGCTCGGCGCTGGCGAAGTTCTACCCGGAGATCCGCAACCTCGAGCTGATCGACTACAAGGTGCGCATCCTGGATGCCGCCCACGGCACCGATGCCGTCACCCGGGTGCTCATCGAGACCTCCGACGGCACCACGTCGTGGACCACCATCGGCGTCGCCGCCAACATCCTCGAGGCGTCGTGGGACGCCCTCGTCGAGTCGGTCACCTACGGCCTCGTCCGCGCAGGCGTCGTCCCCCGCTGACCACTCGCTCACTTCCGCTGCGTCCCCAGATCGACCAATAGGTCACACGGGGGACGCCTTCCGGCGGCCGGATGTCCTCACATCGACCAATAGGTCACACGAGGGACGCCTTCCGGCGGCCGGATGTCCTCACATCGACCAATAGGTCACACGAGGGACGCCTTCCGGCGGCCGGATGTCCTCACATCGACCAATAGGTCACCCGAGGGACGTTCGGTTGGGTCGTGCTTTCGCGTGACCGCTGCGCGGTGGGATGCCGCGTGCGGCCGTTTGACCATTCCGCACTCCCTCGCTGGCGCTCGGTCGCGCTCCCGCCAGACCCGTCCATCGGCTGGCCCCCGGCATCCCGCCGCTTCGCTCCTGTGATGTTGCCGGCTCGGGTCGTTTCTCCCGCTGTGTGTCGTTGCTCCGGACTCGTGCTGCTGCAGCGGCACGCACCGGGAGTCGGACCCGAGCCCGGAGCAACGACTCGAGCCGACGGCATCGGGGGTCGGGGTGTCCTCACATCGACCAATAGGTCACGTCGGGGACGCCGGCCGGTACCGTCGGTGAGCGGTGGGACGACGGTTCGCTGCTGCCGGCCGCCGAGGACCTCTGGGGCGCAGGTGTCGTCGTCGCATCGCTCGTCGCCGCCCGGCCGACCGCGGGTGGGCCCCGAGGCCGAGGCGGCGCGCGCGGCATCCGGGGCGGTGCGAGGGGACCCGTTGACTCAGCTCAGGCGCTGTGCGAGCGGTGTGGAGCTGGAGGAGAAGGGTTTCGGCGCCGACGTCACCATCGCGGCAGAGCTGGACGCGTCGTCGGTCGTGCCGGTGCTCGCCGACGGGTGGTTCACCGCCGCGCCACCCCTGTGGTCGGGGAACTGACCTGTCCCGCAGGCGCGTTCGCACTGACGCGCGCACTCGCGGCATCCAGCACGGCGAGCAGGCGGCGGCGCAGGGCGTTCGAGCGCTCGGCGAACGCGCTCTGGCGCTCCAGGTAGCTCGCCTTGCCCTCGGCGGTCTCGATCGGCACCGGTTCGTACCCCAGCTCGCGCAGGTCGTAGGGGGAGGCCTCCATGTCGAGCACCCGGATCTCGCGGGCCAGGTCGAAGGCGTCGGCCACCAGCTCGCTCGGCACCAGCGGGGTCAGCTTGAACGCCCACTTGTAGACGTCCATCCCCGCGTGCAGGCACCCAGGCTGCTCCATGGCGCCCTGGCTGTCGCGGGTGGGGCGCAGCGCGTTCCGCGGTCGCGCCGACTCGGTGAAGAACCGGTAGGCGTCGAAGTGCGAGCAGCGGATGCCGTGCCGCTCCACCACGGCGTCGGTGCCCGCACTGCCCAGCCGCAGCGGCCAGCCCGCGTGCCGCACGTCGTCGGCCGCGATGCCGTGCACCATGGCCCACTCGTGCAGCCCGAAGCACCCCAGCTGGGCGGGCCGGGAGACCGTCGCGGACAACAGGTTCCGCACGAAGTCGACGGTGTGGCCCCGCGCCCCGAGGAAGCCCTGCGCGTCGAGCACCACCGCACCACCGGCGACCCGGTAGTGGGTCCACGTCGCGCGGGGGAGGTGCGCGGCATCCTCGAGCGCCGCGCCGGCCCCGGGGTGCCACCGCCGCAGCCGCGCCGGTGAGTTGTTGTAGTAGCGGAACAGGAAGTCCTCGACCGGGTGGGTGCGGCCGTCGGCGCGACGGGCCCGGTGGGCGGCGGTGGCGGCGTCGACGCGGGCTTCGTGGGCGGCCGCCAGGGCCTCCCACTCCGGCCGGGGGAGCGCGCGCAGGGTCACCGCACCACGGTACCGACGCGACGGAGCCCCGGGCCGCACGCCCCGGGGCTCCGGATGACCGCTCAGTCCTTGGGGTAGGGGCCGTACTGGTTGTCGTTCTCGCTGTCGAGGACGAAGAAGTACAGCAGCACGAAGAACCCGATGATCGGGATCAGGCCGATGAGGAGCCACCACCCCGACCGGCCGGTGTCGTGCAGGCGACGCACCCCGACGGCGAGCGTGGGGATGAAGAACACGATGGCGGTGATGGTGGCGATCCACCCGCCGCCGATCGTCAGGTCGCTGTAGGTGAAGCCGGCGGCCCGGTCGATGATGCTGGCGACGATGCCGATGACGGTGATGAAGAGGTACCACCACCAGTACTCGCTGCGTCGGGCCCTCCCCGAGAAGGTGGCGTACTTGTTGAGGAGGACGCTGCTGACGGCCTGGCTGAGGGACATGACACGCTCCTGGTGCGGGGAAACTGCCTCGGGGGAGACGGTAGTGAGGGTGCGGCTCGGGGTGGGGGAGGTCCCGGCCGCACGGCATCCGGCGTGGCGCGCGGCGGGAACCCCGAGGCGGGTCCCGTTCGTCGTGAGGGACGATGGGGTTCCGACGTCCGGTCCCACCCTCACGCCCCTCCAGACCCGAAGGCCACCGCCATGCGCAGGACCGTCCCGCTCGCCGCCGCAGCCGTGGTGGCCCTCGCCCTGACCGCATGCGGCGGCGGCGACCCCGAGCCGGCCGCGTCGAGCGCGCCACAGCCGTCGGCCCCTGCGAGCGCCGCCGGCACGCCGTCGCCGAGTGCATCGGCAGCGGGTGGCCTCTACGTCGCCCTGGGTGACTCGCTCGCCGCCGGCTACCAGCCCGGGGGCGCCGAGCTGCGCGACACCGCCTACCCCGCCCTCACAGCGGCACGGCTCGGCGCGAAGGGCGGCGAGCTGACGCTGGAGAACCTCGGCTGCAGCGGCGAGACGACGGGCTCGCTCGTCAAGGGCGGGAAGTGCGACTTCGCAGCCGGCAGCCAGCTCGAGCAGGCCGAGAAGCTGCTCAAGGGCAGTGACGACGTCGCCCTGGTCACCATCGACATCGGTGGCAACGACCTGCTGCGCTGCGTGCGTGGCGGGGCACAGATCGACACCGCCTGCGTCAAGTCCGGAGTCGCGACGGTGAAGAAGAACCTCCCGACGATCCTGAAGCGGCTGCGCACGGCAGCCGGGCCCGACGTGCCGGTGCTGGTGCTGGGCTACTACAACCCGTGGCTGGCGGCCAAGGCGCTGAACCAGCCGGTCAAGGGCGTCGACGCGGCCGCCAAGGCCTACACCGGCCTGAGCGCCGCGATCGAGTCGGCGGCCACGTCCACGGGCACCACGTTCGTCGGGCTCGACGAGGCGTTCTCGACCAACGACACCACCCCCACGAGGATCAACGGGCGCACCGTCCCTGAGAACGCCGCCAAGATCTGCACCCTCACCAACATCTGCACCGCCTCCGACATCCACCTCACCGACGAGGGGGCCGCCACGGTGGCCCGGGTGCTCGCCAAGGCCGCTGCGCAGGCCGGCGTCTCCTGACCCCGAGGCGTCGGGTTCGACGCCATCTTCCCCCGGGTCGGCGCCACCACCTAGAGTCGGCCGGGCGCGGCAACGAGGCCGCCACCTGGGGAAGCAGCTCACATGAACCGTCGCACGTGGTCCGTCGTCGTCGCCGTCCTCGCCGCCGTGGGCCTCTCGGCACCCACGGCATCCGCGCAGTCCCTGCCGTCGA
This sequence comes from uncultured Actinomycetota bacterium, assembly GCA_963833495.1. Lineage (GTDB taxonomy): Bacteria > Actinomycetota > Actinomycetes > Actinomycetales > Dermatophilaceae > Fodinibacter. The sequence goes on along the minus strand of CAWHYJ010000022.1, from coordinate 17,168 downwards.
CGGTGGCGGCGCACCGCGAGTCCCCGCCCGGGGAGTCGGGGCAGGGGTCCGAGCACGCCATGGGGTGGTACCTCGCCCTGGGCGACTCGCTGGCCGCCGGCTACCAGCCGGGCCAGGGCGACGACCCAACCGGCGGCTACGTGGGCGGCGTGCTCGACGCCGTGCGCACCGCCACCCCGAAGACGAAGCTGGTCAACGTCGCCTGCAGCGGCGAGACCGTGGTGACGATGGTGAGCGGCGGCCGGTGCACCTACGAGGAGGGCACCCAGCTCGAGCAGGCCGTCGAGTTCCTCCACGCCCACCGGCGCACCACGCGGCTGGTGACCATCGACATCGGCGCCAACGACGTGCAGCGCTGCGTCAGCCGCAAGCCGCTCGGCATCGACCTGGTCTGCATCCAGCAGGGGCTCGGCGACGTGCAGCGCCTGCTGCCGCAGGTGCTCGCCCAGCTGCACCGGGCCGCGCCCGGCGCCCGGATCGTCGTGCTCAACTACTACAACCCGTTCCTCGCGGCCTACCTCACCGGCCCGGCCGGGCAGGTGATCGCCCAGCAGTCGGTCGGGCTCCAGACGGCGCTCAACGCGATCATCGCCGGGTCCGCAGCGAGCGTCGGCGCGGGGCTCGCCGACGTCTCCACGGCGTTCCGCAGCACGGACACCACCCCGGTGACGGTGCCTGCCCTCGGCGGGTCCGTTCCGACCAACGTCGCGACCATCTGCGCGTGGACCTGGATGTGCCAGCTCGGCGACATCCACGCCAACGACACCGGGTATGCCGTGATGACCGGCGCGGTCGTGGCCAGGTTGTGACCCCACCGGCTGGGTGGCCGGTCGCACGACGGCGGACCGGCATCCGCCCGTAGGCTGGAACCCATGCGCATCGCGAGGTTCACGACGGGTGACGACCCGGCCTACGGGCTGGTCGACGGTACGGGCGAGAAGATCGCCGAGATCACGGGAGACCCGCTCTACCAGCGGATCGAGCTCACGGGCACCGTGCACGAGGTCGACGACGTACGGCTGCTGGCACCGGTCATCCCGCGCAGCAAGGTGATCGGCATCGGCCGCAACTACGCCGACCACGCCAAGGAGATGGGCACCGACACCCCGGCCGAGCCGATGATGTTCCTCGTCCCCAACACCGCCGTCGTCGGCCCCGGCGACCCGGTCGTGATGCCGCCGCAGACCTCCGAGGTCGGCTACGAGGGTGAGCTCGCCGTGGTCATCGGTCGGCTGTCCAAGGACCTCGAGCCGCACGACGCGCTCGCGGCGGTCTTCGGCTACACCGTCGCCAACGACGTGACGGCCCGCGACCTGCAGCGCGGCGACGGCCAGTGGGCCCGAGCCAAGGGCTTCGACACCTTCTGCCCGCTCGGCCCGTGGATCGAGACCGACCTCGACCCCGCCGCCCAGCGGATCACCACCAAGGTCGACGGCGAGGTGGTGCAGGACGGCCCGACCTCCGACATGGTGCACGACGTGGCCACCCTCATCTCGCACGCGTCCAAGGCGTTCACGCTGCTGCCCGGTGACGTCATCCTCACCGGAACGCCGGCCGGGGTCGGCCTGGTCGAGGCGGGCCAGCGGGTCGAGGTCGAGGTGGACGGCATCGGGGTGCTCAGCAACCCCTTCGTGCGTCACTAGGCTGTCGCCCACCATGAGCGAGCACCCCGAAGACCCCGTGACCGACGCCCCCAGCACCACCAGCACTTCCGACACGACCGCCCTCCCCGGCGCCGTGCGCCTGCGCGTGGCGCCCTCGCCCACCGGAGACCCGCACGTGGGCACGGCCTACATGTCGCTGTTCAACCTGGCGTTCGTGCGCCAGCAGGGCGGCCGCTTCATCCTGCGCATCGAGGACACCGACCGGGCCCGCTTCCGCGAGGACTCCGAGCAGCAGGTCTTCGACACGCTGCGCTGGCTCGGGCTCACCTGGGACGAGGGCCCCGACGTCGGCGGCCCGTGCGCCCCCTACCGGCAGAGCGAGCGGCTCGACACCTACCGGCCCTACGTCGAGCGGCTGCTCGCCGAGGGCCGGGCCTACCACTGCTGGTGCTCGACCGAGCGCCTGGCCCAGATGCGCGAGGCGCAGCAGAAGGCCAAGCTGCCCACCGGCTACGACCGGCTGTGCGTGGGGAAGACCGAGGAGGAGCGCCGCGCCCTGCCCGGTTTCTCACCGACCCCCGTGGTGCGCATGCTCATCCCGGATGACGCGCCGCTCGAGTTCGACGACCTGATCCGCGGCCGGGTGTCGGCGCCACGGCCCGACGACCAGGTCATCCTCAAGGCCGACGGCTTCCCCACGTACCACCTGGCCGTGGTCGTCGACGACGCCGAGATGGGCATCACGCACGTGGTGCGCGGCGAGGAGTGGATCTCCTCCACCCCCAAGCACGTGCTGCTCTACCAGTGGCTCGGCCTGACCCCGCCGGCGTTCGCCCACATGCCGCTGCTGCGCAACACCGACAAGTCCAAGATCTCCAAGCGCAAGAACCCCGCGGCCCGGCTGACCTGGTTCCAGGAGCAGGGCTACCTGCCCGAGGCCCTGGTCAACTTCCTCGCGCTGCTGGCCTACCCGCCGGCCGAGGGCGCCGAGGGTGAGGACGTCGAGGTCTTCGGCTTCGAGGAGTTCTCGCAACGCTTCGACTGGAACGACGTCAACCCGGTCGGCCCGATCTTCGACCTCAAGAAGCTCGACTGGCTCAACGGCGTGCACATCCGCGGGCTCGCGGTCGACGACCTCGCCTCGCGGCTGCTGCCGTTCCTGCAGGCCGACGGCGTGCTCGGTGCCAACCCCTCCCTCGGTGAGCTCTCGCGGCTGCAGGCCGTCACCGCGCTCATCCAGACCCGGATGGCGCACCTCACCGAGGCGAGCGACCTGGTCGGCCCGTTCTACGTCGCCGACGACGCCGTCGAGGTGGCCGACGACGCCCGCGCCCAGCTCACCGACGACGCCGGTGCCGTGCTCGACGCGGCCATCACCGCACTCGAGACGGTGCCCGACGAGCACTCCGGCGTGCTCGGCAGCGAGCGGTCCTTCAGCGCCGCCGCCATCGAGGCCGCCCTGCGTCAGGCGCTCGTCGAGGGACTGGGCATCAAGCCCAGGTTCGCGTTCGGGCCGCTGCGCACGGCCGTGTCGGGCCGGCGGGTGTCTCCGCCACTGTTCGAGTCGATGGAGATCCTGGGCAAGGTGGCCACCCTCACCCGGCTGCAGGCGCTGCGCGCGACCCTCTGACCCGCGGCCGCCATCCTGGACCCGCGGCCGCGCCGTCCGGCCGCTGCGCTGACCGACGGCTCCCCGGCATCCGCGATTTGGGTGCGGGCGAGGCCGCCCGGTAGGATCGGTCCTCGGTTCGCCCGACGACCAGCCGCCTCGCGGTCAGTCCGACGGCATACCCCATGGGGTATGGTGTAATTGGCAACACTGGTGATTCTGGTTCATCCGTTCTAGGTTCGAGTCCTGGTACCCCAGCTCACGCCCTCGGCCCGACCGGCCGGGGGCGATTCGGAGAAAGTCCCGCCGTTCGGTAAGGTTCTTCTCCGTTGCCCGCCGCGTCACGGCGGCAGGAAACAGGTCATGGCCCCGTTGTGTAGTGGCCTAGCACGCCGCCCTCTCAAGGCGGTAGCGCGGGTTCGAATCCCGTCGGGGCTACGTCGAGCCGAAGGCCCGGTCCACCAGGACCGGGCCTTCGGCGCGTCACCGGCCGGATGCGGTCCGGTCACGTCCCGGCGGATGCCGCCCCCTCCGCGAGCTGGGCGCTCACCGCCTCCTGGGCCACCCGCCGCAGGGCGGCGAGCACGGGGTCGACCATCACCGTGCCGATGACGACGGTGCGCAGCGCCTCCTCGCGTGTCGTGGTTCGCTGCACCACGGCCAGGTCGACGTCGGCCACACCTCGCATCGCCTCGGCGTACTGCCGCAGCACCACCGGGGGCAGGCCCACCCCGGCGCCCTGCGCTGCGCGCAGGGCCGCGGACAGGGACCGCAGGGCCGGGGCCTCGGGTGAGACGTGCCAGCCGAGGTCCTCGACCAGTGCGACGGCATCCGCGTCGACCGGGTGGTCCGCGGCCGGTGTCGGCATGGCGCAGGCCGCCACCCCGAACAGGTCGTGGCGAGTGGGTGGCGGGGCGGCCAGCGCTGCGAGGATCGACCGCACGCCGGCAATGGCCACGCCGCCCTGCTCGACGAGGGCGCGCACCAGCCGCACCCGCTCGACGTGCTCCGCGCCGTACTCCGCGCGCGTGCGGGAGGTGGGTCGGCCGGGCATCAGGATGCCCTCGCGCAGGTAGTACTTCAGCGTATGGACCGGGACGCCGGTCGCCTCGCTGAGCTCGGAGATGCGCACCGGGCCTCCTTCAGGCCTTGACAATGGATAGTGCTACTACCCAATATGGCACGACACCGTATTGGACAGCAGAACTATCCAAGGGGACGACATGACCAACCGCACCACCCACGCCTACGACGGGCCCCTCGCCCTGTTCCTCATCGGCGTGCGCATCCACCAGCCGTGGCGCATCGGCGTCGTCGGGCAGGTGATCCGGGCGATGCCGCCGATGATCGCCGAGCTCGAGCGCAACAAGGCGGCCGCCGCCCGCGGTGAGGAGGAGTCGCTGGGTTACCTCGGCAGCCGCTCCACGGTCGACCTCACCGGTACCACGATGATCCAGTGGTGGCGCAGCACCGACGACATCTACGCCTATGCGAGCTCCACCGACCACCGGCACCGCGAGGCCTGGCTGGAGTTCTACCGCCGGGCCAAGGACGCGCCGCGCGCGCTCACCATCTGGCACGAGACGTATGCCGTGCAGCCGGGCGGGGCCGAGAGCCTCTACGCCACCGACCGGCCCTACGGCCTCGGCACCGTGGCCGGCGTCGTGCCCGTCGGGCGGCGCGGCGAGTCGGCCCGCGAGCGGATCGGCGGCCGGGTCGCCTGAGGTCTGCTCAGGCGCTGGCGCGCAGCAGTGACGCCCAGGCGCAGACCCGCGAGTCGATCTCGTGGTCGCCCGTCGCCGCGTGCACGAGCCAGGCGTCGGCGAGGTCGGCCGCGACGGGCCAGCGGTTCTCCCAGGTCACCAGGCGCTCGGCCAGCAGGTCGAACACGTCGTCGCACAGCGCTGGCGCGAAGACCGTGACCGGCGTCGCCGCCCGGGTCAGCGCCGCAGCCCGGCGCGCGGCCATCGGGCCGCCGCCCACGACGATCGCCCGCCGCCCCGGCCGGGGGAAGCCGAGCAGGCGGGTGCGGTCACGGGCGATGCGCTGGGCGGGGCTGAGGGACATGGAGCAACCTCCTCGCGCGGGCGGAACCGGGTGTGGTCGCACACTGCTCCCGCGGTGTTGCGTCGGGACGCGCGCCATGTGACATCCGTGTTGCATGAGCCCCACAGGTTGCGGATCTCCCACTGCGCGCGGGGGCGCGCGGCGCGGGCCCGGGGCGGGGGAATCGCAAGAAGTCGTGGAGGTCCGGCGGCCGGGATGGCGGGTCAGATGTTGTTCTGGACGTCCTGCTGGGCCGCGTGGCGGGCGAGCACCTCGGTGAGCTTGTTCGCGCCGGCGATGACCGTGGCCGCGTGCAGCCGGCCGGGCTGGCGCGAGAGCCGCTCGATCGGCCCCGAGATCGAGACGGCGGCGATGACCCGGCCGGAGGGGGAGCGCACCGGCGCCGAGACGGAGGCGACGCCCGGCTCGCGCTCGCCGACGCTCTGGGCCCAGCCGCGGCGGCGCACGCCTGACAGCGCTGTCGCGGTGAAGGCGGCGCCCTGCAGTCCACGGTGCAGGCGGTCGGGCTCCTCCCAGGCCAGCAGCACCTGGGCGGCGGACCCGGCCCGCATGGACAGCGTCGCGCCGACCGGGATGGAGTCGCGCAGGCCCACCGGACGCTCGGCCGCCGAGACGCACACCCGGTGCTCGCCCTGGCGGCGGAAGAGCTGGGCGCTCTCGTTGGTGTGGTCGCGCAGGGCGCCGAGCACCGGTCCGGCGGCAGCGAGCAGGCGGTCCTCGCCGGCGGCTGCGGCGAGCTCGCCCAGGCGCGGGCCGAGGATGAAGCGGCCCTGCAGGTCGCGCGTCACGAGCCGGTGGTGCTCGAGCGCGACCGCGAGCCGGTGCGCCGTGGGGCGGGCCAGGCCGGTCGCCGTCACGAGCTGAGCGAGGGTCGACGGGCCGGCTTCCAGCGCGCTGAGGACGATCGCCGCCTTGTCGAGAACGCCGACGCCACTAGTGTTGTCCATGTCTTGATATTAACGTCTCAGTGCCTGAGACGCACGTCCATCGACAACTCCCCCGTGCGAATCTCGGGAGACAGGTCGCGCGCCGGTGCGCGCCGAGCTGTCCGCAGGTGTCGTGCGACCGCTCGTCCGGCGGTCACGTCGTGGAGGTGGAGCAATGGCCGGAACTCTGGCCGAGAAGGTCTGGGAGTCCCACGTGGTGCGCCGCGGGGAGGGCGAGCCCGACCTGCTCTACATCGACCTGCACCTGCTGCACGAGGTCACCAGCCCGCAGGCCTTCGACGGGCTGCGGCTGTCGGGGCGCCGGGTGCGCCGCACCGACCTCACGCTGGCCACCGAGGACCACAACGTGCCCACGACGCCCGGGCCGATCACCGACCTCACCAGCCGCACCCAGGTCGAGACGCTGCGCCGCAACTGCGCGGAGTTCGGCGTCACCCTGTACCCGATGGGCGACAAGGAGCAGGGCATCGTCCACGTCGTCGGCCCGCAGCTGGGGCTGACCCAGCCCGGCATGACGATCGTCTGCGGCGACAGCCACACCTCCACGCACGGGGCCTTCGGGGCGCTCGCGTTCGGCATCGGAACCTCCGAGGTCGAGCACGTGCTCGCCACCCAGACCCTGCCGCTCAAGCCGTTCAGGACGATGGCGATCACGGTCGAGGGCGAGCTCGCCGACGGTGTCACCGCCAAGGACATCGTGCTGGCCGTCATCGCCAAGATCGGCACCGGTGGGGGACAGGGCTACGTGCTGGAGTACCGGGGCAGTGCCATCCGCGCCCTGTCGATGGAAGCGCGGATGACGGTGTGCAACATGTCGATCGAGGCCGGCGCGCGGGCGGGCATGATCGCCCCCGACGAGACCACCTACGACTACCTGCGCGGTCGTGACCACGCACCGACCGGCGCCGAGTGGGATGCCGCGGTCGAGGCCTGGAGCCACCTGCGCAGCGACGACGACGCCGAGTTCGACGAGGAGGTCGTGCTCGACGCCGACACCCTCACGCCGTTCGTCACCTGGGGCACCAACCCCGGCCAGGGCGCCCCGCTCGGCGCGGCCGTGCCCGACCCCGAGCTGATGCCCGACGAGAACGACAAGGCCAACGCCCGCCGTGCCCTGGAGTACATGGGGCTGCAGGCCGGCACCCCGCTGCGCGACGTGCACGTCGACACGGTGTTCCTCGGCTCGTGCACGAACGGGCGGATCGAGGACCTGCGCGCCGCCGCCGAGGTGATCCAGGGCCGCCAGGTCGCCCAGGGGGTGCGGATGCTGGTCGTGCCCGGCTCGGCGCGGGTTCGACTGCAGGCCGAGAGCGAGGGCCTCGACCAGGTGTTCACCGCGGCCGGCGCCGAGTGGCGCCTGGCCGGCTGCTCGATGTGCCTGGGCATGAACCCCGACCAGCTGGCGCCGGGGGAGCGCAGCGCGTCGACGTCGAACCGCAACTTCGAGGGTCGCCAGGGCAAGGGCGGCCGCACGCACCTGGTCAGCCCGCTGGTCGCCGCCGCGACCGCCGTGCGCGGCACCCTCTCCAGCCCAGCCGATCTCGAGCCCGTGAGCGAGGGGAGCCACTGATGGACGCCTTCACGACCCACACCGGCATCGGGGTGCCGTTGCGCCGCAGCAACGTCGACACCGACCAGATCATCCCGGCGGTCTACCTGAAGCGGGTCACCCGCACCGGATTCGAGGACGGCCTGTTCGCCGCCTGGCGCGGCGACGAGACGTTCGTGCTCAACGACCCGAACTTCTCCGCGGGGTCGGTGCTCGTCGCCGGGCCCGACTTCGGCACCGGCTCCTCCCGCGAGCACGCGGTGTGGGCGCTGATGAACTACGGCTTCCGGGTGGTCATCTCGTCGCGCTTCGCCGACATCTTCCGCGGCAACAGCGGCAAGCAGGGTCTGCTCACCGCGCAGTGCAGCCAGGACGACGTCGAGCTGCTCTGGAAGCTGCTCGAGAACCACCCGGGCACCTCGGTGACGGTCGACCTGGTGTCGCGCACCATCACCGCCGGCGACATCGTCGCGAGCTTCGAGGTCGACGACTACACCCGCTGGCGCCTGCTCGAGGGCCTCGACGACATCAGCCTGACCCTGCGGCACGAGGCCGACATCACGGCCTACGAGGCCGAGCGCCCGAGCTGGAAGCCGACCGTCACCGCTTGATCAATGCGGTTGCTGCACAACGCATTTGGATGCCGTAACGCACCGCGCGCAGGCCGCATCTATGTTACTCCTGTGACGGGTGTTGCGCGGAAAGGTGTTTCGGACCCCGGCGAACCCGTTGTCGCACAACGGATAACACGCCGCGTTGATGGTGGACTCTCCGCCTGAGCAGGCATAACGTCGACTCAGGCCGGGCATCCGCCGGCCGTGACATCGCCGTCGGGCGTTTCCCCGGCGCCGTCCCGACATGGAGTGGTCCACGTGAACAAGGCAGATCTCGTCAGGGAGCTGGAGAAGCGACTGGGCAGCCGAAGGGCCGCCAACGACGCGCTGGATGCGGTGCTCGACACCATCGTCCGCGAGGTCGTGCGCGGTGGAAAGGTGTCCATCACCGGGTTCGGCACGTTCGACCGCGTCGAGCGCGCGGCACGCACCGGGCGCAACCCGCACACCGGCACCTCGGTGCGCATCCCGAAGTCGAAGGCTCCGCGCTTCCGCGCCGGCACGTCCTTCAAGGCCTACGTCAAGAAGCCGAGCACGCTGTCGAAGAACGCGCCCGCCACGGGTCGGGCCGCGGCTGGTGCTGCCGGTGCCGCTGCCGGTGCGGCGCTCGCAGTGGCCACGGCTCCGGTGAAGGCCGCAGCCCGCACGGCTGCCGCCGCCACCGGCACGGCAAAGACCGCCGCCAAGAAGGTGGCGTCCACCACCACGGCGACGGCGCGCAAGGCCACCGGCACGGCGAAGCCCGCCGCCAAGAAGGCTCCGGCCAAGGCGGCCCCGGCCAAGACCGCCGCGAAGAAGGCTCCCGCGAAGGCTGCTCCTGCCAAGGCGGCCGTGACAAAGGCGGCGACCAGGACGGCATCCAAGGCTCCCGCGAAGACCACCGCCAAGAAGGCACCCGCGAAGGCTGCTCCTGCCAAGGCGGCGGCGAAGAAGGCTCCGGCCAAGGCCACGGCCACCAAGGCGGCGACCAGGACGGCATCCAAGGCGCCCGCCAAGACCGCAGCCAAGAAGGCTCCGGCCAAGGCGGCAGCGAAGAAGGCCCCCGCCAAGAAGGCCCCGGCCAAGAAGGCACCGGCCACCAAGGCCGCCGCCAAGAAGACGACCGGGCGTAACCCCCGCTAGAAGCGGACGCCATCACACCACGACGCCGCGCGGCGGTGACGGTCCAGCCGTCGCCGCAGCGCGGCGTCTGTGTTTGGCTGGACCCATGACCTCCACCCTCGTCGTCGATGGCGGCTCCCCGCTCGTCGGCGACATCGAGGTCAGGGGGGCCAAGAACCTGGTCTCCAAGGCGATGGTGGCCGTCGTGCTCGCCGAGGAGCCGTGCCGGCTGCGCGGGGTGCCCGAGATCAGCGACGTGCAGGTGGTCAGCGGGCTGCTCGAGCTGCACGGCGTGCTCATCGACTCCACCGACCGCGACGGCGAGCTGGTGATGGACCCCACCAACGTCGAGCAGGCGCACATCGCCGACATCGACACCCATGCCGGGTCCTCGCGGGTGCCGGTGCTGCTCTGCGGCCCGCTGCTGCACCGGCTCGGCGAGGCGTTCATCCCCGACCTCGGCGGCTGCCGCATCGGCGAGCGGCCGATCAACTACCACCTCGACGTGCTGCGCGAGTTCGGGGCGGTCATCGAGAAGCGCAAGGACGGCCTGCGGCTCACGGCACCGCACGGCCTGCACGGTGCCGACGTGCACCTGCCGTACCCCAGCGTGGGCGCCACCGAGCAGGTGCTGCTCACCGCCGTGCGTGCCCGCGGCATCACCACCCTGCGCAACGCGGCCATCGAGCCCGAGATCATGGACCTCATCGCGATCCTGCAGAAGATGGGCGCGATCATCTCGGTGCAGACCGACCGGGTCATCACCATCGAGGGGGTCGCGCGGCTCGGCGGCTTCAACCACCTGGCCATCCCCGACCGGATCGAGGCGGGGTCGTGGGCCTGCGCCGCGCTGGCCACGAACGGTGACATCTACGTGCGCGGGGCCCAGCAGCCGCCGATGATGCCGTTCCTCAACGTGTTCCGGCGCATCGGCGGGGCCTTCGACGTCGACGACGAGGGCATCCGGTTCTGGCACCCGGGCGGCCCGCTGCGCGCCATCGCCCTCGAGACCGACGTGCACCCGGGCTTCATGACCGACTGGCAGCAGCCGCTCGTCGTGGCGCTGACCCAGACCACCGGGCTGTCGATCGTGCACGAGACGGTCTACGAGAACCGGCTCGGCTTCACCGACGCGCTGCTCGACTCCGGCGCGCAGATCCAGACCTACCGCGAGTGCCTGGGCGGTTCACCCTGCCGGTTCGGCCGGGCGAACTTCCAGCACTCGGCGGTCATCTCCGGCCCGAGCCCGCTGCGGGCCGCCGAGATCACCGTGCCCGACCTGCGCGGTGGCTTCAGCTACCTCATCGCCGCGCTCGCCGCGCAGGGGCGCTCGACCGTGCACGGCATCGACTTCATCTACCGCGGCTATGAGCGGTTCTCCGAGAAGCTCGACGCCCTCGGCGCCGCCTACAAGCTCAGCTGAGCCGCCGTGGGATGACGGGTCAGCGGATGTCCTCGCCGGGGCCGATGCCGACGACCCACACGCGGGTGGCCACCTGACCGTCAGCGTCGAGCTCGACGCTGACCCGCTGGCCGACGCGCAGGTGCAGCAGCCCGCTGGCGACAGCCGCACCGGCCGGCACGCTCACCTCGACGCCGTCGTCGAGCAGGGCCGAGCCGGAGCCGTCGGGTTCGATGCGGTGGATGGAAGCCTGCACGCCCGGAACGCTAGCGTGCGCGAGGGCCCTGCCGCTGCTCGGCCCGAGACCGAGGCCGACCGCAGCCGCCAGCGAGGCCGCGTCGTCGACGTCGACGCGCAGCCCCGGCAGGTCGAGGTCGAGCCGCACGAAGCCCAGCCGCTCGTGCGCGGCGGCGCTGCCGGCGCCGAAGGCGGTGCGCACCACGCCGGTCGCCGGGAGGGTCAATAGCGCGGTCCCTACCGCGTCGGCATCGGGCACCACGGATGCCGGGTGGGAACCGGCCGCCGCCAGCGCGGCACGCACCTCGTGTGGACGCAGCGCCGGGTGGTCGCCGAGCACGACGGCCACCGCTCGCGCGCCCAGGGCACGGGCGGCATCCACCCCGTCGGCGACGGCCGCGTCGAGCCCACCCCCGCGGTCGGCGACCACGACGTGCCCACCGGCAGCGGCCCACCGGGCCACGTCGGGGTCGGAGGTGACGACGAGCACCGGTGCACCCGGCATCCCGCGGGCGATCGCGGCCACGGTGTCGCGCGCGAACGCGTCGGCCAGCGCGGTACGGGCCTCGTGGGGAAGGTCGAGCCGGCTCTTGGCCAGCGGTCCGCCCTTGACCGGAACGACGACCGCCCAGTCCGGCCCGGGTGCATGCATCCCCCGATCCTGCCAACACGACCGCGCTGTGCTCGACATCGCCCGGTGGGCGGACCACAATGCGCTTGACCCGCCCCCACGGAAGGCAGCGCGTGACGACCCCCTCGGACCACTCCCGGCCCTTCGCCTACCGTCTCGCGATCCGCATCGCTCGGCCCCTGTACATGCTGTTCACCAAGCGGGACTGGTCTGGCGCGCAGAACCTCCCGACGCAGGGTGGCTACGTCGTGTGCCCCAACCACTACTCCTACGTCGAGCCGCTGGCCTTCGGGCACTTCCTCGTCGACAACGGGCACTCCCCGCGCTACCTCGGCAAGGCCGGGGTGTTCACGGCGCCGATCGTCGGGGCCATCGTGCGTCACGCCGACCAGATCCCGGTCTACCGCGAGACGGGCCGCGCGGCCGACGCCTACCGGGCTGCGGTGGAGGCGGTGCGGGCCGGCAAGGCCGTCGCGATCTACCCCGAGGGCACCCTGACTCGCGATCCCGACCTGTGGCCGATGCGTGGCAAGACCGGCGCTGCCCGGGTCGCGCTCGAGACGCGGTGCCCGGTCATCCCGGTGGCCACCTGGGGTGCTCAGAAGATGCTCGCCCCCTACTCGAAGCGGCTGCACCTGCTGCCCCGCACCACCATCCAGGTGCGCGCCGGGCGGCCGGTGCCGCTCGACGACCTCTACGGCCGTGAGCTCACCTCCGAGGTGCTGCACGAAGCCACGGCGAGGATCATGGCCGCCATCACCGCCGAGCTGGAGGTGCTGCGCGGCGAGAAGGCCCCGGTGGTGCGCTTCGACCCCCGCACCCACAACATCACGCCCATCGGCAAGCCCCACCCCCTGGAGGAGGCCTCATGACGAGCGCAGCGGTCTACGGCACGGGCAGCTGGGGCACGGCGTTCGCGTCGGTGCTCGCGGATGCCGGCACGGACGTCACGATGTGGGGGCGCCGCCAGGAGGTCGTCGACCAGATCAACGACGGGGTCAACCGCGACTACCTGCCCGAGCTGCGCCTGCCGCCGACGATCCGGGCCACGACCGACCCGGCCCAGGCCGCCGACGGCGCGGACATCGTCGTGCTCGCCGTGCCCTCGCAGACGCTGCGCGCCAACCTCACCGCGTGGGGCTCGGCGCTGCCGGCGTCCGCGGCCGTGGTGTCGCTGATGAAGGGCGTCGAGCTCGGCACGACCAAGCGGATGAGCGAGGTCATCGCCGAGGTCGGCGGGGTCGAGACCGAGCGCATCGTCATCGTGTCGGGGCCGAACCTCGCCCGGGAGATCGCCGTCAAGCAGCCGGCGGCCTCGGTGGTGGCGTGCGCGAGCGAGGAGATGGCCGAGCTCGTGGCCGGCGCGTGCGCCGCGCCCTACTTCCGCCCCTACACGGCATCCGACGTCGTGGGCACCGAGATCTGTGGCGCCGTCAAGAACGTCATCGCCCTGGCCGTGGGGATGGCCGAGGGCCTCGGGATGGGCGACAACTCCAAGGCGTCGATCATCACCCGCGGCCTGGCCGAGACGATGCGGCTCGGCACGGCGCTGGGTGGTGACGCGGTCACCTTCGCGGGGCTCGCGGGGGTGGGCGACCTCATCGCCACGTGCATGTCGCCGCTCTCGCGCAACCACTCCTTCGGGGTGCGCCTGGGGCAGGGGATGGCCGTCTCCGAAGTCATCGCGGTCACCAAGCAGACCGCCGAGGGCGTGAAGTCGTGCACGTCGATCCTCGACCTCGCCCGCAACAACGGCGTCGACGTGCCGATCATCGAGCAGGTCGACGCGATGATCCAGCGCGACCGCACCGCCCCGGAGGTCGTCGCGGCGCTGCTGTCCCGCCCCCGGAAGGCCGAGACCGCGTAGCTACGCCTGGTCGAGGGCCTGGCTGAGGTCGCGCCAGAGGTCGTCGACGTCCTCGATGCCGACCGAGAGCCGGATCAGGTTCTCCGGCACCCTCACCGGCTCGCTGGGGATGCGCCGGCGCCGCTCGAGCTGGCTCTCGACCCCGCCGAGGCTGGTGGAGTGCAGCCAGACCCGGGTGTTCGCGCACACCCGCTCGGCCGCCGGCGCGCCGCCCGCGACCTCGATCGAGACGATGCCGCCGAAGCCCGGATGCCGCACCCGCTCGACCGCGGGATGCGTGCGCAGTCGCTCGGCGAGGACGAGGGCGTTGGCCCCGGCACGCTCGACGCGCAGGTGCAGGGTGCGCAGCCCGCGCAGCGCGAGCCACACCTCCATCGGGCCGGCGATCGCGCCGTGCAGGGTGCGGTGCCGCAGCATCCGCTCGAGGTGGGCGCGGCCGGCCTCCGTCGGTGGGGTGACGACGGCGCCGAGGACGACGTCGCTGTGGCCGGACAGGTACTTGGTCACCGAGTGCACGACGACGTCGGCCCCGAGCTCGAGCGGCCGCTGCAGCAGGGGGGTGGCGAAGGTGTTGTCGACGACCGAGAGCACGCCCCGCTCGCGCGCGGCGGCCAGGAGGGTCGGCAGGTCGGCCACCTCGAGGAGGGGGTTGGTGGGCGACTCGAGCCAGAGCAGGTCGGCGCCGTCGAGGGCCGTCAGCACGGCGGCGGTGTCGGCGACGTCGACGCGGCGCACCCGGGCGGCACCCTCGGCCTCCCGGAGGCCGAGCGTCGCCACGACCCCGTTGTACGCGGCATCCGGCGCGACGACCCGGCCGCCGTGGGGGAGCAGCGACAGGGCCGCGGCCACGGCGCCCATGCCGGAGGACAGCACCAGGGCGTCCCCGCCCTCCAGGTCGCCGAGCGCGGTCTCGAACGCCGACCACGTGGGGTTGCCCGAGCGCGCGTAGACCACGTCGCCGTCGGCGTGGTAGGTCGAGGTGAGCACCAGCGGGGCGCCCACCTGCCCACCGGCGACGACCTGCTCGCGGCCGAGCGCGACGACGCGGGTGGCGGGGGAGAGCCGGTCGGCATCCGGGTCGTGGGGTGTTGGCGTCACGCGTCTCAGGGTATGCCGCGAGTCGCCGCGGATGCCGTCGTGTCCGGTCGTGCGCCGGTCGCCCGAGGGCAGTGCGGCCAGCGGCTAGGCTCGCGGGCGATGAGCACCGACGAGCCCCGCCCCGCCCCGACCCCCGACGGCTCCGACACCGGGCGCACCCGGGTGGCCCTGGTGTTCGGGGGCCGTTCGTCCGAGCACGCGGTCTCGTGCGCCACGGCCGCCAGCGTGCTCGAGGCGCTCGACCGCGCCCGCTACGACGTGGTGCCGGTGGGCATCGCCAAGGACGGCCACTGGGTGCTCGTGCCCGACGACCCCGAGGCGCTGCGCCTCGCTCCCGGTCACGTGCCCGAGGTCGACACCGACGCGGCCAGCGTCATCGTGCCGACCAGCGCCACCGACCGCACGCTCGTCGTGCACGAGGCCGGCTCCCCGCCGCGCACCCTCGGCGAGGTCGACGTCGTCTTCCCGCTGCTGCACGGGCCGTTCGGGGAGGACGGCACCATCCAGGGCCTGCTCGACCTCGCCGACGTGAGGTACGTCGGGTCGGGGGTCACGGCATCCGCGGTGATGATGGACAAGCACGTGATGAAGGTGCTGCTCGCCTCCGCCGGGCTGCCGGTCGGGCCGTACACCGTGATCACCGACAAGGAGTGGCGCCGCGACAAGGCGGCGGCGATGGATGCCGTGCACGCCCTGTCCTGGCCGGTGTTCGTGAAGCCCGCGCGGGCCGGGTCGAGCATGGGCATCACCAAGGTGTCCGATCCCGAGGCGCTGGAGGCCGCCATCGAGGCGGCCCGCGAGCACGACCCCAAGGTCGTCGTGGAGGCCGCCGTGTTCGGGCGCGAGATCGAGTGCGGGGTGCTCGAGGGGCGTGGCACCGACCCCACGCGCACCAGCGAGCTCGGCGAGTGCATCGTCGTGCAGAACCACGAGTTCTACGACTACGAGGCCAAGTACCTCGCGGCCGGCGACGTGCGGCTCGAGACCCCGGCGGACGTGCCGGCGGCGGTGGCCGAGCGGATCCGGGAGATGGCGGCCCGGGCGTTCGACGCCGCCGGCTGCGAGGGACTCGCTCGGGTCGACTTCTTCCTCACCGACGCCGGCGACGTGCTCGTCAACGAGGTCAACACGATGCCGGGGTTCACGCCGCACTCGATGTACCCCCGGATGTGGGCGGCGACCGGGATGAGCTACCCCGACGTCATCGACGAGCTGATCGCGCTGGCGCTGGAGCGCCGCACCGGCCTGCGCTGACCCGAGTCCCGGCTGCGCTTTCCGAGGATCAGAGCAGACGTCTCACCCGGACGGCCCTCCGCATGCCCTCGACCAGCAGCTTGTCGTCCTCGAAGCTGACCTTGGGGTGTCGATCGGCCCGGTACTGGTAGTAGTACTCGTCCTGCCTCCAGACGGAGCCGTCGCTGAGCTGGACGATGGTGTCGCCCCACCAGCCCCGCCAGCTGCCGTCGATGTGCAGGTCCATGTCCCACAGGGTGCCAGACACTTCTCTGCCGGAGCCCCCACACCTGGCGACCATCGCGGCCGAACCGCTCCGGCGGGCGTCGCGGGTGTGGCTCAGCGGCAGGCCAGCCCGTTGCCGGGCAGGGCCCTGGCGACCGGTGCGAACACCGGCAGCAGCAGCGTCTCGGGGGCGTAGGTCTTCGGCACGAGCACCTCGACCGCGGGGTCGGTGCCGAACGAGGTGAACCGCGTGCCGTCGCTGAGCGCCTGTGGGATCCAGCCCACGCCGTCGACCTCGAGACACTCGGTGTCGGTGGGCCCGAGCGCGGCGACCCCACAGCGGGCGATCACGGCCGGGTCGCCCCAGGCCGCGACCCCGGGGGAGTCGGGGTCGGTGGCGCGCCGCGGCATCCCGGAGACGGTGGAGGGCCACAGCAGGGTCGCCGACAGGCAGGCCGGCTTGCTGGCGGCCGACGGCACGGTGACCTCGACGGCGTCGGAGGAGCAGGCGGACAGCACGACGGCGGCCGCGCCGAGCGCAGCCGCCGTCGAGAGAGCGCGTCGCCGGCTCAGACGTGCACCACCGTGCAGGTGAGGGTGCGGGTGATGCCCTCGACGTCCTGGATCTTGGCGATCACGAGCTTGCCGAGCTCGTCGACGGTCTGGGCCTCGACGCGCGCGATCACGTCGTAGGGGCCGGTGACGTCCTCGGCCATGGCGACTCCGTCGAGCCCCGCGATGGCCGAGGCCACCGACGCGGCGCGGCCGACGTCGGTCTGGATCAGGATGTAGGCCTGTACCACTGAAGTGCCACCTCTTCGTGAGTCGTCGGGGCACGGGTGCCCCTGCGGTCGGGAGCGCGCCCGCGAGACCGGCGCGCGGGTCAGACGCTACCGTGCCGGGAGTCCCCACGTCTTTCGAAGGGTTGGTCCAGTGCGGCTGCGCGACGTCAGCGAGGGCGAGCTGCTCGCCCGGGTCTTCCCG
>CAWHYJ010000021.1:0-248247 GCA_963833495.1 uncultured Actinomycetota bacterium | reverse complement strand
CGCCTGCCGGCCGGTGGGCTCGAGCCGGGCCATCTACCCTTGCCCCATGCCCACCGCCCCGGTCGATCCTCGACGTCATCGTCATGTACGACGAGGAGGCGGTGCTGCCGCTGCTGGTCGAGCGGCTGTTCGCCCGGCCGCGGACGGGTGGGGTGTGTCCTACGAGATCCTCTGCGTCGACGACGGCTCCACCGACGGCACCCCCGTGCTGCTGCAACGGCTGCGGCGCCAAGTGGCCGCAGGTGCGCGTGGTCCGGTTGCGCGCCAACGCCGGGCACCAGGCCGCCATCTCGGCCGGGCTGGCCCGCGCCGGACAGTGCGTCGTGACCCTCGACGCCGACCTGCAGGACCCCCCGAGGTGATCGGCGAGATGCTCGCCGTCGCGCGCGGCCAGGGCGTCGACGTCGTCTACGGCATCAGCCACCGACCGGTCCACCGACACCGCGTTCAAGCAGGTAGCGGCCCGGCGTTCTACCGCTCGATCCGCGCGATGTCCGACGTCGACACCAAGGTGGATGCCGGCGACTACCGGATCGTCCCGCGCCACCGTGGATGCCGTGAACGCCCTTCCCGAGCACGGCCGGGTGCTGCGGCTCGTCGTGCCCGCGCTGGGGTTCCCGAGTGCCTCGGTGAACTACTCACGGGCGGCCCGTGCCGCCGGCGACTCCAAGTACCCCTTGGGCAAGATGATCCGGCTCTCGGTCGACGGCATCACCGGGTTCTCAACAGCACCGCTGCGCTTTGCCACCTGGATCGGGCTGGTCGGTGGGCTGGCGGCGATCGGCGTGCTCGTCTACGCGCTCGTGGCGCTGCTGCTCGGGACACCCTTCCCGGCTGGACGTCCACGGTCGTCATCGTCGCGGCGGTGGGCGCGGTGCAGCTGCTCGCACTCGGCATCCTCGGGGAGTACGTGGGCCGCACCTACGTCGCCCTGCAGGCGCGACCGTCGTACTTCGTCGCCCACGACTCGCTCGACGTGGCCGCCGGCGAGAGCCGCGACGGTCAGACCCGCACCTGACCGTCGCCCTCGACGACCCACTTTGTCGTCGTCAGCTCGGGCAGGGCCATCGGGCCGCGGGCGTGCAGCTTCTGGGTCGAGATGCCGATCTCGGCACCGAAGCCGAACTCGCCGCCGTCGGTGAAGCGGGTGCTCGCGTTGACCATGACCGCCGCCGCGTCGACCTCGGCGGTGAAACGGCGGGCGGCGGCGCGGTCCTCGGTGACGATCGCCTCGGTGTGGCCCGAGCCGTAGCGGCGGATGTGGTCGAGCGCCGCGTCGAGGTCGTCGACCACGCCGACCGACATCTCCAGGCCGTGGAACTCGGTGGCGAAGTGCTCGTCGGTTGCCGTGTCGTGGGCGACGCCCGCGGTGTCGGCCTGCGCACCGGCATCCGGGTCGGTGTGCAGCGCGACGCCCTCACCGGCGAGCGCCGCGAGCGCCTTGGGCAGGAACGCGGCGGCGACGTCGCGGTGCACCAGCAGCGACTCGGCCGCGTTGCACACGCTGGGCCGGTGGGTCTTGGAGTTGACCGTGATGGCCAGCGCCTTGTCGAGGTCGGCGGCCCGGTCGACGTAGACGTGGCAGTTCCCGATGCCGGTCTCGATGACGGGGACGGTCGACTCGGTGACCACGGTCTGGATGAGGTCGGCGCCGCCGCGCGGGATGAGCAGGTCGACCAGGCCGCGGGCGGTCATCAGCGCGCGGACGGCGCCGTGGCCGCCCTCGAGGAGGCCGACGGCATCCGCGGGCAGTCCCTGGCGCTCGAGGCTGGCGCGCAGGACCGCGACCGTGGCGCGGTTGGTGTCGGCAGCGGCGCTGCCACCACGCAGAATGACGGCGTTGCCGCTCTTCAGGCCCAGGCCTGCGGCGTCGACGGTGACGTTGGGACGGGCCTCGTAGATCATGCCGACCACGCCCATCGGCACGCGGACCTGGCGGATCTGCAGGCCGTTGGCGAGGGTGGAGCCGCGCACCACCTCGCCGACCGGGTCGGGCAGGGCGGCGATGTCGCGCAGGGCCTGGGCCACGGCGGCGAGGCGGGGCGGGTCGAGGCGCAGGCGGTCCTGGAGGCTGTCGGACATGCCGTTCTCGCGGCCGCGGGCGAGGTCGCGCTCGTTGGCGGCGACGACGTCGTCGGTGGCGTCCTCGAGGTCGTCGGCGAGGGTGCGCAGCGCGGCGTCCTTCTCGGCCCGGGTCAGCTGGGCGAGGCGGCGGGAGGCGGTGCGGGCCGCCTCGGCGAGCTCGCGGACCCGCTCGACGTCGGCCGGGTCGATACCGGAGGTGCGGTCAGCCATGCCTCCAAGGGTATGCCGCGCGGCGCTGGGGTGCGCCGGGCCTCCCACGGCTCGAGCAGCGGACCGGAGTCCGCAGGCAGGCCGGAGGGATGTGTGCGCGTCGCCCTATTGGATGCTCACCCTCAGTGAGCAACTTTCAAAGTTGCTCACTGAGGGGGTGCATCCAATAGTGGCCGGGAGACGTTTCCTGGGCGCCCCCGGGAACCCATCTGAGGAGAGGTCCGGATGCTTCACCGGGTGAGCCAACGGGGCACCAACCGCCGATGTGCTTCACGTGGCGGAAAGGCCGGCAGCACATAGGGGGTTGCTGGCGGCGCGGCTCATGAGGCGAAGCATCCGGGCGTCCCCCAGTTGGACCCTCGTCGGGCGCCTCGCGGGACGCGCCCCAGCCTCCTGAGGCACCGCAGGCAGCTTCGATGGCGCGCCGCGGTCGGGTCCACCCGGGTGCGAGGATGGGCCGGTGACGACGATCCTGTCCATCCAGTCCTCGGTGGCCTACGGCCACGTCGGCAACTCCGCCGCCGTCTTCCCGCTCCAGCGGCTCGGCGTGGAGGTGTGGCCAGTGCACACCGTGCACTTCTCCAACCACACCGGCTACGGCGCCTGGCGCGGCCCGTTGATGGCTCCCGACGACGTGCGCGAGGTCGTCACCGGCATCGAGGAGCGCGGCGCCCTGCCCGAGGTCGACGCCGTGCTGTCCGGCTATCAGGGCGGCGAGCAGATCGGCGAGGTCATCCTTGATGCCGTCGCCCGCACCAAGGCCGCCAACCCGGGCGCCATCTACGCCTGCGACCCGGTCATGGGCAACGCGTCATCCGGCTGCTTCGTCCACCCCGCGATCCCCGTGCTGCTGCGCGAGAAGGTCGTGCCCAAGGCCGACCTGATCACCCCCAACCAGTTCGAGCTCGGCTTCCTCACCGAGACCGACCCGGCCGACCTCGACTCCACCCTCGACTCGGTCGAGCGAGCCCGTGACATGGGCCCGGGCACGGTGCTCGTCACCAGCGTGCTGCGCCCGGACCGCCCCGAGGGCAGGATCGAGATGCTCGCGGTGCACGGTGAGGGAGCCTGGATCGTGCAGACCCCCCAGCTGCCGATGAAGGCCAATGGCTCCGGCGACGTCACCGCCGCGCTGTTCACCGCACACCTGCTCCAGACCGGTGATGCCGGCCTCGCGCTCGGGCGCACCGTCTCCAGCGTCTTCGACCTGCTCACGACCACCCACGAGTCGGGCCGCCGTGAGCTGCAGCTCGTGCAGAGCCAGGACGCCATCGCCCACCCCCGGATGCAGTTCGAGGTGCAGCAGCTGCGCTAGTCGCTCAGAGCACCACGAGGTCGTCGCGGTGGATGACCTCGCGCTCGTACGCCGGCCCGAGCTCGCGGGCCAGGTCGCGCGTCGAGCGCCCGAGCAGCCGAGGCAGCTCCGCCGAGGCGTAGTTGACCAGCCCGCGGGCGATGACCAGCCCCTCGGGCGTGCACACGTCGACCGGGTCCCCGGCGGCGAACGCCCCCTCGACCCCCGTGATGCCGGCGGGCAGCAGCGACTTGCGCCGCACCGTCACCGCCGCGACCGCGCCGTCGTCGAGCAGCAGGCGCCCGCGCGCCGTGGTCGCGTGTGCCAGCCAGCGCTTGCGTGATGCCCGGGTCGCGGCCGCCGGGGCGAAGACGGTCCCGAGGTCAGCACCGGACAGTGCCGCCGTCACGTCGGCGAGCCGGGTCAACAGCGTCGGGATGCCGGCCGCACCGGCGATCCCGGCCGCCTCCACCTTCGTCACCATCCCGCCCGAGCCCACAGCCGACCCGGTGCCGCCGATCGTCACCGCATCGAGGTCGTCGGTCGTCGCCGCGAGCGGCACCCGCCGCGAACCGCCGCGCGACGGCGGCCCGTCGTAGAGCGCGTCGACGTCGGTGAGCAGCACCAGCCCGTCGGCCGCGACCAGGTCGGACACCAGCGCCGCCAGCCGGTCGTTGTCACCGAACCGGATCTCGTGCGTGGCCACCGTGTCGTTCTCGTTGACGATCGGCACGATGCCGAGCTTGAGCAGCCGTTCCAGGGTGCGCCGGGCATTCGTGTAGTGGGTGCGCCGGGTGACGTCGTCAGCGGTCAGCAGCACCTGCCCCACGGTGAGCCCGTGCGCCGAGAAGGCCGCTTGGTAGGCCGCGACCAGCGCCCCCTGCCCCACCGATGCCGCCGCCTGCTGAGTGGCCAGGTCGGAGGGCCGCCGCGCCAGCCCCAGCGGGCGGATGCCGGCGGCGATGGCCCCCGACGACACCAGCACCACCTGGTGACCCGCCGCGCGGCGCGCCGCCAGCACGTCGACCAGGGCACGGAGCGCGCCGAGGTCGAGCGGCCCACCATCGGCCGCAGTCAGCGAGGACGACCCCACCTTCACCACGAGGCGGTGCCCCCCGCCCACGGTGCGCCGAAGACCCGCGGCGGTGTCCGGCATCCGGCTCAGTCCTCGTCGGCCACGGACGCCCAGTGCCCGGCGTCGCGCTCCTGTGCGAGCTCGGTGCGAGCCGCCGTCTGGGCGTCCTTGCGGGCGTGGAAGTGCGCGCGGCGCTCGTCGCGGGTCTTGCGCCCGCCCTCGGCCTCGATCCGCACGTCGCTGCCGCGCGGGCCGCCGAGCAGCTCGGCACCGGCCGTCATCGTGGGCTCCCAGTCGAAGACCACGGCGTTGTCCTCGGGCCCGATGAGCACCGTCGAGCCCGACACGGCGCCGGCCTTGAGCAGCGCGTCCTCGACGCCGAGCCGGCTGAGCCGGTCGGCGAGGTAGCCCACGGCCTCGTCGTTGGAGAAGTCGGTCTGGTTGATCCAGCGCCGGGGACGCTCTCCGAGCACCCGGAAGACCTCGCCGTCGGGGGTGTTCTCGCGGCGCACGACGAACCCGGCGTCGTCAACGGCGACCGGCCGGATGACGACCCGCGGCCGCTCGATGACCCTCGACTCGATCTCGGCCCGGGCCGCGAGCACGTGGCGGGCCAGCGCGAACGTGAGCTCCTTGAGCCCGGTGTGCGCGACCGCCGAGACGATGTGCACCTCGAGGCCACGCTCCTCGAGCAGCGGCCGCACCATCTCGGCCAGGTCGAGGGCGTCGGGCACGTCGGCCTTGTTGAGCACGATGATCCGGGTGCGGTCCGACAGCGGCCGGCCGCCGAGCGAGTCGTCGGTGACGTAGGCGGCGAGCTCGGCCTCGATCACCTCGAGGTCGGTCATCGGGTCACGGTTCGGCTCGAGGGTGGCGCAGTCGACCACGTGCACCAGAACCGAGCAGCGCTCGACGTGGCGCAGGAACTCCAGCCCGAGGCCCTTGCCCTCGCTCGCGCCGGGGATCAGCCCGGGCACGTCGGCCATCGTGAAGCGCTGCGACCCGGCGTTGACGACCCCGAGGTTGGGCACCAGGGTGGTGAACGGGTAGTCGGCGATCTTGGGCCGGGCGGCCGACATCACCGAGACGAGCGAGGACTTGCCGGCGCTCGGGAAGCCGATCAGCGCGACGTCGGCGAGCGACTTGAGTTCGAGCACGATGTCGATGGACTCACCGGGCTCGCCGAGCAGGGCGAAGCCGGGCGCCTTGCGCCGGGGTGAGGCCAGCGCCTTGTTGCCCAGGCCACCGCGGCCTCCGCGGGCGACGACGAAGGTGGCGTCGTGCCCGACCAGGTCGGCGAGCACCGACCCGTTGCCGTCCTTGACCACGGTGCCCTCGGGCACCGGCAGCACGAGGTCGCCGCCGTCGGCGCCGTTGCGCTCGTCGCCGCCACCGGGCTTGCCGTTGGTGGCCTTGCGGTGCGGGGTGTGGTGGTAGTCGAGCAGCGTGGTCGACTGCGGGTCGACCGCGAGGATGACCGAGCCACCCTTGCCGCCGTTGCCGCCGTCGGGGCCGCCGAGCGGCTTGAACTTCTCACGCTTGACCGAGGCCACGCCGTGGCCACCGTTCCCGGCGGCGACGTGCAGCACGACGCGGTCGACGAAGGTCGTCATGCTTCTCGCTCCTCTGGTCTGTGGTGACAAAAGCTCTGCAGGATGCCGGAAGGGGCGGGCCGGAAGCGGCCCGCCCCTCACGACGTGGTCATGCGGCCGGGTGACGAGGCACCCGGCGCCGGAGTCACTCCGCGGCGACGGTCTCCGCCGGGATGATGTTGACGGTCTTGCGGCCGCGCTTGGTGCCGAACTTCACCGCACCCGCGACGAGCGCGAACAGCGTGTCGTCGCCGCCACGGCCGACCCCGTCACCGGGGTGGAAGTGCGTGCCGCGCTGGCGGACGAGGATCTCGCCGGCGTTGACGGCCTGGCCGCCGAAGCGCTTGACGCCGAGGTACTGGGCGTTGCTGTCGCGACCGTTGCGGGTCGAGGACGCACCCTTCTTGTGTGCCATGTCAGTAGTCCTTGTGTGTCAGTGGTTCGAAACGGGCGTCAGGCGTCGATCGCCGTGATCTTGACCTGGGTCAGCGGCTGGCGGTGGCCCTGGCGCTTGCGGTAACCGGTCTTGTTCTTGTACTTCAGGATCGTGATCTTGGGACCCTTGGCGGCCTTGACGACCTCAGCGGTGACCTTGACCTTGGCGAGCTTGCTCGCGTCGCTCGTGACGGTTCCCCCGTCGACGACGAGCAGCGGCTGCAGCTGCACGGTGTCACCGGCCTGGCCGATCTTGTCGATGAGCAGGACGTCGCCGACGGAGACCTTCTCCTGGCGACCACCTGCGCGCACAATCGCGTACACGTTTCGTACTCACTTTCGCTACGGGAGCGCTCTCTGGGAAACCGGCTGACGTGGCTCCCGCTTACGACACGGGACATCGGCTCGGTGGGCGCACCGACTGTCAAGACTACCGGTGCCTTGTTGGGCGGCCAAATCAGTGGGCGGGCACCTCGGACGCCTCGGTGCCGGCCGTGCTGCTGCCGTCCTCGGATGCCGTCGCACGCGGCGGTCCGGCGGGGGCGACCACCCGACCACGCTTGCGGCGGGCCCGCGGGGCCACCGCGACCGGCTCGGGCGCGACGGCGACCGGCTCGGGCTCGACCGGCTCGGCAGCCGGAACGGGCGCAGCTTCGGCGACCGGCACGGCATCCACCACGACGTCGGCGGACGGTTCGACAGCGGCGCCGTCCACCGGTGCGGTGCCGACGGGCGAGGCCGGGTCGACGACCGGCACGGCATCCGGCGTCGGCTCAACGTCGACGACCGGCTCGCTGTCGACCACGGACGCCGGCTCGGCTCCGGGCTCGACGGCGTCGGCCCCGGTCGTGGCGTCGAAGGACGTCTGGGCGACAGCCGCCTTCTCGAGCTCGTTCGCGCTGGTGTCGTCGAGGTCGGCCGTGGGCTCGCCGGCCTCGGCGCGGCGCAGGGCCGCGGCGTGGGCGGCCGCGGCGATCTGGGCCGCCGTGGGCCCGGAGCGCTGGCCCTCGTCGCCGGACCCGCCGTTGCCACCGTTGGCGGGCTGGGGCGTGCCGGTGGTGGTGCCGCGGCGTCCTCGCCCCGAGCGGGCGGCGCCGGCGTCGCTGCCGCCGCCACCGTTGGCGCCGCTGCGGTCGATCGGCTCGGTGTGCACGACGATGCCGCGCCCGCCACAGTGCTCGCACTGCTCGGAGAACACCTCGACCAGGCCGGAGCCGACCCGCTTGCGGGTCATCTGCACCAGGCCGAGCGAGGTGACCTCGGCGACCTGGTGCTTGGTGCGGTCGCGCCCGAGGCACTCGAGCAGCCGGCGCACCACGAGGTCGCGGTTGGACTCCAGCACCATGTCGATGAAGTCGATGACGATGATGCCGCCGATGTCGCGCAGCCGCAGCTGGCGCACGATCTCCTCGGCCGCCTCGAGGTTGTTCTTGGTGACGGTCTCCTCGAGGTTGCCCCCGGAGCCGACGAACTTGCCGGTGTTGACGTCGACGACGGTCATCGCCTCGGTGCGGTCGATGACCAGCGAGCCACCCGAGGGCAGCCACACCTTGCGGTCCATCGCCTTGGCCAGCGACTCGTCGATGCGGTGCGCCGCGAAGACGTCCTCCTCCGCGGTCCAGCGCTGCAGGCGCGGCGCGAGGTCGGGGGCGACGTCCTCGACGTACTGGCTGATCTCACCCCACGCCTTGTCGCCGGAGACGACGAGCGAGGTGAAGTCCTCGGTGAACACGTCGCGGATGACGCGCACGGTCAGGTCGGGCTCGCCGTGCAGCAGCACCGGGGCGCCGCCGCTGCCGGCCTTCTTGGCGCCGGCCGACGCGGCCTTGGTCGTGATCTTGTCCCAGATCTTGGTGAGCCGCTCCACGTCGGCGCGCAGCTCCTCCTCGGAGGCACCCTCGGCGGCGGTGCGCACGATGACGCCCGCGGAGTCGGGCACGACCTCCTTGAGGATGGCCTTGAGCCGGGCCCGCTCGGTGTCGGGCAGCTTGCGCGAGATGCCGGTCATCTGGCCCTCGGGCACGTAGACCAGGTAGCGGCCGGGCAGGCTGATCTGCGAGGTGAGCCGGGCGCCCTTGTGGCCGATCGGGTCCTTGGTGACCTGCGCGAGCACGGTGTCGCCCGAGCTCAGCGCGTTCTCGATGCGGCGGGCCGAGCCGCCCTCGAGCCCGGCGGCGTCCCAGTTGACCTCACCGGCGTAGAGCACGGCGTTGCGACCCTTGCCGATGTCGACGAAGGCGGCCTCCATCGACGGCAGCACGTTCTGCACCCGGCCGAGGTAGACGTTGCCGGCCATGGATGCCGTGGTCTCACGCGAGACGTAGTGCTCGACGAGCACGCCGTCCTCGAGCACGCCGATCTGGGTGCGGTCGCCGCGGCCGCGCACGACCATGACCCGCTCGACGCTCTCGCGCCGGGCGAGGAACTCCGCCTCGGTGATGATCGTGCGGCGCCGGCCGGCCTCGCGGCCCTCGCGGCGACGCTGCTTCTTGGCCTCCAGGCGGGTCGAGCCCTTGACCGCGGTCGGCTCGTCGCGCTGCGAGCGCGGCTCGCGGACCCGGGTGGTGGTGCCGGGCGGGTCGTCGTTGTCGCCATCACCGGAGGCACCACCGCGGCGGCGCCGGCGACGACGACGGCTGGTGCCGCCGTCGCCCTCGTCGCCCTGCTCGTCGGGGCCGGTGTCGCCACCCTCGTCGGGGGACTCCCCCGTGGCGTCGGACGCGGTGCCCTGCTCGTCGTCGGACGAGCTGCGTCCCCGGCGTCCGCGGCCACCACGGCGCCGGCGGCTGCGCGAGCCACCCTCGCCCTCGTCGGAGGCGCGGTCGTCGGTGGGGCGGTCGGTGTCCTGCTCGCCCGGCTCGCCGTCGGTGGGGGTGTCGCCGTCGGTGTCGGCCTCTGCGGATTCGTCGGTGGCGTCACTGGCCTGGGCGCGACCGCCTCGGGCGCTGCGCCCACCGCGTCCGCCGCGGCTGCGTCGGCCACCACGAGCCTCCGGCGCGTTGCCCTCGTCCTCGGCGGGGGCCTGGTCCGTGGAGGTGTCGGCCTCGGTGCTCGCTGCCGTGGGCTCAGGCTCGGCGACCCGCTCGGCGGGAGCCTGCACCGGGGCCGTCGCCCGGCGGCGGCGCGGGGCGACCGGCTCGGGAGCCTGGAAGAGCACGCCGAAGCTGGGCACGACCGTGGTGTCCTCGGGCTCCACGACCGGCTCGGCCTGCTCGGGCTTCTCGCCCGGCGCGTCGAGCTCGACGTCCAGGGCGTCGTCGTCGATGACGGCCTCACCGGTGTGGGCGAGCGGCGCCGGCGGCTCGACCTCGACCGGCACGGCGACGTCCTCCGCCCCCGGCTCGGCGGCGGCCGGCGTGGACTTCGCGGCCTTGGTGGCCTTGCGGGCCCGCTTGGCCGGGACCTTGGCCTCACCCTCGGCCTTCTTGCTGACGGTGCGCTTGGTCGCGGCCTTCGTGGACGCGGACTCGGTGGTCTCAGCCTCGGCGCTCGCCGCGGCCTCCGTGGCCACCGCAGCCTTGGTGGTGGCCGCCTTGGTGGCCCGCTTGCGGGGCGCCTTCTTGACCGGGGCCTCGGAGTCGGGCGCGGTCGGGTCAGCGTCGGCGATCGCAACGGCCACGGCATCCGGGGCGGCCTCGGGGGCGGCGGCCTTCTTGGTGGCGCGGCGCCGCTTGGGCTTCTCGGCGGGTGCCGGCGCGTCGTCGGCGCCGGGGACGTCGACCGCGAGGACGGCGTCCGCGGTGGCGTCGGAGGTGGGCTGGTCGTTCTCGGAAGCCATCAAGGCCCCTTTCGTCACCCACGTGGCGACGCCCACACCGGGTTCGGCCTGGAAAACGACCGGCTCCGCGTCGACCGCGTGGTGCGATCGGATCGTGCGGGGCGCACCCCGTACGGAAGTCGACTAGCTGCCCCGGAGCGGCTCGCGCGGGCGGCGCGGCACCTATCCGGAGCCGGCGGCGTCCTTGTCGGCGGCCAACGGGTCGGCCACCCCAGCAGTTGCGTCGAGCAGAGGCCCTTGCGCCAGCCGGGTCACCAGGGGTGGGACCGGTGGCGAGAACCCGGTCACTGCGCGCAGTGCGGTCAGGATGTCGTCGGGGCGCACGGCCGGTGTGGTGTGCCGAGCGACCACCCGCAGTATCGCACACCCCTCGTCGTCGACCCCGGTGACCTCCATGGCCAGCACCGCCCCGCGCGTGTCGAACGTGCGCGGCCCGGTCTTGAAGGTGCGGGTCGCCTCGGCGACGTCACAGGCGAGGTAGCCGGCGACGGCATCCGCGACGGCCGCCGGGTCGGCGCCGCGCACCACGATCTGCCACTCGCTGCCCTCGAGCCGGTCGGCGAGGCTACCCGGCCCGGCCTGCACGACCTCGACCACGTCGAGCCCCTCGGGCAGCGCCTCGTCGAGCGCCGCGCGCACGGCATCCGGGTCGACCCGCTCGGTCACCCGGATCTCGAAGTACTCCGCCTCGCTGGCCGTGCCGGTGGGCGCCGCGTTGGCGTAGGAGATCAGCGGGTGCGGGTGGAACCCGCCGGAGAACGCCATCGGCACGTCGGCCCGGCGCAGCGCCCGCTCCAGGGCACGGGCGAAGTCGCGGGTCGAGGAGAAGCGCAGCCGGCCCCGCTTCGCATAACGGATCCGGAGCTTCTGGACCGCCGGAGCGGGCGGGGGTCCGTCGGGGGTGCGCTGGGCCATGGCGCACCAGCCTAGGCGGGCGGATGTCGTGACCCGGCATCGCTGCGGATCCCGCAGCCTGTGCGCCGCCCGACCGACGTATCCGATGGCGGAATGCCCTGTTGCGCGCGCCATCAGTGGCGATAGCGTGCGTACATGCCGGACATCGACCGCACCCGCCTCCGTACCCTGCTCGCTGCCGAGCAGGCCGACTACACCGAGCGCCACCCGCGCAGCCGCGAGCTGTTCGAGCAGGGCAGCAACCTGTTCGGCAAGGTCCCGATGACCTGGATGAACAAGTGGAGCGGCGGCTTCCCGCTCTACCTCGACAACGCCCGGGGCAACCGGATCTCCGATGTCGACGGCCACACCTACGTCGACTTCGCCCTCGGCGACACCGGCGCCATGGCGGGCCACTCCCCCCGCGCCACGGTCGAGGCGGTCGCGCGCCGGATGGGCGACCTGGGCGGCATCACGACCATGCTGCCGACTGCGGACGCCCAGGAGGTGGGGGCCGAGCTGACCCGGCGCTTCGGGATGCCGCTGTGGAGCTTCACGCTCTCTGCCACCGACGCCAACCGCTGGGCCGTGCGCCTGGCCCGGCTCGCCACCGGCAAGCCGAAGATCCTGGTGTTCGGCTACTGCTACCACGGCTCGGTCGACGAGACCTTCGCCATCCCCGGCCCCGACGGCAAGGCCCAGTCGCGCCCGGGCAACGTCGCTCCCCCGGTGCCGCTCGACCTCACCACCCGGGCCGCCACCTGGAACGACCTGGCCTCGGTCGAGCGCGAGCTGGCCAACGGTGACGTTGCCGCGATCCTCACCGAGCCGGCGCTCACCAACATCGGCATCGTGCTGCCCGAGCCCGGGTTCATGGAGGGGCTGCGCGAGCTGGCCACCCGGTACGGCGCCCTGCTGATGATCGACGAGACGCACACCTTCTCGGCAGGGTGGGGTGGCGCCACCACCGAGTGGAGCCTGCAGCCCGACATCTTCGTCATCGGCAAGTCGATCGGCGGCGGCATCCCGTCGGGCGCCTACGGCATCACGCACGAGGTCGCCGCGGCGATCACCGGCCACACCGATGCCGGTGACGCCGACCTCATCGACGTGGGCGGGGTGGGCGGCACGCTCGCCGGCAACGCGCTGTCGACCGCGGCGATGCAGGCGACCCTGCGCGACGTGCTCACCCCCGAGGCGTTCGCCCACATGACCGAGCTGGCGACGGCCTTCACCGAAGGGGTGCAGGCCATCCTCGACGAGCTCGACGTGCCGTGGTCGATCCAGCAGCTGGGCGCCCGCGCCGAGTACCGCTTCACCCGGCCCGCGCCGCGCACCGGCGAGGAGTCGGCGGTCGCGCACGACGACGACATCGACGCCTACATGCACCTCGCGATGTGCAACCGCGGCATCCTGATGACGCCGTTCCACAACATGGCGCTGATGTGCCCCGACACCACCCGCGCCGATGTCGACCGGCACACGGCGGCGTTCCGCGAGGTCGTGGGCGCGCTCTACGCCTGACGCCGCCCCTTCTCCGTCCAGCCCTCCCGCGAACGTGGGTGAAAACCGTCGTCCAGGCGACGGGAATCACCCACGTTCGCAGGGGGTGTGGGCCTCAGGGATGCCGGGACGCCCGTGAACGCCGCAGCGTCTCGACCACGCTCCACACCAGGACGACGACCGTGCCGATGGCCGTGGTGACGGTGAGGTCGCGCTCGGCGTTCGCCCAGCCGCCCTCGACGAGCACGTCGACGAAGGCTGGGTTGAAGAGGTTGCCCGCCCACAGCAGGAGGAGCACCGGCACGGCGAATGCGAGGTCGAGTGCCACCTCGGCCGCGATCAGCCCGCGGCTCCAGCGACCGCGCCGGTAGGCCACGACGGCCACCACCGCCTGGCCTGCGAGCACGAGCAGCAGCACCGGCAGCACCCCCGACCACAGGGCCGGGTCGAGCACCGGCACGGAGTCTCCACCGGCGGTCACCGGCGAGCTGGTCTGCTGCCAGAGGATCGCCAGCCCCGCCGCGACGATGAAGCCGACCGCGCCCACGGTCTCCCCCAGCCCGACGGATGCCGTGCCGTCGTCGGGCAGCTGGTCGGGGTCCCAGCCGAGCTCGACGTCGGTGACCCGGCCCCGCTCCGCGAGGGCGAAGACGACCGTCACCCAGACGACGACGTTGACGGCCACCATCAGCCCGACCCACAGCGCCCCGACGACGGCAGGCCCGATGCCGTCGGTCGCGACGTCGTCGACGAACAGGCGCACCACCAGGTTGATGGCCGCCACGAGCGGGGGCAACGTCGAGAGCAGCAGGGTGAGCACCCGGCGCCACTGCGGGTAGACGGCCGGGCCGATGAGGTACAGCGGCCGGCCCGAGTAGCCGGCCGCCAGGCGCACCGGGTCGCCGAGCTCGACGAGCACCTCGCGCTCGGCATCGGGCCGTGACGGGGCGCCGGCCTGCAGCCGGCCGTCGATCATGTCCTCGATGGTCGTGCGCAGCTCGCGCTCCACCTCGGCGCGCTGCTCGTCGTCGAGGCTGCGCACGGTGGCGCTCACGTAGCGGTCGGTCAGTGAGGAGGTCATGGCTCGTCCTCTCCCTCGGGTCGTCAGGTCTGGTCGATGTCGGTGCAGGCGGCGTCAGGTCAGCTCGGTGATGGCGGCGTCGAGCGCCCGCCAGTCGTCGCGCAGGGTGCCGAGCAGGTCCAGGCCGGCATCGCTGGTGCGGTAGAACTTGCGCGGCCGGGTGTCGTCGGTGTTCCACTCCGAGACGAGCAGGCCCTGCTTCTCGAGCCGGCGCAGCAACGGGTAGAGGGTGTTGGCATCGACCCCGAACCCCGCCGCGCTCAGCGTCTCGAGCAGGGCGTAGCCGTAGCCCGGGGTGCGCAGGGTGGCCAGGCAGGCGACGACCACGGTCCCCCGCCGCAGCTCCTGCAGGTGCTGCGCAAGCACGTCGTCGTCAACCGGCATAGCCGGCACATTACTGTGTGCCACACACTATCGTCAACCACACACCCATCCCGTAGGCGCCACAACTTTCTCGCCCGGTGCGGGAAGGTTCACCTTCGCCCCACAACAGTTGTGGTGCGAACCAACAGCTCCCGCACCTGGCGAGAAGTTGGGACGGGGGTCAGTCGCCGAACTGGTCGCGGATCTTCACGAGCTCGACCGCGTGGGCGTCCAGGGCCCGGTCCTCGTCGTTGGCCGGCAGCCAGGTCGGGCACGGCACGGCCCGCCGCTGGTCGTCGATGGCCACGAAGACGGTGCGGCAGTAGGTGGTCAGCTCCATGCCGCCAGGCCCCTGCGACGGGTCGCCCGACCGCACGTGCACGCCCACGTGCATCGAGGTGCGGCCGGTGTGCAGCAGCCGGGCCTCGACCTCGACGACGTGCCCGATCCGCAGCGGCCGGTAGAACCGCACGCCGCCGGTGAAGATCGCCACGTTGTTGCGGTTGCCGGTCCACTGCGTGGCGAGCACGTGCGCCGCCTCGTCGATCCAGCGCATCACGATGCCGCCGTGCACCTTCCCGCCCCAGTTGACGTCGGTCGGGGCCGCGAGGAAGCGCATCACGACGCGCGGCGCGGTTCCGGCATCCGTGTAGTCGACCCCGGCCATCGCTGCCTCGACCTGCGAGCGCAGGTCGGCGCGGCGCGCCGCCCAGCGCTCCTCGAGCTCCTGGCCCTGGGTGCGCGGCACCAGCGGCGGCACCGGCGTCGAGCGGCCCTCCTCGTCGACGGCCACGAAGATGATCAGGCAGCGGGTGGCCGGCGCCATCTCGCGAGTACGCGGCTGCCCCGACGCCACGTCGACGGTGATGTGCATCGACGAGCGCCCGGTGTGCACCACGCGGGCGGTGACCTCGACGAGCTCGCCGACCTCCACCGGCCGGGTGAACCGCACGTTGCCGACGTATGCCGTGACGGCGTACGTGCCGCTCCATCCCGCGGCCGCGGCATACCCCGCCTTGTCGATCCACTCGAGCACCCGGCCGGCCGAGACCGAGCCGGACTGGCCGGCATCCGTCGGCGCGGCGAGGAAGCGCAGGGTGATCTCGGCGGCATCCGCGGCGGGGCTCATCGCCCCATTCTGCTCAGCCGGCGGCCGACACGCGCAGCGCGCCCACCTGCTCGGGTGAGCCGAAGACGATCAGCGTCGAGCCGGCCTCGATCGCGGTGTCCGCAGAGGGGTTCGGCAGGAACGCCCCCTTGCGCGGCTGGCGCACGGCAAGCAGCTGGCACCCGGACAGCGCGGGCACGTCGACCTCCCCCACGCTGCGCCCGACGAGCGGGCTGCGCTCCCCCAGCCGCACCTGCTCGATCCGGAAGTCGAGGTCGTCCTCGTGCATCACCTCGTCGAGGAACTCCGCGACGTCGGCGTACAGGGCGAAGGACGCCATCCGCCGGCCGCCGATCAGCTGCGGGTTGACGGCACGGGTGGCCCCGGCGAGCACCAGCTTCTCCTTGGAGTCCAGGGTGCGGGCTCGGCTGATGATGACCAGGTCGGGGCGCAGCGCGCGGGCCGACAGGGTCGCGTACATCGTCTCGGCGTCGGTGCCGAGCGCGCAGATCAGCGCCCGGGCATGGTCGATGCCGGCCTCGTGCAGGGTGTCGTCGCGCGAGGCGTCGCCGAGCACGTGCGGCTCGGTGAGCCCCTCGAGCTTGAGCGGGTCGCTGTCGACGACGACCACCCGGTGGCCGGTGTCGACGAGCGCTCGGGTGGCGGAGCGGCCCACCCGGCCGTGGCCGCAGACGATCACGTGGTCGCGCAGCTGGGCGATGTCCCGGTCCATGCGGCTCCTCCAGAGGTACTCGCGCAGGTGGCCCTCGGTCACGGCCTCGACGAGGACGCCGAGGTTGTAGAGCACGGTGCCCACCCCGAGGACGATGAGCACCATGGTGAAGACCTGGCCGGCGTGGTCGAGCGGCTGCACCTCGCGGAAGCCGACCGTCGCGACCGTGGTGACGGTCTGGTAGAGCGCGTCGAGGGGGCCGAAGCCGAGCACGACGTAGCCGACCGTGCCGAAGACCGTGACGACGAACAGGGCGACGACGGCGATGGCGATCCGCCGGACCGCGTCGCGACCGGAGTCGGTGCCCATGAGCAGCGCCCGGCGATGGCTGCTCGTGCTCGCCGTGGCCACACCGTCATCCTGTCACCAGCCCGCACATGGCATCTCACGTTTGGGGGGTGACCCCCCACACCCCTCCGGATGCCGGAAGCCCGCCGACGCGCTCAGGTCACGGCGCGACAACCGCGCAGGCCGCGGCCTTCGCGACGAACAAGCTGACCGGTACGGGATTCCCGCCCGCGACCTCGGTCAGGCCCGTCTCCAGCTCGGTGATGAGAGTTTGGTTCGCGACGGTGGGGTTGGCGCCCCTCAGCGCCTCCAAGACGGAGTTGACCGGCTGTACGTCGGTGGTGCCGTCGCGATCCAGGGCATCGGCGAGCACGTCCGTGACCGCGTCACAGGTACGCGACTTGAGCTCCGGCGACATCTCCTGGGCCCCGGTCTTCACGCTCGTGAGCCAGCCACGGGTAACGTCGTCGGCCGAGGAGCTCGACATCCGGGCCTCCTGCCTGGCGGCGATGAGGATGTCCTCCGCCGATGCACCGGTGACACGAGCGATGTCATCCGCCATGCCGGCGAGCGAGCCTCCGCGGCCGCACGCGGTCGGGACGATGAGGACGGCGGCGGCGAGCGACAAGCCAACGAGGCGACGGGGCATGCCGGTCAGTCTCGCGTGGTCGCCCCGCGCCGGGACAGGCCCAAAGTTAGGCGTGCGTGTGCTCGGCCAGCGCCGGGCTACCGGCGCCCAGCACGGTGAGCGGCAGGAGGGTCTTGCCGGTGGGCCCGATTTCTATCGAGGTGCCCATCTGGGGGCAGACGCCGCAGTCGAAGCACGGGGTCCAGCGGCAGTCGTCGACCTCGGTCTCGTCGAGGGCCTCGAGCCAGTCCTGCCAGAGCCACTCCTTGTCGAGCCCGGAGTCGATGTGGTCCCAGGCGAGCACCTCGCTCTCCTCGCGCTCCCGCGTGGTGTACCAGGCGACGTCGACGCCGAAGGGCGCCAGCTCGCGCTCCGCGGCCGCCATCCAGCGGTCGTAGGAGAAGTGCTCGCTCCAGCCGTCGAAGCGGCCGCCGTCGCGCCAGACGGCCTCGATGACGCGGCCGACCCGGCGGTCGCCGCGCGAGAGGAGGCCCTCGACGATGCCGGGCTTGCCGTCGTGGTAGCGGAAGCCGATCGCCGAGGCGTAGCGCCGGTCGGAGCGGATCGCCAGGCGCAGCTTGTCGAGCCGGGCGTCGGTCTCCTCGGCGCCGAGCTGCGCGGCCCACTGGAACGGGGTGTGCGGCTTGGGCACGAAGCCACCGATCGACACGGTGCAGCGGATGTCGCGGCGCCCGCTGACCTCGCGGCCGGTGTCGATGACCCGCTTGGCCATCTCGGCGATCTGCAGCACGTCCTCGTCGGTCTCGGTCGGCAGGCCGCACATGAAGTAGAGCTTGACCTGCCGCCAGCCGGCGCCGTACGCGGCCGCGACGGTGCGGATCAGGTCGTCCTCGCTGACCATCTTGTTGATGACCTTGCGCAGCCGCTCGGACCCGCCCTCGGGGGCGAAGGTGAGCCCGGAGCGGCGACCGTTGCGGGTGAGCTCGTTGGCGAGGTCGATGTTGAAGGCGTCGACCCGGGTCGACGGCAGCGACAGGCCGGTGTTGGTGCCCTCGTAGCGATCGGCGAGGCCCTTGGCGACGTCGGCGATCTCGGAGTGGTCGGCCGACGACAGCGACAGCAGGCCGACCTCCTCGAAACCGGTTGCGGCCAGACCGCGCTCGACCATCTCACCGATGCCCGTGATCGACCGCTCGCGCACCGGGCGGGTGATCATGCCGGCCTGGCAGAACCGGCATCCGCGCGTGCAGCCGCGGAAGATCTCGACCGACATCCGCTCGTGCACCGACTCGGCCAGCGGCACCAGCGGCTGCTTCGGGTAGGGCCACGCGTCGAGGTCCATGACGGTGTGCTTGGCGACCCGCCACGGCACGCCGGGCGCGTCCGGGCTGGGGGCGATGCGCTGGATGCGGCCGTCGGGCAGGTAGCTGACGTCGTAGAACGCCGGCACGTAGACCCCGCCGGTGCGCGCCAGGCGCAGCAGCACCTCGCGGCGACCACCCGGCATCCCCTCACGCTTCCAGGCGCCGACGATGTCGGTGATGGCGAGCACGGCCTCCTCGCCGTCGCCGACCACGGCGGCGTCGACGAAGTCGGCGATCGTCTCGGGGTTGAACGCGGCGTGGCCGCCGGCGACGACGATCGGGTGCGTGTCGTCGCGGTCGACGGCGTGCAGCGGGATGCCGGCCAGGTCGAGCGCGGTGAGCATGTTGGTGTAGCCGAGCTCGGTGGAGAACGACAGCCCGAACAGGTCGAAGTCGCCGACGGCGCGGTGCGCGTCGACGGTGAACTGCGGCACGCCGTGCTCGCGCATCAGCGCCTCGAGGTCGGGCCACACCGCGTAGGTGCGCTCGGCGAGGGCGTCGGGGCGCTCGTTGAGCACTTCGTACAGGATCATGACGCCCTGGTTGGGCACGCCGACCTCGTAGGCGTCGGGGTACATCAGCGCCCAGCGCACGGTGCCGTCGCCGGCGACGTCCCAGTCCTTGACGGTCGAGTTCAGCTCGCCGCCGACGTACTGGATCGGCTTGCTGACCTGCTCGAGCAGCGGCTCGAGCCGGCGGAAGACGGACTGTCCGGGCATCCCTCAAGAGTAGGTCGCGCCGGGCGGTGCCCCAAACCGTGGACGTGGTGCTTCCGATGTCGAGGGTGCACGGCCCTCCCCGTGGGCACCGCCCGCGTGCTTGGCTGGCACCCATGAGCACCGACACCCCCGTGGACCTCGTCGTCATCGGCCTCGGGCCGGGTGGCGAGCACCTCGCCACCGAGGCCGCCAAGGCCGGCCTCAGCGTGGTCGGCATCGACGAACGCCTCGTCGGCGGCGAGTGCCCCTACTGGGGCTGCATCCCCTCGAAGATGGCGATCCGGGCCGCGAACCTGCTCGCCGACGCCCGCCGGGTCGGCACGCTCTCCGGCGCCGCCGAGGTCTCCCCCGACTGGGGCGTCGTGCACGCCCGGATCCGCGACGAGGCCACCGACGACTGGGACGACACGGTGGCCGTCGAGCGCCTCGAGCAGGCCGGGGTGCGCTTCGTGCGTGGCCACGGCCGGCTCGTCGACACCGGGGTGGTCGAGGTGGGCGGCACCCGCTTCGTCGCCGAGCGCGGCGTGGTCCTCAACACCGGCACCTCCCCCTCGGCGCCCCCGGTCGACGGCCTGGCCGACACCCCGTTCTGGACCAACCGCGACGTGCTCGAGACCGCCGAGCTGCCCGCGTCGATGGTGGTCATCGGCGGCGGCGCGATCGGCGCCGAGCTGTCCCAGGCCTTCGCCCGCTTCGGCACCTCCGTCACCCTGGTCGAGGCGGCGCCGCGCATCCTGGCGCTGGAGGAGCCGGAGTCCTCCGAGGTGGTGGCGGCGGCGATGGCGGCCGACGGCATCCGGGTCATCGCCGGCGCGAAGATCGGCTCGGTGCGCCACGCCGACGGCCGGTTCACCGTCTCCCTCACCGACGCTGGAGGCACCGCCGTCGAGCTGGGCTCCGACCGGCTCCTCGTCGCCGCCGGCCGCCGCCCCAACATCGCCGACATCGGGCTCGAGACCGTGGGGCTCGACCCGAAGGCCCGCGCCGTCGACACCGACCCGCAGATGCGGGCGGGCGACCGCTTGTGGGCGATCGGCGACATCACCGGCAAGGGCGCCTTCACCCACATGTCGATGTACCAGGCGGCGGTCGCGCTGGCCGACATCACCCGCCGCTCCGGGCGTCGACGCCCGGTCGGCCGAGTACCACGCGGTGCCGCGGGTGACCTTCACCGACCCGGAGGTCGGCTCCGTGGGCCTGACCGAGCAGCAGGCCCGCGACGCCGGCGTCGACGTCGCCGTCGGCCGGGCCCCCTTGGCCGAGTCGACCCGCGGCTGGATCACCGGCCCCGGCGGCGAGGGCCTCATCAAGCTGGTCGAGGACCGCTCGGCCGGCCACCTCGTCGGCGCCACGTCGGTAGGCCCGATGGGCGGCGAGGTGCTGTCGATGCTGGCCACCGCGGTGCACGCCCGCATCCCCACCGCCACCCTGGCCCGGATGCCGTTCGCCTACCCGACCTTCCACCGCGCCGTCGAGACGGCGCTGGCCGACCTGCGCGGGTAGCGGGCATGGATGCCGCTGCTCGGGTGCGTGCCGCGATGGCGGACCACCCGCGCGAGCGGTTCCTCCCCCGCGCCGAGCGGCGCCGCGCGTCCTACGACGGGCCCCTCGACATCGGCCACGGCCAGACCAACAGCCAGCCCCGCACGGTGCGGTCGATGCTCGAGCTGCTCGACGTGCAGCCAGGCCAGCGTGTGCTCGACGTCGGCTCCGGGTCGGGCTGGACCACCGCCCTGCTCGCCGAACTCGTCGGGCCCACCGGGTCGGTGCTCGGGCTCGAGCGGGTGCCCGATCTGGTGCTC
The DNA here is from genome assembly GCA_963833495.1 of uncultured Actinomycetota bacterium. Taxonomy (GTDB): domain Bacteria; phylum Actinomycetota; class Actinomycetes; order Actinomycetales; family Dermatophilaceae; genus Fodinibacter. The sequence goes on along the minus strand of CAWHYJ010000021.1, from coordinate 227,334 downwards.
ACCGGCCGCGCCAACGTCGAGGCGGCCCGGATGCCGTGGGCCCGGGTCCGCGCGTCGGTCCCCGGGGTGCTCGGGGCGCCCGAGGAGGCGCCGTTCGACCGGGTCCTGGTGTCGGCCATGGCGACCCGGCTGCCGCTGGAGCTGGTCGCCCAGCTGGGGGCACACGGCATCCTCGTGGCGCCGGTGGCCGGCCGGATGCTGCGGGTCGTGCTCGATGACCAGGCCCCCGACGGGCGCCGGGTCACCGAGCACGGCCACTACCGCTTCGTGCCCCTCATCCCCTGACCGGCCTCGCTCCCCCGAGAGGCGGGGTCAGCTGGTGTAGTGGGCGTCGAGCTTGTCCTTGTACTTCTCGGAGACCACCTTGCGCTTGAGCTTCAAGCTGGGGGTGAGCTCGCCGTCCTCGACCGTGAGGTCGTTCTCGAGGATGGTGAACTTCTTGATCGTCTCCCAGCGGTTCAGCCCCGCGTTGAGCTGGTCGATGTAGCCCTGCACCATCACGCGGCACGCGTCGGACGTGACGATCTCGGTGTAGGACTTGCCCGCCATGCCGTTCTCCGCTGCCCAACCGGCGATGGCGTCGGGGTCGAGCGTGACCAGGGCGGAGACGAAGTTGCGGTCGGCCCCGTGCACGACGAGCTGGCTGGCGTAGGGGCACAGTCCCTTGAACGTCGACTCGACGATCGAGGGAGCGACGTACTTGCCGTTGCTCGTCTTGAACAGGTCCTTCTTGCGGTCGGTGATGCGCAGGAAGCCCCGGTCGTCGAGCTCACCGATGTCACCGGTGTGCAGCCACCCCTCGGGGTCGATGGTCTCGGCGGTCGCGTCGGGGTTGTTGTGGTAGCCCTCCATGTTGCCCGCGCCCCGCAGCAGCACCTCGCCGTCGGCGGCGATCTGCACCTCGGTGTTCGGCAGGGGCCACCCCACCGTGCCGTAGCGATAGGCCCGCGGCCGCGCCACGAACGACGCGGCACTCGTCTCCGTCATGCCGTACCCCTCGAGGATCTGCATCCCCATGGCGTCGAACCAGCGGGCGACGTCGTTGTTGAGGGCCGCGGAGCCGGAGATGAAGAAGCGGATGCGTCCACCGAAACGCTCGCGGATCTTGGTGCCGATGATCTTGTCGGTGACCGAGTACTTCAGCGACAGCAGCCCGGTGGGGTTCTTGCCCTGCTCGCGCAGGGCGCTCACCTCGCGGCCCACGTCGCTGGCGAGGTCGAAGAGCTTCGCCTTGACCCCACCCTCGTCGGCCATCATCATGCTGATCCGGCCGTAGGCCTTCTCGAAGATGCGCGGGGCGGCGCCCATGAAGGTCGGCTTCACGACCGCGAGGTTGTCGACGATCTTGTCGATCCGGCCGTCGATGGCCGTGGGGAAGCCGATCTGCAGCGGCAGGGTGAGCAGCACCTTGCCGAAGACGTGGGCCAGCGGCAGCCAGAGGTACTGCAGGTCGTCCCCGCTGAGGATGTTCGTGCTCGCGACGGCGGCGCCCTCGTAGGTCCAGGCGCTGTGCCGCAGCCGCACGCCCTTGGGGCGGCCCGTCGTGCCCGAGGTGTAGATGATCGTGGCGAGCTGGTCGTGCGCGATGCCGTCGATGCGGGCGTCGATCGCGCCGGGGTCGCCCTCGAGGTACTCGCGGCCGAGCTGGCGCACCTCGTCGAGGGTGAGGGTCCACGCGTCTGCGTCGGACACCCCGTCGAAGACGATGACCCGAAGCACCGCGGGGGTCTCGGCCCGGATGCCGCGCAGCTTCTCGAGCTGCGCGGCGTTCTCGGCGAAGATGACCTTGGCCCCCGAGTCGGACACGATGAACGACACGTCGGCGGCCATCGTCGTCGGGTAGATGGTGGTGGTGGCACCACCGGCGACCATGACGGCGAGGTCCGCCAGCGCCCACTCGTAGCGCGTGCTGGAGGCGATGGCGACGCGGTCCTCGGGCTCGATGCCCAGCGCGATCAGCCCGGCCCCGATCTCGCGGACCACCACGTCGAGCTCGGCCCAGGTGACGGTGACCCACTGGTCGCCGCTGTCGGTGACGACGGCGTGCAGGTAGGCGGGGCGGTCGGGGCTGGCGTTGATGCGGTCGCGGAACATGTGTCCGACACTCTGCGCCTCCCGGTCCAGCACGGACTGGTCGACCGGTTCGTCGGCGGGACTGTGGATCTGCGGGGAGGCGGAAAGCATCGAGCGTCGTCCTCGTCGTTGGGGAGCGTGGGTGCGCGAATGATGACACAGCGCGCGGTTCGAGGCTACGCCCAGTCAGCGACGCGCCGACGTGGCATGTGTCGCATCCACCAGCCCGATCGCCAGCCACGACACCAGCATCGACGAGCCTCCGTACGACACGAAGGGCAGCGGCAGTCCTGTCACCGGCAGCAGCCCGAGGTTCATGCCCACGTTCTGCACCACCTGCACCGCCAGCCAGGTGGCGACCCCCACGGCGACCAGGCGGCCGAACGAGTCCTCCGCGCGCGCGGCCACCACGAGCACGCGGCCCACGACGAACGCCAGCAGCAGGAGCAGCCCAGTGGCCCCCACGAAGCCGAGCTCCTCCCCCGCCACCGAGAAGATGAAGTCGTTGAGCTGGTAGGGCACGAAGCCGCCCTGGGTGCGCTCCCCGCGCTGGAACCCCTGGCCCCACATCCCGCCCGCCCCGATGGCCAGGCGCACCATCCGGGTCTGGTAGCCGCTGCCCTGCGGGTCTGCCGACGGGTCGGCGAACGACGTCAGCCGGTCGCGCTGGTAGTCGCTGAGCACCGGCGTGGTGAGGGCCACGAGCACGAGGGCGAGGCCCAGGAGCACCGCCCCGACCACCCACCGGCGCGGCACGCCGGCGACCGTCACGACCACGGCGCCGATCGCCACGACCACGGCGGCCGAGCCGAGGTCGGGCTGCAGGAGGATCAGCGCCGTCGGCAGCGCCACCAGCACCGCGGCGAGCGCCACCTCGCGGCGCCCGGGGGCCAGCCCCCGCTCCGCCTGGGCCGCCAGGAGTGTCGCCAGGGCCAGGCACAGCCCGACCTTGGCGAGCTCGGCGGGCTGAATGGTGAACCCGCCGACGAGCGGGATCCACGACCGCGAGCCGTTGACCGTGCGCCCGAGGGGTGTGAGCACCGCCAGCAGCAGGAGCAGCGACCCGGCATACGCCCACGGAGCCGCCAGCCGCACCCGCTGCTGGCCGACCCGGCTCACGAGCAGCGCCAGGGCCAGCCCGACGGCCGCCGTCACGAGATGCCGCACGAGGTAGGCGGTGCCGTCGGTGCGCACCGTGGCCGACCACACCAGCAGCGCGCCGACCACCGAAGTGCCGGCCGCGGCGACGTAGAGCCCGACGTCGTGGCGGGCCCAGGGGCTCACGCGGTGCGGTGGTCGGGCGCGCTCAGGCGGGAACGATCCGGGCGAGCAGCTCGCGGCAGCGCTCGACGTCGGAGCCCATCGCCTCGAGCAGGTCGTCGACGCTGTCGAACTTCAGCGTCGGCCGGATGTGGGCGGTGAACTCGACCATGACCCGCTCGTCGTAGAGGTCGAGGTCGTCACGGTCGAGCACGTAGGCCTCGACGGTGCGCCGGTCGTGGGTCTGGAAGGTCGGGTTGGTGCCGACGCTGATGGCGGCCGGCATCGTGCGGTCGCGCGCACCCTCGGGCAGGTCGAGGCGGGTCAGCCAGCCGGCGTACACCCCTTCGAGCGGCACCAGGCCGAGCGAGTCGGCCGACAGGTTCGCCGTGGGGTAGCCCAGCGCCTTGCCGCGGTGGTTGCCGTGCACCACGGTGCCGACGACGCGGTGCGGCCGGCCGAGGATGCGGGCGGCCTCGCCGGCCTCGCCGGCGCGCAGGTGCGCCCGGACCACGGTCGAGGAGAAGCGCTCCCCTTCACCCACGTCGTCGAGCGCCACGACCTCGAACCCGAACTGCTCGCCAAGGTCGGCCAGGGTCGAGACGTCGCCGGAGTTGCGGTAGCCGAAGCGGGTGTCCATGCCCACCACGACGCAGCGCGCGTCGAGGCCGCGCACGAACACGGCCCGCACGAAGTCCTCGGGAGTCTGCTGGGCGAACTCGGTGGTGAAGTCGAGCACGAGCAGGCCGTCGATGCCCGACTCGGCGATCAGGTCGTCGCGCACCGCCCCGGGCGCCACGAGCTCGGGGGCCTGCTCGGGGCGCAGCACCGCGACCGGGTGCGGGTCGAAGGTGATGGCCACGGCGGGTAGGCCGAGCCGGCTGCCGGCGTCGACGAGGGCGTTGAGCACCGCCCGGTGCCCACGGTGGACGCCGTCGAAGTTGCCGAGGGTGAGGACGCAGGGCCGCAGGGCCTCGGGCGTCTCGGAGGGGTCGGTCCAACGATGCACGGGGACCACTCTACGAACTCGCCGGGGCAAAGACGACGAGACTGCGCGCCGTGGGACGCGACTCGTCGAGCATGGCCACCAGGGTGCCGTCCGGGGCGATGGCGGCGACCGGCTCGGTGCGCCCCGGCTCGGACGACTCCAGGCGCTGGCCGTAGCCCAGGGTGCGCGCCTGCGCCTCGTCGATCTCACGCACCGCGAAGGCCGCGCGGGCGGCGTCGGCCAGGGGTGTGACCGGCATCCGCTCGCCCTGTCGAGCCTCCAGGTCGGCGAGTGGGTGGGCGTCGGCGATGGCGAAACCACCGACCCGGGTGCGCCGCAACGCGGTGAGGTGCCCGCCGCAGCCCAGGGCGGCACCCAGGTCGCGCGCCAGCGCCCGCACGTAGGTGCCCGACGACACGGTGACCTCGACGTCGACGTCGAGCACCGGGATGCCGTCGACCTCACCGGCGCGGGCCTCGCCGACGGCGAACCGCGACACCGTGACCGAGCGCGCGGCGAGCTCGACGCTCTCACCGCTGCGCACCCGGTGGTAGGCGCGCTCGCCCTTGACCTTGATCGCGCTGACCGCGCTCGGCACCTGCTCGATGTCCCCGGTGAGGGCCAGCGCCGCGGTCACCACGGCATCCCGCGCGGTGCCGGCCGCACCCGCGGATGCCGTGACCTCACCTTCCGCGTCGTCGGTCAGCGTCGCCTGGCCGAGCCGGATGGTGGCGGTGTAGTCCTTGTCGCAGCCGACGAGGAAGGTGAGCAGCCGGGTGGCCCGGCCGACGCCGAGCACCAGCACCCCGGTCGCCATCGGGTCGAGCGTGCCGGCGTGTCCGACCTTGCGGGTGGCGCAGAGCCGGCGGGCTCGCGCGACCACGTCGTGGCTGGTCCAGCCCGAAGGCTTGTCGACCAGCAGGATGCCGTCGGGCGTGGGGGCGGTGCCCGGGTCGTCAGGCCGTGGCACCGGCACCGGCGGCCTCGTCGCCCCCGTCGTCGTCGAGCTCGCGGTCCTTCTTGTAGGGGTCGGCCTCGCCGGCGTGCACGGCGCCCGCGGCGGCCGCCGCGACGGCGGCGTCGCGCTCGCGGGCCTCGCGCAGGAGGTCCTCGAGGTGCGCGGCGGTCTCGGGGATGGCGTCGGCGATGAACTCCAGGCTCGGCGTGAGCCGGATGCCGAGCTGCTTGCCGACGAACGAGCGCAGCTTTCCCTTGTTCAGCTCGAGGAGGCGCGCGGTCTGGGCGCGCTGACCGGCATCCCCGAAGACGGTGTAGAAGAGCGACGCGTGCTGGAGGTCGCCGGTGACCCGGACGTCGGTGATGGTGACGAACCCGAGGTCGGGGTCCTTGACGATCGCATCCAGGTTCTCGGCGGTCAGCGTCTTGATGCGGTCGGCGATCTTCTGGGCGCGTGCGGTGTCGGCCACGGCTCCTCCTCACGTCGTCGGGACAGGGGGCTCCACCACCCTAGTGAGGGCGGCGGTGGTGACGGGAGCGGGCGGCACACCACCAGGGGTGTGCCGCCCGCTCTCCGACGAGGACGAGCAGCGCGTCAGGCGCGCGGCTTTTCTCTCATCTCGTACGTCGCGATGAGGTCATCGATCTGGAGGTCGTTGAACGACCCCAGGTTGATGCCGCACTCGAAGCCCTCGCGGACCTCCGTGACGTCGTCCTTGAACCGGCGCAGCCCGGCGATCTCGATGTTCTCGGCCACGACGACCCCGTTGCGGGTGATCCGCGCCCGGGTGCCGCGCCGGATCTCGCCGCTGCGCACGATCGAGCCGGCGATGTTGCCGAACTTGCTGCTGCGGAAGATCTCGCGGATCTGCGCGGTGCCGAGCTCGACCTCCTCGAACTCCGGCTTGAGCATGCCCTTGAGGGCCTGCTCGATCTCGTCGATCGCCTGGTAGATGACCGAGTAGTAGCGGATCTCGACGCCCTCGCGCTCGGCGACCTCGGCGTTCTGGCCCTCGGCCCGCACGTTGAAGCCGATGATGATGGCGTCGGAGGCCATCGCGAGGTTGATGTTGTTCAGCGTGATCGCGCCGACGCCGCGGTCGATGATCCGCAGGTCGACCTCCTCGCCCACGTCGATCTGGAGCAGGGCGTCCTCGAGCGCCTCGACCGAACCCGACACGTCACCCTTGAGGATGAGGTTGAGGGTGTCGACCTTGCCTGCCGCGAGCGCCTCGTTGAGGTCCTCGAGCGAGATGCGCTTGCGGGCCTTGGCCAGGCTGGCCTGACGGTCGGCCGCCTCACGCTTCTCGGCGATCTGGCGCGCGGTGCGGTCGTCGGGGGCGACGACGAAGGTGTCGCCGGCCCTCGGGACCGAGGAGAGCCCGAGCACCTGGACCGGACGGGACGGCCCCGCCTCCGGCACCGGGTTGCCGTGCTCGTCGAGCATCGCCCGGACGCGGCCGTGCGAGGAGCCGGCGACGATCGCGTCGCCGACGTGCAGCGTGCCGGTCTGGATGAGCACGGTCGCCGTGGCGCCGCGGCCCTTGTCGAGGTTCGCCTCGATCGCGATGCCACGGGCTTCGCGGTCGGGGTTGGCCCGCAGGTCGAGGGCGGCGTCGGCGGTGAGCAGCACGGCCTCGAGCAGCTGGTCGATGTTGAGCCCCTGCTTCGCGGAGACGTCGACGAACATCGTCTCGCCGCCGTACTCCTCGGCGACGAGGTTGTACTCGGTGAGCTGCTGACGCACCTTGGACGGGTTGGCGCCGTCGACGTCGATCTTGTTGACCGCGACCACGATCGGCACGTCGGCGGCCTGCATGTGGTTGAGCGCCTCGATCGTCTGCGGCATGACGCCGTCGTCGGCCGCGACCACCAGGATCGCGATGTCGGTCACCTTCGCGCCACGGGCACGCATGGCGGTGAACGCCTCGTGGCCCGGGGTGTCGATGAAGGTGATCGGACGGTCGACGCCCTCGTGCTCACGGTGCACCTGGTAGGCACCGATGTGCTGGGTGATGCCGCCGGTCTCGCCGCCAGCGACGTCCTCGTTGCGGATGGCGTCGAGCAGGCGGGTCTTGCCGTGGTCGACGTGACCCACGACCGTGACGACCGGGGGACGTGCCTCGAGGTCCTCGTCGTCCTCACCCTCGATGCCCGTCTCCAGGTCGATGTGGAACGAGTCGAAGAGCTCGCGCTCCTCCTCCTCGGGCGACACCATGCGGATGTCGTAGCCGAGCTCGCTGCCGAGCAGGCGGAAGGTGTCCTCGTCGAGGCTCTGGGTGGCCGTGGCCATCTCACCGAGGTGGAACAGCACGGTGACGAGGGCCCCCGGGTTCGCGTCGATCTTGTCGGCGAAGTCGGACAGGCTCGCGCCCTGACGGATCTGGATGACGGTCTTGCCGTCGCCGCGGGGGACGCTCACGCCACCGATCGACGGCGCCTGCATCTCCTCGAACTCCATGCGCTTGGCGCGCTTGGACTTGCGGGCGCGACCGGGACGACCGCCACCGCGGCCGAAGGCACCCTGGGTGCCGCCACGACCACCGGGGCCGCCGCGGAAACCGCCGCCGCCACCGCCGGGACGGCCGCCGAAGCCGCCACCCGCGCCGGGACCGCCACCGGGACGCGCACCGGCCGCACCGGGGCGCGCGCCACCGCGGGCGGGGCGCTCACCGGGACGGGCCACGGCCGAGCGGTCGGGCATCATGCCCGGGCTCGGACGGGCGCCACCGGGGCGCGGACCGGCCGGGCCGCCGGCGCCGCCGGGCCCACCGGCACCGCCGGGACGGGTGCCCGGACGGCTCTGCGGACGCGGCATCCCCTGGCTCGGGGCGAAGGGGTTGTTGCCGGGTCGTGCCGCCGCCTCGCGGGAGCGGCCCATGCCCTGGCTCTGGGCGAACGGGTTGTTGCCCGGGCGCGGGGTGGCCGGGCGCGGAGCACCCGGACGCGGCGCCGACGCCCCGGCACCACCCTCGCGGGCGGCCGGGGCCACCGGCGCAGCGGGCGCGGACGGGGTCGACGCAGCGGCCGGCGCCGGGGCGGCGGGCGCCTCGGCGGCCGGAGCCGGTGCTGCCGGAGCGGCCGGTGCCGGAGCGGCCGGTGCCGGGGCCGCCGGCGCGGGAGCCGGCGTGCTCGGTGCCGGAGCGGCGGGAGCCTTTACGGCCGGAGCCGGGGCAGCGGGAGCCGCCGCAGCCGGTGCTGCAGCGGCGGGCGCCGGGGCCTTGGTGGCAGGAGCCGCCGGGGCCTTGGTGACCGGGGCCGCCGGGGCCTTCGGGGCTGCCGGGGCAGCAGCGGGAGCCGCGGCCGCAGGGGCATCGGCGGGGAACTTCTCGTTGTACCTGCGCACGACCGGGGTCTCGATCGTCGAGCTGGCGCTCTTGACGTACTCACCCATGCCGTTCAGGCGCTCGAGGAGGACCTTGCTGGTCACTCCGAGCTCCTTGGCAAGTGCGCTCACACGGACTTTAGACACATCTCTCCTGTCCAGGTCCGTGCTCTGTTGCGCGGACCGTCGTTACAGCTGGGGGGTGCTCATCGCTGAGTACTCATCGGGTGCTCATCAGCGTCAAACCCGCTTTCGGTTCTTGCTCTCGGACGGTGGCTCCTGCGGCTGTGCCCCAACCCAGTCGGCAACCGCTGAGTGGTCAGGGGGCGTGCTGCTGCGCAGCGCGCGCCCGAACGCCCGGCGGCGGACGGCGAGCTCGAGGCACGAGAGGACCGGATGCAGCCATGCGCCGCGCCCATGTCCACGGTGCTCGGGATCCGGCAGGACGACAGGGATGCCGTCCGCGCCAGGCCCGAGGACCACTCGCAGGAGTGCCGACCGGCTATCCGCCCCGCGACACCCGATGCAGGTGCGCACCGGGTGGCCGGGCCGGAGTCCAGTCCGGTCGGTCCGCACCAGTCTACCGCCTAGGGGCGCCGGGGCGCGTCATCGGTGCCCGTTGGAGCCGCGGTCCCCTCGGTGTCGGGGCGGATGTCGATCCGCCAGCCGGTGAGCTTGGCGGCAAGCCGGGCGTTCTGGCCCTCGCGGCCGATGGCCAGCGACAGCTGGTAGTCGGGCACGATCACCCGGGCCGAGCGCAGCTGCCGGTCGACGATCTCGACCGAGGACACCCGCGCCGGCGACAGTGCCGCCGCGATGAAGGTCGCGGGGTCGTCGGACCAGTCGACGATGTCGATCTTCTCGCCGTGCAGCTCGCTCATGACGGCGCGCACCCGGGCGCCCATCGGCCCGATGCACGAGCCCTTGGCATTCAGGCCGGACACGCTGGAGTGCACCGCGATCTTGGTGCGGTGCCCGGCCTCGCGGGCCAGCGCCTCGATCTGCACGCTGCCGTCGGCGATCTCGGGCACCTCGAGGGCGAACAGCTTCTTGACCAGGTTGGGGTGGGTGCGCGACAGGCCGATCTGCGGGCCGCGCATGCCGCGCTTGACCGAGACCACGAAGCAGCGCAGCCGCTGGCCGTGCACGTAGCTCTCGCCGGGGACCTGCTCGGCGAGCGGCAGGATGCCCTCGACCGTGCCGAAGTCGACGGTGACGTGCCGCGGGTCGGGGCTCTGCTGGATGATGCCGGCGACGATGTCGCCCTCGCGGCCCTTGAAGTCGCCGAGGATCGCGTCGTCCTCGATGTCGCGCAGGCGCTGCACGATGACCTGGCGGGCGGTGGCCGCCGCCACCCGGCCGAAGCCCGTGGGGGTGTCGTCGAACTCCGGGCCGATCTCACGCCGCGGCCGGGCCGGGTTGCCCTCGTCGTCGAGCTCGCCCTCGGCCGGCGGGACCTCGGTCTCCTCCCGTGCCCAGATGACGACGTGCCCGGTCTTGCGGTCGAGCTCGGCCCGCGAGTGGCGGTAGTGCCCGTCGGTGCGCTGGTAGGCCAGCACGAGGGCCTGCTCGATCGCCGGGATCAGCACGTCGAGGGAGATGCCGCGTTCACGCTCGAGGGCGCGCAGGGCGGCCAGGTCGATGTCCATGTCAGCTGTCCTTGTTCTGGCTCGGATCGGGGCGGGCGAACTCGACCTGCACGACGGCACGCTCGACGGCGGCATACCGGAGCGTCTCGGTGCGGGCGGGAGTGGCCTTGGTGGCCGGGACCTCGAGGGTGACCTCGGTGTCAGAGGCGCCGGTCACCCGCCCGGTGACCTCGCCCCCGACATGGTGCACGGTGACGAGCCGGCCGACGTTGCGGCGGAAGTGGCGGGGCTCGGTGAGCGGACGCCCGACCCCGGGCGAGGAGACCTCGAGGGTGTAGGGCTGCTCCCCCATGACGTCGGAAGCATCGAGGGCATCGCCCACCAGGTGCGTCGCGTCGGCGACCTCGTCGAGGGTCAGTGGCTCGGTGGGCTCGGTGACCGTGCCCGCCACGTCGAGGGCCCGGTCGACCAGCACCTTGACGACCCGGCGACGCCCGGCCGGGGTGACGGCGACGTCCTCGAGCACGAAGGGCCCCGAGGCCAGGGCCTGCTGAAGGGTGGGCCGGATGCCGTCGGCTGTGGTCATCGTGCACCGTCCCTTCTCTGCAGTTTGTCGTTCGGCGGGTGACCGCTGGACCCCACTCTAGGACAGAACGGATCACCCCCGAACCCGTGCGATGATGCGCCCATGACGCAGGGATCGCGCCCCGGCGTGCCCCGGCGCACCGTCATGGCGGGGGTCGTGGCCGCGGTCCTGTCCACCTCCGGGTGCGGCATCCGGCTCGAGGACGACGCACCCCGCCTGCCCCTGCTGCCCACCCGCACGCCGGTTCCTGCCGAGGCCGAGCTGGTGGCCCTCACCCGCGACACGGCAGCGCTGGCCGCGCTCGCGGCCACCGTGCCGAGCGCCCTGGCGGCCGACCTCGCCACCGTGCACCGGCGCCAGTACACCGTGCTGCGCACCACCCTGCTGACCCGTGGCGTGCCCGCCAACGACCTCGACCCGACGCCGACCGCTTCGCCGTCGCCGACGTCCACGCCAGCGGCTCGCCGGGCGGCACTGGCGGCTGCGGAGGGCGCGTCCGCGGCATCCGCAGCGTCCTTCGCCGGGGTCGCCGACGACCTGCGGCCCACCCTCGCGTCGCTGCACGCCCAGCGGTATGCCGCGGCCACCCTGCTCGCCGGCCGCGCTCCGACCGTCCCCCTCGACCCCGTCGGTGGCGACCGGGTCGGCGCACTGGCCACGCTCACGGACTCGGCCGTCTACTTCCAGGAAGTGGTGAGCGCCCGGTCCGCCGGTGCCCAGCGGGCGCGGTCCGACACCACCCTGGCTGCGCTGCGCGGCCTGCTGGTCGACCAGCAGGCCGGTGGCGCCCGGCCCGACACCTCGCTCGGGCACCCGCTGCCCTTCCCGGTGGACGACGCGGCATCCGCCGCCCGGCTCGCCCGGCAGTCCCTGACCACCTTGCGCGCCGGCTACGGCGAGCACCTCGGGCCGGTCGTGGCGTCCGACGGCGGCCCGGGGCTGGCCGCACTGACCCGCTGGCTGGGCGGCGTCGAGGTGCAGGCGCACCGGTGGGGCGTTGCCCTCGAGCCGTTCCCAGGGCTCGAATGAGCCAGCCGGTGGTGCTCCCTCCGGCCTGGGTGGAGCAGGTGAGCGGCTACCCCGCCGAGGGTGGGTCGACGGGGGCCGAGTGGCTGGCCAGGGTGCCGCGGCTGGTCGCCGAGGGGCTGGAGCGCTGGGCGCTCGCCGTCGACGGCGAGCCCCGCACCGGGTACACCGCGATCGTGGTGCCCGTGCGCCGCGGGGTGCAGCGGCTCGTGCTCAAGGTGACCTGGCCGCACCCGGAGGCCACCCACGAGGCGCTCGCCCTGCGCACCTGGGCCGGCGAGGGCGCCGTGCGGCTGGTCGCAGCGCTGCCCTCGGACGGGCTGCTGCTGCTCGAGCGGCTCGACGCCGACGCGGACCTCACGCCGGTGTGGGTCGACGAGGCGTGCGAGGTCATCGGCGAGCTGCTCGGCCGGCTGCACGTGGCGGCGCCGCCGCAGCTCGACCGGCTCGGGCCCTACCTCCAGCCCCACCTGGAGCGGATGGCCCGGCGCCCGGCGGTGCCGCGGCGGATCACCCAGCGCACGGTGGGCCTGGCGCGCGAGCTGCTGGCCGACGACGGCCCCGAGCTGCTGCTGCACACCGACCTGCACTTCGAGAACGTGCTGCGCGGTCGGGACGGGGCCTACCTGGCGATCGACCCCAAGCCGCTCGCCGGGCACCCCGGCTTCGACGTGTTCCCGGTGTTGCACAACCGGGTTGACGAGCTCGGCACGGGGGCGGCGTTGCGCTGGTCGGTGCGCCACCGCGTCGCGCTGGTCGCGGAGGCGGCCGGCATGGACGTCGAGGAGGCACGGGTCTGGTCACTGCTGCGCGCCGGCATCGAAGTGAGCTGGACCAGCACGGAGGGCGACCCGGAGAGGCTGTCCCAGGCCATCGCGCTGCACAAGGCCCTGGACGACTGACCGCAGCCCGCCGGCGGCCACCGGCCCGGCATACGGTGGTCCGATGGCGAACCGGCTCGCGGGCTCCTCGAGCCCCTACCTGCTCCAGCACGCCGACAACCCGGTCGACTGGTGGGAGTGGTCGGACGAGGCGTTCGACGAGGCGCGCCGGCGCGAGGTGCCGGTGCTGCTGAGCGTCGGCTACGCCGCCTGCCACTGGTGCCACGTGATGGCCCACGAGTCGTTCGAGGACGACGAGGTCGCGGCCGTGGTCAACGAGGGCTTCGTCGCGGTCAAGGTCGACCGCGAGGAGCGGCCCGACGTCGACGCGGTCTACATGGCGGCGGTGACGGCGCTCACCGGGCACGGCGGCTGGCCGATGACCTGCCTGCTCACCCCCGCCGGCGACCCGTTCTTCGCGGGCACCTACCTGCCCAAGCCGCAGCTGCTCGCGCTGCTCGCCAACGCCGGTGAGGTGTGGACCGACCAGCGCGACAGAGTGCTGGCGTCGGGGGCGAGCGTCGCCGAGCAGCTGCGGCTGCACACCGGGCCGCCGGCGCCGTCACGGGTGGATGCCGGGGTCTGCGACACCGCCGCCGGTCGCCTGCGCTCGATGTACGACGACGCCCGCGGCGGCTTCGGCGGCGCCCCGAAGTTCCCGCCGTCGATGGTGCTGGAGTTCCTGCTGCGCCACCACGCGCGCACCGGCTCGGCCGACGCGCTGGCGATGGCCCGCGGCACCTGCGACGCGATGGCGCGCGGCGGGATGTACGACCAGCTCGGCGGCGGCTTCGCCCGCTACTCCGTCGACGCCGGCTGGGTGGTGCCGCACTTCGAGAAGATGCTCTACGACAACGCCCTGCTGCTGCGTGTCTACGCGCACCTCTGGCGCACGACCGGCGACCCGCTGGCGCGCAGGGTGGCCGAGGAGACGGCCGACTTCATGCTGCGCGACCTGCGCACCGACGAGGGCGGCTTTGCGTCCGCGCTCGACGCCGACACCGTGGTCGACGGTCACTCGCACGAGGGCCTCACCTACGCGTGGACCCCCGCCCAGCTCGTCGAGGTGCTGGGCACCGACGACGGCGAACGGGCCGCCGCGCTTCTCGGGGTCACGGCATCCGGCACCTTCGAGGCGGGTGCCTCGACGCTGCAGCTGCGCACGGACCCCGACGACCCGGCGTGGTGGGCCAGCACGCGCGAGCGCTTGTTCGCGGCCCGGTCGACACGTCCGCAGCCGAGCCGCGACGACAAGGTGGTCACGGCGTGGAACGGCTTGGCGGTCGCCGCCCTCGCGGATGCCGGCGTGCTGCTCCAGCGCCCCGACCTCGTCGCCGCGGCGGAGACGGCGGCGGCCTTCGTGCTCGAGGTGCACGTCGTCGACGGCATCCTGCGGCGCACCTCCCGCGGTGGGGCGGTCGGCTCGGCCCGCGGGGTGCTCGACGACCACGGCGACCTCGCCGAAGGGTTGCTCGCACTGCACCAGGTGACCGGCTCGCGGCGCTGGGCGGATGCCGCGGCATCGCTGCTCGACGCGGCGCTGGAGCGGTTCGTCGACGAGCACGGCACCGTCCACGACACGGCCAACGACGCCGCCCCGCTGTTCGCGCGCCCGGCCGGGCGCACCGACAACGCCGAGCCTGCGGGTGCGTCGGCGCTCGCGGGGGCGCTGGTGACGTACGCGGCGCTGACCGGGTCGGCGCGGCACCGCGAGGCGGCGGCATCCGCCTTGGACGCCTGCGGGCCGGTGGCCGCGCAGGACCCACGATTCGCCGGGTGGGCGCTGGCCGTGGCCGAGGCGGTCGTGGCCGGGCCGCTGCAGGTCGCGGTGGTCGGTGAGGGCCCGGGCGCGCAGGCACTGCTGGACGTCGCGCGAGCCGCGGTGTCACCCGGCATCGTCGTCGTGCACGGGATGCCGGACGCAGCGGGCGTCCCGCTGCTGGCGGACCGCCCGCTGGTCGGCGGGGAGCCGGCGGCCTACGTGTGCCGGGGCTTCGTGTGCGAGATGCCGGTGACCACGCCAGAGGCGCTCAGAACGGCATTGACCCGCGTCTGACGGCTCACCGGCCGGCTCCGCCCGCAGCTCGCTCGGCAAGCGCTTGCGGGCTGCCGGGCCACGCACGCCGGGGGCTGGTCAGGCCGGGCGGCACTCCCCGGTGGTGTTCCCCGGGGGACGTTGCGCACCGAGAGGGGCGTCGTCTGGGCCGGTCGTCACTTCGAGAATGGTGACGGTGGAATCGCCACCGGAGGCGATGCAGCCGGTCGGGTCGGTGACCTTGAAGGTGACCTTGAAGTTCTTCAGGTCACCCTTGTTGCAGCACTTGAAGGACTAACCGGGGATCATCACGGACGTCGGCCCACACCCCGGCTCTCCGCCATCGCGCGAGGCACTGCTCGGACGGCGATGACCGGCACTGTCCACCGACATTCCCGCAGGTCATCCGGCATGTCGCAGCGACACGTCGAATGTCAGATGGTGAGAAGGGAGTAGGCGGAGTCGCGCTCTGCCATCAGCGTCGCCGCCCGCGCCGGGTCCACCCACGCGGCGGTCGCCCAGACGTCGGCCCAGAGCAGGTCCGGCCCGACCACGGTCGCCGAGCCGTCGCGCCCGATGGCCCGCCCGGTGCGGGGATCGACCACGTGAGCACCACGAGCCGCGGCTCCCGACGTCGCGACCGCGCCGCGCCGCACCGAGACCACCTGCGCCACCGCGCCGGGATGCCGGGGGTCCTCGATGCCGATCCGCCAGGTGGGTGCCGCCGCCGACGGTCCGGGCCCGGCGCCGACGACGATGTCACCGCCGGCGCCGATGCTGTAGGAGATCTCCGGCACGACGTCGAGGTGCGCCGCCGCGGCCGCGACGGCCCAGCCCTTCACCAGGCCCGTGGGGTCGTAGGCGAGCCGGCCACCGTCGCGGCGGCGCCAGGCCTGGAACAGGCCGTCGGTGCGCTCCTCGGCCTCGAGGCTCAGCTCGGTGACGTCGGCCACCCACGGGTGCGCCTCCTCGCGCTCACCGTGCTGCAGCCGCAGCAGGTCGCTGTCGGCGCGCCAGGTGCTGAGCACCGCGTCGACCTTGCGCAGGTGGGCGTAGACCCGGGCCACCCCCGCCTCGAGGTCGGGGCGGGTGGGCTCGACGGCGCGCACGTGGACGCTGATCGGCATCCCCATGACCTGCTCGACCCACGCGCGGCGGGCCAGCCGCGGCGGCGGAGGGGCCGCGGGGGTCACGGGGATCGCGGCGGTGATCACAGGTTCGCCTGGTCGATCGCCGACTGCAGCGAGCCGACGTAGCCGTTCGAGGTGTAGGTGGCGCCCGAGACCATGTCGATGTTCGCGCTCTGCGCGTCGACGGTCTCGGAGTTGAGGATCGGCACGGCATAGGAGTTGATCTCCTGGTCACGGCCGTTGCTCCACGGCACCTGGGTGACCGACGACTTCGTGATCTTGCCGTTCGTGACGGTGATCTCCACCTGCACGTCGCCGAAGCGGGTCGAGACGGCGTCACCGGTGTAGGTCTTGGCGGCGGAGGAGGACGACCCGCTGTCGCCGGACGAGCCGCTGCTCGAGGACGAGCTGCCGGAGTCGGTCGAGCCCGTGCCGGTCGAGCCGGTGTCGGTGCCGGACTGGGCGACGATGCTGGTGGACGTCGCCGAGCTGGTCGAGGTGTGGTAGCTGAAGAGGAGCACGAGGGCCGAGACGGTGCTCAGCAGCCAGAGGGTGATGCGTCGCATGAGGTGTCCTTGGGGGGCCGAGGTCGGTCGGGGTCAGTAGGAGAAGCGCTCGAGGTGCACGGCCTCGGCGGGCACGCCGGCGTCGATCGCGGCGGCGCGCGCGGCGGTCATCCAGCCGTCGGAACCGCAGAGGTAGACGTCGTGGTGCTCGAGGTCGGGCACGATCTCGCGCAGCGCCTGCACGTCGGTGAGGTGGCGGGCCTGGGCCGGCAGCCAGCTGTTGCGGCCGGGCACGCGCGGACCCTCCACCAGCAGGTACCGGGCGCCGCGGGTCGCGGCGAGCGCCGCGATCTCCTCCCCGAGCACGGCCTCGTGCCGGGAGCGAACGCGGTGCACGACCGTGACGTCTCCGGGGGCCTGGTCGAGCTCCTCGAGCAGGGCCCGCATCGGGGTGATGCCGATGCCCGAACCCATCAGCAGCACCTTGCGACGGGCGCGCACTCCCTGGTGCATGCGGCCGTAGGGGCCTTCGACGAGCACCCGGGTGCCGGGGCGCAGCGTCGCGAGCCGGGCGGACCCGTCGCCGGCGTGGGCCACGGTGAACCGCAGGGTCCGCCCGTCGGGGGCCGCCGAGATCGAGTACGGGTTGGCGCGCGTCCAGCCCGGGCCGTCGACGAAGCGCCACTGGAAGAACTGCCCGGCGCGCACCGGCATCCGGCGCACTCCCCTGCCGCCGACTGTCACCGTCGTCGCGCCGGGGCCCTCGGCCCGCACGTCGAGCACGCGCAGCGGCGCGCTGAACGAGCGCCACGTGGGCAGCCCGACCCGGAAGACGAGCACGGCACCGGCGCACACGGCGTACAGGCTCCACCAGAACACGGTCGCGGTCGTCGACGACAGGAAGTCGGTGCCGGTCCACAGCTGGTGCGGCAGGGCCAGGCCCGCGCCGAGGTAGGCGTAGAGGTGGATGAGGTGCCACGACTCGTAGCGCAGCTTGCGGCGGGCCTTCCTCACCGAGGTGACGACGACCATGACCAGGGCGGCGGTGCCGGCGACGGCGAGCAGCATGCCGGGGTAGTTGACGACGAAGTCGACGATGGTGCCCCACAGCCCCAGGCTCGACCCCGCCGCGTAGCCGAGCGTGATGAGCACGATGTGCGCGAGCATGAGGTTGAACGACGTGAAGCCGACCGTGCGGTGTGTGCGGGCGAGCTCGTCCTGGCCCCAGGCCTGCTCGACCCACGGCACGCGGGCCATGAGGAAGACCTGGATCAGCAGCAGGGCCGAGGCGATCAGGCCGGTGAGCCGGCCGGTCGACATCAGGGCGTCCGAGACCGACGTGAGGTCCTGGATGCCGCCGCCCTTCACCCACAGCGCCGTCACCAGGAGCAGCACCAGCCAGCCGGCCGTGACGCTGGCGTCGCGCCACCACCGCGGCACCGGGCCGCGGCGCCGCACGAGCGGAGCCATGGCGACGCCGGCGGCCTGGGCCGCGGGGGCGAGGGTGCTCAAGGCCCCGGTCGAGGTCTCGCTGCTCATCGTCATGGAGACAACCTCGGCGACGTTCCTGTGTGTGACCTGTGCCTCACATCGGCGTGGACCGTGAGCGCGTGGAAACGGTTGCGCAGATCCGCAAGAATGCGCGCGTGAGAGCACCGGTGCCGCCCCCCTCGATCCCCGTGCCCGAGGGGCTCAGCCGTGACCGCGCGGTGATGCTGCGCACCCGGGTCGAACGCTGGTGGCCCGACCTGCTGGCCGGGCTCACCGCCGTCTACGGTGCGCAGCGGGCCCCGGAGCTGGGGGCCGACCTGGTCGAGCTGGCGGCGGCCGCGTTCTGTGTTCGCTCCGACCGGCTGCACGTGCGCGACCTGCAGCGGATGCTGCGTCCGGACTGGCTGCAGGACCCCGGCATGGTCGGCTACGCCGCCTACACCGAGCGGTTCGCAGACGACCTTCGCGGCGTCGCGAAGCACCTGCCCTACCTCGACGAGCTCGGGGTGCGCTACCTGCACCTGATGCCGCTGCTGCGCCCGCGCGACGGCGACAACGACGGCGGGTATGCCGTGGCCGACTACCGCTCGGTGCGGCCCGACCTCGGCACGATGGACGACCTCGAGGACCTCGCGGAGCGGCTGCACGACGCCGACATGAGCCTGGTGCTCGACCTCGTGCTCAACCACGTGGCGCGCGAGCACGAGTGGGCGCAGCGCGCACGGGCGGGCGAGGCGGCCTACCGCGACTACTTCTACGTCTTCCCCGACCGGGAGGTGCCCGACGCCTACGAGCGCACCCTGCCCGAGGTCTTCCCCGACTTCGCGCCGGGCAGCTTCACCTGGGACGACGAGGTCGAGGGGTGGGTCTGGACGACGTTCAACGAGTTCCAGTGGGACGTGAACTGGGCCAACCCGGCCGTGCTGCGCGAGTACGCCGCGATCATCCTCGAGCTGGCGAACCGGGGCGTCGACGTGCTGCGGCTCGACGCGATCGCCTTCATGTGGAAGCGCATGGGCACCGACTGCCAGGGCGAGCCCGAGGTGCACGCGATCACCCAGGTGCTCCGGGCGGTGACCCGCATCGCCTGCCCGAGCGTGGCGTTCCTCGCCGAGGCGATCGTGGCCCCGACCAAGCTGCTCGCCTACCTCGGGGCTGGGCCCTACACCGGCAAGGTCAGCGACCTCGCCTACCACAACAGCCTCATGGTGCAGATCTGGTCGATGCTCGCCGCCCGCGACGTGCGGCTCGCGGTGCAGGCGCTCGGGTCGCTGCCGCCGAAGCCACCCACGGCCACCTGGCTGACCTACCTGCGCTGCCACGACGACATCGGCTGGGCGATCATGGACGAGGACGCCGCGGCCGTGGGAGTCACCGGCCACGGGCACCGCAGCTTCCTGGCCCACTGGTATGCCGGCGACTTCCCCGGCTCGCCGGCGCGCGGGCTGGTGTTCCAGTACAACCCCGAGACGGACGACCGGCGCACGAGCGGCAGCGCGGCATCCCTGGTCGGCATCGAGGCGGCGCACTCGGTCGCGGAGGTCGACCGCGCGGCATCCGCGCTGCGGCTGGCCCACGCCCTGGTGGTGGGCTGGGGCGGCATCCCGGTCATCTGGAGCGGTGACGAGCTCGGCCAGCCCAACGACCCGGCGTGGGCGAGCGAGCCCGGCCACGAGGACGACAACCGCTGGGCGCACCGGCCCCGGCTCGACTGGGCCCGCGCCGAGCAGCGGCACGACCGCGGCACGGTGGCCGGGCGGGTGTTCGGCGACCTCGTCGCGCTGGTGCGCGCCCGTGGGCGGCTGGTGCACCTGCACGGCTCGGTCGAGACCACCGTCGGACCGGTCGACGACCCGGGCGTGCTGGTGACGGTGCGCGAGCACCCGGTGGGCCGCTTCGTCGGGGTCTACAACGTCACCCCGCAGGCGCGGCCGTGGCTGGGCTGGCGGGTCAACGCGCTCGGCGTGGCCGACGCACGCGACGAGATCACCGGCGAGATCCTGCCCTGGGGCGACGACGGCAACGTCTGGCTGCCGCCCTACGGCGTGCTCTGGCTCACGGCCGACCGCCCCTGACGGGGCCTCTCCCCTCCCAGCAAACGTGGGTGAAGACCGTCGGGGAGACGAGGGGGATCACCCACGTTCGCGCAAGCAGCGTAGAACGTGGGTGAAGAACGTCGTCCTGCCGCAGATCTTCACCCACGTTCGCAGGCCTGTGGATGACGCGATCGGCGCGGAGCCGTTCCACGCCATCCTCGGGGGATGCCGTCGCAGCGCCCCTCCCGCCGCGAACTGCGCCGTGCCGCCGTGCAGCGGGCCGCCGAGCACGACGGGGTGCTGACCCTGGGCCGGCTGAAGGGGCTCGGCTACGACCACGCTGCAGTGGGCCGCGAGGTGGACAACGACCGGTGGACGCGCCTCGGCACGCACACCGTCGCGCTGCACACCGGCCCGGTGGACCCGGCGGCCATGCGCTGGCGCGCGGTGTGGGAGGTCGCCGAGCAGGTGGCCCTGGTCGACGGCGTCTCGGCCCTGCAGGCTGCGGGCATGACCGGCTACACCGAGGACGTCATCCACGTGTCCGTCCCCCGCGGAGCCCAGTGCCCGCACGTCGATGGGGTGCGCATCCACCGGGTGACCCGCCGGGCCGACGAGGCCGTACCCAGCGGCCTGCCACGCACCCGGCTCGAGGTCGCCGCACTGAGGGGTGCCGCATGGGCCAGGACCGACCGGCAGGCGGCGCTGGTGCTCTGCTGTGCGGTGCAGCAGCGCCTGACCACCGGTCACCGGTTGCTTGCGGCGCTGCCCCGCGTGCGCAACCGTGGCCGCCGGCCGTTCGTGCGCCAGGTGCTCAAGGACATCGCGGACGGGGCACAGTCCCTGGGCGAGCTCGACTTCGCCGAGATGTGCCGCCGGCACGGCGTCCCGCCACCCGACCGACAGGTGCTGCGGCGCACCGCACTGGGCCGGGTCTACCTCGACGCGCGCTGGGTGGGCAGCCGGTTCGTCGTCGAGATCGACGGCGCCGGGCACCGGGTCGGGCTCGCCGTCACCGACGACAATCTGCGCCAGAACGAGGTGACCCTCGGCGACGACCGGGTGCTGCGGATCGACCTCATCGGGCTGCGGGTGCACGAAGCGGCCTTCATGGCACAGGTCCGCCGCGGCGTGGGCGCACGCGACGCCGCCTGACCCCAGCCCTCGGCTACGCGGACGTGGGTGAAGACCGTCGCCCTGGCGGCGGATTTCACCCACGTTCGGGAGAGCCTCTTCGGACGTGGGTGAAATCCGTCGCCTGGCCGGAGGATCTCACCCACGTTCGTGCGATCACCAGAAGCCGAGGAGGTCGCCGCCGATCCGGACGATGAAGGCCCCGACGACCACGATGAAGACGACCCGCACGAACGAGTTGCCCCGCGACACCGCCGTGCGGGCCCCGACGTAGCCGCCGGCGACGTTGGCCACGGCCATCACGACGGCCACCCGCCACACGATGTACCCGCCCGGGGCGAAGACGGTGAGGGCGCCGAGGTTGGTGGCGAGGTTGGCGATCTTCGCCTTGGCGCTGGCTTCGAGGAACGAGTAGCCCATCAGGCCGACCAGGGTGAGCACGAGGAACGAGCCGGTCCCCGGGCCGAGGGCCCCGTCGTAGACGCCGATGACGAACCCGATCAGCATCGCGACCACGGTGTGCCGGTGCCCCGAGTACCGCAGCACGGTCGCCTCGCCCAGGGACGGCCGGAGCAGGGTGTACGCGCCGACGCCGATCAGCATGACCAGGATGATCGGGTTGAAGGCGGCCTTGGGGATGTGCAGCCCGATCAGTGCCCCCACCACGGCCCCGACGTAGGCCACCGCGGCCATCGGCAGCGCCGTGCGCAGGTCGGGCCGCACCCGCTTGTAGTAGGTGCCGGCGGCGGTCGCCGTGCCCCACACCGAGGCGAACTTGTTCGTGGCGAGCACCTGCGCCGGCGCCGCCCCGGGTAGCCCGATGAGCAGGGCCGGGAGCTGGATCAGCCCTCCCCCGCCGACGACGGCGTCGACCCAGCCCGCGAGGAAGCCCGCGACGCCGAGCAGCGCGACGACGCCCAGGCCCGGGTCGGCCACGAGCTGCTCAGGCCTCGGCGGACCAGGCGTCGACGATGTCGAGCACGTCGAGCAGCTGGTGGGCGTGGCCGTCGGGCATGGCGGTGACCTCGACGCGCTGCGTGGCCGGGATGTCCGAGTGCGGGATCCAGATGGCGCGCATGCCCACCTGCTGTGGGCCGTGGACGTCCTCGAACACCCGGTCGCCGACGTAGACCGCCCGCCGCGGCGCGACGTCGAGCGCCCGGCAGATGGCCCGGAACGCCTCGGGGTGGGGCTTCACGTGGTCGATCTCGCTGGAGTAGAGGTCGGCGTCGAGCAGGTCGAGCACGCCGTCGCGCTCGAAGATGCCCCGGTGGTAGTCGCGGGTCCAGATGGTGTTCGAGAGCACGCCGACCTTGATGCCGCGGGCGTGCAGCCCCTCCCACAGCGGCCGCACCTGTGGGTCGGTGATGGTGTGCGGCTCCCAGAAGCCGCGGTAGGCCGCCAGGGCCAGGTGGTGCCGGTCGTGGGCGGCATCCACCCCGGCCTCGACGAGGATGTCGGCCAGCGCGGCCGAGGTGTGCTCCTCCCGACCGCGGGCCCACGCCGCCGACTCGGCCTCGAGGATGCGGTCCGCGAGCCGGTGCGCCTCCTCGAGGTCGGCGTCGGACACCTCGGGCGACTCGACCGGGATGCCGTGCACCTCGCGCGCGAAGACGCGCCACTGCTCGGGCAGGTCGACGGTGTGCCAGGGCGTGAGCGTGCCGCCCCAGTCGAAGACGACCGCCTCGACGGGCTGGGTCACGAGTGGCCGATCTCGGCCAGGATCTCCGCCACCGCCGACCCGACCGCGAGGTCGCGCCGCTCACCCGAGCGACGGTCCTTGAGCTCGATGGTGCCGTCGGCCAGCCCGCGGCCGACCACCACGATGGTCGGCACGCCGATCAGCTCGGCATCCTTGAACTTCACGCCCGGGCTGGCCTGGCGCCGGTCGTCGAGCAGCACCTGCACGCCCTGCGCCTCGAGCTCGCGGGTGAGCTCCTCGGCATAGGTGGCAACGGCCTCGTCCTTGCCGGTGACCACGACGTGCACGTCGGCGGGGGCCAGCGCGCGCGGCCAGACCAGGCCGAGGTCGTCGTGGTTCCCCTCGGCGACGCACGCCACTGCCCGCGAGACGCCCACGCCGTACGAGCCCATGATCACGGTGCGCAGCTTGCCGTTCTCGTCGAGCACCTTGAGGTCGAGCGCCTCGGCGTACTTCGTGCCGAGCTGGAAGATGTGCCCCATCTCGATGCCGCGCGCCGACTCCAGCCCGTGCCCGCACGAGGGGCACGCGTCGCCGTCGCGCACCTCGGCGGCCTCGATGGTGCCGTCAGCGGTGAAGTCGCGCCCCGCCACCAGGTCGATGACGTGCCGGCCCGACTCGTCGGCGCCCGTCACCCACGCCGTGCCCTCGCTGACCCGGGGGTCGAGCAGGTAGCGGATGCCGGACGCCTTCTCCGACCCGAGCACCCCCGGCCCGATGTAGCCCTTGGCGAGCACGGGGTGGGCCGCGAAGTCCTTCTCGTCGAAGGCCTCGACGGCGGCCGGCTCGACCTGTGCCCCGAGCCGCTTCTCGTCCACCTCGCGGTCACCGGGCAGGCCGATGGCGAGCGGCTCGCGGGTGCCGTCGGGGTGCACGAGCACCACCAGCACGTTCTTCAGGGTGTCCGAGGCCGCCCAGGGGCGACCATCGGCCCGCGGGAAGGCCGACTCGAGGTGCGCGACCAGCGTGTCGATCGTCGGGGTGCCGGGGGTGTCCTCGACGTGCGCGGCGGGCACGCCGGACGCGTCCACGGCATCCGGCACCGGCACCCGCACGGCCTCGACGTTGGCGGCGTAGCCGCAGTTGGCGCACCGCACGTACGTGTCCTCGCCGTTCTCGGCGGTGGCGAGGAACTCCTCCGACTTCGAGCCGCCCATCGCCCCGGCCATCGCCTGCACGATCACGTAGTGGAAGCCGAGCCGGTCGAAGATCCGCACGTAGGCGTCCCGGTGCAGCTGGTAGCTCTTGTCGAGCCCGGCCTCGTCGATGTCGAACGAGTAGCTGTCCTTCATGACGAACTCGCGCCCGCGCAGCACGCCGGCGCGCGGCCGGGCCTCGTCGCGGTACTTGATCTGGATCTGGTAGATCGACAGGGGCAGGTCCTTGTACGAGCTGTACAGGTCCTTGACCGCGAGGGTGAACATCTCCTCGTGCGTCGGCCCGAGCAGGTAGTCGTTGCCTTTGCGGTCCTTGAGCCGGAACACGTTGTCGCCGTACTCGTCCCACCGGCCACTGGCCTCGTAGGGCTCGCGGGGCAGCAGGGCGGGGAAGAGCAGCTCCTGGGCGCCGATGGCGTCCATCTCCTCGCGCACGATCGTCTCGACGTTGCGCAGTACCTTCAGGCCGAGCGGCAGCCAGGTGTAGATGCCGGGGCTGACCCGGCGGATGTAGCCGGCCCGCACGAGGAGCTGGTGGCTCGGGACCTCGGCGTCCGCCGGGTTCTCGCGAAGGGTTCGCAGGAACAGGGACGACATGCGCATGGCCACGGGAGAGCTCCTGGAGGTGGTTGGACAACCCGCCAAGGATAACGACGGGCACGGATGCCGTTCACGCGCGTTTCGGGTCAGCCCGTCGGGTGCGCGGTGAGCTGGGTGTAACGGGCCCGGACGCCGTGGTTCTGGAAGCCCAGCCGGAGGTAGAGCTCGTGGGCGGGGTTGTCGACGTTGACGGCCAGCCAGGCCTGGTCGCAGCCCGCCTTGACCAGCGCCCGCAGTGACCGCACGACCAGGTGCGCCCCGAGCCCCCGGCCGCGCCAGGCGGGTACCACCCCGACCTGGTCGATCCAGTCCTCGGTGATCGTCACGAAGCCGACCGGCATCCCGTCCGGGTCGAGCGCGACCCGGGAGGCGTCCGCCCGGAAACCGGGGCCCTCGGACACCTCACGCACCCAGATGTCGCGCGGGGGGTCGGGGAATCCCGGCCGTTCGGCGAACGACTGCTGGTAGGCCGTGAAGAACAGCCCGACCGTGTCGTCGTCCCAGGCCGCGACGTGCAGGCCCTCGGGCCGCCTCACCTTCGGGATCTCGTCGAGGGGGTGCCGCATGACGTGCTCGGCGAAGGTGCGCTTCAGCCCCAGCTCGGCGTACAGCGCGTCCGACTCCGCCGAGGTGGTCTCGGCCACGACGCGCAGCGGCGACCCGCCGGAGCGCTCCTGCGCCCACTGGGCCAGCTCCTCCCCGATGCCCTGCCAGCGGGTCGACGGGTGCACCAGCCCGGTGGCCGTGCGGTGCCCGGCGTCGTCGACGAAGACGGCAGCCGCCGCCACGATGTCGCCCGTCTCGTCGCGACCGCCGATGCCGCTGCCGCTGAGGAAGAGCCGCCGGATGGTCTGCTCGTGGGCGAGCTGCGGCAGGCCGCCGTCGACGGCAAGGCACCGGCGGGCGAGGTGGCGCAGGTCGTCGAGGTCGCCCTCGGTGAGCGGCTGCCAGGCCAGGGTCGACACGGCCCGGACCTCAGTGGCCCGCGGCGCGCAGCGCCGTGCGGATCATCGGCACCTGCAGCGGCAGCCGGGCGAGGGTCGCGAGGAAGGTGGCCCGGGATGCCCGGTCGCCCTTGTGCTGCGCCCGCTGGGCGGAGTCGACGCTCATCTGCACGTTGGCAGGGAACACGGCGACCAGCAGCGCGGCCGACGCGTAGCCCGCCGGCCGGCGCGTGGCCGGCATCAGCAGCCCTGCGGCACAAAGGAGCTCGGCGACCCCCGAGACATAGACGAGGGCGCGGTGGTTGGGCAGCACCCGGGGGACGATGCCTTCGAAGACCTGCGGCCGCACCAGGTGCACGACTCCCGAGCTGGCCAGCAGCACGGCGAGCCCGGCGACGTCTCGGCTGAGGGCGGGGGCTGGGGCCATGCCCCATCCAACCATCCACGGCCGGCCGCCCCGCGAGCGGTTCAGTCCTGCGGCACCGGGGACGCGGCGACGCACAGGACTCCGGTGTTGCCGTCCGGGTCGGCGATCACCGTGAGTGACGGCGCGTCGCTGTCGTCGACGACGGTCCCCCCGGCGGCCACGGCGGCGGCGATGCGCTGCGGGGCCACCTCGGGCGCCACGTAGACCTCGACGTGGAACCGCTGGCGCTGGGACTCGTGCGCGACGGCATCCCCGAACCACAGGTTCGGCACCCGTCCGGTGGCGTCGCGGACCTCGTCGCCGGGTGTGCCGCGGCCCCGGGCCTCGGCGTCCCCGGCCAGCAGGGCGGCCCACACCGGGGCGATGGCCGCGGACCGGGCGGTGTCGAGGCCGAGCTCGACGACGCTGACGGATGCGGGGTCGGCGCGCAGCCCGTGGTCGGCGGCGACCTCGGTGATCCGCCGGGCCAGGTCGACGTCCTGCTGGGTCACCCACTCGACGACGTACTCGGTGCCGTCGTCGTCGCGGTACACGGCATCGGCGCTGGACAGCTTGAGGTCGACGTACCCGATGCCCATCGACACGCTCGGGTGGTGTCCACGGGTGTCCCCCGCCTCGCCCACGGCGGTGACGAACCGTGCGCCGCTGCCGAAGTCGTCGACCAGGTAGCGGGCGTGCAGCCCCTGGGCCAGCTTGCGCCAGTCGGTCAGCCGCGCCCCGGCGATCTCCTCGCCCGTCAGCATGTCCATGGTCGTCTCCCCCGCCCCCGGCGACTGTCCTTGTCGGAGGACCCTAGCCGCGGTGAGCGGGGTACAGCGCTGCCGGACGCGCGGCATCCTGCGCGGTCGACACCGAGGGAGGTGGCCGGCGACGCAGATGCGTCAGAGAAGGACCGTGCTGAAGTCCCCCACCTCGCGGAACCCGATGTTGGCGTAGGTGGCCCGCGCGGCGGTGTTGAAGTCGTTGACGTAGAGCGTGACCAGCGGTGCGGGCCCCACCATCACCTGCTCCACCACGCTGGCCAGCATCGGCACCGCCAGACCGCGGCCGCGCAGCTCGGGCGCCAGCCAGACGCCCTGCAGCTGGGCGCAGCCCAGGGCCAGGCTGCCGATGTCGGTCTTGAACACCACCCGGCCGTTCTCGACGACGACGTAGGTGTGCCCGCGCGCCGCGAGCGACGCGAGGGAAGCCCGGTAGCCACGGTCGCTACCGCGGTAGGGCGGGTAGCCGATCTCGGCGGTGAACATGTGCTCGGCCGCCGGGAGCACGAGGTCGACCTCGTCGACCCGGGCCGGCCGCACGCGGGGGTCGAGCGTCACCCCGAGGGTGGAGGGGAGCCGGTCGGTCACCAGCAGCGGTTGGCGGTCGCGCACGGCGCGCGCCGGCCCCCAGTGCGGCTCGAGGTGCTGCCACAGGCCCTCGACCTCCTCGTGCGGGCCGAACACCGAGGCGCACCGACCCCGCCAGCGGCGCACCCGGTCGGCGAAGGCCGACCGGCTCTCCTCCGTGGTGCCGACCGGGACGACGTTCGCACTGGCCCAGCACAGGGCGGTCAGCTCACCGTCGACCCGGTGCCCCAGCACCCCCGCCAGCGACCCGGTCCGAGCCCCCTCGAGCACCCTCGCCGCCACGAACACCCCCCGGGGCAGGTCGCGGGCGCACACGTCGAGGGCGTCGTCGCGGTCGGCGAGCGACAGTGGACGAACCGGTGAGCGTGTGCGCAGCACGTCACCAGCCTAGGGCGCCGTGCACCACGCGCGCGCCCGTTCCCCATCCCTCGACACCAGTGGCAGCACCGAGGTCAGGCCAGCGCGGCCTCGGGAGCCAGCGTGCCGGCATCGGTCGGCGCGCTCGGCACCTGCCGCGGGCGCCACCGACGGACGACCTCACCGAGCCCCCACCCGAGCGGGGCGCACGAGGCCACCATGAGCACCAGGCCCGCCACCTGGGTCGGTGGCAACGGGGGCTCGTTCCCGGCAAGGACCGTCAACGGCACCACCGCGAGCACCACCCCGAGGGCCCGCACCACCGGCCGCCCGCGCAGCACCATCGCCATTCCCACGCTTGCGGGAAGGAGCAGGCTGCCCGGTCCCACGAAGAGCAGCAGCCCGGGCAGGGCGGCCAGCCGCCACCACGGCGACCGGCCGGTCACCCGTGCGCCGCGAACCAGACCCACCAGGGCGCCGGCCACGGTCGCGATGCCGAGGATGCCCAAGGTGCCCTCCCAGCTGAACTGGGGGTCGTCCGAGAGCAGCCGCATGAACAGCCGGGCGAGCACGCCCCACAGTGCGCCGCCGAGCGCCCCACGGGCCAGGCCCCGCGCCATCACCACACCACCGGAAGACAGGCGAGCCGCGCGCCGGCGGTCCCCGTGTGGTGGTCGGTCGCCGCCGCGTGGATGACGACCGAGCGCGCCCCCGGCTGCGGCACGAAGGGCACGGATGCCGTCGCGCGGCCGCCCTCGTCGTCGACGGTGAAGTCCAGCCAGATCTCGGTGCGGTCACTGATCTCGGGTGGCACGACGCCGCGCGAGCACATCGGTGTTGTAGTGCCCCAACGCAGCGGCCGGCTGGCCGTCGACGCACGGGCCCGCGTGCAGGTGCGCCCCGAAGGTCTGCCCCTCGGCGCCGTCGATGCCCCGCACCCGCAGCAGCGTGCGCGAGCCCCCGTGCGGAAGGAGGCTGATCCGCACGGCTGCGGACGCCCCGTCGAACGGACCGGCCGCGGCGGGCTGGAGGTCGACCAGCGGCCCGGTGTTGCGGACCACCAGGCCGTGGGGGCCGTCGTGCCGGTGGTGACCGGCGGACGACTCGTCGGCATCGGCGCTCGGGCCTGTCGCGGTGAACCCCGCGATTGCGACAATGGCCGGCATCGCGAGGGCGCGTCGGGAGGTGGGGTTCATGGCGTTCCTTTCGGTCTGGTCCGCGGATTCGCGGACACTGGACGGACGCTGGCCCGGGTGCGCCCGGGTGACCCGGGGCCCGGCGCAGGAGTCGCCGAGGTTCCGGTGAGATTCCGTCAGGTCCGCGTGTCACCCGGACGGCGTCCTCGCACGTCAGTCCCGGTGATGGAGGTTGTGGCGCAAGGGGTGGGTACCGTCGACGTCACGGGTCCGGAGCCCGTGGACGTCGCGGCACTGTTCGATGCTGAGGCGGCGTCGCTCACCCGGCTCGCGCGGTTCTACGTCGACGACAAGACCGCGGCCGAGGACCTTGTGCAGGAAGCCTTCATCCGGTTCGCCCGGCACCACGGCCGGCTCCGGGACGGCGCCCGGGCGGCCGCCTACCTCCGCTCGATCGTCATCAACCTGGCGAGGGACCACAACCGCCGCGGCTTCGTGTCGTGGCGGCACCGGCCACCCGCCCAGCCCGACGCCCCGTCGGCGGCGGAGACGGCCGAGGAACGTGCCGAGCGTGCGGCGGTGGTGGCCGCACTGCGCGCCCTCCCGCGGCGCCAGCGCGACTGCGTGACGCTGCGCTACTACTACGACATGCCGGTCGCGCAGATCGCGGCCACGCTCGGCCTGTCGGCCAACACCGTCAAGACCCACCTGCAGCGTGGGCTCGACGCCCTCGGCGCACGACTGGAGGCCGACCGATGACCCACCTCGAGGACCGGATCAGCAGGGCGCTCGGCTCGTCACGCACCACGCCCTCCCCCGACCTGTTCGAGCGCGTGCTCGACAGCATCGACGCGGACCGCCGGCGCCGACGCACCCTCTGGCGCGTCACGGCGGCCATCGCCGGCGTCCTCGCCCTCGTCACGACTGCAGTGCTCACCCTCACCCCACGCACCCCGAACGGAGCCGTCGAAATGCCCTGGTGGATCCTCGAAGTCGCCACGACCCTCGTGCTCGTCGCCATCGCCGTCTGGCTCGGGCCGTTCATCAAGCGGTTCGGGCGGGCCTATGCCGCCGACGTCTTCCACGACAACCCGCTCACTGGCAAGAGCTACATCGTGCTGACGGACATCGTCTACTACCTGATCTTTGCCGCGTACATCCTGATGACCGCGCACTTCACGCCCGACAAGGAGTGGAACAACCAGTTCTCCGGTGTCGTCAGCGGTGAGCAGCTCGGTGCGGCGGCACTGCGCATCGGCGGCATCCTGCTCGTCATCGGCATCCTGCACGGCGCCAACATCGTGCTGATGCCGGTGCTCGGGAGGCTCTTCTCGCTCAACCGGAAGCTGTCGGCGGACCAGCGCGACCCGGTGCGCTACCCGTGATCAGGGGCGCCGCCAGGTTGGCGTTGTCGCGCACCCAGCTGGCGCCCTTGGCCGGGTCGACCCCGGCGAGGTACAGCCCCTGGCCGCCGACGTAGCGGGCATTGACCGCGGATGCCGGGTCCACGGCATCCGAGCCCACCGCACCGAAGCGGGCGTTGCCACGCGGCACCGAGACCTCGAAGGGCACGTCGACCCAGACGCTCGCGTCCCACAGGTCTGCAAGCTCGTGGCGGTGCAGGAGGATCCCGTCGAGCAGGAGCAGGGCGTCCGGGCCGGCGGCCGGTTCGGGCGCGACGTCGAGGGGCGCCTCCGCCTCGACGTCGTGCACCGCTCGAACCCACGGCTCCCAGCCCGGAACGGCTCGACGAGCCGCTGCCGGATCGCGCCGTGGTCGTAGCTGTCGCGGTAGTACCCCTCGGCGGTGCGGCCGCGCGCGTAGCGTTCCGCACGCACCCGGTGGAAGCCGTCGACGGAGGCGCGGTGCACCTCGTGGTGCGGCCCGATCAGCGCGGCGAGAGGCGAGCGGACGACATCCGACGTAGTGGCTGGTGTGGAGGTGGTGGTGGGCGGCGCGCTCGGGGTCAGCTGACGGTGACCGACGGGACGCCTGCCGACTCCTCGTCCATCGGCTCGCCCATCTCCTCGGCGATGCGCATGGCCTCCTCGATGAGGGTCTCGACGATCATGCTCTCGGGCACGGTCTTGATCACCTCGCCGCGCACGAAGATCTGGCCCTTGCCGTTGCCGGAGGCGACGCCGAGGTCGGCCTCGCGGGCCTCACCGGGGCCGTTGACGACGCAGCCCATGACGGCCACCCGCAGCGGCACGGTCATGCCCTCGAGCCCGGCGGTGACCTCGTCGGCCAGCTTGTAGACGTCGACCTGGGCGCGGCCGCACGACGGGCACGACACGATCTCGAGCTTGCGCGGGCGCAGGTTGAGCGACTGCAGGATCTGGATGCCGACCTTGACCTCCTCGACCGGCGGTGCGGACAGCGAGACCCGGATGGTGTCGCCGATGCCCTGGCTGAGCAGGGCGCCGAAGGCGGTGGCCGACTTGATGGTGCCCTGGAAGGCCGGCCCGGCCTCGGTGACCCCGAGGTGCAGCGGCCAGTCGCCGCGCTCGGCCAGCAGCTGGTAGGCGCGGATCATGACGACCGGGTCGTTGTGCTTGACCGAGATCTTGAAGTCGTGGAAGTCGTGCTCCTCGAACAGGCCGGCCTCCCACACCGCCGACTCGACGAGCGCCTCGGCGGAGGGCTTGCCGTACTTGTCGAGGATTCGCTTGTCGAGCGACCCGGCGTTGACGCCGATCCGGATGGAGACCCCGGCGTCCTTGGCGCGCCGTGCGATCTCGCCGACCTGGTCGTCGAACTGGCGGATGTTGCCGGGGTTGACCCGCACCGCCGCGCAGCCCGCGTCGATGGCCGCGTAGACGTACTTCGGCTGGAAGTGGATGTCGGCGATGACCGGGATCTGCGACTTGTGGGCGATGGCCGGCAGGGCGTCGGCGTCGTCCTGGGTGGGGCAGGCCACCCGCACGATGTCGCAGCCGGATGCCGTGAGCTCCGCGATCTGCTGGAGCGTCGCGTTGATGTCGGTGGTCGGGGTGGTGGTCATCGACTGCACCGACACGGGGGCGTCCCCGCCGACCTCGACCTTGCCGACCTTGATCTTCCGGCTGGCCCGGCGGGGGGCGACGACGGGCGGGGGCAGCGGGGGCATACCGAGGGAGACAGACATGGGGACCAGCCTACGGCCCGCCTCAGCCCCCGAGGTTGACCGGTTTGACGAGGTCGGCGTAGATCAGCAGCAAGGAGGCCCCGAGCAGCACCGTGGACACGGTGTAGGCGATGGGCAGGGCCTTGGCCACGTCGACGTAGCCGGGGTCAGGGCGCCCGAGCAGCTTGGCGGTCCCACGCTTGAGGCCCTCCCACAGGGCTCCGGCCACGTGGCCGCCGTCGAGCGGCAGCAGCGGGATGAGGTTGAACAGGAAGAGCATGAAGTTCAGCGCGGCGATCAGCCCCACGAGCATCCACAGCTTGTCGCCGACGGACTTGCCGACGAGCGAGTCGTACTTGCCCTCGCTGACCTCGCCGGCGACCCGCCCGACGCCCACGACGGACATCGGGCTGTCGGCCTCGCGCTCGGCCCCGCCGAACGCCGCCTGCCACACCCCGCCCATCCGCTCGGGCACGTGCACCAGCGCCTGCGCGGTGCCGCTGACGTAGCCCCACAGCATGCCGGGTACCGCGCTGACCGGCTGCGGCTCGTAGGCCACCGGTGCGGAGGAGCGCACGCCGAGGAAGCCGGCCTCGGTGGTCTGGGTCGTGCCGTCGGCGTTGGTCACCGGCAGCCCGTCGGCGTCGAGCACCGGCACCACGTTGCGGATCGGGGTGGCGGTGACGGTGATCTGCTGGCCGTCGCGCTCGAGCACGATGGGCAACGGCTCGCCGACGCGGGGGCGGATGAGCGTGCCGACGTCGGTGGTGTCGTCGACCGGCTGGCCGGCGATGGACACGAAGCGGTCGCCGGGCAGGATGCCGGCGGCCAGCGCCGGGGTCTTGGGCTGGTCGGTGCAGGTCGTGTCGTCGCCGGCCTTGGTCACCGGCACCACGCACTGCGACACCGTGGCCACCACGGCGCCCGGCTGCGCGGTGGCCACGCCGTGGACGGTGACCAGGAGGGTGAGCAGGACGACGCCGATGAGGAGGTTCATGGTGGGGCCACCGAGCATGACGATGACCTTCTGGTGCACCGGCAGGCGGTAGAAGACGCGCTGCTCGTCGCCGGGGCGCACCTCTTCGAGGCTCGCGGCGCGGGCCTCGTCGACCAGCTGGCTGAACCGCCCGGTGCTCGACGCCCGCACCGTGCCGGGATCGTCGCCGGGGCGCGGGGGGAACATGCCGATCATCCGGATGTAGCCGCCCAGCGGCACCGCCTTGACGCCGTACTCGGTCTCGCCTCGCTTGCGCGACCACACCGTGGGCCCGAAACCGACCATGTACTGGGTCACCCGCACGCCGAACCGCTTGGCGGGCACGAGGTGGCCGACCTCGTGCAGCGCGATCGAAGCGGCGACGCCGGTGGCCATGAACAGGACACCGAGGAGGAAGGCGAGGGTGGACATGCGGTATAGGGTACGTCGCCCCGCTGACGGCACCCTTCGGCCAGGCTTGAGCCGACCCGCGGACCGGCTGCCCACCCAGTGTCTACCGTGGAGGCGTGAGCCTGCCGTCGGCACGACGGCCCCGGAGTGCATCGTCACGATCGACGACCGGGGGCCGGGTTATCGCCGCCGAGGACAGCCGCCGCGACTCGTACGTGGTCGTACGTGGTCGTACGGTTCAGGACCGACCGCGGGAGCGAGGTCACGGCTGACGTGGGCAACTACCTCTGGGATCCTTCGCCGCGGGCGGGTGACGACGCCGATCTGCTCTACGACCGCGATGACCCGGCCGGGAACGTGGCCGATGTGCGGATGGGGCCGGACTTCTTCTCGGTGTGGGCTCTCCTCGCGGGCGGACTCCTGGCCGGCGCGCTCGTGTGGCCGACCTGGTCCGGCCGCCTCGGCTGGAACCGCCTCAGGTAGCGCTGGAGGCCTCCGGTGGTGCGTGGTGCGCGATGGGCCGCGCCCCGTGCATCACCCCTGGGTGACGCCGAGCACCCGGGCGGCCTCGTCGCGTGCCCAGGCGTCCGCAGCGAGCACCCCCTCGAGGCTGTGCGCGTCGCCCTCCGGCCCGGCGTGGGCGTCGACGACCCGCTCGATGGTGTCGACGATGTCGGTGAAGCGAATCGTGCCGTCGTGGAACGCGTCGACGCACACCTCGTTGGCCGCGTTGTAGACCGCCGGGTAGGTGCCGCCGGCCTCGCCCACCTGCCGGGCCAGCCACACGGCCGGGAAGGCGTCGTCGTCGAGCGGGTGGAACTCCCAGCTCTGGGCCCGGGTCCAGTCGCACGGCACGTCGACGTCCTCGAGCCGCTCGGGCCAGGACAGCCCCAGCGCGATGGGCACGAGCATCCGCGGAGGCCCGAGCTGCGCGATGGTCGAGCCGTCGTGGAACTCGACCATCGAGTGGATCTGCTGCTGCGGGTGCACGACGACGTCGATCCGGTCGAAGGGGATGTCGAAGAGCAGGTGCGCCTCGATGACCTCGAGCCCCTTGTTGACGAGCGTCGCGGAGTTCGTCGTGATCACCCGGCCCATCGCGAAGTTGGGGTGCGCCAGGGCCTGCTCGGGCGTCACATCGGCCAGCTCGGCACGGGAGCGCCCGCGGAACGGCCCGCCGCTCGCGGTCACGACGAGCCGGCGGACCTCCTGGGCCCGCCCGCCGCGCAGGCTCTGGGCGATGGCGCTGTGCTCGGAGTCGACCGGCACGACCTGGTCGGGGCCGGCGGCGGCCTTCACCAGCGGCCCGCCGATGATCAGCGACTCCTTGTTCGCCAGCGCCAGCACCGAACCCGCAGCCAGCGCCGCCAGGGTGGGGCGCAGCCCGATCGAGCCGGTCACGCCGTTGAGCACGACGTCGGCGCCGCACGCGGCGGCGACCGTCGCGGCATCCGGCCCGACGACCACCTCGGTCGCGGATGCCGGCCGGCCGGCATCCGCTGCGGCAGCCGCGAGCGCCGCACGCACCTCGTCGGCGTCACCACGCGCCGCCGCCACCAGGGGAACGTCGAACTGCACCGCCTGACGGGCGAGCAGGCCGAGGTTGCCGCCGGCCGACAGGGCCGCGATGGTGAAGCGGCCGGGGTGCGCCGCCACCACCTCCAGGGCCTGGGTGCCGATCGAGCCGGTGGAGCCGAGCAGGGCGACGGAGCGTGTGGTCACCGGCCCATTGTCATCGGTCGACGACCGTGACGTGGAAGCCGGGGTGCGCCGCGGCGACCTGGCCGAGCAGGCCGCACAGGTCGGCGAAGGCGAACGGGTCGTCGCGGGCCAGCTCGGCGACCCCGTCGACGACGAGCTCCTGCTCCCCCTCGGCGGTGCGGGCGAGGTGTCCGAGGCAGTCGGCGAGCGCGTCGAGGTTGCCCCCGAACCACGCCGGGAAGTCGAGCGCCTCCGCGAACGCGGCGAGCGTGGCCTGCTTGGTCGGGCCCGCCACCACCACGTGCACGTCACGCCCCTCCTCGCGGGCGTCGGCCACCAGTCCCTCGACATCGGTGTGCAGGCCCAGGTGGCGGATCATCGCCCCTCCTCGACCTGGCGGAACGACGCGTAGTGGTCGGTGGTCCAGTAGAGGTCACCGTCGGCACCACCGATGATCCGGCGCGGGCCCCGGTCGCTCTCCCCCGGCGTCTCTACGGTGTACTCGCGGTAGTAACCACCTGGCCGCCGGGGCAGGATCCGCTCGCGGTTGCCGAAGATGCCGCCGTCCTCCTCGTAGGGGTACGGCCCACCGGCCCGGATGAAGGCCAGCGTCGTGTCGGCCTCGTCGGGCAGCGCGCTCTCGGCCACCGTCGGGAGCCCCGAGACCGGCGTGCTCCGCCCGCTGGATGCCGTTGCCGTCGTTGCGCTCGAGCCCGTCGGCGCCGCGGCCGCAGGCCCGTCACCACCGGTGGAGCCGGAGCCGCGGGTGAGCGACAGACCCAGCGCCACCAGGGCGACGACCAGCACGGCCACGGCAGCCAGCACCAATGGCTGCGCGCGGCGGGACGGGCGGGCAGACGGCATTCGACCATTCTCGCGACATCGGCACCTCAGCTGGTGAAGACGCGCTCCTCGATCAGCCCCTCGGTGACGACCTGCGCCTGTGGGTGGAACCGACCGTGCTCGAAGTCCTTCTGCACCTCGAGCGAGAGGTCCTTCATCGTCTCGGTCACGACGGTCACCCGCGAGGTCTCGTCGCCGGCGAAGCCCGCCAGGGGCATCTTCTGCAGGTAGTCGACCAGCACGATGGGCGGCTGCCCCGCCTCCTGGGTGATCGCCTCGACGACCCGGGCGATCTCGTCGGGCGTGGTCTGCTTGCCGGACTCGTGCACGTGCAGCCGCCGGCACACCGCTGCATGGCAGCGAGGGCCTCAGCACCGAAGGGGATGCCGGCCAGCGCGTCCACGAGCCCGCGGCGGTCGGGGTCCTCGGCCTCGAACACCGAGCGCACCGTGTGCACGTCGGCCGAGAGCGAGGGGTGCTCGCGGCGACAGCCGCGTTTGCCGCCTCGAGCGCGAGGAGGCGCTGCAGCAGGCTCTGGGCCGAGTGCTCGTACGAGAACACCACCCCGTGCCGGTCACCGACGACCGCGTTGCGCACCAGCTGCAGCGAGATGGTGGTCTTGCCGGAGCCCTCGCTGCCCCCGAGCAGCACCAGCCGCCGTGACCCGGGTTCGCGCGAACCCGGGCCCGGCGCTCAGAGCGCGATGCCGACGTACTTGGTCTCGAGGTACTCGTCGATGCCCTCGAAGCCGCCCTCGCGGCCGAAGCCGGACTGCTTGACGCCGCCGAACGGGGCCGCCGGGTTCGAGACGATCCCGGTGTTGACGCCGATCATCCCGAACTCCATGGCCTCGGCCACCCGGATCACCCGGGTCTGGTCGTTGGTGTAGATGTAGCCCACCAGGCCGTACTCGGTGCCGTTGGCCTTGGCGACGGCATCCGCGTCGTCGGTGAAGGTCGACACCGGGGCGACCGGGCCGAAGATCTCCTCGCTCAGGCAGCGGCTGTCGGCGGCGACGTCGGTGAGCACGGTGGGCTGGTAGAACCAGCCGCGACCCGGCACGGGTCCGCCGCCGGTGAGCACCGTGGCGCCCTTGCCCACGGCATCCTTGACGAGCTCGTCGACGCCGTCGCGCGCCTTGGCGGTGATGAGCGGGCCGACGTCGACGCCCTTCTTGGTGCCCTTGCCGACGACGAGCGCGCCCATCCGGGCGGCCAGCTTGGTCGAGAACTCCTGCGCCAGGGACTCGTGCACGAAGAACCGGTTGGCCGCGGTGCAGGCCTCGCCGATGTTGCGCATCTTGGCGAGCATCGCGCCGTCGACCGCCGCGTCGACGTCGGCGTCCTCGAAGACGAGGAAGGGGGCGTTGCCGCCGAGCTCCATCGACAGGCGGAGCAGCTGCTCGGCGGACTGCTCGACGAGCTTCTTGCCCACGGCGGTGGAGCCGGTGAAGGTGAGCTTGCGCAGCCGCTCGTCACGGATGACGGGCTCGCACACCGCACCCGAGTGCATCGTGGTGACGACGTTGAGCACGCCGTCGGGCAGCCCGGCCTCCTGCATCACCTGCGCGAGGAGGAGCATGGTCAGCGGCGTCTCGTGCGCGGGCTTGACGACCATGGTGCAGCCGGCGGCCACGGCCGGCCCGATCTTGCGGGTGCCCATGGCCAGCGGGAAGTTCCACGGCGTGATCATCAGGGTGGGGCCCACCGGCTGCTTCATGGTCAGCAGCCGTGAGGCGCCGTTGGGGGCCACCGAGTAGCGGCCGTGGATGCGGACGGCCTCCTCGGCGAACCAGCGGAAGAACTCCGCTCCGTAGGTGACCTCGCCCTTCGCCTCGGCGACGGTCTTGCCCATCTCCAGGCTCATCAGGGTGGCGAACTCGTCGGCGCGCGTCACCAGCGCCTCGAAGGCCCGGCGCAGGATCTCGCTGCGGTCGCGCGGCGGGGTGGCAGCCCAGCCGGCCTGCGCCTCGTGGGCGGCGGCCAGCGCGGCCAGGCCGTCGTCGGGCGTGGCGTCGGCGCAGGTGGTGAGGGTGGCCCCGCTGCTGGGGTCGTGCACCTCGAAGCGGTCGCCGCTGCTCGCCTCGCGCCACGAGCCGCCGATGAGCAGCTGGGTGGGCACCGACTCGATGAGTGACTTCTGGGTGATGGCCATGGGGCGATCCTTTCGCACGAACGTGGGTCAGCGGTCCTCGAGGCCCCAGGGCGAGCCGTAGCCGTCCGGCTTCGGGGCTGCGAGCAGCTCGAGGAAGGGCACGGCGTCGAACGCCTCCGGCCCGAGCACGCCGGCGCCGCGCCACCTGCCGGTGGCGAGCAGCTCGAGCGCCACCACCGGGTTGACGGCGGTCTGCCACACCACGCACTGGGCGTCGTAGTCGCGCATCGTGTCGGCGTTGTCGCTCACGTGGTACAGGTAGGTGCGGCGGGGCTGGCCGTCCTTGCCGGTGCCGGTCACCCAGAGCCCGGCGCAGGTCTTGCCCTCCATGCGCGGCCCGATGGTGGCGGGGTCGGGCAGCACGGCGGCCACGACGTCACGGGGGCTCACCTGCACACCCTTGACGCTCACCGGGTCGGTGCCGTCGAGGCCGAGGGTGTGCAGCGTGCGCAGGATCGCGATCATCTCCTCGCCCAGCCCGTACTTGAAGGTGACCTTCTCCGCCTCCACCCAGCGCGGCATCAGGAGCACCTCCTCGTGCTCCACGTGCACGCACTCGACCGGGCCGATTCCGTCGGGGAACTCGAACAGCTCGGGCTCGGCGAACGGCGGCAGGGTGTAGAAGCCGGCCTCGACGTCGTAGGAGCCGTCGGCCGCTACCGCGCGCGAGCGCTCCCACACCACGGGCGGGTTCAGGCACTCCTCGATGATGGTCCACATCGAGAACCCGGGCGCGAACACCTCGTTGCCCTCCTCGTCGCGGATGACCAGGTTGGCGCCGTCGCGGGTGCCCAGCTCGTCGATGTGGCTGAACAGGTGGTCGGCGGCGTAGCGGGCGAAGACGTCGGACAGCCCGGGCTCGACCCCGATGCCGACGAGCGCCAGCCGACCGTCGGCCTCCCACTGGGCGGCCTGGGCCAGCTGGTCGTCGCCGAGCTTGACGCCGACCTTGGCGTAGGGCTCGCTGGGGTGCCGGCTGGACAGGCTCATCGCCATGTCGAGGTAGTCGGCGCCGGCCGCCTTCGCGCCCTCGAAGATGCTCAGGACGAAGCGCGGGTCGACCGCGTTGAACACGTGCGTGGCACCCACCTCGCGGGCCAGCGCGGCGACGGCACCGGCATCCGAGGCATCGACCTGAGCGGCTTCGAACCGTGACTCGCCGGGGTGGCGCGAGGTGACGGCGTCGACGGTGTGCTGGGCCCGGGAGACGTCGTAGTCGGCCACCACCCAGGAGTCGAAGAAGGGACGTTCGGCGGCGATCCGGGCCGCGGCGTCACCGACGCCGCCCGCTCCGACCATGAGGACGTGCACGGGGTACCTCTCTGGGGATGGTGGTGCTGCGGTGTGGTCAGGCCGCGGCGCGGGCGCGCCGGTTCTGGAAGACCTGTCCGACGACGACGACGAAGAGCGCGATGAGGAACATCATCGTGCCGATCACGTTGACCTGCACCGGTGCACCGCGTTGTGCGGCACCCCAGACGTACATGGGGAACGTGATCGAGCTCGGGCTCGCGTTGAAGTTGGTGATGATGTAGTCGTCGAAGCTGAGCGAGAACGCCAGCAGCGCACCGGCGAAGATGCCGGGAGCGGCCAGCGGGAAGGTGACCCGCATGAAGGTCTGGGTCGCGTTGGCCCCGAGGTCGGCGGCCGCCTCCTCGAGGCGCGGGTCGAGGGTCGCCACCCGCGCCTTGACGGCGACGACGACGAAGGAGATGCAGAACATGATGTGCGCGATGGTGACCGCGGTGCGGCCGGCCGGCACGCCCATCATGAGGAACAGGGTCAGCAGGCTCGAGCCCATGACGACCTCGGGGGTCGCCATCGGCATGAAGATGAGCAGGTTGGTGGCCGAGCGGGCCCGGAACCGGTAGCGGCCCAGGGCGAACGCGATGGCCGTGCCGAGGATGGTCGCGACGACCGAGGCGATCAGGCCGATCTGCAGTGACAGGCCCAGGGAGTCGCAGATGCCCTGGGCACCGCACGGGTGCTGCCACGCCTGGGTCGAGAACTCCTGCCACGTGTAGTTGTACCGACCCGACGGGTTGTTGAACGAGAACAGCGCGACGACCAGGTTCGGGACCAGCATGTAGAGGAGCACGCACACCGCGACGATGAGCAGGAGGTTGCGTCGGAGCCACCTCATCTCAGACCAGCTCCTCGGTGCCGGCCCGGCGCACGTAGAACGTGACCAGCGACAGGATCAGGATGAGCAGGATGAAGGACAGCGCAGCCGCGAGGGGGTAGTCGAGCACCCGGAGGAACTGGGCGTCGATCACCTGCCCGATCATCACCGTCTGGGTGTTGCCGAGCAGCCGCGAGTTGATGAAGTCACCGGCCGCGGGGATGAAGGTGAGCAGCGTGCCGGCCACCACGCCGGGGAGAGAGAGCGGCCAGGTGACGTGGCGGAACCCCTGCCACGGTGAGGCGTAGAGGTCACCGGCCGCCTCGACGAGCCGGGGGTCGAGCCGGTCCAGCGCCGCGTACAGCGGCAGCAGCATGAAGGGCAGGAAGTTGTAGGTGAGGCCGGCCATCACGGCGAACTTCGACGACAGCAGCGTGTCGTTGTCGGTGAGGTGCAGGAACTGCAGCAGGTCGGTGATGTGCAGCACCTGGAAGACGTGCGTGACCGGCCCCGTGTCCGACAGGATCGTGCGCCAGGCCAGCGTCCGGATCAGGAAGCTCGTGAAGAACGGCGCCACGACGAGCACCAGCATGACGTTCTTCCAGCGCCCGGCCTTCTGGGCGATGTAGTAGGCCAGCGGGTAGGCCAGCACGAGCGCGGCGACCGTGGCCGTCGCGGCGTAGCCGATCGAGCGGATCAGCTGCGGCCAGTACTTCTGCAGTGCGTCGAGGTAGACCGACACGTTCCCGGTGAAGGTGTAGCCGGTCTCGACCGACCCCTCCTGGAGCGACTGCGAGCCCAGGGTGATCATCGGCAGCACGAAGAAGACGACCAGCCAGAGCAGTCCGGGGGCCAGGAGGGCGTACGGCACCCAGTTGGCGCGCCGCTTGGGCGTGGGCGGCCCGTGCGGGGCCAGGACGGCGAGCTCAGCCATCGACGAGCACCTCGTCCATCCCCGCGACGTCGCTCTGCGCCGCGTCGAGCACGAACTCGCGGCCCGGGTCCCACGACAGCGAGATGTTCTCGCCGAGCCTGGCCCGGGTGCTCCCGTCGTTCTGCTGCACCACGACGACGTCGACGCCCCACGGCATCCGCACGAGGTACTGCGTGGCGACCCCGGTGAACGAGACGTCGGTGACGACACCACGCAGGGTGTTGCGCCCGGCCCCCTCGCCGAGCCCCAGCTTCTCGGGGCGCACGCCGACCCACACGTCGCTGAGGCCCGCGGGCACGTGGGACGCGTCGAGAAGGATCTCCTGGCCGTGCACGTCGGCACGTACCAGGCCGCCCTCCGCGGCACCCTTGACCGAGGCGCGCAGCAGGTTGGACTGACCGAGGAAGTTCGCGACGAAGGTCGACGCCGGGTGCTCGTAGAGCGTGGCGGGGTCGCCGAGCTGCTCGAGGTGGCCCGCGTTCATGACCGCGATGGTGTCGGCCATGGTCATGGCCTCCTCCTGGTCGTGGGTGACGTGGATGAAGGTGAGGCCGACCTCCTGCTGGATCCTCTTGAGCTCGATCTGCATCTGGCGGCGCAGCTTGAGGTCGAGGGCGCCGAGCGGCTCGTCGAGGAGCAGCACGTCCGGCCGGTTGACCAGGGCCCGGGCCAGGGCCACGCGCTGCTGCATGCCGCCGGAGAGCTGGCTGGGCTTCCTGCTGCCGGCGTGGCCGAGCTCGACGAGGTCGAGAGCGGCCTGCGCCTTGGCCTTGAACTCCTTGTCCCCCCGGCGCCTCAGGCCGAACGCCACGTTGTCCATGACGCTCATGTGCGGGAAGAGCGCATAGGACTGGAACACGGTGTTGACGTTTCGCTGGTAGGCACGCGTCGAGGTGATGTCGGTGTCACCGATGAGGATCTGACCCGCGGTCGGGTCCTCCAGGCCGGCCACCATGCGCAGCGTCGTCGTCTTGCCGCAGCCCGAGGGCCCGAGGAGTGCGAAGAACGAGCCCTGCTGGATCGTGAGGTCGAGCGGGTGCACCGCGGTGAAGTCACCGAACGACTTGGACAGGCCGATGAGCCGGAGGTCGCCGGCGCCGTGCTCGGCCATCAGCTGGTCGTGAGGTCGGTGAAGGCGCGGTTGTACTTGATCTCGTCGGCCGAGCTCAGGCCCTTGAAGACCTTGGCCCGGGTGAGGACCTCCTCGCTCGGGAAGATGAGCGGGTTGCTCGCGGTGTCGGGGTCGGTCTTGGTGAGGACCTCCTTGGTCCCCTTCACCGGGGAGATGTAGTTGACGTAGGCCTCCACCTGCGCCATCACCTCGGGGTCGTAGTAGTAGTTGATGAGGGCCTCGGCGTTCTTCTTGTGCTTGGCCAGGGCCGGGATCACGAAGTTGTCCGACCACAGGGTGAACCCGGCCTGGGGCAGGGCGTAGCCCACCTTGTCGTTGTCGAACTGCAGCTGGACGACGTCGCCGGTCCACGCCACGCAGGCCGCGATGTCGCCCTTGGTCAGCCCGTCCGTGTAGTCGTTGCCGGTGAAGCCCTTGATCTGGCCGGAGTCCTTGGCCTTCTGCAGCACGGCCATCGCGGCGTCGAAGTCGGCGTCGGTGAAGTTGGCCGGGTCCTTCCCGAGCTCGCAGAGCATCAGGCCGACCGTGTCGCGCATCTCGGTGAGGAGGGTGACCTTGCCCTTCAGCGCCGGGTCGGTGAGCAGCTGGGTCATCGTCTCGATCTTCTTGCCACCGGTGGCGGCGAGGTTGTAGGCGATGCCGGCGAAGCCGCTCTGCCAGGGCAGCGAGTAGACGCGACCGGGGTCGAACTCGACGTTCTTCAGAGAGCCCTCGAGGTTGGCGGCGTTGGGGATGTTGGCGTTGTCGAGCTTCTGCACGTAGCCCTGCCGGATCAGCCGGGCCACCATCCAGTCGGTGCTGCACCACACGTCGCGGCCGGTGTCCTGGCCACCCTCGAGAAGCGGACGCACCTTCGCGTAGAACTCGTCGTTGTCGTTGTAGTCCTCGGTGTAGTTGGCCTTGATGCCGGTCTTCTTGGTGAAGGCGTCGAGGGTCGGGCGCTTCTTGCCGTCGTCGGACAGGTCGATGTACTCGGGCCAGTTCGACCAGTTCACGATCTTCTCGGTGTCACTGAGGTCCTTGGCGGCAGCGGCGCTCGGGGCGGCAGAGCCGGACGCGGCCGCGCCCTTGCCCTTGCTGCCGCAGGCGCTCAGCGTGACGGTGGCGCCCAGGCCGAGCGCACCGGTCACCAGTGCTCGTCGACTGGTGAGGCCGCGCAACAGCGCGGCGCGCATCATCGGGTCCATCGGGTCCTGGGTGGCCATCGGGGTTCTCCTTGCGGGTGGGGCTCAGGCGGGCTTTTGGGGTTGGCGTGCTGGGTCTTGGTGTGTCGAGCGTGTGTCGCGTCAGGACGGTCGGGTCAGGACTCGATGTTCGCCATGACGTGCTTGATGCGGGTGTAGTCCTCGAAGCCGTACATCGACAGGTCCTTGCCGTAGCCGGACTTCTTGTACCCACCGTGGGGCATCTCGGCAACGAGCGGGATGTGCGTGTTGATCCAGACGCACCCGAAGTCGAGCGCCGCCGACATCCGCATGGCGCGCCCGAAGTCCTTGGTCCAGACGGAGGAGGCGAGCCCGTAGTCGACGCCGTTGGCCCAGGCGAGCGCCTCCGCCTCGTCGGTGAAGCGCTGCACGGTGATGACCGGGCCGAAGATCTCGTTCTGGATCGCCTCGTCGTCCTGGTTCAGGCCGGAGAGCACGGTCGGCTCGAGGTAGTAGCCGTCGCCGAGGTCGGTGCGGCGGTTGCCACCGGCCGAGACGGTGGCGTGCGACGGGAGTCGGTCGATGAAGCCCGACACATGGGCCAGCTGGCGGGCGTTGTTGACCGGGCCGAACAGGGCGTCCTCATCGGTCGGCAACCCGACCGGCGCCGAGCCGTTGGCGTACTCCGCGAGCGCCGCGACGAAGTCGTCGTGGATGTGGGGTGCGGCGAGCACGCGCGTGGCCGCGGTGCAGTCCTGGCCGGCGTTGAAGTAGCCGGCGATCGCGATGCCCTCGACGGCGGCCTCGATGTCGGCGTCGTCGAAGACCACGACCGGGGCCTTGCCGCCGAGCTCGAGGTGCACCCGCTTGACGCTGGGCGCGGCGCTGGCGGCGACCTCGGCGCCGGCGCGCACCGAGCCGGTGATGGCGACCAGGCCCGGGGTGCGGTGCTCGACGAGCATTCGGCCCGTGTCGCGGTCACCGGTGATCACGTTGAGGGCCCCCGCCGGGAGGAACTCGGACGCGATCTCGGCGAGCCGGAGCGTGGTCTCAGGGGTGGTGTCGCTGGGCTTGAGCACCACGGTGTTGCCCGCGGCCAGCGCGGGGGCGATCTTCCACACGGCCATCAGCAGCGGGTAGTTCCACGGCGTGACCTGGCCGACGACCCCGATCGGCTCGCGCCGGATCCAGGAGGTGTGGCCCCGCATGTACTCCCCCGCGGCCTTGCCCTCGAGCACC
The DNA here is from genome assembly GCA_963833495.1 of uncultured Actinomycetota bacterium. GTDB lineage: Bacteria > Actinomycetota > Actinomycetes > Actinomycetales > Dermatophilaceae > Fodinibacter. Next base: position 182,882 of record CAWHYJ010000021.1, on the reverse strand, counting down.
CGGGCCGCCCCGGCGAAGAACCGCAGCTGGTCGACCATCGGCGGGATCTCCTCGCTCGCGGTGAGCGCCTGGATCTTGCCGGTGTTCTGCGACTCGAGCGCGATCAGCTCGTCGGCGTTGGCCTCGATCGCGTCGGCGATCTTCAGCAGGGCCTGCTGGCGCTCGCTCGGGGTGGTGCGACCCCACTCCGCGAAGGCCGCGTCGGCGGCGCCGTAGGCGGCATCGACATCGGCCTGACCGCTGACCGGGGCGGTGGCGACGACGGATCCCGTGGCCGGGTTGACGATGTCGGTGGTGGAATCAGTGCGCCCGTCGACGTACTCGCCGCCGATGAAGTTGCGCAAGCTGCGCGGATCGCTCATGTGCATGGCTCCCGAGGTGGTGGAGAGGACGGCATTGCAGGGGGACTCTAAACCCGAGGGCCGCGAACTCACTAGGGCTGCGCCGGTGAAAATGATGAAAAGTTACACAATGCGACGTCGCAACCAACGGATTCCGTCACCTGGGGACTTGCGCAACGACCGAATCAGCGTCACGATGGCGCGGTGACCCGCAGCACACCACCGGCCCGCAGCCCGCGCTCGGCCTCCGAGACCCGGCTCGATGACGTCGCCAAGCGCATCATCGAGCTGCTCCAGGAGGACGGCCGGCAGTCCTACGCCGCCATCGCCAAGGCCGTCGGCCTGTCCGAGGCGGCGGTGCGCCAGCGCGTGCAGCGACTGCTCGACGCGGAGGTCATGCAGATCGTCGCGGTGACCGACCCGATCCAGGTGGGCTTCTCGCGGCAGGCGATGATCGGCATCCGGGCCGAGGGCGACCTCATCGCGCTCGGTGAGGCACTGTCCGAGATGACCGAGGTCGACTACGTGGTGACCACGGCCGGCAGCTTCGACATCCTCGCCGAGGTCGTCTGCGAGGACGACGACCACCTGCTCGACCTGCTGACCAACGAGATCCGCACCCTCCCGGGCGTCCGGTCCACCGAGACGTTCGTCTACCTGAAGCTCAACAAGCAGCACTACAACTGGGGTACCCGATGAGCACCTACCCGTCCGACGTGTGGGAGCCCAGCTCCGACCGCCACACCGCCACCGGTGCGCTGTACTCCGACGCCGCCCGAGACCACCTGTGGATGCACTTCACCCGGCACTCGACCTTCGAGGAGTCCGGCCTGGGTCACAACGTGCCGATCATCACCCGCGGCAAGGGCTGGACGATCTGGGACGACCGCGGCAACGAGTACATCGACGGCCTCGCGGGCCTGTTCGTCAACAACGTCGGCCATGGCCGCACCGAGATCGCGGAGGCGATGGCCAAGCAGGCCTCCGAGCTCGCCTTCTTCCCGCTGTGGTCCTACGCGCACCCCCGCGCCATCGAGCTCGCGGAGCGGCTCGCCCACAACGCTCCGGGCGACCTGAACCGGGTCTTCTTCACCACCGGTGGCGGCGAGGCGGTCGAGACCGCCTGGAAGCTGGCCAAGCAGTACTTCAAGCTCACCGGCAAGCCGACCAAGCACAAGGTGATCTCCCGCTCGGTGGCCTACCACGGCACCCCGCAGGGCGCGCTGTCGATCACCGGCATCCCCGACGCGAAGGTGCCGTTCGAGCCCCTCGTCCCAGGCGGCCACAAGGTGCCCAACACCAACATGTACCGCGCCCCCGAGCACCTGCGCGACGACGAGAAGGCGTTCGGCCGCTGGGCGGCCGACCGCATCGCCGAGGCCATCGAGTTCGAGGGTCCCGACTCCGTCGCCGCCGTCTTCCTCGAGCCGGTGCAGAACTCCGGCGGCTGCTTCCCCCCGCCGGCCGGCTACTTCGAGCGGGTGCGCGAGATCTGCGACCAGTACGACGTGCTGCTGGTGTCCGACGAGACGATCTGCGCCTTCGGCCGGATCGGGTCGATGTTCGCCTGCCAGGACTTCGGCTACCAGCCCGACATCATCACCACGGCCAAGGGCATCACCAGCGGCTACGCCCCCCTCGGACTGATGATCGCCAGCGACCGGCTCTTCGAGCCGTTCCGCCACGGCACCACCTACTTCCCGCACGGCTACACGTGGGGCGGGCACCCGGTCTCGTGCGCCGCGGCGATGGCCAACCTCGACATCTTCGACCGCGAGGGCCTCAACGACCGGGTCAAGGAGAACGCCCCGATCTTCAAGGCGACGCTCGACAAGCTGCTCGACCTGCCGCTCGTCGGTGACGTGCGCGGGGCCGGCTACTTCTACGGCATCGAGCTGGTCAAGGACAAGCAGACCCGCGAGACGTTCGACGACGCCGAGAGCGAGCGCCTGCTGCGCGGGTTCCTCTCCAAGGCGCTGTTCGACGCCGGGCTCTACTGCCGCGCCGACGACCGGGGCGACCCCGTCGTGCAGCTGGCCCCGCCGCTGACCATGGGCCCCGAGCAGTTCGACGAGATCGAGCGCCGGCTGCGCTCGGTGCTCACCGAGGCCGAGAACCACCTCTGAGGTGAGCCAGGCCGCGCTCGACGGGTCGACCGGGCCGCTGTGGTGGGACTCCCCCCCGCACCCGCCCCGGCACCCGGCATCCGACCTGCCCCAGCGCGCGGACGTGGTCGTCGTCGGCGGTGGCTACACCGGGCTGTGGACCGCCTACTACCTGCTGCGGGCGCAGCCCGGTCGTGAGGTGCTGGTGCTCGAGGCGCAGCACGTCGGCTTCGGGGCGAGTGGCCGCAACGGCGGCTGGGTGTCGGCCCTGTGGCCGGTCTCGTCCGACACGATCGACCGCCGCCACGGGCGCACGGCCACCCTGAAGCACCTCGCTGCGCTGCGCGACACGGTCGACGAGGTGGGCCGCGTCGATGCCGAGGAGGGCCTGGGCGCCGGCTTCGTCAAGGGCGGGGCACTCGTCGTGGCGCGCACTCCGGCCCAGGAGGCACGGGCCCGGGTCTCCGCCGCGCACGCGGCCTCGTGGGACGACGGCACGGTCTGGCTGGATGCCGCCGCCACCCGCGAGCGCCTCGACGTCGCCGGCTCGCGCGGTGCGACCTTCAACCCCAACTGCGCCCGGGTGCACCCGCGCCGGCTGGTCGACGGCCTGGCCGATGCCGTCCGCCGGCTCGGTGGCCGCATCGTCGAGGGCGCCCACGTGGCGCGCGTCCGCGACCGGGTCGTCGTGCTCACCGACGACCACCGGGTCTCGGCCGCCAACGTCGTGGTCGCCACCGAGGGCTGGACGGGAACCCTCTCCGGGCTGTCGCGGCGGGTCGCGCCGGTCTACTCGCTGATGGTCGCCACCGAGCCGATCGACGACGAGCGCTGGGCCCGGATCGGCCTCGCCGGGCGGGAGGTGTTCGCCGACCACGGCCACGTCGTCATCTACGGGCAGCGCACCGACGACGGCCGGATCGCCTTCGGCGGGCGCGGCGCGCCCTACCACTGGGGCAGCGAGGTGCGGCCCGAGTTCGACGAGGAGCCCACCGTCTTCGACGCGCTGCGCACGACCCTGCGCCACCTGCTCCCCCAGCTCGACGGCATCGCCTTCACGCACGCGTGGGGTGGCCCGCTCGGCATCGCTCGCGACTGGCACCCGTCGGTCACCTGGGACCCGGTCACGCGGGTCGGCCGGGCGGGTGGCTACGTCGGTGACGGCGTGGCCGCGAGCAACCTGGCCGGCCGCACGCTGGCCGACCTGCTGCTCGGCCGCGACACGGCGCTCAGCAGGCTCCCCTGGGTCGGCCACCGGTCACCGCGCTGGGAGCGCGAGCCGTTGCGCTGGCTGGGCATCAACGCCGGCCTGCAACTGGCCACCCTGGCCGACCGCGAGGAGGAGGCGACCGGTCGCCCGGCGCGGCTCGGGGCCCTGCTCGACCGGCTCACCGCGCACTGACCCAAGCCGTCACGGCCGTGGGCGGCACCGAAGACCGGCGGCGCCCGGGTGCACCGGTCCACGGCGATCTCTCAGGTGCGGCCGGGACGCGCAACACGCGGCATCCCTGACACGATGCGCGGGTGAGCATCGAGGACGTCGCCGGCGAGCTGTACGGGCTGGCACCCGAGGAGTTCACCGCGGCGCGCAACGCCCGGGCCAAGGAGGCCAAGGCAGCCGGCGACGCCGAGCTCGCCGCCCGGGTGCAGTCGCTGCGCAAACCGACAGCCGGAGCCTGGCTGCTCAACCAGCTGGTGCGACAGCACGCCGACCTCGTGCAGCAGGTGCTCGACCTCGGCGGGCAGCTGCGTGCGGCCCAGGGGACGCTGGGCGCCGACGAGCTGCGCGCCCTGGACCAGCAGCGCCGGCAGCTGACCCGGGCGGTGGCCGGGCGGGCGGCGGGGCTGGGGCGCGACGCCGGGCGCAGGGTCACCGCGGCGACGACTGCGGACGTGGAGGAGACGCTGCGCTCGGCCATGGTCGATGCCGTGGCCGGGGCGGCCCTGGCCACCGGGCTGCTCACCGACACCTTCAGCTCGACCGGCCTGGAGCCGGTGGACCTGTCCCGGGTGGTGGCGCTGCCGCCGGACGACGCGACGGCATCCGCTCCTCCCGCCCCGGCGGACGCCGGGGCGGACGACGCCGAGGATGCCGCCCGGCAGCGTCGGGTGGCCGACGCCGAACATGCCGTGGCAGAGGCGCAGACGGCCCTCGAGGCCGCGCGCGAGGCGCTCGAGCAGGCAGCCCAGGACGCCACGGACGCTCAGCAGCGTCGCCAACGGCTCGAGACCGAGCGGGAGGAGGCGAAGCGCCGGCTGCGCGACCTCGACGCTCAGCTGGCCACCGCCGCCGAGGCCGCGGAGAGCGCGGCGCGCGTGCAGCAGGCGGCGCAGCGCGAGGAGGGCTCGGCGGCGAAGGCGGCCACCCGGCGGCGCGAGCGGCTCGAGGAGCTGCTGGAGTGACCGTCAGCGGGGGGTCAGCAGGACGATGCCCAGGCACATCTCGTCGGTGGTGCCCTCGCCCCAGGCGACGTAGCGGTCGCGAGTGCCCTTGAAGGCCGGCAGCAGGTCGCGCAGCCCCTGGTCATGGGTGCAGGTGACCGTGATCGTGTCGCCGGGGCCGACGTCGAGGGGCTTCTTCAAGGGGATGCTGGCCTGCTCGTCGAAGTTCCAGACCGGGATGTCGAGCACCCGCTTGGCCTTGGCGGTGCCCTTGTTGACGTCGACCGTGATCGCCCGGCCGAGCAGGTGCATGTGCCCGCTGACGGCGCGGATGGTGCCCGCGCCGCGGATCGGCCGGGTGCAGCTCTGCACCGGGTTCGCCTCGACCGGCCCGCAGAGCAGGTGCAGCAGGTCGGCGGTGGCGGGGTCCTCGCCGAAGCGGCGCTTGAGGTCGGCCACGGCGACCGTGCGGTTGCACAGGCCCTTGGTGCGGTTGTCGCGGCAGGGCAGCTCGACGGGCGCCGGGAGCAGCATGGTCTGCAGCGCCTGCTTGGCGCTGCCCTTCGCCTCGGACAGCCGCAACCGCACCGTGCTGCGGTCGGCGCCGTTGCCGGCCAACAGGTTGTAGTGCATCTGCACCACGAGCTGGGTGCCGGCCTTGAGCGGGATGCCGATGTCGTCGGCCATCACCCGCTCGCCGCCGCCGGGCGCCCAGGCGCCGACCCAGTCGGCGTTGTCGAGGTTGCCGGCGACCCCGGCGATGCCCGCCCCGCCGAAGCAGGTGTAGCCGTCGCCGGGGTCCTTCGCGTCGATCGCGCGGGCCTTGGCGACGTCCTGCGGCTCGACCTTCGACACGATGACGTGGTGCACGATCGCCGCGTTGTCGGGGGCGACCTGCACCCCGCTGACCAGCTGGTCGGTGGCGAACTTCGGGTCGATCAGGAAGCACCGGTAGTCGTCGGTGCCCGTGCCGTTGGGCGCCTTGGGGGTGTACGCGGAGGGCAGCCGGAGGCTCTGGAAGCGCTCGCCCTTGCGCAGGGCGACGTCCTTGACGGCCGCCTTGGTGGCGGATGCCGTGGGGGCCGACGGGGACGCCGCGTGGGAGGTGGCGTGGGTGCCGGCGCTGCGCAGGCTGCTGGGGAGGTCCGACTCGCTCCCGCACCCCGCGAGGAGCAGCGCGAGGGCGGCAGCCACCGCGGGCAGGATACGTCTCACCACCGAAGTGTAGAAGGTGCTAGGCGGTGGCCGCTGCCAGCTGACCGCAGGCACCGTCGATGTCGGAGCCGCGGGTGTCGCGCACCGTTGTGGGGATGCCGTGCGCCCGCAGCCGCTCGACGAACTGCTGCTCCACACCGCGGCGCGACGCGGTCCACTTCGAGCCCGGGGTCGGGTTGAGCGGGATCGGGTTGACGTGCACCCAACCGCGTCCACGGGCGACCAGCTTCTCGCCCAGTAGGTCGGCGCGCCAGGCCTGGTCGTTGATGTCCCGGATCAGGGCGTACTCGATGCTGACCCGGCGCCCGGTGGCCTCGTAGTACCGGTGGGCGGCATCGATCGCCTCGTCGACCTTCCAGCGGGTGTTGATCGGCACCAGCTCGTCGCGCAGCTCGTCGTCGGGCGCGTGCAGCGACAGGGCCAGGGTGACCGGGATGCCCTCCTGCGTGAGCCGGTCGATCCCGGGCACCAGGCCGACCGTCGACATGGTGATGCCACGCGCCGAGATGCCCAGCCCGGAGGGCGGCGGCTCGGTGAGCCGGCGGATCGCGCCGATCGCGGCGGTGTAGTTCGCGAGCGCCTCCCCCATCCCCATGAAGACCACGTTGCTGACCCGGCTGGGTCCCGACCCGGCATCCTCGGCCTCAGCAGGCGCGGACCCGTCGGCCTCGTCACCGAGCCCGGCGCCGTGCTCCCCACCACCGATGGCGGGCAGCTCACCGCGGCGCAGCAGCCGGGCGGCACCCACCACCTGCTCGACGATCTCGGCCGTCGACATGTTGCGGGTGAGCCCCTCCTGGCCCGTGGCGCAGAACGGACAGTTCATGCCGCACCCGGCCTGGCTCGAGATGCACACGGTGACCCGGTTCGGGTAGCGCATCAGCACCGACTCGACCAGCGCGCCATCGAAGAGCCGCCACACCTGCTTGACGGTGGCGCCGCGGTCGGCGGTGAGGTGGCGCACCGGGGTGAGCAGGGTCGGGAGCAGGTCGGCGACCAGCTCGTCACGCACGGCCTTGGGAAGGTCGGTCATCTCCTCGGGCCGGTCGACGAGACGCTCGAAGTAGTGGGTCGAGAGCTGCCCGGCCCGGTAGGCGGGGTGCCCGAGCGCGACCGCCGCCTCGCGCCGCTGCGCGAGGGTGAGGTCGGCGAGGTGGCGCGGCGGCTTGCCGCGCCGCGGCACCGTGAAGGTGAGCTGGCCGGGCTGGGGTCGCGGAGCAGGGGTCTCAGACATGGTCCACCGATTCTCTCAGGTCGGCGTGGGTGACCCGACACTCGAATTGCCCACCAGTTGTTCGCGTTCCACGGCGGCGCCCGCGTGCCAGCCCCTACCGTGGGAACATCGCGCTTCGCAAGGAAGCGGGACGCAGTGGATGAGGTGCCGATGCGCGTGTTCGAGCGGTTCTGGAGGCCACGGATCCGCGCTGCACCGGTCGTGGCTCCACCCGGAACCACCCGCACCGCGCCCGGCCCGACGCACCTGGTTCCCGACGCCGACGACGCCCACCACGAGTACCAGTACGAGGCGTCGGTGCGCACCCACCTGCGCCGCCTCACCGCCGCTGCCGACGCCTACGTGGCCGCCCTGTCCCCCGCCGAGTTCGACGCCGCCCTCACCTCGCGCCTTGTCGCGGCCGAGCAGCTGAGGTCGACGGGGATGGGGTTCTCCTACGCGGCACCCTTCACCGCGCACATCCACGAGGTGCTCACCCTCGACCTGCCCACGACCGTCGTCACCCTGGCCGACTCGCGGATCGCCGCGACGGGGCGGTGCGTTCCCAGCCTGCTGGGCACCGGCCGTGCCAACCTGCTCCGGCGGCTCGGTTCGACCGAGGTCGACGTCCAGCAGTTCAGCGAGGACGACGCCAGCGTGTTTGCCGTGCGGAGCGAGTCCCCCTACACCGCGAGCTTCGCGCGCTGCCTCGACGATGCCGCGAAGCGCTGGCTGCCCGACGTCGACGGCCGCCACGGCTTCGTCTTCGCCGTGCCCCACCGGCACGCGGTCATCCTCCAGTCCTGCGCGACCGCGGTGCAGGTGCGTGACGCGCTCGCGCTGGTGCCCACGCACGCCCAGCGGCTGCACGACGAGGGCGCCAGCCCGGTGTCGGCGCACACCTACCACTGGCTCGACGGGCAGGTCACCTGCCTGACCAGCGAGGCGGAGGACGGCACGCTGCGAATGCAAACCACCGAGCTGCTGGAGCAGGTGCTGGGCCTGCGCTGCCGGGCCGGCTGACCCGGATCAGGCCAGCGGCACGAAGAGCAGCAGCAGCGCCCACGCGATGGGCGCGACGATGACGAGCGAGTCGAGGCGGTCCATCAGGCCCCCGTGGCCCGGCAGCAGCGCCCCCATGTCCTTGATGCCGAGGTCGCGCTTGATGCTGGACTCGATGAGGTCACCCAGGGTCGCCCCGGACGCCGCTGCGACGCCGAGCAAGGCCCCCTGCCACCACTGCCCACCCAGGACGAGCGGCAGCGAGATGGCGCCCACGGCGGCACAGGTGCCGACCGAGCCCGCGAAGCCCTCCCACGACTTCTTCGGGCTCAGCGACGGCGCCATCGGGTGCCGGCCGAACATGACCCCCACGGCATACCCGCCGATGTCGGAGAACACGGTGACCAGGATGAACACGACGATGCGCTGCCGGCCGTCGTCGGGTGCCGCCAGCATCATCGACGCGAACCCCCCGAGGAAGATCGGGTAGAACGCCACGAGCGCGGAGGCGCTGAGGTCGCGTGCGGCGCCGACCAGCCCGTCGGCCACCCGCCAGACGAGCAGCCCCACGATGGTCAGGCCGAAGGTGACGACCAGCGCCTCGGCACCGCGCAGGTAGGCCGAGACCAGCATGCCGACGGCGCCGAGCAGCAGCGGGACCAATGGCACCACCATGCCGCGGGTGGCGATCGCCCGGCGCAGCTCCCAGGCGCCGTAGGACACCGCGACCACGACGACCACCAGGAACGCCGCCGGGCTGATGATGAGGGTGCCGACGACGAGGCCGGCGAGGAGCAGGCCGACGCCCACGGCGGCGCGCAGGTCGCGACCCGCCTTGGGCGGCGCCGGTTCGGGGGCCACCGCGTCCACGGCATCCTCGACGGGGTCGGGAGTGCCGGGCAGGCCGTCGGCGGTGTCGGCTGGGGCGTCGGTCATGGCGGTCAGGCGCTCGGACGTCGAGGGTGGCTCAGACGTCGAGGAGCTCGGCCTCCTTGTGCTTGAGCAGGTCGTCGATCAGGTCGACGTGCTTCTTGGTGACGGTCTCGAGCTCCTTCTCGGCCCGCGAGCCCTCGTCCTCGCCGACGTCGCCGTCCTTGACCAGCTTCTCGAGCGTGGTCTTCGCGTGGCGGCGGATGTTGCGCACCGAGATCTTGGCGTCCTCGGCCTGGGTGTGCGCCATCTTGACGTACTCGCGGCGCCGCTCCTCGGTCAGCACGGGCATCACGCAGCGGATGATCGAGCCGTCGTTGCTCGGGTTGATGCCGAGGTCGGCCTGCTGGATGGCCTTCTCGATGGCGTGCATCGAGGACTTGTCGAACGGGCTGATGATGATGGTGCGTGCCTCGGGGTTCTGGAACGACGCGAGCTGCTGCAGCGGGGTGGGCGCGCCGTAGTAGTCGACGAGGATCTTCTGGAACATCCCCGGGTGGGCTCGCCCGGTGCGGATGCCGGCGAAGCCCTCCTTGGCGACCTCGACGGCCTTCTCCATCTTCTCCTCGGCGTCGAACAGGGTCTCGTCGATCATCGGGGTGGCTCTCCTTCACATCTGCCACGCGGCGGGCGCGGCGGTCGGGTCCAGTGTGTCAAACGGCGGGGTCCGGCGTGCCGGATGCGCGGGGCGTCAGCCGGCGGAGACCAGCGTGCCGATGCGCTCCCCGAGCAGCGCCCGGGTGATGTTGCCGTCGCCCTCCATGCCGAAGACCACCATCGGCAGGTGGTTGTCCATGCACAGGCTGAAGGCCGCCGCGTCGACGACCCGCAGGCCGCTGCGCAGGGCGTCCTCGAAGCTGACCCGCTCGAGCTTGCGGGCGTCGGGGTTGGTGCGGGGGTCGGAGTCGTAGACCCCGTCGACGCCGTTCTTGCTCATCAGCACCACGTCGCACTTGCACTCGAGCGCGCGCTGGGCACTGACCGTGTCGGTGGAGAAGTACGGCATCCCGGCACCGGCGCCGAAGATCACGACCCGGCCCTTCTCGAGGTGGCGGATGGCGCGGCGCGGGATGTAGGGCTCTGCGACCTGGCCCATCGTGATGGCGCTCTGCACGCGGGTGTCGATGCCCTCCTTCTCGAGGAAGTCCTGCAGCGCCAGGCAGTTCATCACGGTGCCGAGCATGCCGATGTAGTCGGCGCGGGAGCGGTCCATCCCCTTCTGCTGCAGCTCGGCGCCGCGGAAGAAGTTGCCGCCGCCCACGACGACCGCGACCTCGATACCCTCGCGCACGGCCGCGGCGATCTGGCGGGCGATGTCGCGCACGACATCGGGGTCGACCCCGACCTTGCCGCCACCGAACACCTCACCGGAGAGCTTGAGGAGCACGCGCCGGCCCGCGCGGTGCGGCTCGGCGGTCGATGCCGCCTCGGTCAGGGCGTGCGTGGTCACGGGGCCTCCTCGGCGGTGGTGCGCAGCGGTCGCCCGATCCTTTCACAGGCGGGAGTTCCGGCCGAACTGCTGCGCCAGCCGGATGCCGGGCGCGGGGGGTTGGTGGAAAACCCACCTCCGCGCCGTGCCATCACGGGTACGACGATGACGCCCATGGAGCAGGAGCGTGAGGTCCTCGGCTGGGCCGACTTCGACCGGGCGGTCTGGGACCTCGCGGAGCGGGTGGCCGCCGACGGCGTTTGAAGTCACGCCGCGTCACGACGCGCCCGGCTCCGGACGGCATGGCCTACCTCTCGGTCCTCGGGCCCATGGTCGAGGTCGTCGGTGCTGCGGCCGCCCTGCCTCGGCATGCGCAGTCGGTGGTGTCCGGCCAGTGCCGGCAGGAACTGCCGGAAGGTCGGGGGGTCGGTGCGGTCGAGGCCGACAGAGCGTTACAGCTGCTGTCCGGCCGCGTGGCCGGGCAGGCGCAGCAGGTAGAGGTCCACCTCGTGATGACCGACCGCTCGCTGCTCGGCACCGGTGACCAGACCGCTCGGTGGTGGAGCCTGCACGGGTGCCCGGCCACGGATCGCTCCCGGCCCCCGTCGTTCGTGCCTGGGTGCGAGGTGACGCCGGAGGCAGGAGCAACAACGGCGGAGGCAGCAGCGACGGCACTGGCGACGCCGGCGGGGGCAGCAGCAGCAAGGGCGGCGGGGGCGGCGGCAGCGACGACGGCAGCCACGACGACGACATGGTGAACCGCGCGGCGTCGGTGTGGTTGCGCCGGCTCTACACCAGCCCCGACGGGCGCGACCTCGTGGCGATGGACTCGCGTCGACGCCACTTCACGGGCTTTTGCGACGGATGCTCGTGCTCCGCGACGACGTCTGCCGCACCCCGTGGTGCGAGGCACCGATCGCGCACGCCGACCACACCGTCCCCACCCGCGATCAGGGCGCCACCAGCTTCGCCCAGGGCGGCGGCAGGTGCGCCCGCTGCAACTATGGCAAGGAGGCTCCGGCTGGGCGGCCGCCGACCTGAACCCGCACGCGCTCCGGCTCACGACACCACTCGGGCACTCGTACGTGTCGCGCCCACCTCCGCTGCTGGGGTGGGGCGCCACGCCGCCGAAGCCGAACCCCGGGACCGCACCGTCGTCGGCGGCCTCCCCAAGGCGCGCCCCTGCGTTGTCGAACGCTTCGACGCCGCGCCGCTCGGACCACCAGCGGGTGCCGGCCCACCGTGACCCCGACCGGGCTCGACGGCGCGTGCTGTCCCGAGCGAGGGTGCGGCTCAACCACGTTCGCGCCCCCGCGCACCTCGAGCGAAGCCTTCGCCGACTTCTCACCTAGGCCGCTGTCGCACCGGGCCGCCCTGAGCCGGGTCTCGACGCACGGATGCCGCCCGCTCTGGTGAGCGGACGGCATCCGGATGCTGCGTGGTGCGGCGGGGAGGTCAGCTCCCGACGCGGAAGCGCACGAAGCCCTCCGCCTTGGCGCCGGCCTCATCGAGGACCTTGGCCACGGTCTTCTTGGGCTCCTTGGCGAACGGCTGCTCGAGCAGGACGTTCTCCTTGAAGTAGCCGTTGACGCGACCCTCGACGATGCGCGAGAGAGCAGCCTCGGGCTTGCCCTCCTCCTTGGCGGTGGCCTCGGCGACGCGACGCTCGTTCTCGACCGTCTCGGCGTCGACCTCCTCGCGGGTGAGGACGCTCGGGCTGAACGCGGCGATGTGCATCGCGACGTCCTTGGCGGTCTGCTCGTCGCCACCGGTGGTGGCCACCAGCACGCCGATCTGCGCCGGCAGGTCGGGGCTGGTCTTGTGCAGGTACGACATGACGTGCTCGCCCTCGAGGCGGGCCACCCGCTTGACCTCGATCTTCTCGCCGATGGTGGCGTTGGCCTCGTCGAGCAGCTCCTTGACGGACTTGCCGTCGGCGAGCGTCGACGCGAGCAGCGCCTCGGCGTCGCCCGACTTGGTGGCGACGGCCTGGGTGAGGACCTGGTCTGCCAGGGCGCCGAAACGCTCACCCTTGGCGACGAAGTCGGTCTCGCACAGCACCTCGACGAGGGTGCCCTCGCCGGCGCCGGCCTTGGCGGTGACCAGGCCGTTGGAGGCGGTACGGCCCTCGCGCTTGGTGACGCCCTTGAGGCCCTTCACGCGCAGGATCTCCTCGGCCGCGGCCATGTCGCCATCGGCCTCGTCGAGGGCGCGCTTGACGTCCATCATGCCGGCGGCGGTCTTCTCGCGGAGCGCCTTGATGTCAGCGGCGGTGTAGTTCGCCATGAGGTGTTATCGCTCTTTCGTGCTCGGTTCGGATGTGACGCGGGTGCGGTCAGGCCTGCTCGGGAGCGGCCTGCTCCGGGGTGGCCTCGCTGGCCTCGGCCTCGACGGCCTCGACGACCGGGCTGTCGAGCTCCTCGGCGACCGGGGTCTCGAGGGTCCCCTCAGCGGCGGCCTCGGCCGTCTCGGTGACCTCGGCGACCTCCGCCGCGGGGGCCTCCTCGACCGGGGCCGGGGTGGCCTCGGCGGGCGGGGGCGTCCTCGGCGATGGCCTCGGCGACCTCGGGGGCCGGGGTCTCGACGATCTCGACCTCGGCGGCCTCGACCGCGGGGGCGGCGGCGGTCTCGCCGGCCTCCGGCGCGACGGCCTGAGCGGTCTGGGCGGCGTCGCCACCGAGCAGCTCGCGCTCCCAGTCGGCCAGCGGCTCGTCGGCGGCGACATCGTCACCGGCAGCGGGGCCACCGGCGCGGGCGATCAGGCCCTCGGCGACGGCATCCGCGATGACCCGGGTGAGGAGGGTGACCGAACGGATCGCGTCGTCGTTGCCCGGGATCTTGTAGTCGACCTCGTCGGGGTCGCAGTTGGTGTCGAGGATCGCGATGACCGGCAGGCCGAGCTTGCGGGCCTCGTCGACCGCGAGGTGCTCCTTCTTGGTGTCGACGATCCACACGGCGGAAGGGACCCGGCCCATGGTGCGGATGCCGCCCAGGGTGCGCTCGAGCTTGTCCTTCTCGCGCTTGAAGATCAGCAGCTCCTTCTTCGTGAAGCCGGAGCCGGCCACGTCGTCGAAGTCGAGCTCCTCGAGCTCCTTGAGGCGGGTGAGCCGCTTGGAGATCGTCTGGAAGTTGGTGAGCATGCCACCGAGCCAGCGGTGGTTGACGTACGGCATCCCGACGCGGGTCGCCTGCTCGGCGATCGGCTCCTGCGCCTGGCGCTTGGTGCCGACGAACAGGATGGTGCCGCCGTGGGCGACGGTCTCCTTGACGAACTCGTACGCGTTGTTGATGTAGGTCACCGACTGCTGCAGGTCGATGATGTAGATGCCGTTGCGCTCGGTCATGATGAAGCGCTTCATCTTCGGGTTCCAGCGACGGGTCTGGTGCCCGAAGTGGACGCCGCTCTCGAGGAGCTGGCGCATGGTGACGACGGCCATCGTCGTTCTCCTTGCTCTGTGGTTGTCAGTTCCGTCGGTGGCGCGCTCCTCCTCCTGGAGGGTCGTCGTCCACCTGCCTGGTGCCCGGCCACACCCCGGACGGACGCTCCCGAGGGGGCGATCCGCCACTGCCGTGGTGTGCCCTGCGCCGCCCGTGAGGGGTCGCAGAGAAGGACACGCGAATTCGACCGGCCAGAGACCGGTCGTGGGGTCAGTCTACGGAGGTGCGGCCCCGGGTACCTAATCCGCTCAGCTGCGCTCGGATGCCGGGAAGTCGGCCCCGCCCGAACCTCGCCTCCCAGCGGGTGGCGGGGTGCGTAACGGAGGTGACGGCACGGCATCCGACCGGTAGGTTCTCGACCCCGTGGGCCGCATCCTCGACGCCATCGCGCCGCCCCGGATGGGGACGGCGTTCCGGTGGAACCTGTCGTCGTCGTGGGTGGCCCAGCTCGGCGACGGCATCGCCCTGGCGGCCGGTCCGCTGCTCGTGGCGTCGCAGACCCACGACCCGCGGCTCATCGCTGCCGCGGCGATCGTCCAGCAGGTGCCAACGCTCCTCCTCGGGCTCTACGCCGGCGCGATCGCCGACCGGGTCGACCGCAAGCGGCTGGTGCTCACGGCCAACCTGACCCGGGTCGCCGTGCTGGCCCTGCTCGTCGCCACGATCGTCAGCGGCACGATCTCGATCGGCCTGCTGCTGCTCGCCCTGCTCGCCGTGGGGACGGCCGAGCTGTTCGCCGACACCGGGTGGCGTGCTGTGCTGCCCTCGATCGTGCTGCCCGCCGACCTGGGCATCGCGAGCGCGCGACAGATGTCGGGTTTCCTCGTCGCGAACCAGATGGTGGGGCCGGCGGTCGGGGCGACGCTGTTCGCGGTGGGGCACGCCCTGCCGTTCGGGGTGCAGGCGGCCGCTGGGCTGCTGGCCGCCGCGCTCTTCGCGAAGGTCGCCCTGCCCGCGGTGGTGCGCCCCGAGGGCCACGAGCCCCAGCACGTGGGCCGGGACATCCTCGACGGCCTGCGCTGGATCCGCCACCACGCGCCGGTGCGCACGCTGATCCTCGTCATCTTCGTCTTCAACATCACCTGGGGAGCCCCCTGGGGCGTGCTCGTCTACTGGGCCCAACAGAGGCTGGCCGTCGACGAGGTCGGGTTCGGCCTGCTCACGACCGCGACGGCGGTGGGCGGCGTGCTCGGGGTCTTCTCCTACGACCGGCTCGAGCGGCGTGTGCCGCTGGGCCGCCTCATGAAGGTGTGCCTGACGCTCGAGGTCCTCATGCACCTCGCGCTCGCGCTGACGACGAAGCCGCTCGTGGCCTACGGCGTGATGTTCGTGTTCGGTGCCTACGCCTTCGTCTGGGGCTCGCTGTCGAACGCGGTGCGGCAACGGGCCACCCCGCAGGACCTGCAGGGCCGAGTCGGGTCGGTGTACTGGCTCGGGCTCACGGTCGGGCTCATGGTCGGGCAGGTCCTCGGAGGGGTGCTCGCGCAGCGGTTCGGCGCCACGGCGCCGTTCTGGTTCGCGTTCGTCGGGTCGGCGCTGACCCTGGCCCTCGTCTGGCGCTCGCTCGGGCAGATCGCGCACGCCGACGAGCGCCGGCTTGGTGGCTCGGGCGCCGCCGCGGCATAGCCTGCGGGGATGACGCGCTCCCCCGGTCACCCCGCCCTCGCGCCCTTCGGGACGACGATCTTCGCCACGATGTCGGCGCTGGCAGCAGAGCACGACGCGATCAACCTCGGCCAGGGGTTCCCCGACACCGACGGGCCGCCGGAGGTGCTCGAGGCCGCGGTGGCCGCGATCCGCGGCGGGCGAAACCAGTACCCGCCGGGGGCCGGCGTGCCCGAGCTGCTCGACGCGATCGCGGTGCACCAGAAGCGGTTCTACGGCATCGAGGTCGACCCGCGCACCGAGGTGCTGGTGACCGTCGGGGCCACCGAAGCGATCGCGGCGACCGTGCTCGCCCTGGTGCAGCCGGGCGACGAGGTGGTGACGTTCGAGCCGTACTACGACTCGTACGCCGCGACGATCGCACTCGCTGGTGGGGTGCGGCGCACGTCGGTGCTGCGGTTCCCCGACTTCGCGGTCGACGAGGCGTCGCTGCGGGCGGCGTTCTCGTCACGAACTCGCTTGGTGCTGCTCAACACGCCGCACAACCCGACCGGCAAGGTGTTCACCCGAGCGGAGCTCGAGATGGTGTGTGAGCTGGCGCGCGAGCACGACGCGTGGGTGGTCACCGACGAGGTCTATGAGCACCTGGTGTTCGACGGGGCGGAGCACGTGCCGGTGGCGACGCTGCCCGGGATGCGCGAGCGGACGATCACCATCTCGTCGGCGGGAAAGACGTTCTCGACGACGGGGTGGAAGGTCGGCTGGGTGACGGGGCCGGCCGAGGCGGTGGCCGCGGTGCGGGCGGTGAAGCAGTTCCTCACCTACGTCGGGTCGGGGCCGTTCCAGCCGGCCGTGGCGGCCGGGCTCGGCCTGCCGGATGCCGTGTACGCCGGGTTGGGCTCGTCGCTGGCCGCCAAGCGCGACCGGCTCGTCGATGGTCTCGGGCGCGCGGGCATGTCGGTCGCGGTGCCGCAGGGCACCTACTTCGTGATCGCGGACGCCGCGCCCCTGGGCGCCGTCGACGCTCTCTCCTTCTGCCTCGAGCTGCCCGCCCGGGCCGGGGTGGTCGGGGTGCCGGTGTCGGTGTTCCACGACGATGCGGATGCCGCGCGCACGCTGGTGCGGTTCGCGTTCTGCAAGCGCGACGACGTGCTCGACGAGGCCTGCCGCCGGCTGGCGGCGTTGCGGGTCTGACCCGTCCAGCCGTGCCGGTGTCGACGACCGCCGGTACGGCGTGTGCGGTGGCAGCCGGCTGGAAAGCTGTCCACAAGCGCCGGCGGCCCGGCGGCCCGTCCACAGGTTCCGCCTGCACGTGGCGCCGGGTGAGGTGGGCCATGACGCTGGCCACATGGTCCGAACTTCACTGCCAGCGGTGGTCGTCGCATCGGCCGCCATCCTGCTCGCCACGTCCGTGACGCCGCCGGAGCGTGCCGTCGCACGTCCACCGGCCGCGTTGACCGGCGCGGGGGCAACTGCCTCGACCGGCTCCGCGACGCCCGCAGGGGTGTCTGCGCCACTGCGCGCCGGTTCCCTCGGGGAGGTGGCCGGGCCGACCCCTCCCGCGGCCATCCCCGGTCGGGCTGCTCCAGCCCTGCGCGAGGGCCTCGTTGAACGCCGAGCCCCCGCTGGGGCAGCGCCGATGGCAGGTCCGCCAGAGGGTGCCGGCGTCGCGTCGGCCCGTGCTGCTGCCCAGCCCGCGGCCTCGGCCGCTGATCGGGCACGGTGGCGGTGGCCGGTGCTGCCGAGGCCAGCCGTGGCCCGTCCGTTCCGGGCACCGGTGAGCACCTACGGCCCGGGTCACCGTGGGCTGGATCTAGCGGTGGCCGACGGCACACCGGTGCTCGCCGTCGAGGACGGGGTGGTGACCCACGCCGGGCTCGTTGCCGGGCGGGGCACCGTCACGGTGGTGCACCAGGGTGGGCTGAGCAGCACCTACGAGCCGGTCGACTCGAGCGTGGCGGTCGGTGCGGTCGTCGTGACGGGGCAGGTGATCGGAGCGCTGCGCGTGCGAGCCGGCCCAGCACACTGCGGCGCCCGCGTCTGCCTGCACCTGGGCGCACGGCGGGGCGCCGCCTACCTCGACCCGTTACCGCTGTTGGCTGGAGGCAGGGTGGCCCTGCTCCCCCTTGGGAGGTGAGACCGCCTCGGCCGGGCCCTGGACTCCGCCGCAGACTCGCTGACCCAGATCAGGCGCGGGGGTGCGCCTGCGCGTAGGACTGCCGGAGCCGGTCGACGGAGACGTGCGTGTAGATCTGCGTGGTGGCCAGCGAGGCGTGGCCGAGGAGCTCCTGCACCATCCGCAGGTCTGCGCCGCCTTCGAGCAGGTGCGTGGCGGCGCTGTGCCGCAGGCCGTGCGGCCCGAGGTCTGGGGCGTCGGCCACGTGCTGGAGGAGGGCGTGCACCACGGCGCGGATCTGGCGCTGGTCGGCCCGGCGCCCGCGCCGGCCGAGGAGCAGAGCCGGCCCGCTCTCGGCTGTGGCCAACCTGGGTCGCCCTTCGTCGAGCCAGGCGATGACCGCCCGCCGCGCCGGCACCCCGAACGGCACCCGACGCTCCTTGTCGCCCTTGCCGACCACCCGCAGCACGTCGGCCGACAGGTCGACGTCGTCGACGTCGAGGCCGACGAGCTCGCCGACCCGCACACCGGTGGCGTAGAGCAGCTCCAGAGCGGCACGGTCGCGCAGGTGCACCGGGTCGTCGTCGTCCGCCGCCACCGCAGCCACGTCGAGCAGGGCTGCGGCGGAACGCTGGGCGAGCACCGGCGGCAGCGTGCGGTGGCGGCTCGGCGCGCTGAGCCGTAGCGAGGGGTCTGTAGGGATCCGGCCGGTGCGCTCGAGCCAGCCGAAGAAGGTGCGCAGGGAGGCCGATGTCCGGGCGATCGTTGCCCGCGCGGCTCCCCGCCGTGAGAGCACGCCGAGCCAGGCCCGCAGGTCGGCGAGGGTGACCGAGCGCAGGCCCTCGTCGTCGTCCGCCCCGACCTCGTCGAGGAAGACCCCGACGTCACGCACGTAGGCGCGCACCGTGTGGGGCGACCTGCCCCGTTCGGCACGCAGGTGGCGCTCGAACGCGGGCAGCGCGTCGGAAGGGCCGCCGGTCATGGGCCCACGGTGTCACCACGCGGCACCGAAGAGCGGCAACACGCCCGATGCCTGACTCGGACAGCTCCCCTCGCCCCCACGAGCCGACGTCCGACGAGCCCACGAGCCGACCTGCCGACCTGCGACCTGCGACCTGCCGGCCCGAGGCCTCACTCGGATGGCTCCCCTACGGTTCGGCGGGTCTTGCGCCACCGACCCGCCTGCTTCGTGACCAGCCCTTCGGCCTCCAGCACGGCCAGGATGCCGACCAGCCGGCGTGGCTCGACCCCGCCGGCGGATGCCAGGCGGTCGAGCGTCGTTCCGCCCCGCAGGGGCACCGCTGACCACACCCGGTAGGACTCCGGGTCGAGGTCGTCCCCCGGCACGGACGGGCCGGTCGGAACGTGGTCGGGAAGCAGGTCGTCGCCGATCCGGGCGGCCAGCTCGGCCACCTCGGCGGCGTCCGTGACGAGCACGGCGTCGGTCGACCTCAGCAGGGCGTGGCAGCCGGCCGACGTCATGCTCGTGACCGGGCCGGGCACCGCACCGACCGGCAAGTGGTGCTCGCTCGCCGCCTTGGCCGTGGTCAGCGACCCGGAGCGCAGGTTGGCCTCGACCACGACGGTGGCCCGCGCCAGCGCGGCGATGATCCGGTTGCGGGCCAGGAACCTCGACCGGTAGGGCGCGCAGCCCACAGGCACCTCGCTGACCACCGCCCCTCCCGTGGTCACGATCTGCTCGAGCATCGCGCGATGTGCGGTGGGATAGGCCCGGTCGGCGCCACACGCGAGCACCGCGACGTTCGGCCCGTCGGCGGCGAGGGCCGCCCGGTGCGCGGCCGAGTCGATGCCGTAGGCGGCACCGCTCACCACCGTGAAGCCGCGGGCTGCCAGGCCGTCGGCGATGTCGGCCGCAACGCGCAGGCCGTACTCGGTCGCCGCCCGCGAGCCGACGAGGGCGACACTGCGATCGACGAGCTCGCCGAGGTCGGGGTGCCCGCGCACGAACAGGCAGTAGGGAGGCTGGCGCAGCCGGTCGACGCCGGCCGGCCACTCGGGGTCACCGGGCACGACCACTCGCACCCCGCAGTGCCGTGCCGCCCGGGCCATGGCGTCGAGGTCGAGCTCGGGCAGCCGAACGTCGAGCCCGTTGCGCGACCGAAGCTGCCCCGCGCGCAGCCGCACCAACGCGTCGACCGCCCCGCAGTCCGCCAGCAGCCCAGTCACCGTGGGGTCGAGCGGCTCGGTGAGAAACGACCAAGCCGCCCGCGCCCAGCGCTCGTCGAACTCGAGCCTGCTGGTCGCTCGCCTCACCGAGGCTCCGCCCCTCCCACCGTTCGTCCCCGCACCTGCCACGCCGTTCGTCCCGCACCTGGCACGCCGTTCGTCACTGCGCCAGCCACGCCGTTCGTCGCCGCGCCAGACACGCCGTTCATCAGGCCACCTCCGTCTCCGCCCATCCCGCCACTCCCCACGCCGCTCATGCCGCCACCAGCTCGCCGCTGCGTAGCGCCAGCCCGGTCGACACCTCTTCGCGGCCGGGCACCTCGAGCCCGGCCAGGTCGGCCGCCGACCACGCGACCCGCAGCACGCGGTCGTAGCCGCGCAACGTCAGCCGTCCTTGCTCGAGGCTGCGGTCGAGCACCGCGGTGGTCGACAGTGGAAGCCGGAAGGGGGCCCGCCGCAGCGCATGCCCGGGCACCAGCCCGTTGGTGGCCCACCCGTGCTCGGCCCACCGGGCCCGCTGTGCCTCCCGCGCCGCCGCGACCCGGGCGGCGACGGTGGCACTGGATTCCCCGGTCGAGTCACCGAAGGCGGCCCGGTGCACCGGCGGCACGTGCACCTGCAGGTCGACCCGGTCGAGCAACGGCCCGGACAGCCTGCCCGCGTAGGCCCGGATCTCCATCGGCTTGCACGAGCAGTCGAGCCCCTTGCCGTAGGACCGGCCGCACGGGCACGGGTTGGCCGCGAGCACGAGCAGGAACCGGGCCGGGTAGCGCACCACTTGGCGGGCGCGCGCGATCACCACCTCGCCCGACTCGAGCGGCTGGCGCAGGGTCTGCAGCACCGAGCCCTTGAACTCCGGCGCCTCGTCCAGGAAGAGCACCCCGTGGTGGGCCCGGGAGATGGCCCCGGGAAGCACCACCCCCGACCCGCCGCCGGTCACCGCCGCCATCGACGCGGTGTGGTGCGGCGCGACGAACGGAGGGGTGCGGTCGAGCTCGACGACCTCGCCCACATGACCCGTGAGCGAGCGGATGGCGTGGGTCTCGAGGGCCTGCTCCCGGCTGAGCGGGGGCAGCACGGTGACGAGCCGCTCGGCGAGCATCGTCTTGCCGACCCCGGGCGGGCCCGACATCAGCAGGTGGTGGCCACCCGTCGCGGCCAGCTCGAGGGCGAGCCGCGCCTCGGGCTGCCCGACGACATCCGCGAGGTCGGGGCCGGGCCGCGCCTCGACCACCCCTGGGACCGGCGTCGCCGCGGGCGGCAGCGGCGTGCCGTGCTCGGCCGCCCGGTACCAGTCGACGACGTCGCGCAGGCAGCCGGCAGCGTGCACCGCCACGCCAGTGACGAGCTGCGCCTCCCCGGCGTTCTCGACGGGCACCACCACGTGCCGGGCCCCGGACCGCACCGCCGCCAGCACCGCGGGCAGCACCCCGTGCACGCCCCGGACCCGCCCGTCGAGCGCCAGCTCACCCAGGTGGACGACGTCGGCGGCGAGACCACCCTTGATCACCCCGCCCGCGGACAGCACCGCGACGGCGATGGCCAGGTCGAAGCTCGCGCCGCGCTTCGGGATCGACGCGGGCGAGAGGTTGACGGTGACCCGGTTCGGCGACACGGCGCACCCGCTGTTCGCCGCCGCGGACCGCACCCGGTCGGGCGACTGGGCGCACGCGGCATCGGGCATGCCCCCGACGGAGAAGTGCGGCAGGCCCTGCGAGATGTGGGCCTCGACGTCGACCACCGTGCCGTCGAGACCGGACAGCGCCACCGAGCGGGTGCGCCCGAGCCCCTGGCTCACGACCCGACCCCGACCACGTGCCGCAGCACGGCCGGGCGACCGGGCGGGCACAGGATGCCCACGACGTCGACGCGCACCTGCGCGACCCGGGCACCCTCGCCGTGGCCGGCGAGGTAGGCGGCTGCCAGCCGGCGAAGGCGCTTGGCCTTGGCGAAGGTGACCGCTTCGACCGGCTCGCCGAACCCGGAGGAGCGGCGCGTCTTGACCTCGCAGATCACCAGGCAGTCGCCGTCGAGTGCGACGACGTCGACCTCACCGTGCTCGCACCTCCAGTTGCGGTCGAGCACCTCCATGCCCTGCTCGCGCAGGTAGCGCACGGCGAGCGCCTCGCCGTAGCGACCCAGCGCAGCGCTCGGGCGCAGGGCCGCCGCCGTGCCCCGTGCTCGGCTGCGACGGGCCGGCTGACTGTTCTCGGGAGGGTCGGTGCTCGTCATACGGTGAGCCAACCCCGCCCGGTAGAGGGCCCACGAGCCCCGACCCGAACCTGTGGACGACGCCCCGGCGCCTGCCCATGCTGTGGACGCCGACCCGTGCTCAGCGACGGCGTTCGGCGGTCACGAACGACCCAACGTCACGGCATCCGGGTCAGAACTCACCCTTGGGAAGCTCGAGCTCGCTCTTGGCCAGCTCCTCGACGTTGACGTCCTTGAAGGTGACGACCCGCACCGTCTTGGCGAACCGGGCCGGGCGGTAGATGTCCCACACCCAGGCGTCGTGCATGGTGACGTCGAAGAAGACCTCCCCGCCGTCGGAGCGCACCTTGACGTCGACCGAGTTGCACAGGTAGAACCGCCGCTCGGTCTCGACGACGTGGCTGAACAGCCCCACCACGTCGCGATACTCGCGGTAGAGCGCCAGCTCCGCCTCGCTCTCGTACTTCTCGAGGTCCTCCGAGCTCATCGCTCTCCCACTGGGGTCAGGTCGGTCGTCCGGCTCTCGGCCACGTCGCCATCATCGTCCATCGTCCCGGGCAGCCGCCACGACCGCCGGTGCAGGTCACAGGGCCCGAGCCGGCGCAGCGCATCCATGTGCTCCGGCGCGGCATACCCCTTGTTCTCGACCCAGCCGTAGCCGGCGTAGGCGTCGTCGGCGCCGAGGTCGACCATGATCCGGTCGCGCTGCACCTTCGCGAGCACGCTGGCCGCCGCGACCGACGAGCACTTCAGGTCGGCCTTGATCATCGTCGTCACCGGCGGGGTCTCGACCCGGTTCTCGTGGGCGAAGGCGAACAGGCCGACGTCCTGCGGCGAGGTGAGCCAGTCGTGGTTGCCGTCGAGGATGACCAGGTCGGGCCGGATGCCGGCCGCGGCCACCGTGCCCAGCGCGCGGCACCCGGCCAGGCGCAGGGCGGCGATGATGCCGATCTCGTCGATCTCGTCGGCGCTCGCGTGCCCGACGGCGTGGGCCAGCGCCCAGCGCTCGATGCGGGGCACCATCCGCTCCCGGGCGTGCGGCGCGAGCAGCTTGGAGTCCTTCACGCCCTGGGGTGCCGAACGGCAGGTCTCGTCGATGACGACGACGCCGACGGTGACCGGGCCGGCGAGCGCGCCCCGGCCGACCTCGTCCATCCCGGCGAGCACCCGGTGGCCGTCGCGCTGCAGGGCCCGCTCGACCCGCAGGCTCGGCCGGCGCGCAGGTGCCGGGCTCACGGCCCGGCCGCCGCTTCGGGGACGGCGGCGAAGGTCTCCTCGTGGTCGGACAGCCAACCGGCGCGGTCGAGCGGCCAGACGATGGCGACGGCCCGGCCGGTGATGTCGTCGATCGGCACCGCGCCGTCCTTGCCGGAGCCGCTCGGGTCGTGGAAGCGCGAGTCCTCGGAGTCGGAGCGGTGGTCGCCCATGACCCACACGTGCCCGGCCGGCACGGTGATGTCGAAGTTCACTTCGCTGGACTCGTCGCCGGGCTTGAGGTAGGGCTCGGTGATCGACACCCCGTTGATCATCAGCTTGCGGTCGGCTGAGCAGCACACCACGTGGTCACCGGGCAGGCCGATGACCCGCTTGATGAGGTGGTCCTCGGACTCGGCCGGCAGCAGCCCCACGAACACCAGCCCGTCGTGGATCGCCCCCGTGATCCCGGTGCGCTGCACGGGGGGCAGCACCTCGAGCCAGCCCCCGGGGTCCTGGAAGACGACGACGTCGCCGTGCTTGAGGTCGACCGGGCCGGGCGTCAGCTTCGACACGATCACCCGGTCGCCGACGAGGAGGGTGTCCTCCATCGACCCCGAGGGGATGAAGAAGGCCTGCAGCAGCCAGGTCTTGACGATGAAGGACAGCACCAGCGCCATGGCGATCACGACGACGACCTCGCGGACCGCCGCCGTCACCATCCGCAGGGGGCCCTGCTCCTGGTCCTCCGGGGCGACGTGTCCCTCGTCGTCGCGTCCCTCTGCCACGGGGTCGGTCTCGGGGGCGCTCACCGCAGGGCCTCGGGAGCGCCTGACACCGTGCCGAACCGGCTCAGCGGCCAGACCCGCAGGCCCACCGTGCCGACGACCGCGTCGCGCGGCACGGTGGTGGCGACGGGCGCGGTGAGGGTGACGGCATCCGACGTGGAGGAGCCGACCACGGCGGCCTGGCTCTGGGCGCCGACCTCGACACCCAGCGCGTCGGCCACCGAGGACAGCACGCCGCCGACCAGCCCGTCGGCGACCGGGGTCGAGCGGTCGACGGCGGCCGTGGCCGTGGTGTCGACCACGACCAGGTCACCGGGCTCGGCAGCCGGGCTCACCTTCCACACGAGGACACGGTCTCCTGGTTCGAGGGTCGGCGCGAGCGCGGCGTTGGGGACGAAGAACGACTGGAGCACGAACGCCTGCACCAGCGCGGTGACGACGATCGCGGCCCCGAGGAGCACGACCAGCCGGGGACGACGCGACCCGGCCTCGGCCAGCGAAGTGGCCGGTGCCGGGTCGGCATCTGGACGGGCCGTCACCCCGTGGAGCCTAGTCGCCCCGTCTGGGATGGCCGCACCGTTTCGGGAAGGTCTCAGCGCGCGACGGGGGTGTCGCGCTTCTCCTTGATCTTGGCGGCCTTGCCGCGCAGGTCGCGCAGGTAGTAGAGCTTCGCGCGGCGCACGTCACCACGGGTGACGAGCTCGATGTGGTCGATGATCGGCGTGTGGAGCGGGAAGGTGCGCTCTACGCCGACGCCGAAGGAGACCTTGCGGACGGTGAAGGTCTCACCGACGCCGCCGCCGTGGCGACGGATGACGACGCCCTGGAAGACCTGGATGCGCGAGCGGGTGCCCTCGACGACCTTGACGTGGACCTTGACGTTGTCGCCGGCGCGGAACTCCGGGATGTCGGTCTTGATCGACGCGCGGTCGAGCTCGTCGAAACGCTGCATGACGGATGTCGCTTTCTCGCGGCCTGCCACAGGTCACCCGCGGGTGTTTGGTGTTGCGGAGTTCGAAGGTGCGTCCGTCGGGCCGCATGCCGGTGGGAACGAGTCCTTCGGGCACTCCCCCTGTGGCGGGGGCCGTCGAGTCGACGGGACGCAGCCACCCAGTCTGCCAGAGGTGGCGGCGACCGGCGAAATCACCGGATGCCGTGACGCGGCCGCCGCGCGCACCGCACCGCCCGCTGGGCGCCCGACGGCGTCGCACGGCATACGGTGTGCCGGTGAGCATCGACCCGGGCCTGCCCGTCGCCCTCGCGGTGATGCTCCTGCTCGTGCTCACCGTCACGATGTACCTCGTCGGGCGGCTGCCGCAGCCGGGCTCGACCCTGTTCGCCGCCGCCCGGGCGATCGTGCAGCTGAGCATCGCGGCGCTCGTCATCGCCGCCGTCATCAAGTCCTTGTGGCTCTCGTTGCTCCTGCTGGCCTTCATGTTCGTCGTCGCGGTGGTCACCACCGTGCGCCGGGTCGAGGCGCCCAAGGCGTGGCCCTGGGCGACCCTGGCCATGCTCGCCGGGCTGCTCCCGGTGGTGCTCATCATCCTGGCGACCCGCACCGTTCCGCCGACCGGCATCGCGCTGGTGCCCGTGGTCGGCATCCTCGCCGGCAACACGATGAACGGGCACACGCTCACCTGTCGTCGGGCCTTCGCCGCGCTGCGCGAGGAGAAGGGCCAGTACGAGGCGGCCCTGTCGCTGGGGCTCACCCGGCCCCAGGCCGTTGGCGAGGTGGTGCACCGCCGGGTGCCCGAGGCGCTCATCCCCGGCCTGGACCAGGTGCGCACGGCCGGCGTCGTCACGTTGCCGGGGGCGTTCATCGGGGTGCTGCTGGGCGGGGGGTCACCGGCGCAGGCGGCGGCAGCCCAGGTGCTCGTGCTGATGGGCATCATGGCGGCGCAGACGACCACCGCGGTGGTGGCCGAGCGGCTGATCGGCGAGGCGCTGCTGCTGCCGCCCGACCTCAAGGCGTCGCTGCAGCCCTGACGGATGACGGCTCAGGCCGACAGCTGGTGCACCCGCTCCAGCAGGCGCGACCGCTCGTCCGGGCTCAGGTCCACCTCGAACGCGGTGAGCCACTCCTCCACCTCGCCCGGACGCAGCGGTCGGTGCTCCGTCGGCTCACCCGGGGTGCGCACGGTGAGCGAGTCGTGGGTCACCGTGACGTGCCGGCCGGGCAGGTGCTTGCCGAGCACGAAGCCGGTGGTGAAGTGCGAGCCCGGGTAGGTGCTCGTGAAGTGGTGCCCGATCAGGACGTCGACCGGCATCACCTCCAGCTCGTCGGTGGTGTGCGCGACCTCCCAGCCACCCTCGCGCCACCGCTCCAGCACCCAGCCGCCGGACGTCTCGCGCACCCGGTGGCGCCAGCCCGGCGGGTACTCGTCCTGCGCGCCGTCCTCCATCGGGATGGGCCGCAGCAGGCTCATCCCGAAACCGGGGTCGCACAGCAGCCGGCGGCCGTCGAGCACCACCTCGACCACCATGTGGGTGCGCCCCTGCTGGGCGCCCGCCCGCGGGTCGCCGACCCGGCCCAGGTGCCGCCGCACCCGGTAGCCGAGCCGTTCGAGGGCGGCCGCGAAGACCGTGCTGTGCTCGAAGCAGTAGCCGCCACGACCGCGGCCGACGAACTTCTCCTGCACCGCGCCGAGGGAGACGCCCGGATGCCGGCCGAGCAGCACGTCGATGTTGTCGAACGTGAACGTGCGCACGTGTGCCTCGTGCAGGTCGGCGAGCGCCGCCGGGCTGGGCGCGCGCGCCGAGACCCCCAGTCGGTTCAGGTACCCCTCGAGGTCGAGCGAGTCGACCGTCCACGCATCCGCCGGCATCACCCCAGTCAAGCGCAGGCGGCGGCCGGATGGCGCCCCGAGGTGTGCGGCACCGGCCGTAACTCGCTGTCCATCGGGTGACGCGGTCGTTACCTTCGCCTCATGGGCTCCTTGAAGGACGTGGTGGATGACGTCGCGCGCACCTCCGGGTTCTCCGGTGTGGTGCGCGTCGACCGGGCCGGCGAGACCGAGCTGGCACAGGCCTATGGGTTCGCCGACCGCGCCCACGAGGTGGCCAACACGGTGCAGACGCAGTTCGCGACCGCCAGTGCGACCAAGACCCTCACCGCGCTCGCGGTCATGGCCCTGGTGGAGCGCGGCACCCTGGAGCTCGGCACGACCGCCCGCTCGCTGCTCGGTGACGACCTCCCGCTGGTCGCCGACGACGTGACGGTCGAGCACCTGCTGGCCCACCGGTCTGGGATCGGTGACTACTTCGACGAGGAGGCCGTCCACGACATCACCGACTACGTGATGCCGGTGCCCGTGCACCAGCTGGTGACCACCGAGCAGTGGCTGCCGGTGCTCGACGGTCACGAGACCGTGTTCCGGGCCGGCGAAGGGTTCGCGTACAACAACAGCGGCTACGTCGTGCTGGCCTTGCTGGCCGAACGCGCCAGCGGCGTCGCCTTCCACGAGCTCGTCGACACCCTGGTCTGCGAGCCGGCCGGCATGGTCGGCACCGCCTTCCTGCGCTCCGACGAGCTCTCGGGCCGCGCCGCCCACGGCTACCTGGCCGCCGACGGCCTGCGCACCAACGTGCTCCACCTGCCGGTGGTCGGCACCGGCGACGGTGGCATCTACTCGACGGTGGCCGACCTCAGCCGGCTCTGGGAGGCGCTGTTCGCCGGACGGGTCGTCCCGCTCGGTCGGCTCGCCGCAATGCTCCGGCCGCACAGCGACTGGCCGGAGGAGGACTCCCGGTGCGGCCTCGGCTTCCACCTGCACGCCACGACCGACACGGTCTGGATGGAGGGCTACGACGCGGGTGTGTCGTTCGCCAGCGTGCGCCGGCCGTCGTCGGCCGTCACCTACACGGTCATCGCCAACTGGACCGACGGCGCCTGGCCGGTCGTGCGGGCGCTCAGCGCCGCCGTTTGGTGAGGTCGACCGCGCCGGGATAGGTGGCCTCGCCCGGCACCAGCCGGTAGCCGGCGCGCTTGTAGAACCGCTGGTTGCCCTCCTCGAGGATGCCGGTCGTCAGCCAGTAGGCGGTCGCCGACGCCGGCGCCGGCGACTCCCCCAGCGCCAGCAGCTCCCGGCCCAGGCCGCGGCCCCGGAGGTCGGGCGCCACCATCAGCCGGCCCACCTCCCAGAAGGTGGGGTCGACCGGCCGCACCCGCCCACGCACCGACCCGACCAGCCGCCCGCGCGAGCCGTCGGTGGACCGCACGCGCACGGCATACGTGGTCCACTCGCTCAGCCCGGCCACGACGTCGTCGAGTTCCTCGACCAGCGGGGGCACGACCCAACGGCCCTGCGCCGCAAGCCCTTCGCGCACCCAACAGGCGCGTTGCAGCACGAGCAGCTCGGCGGCATCGGCCGGGGTCGCGGCCCGCACGTCGAGATCGGCGAGTGCCCCCACCGTGGCCGACACCGGAAGCAGGTCAGGGCGCCGGGATGCCGTGCGCTCCAGCCGCTGCTGGTGGCGCCACGCGGCGATCGTGCCGTGGTCACCCGACAACAGCACGGGCGGCACCTCACGCACGGTGCCGCCGTCGTCCCAGGTGGCGGGGCGGGTGTAGACCGGGTACTCGAGGAGGCCGTCCTCGTGCGACTCCTCGACGAGCGACTCAGCGTTGCCCACCACCCCGGGCAGCAGCCGGCCCACGGCCTCGACCATGGCCAGCACCGCCACCTCGCCGCCGTTGAGCACGTAGTCGCCGAGCGAGACGACCGTCACCGGCATCCGGTCCGCGGCGTGCTCGTAGACCCGCTCGTCGATGCCCTCGTAGCGCCCGCAGGCGAAGGCCAGCCACGGCTCATCGGCGAGCGAGCTCGCCAGCGCCTGGCTGAAGGGCACCCCACCCGGACCGGGCACGATCAGGTGGGGCGCCATGGCATCTCCCGCGGGTCCCGAGGCGACGACGGCATCCAGCGCCTGCGCCCACGGCCCGGGTGTCATCACCATGCCGGCGCCCCCGCCGAAGGGGCTGTCGTCGACCGTGCGGTGCCGGTCGTGGGCGAAGTCGCGCAGGTCGTGCACGCGCACGTCGAGGATGCCGTCGCGCCGCGACTTGCCGATCAGCGACAGGTCCAGGGGCGCGAGGTACTCGGGGAAGATCGTGACGACGTCGACGCGCACGGAGGTCAGACCCCCAGGTCGAGCAACCCGGGTGGCGCGTCGACGACGACCCGGCCCGCCTCGAGGTCGACCTCGGGCACCAGCGCCGTCACGAAGGGCACCTGAGCCTCGCGGCCGTCGGGCAGCAGGATCACGAGCCGGTCCTGGGCGGCGCCGAGCTCGAGCCCACCCACCTCGCCGAGCACCGTGCCGGCCGGGTCGACGACGGCCAGCCCGCGCAGCTGCTCCTCGGTGAAGACGTCATCCTCGTCGTCGGCGGGCAGCACGTCGGCGGCGTCGACCACCAGCCGGGTGCCGCGCAGCGACTCGGCGCCGGTGCGGTCGGGGACCTCCTCGAACGCCACGAGCCAGACCCCGTTGTGCACCCGGGTCGAGCGCACGGTCAGCGCTCGCGGCACACCGGTACCGGTAGCGGCCTCGGTGTCGATGACCGTGCCGACGGCCAGCCGCCGCTCCGGCTCGTCGGTGTGCAGCTGCACGGTCACCTCACCGAGCAGCCCGTGCGGCTTGCCGATCCGGGCGACGACGGTGCTCGGGCTCACGAGTCCACTCGGGTCAGCGGACCCGGTCGGTGTCGACGATGTCGATGCGGATCTGGCGACCACCGGAGAGCGCACCCATCACGGTGCGCAGCGCGCTGGCGGTGCGGCCGGAGCGACCGATGACGCGGCCGAGGTCGTCGGGGTGCACACGCACCTCGAGCACCTCACCGCGGCGCAGGTCCTTGCGGCGCACCTGCACCTCGTCCTTGTGGTCGACGATGCTCGTCACGAGGTGCTCGAGAGCCTCCTCGAGCACGGTCAGGCCTGCTCGCCGTCGGTGGCCTCGGCCGCGGGGGCCTCGGCCGGGGCGGCCGGGGTCTCGGCCACAGCGTCGGCAGCGGGCGCCTCGGCGGCCGGCTCGGCCTTCTTGGCGGCGCGCTTCCTGGCCGTGGTGGCGCCGGTGCCGTCGTCGCTGGTCTTGCCGGCGGCGGCGAGAGCAGCCTCGTAGAGGTCCTTCTTGGACGTCTTGGGGGCCTTGACCCGCAGGGTGCCCTCGGTGCCGGGCTCGCCCTTGTACTTCTGCCAGTCACCGGTGATCTTCAGCAGCGCGGCGACGGCCTCGGTCGGCTGGGCACCGTTGCTGAGCCAGTACTGCGCACGGTCGCTGTCGATCTGGATGACCGAGGGCTCCTCGGTGGGGTGGTACTTGCCGATCTCCTCGATGGCCCGGCCATCGCGCTTGGTGCGCGAGTCCATGACGACGACGCGGTAGAACGGTGCACGGATCTTGCCCATGCGCTTCAGTCGGATCTTGACGGCCACGGTGGTGGTCACTCCACTTCATCTGGTGAGCGCGGCGAGACCGAGCACTTTTCGCTCGGGGTGCCGGATGCTCCGGTGTAGGCGTCCGGTCCGGCGGGCACGAGGTGCTCCGACCGGACGGGTACAGCCGTCCATTCTGCCAGACCTCGGCCGCTGCCCGAACCACGGCCGTCGTCGTGCGCGCTCAGCGGTTGCGCCAGGCGTCCGGTGCGTCGGCCTTGGCGCGCACCGCCGGGGGCAGGTCGCCGTCGAGCACGTCGGCGAGGCTGGTGTCGTCGAGCACCTCGCGCAGCGCGACCCGCACGGCCACCCACACCGTCGGCAGGTGCCGGGCGACACCCTCGTAGCTCGTCTCGTGCGGCCGCAGCCCGCGCACCTCGGCGAGCGGGCCGTCGACCGCGCGGAAGACGTCACCGAGCGAGACCTCGGATGCCGGCCGCGCCAGCGTGTAGCCACCCCTGGCCCCGCGGGTGCTCACCACGAGGTCCGCGGCCCGCAGGTCGGCCACGATCGCCTCGAGGAACTTGCGCGGCAGGTCCTGGCGCTGGGCCAGGTTCTCGACGCTGATCGGCCCGGCATCGAGCTCCTGGGCCTGCGCGAGCGCCAGCATCGCCCGGACGGCGTACTCGGTGCGCGCGGAGATGTCCACGCGCCACAGTGTGGCGCACCCGAGCCCACTGGACCCGCCACCCGGATGCCGGGCGCTCCCTCAGATGGCCAGTGCCGGCTCGGCGTCGGTCGCGTCGGCCGGGCGCACCGCACGGGCGAACACCGTCTCGCCCGGCTCGAACCGCTGGCGGTCGGCCTCGGCCCGGGTGACCTGGGCGGCGAAGCGCTCGCCCGAGTCGGCCCGCAGCTCGACGCGCACCTCGAAGCCGAGCCGCACCACGCGCTCGACCACGGCCTCGACGACCCCGGGCGAACCGGGCACGCGGGCGTCGGCCGCCAGCGCCGCCACCCGGTCGCGCTCCAGCACGATGTCGTGCGGCCGCACCAGCTGGCCGCCCAGGCGGGCCACCGAGCCGAGGAACGACATGACGAAGTCGTTGGCCGGCCGCTCGTAGAGCGACACCGGGTCACCGACCTGCTCGATGCGGCCCTTGTTGAGCACGGCGATCCGGTCGGCGACGTCGAGCGCTTCCTCCTGGTCGTGCGTGACCAGCACGGTGGTGACGTGCACCTCGTCGTGCAGTCGGCGCAGCCAGTGCCGCAGGTCGGCGCGCACCTTGGCGTCGAGCGCGCCGAACGGCTCGTCGAGCAGCAGCACCTGCGGGTCGACGGCCAGGGCGCGGGCGAGCGCCATCCGCTGGCGCTGGCCGCCGGAGAGCTGCGCCGGGTAGCGGTGCTGGAACCCGTCGAGCCCCACGATCTCGAGCAGCTCGTCGACCTTGCGGCGCACCTCGGGCTTGGGGCGCTTGCGGATGGTCAGGCCGAAGGCCACGTTGTCGCGCACCGTCATGTGCTTGAAGGCGGCGTAGTGCTGGAAGACGAACCCGATGCCGCGCTTCTGCGGGGGCTCGCGGCTGACGTCGACGCCGCCGATGGAGACCACGCCCGAGTCGAGCCCCTCGAGACCGGCGATGGACCGCAGCAAGGTCGACTTGCCCGAGCCGCTGGGCCCGAGCAGCGCGGTCAGCGAGCCCGAGGGGATCTCGAGGCTGACGTCGTCGAGCGCGACGAAGTCGCCGTAGTTCTTGCGGGCGTTCGAGACGGTGATCATCGGGTGCTCCTCTTGCGGTCGAGCAGGGTCATCAGCAGCAGGGTCGCGATGGCGAGGCCCATGAGCACGGTCGCCGCGGCATACGCGCCGTAGGTGTTGTGGTCGTCCAGGTAGCGGGAGTGCACGAGCAGGGTCAGCGTCTGCGACACCCCGGGGAAGCCGGACGACACCATGATCACGGCGCCGAACTCGCCCAGCGCCCGAGCCACGGTGAGCACGATGCCGTAGGTCAGGCCCCACCGGATGGCCGGCAGGGTGATGCGCCAGAAGGTCTGCCAGCCCGAGGCGCCGAGGGTGGATGCCGCCTGCTCCTGCTCGGTGCCGATCTCGTGCAGCACCGGCTCGACCTCGCGCACGACGAACGGCAGGGTCACGAAGAGGGTGGCGAGCACCATGCCGGGCAGGCCGAAGATGACCTTGACCCCGGTGGAGCCCTCGAGCCCGCCGAACCAGCCCGACACACCCCACAGCATGATCAGCGAGACGCCGACCACGATCGGCGAGACCGCGAACGGCAGGTCGACGACGGCCTGGATGAGGCCGCGCCCGGGCACCCGCCAGCGCACCAGGGCGATGGCGGTGACGATGCCGAAGACGACGTTGAGCGGCACGACGATCGCCACGATCGTGAGCGACAGGTTGAGCGCAGAGATGGCCGCCGGCGTGCGGATCGACTCCAGGAACGTGCCGATGCCGGGCTCGAAGGTGCGGTAGAGGATGACGACGATCGGCAGGGCGAGCAGGCCCAGCACGTAGGTGAGCGCGATGACGCGCAGGGTCAGCCGGGAGCCTCGGGTGGTGGTCATGAGGTGCGCTCCTCCCGGCGCTGGGCACGGCTGCCCCACAGCCGCAGCACGAAGAGGGAGACGAACGAGATGGCCAGCAGCACGACCGAGACGGCGGCGGCGTTGGCGGGCCGGTCGATCTCGATCTGCTGCTGGATGTACTGCGAGACGACCTGCGTCTGGTGCGGGATGTTGCCGCCGATGAGCACCACCGAGCCGTACTCCCCCACCGCCCGGGCGAAGGCCAGCCCGGCGCCGCTGATGATGGCCGGCGCCAGCGTGGGCAGCACGACCCGGCGGAAGGTGGTGGCGTTCGACGCGCCCAGGGATGCCGCGGCCTCCTCGACCTCGCGGTCGAGCTCGATGAGCACCGGCTGCACCGAGCGGACGACGAAGGGCAGGGTCACGAAGGCCAGGGCGATGGCCAGGCCCCCGCGAGTCGCGTTGAGGTGCACCCCGATCGGGCTGTTCGGGCCGTAGAGCGAGAGCAGCACGATGCTCGCCACGATGGTCGGCAGGGCGAAGGGCAGGTCGATCAGCGCGTTGACGTAGCGCTTGCCGGGGAAGTCGTCACGCACGAGCACCCAGGCGACCAGGGTGCCCATCACGGCGTTGAGCAGGGCCACTCCGACCGACACCAGCAGGGTGGTCTGGATGGCGGCCACCGCGACGGGCGACGTCACGGCATCCCAGAAGCCGGCGAGCCCCTCGTCGAGCGAGTGCACGGTCAGCGCCGCCAGCGGCAGCAGCACGATGACGCTGAGCCACAGGCCCACGATGCCGACGCCGAGGGCGCGCCCGGGCGCGAGCCGGGGCCGGCCCCCCTCCCGGGTGGGAGGGGTGCCGGCCCGGTGCTCGGGTGGCGAGGAGGTCTCGAGCAGGTCCTCGCGGTGTCGGATGGTGGTCGTCATGGCTCCTACTGGGTGGCCGCGTCGTAGATCTTGGCGATGTCGCCGACGTCCTTCTTGAACAGCGTCGAGTCGACGTCCTTCCAGCCACCCAGGTCGGCGATGGTCCACAGCTTCTGGGGCTGCGGGAAGTCCTTGGCGTACTTGGCGGCCACCGTCGCGTCGACCGGGCGGAAGCCGGCCTGCGCCCAGAGCTCCTGGGCCGCCGGCGTGAACAGGTAGTCGTTGAAGGCCTTTGCGCTCGCGGCGCCCTTGCCCTTGGTGACCACCGCGGTGGGGTTCTCGATCTTGAAGGTCTGCGGCGGCGTGACGTGCTCGACCGGGTCGCCCTTGCGCTCGATGAACAGCGCCTCGTTCTCGTAGGTGATCAGCGCGTCACCGGAACCCTGCAGGAAGGCCTCGGTCGCCTCCCGGCCCGACTTCGGCTGCACCTTGACGTGGTCCTTGACCAGCGAGTCGATGAAGGCCAGGCCGGCCGCCTTGTCCTGCCCCCCGTTGCTCTTGGCGGCGTAGGGGGCCAGCAGGTTCCACTTGGCCGAGCCCGAGCTGAACGGGTTGGGGGTGACGACCTCGAGGCCCGGCTGGAGCAGGTCGTCCCAGTCCTTGATGCCCTTGGGGTTGCCCTTGCGCACCACGACGGTCACGACCGAGCCGAACGGGATTCCCTTGTGCTCGTTGGCGTTCCAGCTCGCGTCGACCAGGCCGGCGTCGACGAGGCGGGTGATGTCGGGCTCGACCGAGAAGTTGACGAAGTCGGCCTCGGCGCCGGCGGCGACCTTGCGCGACTGGTCGCCCGAGGCGCCGTAGGACTGCTGGAACTGCACGCCCTTGCCGGCATCGGTCGCCTGGAAGGCCGGGATCAGCTTGTCGTAGCCGGGCTTCGGCACGGCGTAGGCGAACAGGTTGACGGTGCTGGTGCCGGCGGCCGGCGCCGCTGCGGCCGCGGCACCGACGGTGTCGCTCGACCCGCCGCCGGCACAGGCCGTCATCACCAACGACGCGGCGGCGGCGACGGCGGCGAAAGTGTGGCGGCGGGTGATCATGGCGGTTCGTCTCCTTGGTGGTGTGCCGGAGCCACGTGCAGTGGTCCCCGGAGCGCATTCCCCTGCGCTGGATAGGAGTTTGCTATAGCCCCGCGTTATCAGTCGAATAACACGTGATTATGTCTCGCCATGTGAGAGGGCACTCCTGCAGCGCAGCAGGAGGCTCGGGTCAGGGCTGGTGCGGGATGCCGCGCAGCACGACCAGTGACGGGGCGGCCAGAGCTGCGAGGTCCTCGCGCGGGTCGTCGGCGTAAACCACCAGGTCGGCCTCCTCGCCCTCCTCCAGCCCGGGCCAGCCGAGCCACGAGCGCGCACCCCAGCACGCGGCATCCAGCGCCTCGTCGGTCGTGAAACCAGCGTGCGCGAGGTGCGCCACCTCGGTGGCGACCAGCCCGTGCGGGAGCGAGCCACCGGCATCCGTACCGACGTAGATCGGGATGCCGGCGTCGCGCGCGTCGCCGATGGTCGCGTAACGCCGTTGCCACAGGTCGATCATGTGCCGGTAGTAGTCCGGGAACTTCTCGCGGGCCGGCTCGGCGATCTGCGGGAAGGTGTCGATGTTGACCAGGGTCGGCACGATGGTGATCCCCTGAGCGGCGAACGACGCGACCGTGTCGGGCTCGAGCCCGCAGGCGTGCTCGACGCAGTCGGTGCCGGCCGCCGCGAGGTCGCGCAGCGAGTCCTCGCCGAAGCAGTGCGCGGTCACCCGGGCGCCCTCCTCGTGGGCGGCCGCGACGGCCTGCGTCAGCACGTCGACCGGCCAGCACGGCGCGAGGTCGCCGGTGTCGCGGTCGATCCAGTCGCCGACCAGCTTGACCCAGCCGTCGCCGGCGCGGGCCTCCAGGCGCACCTGCTCGACGAGCTGCTCCGGCTCGACCTCCCAGGCGAAGTTGCGGATGTAGCGGCGCGTGCGGGCGATGTGCCGGCCGGCCCGTACGAGGCGAGGCAGGTCGTCACGGGCCTGCACCCAGCGGGTGTCGGCGGGCGAGCCGGCGTCGCGCAGCAGCAGCGCCCCGGCATCCCGGTCGGCCAGCGCCTGGGCCTCGGCGGTCGCGTCGTCGACGGCTCCCTGCGCGCCCAGTCCGATGTGGCTGTGGGCATCGACCAGGCCGGGCAGCACCCAGCCCGGCACGGTGGTGACGTCGTGGTCGCCGGCCGGCGCGGCGTACGTGATGCGGCCCCCGGCCACCCACGCCTGCGGGCGCACGTCGTCGGCGCCGACGAGGACGGGACCGGTGAGGTGCAGCACCTGAGCCATGGCCCGACCCTAGTGGTGCCAGGCGTGGGCACGTGCTCAGTCGGCTGCGTTGCCGAGGGTGTAGCGCATGTCCTGCCAGATGACCGCCCGGCCGGTGTCGTCGCGGGCGTCCTGCAGGATCTCCGTGGCACGCGCCTCCAGCCCGTCGCGTTCCTCCGCCGGCACCATCGCCCACATCGCCCGCTGGCCGGTGCTCATCGAGAAGGCCTTCCACCCCTGCACGTCGCCCCATGGCACGTCGAGGCGCCGGGTCACCGTGCGCACGTCAGTGGCCCCGGCGTCACGCAGCAACGCCTCCATGCCGGCGTCGCTGGAGAAGGGGGCGTCCGGCCCGACGACCTTGGGGTCGAGCATCCCCGGCGGCAGCCAGGGCCGGAAGAGCGCGTCGAGCCGGTCCCACACGGGGTCAGGATCCCCGAAGGTGGTGAGGCCGATGCGGCCACCCGGCGCGACCAGACCCACCCAGCGGGTCAGCGCCGCCGACGGGTCGGGGAGGAAGAACAGCACCAGCGACGAGGCGATGACGTCGTAGGAGGCCGAGGGCAGGTCCGGGTTGCCGGCATCCATCACGGCGGTGCGAACGGCGAGCGCCTCGGCGGCCATGAGGGAACGGGTGTGCTCGACCATCGCCGGGCTCAGGTCGACCGCGTCGAGGCTCCCCGCGGGCAGCACGGCGCGCGCCAGCAGGGTCGTGACCGCGCCCCGGCCACACCCGATGTCGAGCCCTCGCTCCCCCGGCTTCGGCTCGAGGGCATCGACGAGGCCCTGCGCCGCGGGCGCGAAGAACGGCACCCCGCTCTGGTCGTAGTCGTCGGCCACGGTGTCGAAGATGGCGCGCACCCGCGCCACGGGGTCGGGCGCAGGAGTGCTCATCGCCCGAGTATGCCGGTGTCAGTCGGCGGGGAGGAGGCGCAGCACCCGGCGCAGCGTCTCGGTGACCACCTCGGGGGCCTCGGAGTGCACCCAGTGGCCCACCCCGTTGACGACGACCGGGCGAGCCCGCGGGAACAGCGCACGCATCTGCGCGGTGTCGGCGTCCTTGACGTAGCTCGAGTCGCCGCCGACCAGCCACACCACCGGCCCGTCGTAGGGTGGGACGCCCAGCTCGGGGAAGTCGGCGATCTGCGAGTCGGTGCCGCGGGCCGCGTCGCGGGCGAGCAGCTCGAGGTTGGCCTGCCACGACCAGGTCGTGCCGTGCCGGCGCAGGTTCTGCAGCAGGAAGCCGCGCACCCCCGGGTCGGGCTCGACCGCGGCGAAGCGCGCCTCG
Organism: uncultured Actinomycetota bacterium; assembly: GCA_963833495.1. GTDB lineage: Bacteria > Actinomycetota > Actinomycetes > Actinomycetales > Dermatophilaceae > Fodinibacter. The sequence continues at coordinate 145,311 of CAWHYJ010000021.1, read as the reverse complement.
GCGTCGGCCCGGCCGGTGAGCTCGTCGAGCGGCAGGGCCCGCATCGCCTCGATGTAGTGCACGAACCGGTCGAGGTCGCCGTAGTCCTTGGGCGCGATGTCGACGACGACCACGCTGCGCACCAGCTCGGGGTGGGTCAGTGTGGTGACCATGGCGACCTTGCCGCCCAGCGAGTGGCCCACGAGCACCCAGGGCTCCCCCGGCGCCGCGGCCTCGAGCGTGGCGGCGACGGCACCGGCATACGCCTCGTAGGAGAACTCATCGCTCCACGGCGAGCGACCGTGGTCGGGCAGGTCGACGAGCAGGCAGCGGGCTCGGGCGCCGTCGGGACCGGCCAGCCCCTTGGCGATCTGGGTCCAGTTGCGCCCCTGCCCGAACAGGCCGTGCAGGAAGGCGACCCGCGGCCCGGCAGTGCCGACCGGCATCGTGTGCAGGACGCCGCCGTGCGCCGGGCTCACTGCCCCAGGAACTTCTCGAACCCCTTGGGCAGGCTCGCCGGGTCGATGGCGGCGGGGTCGAGGCCACCGGGCGCACCCGCGCTGCCGGCGCCGAACGCGCCACCACCGGTGGATGCCGGGCGCGCACCCGCCGCCCGCTCCTCCGCCGCCCGCTTGGCCGGGTTGCCCGACTTGGACTTGCGGCGCTGCGGCACCTGCTGGCGACCGCGCTTGCCCGGGCCCGAACCGCCACCGGGCATCCCCGGCATCCCGGGCATTCCCCCGCCCTTGGCCATCTGCTTCATCATCTTCTGTGCCTCGCCGAAGCGCTCGAGCAGCTGGTTGACCTCGGAGGTGCTGGTGCCCGAGCCCTTGGCGATGCGCGCGCGGCGCGAGCCGTTGATCTGCTTGGGGTGGTTGCGCTCGAACGGCGTCATCGAGAAGACCATCGCCTCGACCCGGTCGAACTCCTTCTCGTCGAAGGCGTCGAGCTGGGCGCGCATCTGGCCCATGCCGGGCATCATGCCGAGGATCGACTTCAGCGAGCCCATCTTCTTGATGGCCGCCATCTGCTGGAGGAAGTCGTCGAAGGTGAAGTCCTCGGCCGCGAGGAACTTGCGCTCCATCTCGCTGGCCTGGTCGCGCGAGAACGCCTTCTCGGCCTGCTCGATCAGGGTGAGCACGTCGCCCATGTCGAGGATGCGCGACGCCATCCGGTCGGGGTGGAAGACCTCGAAGTCCTTCACGCCCTCGCCGGTGCTGGCGAACATGATCGGGCGCCCGGTGACCGAGGCGACCGACAGGGCGGCACCACCGCGGGCGTCGCCGTCGAGCTTGGTGAGCACGACGCCGGTGATGTCGACGCCCTCCTGGAAGGCGTGGGCGGTCTCGACGGCGGCCTGGCCGATCATCGCGTCGATGACGAACAGCACCTCGTCGGGCGAGATCGCGGCGCGGATGTCGGCGGCCTGCTGCATGAGGTTCTCGTCGATGGCCAGGCGGCCGGCGGTGTCGACGATGACGACGTCGTGCTGCGCCCGCCGGGCCTGCTCGATTCCGGCCCGCGATACCGCGACCGGGTCGCCGTGGCTGCGGGTGCCCTCACCGCTCTCGGTGACCACGTCGTGGCCGAAGACGTTGCCACGCTCGGGGGCGAACACCGGCACGCCGGCCCGCTCGCCGACGACCTCGAGCTGGGTGACGGCGTTGGGACGCTGCAGGTCGGCAGCGACGAGCAGCGGGGTGTGGCCCTGGGCCTTGAGCCAGGCGCCGAGCTTGCCCGCCAGCGTCGTCTTGCCCGACCCCTGCAGGCCGGCGAGCATGATGACGGTCGGCGGCTGCTTCGCGAACCGGATGCCGCGCGTCTCACCACCGAGGATGCCGACGAGCTCCTCGTTGACGATCTTGACGACCTGCTGGGCGGGGTTCAGCGCCTCGCTGACCTCGGCCCCGAGCGCTCGCTCGCGCACGACGGAGGTGAACTCCTTGACGACCGGCAGGGCCACGTCGGCGTCGAGCAGCGCCAGGCGGATGTCACGGACCGTCTTGTTGACGTCGGACTCCGTGAGCCTCCCCTTGGAGCGGAGGTTCTTGAAGGTGTCGGTCAGGCGGTCGGAGAGGCTGTTGAACACCGGTCAAGGCTAACGGCTGGTGACGATCGCTCCGGACCGGGCGCCCGGAGCGCGAACGTGGGTGAAGATCCTCGTGGAGGCCAAGGTCTTCACCCACATTCGTGACGCCTTCGGGGCCCAGAGCGAAACGTGGGTGAAGATCGTCGCTGAGGCAAGGGTTTTCACCCACGTTCGAGGAGCCCCCAGGCTTCCTGCGCTCAGACGCCGTCGCAGGTGTCGATGACCAGGCTGACGGCCTGGGCCACCCGGGCCGGCGGCAGCGGCAGACCGTCGGCACCGGTGAGGTAGAACGTGTCGAGCGTCTGCCCCGCGTAGGTGGCGATGTGCGCCGAGCGCACCGAGATGCCGGCCCCCGCGAGCGCCGCTCCCAGCTCGTGCAGCATGCCGGGCCGGTCCTGGGCACGCACCTCGAGCACCGTGGCGTCGCTGCTGGCTCCGGGCACGACCAGGGCGCGTGCCTGGCCGGGGGTGCCGATCGACGCCTGGCCCGACGGCCGGGCCACGTGCGCGCGGCGGCGGTCGAGGGTCGCCAGCGGGGCACGGTCGCCGCGGCCGAGGCGGGCCAGGCCGCGCTCGATGCGGACGGGGTCGGGCACGGCGCCGCTCGGCGACTCCACGTGCCACTCGTTGACCGCGACGCCGTCGACGGTGCGCAGGATGGCGGTGCGCACGGTGTGCCCCTCGGCGGCGAGCAGGCCCGCCGTGTCGGCGAACAGGCCCACCCGGTCGAGGTCGGTGATGTCGAGCCGGTGTGAGCCGCCGGTGGCGATGACCCGCACGTTGGGCTCACCGGAGCGCACCGCGGTGAGCACCGCCGGGTCGAGCAGCCCGGTGGCATCGGCGGCGACGAGGTCCTCGTCGAGCCCGCCCCCCACGGAGCTCGGGCCGTCCAGACGCGACCGCACGGCGACGGCGAGCTGGTCGAGCAGCGTGGCGCGCCAGTCGGTCCAGGCCGCCGGCCCCGCGGCCGACGCGTCGGCCTCGGTGAGGGCCAGCAGCATCTCGAAGACCTCCCGGTCGCCGGCCACGGCCGCGACGGCGGCGTCGACCGTCGCGGGGTCCTGGTGGTCGCGGCGGGTCGCGAGCTCGATGAGGGTCAGGTGCTCGCGCACCAGGGTCACCAGCACCTCGACGTCGCGCGGCGAGAAGCCCCACCTGGTGACGACGCCGCGCGCCAGCTCGGCGCCGGCCTGCGAGTGGTCGTGGGCGCCGCGTACCTTGCCGATGTCGTGCAGCAGGGCGGCGACGAGCAGCAGGTCGGGCCGCGAGACCCGGCGCACGAGCCCGGCGGCGAGCACGACGCTCTCGACGAGGTGGCGGTCGACGGTGTGGCGGTGCACCGCGCTGCGCTGGGGGCGTGACCGCACTGCCGACCACTCGGGCAGCCAGGTGTCGACGATGCCGACCTGGTCCAGCCCCTCCCAGACGGTGACCAGGCCCGGACCCGAGGCGAGCAGGTCGCCGAACAGGTCGCGCAGGGTGCCGGGCCAGGGGTCGGACGGTGCCGGCGCGTGCTTGGCGAGGTTCTCGAGGGTCGCCGGCGAGATGGGCAGCCCGGCGCGGGCGGCCACGACGCCGGCGCGCATCGGCATCCCCTCGTCGGTCTCGGCCAGGCGGGTCGAGCCGAGCACGACCTCGCCGTCGCTGGCGAACAGGCCGTGACCCAGCGGCGTCATCTGCGGGCGGCGCGGGCCGACCCGCAGGGTGCGGGCGCGCTGCGACTGGCCGGCGCGGCGCAGCGTGCCGTCGAGGGCGTAGGAGATGTGCCGCCCCGCGGACGAGACGGCGGTGAGCAGGTCGTCGGCGTCGTCGTGGCCGAGCAGGGCCGCGACCGCGTCGTGGTCCTCCCGGCCCAGGCGGTCGCGCCCGCGGCCGGTGACGACGTGCACGGCGTCGCGCACGTCGAGCAGGAGCCCGTGAGCGGCATCCACCCCGCCGTGCGGGCGGTCGGCGAGCCACGCCTCGGCCATGGCCGAGAGCACGGTCATGTCGCGCAGCCCGCCGTGGGCCTCCTTGAGCTCGGGCTCGATGGACTGGGCGAGGTCGCCCTGGCGCTGGTGGCGGGAGACGACCGCCTCGACGAGCTGCGGCAGGCGCTTGCGGGCGTTGCCGCGCCAGTCGTGGGCGACGGTGGAGCGGGCGGCGGCGACGAGCTGCTCGTCGCCGGCGATCGGCGCGAGGTCGAGCAGCCCGACGGCGGCGGTGAGGTCGGCGGCCGCCACCTGGCGGCACTGGGTGACGGTGCGGACGCTGTGGTCCAGGCGCACCCCGGCATCCCAGATGGGGTACCAGATGCGGTCGGCGAGCGCGGTGAGCTCCTTCGCGGGGAGCGAGCGCTCGGAGTGGAGCAGGACGAGGTCGTAGTCGCTGAGCGGCCCGGCGTCACCGCGGCCGATGCTGCCGACCGCGGCGAGCGCGATCCCCTCGATCTGCGTCCCACCGGTCGCGGCCTCCCACACCTCGGCGAGCCAGCTGCGGTTGAACGCGGACAGGGCGGCCCGGCGGGCCGGGCCGGCACCCGCGACGGCGAAGTCGCGGGTGCCGGCCAGGTCGAGGCGGCGCGAGCCGATCCCACTCGAGGGGGTCATGCTCAGATGGCCTCGACGCCGCGCTCCCCGGTGCGGACCCGGGCGACGTCCTCGACGGGCACGACCCAGATCTTGCCGTCACCGATGCGGCCGGTCTGCGCGGCCTTGAGGATGACGTCGACGACCGAGGTGGCGTCCATGTCGTCGACCAGCACCTCGATGCGGCTCTTCGGCACGAAGTCGACGGTGTACTCCGCACCGCGGTAGACCTCGCTGTGACCGCGCTGGCGCCCGTAGCCGTGCGCCTCGCTGATCGTCATGCCCTGGATGCCGAAGGCCTCGAGGGCCTCCTTCACCTCGTCGAGCTGGTGGGGCTTGATGATGGCGGTGACGAGCTTCATGACTGGGCTCCTTCGAGGTTCTTGGAGTCGGTGGACGAGGCGTGGGCGCCGAAGCTGGGCGCACCCATCCGGGCGCCGACGGACACCAGGTCGTACGCGGTCTCGGCGTGCTCACCCTGGTCGATGCCGGTGACCTCGATGTCCTCGGGGATCCTCCAGCCCATGGTGGCCTTGAGGGCCATGGCGATGACCAGCGTGACGACGCCGGAGATGACGATGGTGCACACGGCGATGAGGATCTGGATGACGAGCTGGTCGATGCCGCCACCGTAGAACAGGCCCGTGGCCGTGGCCAGCAGGCCCGCACCGACGGTGCCCCAGACGCCGGCCACGAGGTGCACGCCGACGACGTCGAGCGAGTCGTCGTAGCCGAGCTTGAACTTCAGGCCGACCGCGAGGGCCGAGAGGCCACCGGCGACGACGCCGAGGATGATCGAGCCGAGCGGGCTGAGCGCGCCACAGGCCGGGGTGATGGCGACCAGGCCCGCGACGACACCGGATGCCGCGCCGACCGAGGTCGCGTGACCGTCACGGATCTTCTCCACGATCAGCCAGCCGATCATCGCCGCGCAGGTCGCGGTGGTGGTGTTGACCCACACCAGGGCGGCGGTGCCGTCGGCCGCGAGCTCGGAGCCCGCGTTGAAGCCGAACCAGCCGAACCACAGCAGGCCCGCGCCGATCATGGTGAGCGGCACGTTGTGCGGGCGCATCGCGATCTTGCCGAAGCCGATCCGCTTGCCGACGATGAGGGCGAGCACCAGGCCGGCCATACCGGCGTTGATGTGCACCACGGTGCCGCCGGCGAAGTCGATCGGCACCACGTTGGCCGTGCCGTCCGTGGACCCGAAGATCAGTGAGGAGAGGCTGGTCTCGTTGGACGACAGCAGGCCGCCGCCCCAGACCATGTGGGCGATCGGGAAGTAGGAGAACGTCACCCACAGCCCGCTGAAGACCAGCCAGGTCGAGAACTTCACGCGGTCGGCGATGGCGCCGCTGATCAGCGCGACGGTGATCACGGCGAAGGTCAGCTGGAAGGCGACGAACGCGAGCTCGGGGATGTTGCCGTAGCCCTCGTAGCCGAACGGGTTGATCACCGAGTCGGTGGTGCCGCTCAGGCCGAAGTGCTGGAACGGGTTGTTGATGATGCCGGCGAGGTTGTCGGTGCCGAACGACATCGAGTAGCCGTAGAGGACGTAGATGATCCCGACGACGCCCATGGCGCTGAACGACATCATCATCATGTTGAGGACCGACTTCGTGCGCGTCATGCCGCCGTAGAACAGCGCCAGCGCAGGAGTGGTCATACAGAGGACGAGGGAAGCGCAGAGGATGACGAACGCCGTGGACGCGTAGTCGATCTGGTCTGCTGCCTCCACAAAGGGCATCAGTGGTGTGCTCATGGCGACAACGGTGACGGCACGGGGTTTCGCAACCTGCGCCCTTGTGTTTCCGTCGTGTTGCATCGCGGCGCCGGGTGTAAGCATCGGGTTTCCGACCCGCACCGGTCCCGGATGCTGAGACCCGCTGCCCGTACAGCGATACGGGCGGACCGTCAGGCGGACTCGGCGGTCTCCATCACCTGCGGCTGGTGGATGCAGGCGGAGTCCTCACCCAGCGGGTCCCCGGTCGAGGCGTAGGCGCGGGCGCGCGACCCGCCGCACAGGTCGGCGTACTCGCAGGCGCCGCACCGGCCGGTGAACTCCGCGGCGCGGATGGCCTTCAGGGTCGGGTGGTCGCGGTAGATGTCGGCAAGCGGCTGGTCGCGCACCGACCCCAGGCCCAGCGGGAGGAACCCGGCTGGGTAGACCTCGCCGTCGTAGGCGACGAACAGGATGCCCTTGCCGTCGCGAGTGGCCGCGGTGTGGGCCGAGCCCCGGTCGAGGCCCTCCCCCACGAGCTCGGCCAGCCGCCCGGAGAGCTCGGCGTAGAGCGCAGTGTCCGGGGCGGGGCCGCCCGCACGGCGCTCGTGCACGACCCGGCGGAAGAACGGTGCCTCGACGGTGCGCACGACGAAGCCGTGGTGCGAGGCGTCGAAGAGGAAGTGGCAGACGTCCTCGTGCTGCTGCGGGGTGATCGCGCCGGTGGCCTCGCCGCGGCCGACGTGCACGAGGAAGAAGACCTCCCACATGTCGACGCCGTAGTCCTTGACGATCTTGGCGACGTCGGGCATCTCGTGCACGTTGCCGCTCATCACCGTGGTGTTGATCTGCAGCTTGATGCCGGCGTCCTTGATGGCCTTGATGGCGGGCAGGGTCTCCTCGAAGTGCCCGGGGATGCCGCGGATGCCGTCGTGCGTCTCGGGGCTCGACCCGTCGAGCGAGAGCGAGACCGCCTTGACGCCGGAGGAGGCCATCCGGGCGATCGACTCGGGCGTGAGCATCGGGGTGACGGACGGCGACAGGCACACCGGCACGCCGAGCTCGGTCGCGTGCTCGACGAGATCGAAGACGTCGTCGCGCAGCAGGCAGTCGCCGCCGGTGAGCACCAGGATCGGGTAGGGGCGGCCGAAGCCTGCCACCTGGTCGATCATGTCCATGCCCTCCTGGTGGCTGAGCTCGCCCGGCAGCGGGGCCGCGGTGGCCGACGCGCGGCAGTGCCGACACGCGAGCAGGCACGAGCGGGTGATCTCCCAGAAGACCAGCATCGGTCGGGCGGCGAAGTCGACGCGCGGCGTCGGGATGCCGGCGGGGTGGCTCATGGGGTCGCTCCTTGCAGGGACGGGTGGGGGCTGGGGCCCGGGTGGTCACACCCGGTGGGGTCGGACAGGTCGACGGTGTCGAGCACGAGGTCGGCGGCGACGGCCGTGGCGGTGGTGCGGGCGCCGGCGACGCACGCGGCCAGGCCCGAGCCGCGGTAGGCGGCGCCGGTGAGGTGGATGCCGTCCGGCACCAGCTCGTCGAGCCGCCCGAGCCGGTCGGCGTGACCGACGGTGTACTGCGGGATGGCGCGGTGCCAGCGCTGCACCAGCGACGCGGTGGGCGTGGCGGTGAGGCGCATCGTGCGGGCCAGGTCGGCGCGCACCGCATCGACCAGCTCGGCGTCATCCATCGTGGTCCACCGGTCGTCGCCGTCACGACCGACCATGCACCGCAGCAGCACGGTGTCACCACCGGCGAGGTGCGGCCACTTGCTGGTGAGCCAGGTGCAGCCGACGAGGATGGCGCCCTCGACCGGCGGCACCAGGAAGCCGGTGCCGGTGAGCTCGCCGACCTCCGCCTTCGGCAGGGCGAGGGTCACGGTCGCCACGTCGACGTACTCGATGCCGCGCAGCTCGGTGGCCAGCTCGTGCGCGGCGGCCGTCACGAGCTCGGCGACGGCGTGGGCCGGAGCGGCCAGCACGACGGTGTTCGCGATGACGTCGACGGTCGGGGTCTCGACCCGCCACCCGTCGACGGTGCGGTGCAGCCCAGTGGCCGGAGCGCCAGTGACCAGGCGGTCGCGGCCGACGGCGTCGGCGAGGGCGCCGACCAGCCGGCCGAGCCCGCCGCGCAGCGAGACCAGTGGAGGCGCGGAAGGCGCGGTGGGTGCGGGTGTGCTGCGGCGCCGCTGTCGAAGGGCGAGCATCAGCGAGCGCTGCGAGCCTGCGATCGCGAGCACCTCGGGGACGGTACTGCGGGCACTGAGCCGGTCGACCGAGCCGGCGTGCACGCCACCGAGCAGCGGCTGCACCAGGCGCTCGACCACCTCGTCGCCGAGACGGGGACGCAGCACCTCCGCCACGGTGGGGTCGGCGCCGAGGTCCGTCCGGGGGCGCACGATGTCGAGGCCGGCGCGCGCGATGCCCATCGGCGACAGCAGGCGAGAGCGCAGCATCGGCCGCATCCGGTCGGGGATGCCGAACGCGCCAAAGCGCGGGATCGGGTGCATCCGGCCACGCGACCAGATGGAGGCTCCGCCCGGCAGCGGCGCGACGACCTCGTCGGCCAGGCCGAGGCGGGCGACGAGCTCGGTCAGGTCGGGTCCGCGGCTGAGGAACGCGTCGGGCCCGGTGTCGACCGGCATCCCCGCCAGGTCCTGGGTCGAGATCTTGCCCCCGAGGCGGTCACCGGCCTCCAGCACCACGACGTCCACCCCGTGCTCGGCAGCCAGCCAGTACGCGGTCGCCAACCCCGAAATGCCGCCACCCACGACGGCCACCTCAACCTCGACAGTGCGCCTACCAGCCACGTCATTGACACTTCCACAACCGACCGGCCCCGGCGACCTCCGAAGGCCCCCATGGGCTGTGATCCCGCAGACACCCGAAACAGAGTTCTCAGGAAACCTTTACGTGCTTCCGGGCTTCGTCGACCCGTCGGCAAGGCGAGGCGACGACCGAACTGGTACAACCCAAAGGCGACCGCTGCGGAACCCGACAGCGGGAGCGTCCACAAAGTGACCTATTGGTCGATGTCGGGACACCCGGCCCCCCGGGGCGTCCCCGAAGTGACCTATTGGTCGATGTCGGGACACCCGGCCCCCCGGGGGCCCGGTGACTAGTGGTCGGGACGCCGGGGCGTCCCCGAAGTGACCTATTGGTCGATTCCGGGACGCGGACCAGAGGTGTGAGCCGGGGACGACGGTTCAGTCGAGGATCGCGTCGACGAACGCCTCGGGGTCGAAGGGCGCCAGGTCGTCCGGCCCCTCACCGAGCCCGACCAGCTTGACGGGCACCCCGAGCTCCCGCTGCACGGCCACGACGATGCCGCCCTTGGCCGTGCCGTCGAGCTTCGTGAGCACGATGCCGGTGATGCCCACGACCTGGGCGAACACCTCGGCCTGCCGCATGCCGTTCTGGCCCGTGGTGGCGTCGAGGACGAGCAACACCTCGTCGACGGGGCTCTGCTTCTCGATGACCCGCTTGACCTTGCCGAGCTCGTCCATCAGCCCGACCTTGTTCTGCAGCCGGCCCGCGGTGTCGATGAGCACGACGTCGGCCTCCATCTCGGCGGCCGCCTTGACGGCGTCGAAGGCGACGGCTGCCGGGTCGGCGCCGTCGCGGTCGGAGCGGATGGTCGGCACGCCGACCCGCTCCCCCCAGGTCTGCAGCTGGTCGGCGGCCGCGGCGCGGAAGGTGTCGGCGGCGCCGAGCACGACGTCCTTGTCCTCGGCCACGAGCACCCGGGCCAGCTTGCCGACGGTGGTGGTCTTGCCGGTGCCGTTGACACCGACGACGAGCACGCAGGCCGGGCGGCCGTCGACGCGCGAGGACACGATGGAGCGGTCCATCGACGGGTCGACGAGGGCGAGCAGCTCGGCCCGCAGCCAGCCGCGCACGGTGGACTCGTCGGTGCCGCCCTCGACGGCCACCTTGGTGCGCAGCGCGTCGACCAGGTCGGTGGTGGCGGCGACCCCGAGGTCGGCGGCCAGGAGGGTGTCCTCGACCTCCTCCCAGGCGGCCTCGTCGAGCTTCCCGCCGGACAGCAGGGCCAGCAGGCCCTTGCCGAGCGCGGTGTTCGAGCGGGCCAGCCGGGCGCGCAGGCGGCGCAGCCGGCCGGCCGGTGCCTCGGGGCGCTCGACGGTGGGAACCGGGGGCGCCTCGGTCAGCGGCGGCAGGTCGGCCTCGACGTCGACGTCGGCCGGCGACTCGATGGTGCCGATGGCCCCCTCGAGTGGTTCGTCGACGTCGACCGCGTGACCACCGGGGGCCGCGGTCGGCGGCGCCTCCGGAAGGTCCTTGGTCGTGCTGCGGCCGCCGCGGCCGCGCATCAGACCGACGGCGATCCCGCCGACGATCACGATGATGCCGATGGCGACGGCGAGGTACTCCCACACGGTGTCGATAGCGCTCACCCGGTCATCCTCGCAGCCGTGCGACACCGGCCCAAACCGGCGCGGACGGCACGCGGCCGGCGGACCGCGAGGTCAGAAGATGCGCACCCGGTCCTCCGGCGCGACCCACATGCCGTCGCCCTCGCCCACCCCGAACGCCTCGTGGAACTCGCTGAGGTTGCGGGCGGCGTTGGCGCGCAGGTCCATCGGGCTGTGCGGGTCGAGGGCCAGCAACCGCTCGGCCTCGGCACGTCGCGACAGGCCGCGCCAGACCTGGGCCCAGCCGAGGAAGAACCGCTGCTCGCCGGTGCGGCCGTCGAGCTCGGGGGCGGCCTCGTCGCCGAGCGAGATGCGGTAGGCGGAGTAGCCGATGGTCAGGCCGCCGAGGTCGCCGATGTTCTCGCCGACGGTGAGCGCGCCGTTGACCTTGTGGCCGGGCGCGTCGCGCGTCTCGAGCTGGTCGAACTGGGCGATGAGTGCGTCGGCACGGGCCTGGAAGGCCGCCCGGTCGTCTTCGGTCCACCAGTTGCGCAGCGTGCCGGTGCCGTCGAACTGCGAGCCCTGGTCGTCGAAGCCGTGGCCGACCTCGTGCCCGATGACCGCCCCGATGCCGCCGTAGTTGACCGCGTCGTCGGCCTCGACGTCGAAGAACGGGGGCTGCAGGATGGCCGCCGGGAAGACGATCTCGTTCAGGCCCGGGTTGTAGTAGGCGTTGACGGTCTGCGGGGTCATGAACCACTCGTCGCGGTCGACCGGGCCGCCGAGCTTCGCCAGCTGGCGGTCGGTCTCGAACGCCACGGCCCGGCGCACGTTGCCCAGCAGGTCTCCCGGCACGATCTCGAGGCCGGAGTAGTCGCGCCAGCGGTCGGGGTAGCCGATCTTCGGGGTGAACTGCCCGAGCTTGGCCAGGGCCTCGCGCCGGGTGTCGTCGCCCATCCAGGGCACCTGCGACAGGCTGCGCCGGAACGCCTCGACGAGGTTGTCGACGAGCTCGACCATGCGCTCCTTGGCGTGCGGCGGGAAGTGCCGCGCGACGTAGAGCTGACCGACGGCCTCACCGAGGGCCTCCTCGACCAGGCCCACCCCACGCTTCCAGCGCTCGCGCATCTGCGGCACGCCGGAGAGCGTGCGGCCGTAGAAGTCGAAGTTCTCCTCGACGACGGCCTGCGACAGGTAGGGCGCGTGAGCGTGCACGACGTGCCACGCCAGCCAGTCGCGCCACACCTCGACGGGCTCCTCCGCCAGCGCCGCAGCCAGCGAGCGCACGTGGTCGGGCTGGCGGACCACGACCGCCTCGAAGGCACTCGGCCCGGCGCCCAGCCCCTCGAGGTAGCGGACCCAGTCGATGCCGGATCCCATCTCGGCCAGGCCGGCGAGGTCGACCAGGGTGTAGGTCTTGACGGGGTCGCGGTTGGTCACCTTGTCCCAGTGCCCGGCGGCCAGCCGGGTCTCGAGCGCCATCACCCGCTGTGCTGCCCCCTCGGGGTCGGGCCAGCCGACGAGTGCGAGCATCCGCTCGACGTGCGCGACGTAGGCGGTGCGCTTGTCGGCGTGGGCGTCCTCGCGGTAGTACGACTCGTCGGGAAGGCCCAGCCCGGCCTGCTCCAGGTAGACGACATAGCGACTGGGGTCGCGGTCGTCGGTGTTGACGAACGGGATGACGCCGCCGGAGACCCCGGCGCGACCGAAGGCGCCGCTCAGTGCGACGACGTCACCGGCATCCGTGACCGCGGCGACCTGCGCGAGGTCGTCGGCCACCGGCGAGACCCCCAGCGCCTCGACGGCCTGCTCGTCCATGAAGCTCGCGTAGAGGTCGCCGACCTTGGCCGCCACCGTGCCCGGCACGGGTGCACCCGCCGCGACCTCCTCGATGATGGCGCGCACGTGCTCCTCGGCGGTCTCGCGCAGCACGTCGAAGGTGCCGTAGCGACCGCGGTCCTCCGGGATCGTGGTGGTCGCGAGCCAGCGGCCGTTGACGTGCGCGAACAGGTCGTCCTGGGGTCGCACGTCGGGGTCGATGGCGGCCTGGTCGATACCGGACTTCACGGCGTGGAGCTCCTCTGCTGGGGGACGGCCCATCGAACCACACCGGTCCGTCACCAGAGGGGCGAAGGCTCAGGCGCTGGCGCTCACGGGCTCGTCGGAGCGCGCCGTGCCGGGCTGGTCACCGTCGTCCGCAGGGGACGTCGTGGAGCGGCCGGGCAGCAGCTGGCGGTCGCGGATCGAGCCGAGGAACTCCTCACCGCGCTCGGTGAGCACCTCGCGACCCGCCCGGCGCGCGGGGACGGCGACGAGCGCGACCACGACCAGGGCGAGAGCGACGCAGAGGAGCATTCCGAGCACGAGGGAAACCATGCGCCAAGGCTCGCATCGCCGTGTGCGGCACACCAAATCGACACTCGCACACGCGCCGAACTAGTCTGGCGTCGTGACGACCGGCGCCCCCACGACGGACGGGGCGACGACCCGCCGCCGTCGACGCCTCCCCATGTTCGCCGAGGTCCTCATCGCGCTGGTCGCCGTCGCCCTGGTGCAGGCATTCCTGGTCAAGCCGTTCGGGGTGCCGTCGGAGTCGATGGAGCAGACCCTCCACATCGGCGACCGCATCCTGGTCAACCGGCTCGACTCCGACATCGCGCACGGTGACGTCGTCGTGTTCGGGCACGGCGACACGTGGGCCGAGGAGCAGCGGCCGCCGGCCGACAACCCGGTCGTGCGGGCGGTGCGCGCCGTCGGCGACGTCACGGGCATCGGGCCGAGCAACACGTCCTACACGGTCAAGCGGGTCATCGGCCTGCCCCGGCAGACGGTCGCCTGCTGCAGCACCGACGGGGCGGTGCTCGTCGACGGCCAGCCGCTCGTCGAGCCCTACGTCTACGAGGACCTCCCCTTCACCCCCGGCACGCTCGACTGCGAGAGCTCGCCCCGGTCGACGCGGTGCTTCCCCGAGATCACCGTGCCCGAGGGCAACCTGCTGGTGATGGGCGACCACCGCTCGCAGTCGGCCGACTCGGTCATCGCCTGCCGCGGCGCGACCGAGGGCCCGGAGTGCGCCCAGTTCGTGCCGCTGGGTCGGGTGGTCGGGCCGGTCGTGCTGCGGTTCTGGCCCCTCAGCGACGCGGGCGGCATCGCCCACTGAGCCGAGGTGACCGGCCCCTGCTTCGCCGGATGCCGTGTGCCTACGCGGTCGCGGCGACGTCGCGGATGCGTTGGGAGACAACGGTGGTGACGCCGTCGCCGCGCATCGAGACGCCGTAGAGCGCATCGGCGACCTCCATGGTGCGCTTCTGGTGCGTGATGACGATGAGCTGGCTGGAGTCGCGCAGCTCCTCGAACAGGGTGATCAGCCGGCCCAGGTTGGTGTCGTCGAGCGCGGCCTCGACCTCGTCCATGATGTAGAACGGGCTCGGCCGGGCCTTGAAGATCGCCACGAGCAGCGCCACCGCGACGAGCGAGCGCTCGCCACCGGAGAGCAGCGAGAGCCGCTTGACCTTCTTGCCCGGCGGTCGCGCCTCGACCTCGATGCCCGTGGTCAGCATGTCGTCGGGGTCGGTGAGCACCAGCCGCCCCTCGCCCCCGGGGAAGAGCCGCTCGAAGACCCGCTCGAACTGCTCGCGGGTGTCGTGGAAGGCCTCGGTGAAGACCTCCTCGACGCGCTCGTCGATCTCCTTGACGATGTCGAGCAGGTCGCGCTTGGAGCGCTTGAGGTCCTCGAGCTGGGTGGTGAGGAAGGTGTGCCGCTCCTCGAGCGCCGCGAACTCCTCCAGCGCCAGCGGGTTGACCCGGCCCAGCGCCTGCAGCCCCCGCTCGGCCTTGCGCAGCCGCTTCTCCTGCTCCTCGCGCACGTAGGCGACCGGCTCGGGCACGGCATCGGGGTCCTCCCCCGGGCCGGCGACGTGGGGCACCTCGCGGTGCGGGCCGAACTCGTCGACGAGCACCTCGGGGTCGATGCCGAGCTCCTCGACGGCCTTGGCCTGTATCGCCTCGATGCGCGCGACCTGCCGGGCGCGCGCCATCTCGTCACGGTGCGCAGTGTCGGTGAGGTCGCGCAGCTCGTCCTGCACACCGATCAGCTCGGCCCGCAGCGCGACACCGGCCTGCTCGCGCTCGAGCCGGTCGGCCTCGGCGGCGTCGCGCAGGGTGGTCGCAAGCGCCAGGGCGGCCGCCACCTTGTCGACGGCGTAGGCGGCGGCCGCGTGCACGGCTGCTGCCACCGTGGCCTCGCGCCGGCGCCGCTCGCGCCGCTCGCGCAGCCGCTCACGGGCGGCCAGCTCGTTGCGGGCGGCGCCCTCGAGCGAGTCGGCCCGGCCCTTGAGTGCCCGCGCCCGCTCCTCGCGGGTGCGCAGGGTGAGCCGCAGCTCGGTCTCGGCGGTGCGCGCCCGGCTGGCGGCCAGCTCGAGGCGGTCGCGCTCGTCGGTGGAGGGGTCCTCGCCCTCCTCGGCGGGGGCGGCCTCGGCCTCGGACAGCCGCGCCGAGAGCCCCTCGAGCTCGGCGCGGTCTCGCTCGAGCGCCAGACGCGCCTCGGTGATCGCGCGCTCGGTGCGGTCGGCCTCGGCCGACGACTGGCGCATCGCGGCGCCCAGGCCGCCCAGCTGCTCGGCCACGGCCGCCATCCGGGCGTCGGACTCGTGCAGCGCCTCGAGTGCGCCCTCGACCTCGGTGGCCACCTCGCGCGCCCGCTCGCGAGCCGCCCCCAGCGCGAACCGCGCGCGCTCGGCGGTGGCGGTGGCGGCATCCAGGGTGGTGCGGGTCTCGTCGACGGCGGCCTGCAGCTCGAGCAGGCTCTCACCGGCACTGCTGCCGCCGCGGGCCCAGCCGGGGCCGAAGACGTCGCCGTCGGCCGTCACCGCGGTGATGCCCTCGCCGCGCGCGACCAGGGCCACGGCGTGAGCCGCGGTGGGCACCAACGCAACCCGCTCGAGCAGCTGCTCGACGGCGGGGCGCACGGAGTCGGGGGCGCGCACGACGTCGCGCGCCCACACGGCCGAGCCGTCGAGGGCCGGCCAGCTGTCGGGGTCGCTCGGGGATGCCGTGTCGCCGACGAGCAGGGCGGCGCGCCCCCCGTCGGAGTCGCGCAGGGACGCGATGGCGCGGGCAGCGTGGCCGGCGCTCGGCACGGCGAGGGCCTCGCTGGCCCAGCCCAGCGCCGCGGCCACGGCAGCCTCGTGCCCGCCGGTGACCTGGAGCAATGCGGCGACGGTGCCGACCACCGCGTGATCGGCGTCGGCCGCGGCGAGCAGGGTGGCCGCGCCGTCCTTGCGGCGCAGGCTCAGCTCGAGCGCCTCGATCCGGGCGGTCGCCGAGGAGCGGTCGCGCTCGGCCTCGCGCTCGGCGGTGACGAGTCGCTCGATCTCGGCCTCGGCCTCGGCGAGCCGGGCGGCGGCGCTCTCGTAGGCGTCGTCGAGGCCCTCCTCGCCCTCCTCCTCGACGGCGACGCCGCCCTCGAGGCGGGAGAACTCCTGCTCGGCCTGGGCGGCCCGGGCGCGCGCGGCGGCGACGAGCTCGGAGAGCCGGCCGATCTCGGCCTCGCCGGCCTCGATCCGGCTGCGGCGGGCCCCGACCTGGCCGGCGAGCTTGGCCAGCCCCTCACGGCGGTCGGCCGCGGCCCGGGCGAGCCGAGCCAGGCGACCCTGCTCCGCGGCATACGCGGCCTCGGCCTGCTCGCGGGCGGCGACGGCGGCGGCGAGCTCGGCGGTGGCGGTGGCCACCTCGGCGAGCAGCGCGGCCTCGGCCTCGCGCGCCTGGGCGGCCTGGGCGCGCAGCTCGTCGGGGTCGCGGCCGGTCGTGGCCTCGTGCTCCTCGTCCTGCGAGAGCAGCCGCACCCGCTCGGCCGCCACCGACCCGGTGGACTCCAGCCGGTCGCGCAGGCTCTGCAGGCGCACGAACCGGTCGTGCGCGCGAGTGAGCACGGGCGCGGCTTCGGCCGAACGGCGCTCGACGTCGGACAGACGCTGGCGCACGTCGGCCAGGGCGTCTTCCACCGCGGTGCGGCGCTCGATGAGGGCGGTCTCGTCGGCGACCTCCTGCTCGAGCACCCCGGTGAGCTGCACGAGGTCGTCGGCGAGCAGACGAAGCCGGGCGTCGCGCGCGTCGGCCTGGATGACGGCCGCGCGGCGGGCGGCCTCGGCCTGGCGGCCCAGCGGCCCGAGCTGGCGGCGGATCTCACCGGTGAGGTCCTGCACACGGGTGAGGTTGAGCTCCATGGTCTCGAGCTTGCGCAGCGCCCGCTCCTTGCGGCGGCGGTGCTTGAGCACCCCCGCAGCCTCCTCGATGAACCCGCGGCGCTCCTCGGGGGTGGCGCGCAGCACGGTGTCGAGCTGGCCCTGGCCGACGATGACGTGCATCTCACGGCCCAGGCCGCTGTCGGAGAGCAGCTCCTGCACGTCGAGCAGCCGGCACGACGTGCCGTTGATGGCGTACTCGGACCCGCCGCCGCGGAACATCGTGCGGGTGATCGTGACCTCGGTGTAGTCGATCGGCAGCGCGCCGTCGGTGTTGTCGATGGTCAGGCTCACCTCGGCCCGGCCGAGCGGCGGGCGGCCGGCCGTGCCGGCGAAGATGACGTCCTCCATCTTGCCGCCGCGCAGGCTCTTGGCACCCTGCTCCCCCATCACCCAGGCGAGAGCGTCGACGACGTTGGACTTGCCCGAGCCGTTGGGCCCGACGACGCAGGTGATGCCGGGCTCCAGGCGCATCGTCGTCGCCGAGGCGAAGGACTTGAACCCCTTCAGGGTCAGCGTCTTGAGGTACACGGTGGCGTCAGCGCTCTCGTCGGTGGTCCGGGGAGGGTCGGGGCTCCGCCCCGGGTCGGATGCGGCCCGACTCTACCCGCGGCGAGCGGCCCGGCCGGGACGCCGGCGGGCCTCGGTGGTGTCTGTGGCCGCTGGTGCTGGTGGTGCCGGTGGGACCCGAATCGGGCTGCCGCATCGCCTGGCGTGCATCACCAGGTGTCGTCCAGCGCTGTCAGGAGCGCAGGATGCCGCGCCTACGGCAGCGCTCAGCCGCGGCTGCTGCTGCCGGCGATCCGCTCGTGGTGGTGGATCACCTCGGCGATGATGAAGTTGAGGAACGCCTCGGCGAACTGCGGGTCCAGGCCCGCCTCGTCGGCCAGCGCCCGCAGGTGGGCCACCTGCGCGACCTCGCGCGCGGGGTCGGCGGGCGGCATCCCCCGCTGCGCCTTGAGCTCGCCCACCGCCTGGGTGCACTTGAACCGCTCGGCGAGCAGGTGGATGAGCGCCGCGTCGATGTTGTCGATGCTCGACCGCAGCCGCGCGAGGTCCGCGGGGACGTCGTCGATGTCGCTCACCCGATCATCGTAGGAACCCGCCGCCGCACCGTCTGCGGCCGTCCACCCCCCGGATGCCGCCCCCGCTCTCTCGCCCGATGCGGGGAAGTTGTTCAGCGCTCGGTGAAGCCCGTGCTGCCGCGACCTTCGCCCCAGAGCGGCGCCGACACCGACTCGACCCGCCCGGGCCGCCGGGTGGTCGACGGCTGCTCGGCGAGCAGGTCGAACAGGCGCAGCACGGCCCGCGGCTCCCCCTCGGCGACCACCTCGACCCGCCCGTCGTCGGTGTTGCGGGCGTGCCCGGCGAGGCCCAGCTCGAGGGCCCGGGCCCGGGTCCACCACCGGAAGCCCACCCCCTGCACCCGACCGCGCACGAAAACCGTCATCCGCCGCACGTCGTCGGCCCCGCCAGCCCCAGCCACGCGCCGATGGTAACGACGGCCGGCAGCTCGGGACGACATCGCGGCCCACGACGCCGTGGCCCCACGAGCGCGCCTACGTCACGGTGTCACCACCAGCCCCTACCGTTACCACATGAGCATGGTGCAGGCTCGCGGCACTGCCGCACCCACCGCGCCCGGGGGCTCCCCGCAGGCCGGCGACCCGCTGGCGCCCGGCCGAGCGCCAGCCAGCTCCGGACGGCTGGCCGGCCTCGACGGGCTGCGCGCCCTGGCCATCCTCGCGGTGCTCGTCTTCCACCTCGACCCGACCTGGCTGCCCGGCGGGTTCCTCGGCGTCGACGTGTTCTTCGTCGTCTCCGGCTTCCTCATCACGACCCTGCTGGTGCGCGAGCGGGTCGCCACCGGCCGCCTCGACCTGCCCGGCTTCTGGTCGCGCCGCGCCCGGCGGCTGGTCCCCGCGCTGCTGGTCTGCGTGCCGGCCGCGGTGCTGCTGGCCCGGCTCAGCGAGGGCGACCTGCTCGTCGGCATCGAGCGACAGGTCCTCGGGGCCGCCACCTTCACCTCGAACTGGCTCGAGATCCACGCCGGCACCGACTACTTCGCGGCCACCTCACCGCAGCTGCTGATGAACCTGTGGTCCTTGGCCGTCGAGGAGCAGTTCTACCTGCTCTGGCCACTGGCCGTGCTGGGCCTGCTCGCGTTCACCCGCCGCCCCGAGGTGCGCGCCGCGTCGGCGCTCGGCCTGGCCCTGCTGTCGGCCGGCCTGATGGCCCTGCGCCTGGACCCCGAGAGCCCCACCCGCGTCTACTACGGCACCGACACCCACGTCATGGGCCTGATGCTCGGCGCCGCGCTGGCCTTCGTCTACGCCGCCCCGCACCGCGCCTGGACCACCTCCACCTGGTGGGCCGAGCACCGCCGGCAGGTCGCCGCGGTCGCTCTGGTCACCCTCCTCGGGCTGATGGCGCTGGCCGGCGAGGACTCCGCGCTCACCTTCCGAGGCGGCATCCTGCTGGCCTCGGTGGCCACCACCGCGCTGCTGCTCGTCGTCGTCGAGCGGCCCGGGCGGCTGCGGGCCGTGCTCGAGCTGCCGCCCGCCCGCTGGGTCGGCGCCCGCAGCTACGGCATCTACCTGTGGCACTGGCCGGTCTTCCTCGTCATCGGCTCGGACCTGCCGGTGGCTCCCGGCGGCGGCACCTACCTGCTCACCCGGCTGTGGTGCGTGGTGGTCACCTTCGTGATCGCCGACCTGTCCTACCGCTTCGTCGAGACCCCGGTGCGGCGGCACGGCTTCGCCGGCTCGGCCCGCGTGGCCACCGCGCGGCTGCGCCGGTGGGGCACCCGCAGCGCCCGCATCGTCTGGTCGGTGGTGCTGGTGCTCGTGGTGGCGCTCGTGGCCGTGCTGCTCACCGCGCCCGACCGCACCTCGACCGAGGAGCTGATCTCGGCCAACGAGGCCGAGCTGGTCGGTGCGTCGCCCTCCCCCGCCGCCTCGGCCCCCGCGGCCAGCACGCCGGCCACGGGCAAGAACGTCACCCCCGCCGCCGCCCCGGCCGTGTGGACGATGCCCAAGGGCAGCGAGATCGACGCCTTCGGCGACTCGATGATGGTCGGCGCCATCCACGCCCTGCGCTACTACCTGCCCAAGATCCGGGTCGACGCCAAGTCCAACCGCAAGTGGCACGAGGCGCCCGCCCTGGTCGGGGCCCGCGGCGACACGCTGCGCCGGGCCGTCGTGCTCGCCTTCGGCACCAACGCCGGCACCGACGAGGCGTCGATCCGGCGCACCCTGGCCGAGATCGGACCCAACCGGATGGTCGTCATCGTCACCGAGCACGGGCGCTTCGCCCGGGTCAAGGCCGACAACGACAAGCTGCGCGCCATCGTGTCGGGGATGCCGAACGTCCGCCTGGCCGAGTGGGACGCCGCGCTCGCGGGCACCAGCGGCCAGCTCCAGCCCGACGGCATCCACCCGAGCCTGAAGGGCTCGCACCTCTACGCGAAGGTGGTGCGGCAGGCGTTCGCCGACCTGTCGCAGGCGCACACCGGCACGAAGGTGTTGCTCAAGCCCCTGCCGATGCCCTGACCCCGCGCGGGCGCGGCTGGCAGCGCGGGCACGAGAACGACGAGCGGTTCATGAAGTGCTCGCGCCGGATGGGCGCACCGCACCGGCGGCACGGCCGGCCCGCCTGGCCGTAGGCCGCCAGCGAGCGGTCGAAGTACCCCGAGGCGCCGTTGACGTTGACGTAGAGCGCGTCGAAGCTGGTGCCGCCCTGGCCCAGGGCCTCGCGCATCACGTCGGCGGCGGCGTCGAGCACCGCGCCGATGCGCGGCTTGGTCAGGGCGCTCGCGAGGCGCTCGCCGTGCACCTGGGCGCGCCAGAGAGCCTCGTCGGCGTAGATGTTGCCGATGCCCGACGCCACGGTCTGGTCGAGCAGCACCCGCTTGATGGCGCTGTCCTTGCCCTTGACCCGGCGCACGACCGCGGCCCGGTCGTAGGCCGGCTCGAGCAGGTCTGGCGCGATGTGCGCGATCGTCGTCGGGATGCCGTGCGCGTCGAGGTCGGCGAGCGCGAGCCCCCCGAACGTGCGCTGGTCGACGAAGCGCAGCTCGGGGCCGTCGTCGGCGAAGCGGAACCGGGCGTGCAGGTGCCTCTCATCGGGCGCCGCGGCATCCTCGACGAGTAGCTGGCCGCTCATCCCGAGGTGCAGGATCAGGCCCACCCCGTCACCGAGGTCGAGCCAGAGGTACTTCCCCCGGCGGCGCACGGCCCCGATCCGCCGGCCGGCGAGCCGGTCGGTGAGGTCCTGCGGCCCGGCGACGTGGCGGCGGGCCACCCGGGAGCCGCGCAGCTCGACGTCGGCGACGGTGCGGTCGAGCACGTGCTCGGCGAGGCCGCGGCGGACGACCTCGACCTCGGGAAGCTCAGGCACGGTCCTCGGCGGTCGGGGCCTCTTCGGGGCCGACGACCGGCCCCTCGTGCGCGTCGCGGATGGCGGTCCAGGCCAGCGCGGCGGCCTCCTGCTCGGCGACCTTCTTGGTGCGGCCCGAGCCGCTGCCGAGCACGGTGGCCCCCACGAGGACCTTGGCCTCGAACCACTTGGCGTGCTCGGGGCCGTCCTCGGTCACGCTGTACTCCGGGGCACCCAGCCCGTGGCGGGAGGTGATCTCCTGCAGGCTCGTCTTCCAGTCCAGGCCGGCGCCCAGGGTGGCCGACTGGGCCAGCAGCGGGTCGACGAGGTGGTGCACGAGCTCGGCAGCGGCCTCGATGCCGGCCGACTGGTAGACCGCGCCGATGACCGCCTCGACGGTGTCGGCGAGGATCGAGTCCTTGTCGCGCCCGCCGGTCGACTCCTCGCCGCGGCCGAGGTAGACGTAGTCACCCAGGCCCAGCGTGCGGCCGACCTCGGCCAGCGCCCGCATGTTGACCACGGCCGCCCGCAGCTTGGCGAGCTGTCCCTCACTGGTGTCGGGGTGCGCGTTGTAGAGCGTGGTCGTGACGACCAGGCCCAGCACCGAGTCGCCGAGGAACTCCAGCCGCTCGTTGTGCGGCAGCCCCCCAGCCTCGTACGCGTATGACCGGTGCGTCAGGGCGCGACCGAGCACCGCTGCGTCGACCGGGCCGCCGGTCACCTCGGTGAGGTGGTCGAGCAGCTCGCTGACGGGTCGCAGCGGCGTGAGTGCACCGGCCGAGGCCGACCCCTTCCCCATCGGGGCGGGGTCAGCCCTGGTGCTCGGTGCGCTCGGCGACGCCGTAGTGGCGCCCCTTGTAGGTGCCACAGGACGGGCACGCCACGTGCGGCTGGGTGAGCGACTTGCACTGGGGGCAGGTCGTCGTGGCGACCGCGGTCGCCTTCCAGTTGGCGCGGCGCGAGCGGGTGTTGGAGCGCGACATCTTCCGCTTCGGAACGGCCACGTCAGGTCCTCTTCTCTGTCGGCGTGGGCGGCTGTTCGGCCAGGGCCGTGAGGGCCGCCCATCGGGGGTCGATCAGGTCGTGCTGATGCTCCGGGTCCTCCGCGAGCGGCATGCCGCACTCGGAGCACAGCCCGGGGCAGTCGGGCCGGCACACCGGCTGGAACGGCAGCGCTGGCACCACCGTGTCCCGGAGCACCGGTTCGAGGTCGATGAGACCGTCCTCGATCCGGAGCTCCTCGTCCGCGTCCTCGTCCCCCACCTCGTGGTGGTGGGCGTGCCGCTCGGCGTAGACGAACAGCTCCTGGAAGGTCCCGTCGACCGCGAGGGCGACAGGGTCCAGGCACCGCACGCAGGCGCCGGTCGCCGTGCCACGGACCGAACCGGTGACGAGCACTCCCTCGACGACGGACTCCAGGCGCAGCTCGAGGGTGAGGGGCTGGCCCTCCTCGATGCGCATGACCTCCGTGCCGAAGTCGCTCGGCGCTCCGACCTCACGCGTCAGCTCGGTCATCGTCCCGGGTCGCCGGCCGACGAGCTTGGTGTCGAGCACCATCGGGGACCGGGGGTCGAGTCGAGTCATGAGCCTTGGGTGGGGTCGGGGTGGTTCGGCCACATCACACGGACGCAGACCGAGGGACAAGGTTACCGGTCGTGGGCGATCCGCCCAAACCGAGTGCGCAGGTCACCGGGCGAGGGCGTCCTGCACGGCGGCGGCGACCTGCGGGGCCAGCGTCGCGGCGTACGTGGCGGTGAGGTGGTCACCGGCGCGGTGCACCGCCACGTGCCCGATGACGACGGGGCACTTCTCCCCCGGGCAGATCCACGAGGTGAGGTCGAGCAGCCGCACCCCGGCACCCGAGCCGGATGCCGCGGCCACCGCCTCGCGCTGCGCCGCCAGACCGCTGCCGGCAACGGCGGATGCCGTGTCGAACGAGCATCGGGTCAGCTCGCTCGGGTGCCGGGCCGCGCACACGTCGAGGTCGTCGGGCGAGCGCGGGCTGTCGCCGACGACGACGACCGGCACCCCGGCATCGGCCAGGCTCGACCAGCGCGAGGCGTAGCCGTCGACCAGCGGCCGGCGCTCGGTGCCGCTGCCCGCCCAGGCACTGGGGGCCGTGCCGGACGTGAGGACGACGTCGGGCGGGTCGGCGCGCAGGGCGTCGACGACTGCGCGGTTCCAGGCGTCGCACTCCGGGTAGGCCGCGCCCGCCTTCGCCGCAGGGGCGTCGGAGAAGGCGCACGCCGACTTGCCGTAGGTGACCACCCGCCATCCGCGCGTCGTCGCGGCCTCCTCCAGTGCGGGCAGCCACTGCATCGCCTTGGAGTCTCCGACCAGGGCGACGGTGACGGCGCCTCCTGGGACGCCGAAGGTGCACGCCACCGGAGCGGTGGCGTCGGCCGGCACCTGGCAGCGGTCGACGTCGGCCTTCGGCCGGTCCTCCCCCGCGGTGAGCGGGTCCGGCGTGACCCAGCCGGGGTCGTCGACGGGGGTGAAGGGCTGGCCGGGCCGCAGGGTCGCCGCGCCGAGCTGCGACAGCGACGGCAGGGCACCACTGGGCGGCGTGGTGGTGAAGGGCGAGCGCAGCACGAACAGCGGCAGGGCGGCGAGCACACCGACACACGACAGGGCCAGGCCGGCGGCGAGCAGGGCGCGGGGCCGGTCACGCAGCCACGGCCCATGGTGGATCGGGGACTCGAGGAACCGCCACGAGAGCCACGCCGGCACCACCGAGGCCAGGGCGAGCGCGACCAGCCCCCACGTCGGCAGGTCGACGCCGAGGTCGTCGGCGACCCAGCCGCCCAGGATGATGACCGGCCAGTGCCAGAGGTAGATGGAGTACGACAGCGCACCCACCCAGACCATCGGCGCGGTGCCCAGGACGCGGACCGGCCCGTGCGGCGCTCCCTGCCAGCCGACCCAGAGCAGCACGGCGGTCGGAACGGTGGGCAGCAGGGCCCAGGCGCCCGGCCAGTCGATGTCCTGCGGCAGCCAGAGCGCGACGGCGAGCAGCGCGACGAGGGCGGCCCAGCCCAGGGCCGCCGAGCCCCTGGCGGGGGCGGTCGGCCGGGGCCGGCCGGTCAGTGCGACGGCGAGCAGGGCCCCGATGCCGAGCTCCCAGACCCGCGTCGTGGTGGTGAAGAAGGCCGGGCGCGGCGAGGTGTGCGAGAACCACACCGACCAGAGGAACGACGACCCGACGAGGATGCCGAGGGCCAGCGCCACGACGCGGCGGCTGGGTCGGCGCACCACCAGGGCCAGCACGATGAGCAGCAACGGCCAGATGACGTAGAACTGCTCCTCGACGGCCAGGCTCCAGAAGTGCTGCACCGGCGAGGGCAGCACGTCGGAGGCGAGGTAGTCGGTCTCGCGGCGCGCGAAGACCCAGTTGACGACGTACATCGCGGCCGCGGCGACGTCGACGCCGATCTCGCGTCGGCGCAGGCCGGGCACGACGAACCACGACACCGCCGAGATCGACACGAGCACCAGCACCGCGGCGGGCAGGAGCCGGCGGATGCGGCGCCCCACGAACCGGATCCAGGAGATGGACCCGTTGCGGTCGAGCTCGGCGACGAGCAGCCCGGTGATCAGGAAGCCGGAGATGACGAAGAAGATGTCGACGCCCACGAAGCCGCCGCGCACCGGCAGGCCCGCGTGGTAGGCGAGCACGGTGAGGATGGCGACCGCCCGCAGGCCCTCGATGTCGGGGCGGAAGCCGGCCTTGGCGCCCTTCTCCCCCGTGGCACCCCCTGACGCGGTCGACGCGGCCGAGCCGGACGGCATCCGGTCGGGTCGTTCGCGCGCGGGCGCGGCGTCAGCGGTCGGCACTCAACCGGGCGAGCAGGGCGTCGCGCACCTCGTCGGGCACCAGACCGGTCACGTCGCCGCCCCAGCGCGCGACCTCCTTCACCAACGAGCTCGAGACGTGCTCGAAGGCCGGGTCGCCGGGCAGGAACAGCGTCTCGATGCCGGTGAGGTGCCGGTTCATCAGCGCCATGGGCCACTCGTAGGTGACATCGCTGGGGCCTCGCACGCCCTTGACGACCACGTCGGCCTCCAGCTCGCGGCAGACGTCGACGAGCAGCCGCTGCGCGAACGCCTCGACCCGAACCCGGTCGGCCAGGCCCCGGGCGGCGAGCGCCCGCTCGACGAAGCCGATCCGCTCCTCGACAGGGAACGTGCCGGCCTTGGCCGGGTTGTGCAGCACCGCCGCGACCACCTCGTCGTGCAGCGCGGCGGCGCGCTCGATGACGTCGAGGTGCCCGGAGGTCACCGGGTCGTACGAGCCGGGGCACACGGCGCGGCGGGGGCGAGGGGTCACGGGCACCACCGTACCGACGCGGTCAGGGAGGTCGGCTCAGTCCTGCTTGGCCGCCTCTTCGACCTCCGTGGCCTTCTGCTTGGCCTCGGCCTTGATCGCGTCGGCCTCCTCGCGGGCGTCCTCCGGGGCGAGCGTGCCCTCGTCGACAGCCTCGTGCAGCAGGGCGGCGACCTGCTCCGGTGTGGCGCAACCCTCCTCGAGCAGCTGGTTGCGACGGGTCAGCCAGGCGGTTCCCAGCTGCTCGCGCTCCTCCACGGACACGTCCTCGCGGGAGGGGTTGAGGATCGTCTGCTCCTCCTCGTTCGAGTGGTGGTTCACCACGGTGGCGAGGTCCTCGAGCGCGTCGTCGTACTCCTGGCTGTCGGTGCCCTCCACCTGCAGGAAGGCCAGCAGGGCCTCGATGATCTCGGCGTGCTCCTCCTCGCCGTGCTCCTCCTCGTGCTCGGAGATCGCACGGTCCTTGCGCAGGGTCGGGTAGACCTCCTCCTCCTCGGAGGTCGCGTGGGCCACCAGCGCCTCGGCCAGCGCCTGACGGGCCGCGGCGCGGTCGGTGTCGTTGCGCCGGGCCTGGCGCAGCAGGTCCTCGAAGAGGCGGTGGTCCTGAAGGATCCGCTCGAGCACGTCGCCGCTCGTGGGCCGGGGGATGTCGATCTCGGTGGTCGTCGTCTCGCTCATCGGGCCATCCTCACCGAGAACCGGTGCCCGCCGGTGGCTCCGGCTCAGCCGAACATCGCCCGGTAGTGGTCGGACTGGCCCGGGTGGTAGTCGTCGAAGTCGACGGCGGCGACGTCGGCGCCGGTCTCCGCGGCGACGAGCCGGTCGAGGTAGTACTCCCAGCCCGGGCCGACCCCCGCCGCCATCTCCGCATCGGGCACCGACTGGCTGAAGGTGAGCGTGGTCGTGCCGTCGGCCTCGGTGAGCTCGAGCACGAAGTGCCAGACGGTCTGCTCGCCCACGACCTGGGAGGTGATCGTCAGCCGGTGGGGCGGGTCGCAGGCGTCGATCGTGAAGGTCTCGGGCTTCACCCCGTCGCCCTCGGCGTTCATCCGGAACAGCACCGCGCCGGATGCCGGGTCGCCCGTCCAGGTGCCGATCCACCGTTCCAGCCGGTCGGACTCGGTGACCGCGGCCCACACGGACTCGATCGGCGCCCGGAAGGTGCGGTCGAACACGACGCTGTCCTGGCCGTCGCGGAGGGCACGGCGGCCGGTGGGGATGGGTGTCATGCGGTCTCCTCCGCTGGGTGTGCGGTCGTGATGGGGTCGGCCGTGACGGTGTCGCGGCGGTCGCGGGTGGTGCGTCGCACCTCGAGGTCGAGGCCGTCGAGCACGGACTCGTCGAAGCGGGGCCCGGGTCGCAGGTCGTCGAGCAGGCTGCGCACTGGCTCCAGCCCCGCCCGCACCAGGGCGTAGTGCCGCTCGCGGCCGTGGCTCTCAGCGCTGACCAGCCCGCCCTCGACGAGCACGCGCAGGTGCCTGCTGACGGCCGGCCGGCTGATCGGGTGTGCCGCGGCCAGGTCGACCACCCGGGCCGGGCCGGACGCGAGGGTGCGCAGCAGCTCGCGGCGCACCGGGTCGGCGAGCGCGGGGAACGGGTCCATGACCTATTGGTAACGGAACAGTTACCGATCTGTCAACGCCGGGTCGAGGTGAAGTTCTACCTCCAGGTGTCAGCGGATCACCTCGAATGCCGCGGGGTCAGTCGCGGGTGGCGTACCAGATCGTGGTCTCGCCGTACTTCTTCGGCTTGGTCGCCAGGGCGATGCCGTCGGGCCAGGTGGGCTCGGGGCTGCGGGTCGAGCGCTCCACGACGAGCAGTCCGCGCGGGGCCAGCCAGCCGGCCCGCAGGCGGTCGAGCACGGCGGCAAGAGCAGGCTCGTCGAGGTCGTAGGGCGGGTCGACGAAGACCAGGTTGCTCGGCTCGTCGGGCGCGGGGTCGGGAACCAGGTGTGCCGCAACCGTGCTGCGCACCACGCGGGTACCGGGCAGCTTCAGCTCGCGCGCGTTGCCGGCGATGACGTCGGCCGCGCGACGGTCGGACTCCACGAGCACCACCCGGGCGGCACCGCGGGACGCCGCCTCCAGGCCGAGGGCGCCGGACCCGGCATACAGGTCGAGCACCCGGGCCCCGCGCACGGCATCGCGGGCCTCGAGGGCCGAGAACACCGCCTCACGCACCCGGTCGCTCGTGGGCCGGGTGCCCGAGCCGGGCGGAGTGCGCAGGGTGCGGCCGCCGGCGGTGCCGGCGATGACCCGGGTCATCAGCCACGCTCCAGGTAGGCGGCCTGTTCGGCATCGACGCGCGCCTGCACGGCGGCGGCGAGGTCCGGATGACGGGTGAGCTCGGGGTCGTCGGCCACGAGGGCGAAGGCGTCGTCGCGGGCCTGCTCGATGACCTCCTCGTCGTCGAGGATGTGCAGGAACTCGAGCTGGGTGCGGCGGCCGTGCTGGGCCGCGCCGAGGATGTCGCCCTCGCGCCGCTGCGACAGGTCGAGCCGGGCCAGGGCGAACCCGTCGGTCGTCGCCGCGACGGCGTTCAGCCGGGTCGTGGCGGCCTGCGCCTCGGTGCCGGTGACGAGCAGGCAGAGCCCGGGGTGGCCGCCACGGCCGATCCGCCCGCGCAGCTGGTGCAGCTGCGAGACGCCGAACCGGTCGGCGTCCATGACGACCATCACGCTGGCGTTGGGCACGTCGACGCCCACCTCGACCACGGTGGTCGACACCAGCACGTCGAGCTCGCCGCGCTGGAAGCGGGCCATCACGGCATCCTTCTCCTCGCTCGGCAGCCGACCGTGCAGCACCTCGAGCGACAGCCCGGCCAGGGCCGGCTCCTGCACGAGGTCGGCGTGCACGGCATACACGCTCTTGAGCGGCCGCGGCGGTGCGGCGGGCACGTCGCCGTCGCCGTCGTCGCCGTCGTCGGCGTCGTCGGGCGCCGCCTCGGCCCGCAGGTCGGTGCCCTCGTCTGCCATGTCGTCGTCGCCGATGCGCGGGCACACGACGTAGACCTGCCGCCCGGCGGCGACCTCCTCGGCCACCCGGGCCCAGGTGCGCGCCATCCACCCCGGCCGGTCCTCGGGCACGACGTGGGTGGTGATGGGCGCGCGCCCGGCGGGCAGCTCGCGCAGGGTCGACGTCTCGAGGTCGCCGAACACCGTCATCGCGACGGTGCGCGGGATGGGCGTGGCGGTCATCACCAGCACGTGCGGCGGCACGGCGCCCTTGCCGCGCAGGGCGTCACGCTGCTCGACGCCGAAGCGGTGCTGCTCGTCGACGACGACCAGGCCCAGGTCGAAGAAGTCGACGTTCTCCTGGAGCAGCGCGTGGGTTCCCACCACGATGCCGGCCTCGCCGGTGACGATGTCGAGCAGGGTGCGCCGGCGCTCGGCCGTGGACTGGCTACCGGTGAGCAGCGCCACCCGGGTGCCGTTCTCGGCCCCGCCCAGCAGGCCGCCCTCGGCCAGGTCGCCGAGCATCGCGCTGATGGTGCGGTGGTGCTGCCCGGCGAGCACCTCCGTGGGGGCCAGCAGGGCGGCCTGCCCACCGGAGTCGACCGCGGCGAGCATGGCGCGCAGGGCGACGACGGTCTTGCCCGACCCCACCTCGCCCTGCAGCAGCCGGTGCATCGGCACGTCACGGGCCATCTCGGCCGCGATGGTGGCGCCGATCTCGGTCTGCCCCGCCGTGAGGGTGAACGGCAGCCGGGCGTCGAACGCCTCGAGCAGCCCACCCGCCCGGGCCGGGCGCGGCGTGGTCGACTGCCCGGATGCCGTGCGCCGCCGCTGCGCGAGGGTCACCTGGAGGACGAACGCCTCCTCGTAGCGCAGCCGCCGCTTCGCGGTCTCGACCTCGGCCATCGTGTCGGGGGTGTGGATGCCGCGCAGGGCGTCGGTGCGCGACACCAGCTTTCGCCGGGCCCGCACCGGCGCGGGCAGCGCGTCGGGCACGTCGTCGAGCACGTCGAACACCCGGCGCACGCTCTCGGTGACGGTCCAGGTGTGCAGCTTGCCGACCTGGCGGTAGATGGGGATGAGGGCCTTGCGGTCACCGGCGTCGAAGTCGTCGAGCATCGTGTAGCCGGGGTGGGTCAGCTGCAGGCGGTGGTTGTACATGCCGACGGTGCCGGCGAAGATGCCGCGGGCCTTGGGCACCAGGGCCTTCTCGTGGCCCCACGCCTTGAAGAAGGTGAGGTCGATGTCGTTGCGGCCGTCGGTGATGACGACGTTGAGCATGGTGCCCTTGCGCTTGGCCATCGGCCGGGTCGATGCGCTCTTGACCTCGGCGACGCCCACGAGGAACTTGCCGACCTCCGCCGTGCCCAGGTCGGCGTCACGGGTGCGGTAGCGCCGCGGCCAGAACGCGAGCAGGTCGCCGACGGTGTGGATGTCGCGGGCCGCCGCGAACTGCTTGGCGGCGGTGCCGATGATGCGGTCGAGCTTGCTCGCCTCGGTGGCCACGTCAGGTCACCCCCACTCACTCCACCCCGACCAGGAGGGGGTAGACCGGCTGGCCACCGTCGATGACGACCACCTCGAGCTCGGGGCGGTCGCGCTCGAGGCCGGCCGCGACCCCCTCGCCCAGGCCGGGGTCGGCCTCGGCGCCCAGCACCAGGGTGACCAGCTCGCCGCCGGCCGACAGCAGCCGGTCGAGCACGTCGCGCGCCGCCACGGCGACGTCGGTGCCGAGGAAGGCGACGTCGCCGTCGACGATGCCGAGCACGTCGCCCGGGTGGCAGACCCCGGCCCAGGTGAGCGCCTCCTTGGTCGCCACCGACACCGCGCCGTGCCGGGTGGCCACTGCCGCACCGGTCATGGCGACCACGTTGGCTGTGCACCGAACGCCCGGGGTCGAGCACGGCGAGCGCGGCCAGGGCCTGCACAGTGGTGCGGGCGGGCACCACGTGCACGTCGATGCCCGAGCCGGCGGCCGCCTGGGCGGCGATCTCGGCGGCCATGAACGTGTCGCGGTCGCCGGGCAGCAGCACCACGGCACTCGACCCGGTCGACTCCACCGCGTGCAGCAGCTGCCCGGCCGAGGCCCGCCGGCCGGGACCGGAGGCCACCACGACGGCGCCGGCCTCGCGCAGCAGGGCACCGATCCCCGGGCCCGGCGGCGCACGCGACGACGGCCAGCGGCGCCGGGTGGTCGCGGGTGTCGACCTGGCTGGCGAAGTGGGTGATCCGGATCCGCTCCGGGCGCCCGGCGGCCACCCCCGCCTCGACGGCCGCACCCGGGTCGTCGACGTGCACGTGCACGTTCCACAGGTCGGGGCCGCCGACGACGAGCAGCGAGTCGCCGAGCCCGTCGAGGGTGGACCGCAGGGTCTCGACCGCCTCGGCGGTGGTGGCGGTCAGCAGGTACATCACCTCGTAGGCCGGCCCCTCGCCGTGGACCTCGTTCGCGAGGTCGAGCGGGTCGTGCCCCGGCAGCGCGGGCGAGGTTGGCAGCGGACGCGCGGCCACGGCATCCGGCGGGCGCCACTCGTCGCGGCGGTGCAGCGGCGGGCCGGCCGACAGCAGCCCTCGTCGGTGGCCGACCAGCGCCCGGTGACCACCCGGTGGAACGACTCGAGCATGAGCACGCAGCCTGCGCCGCCGGCGTCGACGACCCCGGCGCGGGCGAGCGCCTCGAGCTGGTCGGGCGTGCGGGCCAGGGCCTCCTGGGCGGCGTCGACGGCGGCCTCGCACACGTCGGCGAGCGAGCCACCGGCCTCGGCGGCGTCGACCGCGGCGGCGGCCCCGGCATCCGCGACGGTGAGGATGGTGCCCTCCTGCGGGTGGGCGACGCAGGCCCGGGCCGCGGCCGCCCCGGCGGCGAACGCGTCGGCGAGCAGCAGGGCGTCGACCACCTCGGCCCGGCGCTCGATGACGGCGTCGCACAGGCCACCGACGAGCTGGCTGACGATGACCCCGGAGTTGCCCCGGGCCGAGAGCAGGATGGCCCGCTTGAGGGTGCGGCACTCCTGCACCAGGGTGGCCTCGCCGAGGATGCCGGCGTTCTCGTGCGACGCGACGACCTCGTCGATGGCGGCGTCGAAGGTGAGGTAGAGGTTGGTGCCGGTGTCGCCGTCGGGCACCGGGAACACGTTGAGCGCGTCGATCTCGGTGCGGCGGGCCGCGAGGGCCGCACGCGTCAGCAGCGCCCAGTGGCGGGCGTCGGCGGCGGTGAACACGGCGGGCACGGCCTCACCCTAACGACCACCACCGTCGTCGGCCCGGGACCGTTTTGGTCCCCCGGGCGCGCCTCGGCTACTCTTGTCCGGTTGCGCGCCTGCCGTCTGCGGGCCGCCGAAGACCCACTCTTTACTCACTTCAGGAGATTCACCGTGGCTGCCAACTGCGACGTCTGCGGCAAGGGACCCGGCTTCGGGCACAGCATCTCGCACTCGCACCGCCGCACCAAGCGTCGCTGGAACCCCAACATCCAGCGCGTCAAGGCGCTCGTCGGCGACGCCGGTGTCACCCCGAAGCGGCTCAACGTCTGCACCTCCTGCCTCAAGGCGGGCAAGGTCAAGCGCTGACCCCCTGACGCACCCAGCAGCGGGCGGCTCCCCCAGTGGGGAGCCGCCCGCTGCGTTGTCCCGCCCGGATGCCGGTCAGCCGGCGAAGTGGTCCCAGCCGCGCGCGTCGGGCACCGTGCCGTCGACGGTGACCCGGATGCCGTCACCCGCCTCGGACAGCACCCGCCCGATCACGTGCCACGGCTCGGGGATGCCGTCGCCCGCGTCGGCGTCGGCGTCACCCGCCGGTCGGGCAGGGACGCCTCGTCGGCGAAGACCCCCACGAGCGAGTGCTCCTCTCCCCCGGCGAGCACCTGGTGCAGCGCCTCGACCTCGCCGAGCGCCAGCGTGAGCGGCCCGGCGGCGAAGCGGTCGTGCAGCACCGACCCGTCGAGGTCGACCCGCACCCCGCTCGCCGCGGCCACCCGGCCGAGGTCGGTGACCAGCCCGTCGGAGACGTCGATGAGCGCGTGCGCCCCGGCCGCCGCGGCCCGTGGCCCGGCTCGCCACGGTGGCACCGGTGCCCGGTGGTGCCGCATCAGCGCGCGCACCGCGCGGGCGCGCTCGCCGAGCGGGTCCGCGCGCCCCGGCCCCCCGGCATCCGGCGGCGGCTCCCGGTCGGGGTCGGGCTCGCCGCGGTCGTAGAGGGCCAGCCCTCCCCCGGACCAGCCCAGCGAGCCGCACACCGCGACGACGTCTCCGGCCCGGGCGCCCGAGCGCAGCACCGGGGCCAGGCCGCGCAGGTCACCCAGGGCGGTGACCGAGACGACGACCACTCCGGGCGGCGCCGACGACAGGTCGCCGCCCACGACCGGCGCCCCCGCCTGCTCGGCGAGCGCGCCGATGCCGCGCGCGAGGTCGACCGCCCACTCCACCTCGAGGTCGGGGTCGGCGACGAGCGACACGAGCAGGGCGGTCGGCACCGCACCCATCGCGGCGACGTCGGCGAGGTTCTGGGCCGCCACCTTGACCCCCACGTCGTGCGCGCTCGACCACTCGTCGCGCCAGTCGCGGCCACGCACCATCGAGTCGGTGGTGGCGACCACCGTCCCCCCGGGCGCGCCCACGACCGCGGCGTCGTCACCCGGCCCGACGGGCACCGACCCCCAGGCGGGCGGGCGGGCGCCGGCATACACCGGGAAGACCCGGGCGAGCAGCTCGCCCTCGCTGACGTCGCGCAGCCGCACTGGACCAACCCTTCGAAAGACGTGGGGACTCCCGGCACGGTAGCGTCTGACCCGCGCGCCGGTCTCGACGGGCGTGCTCCCGACCGCAGGGGCACCCGTGCCCCGACGACTCACGAAGAGGTGGCACTGCAGTGGTACAGGCCTACATCCTGATCCAGACCGACGTCGGCCGCGCCGCGTCGGTGGCCTCGGCCATCGCGGGGCTCGAGGGGGTCGCCATGGCCGAGGACGTCACCGGCCCCTACGACGTCATCGCCCGCGTCGAGGCCCAGACCGTCGACGAGCTCGGCAAGCTCGTCATCGCCAAGATCCAGGACGTCGAGGGCATCACCCGCACCCTCACCTGCACGGTGGTGCACGTCTGAGCCGGCGAAGCACCCTCTCGACGGCGGCTGCGCTCGGCGCGGCCGCCGTCGCGCTGTCCGCCTGCTCCTCCGACGCCGTCGAGGTCACCGTGCCGTCGGCCGCGACCAAGCCGGCCTGCCTGTCGGCGACGCTGCTGTGGCCCTCCTCCGTGTCCGGGATGCCGCGCCGCGACACCGCGCCCGACTCCACCGGGGTCGCGGCCTGGGGTGACCCGGCCGTCATCGCCCGCTGTGGGGTCGCGGCGCTCGGGCCCACCGACACCGAGTGCCTCGAGGTCGACGGGGTCGGGCTGGATCCCGCAGGCGCTCAGCGACGGCACGCGGTTCACGTCGTTCGGCACCGACCCCGCGGTCGAGGTGCTGGTGCCGAAGACCTACGCGCCCGAGCCGCTGCTGCTGCCGGTGTTCGCGCCCGTGGCCAAGGCCCTGCCGGGCAACGGGCTGGCCTGCCGCTGACCAGCGTCAGCGCAGGCCGGTGCGCCGCTCCAGCGCCAGCGCGATCAGCTCGTCGATGAGGTCGGGGTAGCTCATGCCGGTCGCCGCCCACATCCGCGGGTACATCGAGTGCGGCGTGAACCCCGGCATCGTGTTGACCTCGTTGACGAGCACGTCGCCGGTCTCGGTGAGGAAGAAGTCGACCCGCGCCAGCCCTTCGCACCCCGCCGCGTCGAACGCCCGCGCCGCCATCGACCGGATCCGCTCGGCCACCGCCGCCGGCACGTCGGCCGGGGTCTCGAGCCGCACGTCACCTGCCGCGAGGTACTTGGCCTCGTAGTCGTAGAACTCGTGGTTCTGCACGACGATGCACTCGCCGAGCTCGCTGGTGCGGGTGGGGTCGGTGCCGTGCCCCTCGAGCACCCCGCACTCGATCTCGCGCCCGAACACCGCCGCCTCGACGACCACCTTCGGGTCGTGCTCGCGAGCCGCGTCGATGGCCGCCTCCAGCGCCGCCGGATCCGACACCTTGGTGATGCCCATGCTCGAGCCGGCCCGCGCCGGCTTGACGAACACCGGCCACGAGAGGGCGTGCACGGCATCCATGGCGGCGGCCCTGTCGCGGCGCCACTCCTTGTCGGTGATCACGGTGTACGGCCCGACCGGCAGGCCCGCCGAGGCGAGCAGCACCTTCATCACGTGCTTGTCCATCATCACCGCGGATGCCGTGACCCCCGACCCGACGTACCTCACGTCGGCGAGGTCGAGCAGGCCCTGGATGGTGCCGTCCTCCCCGAACGGGCCGTGCAGCAGCGGGAAGACGACGTCGACCTCGCCGAGCGTGCGCGGTGGCGAGCCCGCCTCGTGCACGACCAGGGTGCGGTCGGTGGCGCTGGTCGGCACGATGACGCTGGCCGCGTCGGTGTCGACCTCGGGCACGTGCCCGGGGGCGAGGCGCAGCACCTCGGGGTCGTCGGGCACGAGCACCCAGTGGCCGTCCTTGGCGATGCCCACCGGCACGACGTCGTAGCGGTCGCGGTCGAGCGCCTCGAGCACGCTGGCGGCCGTCGCGCACGACACCGCGTGCTCCGACGAGCGGCCCCCGAACACCAGGGCCACCCGGGTGCGGCCGGTGTCGGACCCGTCGGCGGTCGGGGCAGGGCGGGGCTCGTCGGTGCTCATCGCCCGCGAGCCTAGCCGCAGGCCGGGCGACCCTCGCGGACCGGCACACGACCGGACACGACGGCGTCCGGCGCGGCTCGCGGCATACCCTGAGGCGCGTGACGCCAACACCCCACGACCCGGATGCCGACCGGCTCTCCCCCGCCACCCGCGTCGTCGCGCTCGGCCGCGAGGAGGCCGTCGCGGGCGGTCAGGTGGGCGCACCGCTGGTGCTCACCTCGACCTACCACGCCGACGGCGACGTGGTGTACGCCCGCTCGGGCAACCCGACCTGGTCGGCGTTCGAGACCGCGCTCGGCGACCTCGAGGGCGGCGACGCCCTGGTGCTGTCCTCCGGCATGGGCGCCGTCGCCGCGGCCCTGTCGCTGCTCCCCCACGGCGGCCGGGTGGTCGCGCCGGATGCCGCCTACAACGGCGTCGTGGCCACCCTCGGCCTTCGCGAGGCCGAGGGGTCCGCCCGGGTGCGGCGCGTCGACGTCGCCGACACCGCTGCCGTGCTGACGGCCCTCGAGGGCGCCGACCTGCTCTGGCTCGAGTCGCCCACCAACCCCCTGCTCGAGGTCGCCGACCTGCCCACCCTGCTGGCCGCCGCCCGCGAGCGCGGCGTGCTCTCCGTCGTCGACAACACCTTCGCGACGCCCCTGCTGCAGCGGCCGCTCGACCTCGGCGCCGACGTCGTCGTGCACTCGGTGACCAAGTACCTGTCCGGCCACAGCGACGTCGTCCTCGGCGCCGTCGTCACCCCACCCACGGATGCCGGTCGCGCCCACCTCGAGCGGATGCTGCGGCACCGCACCCTGCACGGGGCGATCGCGGGCCCGATGGAGGTGTGGCTCGCGCTGCGCGGGCTGCGCACGCTGCACCTGCGCGTCGAGCGCGCCGGGGCCAACGCCCTCGACCTCGCCGAGCGGCTGCGCACGCATCCGGCGGTCGAGCGCGTGCGGCACCCGGGCTTCGGCGGCATCGTCTCGATCGAGGTCGCCGGCGGGGCCGCGGCGGCGGAGCGGGTGTGCGCGGCCACCCGGGTCTGGGTGCACGCCACCAGCCTCGGTGGGGTCGAGAGCCAGCTCGAGCGGCGCCGCCGCATCCCGAGCGAGCCGCTGCGGGTGCCGGAGAACCTGGTGCGGCTCTCGGTCGGCATCGAGGACGTCGACGACCTCTGGCGCGACCTCAGCCGGGCCCTCGACCGCGCCTAGTGGGCTACGCGGTCTCGGCCTTGCGGGGGCGGGACAGCAGGGCCGCCACGACCTCGGGGGCGGTGCGGTCGTGCTGGATCATCGCGTCGACCTGCTCGATGATCGGCACGTCGACGCCGTTGTTGCGGGCGAGGTCGAGGATCGAGGTGCACGACTTGACGCCCTCGGCGGTCTGCTTGGTGACCGCGACGACCTCCGAGACGGCCATCCCCTGGCCCAGGCGCACCCCGAAGGAGTGGTTGCGCGACAGCGGCGACATGCAGGTGGCGATGAGGTCGCCGACCCCGGCGAGCCCCGCGAAGGTGACCGCGTCGCCACCGAGCGCGGTGCCGAGCCGCATCGTCTCGGCGAGCCCACGGGTGATGATCGACGCCTTGGAGTTGTCGCCCATCCCCAGCCCCTCGGCCATGCCGACGGCCAGGGCGATGACGTTCTTCACGGCGCCGCAGATCTCGGTGCCCACGACGTCGGATGCCGTGTAGGGGCGGAAGTAGGGCGCCGCGCAGGCGCCCGCCACGAGCTCGGCCATCGCCTCGCTCGCGCACGCCACCACCGACGCGGCCGGCTGCTTCACGGCGATCTCACGGGCGAGGTTCGGCCCCGACACGATCACGATGCGCTCGGTCTCGACGCCACCGACCTCGGCGATGACCTCGCTCATCCGCTTCGTCGTGCCCAGCTCGACGCCCTTCATCAGCGACACCACTGCCGCCGATGCCGGCAGCGCCGACCCCCACACGGCGAGGTTGGCACGCAGCGTCTGCGAGGGCACGGCGAGCACCACGATGTCGGCGCCGTCGGCGGCCTGCGCCGGGTCGGTCGTCGCCCGGATCGTGCTCGGCAGGCGCAGCTCGGGCAGGTAGTCGCGGTTGACCCCCTCGTTGATCTGGTCGACCACCTCCTGGCGCCGCCCCCACATCGTGACGTCCGTGCCGGCATCCGCCAGCACGGAGGCGAACGCCGTTCCCCAGCTTCCGGTGCCGTAGACCGCTGCGCTCGTCATGAGGCCTCCTCCAGGGGGTGGGGCTTGCCGATGGGCGTGACCTTGTGGGCGCGCGGGTCGAAGCGCACCACCGGGGCCTTCTCACCGCGCAGCACCTCCAGCTCGGCGGTGATGGCGGCCATGATCCTCGCGGTGGCCTCGTGCAGCACCTCGGAGGTGAGCTCCCGCCCGTAGAGGTCCTCGAGCGGCACCGGCCGGCCGGCGCGCACCTGGATGGTGGTGCGGGGCAGCAGGTGCAGCCGCTTCGAGTAGGGGGCGAGCATCTTCTGCGCACCCCACGTGGCCACCGGGATCACCGGGCACCGCGTCTCGAGCGCGACCCGGGCCGCCCCCGTCTTGCCGCGCATCGGCCACAGGTCGGGGTCGCGGGTCAGTGTGCCCTCGGGGTAGATCGCCACGACCTTGCCGGACCGCACCGCCTCCACCGCGGCCCGGTAGGCGTCGGCCGCGCGGCCCGCCTCCCGGTAGACCGGGATCTGGTCGGCGTGGCGCACGATGGCCCCGAGAACGGGCGCCCGGAACACCTCGACCTTGCCGAGGTAGCGCGGCGAGTGCCCGTTGTCGACGAGGAAGTGCCCGAAGGCCAGCGGCTCGACGTAGGAGTAGTGGTTCGGGCACACGACGTAGCCACCCTGCGTCGGGAGGTTCTGCGCACCGGACCAGTCCCGCTTGGTGAAGAGCATGTACAGGGGCCGGGCGATGCGGATCGCGAGACGGTAGGCGAAGGGCCGGGAGTGGTCCGAGGGGGTCGTCACGCGCTGCCTTCCGTGGGGTCGGGTCAAGCGCATTGTGGTCCGCCCACCGGGCGATGTCGAGCATGGCGGGGTCGTGTTGGCAGGATCGGGGAATGCGCGTACCCGGGCCGGACTGGGCGGTCGTCGTCCCGGTCAAGGGCGGGCCGCTGGCCAAGAGCCGCCTGCACCTGCCCCGCGAGACCCGCGCCGCGCTGGCCGACGCGTTCGCCCGCGACACCGTGGCCGCGCTGGCTGCCGGGATCCCGGGTGCGCCGGTCCTCGTCGTCACCGCCGACGCCGACGTGGCCCGGTGGGTCGTCGCCGGCGGGCACGGCGTGGTCGCCGACCCCGGTGCGGGGCTGGACGCAGCCGTC
The DNA here is from genome assembly GCA_963833495.1 of uncultured Actinomycetota bacterium. Taxonomy (GTDB): domain Bacteria; phylum Actinomycetota; class Actinomycetes; order Actinomycetales; family Dermatophilaceae; genus Fodinibacter. The sequence goes on along the minus strand of CAWHYJ010000021.1, from coordinate 106,664 downwards.
GCCGCCGGGGTGGATGCTGCGCGCGGCCTGGGCGCCGGCGCGGTTGCCATCGTGCTCGGTGACCACCCGGCGTTGCGGCCGCGGGAGGTGCGGGCCGCGCTGGCAGCGGCCGGTGCGCACCCGGCATCCGTGCTGCCTGATGCCGACGCCGAGGGGACTGCGCTGCTGACCCTGCCGGCGACCGGTGCCGTGCGCACCGCCTTCGGCGCCGGCAGCGCCGCTGCGCACGAGAGGCTGGGTTTCGTGCGGCTCGACCTCGACCTGCCCGGCCTGCGCGTCGACGTCGACGACGCCGCCTCGCTGGCCGCTGCCGTCGGCCTCGGTCTCGGTCCGAGCAGTCGTGCCGCCCTCGCGCACGCTAGCCTTCCGGGCGTGCAGGCTTCCATCCACCGCATCGAACCCGACGGCTCCGGCTCGGCCCTGCTCGACGACGGCGTCGAGGTGGCCGTGCCGGCCGGCGCGGCGGTCGCCAGCGGGCTGCTGCACCTGCGCGTCGGTCAGCGGGTCAGCGTCGAGCTCGACGCCGACGGCCGGGTGGCCACCCGGGTGTGGGTGGTCGGCATCGGCCCCGGCGAGGACATCCGCTGACCCGTCGTCCCACCCTTCCCGCCCGGGGCGGGAAGGTTCAGCTGAGCTTGTAGGAGGCGCCGAGGGCGTCGAGCTTCTCCGAGAACCGCTCGTAGCCGCGGTAGATGAAGTCGATGCCGTGCACGGTCGAGCGCCCCTGCGCGGCCAGGGCCGCGATGAGGTAGCTGAAGCCCCCGCGCAGGTCGGGCACGGTGATCTCGGCGGCCCGCAGCGGGCTCGGGCCCGAGATGACGGCCGAGTGCTGGAAGTTGGCCCGGCCGAAGCGGCACGGCGACCCGCCGAGGCACTCACGGTAGGTCTGGATCTGGGCGCCCGAGTCGAGCAGCGCGTCGGTGAAGCCGAGCCGGTTCTCGTAGACCGTCTCGTGCACGATCGACAGCCCGGTGGTCTGGGTCAGCGCCACGACCAGCGGCTGCTGCCAGTCGGTCATGAAGCCCGGGTGCACGTCGGTCTCGAGCGCGATGGCGCGCAGCGCGCCCCCCGGGTGCCAGAACCGGATGCCCTCGTCGTCGACGTCGAAGGCCCCGCCGATGCGGCGGAACACGTTGAGGAACGGCATCATCGGCAGCTGCTGGGCCCCGCGCACGTAGATGTCACCGTTCGTGGCCAGGGCGGCGCAGGCCCACGACCCCGCCTCGATCCGGTCGGGGATGGCCAGGTGGTTGAAGCCCCCCAGCCGGGCGACGCCCTCGATCGTGATGACCCGGTCGGTCTGCACCGTGATGATCGCGCCCATCTTCTGCAGGATCGAGATGAGGTCCATGATCTCGGGCTCGATGGCCGCGTTGCGCAACGTGGTGATGCCGCGGGCGCGCACCGCGGTGAGCAGCACCTGCTCGGTGGCCCCCACGCTGGGGTACGGCAGGTGCACGTCGGCACCGTGCAGGCCGTGCGGGGCCGTGAGCCGCAGGCCGTCCTTGCGCTTCTCGACGACCGCGCCGAACTCGCGCAGCACGTCGAGGTGGTAGTTGATCGGCCGCTCCCCGATGCGGCACCCGCCGAGGTCGGGGATGAAGGCCTCGCCGAGCCGGTGCAGCAGCGGCCCGCAGAGCAGCACCGGCACCCGCGAGGAGCCCGCGTGGGTGTCGATGTCGGCGATGTGCGCCTGCTCGACGTTGGTGGGGTCCATCACCAGCTCGCCGTCGCGGTCGGTGGAGTCGATGAGCACGCCGTGCAGCTCGAGCAGCCCGCTGACCACCTGCACGTCGCTGATCTCGGGCACCCCACGCAGCCGGCACGGCTCCTCGGCGAGCACGACGGCGACCATCGCCTTGGACACCAGGTTCTTGGCCCCCCTGACCTCGATGTCGCCGACGAGCGGGGAGCCGCCATCGACGACGAGGGTGGAGGTCATGGGTCCAGCCAAACACAGACGCCGCGCTGCGGCGACGGCTGGACCGTCACCGCCGCGCGGCGTCGTGGTGTGATCGGGCGTCCGCTCCTAGCGGGGGTTACGCCCCGTCGTCTTCTTGGCGGTGGCCTTGGTGGCCGTCGTCTTCTTGGCCGGGGTCTTCTTCGCGGTGGTCTTGGCCGCAGCCTTCGTGGCCGCGGCCTTGGCCGGGGCCTTCTTGGCGGTGGCCTTGGTGGCCGTCGTCTTCGTGGCCGGGGCCTTCTTCGCGGTGGTCTTGGCCGCAGCCTTCGATGCCGTCTTGGTCGCCGCCTTCGTCGCGGCCGCCTTCGCCGGCGCCCTCTTCGCGGCCGTCTTGGCCGGCGCCGCCTTGGCCGGCGCCTTCTTGGCGGCCGTCTTGGCGGGCGCCGCCTTCGATGCGGTCCTGGTCGCCGCCTTCGTCGCGGTCGCCTTCGTCGCGGCCGCCTTGGCCGGCGCCTTCTTGGCGGCGGTCTTCGTCGTGCCGGTGGCCTTGCGGGCCGTCGCCGTGGTGGTGGACGCGACCTTCTTGGCGGCGGTCTTGGCCGTGCCAGTGGCGGCGGCGGCCGTGCGGGCTGCTGCCTTCACCGGTGCCGTCGCGACGGCGACGGCCGCACCGGCCGCGGCACCCGCAGCACCAGCCGCTGCGCGACCGGTCGCAGGCGCGTTCTTGGACAGGGTGCTCGGCTTCTTGACGTAGGCCTTGAACGAGGTGCCGGCGCGGAAGCGCGGCGCCTTCGACTTCGGGATGCGCACCGAGGTGCCGGTGTGCGGGTTGCGCCCGGTGCGTGCCGCGCGCTCGACGCGGTCGAACGTGCCGAAGCCGGTGATCGACACCTTCCCACCCCGCACGACCTCACGGACGATGGTGTCGAGCACCGCGTCCAGGGCGTCGTTGGCGGCCCTCCGGCCGCCCAGTCGCTTCTCCAGCTCCCTGACGAGATCTGCCTTGTTCACGTGGACCACTCCAAGTCGGGACGGCGCCGGGAAAACGCCCGACGGCGATGTCAGGCCGGCGGATGCCCGGCCTGAGTCGACGTTATGCCTGCTCAGGCAGAGAGTCCACCATTGCGGCGGCGTGTTATCCGTTGTGCCGCAACGGGTTCGCGGGGGTCGAGAGCGGCTCTTTGCGTCACATGCGTCACAGCAGTAACACGGATGCCGTGAGCGGGCGTCGTGTCACGGCATCCGATCGCGTTGTGCCAGAACGAAACTGCTCAGGCGGTGACGGTCGGCTTCCAGCTCGGGCGCCCGGCCTCGTAGGCGGTGATGTCGGCCTCGTGCCGCAGGGTGAGGCTGATGTCGTCGAGGCCCTCGAGCAGCCGCCAGCGGGTGTAGTCGTCGACCCCGAAGCTCGCGACGATGTCGCCCGCGGTGACGGTGCGCGACACCAGGTCGACCGTCACCGAGGTGCCCGGGTGGTTCTCGAGCAGCTTCCAGAGCAGCTCGACGTCGTCCTGGCTGCACTGCGCGGTGAGCAGTCCCTGCTTGCCGCTGTTGCCGCGGAAGATGTCGGCGAAGCGCGACGAGATGACCACCCGGAAGCCGTAGTTCATCAGCGCCCACACCGCGTGCTCGCGTGAGGAACCGGTGCCGAAGTCGGGCCCGGCCACGAGCACCGAGCCGGCCGAGAAGTTCGGGTCGTTGAGCACGAACGTCTCGTCTCCCCGCCAGGCCGCGAACAGGCCGTCCTCGAAACCGGTGCGGGTCACCCGCTTCAGGTACACGGCCGGGATGATCTGGTCGGTGTCGACGTTGCTGCGGCGCAGCGGTACCCCGATGCCGGTGTGGGTCGTGAAGGCGTCCATCAGTTGCTCCCCCTGCTCGCGGGCTCGAGATCGGCCGGGCTGGACAGCGTGCCGCGCACGGCGGTGGCGGCGGCGACCAGTGGGCTGACCAGGTGCGTGCGGCCACCCTTGCCCTGGCGTCCCTCGAAGTTGCGGTTCGACGTCGAGGCGCTGCGCTCGCCCGGCGCGAGCTGGTCGGGGTTCATGCCCAGGCACATCGAGCAGCCGGCCAGGCGCCACTCGGCGCCGGCGGCGGTGAACACCTGGTCGAGCCCCTCGCTCTCGGCCTGCAGTCGCACCCGTGCCGAGCCGGGCACCACGAGCATCCGCACGCCCTCGGCGACGTGGCGGCCCTGGATCACCTCGGCGGCGGCCCGCAGGTCCTCGATCCGCCCGTTGGTGCACGAGCCGAGGAACACCGTGTCGACGTGCACGTCGCGCAGCGGGGTTCCGGCCTGCAGGCCCATGTACTCGAGGGCGCGGCGGGCGTTGGCCTTGTCGTTCTCGTCGGGCATCAGCTCGGGGTCGGGCACGGCGGCGCCGAGCGGGGCGCCCTGGCCGGGGTTGGTGCCCCAGGTGACGAACGGCGTGAGGGTGTCGGCGTCGAGCACGACCTCCTCGTCGAACTCGGCGTCGTCGTCGCTGCGCAGGTGGCTCCAGGCCTCGACCGCGGCGTCCCACTCGGCGCCGGTCGGCGCGTGGTCACGCCCGCGGAGGTAGTCGTAGGTCGTGTCGTCGGGCGCGATCATCCCTGCCCGGGCGCCCGCTTCGATCGACATGTTGCACACCGTCATCCGGGCTTCCATCGACAGCGCGCGGATGGCGCTGCCGCGGTACTCGAGCACGTAGCCCTGTCCCCCGCCGGTTCCGATCTTCGCGATGACGGCGAGCACGATGTCCTTGGCGGTGACGCCGTCGGCCAGCTCGCCCTCGACGGTGATCGCCATCGTCCTGAACGGCTTGAGCGGCAGGGTCTGGGTGGCGAGCACGTGCTCGACCTCTGAGGTGCCGATGCCGAACGCGAGCGCCCCGAACGCCCCGTGCGTCGAGGTGTGGCTGTCGCCGCAGACGATCGTCATGCCGGGCTGGGTGAGCCCCAGCTGCGGGCCGACGACGTGCACGATGCCCTGCTCCTTGTCGCCCATCGGGTAGAGGGTGACGCCGAACTCCGCGCAGTTGCGACGCAGCGTCTCGACCTGGGTGCGGCTGGTGAGGTCGGTGATCGGGCCGGGCGTCGTGGGAACGTTGTGGTCCTCGGTGGCCAGGGTGAGGTCGGTGCGGCGCACCGGACGCCCCGACAGCCGCAGCCCGTCGAAGGCCTGCGGGCTGGTGACCTCGTGCAGCAGGTGCAGGTCGATGTAGAGCAGGTCGGGCTCGCCCTCCCCGCGGCGCACCACGTGGGACTCCCAGACCTTCTCGGCCAGTGTTCCGGCCATTGCTCCACCTCCACGACGGACCGCCGGACGAGCGGTCGTACGACACCTGCGAACAGCCGGGCGCCAGTGGGCGCCCTCGGCCGTCTCCCGAGATTCGCACGGGGGAGTTGTCGATGGACGTGCGTCTCAGGCACTGAGACGCTAATATCAAGACATGGACAACACTAGTGGCGTCGGCGTTCTCGACAAGGCGGCGATCGTCCTCAGCGCGCTGGAAGCCGGCCCGTCGACGCTCGCGCAGCTCGTGACGGCGACCGGCCTGGCGCGCCCCACGGCGCACCGCCTCGCGGTCGCGCTCGAGCACCACCGGCTCGTCACGCGCGACCTGCAGGGCCGCTTCATCCTCGGCCCGCGGCTCGGCGAGCTCGCCGCCGCCGCCGGTGAGGACCGGCTCCTCGCCGCCGCCGGGCCGGTGCTCGGCGCGCTGCGCGACCACACCAACGAGAGTGCCCAGCTCTTCCGCCGCCAGGGCGAGCACCGGGTGTGCGTGTCGGCGGCCGAGCGTCCCGTCGGCCTGCGCGACTCCATCCCGGTCGGCGCGACACTGTCCATGCGCGCCGGGTCGGCCGCGCAGGTGCTGCTCGCCTGGGAGGAGCCCGACCGCCTGCACCGCGGACTGCAGGGCGCCGCCTTCACCGCGACAGCGCTGTCAGGGGTGCGCCGCCGCGGCTGGGCGCAGAGCGTCGGCGAGCGCGAGCCCGGCGTCGCCTCGGTGTCGGCGCCGGTGCGCTCCCCCTCCGGTCGGGTGATCGCCGCCGTCTCCATCTCGGGGCCGACCGAGCGGCTCTCGCGCCAGCCCGGCCGGCTGCACGCGGCCACGGTGATCGCGGGCGCCAACAAGCTCACCGAGGTGCTTGCCCGCCACGCGGCCCAGCAGGACGTCCAGAACAACGTCTGACCATCCCTCTGTCCCGACATATTGCGGATCTCCCACCCGGGCTGAGTGGCGGTGCCGCCTCGCGCGGGGTGGGAGATCCGCAATATGTCGGGGGGACGCAACATGGATGTCACATGGCGCGCGTCCCGATGCAACACCGCGGGGGCAGGGTGCGACCACACCCGTTCCGCCCGCGCGAGGAGGTCGCTCCATGTCCCTCAGCCCCGCCCAGCGCATCGCCCGTGACCGAACCAGGCTGCTCGGCTTCCCGAGGCCCGGCCGGCGGGCGATCGTCGTGGGGGGTGGCCCGACGGCGGCCCGCCGGGCGGCGGCCCTCACCCGGGCGGCCACCCCGGTCACCGTCTTCGCGCCGGCGCTGTGCGACGACGTGTTCGACCTGCTGGCCGAGCGCCTGGTGACCTGGGAGAACCGGTGGCCGGTGGCCGAGGACCTCGCCGACGCCTGGCTGGTGCACGCCGCCACCGGCGACCACGAGATCGACTCCCGGGTCTGCGCCTGGGCCTCGCTGCTGCGCGCCAGCGCCTGACAACAGGTCAGGCGACCTTGCCGCCGAGCCGCTCGTGCGCCGACTCCCCGCGCCGCCCGACGGGCACCACGCCGGCCACGGCGCCGAGGCCGTACGGGCGGTCGGTGGCGTAGAGGCTCTCCGCCCCTCCGGGCTGCACGGCATACGTCTCGTGCCAGATGGTGAGCGCCCGCGGGGCGTTCTTGGCCTTGCGGTAGAACTCCAGCCACGCCTCGCGGTGCCGGTGGTCGGTGCTGCTGGCGTAGGCGTAGATGTCGTCGGTGCTGCGCCACCACTGGATCATCGTGGTGCCGGTGAGGTCGACCGTGGAGCGGCTGCCGAGGTAGCCCAGCGACTCCTCCTCGCCGCGTGCGGCGGCGGCCTTGTTCCGCTCGAGCTCGGCGATCATCGGCGGCATCGCGCGGATCACCTGCCCGACGACGCCGACCCGCCAGGGCTGGTGGATGCGCACGCCGATGAGGAACAGGGCGAGCGGGCCGTCGTAGGCATGCGTGGTGCGGTTCGTCATGTCGTCTCCTTGGATAGTGCTGCTGTCCAACACGCTGTCGTGCCATATTGGACAGCAGCACTATCCATTGTCAAGACCGCAGGAGGACCCGGTGCGCATCTCCGAGCTCAGCGAGGCCACCGACGTCCCCGTCCACACCCTGAAGTACTACCTGCGCGAGGGCATCCTGATGCCGGGCCGACCCACCTCCCGAACGCGCGCCGAGTACGGCGACGAGCACGTGGAGCGGGTGCGGCTGGTGCGCGCCCTGGTCGAGCAGGGCGGCGTCGCCATCGCCGGCGTGCGGTCGATCCTCGGCGCACTGGACGCCCCGCCGCCCACGCGGCACGACCTGTTCGGCGTGGCGGCCTGCGCCATGCCCGCACCGGCGGCCGACCACCCGGTCGACCCGGATGCCGTCGCCCTGGTCGAGGACCTCGGCTGGCACGTCTCGCCCGACGCCCCGGCCCTGCGGTCGCTGTCCGCGGCCCTGCGCGCGGCGCAGCGCGCCGGGGTGGGCCTGCCTCCAACCGTGCTGCGGCAGTACGCCCAGGCGGTGCAGGGGGTGGCCGACGTCGACCTCACCGTGGCGGAGCGGGCCAGGACGCCCGAGGAGGCGCTGCGCACGGTGGTCATCGGCACGGTGATGCTCGACCCGGTGCTCACCGCGCTGCGGCGGGTGGCCCAGGAGGCGGTCAGCGCCCAGCGGGTGACTGGGACGACCCCCGCCGGTTGAGGGTTCGCTGAAGGGGTCGTGCGGCACGACACCGCGATCGTCAGGGCTCGAGCGCCCACCGCGACACACTGACAGAGGTGCGCGAGTTCGGCGACGCACCCTGGGTCCGCGTTTGCCGGACCCTCGAGGAGAGGCTCGACCAACTCAAGCGGACGTGGCTGATGACTGGCCTGACATCGGGGTGGCCGGACCGGGCTCGATGGCTGGTCGGCGTCCTGACCGGTGTCGTGCTGGTCCGGGCGGTCGTCCACTACGCCACCGGCAGCGTGAGTGCCGCGTTCTCCGACCTGGGCGAGACCGTGGTTGCGCTGCTGGCGGCGACCAAATGCGCGTTGGCCGCGGCTGCCTCGGCGGGGCGGCTAGGGCTCGCCTGGGGTGCGCTGGCCCTGGCGTCCCTGTCGTGGGCCGCCGGGAAGGCGGTCTGGGACTGGTACGAGCTGGTGCTCGACGCACCTGTCCCCGCCGTCGGGCTCGCGGATGTCGGCCACCTCGGCTTCGCGCTCGCGGCGGTGGTCGCCCTCGCGATCTTCGCGTGCGACCTGTCCCGCGTCGGCCGCCGGCGGATGACCGTTGACGGCCTGATGATCGCCTGCGCGATCGGCCTGGTCTCCTCGGCCACTGCCATCGGCGCCGTGCTGCGCGCCAGCGGCGACTCAGCGCCCCTGAGGCCGTCTCGACGAGGTGGCCGACGGCATCGACGCCGCCGCATGAACGGTCGTGCCCTCGTTGCGCGCCCGAGCGGACAACGTCGCACTCGGTGGGCAGGAAACAGCCAAACCCCCCGGCTGACCAGGGGGTTTGGCGTTGTAGCCCCGACGGGATTCGAACCCGCGCTACCGCCTTGAGAGGGCGGCGTGCTAGGCCACTACACAACGGGGCCGTGACCTCTTGTCCACCGTTCTGACGCGGCGGGCAACGGAGAAGAACCTTACCGAACGGTGGGACTTTCTCCGAATCGCCCGCGGCCGGTCGGGCCGAGGGCGAGAGCTGGGGTACCAGGACTCGAACCTAGAACGGATGAACCAGAATCACCAGTGTTGCCAATTACACCATACCCCATGGGGTATGCCCTCAGACTCGTCGCGAGGCGGCTGGTCGTCGGGCGAACCGAGGACCGATCCTACCGGGCTGCCTCGCCCGCACCCAAATCGCGGATGCCGGGCGGCCGCCGGTCAGCGCGCGCCCGGTCAGAGCGTGGCGCGCAGCGCCCGCAGCCGGGTGAGGGTGGCGGCCTTGCCCAGGATCTCGATCGACTCGAACAGCGGCGGTGACACCCGCCGGCCCGAGACCGCCGTGCGCAGCGGCCCGAAGGCGAACCTGGGCTTGATGCCCAGGCCCTCGACGAGCGCCTCGCGCAGGGCGGCCTCGATGGCGGCAGCCGTGAAGGACCGCTCGCTGCCGAGAGGGCCGGAGTGCTCGTCGGGCACCGCCTCGACCGCGGCGATGGCGGCGTCGAGCACCGCACCCGCGTCGTCGGTGAGCTGGGCGCGGGCGTCGTCGGCCACCTCGACGGCATCGTCGGCGACGTAGAACGGGCCGACCAGGTCGCTCGCCTCCGTGAGGTGCGCCATCCGGGTCTGGATGAGCGCGGTGACCGCCTCGAGCCGCGACAGCTCGCCGAGCGAGGGGTTCGCACCCAGCACACCGTGGGCCTGCACGAACGGCAGCAGCCGCGAGGCGAGCTCGCCGACCGATAGCCGGCGGATGTGCACGCCGTTGAGCCAGTCGAGCTTCTTGAGGTCGAAGATCGGGCCGACCGGGTTGACGTCGTGCCAGTCGAAGCGCTGCGAGAACTCCGCGAAGCCGAACACCTCGACGTCCTCACCCTGCGCGCCCTCGGCCGGCGGGTAGGCCAGCAGCGCGAGGAAGTTGACCAGCGCCTCGGGCAGGTAGCCCTGCTCCTGGAACCAGGTGAGCCGGGCGGCGGGGTTCTTGCGCTTGGAGATCTTGGACTTGTCGGTGTTGCGCAGGAGCGGCATGTGCGCGAACGCCGGTGCGCGTCAGCCCGAGCCACTGGTAGAGCAGCACGTGCTTGGGGGTGGAGGAGATCCACTCCTCGCCGCGCACCACGTGGGTGATCGCCCATCAGGTGTCGTCGACGACGACGGCCAGGTGGTAGGTGGGGAAGCCGTCGGCCTTGAGCAGACCTGGTCGTCGGGCCGCGGCGACCGAGACCCGGCCCCGGATGAGGTCGTCGAACTCGAGCGGCGCGTCATCGGGGATCGAGCATGCGCACGACGGGCGTCGGCGAGAACCCGGGCAGCGCCCGGCGCTCGTCCTCGGTCTTCCCGACAGCAGAGCCGGTCGTAACCGGTGGGCAGCTTGGCCTTCTGCTGCGCCTCGCGCATCTCGGCGAGCCGCTCGGTGGAGCACCAGCAGTGGTAGGCCTTGCCCTCGGCGAGCAGCCGCTCGACGTAGGGCCGGTAGATGTCGAGCCGCTCGCTCTGCCGGTAGGGGGCGCACGGGCCACCGACGTCGGGGCCCTCGTCCCAGGTCGAGCCCGAGCCAGCGCAGCGTGTCGAAGACCTGCTGCTCGGAGTCCTCGCGGAAGCGGGCCCGGTCGGTGTCCTCGATGCGCAGGATGAACGCGCCCGCCCTGCTGGCGCACGAACGCCAGGTTGAACAGCGACATGTAGGCCGTGCCCACGTGGGGGTCGCCGGTGGGCGAGGGCGCCACGCGCAGGCGCACGGCGCCGGGGAGGGCGGCCGGGTCGGCAGCGCTGGAGGTGCTGCTCTGGGCGTCGGTCACGGGGTGCTCGGGGTGCTCGCTGTGCTCGCTCATGGTGGGCGACAGCCTAGTGACGCACGAAGGGGTTGCTGAGCACCCCGATGCCGTCCACCTCGACCTCGACCCGCTGGCCGGACTCGACCAGGCCGACCCCGGCCGGGGTGCCGGTGAGGATGACGTCGCCGGGCAGCAGGGTGAACGCCTTGGACGCGTGCGAGATGAGCGTGGCCACGTCGTGCACCATGTCGGAGGTCGGGCCGTCCTGGACGACCTTGCCGTCGACCTTGGTGGTGATGTGCTGGGCCGCCGGGTCGAGGTCGGTCTCGATCCACGGCCCCAAGGGGCAGAAGGTGTCGAAGCCCTTGGCGCGGGCCCACTGGCCGTCGCCGCGCTGCAGGTCGCGGGCCGTCACGTCGTTGGCGACGGTGTAGCCGAAGACGGCCGCGAGCGCGTCGTGCGGCTCGAGGTCCTTGGACAGCCGGCCGATCACGACGGCGAGCTCGCCCTCGTAGCCGACCTCGGAAGTCTGCGGCGGCATCACGACCGGGTCGCCGGGCCCGACCACGGCGGTGTTGGGGACGAGGAACATCAGCGGCTCGTCGGGCGCCTCACCACCCATCTCGCGCGCGTGGTCGGCGTAGTTCTTCCCGATGCCGATCACCTTGCTGCGCGGGATGACCGGCGCCAGCAGCCGCACGTCGTCGACCTCGTGCACGGCGCCGGTGAGCTCGATCCGCTGGTAGAGCGGGTCTCCCGTGATCTCGGCGATCTTCTCGCCCGTACCGTCGACCAGCCCGTAGGCCGGGTCGTCACCCGTCGTGAACCTCGCGATGCGCATGGGTTCCAGCCTAGGGCCGGGCTCAGAGGCGAGCGGCCACGGCCCCGCTCATCACGGCATACCCGGTGTCGTTGGCGTGGATGTCGCCGAGCCGGCACATCCAGGTCCAGGCGCAGATGGTGGCCACGTTGGTGGGGACCGTGCCACCGAGCTCGGGCACCAGGACCGGGGCGGTGACGGTGCTGCGGAAGGCGGTGGAGACGTCGGCGACGTCGGCACCCACCGAGGCCGCGGACCCGGCGATGACCGCGTTCAGGGCCGCCTGCAGGGCGACCGACTGCTGCGCGACGGCCTGCCCGGCCGCACCGGTGAGGTAGGCGGCGAGGAACGGGTTGTAGTAGTTGAGCACGACGATGTGGGCGCCTGGCGCCGCGGCGTGGAGCTGCGCCAGCACCTGCGGGAGCAGCCGCTGCACGTCGCCCAGACCAGCCTGGATGCACGCGAAGTCGATGGCGAGCGGGGTGCGGCTGACGCAGCGTTGCACGTCGTTGGCGCCGATGTCGATGGTGACCAGGCGGGTGGTGCGCCGGTGGGCGTGGAGGAACTCGAGCGCCTGGGCCAGCTGGGTGCCCTCGTCGTAGTCGCAACGCCCCCCGCGCACCATCGTCACCACGGTCTCGCCGCTGCACGCGACGTTGACCAGCTTGGTCTTGGCCGTCTCAGCTCGCACCGCCTCGAGCACGCCCCCCACGTAGCCGCCGGTGGGGTCGTCACCCTGCCCCGGCTGGTAGCCGGCGGCCAGCGAGTCGCCCAGGGCGAGGTACCAGCCCATGGCGTGCGAGGACGCGGCCGGCGGGGCCTGGGCGGATGCCGAGGGTGCCGACAGCCCCACGGCGGCCAGGACGGCGACGACGACGGACCACGTGCGACGGTTCATGGAACTGCTCCCCCTGACGGCGGCGTCGTTGCCGCGCCCGGGCGACTCTAGGCGGTGACGCCGACAGGGGCAAAGATGCCGTCGAACCCGTCGCTCCTGGGTCAGGAGACGCCGGCCTGCTGGGCCGCCTTGGCGAGCACCCGGGCCACCGTGGCCGCACCCTCGTCGGTGAGGTGGATGTCGGCGGCGGTGCAGATGTTGGTGAGGGTGCAGATCTTCGCGGCATTCTCGGGCACCGTCCGACCGTTGATCGTCGTCGGGGTGGTGTCGTTGGTCGAGAACGCCTCGTCGAGCCCGACGAAGGTGGTGCCGGTCGACTTCGCCGCCGACTCGATCGCGTCGCTCAGCCCGGTGTAGGCCTTGGCGGCGGCGTCGACGCCCTTGACCGGCTGGTCGAGCGCCTTCGCGGCAAGCCACGGGTTGTAGTAGCCGAGCACCAGCACGGGCACGTCGGGCCCGGCCGCCGTCCGCAGCCGCTTCAGGATCGCCGGGAGGTTCTTCTTCACCGTCGCGACACCGGAGCTCACGCACGCGGTGTCGATCTGCGCCCCGCCCCGCACGCAGCGCAGCAGGTCGTTGCCACCGATGTCGATGGTGACGAGCGCGACGTCCTTGCCGCCCGTGAGCAGCTTCTCAGCCTGCTCGAGCTGGCTGCCGGCGGCGAAGTCGCACTTGCCGCCCTTGACGAGCGAGGTCGTCGTCTCGCCGCTGCAGCCGAGGTTCTCCAGGGTCAGCTCGCCGCCACCCGACCCCAGCCGGCCGGCCGTGAGCGCCGGGTAGGCGGTGTCGCGCAGCTCGGCTCCCCCGGGCTGGTAGCCGGCGGCGAGCGAGTCGCCCAGGGCCACGTAGAGGCCGCCGGCCGCGGACCCGCTCGGCGAGGGAGAGGCGGACGGCGACGGGCTCGAGGATGCCGGGGCGCGCGTTGCGCTCGACGCTGCGGGCTCCGGGTCGCCGCCACAGGCGGTGAGGGCGAGCATCACGGCGACCGCGGCAGCGAGCGGGAGGGTCCTACGCATGGCGGTGGCCTTCGCGGTTGAGGGGCGTCAGGAGCGGGACCGGACGTCGACACCCCATCGTCCCTCACGACGAACGGGACCGGCTCCGGGGTTCCCGCTGCGCCACGCCGGGTGCCGGGTTGCCGGGACGTCCCCCACCCCGAGCCGCGCCGTCACTACCGTCTGCCCCGAGGCAGTTATCTCGGACCAGGAGCGTGTCATGTCCTTCAGCCAGGCCGTCAGCAGCGTCCTCCTCAACAAGTACGCCACCTTCTCGGGGAGGGCCCGACGCAGCGAGTACTGGTGGTGGTACCTGTTCGTCACCATCGTCTACATCGTCGCCGGGATCCTTGACCGCGCCGTCGGGCTGACCTACAGCGACACGACCGTCGGCGGTGGGTGGATCGCCACCATCGCCCTCATCGTGTTCTTCATCCCGAACCTCGCCGTTGCCGTGCGGCGCCTGCACGACACCGGCCGGTCCGGCTGGTGGCTGCTCATCGGCCTGATCCCGATCATCGGGTTCTTCGTGCTGCTCTACTTCTTCGTCCTCGACAGCGAGAACGACAACCAGTACGGCCCCTACCCCAAGGGCTGAGCGGTCGTCCGGAGCCTCGGGGCGTGCGTCCCGGGGCTCCGTCGCGTGGGTACCGTGGTGCGGTGACCCTGAGCGCGCTCCCCCGGCCGGAGTGGGAGACCCTGGCGGCCGCCCACGAGGCCCGCGTCGACGCTGCCACGTCCGCCCACCGGGCACGCCGCGCCGACGGCCGCACCCACCCGGTCGAGGACTTCCTGTTCCGCTACTACAACAACTCACCGGGCCGGCTGCGCCGGTGGCACCCGGGGGCGGGCTTCGCGCTCGAGCATGCCGCCCACCTCCCCCGCGCGGCGTGGACCCACTACCGAGTGGCCGGCGACGCGGTGGTGCTCGACGTGGAGGGCTTCCTCGCGGCGCGGGCGCACACCGTCGACTTCGTGCGGAACCTCCTGTCCGCGACGGTCTCCCGGCCGGCGCAGCTGGGCTGCTTCGGGCTGCACGAATGGGCGATGGTGCACGGCATCGCCGCCGACGACGTGCGGCACGCGGGCTGGCCGCTGCGGCTGGGCAGCGCGGGCACCGACGCGGTCGTGGAACGGCACGGCATCCGCTGCTCGCACTTCGACGCGTACCGGTTCTTCACCGACTCCGCGCGGCCGCGGAACGCGCTGCGCCCCAGCCGCGACAGCCAGGTCACGATGGAGCAGCCGGGGTGCCTGCACGCGGGGATGGACGTCTACAAGTGGGCGTTCAAGCTGACCCCACTCGTGCCGAGCGACCTGGTGGCCGACGCGTTCGACCTGGCGCGTGAGATCCGGGTGCTCGACATGGAGGCGTCGCCCTACGACCTGCGAGAGCTCGGGTATGCCCCGGTGCCGATCGAGACCCCGGAGGGCAAAGCCGTCTACCTGGAGCGCCAGCGTGCGTTCGCCGAGCGCTCGAACGCGCTGCGCCGCCGCCTGCTCGACGTGATCGACACCGCCATGCCGGCCCCGAGTGCGGAAACGGTTGCAGGAGCGACCACTTCCGCACTCACGGCGGGGGTAACCCCCTGAACCAGTTGTCGGTGAGAACGGGCACCACGGGCGAGGCGTCGACCTCCGCCGCCACCGCGACGTCGCGGCCGAATCCCTGCTCCACCAGCTCGACCCCGCTCGAACACCGCATCAGCTGACCGGGCACGGCGTCGCGCACCGCACCGAACGCCGCTGGGGCCACCAGTGCCTCCGGGCTCACCCTGGTGGCCGGCCGGGCCGCGACCATCGCGGCGACGACGGCACCCGCACCCCAGAGGTCCTCGACCGCCGGCCGCAGCGAGCCGTCGTCCGGCCACCGCTCCCCCGCAGCGACCACGCCGACCGGACCGTGCTGTCCCGACAGCCACTCACCAACCGCAGTGGCGTTGCGCAGCGACGCGGCAACCACCGTGACGCCGGCGTCGGCGAGCGCGGCGCAGATGGCCGACCCGTTCGGTGACGGGAGCACGAGGCGCTGCACCGGGTCGGCCGCGAGGATGCTCGCCGGAGACAGGCTGATCTCGCCCGGACCGGCGGCCGTGCGCCCGAGCGCGCACACGGCATCCATCCTGGCCGCCAGGTCGGGAGCCGAGCCGGCGCCCCACGGATGCGGCCAGACGGCCGTGCCCCGCTCTACGGCAATGGTCACCGACGTCGTGAACGACAGCACGTCGACGACCACCACCGTGTGCACGCCGCCGGACACGAGCGCGCGAGCGCCGCGCAACCCCCAGTCGAGGCGCACGTCGCAGGACTGCCGGCTCCACGGTGACGACACGCCCACCGACGCTACCGGCGACGTCCCCGAAGTGACCTATTGGTCGAGCCGGGGACGCCCGGCCCGCCGGATGCCGTCGGCTCGGGTCGTTGCTCCCGGCTCGGGTCCGAACTCCCGATACGCGCCGCTGCAGCAGCACGAATCCGGAGCAACGACACACATCCGGAGCAGCGACCCGAGCCGGCAACAGCAGCAAGAGCAGAGTGGAGCGGCGGGATGCCGTGGGCGAACCGATGCGGCCAAGAGTGCGAACCCTGGAAGGCGAGATGAAGGGCCACCCAACGCGAGCGGAACCAGAGGCGACCACCGCGCAGCGGTCAGCGAAAGCGCGACCCGACCGGGCGCACCCCGTGTGACCTATTGGTCGATCTGGGGACGCGCCGGGGGCCGCAGGGTCAGCGGGGGGCGACGCCGGCCCGGACCAGGCCGTAGGTGACCGACTCGACGAGCGCGTCCCACGAGGCCTCGAGGATGTTGGCGGCGACGCCGATGGTGGTCCACGAGGTGGTGCCGTCGGAGGTCTCGATGAGCACCCGGGTGACGGCGTCGGTGCCATGGGCGGCATCCAGGATGCGCACCTTGTAGTCGATCAGCTCGAGGTTGCGGATCTCGGGGTAGAACTTGGCCAGCGCCGAGCGCAGCGCCTGGTCGAGCGCGTTGACCGGGCCGTTGCCCTCACCGGTGCGCACGCCGCGCTCGCCGGCCGCGACGAGCTTGACGGTGGCCTCGGACAGCGCCTCGTCGTCGCCGCGGGCGTCGGTGATGACGCGCCACGACTCGACCTCGAAGAACTCGGGAAGGGAGCCGTCGAGCTCGCGGCGCAGCAGCAGCTCGAACGAGGCGTCGGCGGCGTCGAAGGTGTAGCCGCGCAGCTCACGCTCCTTGACCGCCCGCAGCACCCGGGCCAGCGTCGCGTTGTCCTGCTCGTTCGTCGAGTCGAGGTCGAACCCGAGCTCGCGCGACTTCAGCTCGATGGAGGCGCGACCGGCCATGTCGGACACCAGCATCCGCATGTCGTTGCCCACGGCCTTGGGGTCCATGTGCTGGTAGAGGTCGGGGTCGACCTTGATCGCGCTCGCGTGCAGGCCGGCCTTGTGCGCGAACGCGCTCGACCCGACGTAGGGCTGGCGCGAGTAGGCCGGCACGTTGGTGACCTCGGCGATCGCGTGGGCGATGCGGGTCGACTCCTGCAGCCGGTGCGGCTCGAGCAGCGGCAGCCCCTTCTTGAGCTGGAGGTTGGCGACGACCGTGAGCAGGTCGGCGTTGCCGGTGCGCTCGCCGTAGCCGTTGATGGTGCCCTGCACGTGGGTCGCGCCGGCATCGACCGCGGCCATCGAGTTGGCGACCGCACACCCGGTGTCGTTGTGGCAGTGGATGCCGATCCGCGCGCCGGTGGAGCGCACGACGTCGTCGACGACGTCGGCGACCTGGCTGGGCAGCATCCCACCGTTGGTGTCGCAGAGCGCGACGACCTCGGCACCGGACTCGGTGGCGGCCCGCACGGCCTCGATGGCGTAGTCGCGGTCGGCGGCGTAGCCGTCGAAGAAGTGCTCGGCGTCGAGGAAGACCCGCCGCCCCTCCCCGCGCAGGAACGTCACGGTGTCGCGGATCATCTCGAGGTTCTCGGCGAGCGTGGTGCGCAGCGCGCGCTCGACGTGACCGGGGTGCGACTTCGCGACCAGGGTGACGACCTGGGCCTGGCTGTCGAGCAGCGCCCGCACCTGCGGGTCGCTCTCGGCGCGGCCCCCGACCCGGCGGGTCGCCCCGAACGCCGCGAGGGTCGCGTTGTGCAGCCGCAGGTCGGCCGCTGCCCGGGCGAAGAACTCGGTGTCCTTGG
Source organism: uncultured Actinomycetota bacterium (assembly GCA_963833495.1). Lineage (GTDB taxonomy): Bacteria > Actinomycetota > Actinomycetes > Actinomycetales > Dermatophilaceae > Fodinibacter. Next base: position 89,233 of record CAWHYJ010000021.1, on the reverse strand, counting down.
GGTTGGCGCCGGGCCAGCCGCCCTCGATGAAGCCGACCCCCAGCTCGTCGAGGTGGGCGGCGATGGCGAGCTTGTCCGCCACGGAGAGGTTCAGGCCCTCCTGCTGGGCGCCGTCGCGCAGCGTCGTGTCGTAGACGTGGATGTCGGTCATCACTGCTTCCCCGATATCGATCGGTGTGCCGGTCGCCCGGCGTCTGTGCCCCGGCCCGTGAGGGCCGGGGCGGGACGTGTGCTGCTCCGCCCATTCTCGGGCCGGCGCTGCTACCGCGCCCCCGGGGTGTGGGGGATGCGGCACTCGCTTCCCGGTGGCGCCGCTCCCGCGACGCTCCCGACAAGCAAAAGACCCCCCGGGTGCGGGAGGTCTGCGCGACGAGGAGGTCTCGTCGCGCTAGCCGATAATGATCGTGGTGGTGGCCACGTCACGGAACGTCACGACGCGAGCCTCCCACGGGACGGGCCCCCCGGCCTACGGTTCGTCCACATGCTGGCCACGGTGGTCGGAACCCCGACCGGGCAGGAGCGCGGATGCTGGTGACCACGGCGAGCGTCGTGGCCGACCGGGGCCGCCTGGACGAGGACTTCGCGGGTGCCGTGCCCGGCGCCGCGGTGGTCGTCGACGGCGCCTTCCTGCCCGGCGCCGAGGGCGTGTGTCGTCACGGGGTGGCGTGGTACGCGCGCCGGCTGGGTGGCACCCTGCTCGGCGAGCTGGGCCACGGCGACGACCGCGGCCTCGCGGCGCTGCTCGCGTCCTCCATCGAGCGGGTCACCGACGAGCACCGGCCCACCGGCGACACCGCACACCCGTGGAGCCCGTGGGCGGCCGTCGCCGCCGTGCGGGTACAGGCCGGCCGGGTCGGTTCGAGCACCTCGTGCTGGGCGACGCGACCGTGCTGCTCGAGCGCGTCGACGGCCCGCCGCTGGCGGCCACCGACCGCCGCGAGGTGGACATCAGCGAGTCGTACCTGCCGGCCCTGGCCGCGGCCCGTGACGAGGAGGAGCGCAGCCGGGTGCTCGCGGCGCTGCGCGCGCGCCGCAACTCCGTGGGTGGCTTCTGGGTGGCGAAGGACGACCCGAGCGCGGCCGCCGAGGCGGTCACCGGCGCGACGCCCGTGGTCGACGTGCGCACCCTGGGTTTCACCCGTGCGAGACGGGCTGGGACGGCTCAGGTGTGGGTGACGACCGGGGTACCGACCGTCGCGAACCCATAGATCCACTTTGCGGTCGGCACCGGCAGGTTGATGCAGCCGTGCGAGCCCCGTGCGCCGGCGTAGCCGAACGTCGAGCGCCATGGTGCGCCGTGCAGGGCGAACCCGTTGTGGAAGTAGGAGATCCAGGGGACGTCGGGCGTCTCGTACTTGGTGCCGTCGGCGTTGCTGCCGCGCATCGTCTGCTTCTGGAGCTTGAGGTAGACCTTGAAGGTGCCGACCACCGTGGGCTTCTTGTCGGACCCATTGACCATCTTGACCGGGCCGCGCACGGCCTTGGCCCCGACGTAGGCGGTCATGGTGTGGGCGCGCAGGTTGACGTCGACCCACTTCTGGCCGCTGGACGCGTGGTAGGCGAGCCGCTCGGCGCCGGCCGCGACCGGGTGCTCGGTCCACGTCGCCGGGCGTGGGCGCTTCTCGAACGAGCCTTCGTAGTCCTGGCCCGACTGCAGCGCCGCGACGGCCGCCGCGGCCACCGCGTCGGCGTTGGTGACGGTGACACCGTCCTTCGCCGCGGTGACGACCTGCGCCACCGCGCCGGAGGCGTTGACGTTGCGCACTCCTGCGGTCGGGGCCTTCTCGACGTCCTTGACGATCTTGCGCACCCAGGACTGCACCTTCGCGGTGTCGAGGGTGGGGGTGCCCAGCGCTCCGTCGGCGAGGGGGATGGCGACCCACGAGGCCTTGGCCTTCTTCGATGCCGTGTGCTCGGCGTCGCCGTCGGAGACCTGGACGGTGCGCGCGACGAGGGCGTTCGCCTGGTCGGCGACGTGCTGGGCCTCGGCGGTGGTGACGGCCGGCACCGAGTCGACGAACTTCACCGTGGTCGTGGCGGACTTCAGACCGTGGCCGGCGGCGGCAACGACGTCCTGGAAGCTGGTGGCGGTGAACGACTTGCCCGTCACGGCCGGCACGACGACGAACGACTTCTTGGTGGGGGCCAGCTTCACGCTGGCGTCGGAGCCGGCCCGCCCCGCGCTCCTGACCAGGTCGGCGACCACCTTCTGGGTCCTGGCCGGGTCGAGGTGCAGCACCGCCTCGACGTCGCGGGGGGAGACCAGCGAGCTGGCGTAGGACGACCACGACTCGTTGGCGCGGAACACGGCGTCGACGGTCGGCTGCACGTCGACCGCGTAGCCCAGGTCGGCCAGGTGGGCGGTGCGGGTGACCTCGCCGGTGTCGAGCATGATGGTGACCTGGTCGGCTCGCCGCTGCACGGCTGCCGCCACCTCGGCCCGCGTCAACCCCGCCACCGGCACGCCCGCGACCGAGCTGCCGGGCAGGGCCCGGTCCTGGTAGTGGGTCGCGTACGCCGTGCCGGCGCCGAGCAGCACCAGTGGCACTGCCACGGCGACAGTGGTCAGCACCTTGGTGCGAGCCCTCATGATCGGCTGATCTTTCTCTCCGGTGCGCGGGCGCACGAAAGCGGCGCCACCATCTATGGTGCCCTGCCGCGCCCCATCTCGCGAAACTTCGGGCCCCGCGGCGCGCCGCGTGCCACTCGGCGGGCGCTCAGGCGCTGGTGGGCAGGTCGTGCGCCCGTTCCAGCTCCCACCAGCCGTCCGGCGCCGGCGGGTCGGCCACGTCGACCCGGTCGCCCACGCGTGGAACAGCCACCGGCACTCCCGCGCCCTCGGCGGCCACGAGCAGGCGCTCGACCGGCTCGGCCCAGGGGTGTGGGGCCAGCACGAAGGTGCACCAGTGGATCGGCACCAGCAGGCCGCCGCGCAGCAGTTCGGTCGCCTCGACCGCCTCCTCCGGGTTCAGGTGGATGTCGTGCCAGGCGGGGTCGTACGCGCCGACGGCCATCAGGGAGGCGTCGAACGGGCCGTGCTCGGCACCGAGCCGCGCGTAGCCGTCGAAGAAGCCGGTGTCGCCGCTGAAGAACACCCTGCCGGCGCGGCCGGCGAGCACCCACGAGGCCCACAGCGTGCCGTCGCGGCGCAGGCCGCGCCCCGAGAAGTGCTGCGCCTCGACGGCGGTGACCTGCACGCCACCCACCTGCAGGCCCTCCTCCCAGTCGCACTCGACGACGCGCTCGGCCGGCACCCCCCAGGCGTCGAGGTGGGCGCCGACCCCGAGCGGCACGAGGAAGACCGCCTCGGTGAGGTCGACGAGCTGGCGGACGGTGTCCATGTCGAGGTGGTCGTAGTGGTCGTGCGAGATGACGACGGCATCGACCCGGCCCAGGCCGCTGAGCGGCACCGGCACCGCGTGCAAGCGGCGGGGCCCGACGTGCTGGCTGGGCGAGCAGCGCTCGCTCCACACCGGGTCCATGAGCAGGCGCACGCCGTCGAGCTCGACGAGGCACGAGGCGTGGCCGAACCAGGTGACGTGCACCCCCTCGGTGCGCGGTTCGTGGGTCGCGGTCACCACCGGGATCGGCAGGGCCGGATGCCGGGTCGCGGCGTTCTCGCGGAACCGGCGCAGCACGTCGCGCTGGCCCGAGGGCATCGACGAGGTGCCGCGCGAGGTGTTGTGGAAGGCGCCTGCCCGGTAGGAGGGCGAGCGCTGTGCCCGCTCCAGGCGGTCCCCCGTGGGACGCCCGCCCATGGCGGTGTTGACGCCCTTGCCGGCGGCGGCGAGCGCCCCGAGGGCACTGGCCGCGCCGGCGGCGATCGCGAGTCGGTTGAGCCTGGTCACCGGTCGATTGTCACCCGGCCTCGCCGTCATCGGCGACCGGGTGCCGCGCACCGGACGACCGGCGGGTGGTGGCGGCCGCCACGAGCGCCTCGAACAGCCGCCCGTCGGCCCCGGCCTCGGGGTGCCACTGCACGGCGAGGCGGAAGACCGACGAGGGGTCCTCCATGCCCTCCAGGGTGCCGTCGGCGTGCCAGGCCGACAGGCGGTAGGGGGTGCCCTCGAGTGACGCCGGCTGCACGGCCTGGTGGTGGTAGGTCGGCACGTCCAGGGGCTCGCTGCCCAGCAGGTCGGCGAGCCGGGTGCCGGGCACCGGGGTCGCGTGGTGCGAGGTGTACTCCCCCGGCCGTGGCGAGTGGACGTCGTGGCCGACGACGTCGGGCAGGTGCTGGTCGAGCACCCCGCCCGCCTCGACCGCCATCACCTGCATGCCGCGGCACACCCCGAGGACCGGGAGGTCCAGCGCCGCGGACACCCGTGCCAGGGCCAGCTCCCACGCGTCCCGGTCCGGGCGCGGCTTCTGCGAGGTCGGGTGCGGCGCTGCGCCGTAGCGGGCGGCCTCGACGTCGGCGCCGCCCGCGATCACCGAGGCCGTCGAGCCGCTCCAGCACCGTCAGCGCGAGGTCGTCGTCGGCATCCGGGCGCGGTGGCAGCACGACAGCGAGCGCACCGGCGCGCTCGAGCTGGTCGACGTAGCGGTGCGGCAGCACCACGCTGCGCTGCGCGGTCCACGGATGCCGGTCGACGTCCTCGACGTAGCAGGTGACGCCGATGACCGGCCGGCTGTCGCTCATGTCCCCCATCCTGCTCAGAGCGGGGTCACGTAGGCGCCCGAGATGCCACCGTCGACGAGGAAGGTCGAGGCGGTCATGAAGCTGGACTCGTCGGACGCCAGGAACAGCACGGCGTTGGCCATCTCCTCGGGCTCGCCGAAGCGCCCCATCGGCACGTGCACCAGGCGGCGGGCCGCGCGCTCGGCGTCCTTGGCGAAGAGCTCCTTGAGCAGCGGGGTGTTCACCGGCCCCGGGCAGAGGGCGTTGACCCGGATGCCGTCGCGCGCGAACTGCACGCCGAGCTCGCGGGTCATCGAGAGCACGCCGCCCTTGGACGCGGAGTACGAGATCTGCGAGGTCGCCGCGCCCATCACCGCGACGAAGCTCGCGGTGTTGATGATCGAGCCGGACCTGTTCTCGAGCATGTAGGGCAGGGCCGCCTTGCAGCACAGGTAGACCGAGGTCAGGTTGACCTGCTGCACCCGCAGCCAGGCGTCGAGGTCGGTGTCGAGGATGCTGTCGTCGTCGGGCGGGCTGATGCCGGCGTTGTTGAAGGCGATGTCGAGCTTGCCGTACTTCTCGACCGCGGTCGCGAAGAGCCGGTCGACGTCGTCCTTGCTCGCGACGTCGGTGTGCACGTAGGCCCCGCCGACCTCCGCGGCCAGCGCCTCGCCGGCCTCGTCGTTGAGGTCGCCGACCACGACGGTCGCCCCCTCCTGCGCGAACCGCCGCACCGTCGCCAACCCGATGCCGGAGCAGCCGCCGGTGACGACCGCGACCTTGCCCTCGAGCCTGCCTGCCATGGGATCTCCTATGCCTCGGTGCTGATGAAGACGTTCTTGACCTCGGTGAACGCGTCGAGGGCGTCGGGGCCGAGCTCGCGGCCGATGCCGCTCGCCTTGAAGCCGCCGAAGGGCGTCGAGTAGCGCACCGAGCTGTGGCTGTTGACCGAGAGGTTCCCGGCCTCCACGCCGCGCGCCACCCGGATCGCGCGGCCCACGTCGCGCGTCCAGATCGACCCGGACAGCCCGTAGGCCGTGTCGTTGGCCTTGGCGACCGCATCGGCCTCGTCGTCGAACGGCATCACGGCCACGACCGGCCCGAAGACCTCCTCGCGCCACACCCGGTCGTCGGTGCCGCTGGGCAGCACCACCGTGGGCGGGTACCACCAGCCGGCGCCCTCAGGCGCCGTGCCGCGGAAGGCGACGTCGACCGGTGCGTGCCCGGCATCCTCGGCCTGCTCGACGTAGCCTTCGCACGGCATCGCGCTGGCCGGAGGAGACCAGCGGTCCCATCTGGGTCGCCTCGTCGCGCGGGTCACCGACGACGACCCCCTTCAGGGCCTGCTCGAAGCGCTCCATGAACGTGTCGAACACGGTGCGCTGCACCAGGATCCGGGTGCGGGCACAGCAGTCCTGGCCGGCGTTGTCGAGGAAGCTCATCGGCGCCGATGCGGCCGCGGTGTCGAGGTCGGCGTCGGCGAAGACGATGTTGGCCGACTTGCCGCCGAGCTCGAGGGTCACCCGCTTGAGCTGGTCGGCGGCCTTGCGCATGATGCCCTGGCCCACCGCGGTCGACCCGGTGAAGCAGACCTTGCGCACGTCGGGGTGCGTGACGAAGCGCTCGCCCACCACCGACCCCTTGCCGGGGAGCACGGTGAACACGCCCTCGGGGATGCCGGCATCGAGGGCGAGCTGGCCGATCAGCATCGCGGTGAGCGGCGTGAGCTCGGCGGGCTTGAGCACCACCGTGTTGCCGGCCGCGAGCGCCGGGGCCAGGCCCCAGCCCGCGATCGGCATCGGGAAGTTCCACGGCACGATGACCGAGACGACGCCGAGCGGCTCCTTGAACGTGACGTCCAGCCCTCCGGCCACGGGAATCTGCCTGCCGAAGAGGCGTTCCGGGGCAGCCGAGTAGTAGCGCAGCACGTTGACGACGTTGCCGACCTCCCACCGGGCGTTGCCGACGGTGTGGCCCGAGTTCGCCACCTCCAGCGCGGCGAGCTCGTCGGTCGAGGCCTCGACCGCGTCGGCGAAGCGGCGCAGCAGCATCCCCCGGTCGGCCGGGGTCACCGCCCGCCAGGCGGGGCCGACCTCCACGGCGCGGGCGACGGCCGCGTCGGTCTCCTCGAGGCCGACCAGGTCGATGGTCGTGACGACCTGCTCGGTCGCCGGGTTGATGACGTCGTGGGCATAGGTGGTGCTCATCGGCGGGTGGTCACAGCCTCTCGAAGCCGCGGACGCGTTCCCAGTCGGTGACCGCGGCGTTGAACGCCCTGATCTCGACGTCCGCAGCGTTGACGTAGTGGTCGACGACGTCGTCGCCGAAGGCCGCGCGGGCGATGGCGCTGCCCGCGAGGAGGTCCCGCGCCTCGGCCAGGGTGCCGGGCACGTGCTCGTAGTCGCCGGTGTAGGCGTTGCCCTCGCAGGCCGGTGGCAGCTCCAGGCCCTCGCGGATGCCGTGCAGGCCGCCCGCCATCATCGCCGCCACGGCGAGGTAGGGGTTGACGTCGCCACCGGGCAGGCGGTTCTCGACGCGCAGCCCCGGCCCGTGGCCGACGACGCGCAGCGCGCAGGTGCGGTTGTCACTGCCCCAGGCGACGGCGGTCGGGGCGAACGACCCAGCGGCGAAACGCTTGTAGGAGTTGATGTTCGGTGCGTAGAAGTAGGTGAGCTCGCGCATCGTGGCCAGCAGCCCGGCCATGAACCGGTCGAACAGCTCGCTGCGGCCGCCGTCGCGGTCGTGGTCGGCGAAGACGACCTCGCCGTCGGTGCCGCGCAACGAGAGGTGGATGTGGCACGAGTTGCCCTCGCGCTCGTCGAACTTGGCCATGAAGGTGAGCGACTGGCCGTGCCGGGCGGCGATCTCCTTGGCGCCGGTCTTGTAGACCGCGTGGTTGTCGCAGGTGCGCACCACGCCGTCGAAGAGGAAGCCGATCTCGTGCTGGCCGAAGTTGCACTCGCCCTTGGCCGACTCCACGTTCATGCCGGCTGCGTACATCTCGTTGCGGATCTCGCGCAGCACCGGCTCGACCTTGCTGCCCCCCAGGATCGAGTAGTCGACGTTGTAGCGGTTGGCTCCGGTCAGCCCGTGGTAGCGCTGGTCCCAGGCGCGGTCGAAGGACTCGTCGAAGAGGATGAACTCGAGCTCGGTTCCCGCGAATGCCGCGTAGCCGTCGGCCTCGGCCGCTGCCACCTGCTGCTTGAGGATGGTGCGCGGCGACTGGACGACGTCACCGCTGCCGTCGAGCCAGGTGAGGTCGGTCTGGATGGTGACCGAGGCCGGGTGCCCGGGGGTGTGCCGCAGCGTCGTGAGGTCCATCTCGAAGAACATGTCGCCGTAGCCGCGCTCCCACGACGACATCGCGTAGCCCTCGACGGTGTTCATGTCGACGTCGACGGCCAAGAGGTAGTTGCACCCCTCGGTGCCGTTCTCGAGCACGTGGTCGATGAAGAACTGGCCGTGGATCCGCTTGCCCTGCAGGCGCCCCTGCATGTCGGTGAACGCGACGATCACCGTGTCGACCTCACCGGCCAGGACGGCGGCACGCAGCTGGTCGACGGTGAGCGGCGGGGGTCCCCCCGGGTGGATGGAGCTCGGCATGGTGTCCCCTTCGTGTCGTTATCCGAGAAGTCCACGCAGGAGCGCGGACGTGGCGTCGCAGTGCTCCTCCATGGTCGTGCGGGCCGTGTCGGGGTCGCCGTCGAGGATGGCCGCGACGACGGCTTCGTGCTGTTCGTGCGAGTGCTCGATGTTGCTGCGCAGCACGGGGATCTGGCCGAGCAGCTCGCTCAGTGCGGCCTGCGCCCGGGTCACCGCCTCGACCACCATCGGCGAGCCCGTGAGCGTCGCGATCGCGAGGTGCAGCCGGGAGTCGGCGATCCGGTGGTTGTCGATGTCGGCCTCGCGCACCGCGCGGCACGACTCCGCGAGCCAGTCGCGCTGGTCGCCGGAGAGCCTGCGGGTGGCGGCCAGCCGGGCGGCTCCCGGCTCGACGACCCGGCGGAAGTCCAGGGCGTCCTCGAGCGCGGCGCCGGTGCGCACCGGCGGGCCGTCGAGCACGGCGGGGTCACCGCAGCGGGCCCGACCGGCGTAGGTGACGACCGTTCCCCCACCTCGGCCCCGCCGGGTGGTCACCAGCCCCGAGTCGCGCAGGGCCGCGATCGCTTCCCGCAGCGTGTTGCGCGAGACACCGAGCCGGTCGGCGAGCTCACGCTCGGCCGGCAGCTGCTCCCCGGCGACGAAGACCCCCAGCCGGATGGCGGTGGCGAGCTGCTCGACCGTGGTCTCGAAGACGTTGCCCACCGCCGGCCGCAGCACGGCATCCGGCAGCCGGGACGGCTGCGGGGGCGACTGCTCCGGAGTCATGCGAGCGAGTATGCCGTGCAAATGGTCCTTGTGTGAACCTTTGCCTCACACGAGTCGGGTCAGCCAGCCGTGGGTGTCGTCGGCGCGGCCGTACTGGATGTCGAGCAGGGCGCCGCGGATCGTGGTGGTCACCTCGCCGCCAGCGGCCCCTGCGGTCGAGGGTGCCGACCCGCCCTCCCAGCGCAGCTCCCCCACCGGGGTGACGACGGCGGCCGTGCCACAGGCGAAGACCTCGCGGATCTCGCCGCTGGCCACGCCGTCCTTCCACTCGTCGATGGCGACCCGGCGCTCCTCGGGCTGCAGGCCGAGCTCCTTGGCCAGCTCGAGGATCGAGTCGCGGGTGACCCCCTCGAGGATGGAGCCGGTGAGCTCGGGCGTGACCAGCCGGTTGTCACGGGTGACGAAGAACAGGTTCATGCCGCCCAGCTCCTCGATGTAGGTCTGGCTCGAGGAGTCGAGGAACACGGCCTGGTCGCACCCGTTCTCGATGCCCTCGAGCTGGCCCGCCAGGGATGACGCGTAGTTGCCGCCGGTCTTGGCCGCCCCGGTGCCACCGGAGCCGGCGCGGGCGTAGTGCTGCGAGATCCACAGGGTGACGGGCTTCAGGCCGCCGGCGAAGTAGGCCCCGGCGGGCGACGCGATGAGGCAGTAGGTGACCTCGTCGGCCGGCCGGACACCGAGGAACGCCTCGCTGGCGAACAGGAACGGCCTCAGGTAGAGGCTGGTCTCACCCGTGCCGGCCGGCGGGACCCACCCCTCGTCGACCTCGACCAGCGCCCGCAGCGACGCGACGAAGTCGTCGGTCGGCAGCTCGGGGAGCGCGAGGCGCCGTGCACTGCGCTGCATCCGCTCGGCGTTGGCCTCCGGCCGGAAGGACCACACCGAGCCGTCCTGGTGCCGGTAGGCCTTCAGGCCCTCGAAGACCTCCTGCGCGTAGTGCAGCACCGCGGCGCTCGGCATCAGCTGGATCGGGCCGTAGGGCTCGACCCGCCCGTCGCCCCAGCCGCCGACCTTGGTCCACACCGCGCGCAGCATGTGGTCGGTGAAGAAGACGCCGAACCCCGGGTTGGCGTGGATCGTGGCCCGCCGCTCGTCGCTCGCCGGCGTGGGGTTGCGATGCAGGTCGAAGGTCAGGCTCATGGGACTCGTGGTCCTTTCCTCGGGAAGCGACGGTCCTACCCGCGAAGGCTACCCGTGGAGGAGGGTGCGTCAGAGGCGGGCGGCGACGGCGTCACCGACGGCGCTGGTCGAGCGCGGTGCGCTGCCCCGCTCGGCGAGGTCGGCGGCCACGGCGGCCTCCACCCGCTGCGCCTCGGCCGTGCGCCCGAGGTGCGCGAGCAGCATCCCGACCGACAGGATCGTGGCGGTGGGGTCGGCCTTGGCCTGGCCGGCGATGTCCGGGGCCGAGCCGTGCACCGGCTCGAACATGCTCGGGTAGTGGCCCTCGGGGTTGATGTTGCCGCTCGCGGCGAGCCCGATGCCGCCGGCCACCGCCGCGGCGATGTCGGTGATGATGTCGCCGAACAGGTTGTCGGTGACGACCACGTCGAAGCGGCCCGGGTCGGTGGTGAGGAAGATCGTCGCGGCATCCACGTGCTGGTAGGCGGTCTCGACGTCGGGGAACTCGGCCGCGACCTCCTCGACCGTGCGCCGCCAGAGGTGGCCGGCGTGGGTGAGCACGTTGTGCTTGTGCACCAGGGTGAGGTGCCGGCGGGGGCGGGCCTGGGCGCGGGCGAAGGCGTCGCGCACGACGCGCTCGACCCCGAAGCGGGTGTTGACGCTCACCTCGGTGGCGATCTCGTTCGGGGTGCCGGTGCGCAGGGAGCCGCCGTTGCCGACGTAGGGCCCTTCGGTGCCCTCGCGGACCACCACGAAGTCGATGCCGTCGGGGGCGACCCGCTCGACGGCCAGCGGGCTCTGCACCCCGGGGTAGAGCTTGGCAGGGCGCAGGTTGACGTAGTGCTCCATCGCGAAGCGCAGCGGCAGCAGCACCCCCGCTCCAGGACGCCGCTCGGCACCGTGGGGTCGCCGATGGCACCGAGCAGGATGGCGTCGTGCTGCTTCAGCTCGGCAAGCACCGAGTCGGGCAGCGTCTCGCCCGTGGCGTGCCAGCGCGTGGCGCCGAGGTCGTACTCGGTGGTGGTGAGCTTCGGGCCGGCGTCGCCGACCACGGCCCGCAGCACCTTCAGCCCCTCGGCGACGACCTCGGGCCCGATGCCGTCGCCCCCGATGACGGCGATGTCCAGCGACAGGGCTGCGCTCTCGGTCATGCGCTCCAGCCTAGGGAGGAGTATCGGGATGCGGACGGCCGTCCCAGCCCGTGGATGGGCGGGGACGGCCGTCGGGGTGCGTCCGACCCGTAGGTCGGCGCCGGGGGGCGCCGTTGCGCGTCAGTCGTCGGTGTGGCCCTGGTCGCGCAGGTCCATCGACTCCTGCAGGGCCTGCCGGGCGAGGGTGGCCTCGTCGAGGGTGCTGTTCTCGTTCATCGTCGTTCACGCCTTCCACGGCCCGTGCGGGCCGGTCGTCTGTGGGGTTCGGGGGCTCGAGCCGAGTGGTGCCTCGGCGAGCCGGTCAGCGACGTCGCGGGGTCTCCGCGGCGAGGATGCTGACTACCGGGCCTCGCCGCGGCTCGGAATGAGGATGAGTACCTCGAGCCGCTTCATGCTCTCGACGGTACGTGGACGTTCTGGCACCAGGCACCGCCCTCTCAGCATCCGGACGCTCCACCGACGAGACGTGCGTCACTCGCGGATCTCGCGCACGGATTCTTCGCTCGGCCGGGGCTGCACCAACGGAATCCGCAGCCCGGCGTGCTGCGCCCCGGCTGCGACACGCGGAGGACCACCGTGCGCTGGCCCCCGTGCGGCGCTCGGGTGAGACTGGCTGCGGCCAGGACCCGGGAGGTGCTCGGGAAGGGCCGGTGAAGGGAATCCGGGTGCGCATCCGATACCTGCTGCTCAGTGCCTACGGGCGCGGCGGCACGATCCGCACGACCCTGTCGATGGCGGGTGCGCTCGCCGAGCGGGGTCACGACGTCGAGGTGGCGTCGATGGTGCAGCGCCGGGCCGAGCCGTACTTCCCGGTGCCACCCGGCGTGCGGCTGGTGTCGCTCACCGGCATCCGGCCGCGCGCCCACCGGCCGGGCACGCCCGGCAATGCCCTGCGGTGGGGCACCAGGGTCGCCCTGCGTCGCACGCACAGCAGGCTCGCGCACCCTCTCGACCTGCGCACAACCGAGTTCACGCTGGCACACGACCGCGCGCTCACCCGGTACGTGCGGTCCCAGCGCGACAGCGTCGTCATCGCCACCCGGCTCACCCTCAACGTCGCCCTCGCCGGGCTGCGCACCGACCAGCAGGTGGCCGTCGCCGCGGAGCACAACCACCTCCCCAAGAACCCCGGCCTGCGGGCCGAGTACGCCGACCGCTTCCGCTCGCTCGACGCGCTGGCGGTGCTCACCGAGGGTGACGCGACGGCCTACCGTTCCGTGCTGGACGGTGCGTGCCCCGTGGTCGCCATCCCCAACGCCCTGCCACTGGGCACCCGGCTGCGGCGCTCGCCGCTGAGCGCGCCCGTGGCCGTCGCGGCCGGTCTGCTCACCCACCGCAAGGGCTTCGACCTCCTGGTCGACGCCTGGCGCACCGTGGCCGAGACCCGCCCCGACTGGCGGCTGCGGATCTACGGCGCGGGCGAGGAACGGGACTCCCTGCAACGGCAGGTGGACGACACCGGCCTCACCGGGCTGGTGACGCTCGAGGGGTTCGAGCCCGACCTTGCCGCCCGGCTCGACGAGGCGTCCATGTTCGTGCTCTCCTCGCGGCGCGAAGGCATGCCGATGGCGATCATCGAGGCCATGGCGGCCGGGTTGCCGATCGTGGCGGCCGACTGCCCGACGGGTCCCGCCGAGCTGCTCGACGGCGGGCGGTTCGGGGTGCTCGTGCGGCCCGGCGCCAGCGCCCCGCTCGCCGAGGGCATCCTGCGCGTCGCCTCCGACCCCGCCGAGCAGCGGCGGCTGGCCGACGCGGCTTCTGAGCGGGTCCGGGACTTCGACATCACCGCCACGGCAACCCGGTGGGAATCGCTGTTCGAGGAGCTGGCCGACCGGCGCGGGCTGTCCGTCGGGCGCTGAGCGTGCGACGCGACCTGACCTGGTTCACCGCAGCCGCCGTGGTCGGCACGGTGCACGCCATGGCCAGCCTGTACTGGGCGCTGGGCGGGACCGCACTGGTCGGGACCGTCGGGGCGTGGGCGCTGGCCTGGCGGCGCGAGTCGCCGGTGACCGTCGGGCTCGTGCTCGCGGCGATCGCCGCGGCCAAGCTCGCCGGCGCCTGGGTGCCGTGGGTCGCCGCCCGGCGCGGGGGGCCGCGCGGGGCGCTGCGCCTGCTGTGCTGGGCCGGCGCCGCGCTGCTGACCGCCTACGGCATGGCGAACACCGTGGTCGCCAACGTCGCGCTCACCGGGGTGCTGGGCCCGGTCGACGACCTCGTGGCGATGCAGGGCCACGCGTGGCTGTGGGACCCGCTGTTCCTGGCCTGGGGGCTCACCCTCGGCATCGGGCTGTGGCGCACCCGGTGATGGCCCGCCCGGGTCGCTGTCGGACGCCCCGGTCAACCGAGCAGGCGGGCGACCTCGGGCGAGGTGTAGAACGGCTCGAGCTGCGCCCGCACCAGGCGCTCCAGGTCGCCGGACTCCCTCAGCGCGCCGACGACCGAGGGGGCCAGCCGCACCAGGTCGGCGACCAGCTCGTCGCGGTCGAGGTCGAGCTGCTCGAGCAGCTCGGTCGGGGTGTAGCCGCCGAAACGGTCGAAGAAGGCGTCGACGACCACCTCGACGAGGTCTGCCGCGTGCTCGGTGGCCAGACCGGTGATGGCCACCTCGTGCAGGGCGCCGGCCAGGTCTGACACCTGCTGCTGCGTCGCGTGGTGGCTCAGCCCGACCACCGGTGTGCGGGCCAGCAGGTCCCAGGACTCCAGCACCGCGACCCGGGTCGTGGGGTCGAGCAGCGTGTCGATGACGATGCGGTTGAGGCGTCGGACGGCGAAGGCGCCGCCCTTTCCGACGGTGTCCCCGATCAGCCGTTCGAACTGCTTGTCCGCTGCGCCCAATCATCCGCGAGGCGGCGCTCGTCCCCATCGACACCAGCGACCCCAGCCCGGGCACCTTGTCGGCCACGGCCTGGTTGGCGTTGACGACCTCGCCCACGATGCGACCCATGAAGCGCGATGCCACGGTTCCCATCATCGAGACGTCGGCCAGCGACTCCCCCAGCCGCTCGAGCACCGGGTGAAGCGCCAGCAGGCTGTCCACGAGCGCCTCGACCTGGTCGCGGTCGGCGAGCTCACCGACCGGGAAGGGCTCGGCCGGGCCCTCGAGCACCACCTCGGTCGCGAGCTCGATGATGCCGCTGACCGCGGCACTGGCCGGCACGGTCTCCAGTGCTCGGACCACGATCGAGGTGATCGTCTCCCGGTCGACGAGGTCCTCGACCGGGTGACGCCCGGCGGCCGTCAGGAGGTCGTCGGCGAGAGCGGCGACGAGGGCCTCGAGCGCGTCGCCGGTCAGCCGCTCGACGTGGTAGGCCACCTGCGCGTCGAGCAGCCGCTGAGCCAGGGGCTCCGGCGGCGATGCGCGACGCGACACGTCCGCACGCTACGTCAGTTGCCGGCATCCGGCGCGGTCAGCCGGGACCAAACCCTGGCAGGGCGACGTCGCGGCGAGGCCGCGCACCTCAGACCAGGTCGACGACCCGCACCGTCTCCGCGCCGATCTCGCTCTCGATCGCGGTGACGACGTCGAGCGGGATGGCCTGGTCGACGGTGAGGGCGATGAGGGAGTTGGTGGCCTCGTCGTCACGCGCGACCTGCATGCCGGCGATGTTGACGGCGGCCTCGCCGAGCAGCTTGCCGACCGCGCCGATGACGCCGGGGCGGTCGTCGTAGGCGAAGAAGGCCATGTGCACGCTGAGCGGGATCTCGAGGTCCCAGCCGTTGATGCCGATGAGCTTCTGCACCATCTTCGGCCCGGTGAGCGTGCCGGACACCGAGACCGTGGTGCCGTCGGCGAGCGTGCCGCGCAGGGTGGTGACGTTGCGGAAGTCCTCGGACACCTCGTCGGTGACCAGGCGCGACTCGCAGCCGCGCTCCTTGGCGAGCAGCGGGGCGTTGACGTAGGTGACGGGGTCCTCGGTGACGTCGGTGAACAGGCCCTTCAGCGCCGCGAGCTCCCAGACCGACACGTCGTGCGAGGTGATCTCGCCGCGCACCTCGACGTCGAGCTGCACCGGCACCGAGCCGGCGAACGCGGTGAAGACGCGGCCGAGCTTCTCGACGAGGTCGATGCCGGGGCGCACCTCCTCCGCGACAGCGCCGCCGGAGACGTTCACGGCATCCGGCACGAGGTCGCCGTCGAGCGCCAGGCGCACCGACTTCGCAACGGCCACACCGGCCTTCTCCTGGGCCTCCTCGGTGGAGGCGCCGAGGTGCGGCGTGACGACCACCGACTCGTGGGCGAACAGCGGGCTGTCGGTGCACGGCTCGGTCGCGAAGACGTCGATGCCGGCGCCGGCGACGCGACCCTCGGCGATGGCGTCGGCCAGGGCCTGCTCGTCGAGCACCCCACCGCGGGCGGCGTTGATGACGCGAACGGTCGGCTTGACCTTGGCGAGCGCGTCCTTGCCGATCAGGCCGATCGTCTCGGGGGTCTTGGGCAGGTGAATGGTGATGAAGTCGCTCTCGGCGAGCAGCTCGTCGAGGGTCACGAGCCGGGCGCCGAGCAGGCCGGCGCGCTGCACGGAGACGTAGGGGTCGTAGGCGAGGACCTCGACGCCGAAGCCCTTGAGCCGCTCGGCGACGAGCTGCCCGATCCGGCCGAAGCCGACGATGCCGACCTTCTTCTCGAGCAGCTCGACGCCGCCGTACTTGCTGCGCTTCCAGGCGCCGTTCTTCAGGGCCTCGTTGGCCGGCGCGATGTTGCGGGCGCAGGCGAGCAGGAGGCCGACGGCGAGCTCGGCGGCGCTGGTGATGTTGGAGGTCGGGGCGTTCACGACCATGACGCCGGCCTTGGTGGCGGTGTCGACGTCGACGTTGTCCAGGCCCACGCCGGCACGGGCGATGACCTTGAGGTTCTTGGCAGCGCCGATGGCCTCGGCGTCCATCTTCGTCGCCGAGCGGATGAGCACCGCGTCGACGTCGGCGAGCGCCGGGAGCAGGGCGCCACGGTCGGCACCGTCGACGTGGCGGACCTCGAAGTCGGGGCCGAGTGCGTCGAGCGTCGCGGGTGAGAGCTCCTCGGCGATGAGGACGACGGGCTTGGTCACGAAAGGTCCCTCTTTCGGTGCTGCGGTCGGTCATCGACCGGTCGGCCGGATGCCGGTGCCCGGGTGGGCAGTCCCCCACCAGTGCGGTGCCCGGGGGCCTCCGGCGCGCCGCTGGGCCGGACCCCCATCCTAGGGGCGTGCCAGCATGTGGACGTGGGTGCCCACGATGTGACCATGGCCGCACGGTCGGTGCAGTGGCGGTGGATGCCGGGTTCAGACCGGCGGAGCACGCCCGCCAGCGCCCGGGCCGGCAGGGGTGACGAGGTCCTGCGCCGTGACCGCCTCCTCGAGCCGCATCCGCAGCATCCCCGCCGAGGCGTTGATCGCGGTGTGCACGCCCACCGTGAGGAAGCCCAGGGTCACCGCCGGGGCGCCGACCCGCTCGGACCCCGGGACTGCTCGACGAGAGTGGAGAACACGCCGCCTCCGGCGGACCGGAGGCGGCGTGTTCTCTACTGTCGACGGGAGGGGTCAGCGCGCGGCGGAGCCCTCGACGTAGTCCTGGTCGCGGTCGGAGTCGACCCACGCCATCAGCTTGCGCAGGTCGCGGCCGGTGGCCTCGATGGGGTGCGCGGCACCCTTGGCGCGCAGCTCCGTGAACTCGGGGGCGCCGGCATCCTGGTCGTCGATGAACCGCTGGGCGAACGAGCCGTTCTGGATGTCGGCGAGCACCGCCTTCATGTTCTCCTTGACGTGAGCGTCGATGACGCGCGGGCCCGAGACGTAGTCGCCGTACTCCGCGGTGTCGGACACCGACCAGCGCTGCTTGGCGATGCCGCCCTCGATCATCAGGTCGACGATCAGCTTGAGCTCGTGCAGGCACTCGAAGTAGGCGACCTCGGGCTGGTAGCCCGCCTCGGTGAGGGTCTCGAAGCCGTACATCACCAGCTGCGAGGCGCCGCCGCAGAGCACCGCCTGCTCGCCGAACAGGTCGGTCTCGGTCTCCTCGGTGAACGTGGTGCCGATGCCGCCGGCGCGCAGGCCGCCGATCGCCTTGCCGTAGGACTTCGCGAGCTCCCAGGCGCTGCCCGAGGCGTCCTGCTCGACCGCGAGGAGCACCGGCACACCGCGGCCGTCGACGAACTCGCGCCGCACGATGTGGCCGGGGCCCTTGGGGGCGACCATGATGACGTCGGAGCCGGACTCGGGGCGGATGTAGCCGAAGCGGATGTTGAAGCCGTGCCCGAAGAGCAGGGCGGCACCCTCGGCGAGGTTGGGCTTGATGTCGTTGGCGTAGACGGTGCGCTGCACCTGGTCGGGCGTCAGGATGACGACGAGGTCGGCCTCCTTGACGGCGTCGGCCACGGTCGAGCACGCGCAGGCCCTCGGCCTCGGCCTTGGGTCTCGACTTCGAGCCCTCGGCGAGCCCGACGCGCACGTCGACCCCGGAGTCGCGCAGGTTGAGCGCGTGGGCGTGGCCCTGGCTGCCGTAGCCGATGACCGCGACCTTGCGGCCCTGGATGACGGCCAGGTCGGCGTCGTCGTCGTAGAACATCTCGGCCATCGTGTCGGCCTCTCCTCGTGTGGTGGTGGTGTGGGTTCGGTGTGGACGATATGCCGTGCGGCTCGCGTCGCGCGGCGCGGTCTCAGGCGCTGCGGAGCGCCCGGTCGGTGATGGAGCGCGGGCCGCGCCCGATGGCGACGATCCCGGACTGGACGAGCTCCTTGACGCCGTAGGGCTCGAGCACCTCGAGCAGGGCCTTGAGCTTGTCGGTGGTGCCGGTGGCCTCGATGGTCAGCGAGTCGGTGGCGACGTCGACGACCTTGGCGCGGAACATCTGCACCATCTCGAGCACCTGGCTGCGGGTGCCGGCATCGGCCCGCACCTTGATCAGCATGACCTGGCGCTGCACCGCCGACTGCGGCTCGAGCTCGACGACCTTGAGCACCTCGACGAGCTTGTTGAGCTGCTTGGTCACCTGCTCCAGGGGGAGGTCCTCGACGTCGACCACCACGGTCATCCGCGAGACGTCGGGGTACTCGGTCTCCCCCACCGCCAGGGAGTCGATGTTGAAGCCGCGCCGGGAGAACAGCGCGGCGATGCGGGCCAGGACGCCGGGCTTGTTCTCGACGAGGACGGACAGGGTGTGCTTGTTCATCGTCATGTCGCCTTCACTTCCCGTGCGAGCCGGTGGGCACGCCGTCGTGGTCGGGGTCGAGCCCCTGCTCGATCGCCTCGGACTCCTCGCGGTCCCACTGGGGCGCGGTGTCGCGGGCGACCTGGATGAGGTCGTTGCTGACGCCGGCGGGCACCATCGGCCAGACCATGGCGTCGCGGTGCACGACGAAGTCGACGACCACCGGCCGGTCGGTGACGGCCATCGCCGCCCGGATCGTGTCGTCGACGTCCTCCGGTCGCTCGCACCGGAACCCGGCACAGCCGTAGGCGTCGGCGAGCTTGACGAAGTCGGGCACCCGCGAGCCGACCGAGGTGTGCAGGTCGGTGTTGGAGTAGCGCTCGTTGTAGAACAGGGTCTGCCACTGGCGCACCATGCCGAGGCTGCTGTTGTTGATGATGGCGACCTTGATCGGGATGTTGTTGATGACGCAGGTGGCGAGCTCCTGGTTGGTCATCTGGAAGCAGCCGTCGCCGTCGATCGCCCACACCGTGCGGTCGGGCTCGCCGACCTGCGCACCCATGGCGGCGGGCACGGCATACCCCATGGTCCCCAGGCCACCGGAGTTGAGCCACGCGTTCGGGCGCTCGTAGTCGACGAACTGCGCCGCCCACATCTGGTGCTGGCCGACGCCCGCGACGTAGACCGCCTCCGGGCCGACGATCTGGCTGAGCCGTTGGATCACGTACTGCGGTGCCAGAGTGGACTCCTCGGGCTCGGCGTAGCCGACGGGGAAGAGGTCCTTCCAGCCGGCGACCCGCTCGCGCCACTCGTCGTAGTCGCCCCCACGGCCGGCGTCGATGTCGCTGTCGACGGCCTCGATGAGGTCGACGAGCACCGCGCGGCAGTCGCCCACGATCGGCACGTCGGCCTTGCGGTTCTTGCTGATCTCGGCGGGGTCGATGTCGGCGTGGATGACCTTGGCATCGGGCGCGAAGGTCTTCAGCTGCCCGGTGACCCGGTCGTCGAAGCGGGCCCCGAGGGCGATGATCAGGTCGGACTTCTGCAGGCCGGTGACGGCCGAGACCGAGCCGTGCATGCCCGGCATCCCGAGGTGCAACGGGTGGCTGTCGGGCAGCGCACCACGCGCCATCAGGGTGGTGACCACGGGGATCCGGCTGAGCTCGACGAAGCGCCGCAGCTCCTCGCTCGCGCGAGCCCGGATGACACCCCCGCCGACATAGAGGATGGGGCGCTCGGCCTCGGCGATCAGCCGGGCGGCCTCGCGGATCTGCTTGCTGTGCGGGCGGGTCACCGGGTGGTAGCCGGGCAGGTCGATGCGCGGGGGCCAGGAGAACATGGTGCGCGCCTGCAGGGCGTCCTTGGAGATGTCGACGAGCACCGGGCCCGGGCGGCCGGTGGCGGCGATGTGGAACGCCTCGGCGATGGTGCGGGGGATGTCGTCGGCGTTGGTGACCAGGTAGTTGTGCTTGGTGATCGGCATCGTGATGCCGCGGATGTCGGCCTCCTGGAAGGCGTCGGTGCCGATGGCGGCCGAGGTGACCTGGCCGGTGATCGCGACGATCGGCACCGAGTCCATGTGCGCGTCGGCGAGCGGGGTGACGAGGTTCGTCGCGCCCGGACCGGAGGTCGCCATGCAGACGCCCACCCGCCCGGTCGCGGCGGCGTAGCCCTCGGCCGCGTGGCCGGCGCCCTGCTCGTGGCGCACCAGGATGTGGCGCACCTTCACCGAGTCGAGCAGCGGGTCGTAGGCCGGCAGGATCGCGCCGCCGGGGATGCCGAAGACGGTGTCGACGTCCATCGCCTCGAGCGAGAGCACCAGGCTCTGCGCGCCGGTCACCTCGATGGGCGTGCGTGCCCGCGCCTGCTGCGCCACCTGCGCGGGGCTGGGGGCGCTCGGGGCCACTGGGGCAACCGGGGTCGCCGGCCTGGTCTCGCTCACTGCTGTCACCGTCTTCGTTGAAGTCAACCGCTGTCCGCGGCCGTTGTCCGTGCACAAAAAAACCCTCCAGTCCCGGTGGCGGGACGACGGAGGGAGCGCGTCAGATCGAAGGGATCAGACGCGCCGGGAAAGTACGAGGACTCGGGCCACAGGTGAACTCTCCCCCCGGCCGTATGCCGTGTCAACCAACGAGACACCCGATCCCAACATCCGGAACCGTGAGGTCGCTCACCCCCCGCGCGGCCCTCGGATGCCGGCGCGCCGCCGTGGCGGGCTCCGCTAGCGTTCGCGCCGGACGCCCTCGTCGACGGGCCGCGCACGAGGAGCACCAGATGACCACCGACGCCACCGTCGTCTTCGTCGTCGTGGTCGGGCTGCGCTTCCTGCTCCCCCTCTTCATCCCCACGTGGCCGCTGCCCGCGGTGCTCGCCTGCCTGGTGCTCGACGGCATCGACCAGAGCGTGTTCCAGGCGTTCGGCTTCGACCCGCCGGGCTACCAGAACTACGACAAGGCGATGGACCTGTTCTACCTGTCCGTCGCGTTCGTGTCGTCACTGCAGAACTGGACCCGGTCCTCCGCGGTCAGCATCTCGCGGTTCCTGTTCTTCTACCGGATGGTGGGGGTGATGCTCTTCGAGGTCACCGGTGCGCGCTGGCTGCTGCTGGTCTTCCCCAACACCTTCGAGTACTTCTTCATCGCCTACGAGGCCGTGCGGCTGCGCTGGGACCCACGCCGGTTCGGCACGCGCTCCTGGGTCGTGACGGCGGCCTTCATCTGGATCGTCGTCAAGCTGCCGCAGGAGTACTGGATCCACGTGGCCCAGCTCGACTTCACCGACACCTGGCAGGACGTGGGGTGGTTCCCGCCCCTCATCATCGCGGCGGTGCTCATCGGCCTGGCGATCCTCTGGTTCGTCGTGCGCCCGCGCCTGCTGCCCACCGACTGGTCGTGGCGCGTGGCGGCCGACCCGCTGCCGGAGGAGATGGACACCGCCGCCGAGCGCGACGCGTGGACGGCATCCCACGTGACGGTGTGGTCGTGGTCGACGCTCGAGAAGGTCGTGCTCATCGGCCTGCTGTCGACCATCTACGCGCGGATCCTGCCCGGGCTCGAGGTGTCGGACCTGCGGATGTTCGTCGGCATCGCGCTCTTCGTCGTCGTCAACGCCGCGATCTCCATCGCGGTGGCCCGCCGGGCGGGCAGCCGCGAGGGGCTCGCCGCCGCGTTCGGCGCCCGGGTCGTCGTCAACGTCGGCCTGGTGCTGCTGGCCCGGCTGCTGCTCGGCGGCGGAGCGCTCGACCTGTCGGCGACGGTGTTCTTCGTGCTGCTCATCTCGCTGCTCGTCACGTACCACGACCGGTTCGCCCCGGTGGCGGCGGTGCGCGCCGAGCACGACACGACCGACCCCGAGCCCGCGGCGGCCGCTCGCGCCTGACGCTCAGATCTGGGCGGTGGCCAGCTGGCCCAGCAGCTCTGGCGCGCGTCGTCGCCGAGCACGCGGGCGGTGCCGCCGTCGGGTCGCAGCAGCCCGGTCACCATCGACAGGGGGTCGTCTTGCCGGCGCCGTTGGGCCCGACCAGGCCGTAGAGCGGGCCGCGGGGCACCACGAGCGAGAGGCCGTGGACGACCCGCCGGCCCCGGAACTCCTTGACCAGGCCGACCAGCTCGAGCGCCGGCCCCGCGCCGGGCGGGTCAGTCACACACCGCGCCGGTGCTCGCGCTGCCGACGAGGCGGCGGTACTTCGCGAGCACGCCACGGGTGTACTTGGGCTGGGGGTGGGTGACGCCTTCGGCGCGGCGGCGCTCGAGCTCGGCCTCGTCGACGAGCAGGTCGAGGAGGCCGTTCGCGACGTCGAGCCGGATGCCGTCGCCGTCGCGGACGAACGCGATCGGCCCCTCGTCGACCGCCTCGGGCGCGACGTGGCCGACGCACAGGCCGGTGGTGCCGCCGGAGAAGCGGCCGTCGGTGAGCAGCAGCACCTCCTTGCCGAGGGCCGCCCCCTTGATGGCGCCGGTGACGGCGAGCATCTCGCGCATGCCCGGCCCGCCCTTGGGGCCCTCGTAGCGGATGACGACGACGTCACCGGCGGCGAGGGTGCCGTCCTCGACGGCATCCATGGCGGCCCGCTCGCCGTCGAAGACGCGCGCGGTGCCCTCGAAGACGTCGGAGTCGAAGCCGGCCGACTTCACGACCGCGCCGTCGGGGGCCAGCGAGCCCTTGAGGATGGTGATGCCGCCGGTGCGGTGGATCGGCTCGCTCATCGCCCGCACCACCTTGCCGTCGACGTCGGGCGGCGCGATGCGGGCGAGGTTCTCGGCCATCGTCTTTCCCGTGACGGTGAGGCAGTCGCCGTGCAGGAGACCGGCATCGAGCAGGGCGCGCATGACGACGGGCACGCCGCCGACCCGGTCGACGTCGGTCATGACGTAGGAGCCGAACGGCTTGACGTCGGCGAGGTGCGGCACCTTGGCGCCGACCCGCGAGAAGTCGGCCAGGGTGAGGTCGACGTCGGCCTCGTGGGCGATGGCGAGCAGGTGCAGCACGGCGTTGGTGGAGCCGCCGAAGGCCATGACCACGGCGATGGCGTTCTCGAACGCCTCCTTGGTCATGATGTCGCGGGCGGTGATGCCGCGGCGGAGCAGCTCGACGACGGCCTCGCCGCTCTTGCGGGCGAACCCGTCGCGCCGCCGGTCGGTGGCGGGCGGGGCCGCCGAGCCGGGCAGCGACATGCCGATCGCCTCGGCGACCGAGGCCATCGTGTTGGCGGTGTACATGCCGCCGCAGGCGCCCTCGCCGGGGCAGATGGCGCGCTCGATGGCGTCGACGTCCTCGCGGCTCATCAGGCCCCGGGCGCAGGCGCCGACGGCCTCGAAGGCGTCGATGATCGTGACCGTGCGCTCGGAGCCGTCGGACATCTTGGCGATGCCGGGCAGGATCGAGCCGGCGTAGAGGAACACCGACGCGAGGTCGAGCCGGGCGGCGGCCATCAGCATGCCGGGCAGCGACTTGTCGCACCCCGCCAGCAGCACCGAGCCGTCGAGCCGCTCGGCCTGCATCACGGTCTCGACCGAGTCGGCGATGATCTCGCGGCTGACGAGGGAGAAGTGCATGCCCTCGTGGCCCATCGAGATGCCGTCGCTGACCGAGATGGTGCCGAACTCGAGCGGGTAGCCGCCGCCGGCGTGCACGCCGTCCTTGACCGCCTTCGCGAGGCGATCGAGCGAGAGGTTGCACGGGGTGATCTCGTTCCACGAGCTCGCCACGCCGATCTGCGGCTTGGCGAAGTCGTCGTCGCCGAGCCCGACGGCCCGCAGCATCCCCCTCGCAGCGGCCTTCTCGAGGCCGTCGGTGACGTCGCGGCTGCGGGGCTTGATGTCGGGGGACCTCGTCATGCCGCCCATCCTAGGTACCAGTCCGCCGCGACGCCGGGGCGTCCCGGGAGATGCCGGCGGTCGCTCGGCGCGGGCCTCGGCCGGCTCAGGTGGCCAGGGTGCCCCGCACGAGGCTGTCGCCCGAGTGCTGCGGGGCGCCGTCGAAACCCTCACGGGAGATGTCGACGATGACGTAGCCCTGGTCGAGCAGGTCCTGCGGGATCACGAACGACTGGTCCTTCGCGCCGGGCTCGAGCACCCCGACCGACACCATCCGCTTGAGGTCCTTGTTGATCAGCCACACCTCGAGGTAGCCGCCGGCGGGGTCCATCGGTTGCTCGGTGTTCACCGTCAGGTCGAGCCGCCCGTCCTGCTTCACGACATCGGCGCTGCCGCGCACCTGCCGGGTGTCGAGCGTGTCCAGGCTGGTCGAGGCGACGGTGGTCACCGGGTCGGCCTGCTCCGTGCCGAGGGCGCGCGCGCCCACGACACCGACCACCAGGCCGGCCGCGGCGGCGCCGGCCACCCAGGCCACCGGGAAGCGCCGACGGGTGGCGCGCGAGGAACGTCGCCGGGTGAGCTCGTCACCGGCATCCGGCGGAGGTGCGGTGGTGGCCTGCGCCGCCACCGGGTGCGCGGCCGGCAGGGTGGCGACAGATGCCGGTGCCGTGGCCACGGCGTCCGCCTCGCGGTCGAGCTCGGACTCCACCGCGTGCCACACCGACTGCGGTGGCGCGACCAGCTCGGGCGCCGGGGCGTGCAGCGTGGTGACGGTGTCGCGCAGCGACGCCAGGGCACGGGAGCACTGCGGGCAGCTGTGCGCGTGCTCGGCGGCACCGGAGGGCGCCGGGTCGCCGAGGGCGATGGCGGCGAGCGTGTCGTCGTCAGGATGGGTCACGGTTCACCTCCTCCAGGCGGGTCCTCAGTCGGGTCAGTCCTCGTCGGACGTGGCTCTTGACGGTGCCGAGCGGCAGGTCGAGCCGCTCGGCGATCTGCTCGTGGGTCAGGTCCTCGATGAAGGCCATCCGCACCACGGTGCCCCGGGGCTCCCCGAGGCGCCCCAGCTCGTCGTGCAGCACGAGCCGGGCCGCGAGCTGGTCGTCGGGCGGCGCCGTGAGCGAGTGGGGGCCGGCCTGGGCGGCGACGGCCGCGGCGTCCCGGGCCTGTCGCGCCCGCCGGGCGTGGTGGTCGGCGACGGTGTGCCGGGTGATTCCCACCAGCCAGCCGGCGACCGAGCCCCGCTCGGGCCGCAGGGTGTGCCGGCTGCGCCAGGCGGCGACGAAGACCTGCTGGGTGACGTCCTCGGCGTCGTGGTGGTTGCCGAGCGAGCGCAGCGCCAGCGTGTGCACCAGCGCCGACCACTCGCCGTAGGCCTCGGCGAGCGCGTCGCGCGAGCCGTCGCGCAGCCGGGCTGCGAGGTCGTCGACCTCGACCTGCTCACCGGTGCTCACGTGCTCCACGATAGGTGGCCACCCTCCCCCGGCGCTCGTCGCGGTGCCGCGTGCGGGCGCACCGGCACGACCGAGCGGGGCGGCCGCCGCGAGGGCGACCACCCCGAGCCCGGTCGTGGACCCGATCACGACGCGTTCGACCCCGGCTCAGAGGTCGAGCGGCCGCAGGACGAACACGATGCCGTGCGCGATCTGCCGGTTGCCCTTGTTGATGTCCAGGGCCCGCGGGTTGAGGAACGGGTTGACGTCGTTGGGGTCCTGGTCGCGCAGCTCGATGATCGGCACGTGGCGGTTGTAGACCTTCACCCGGAAGGTGCCGCCCTGCGCGGTCGTGAGCACGGCGCCGTTGGCCTTGACGGCCGCCTTCTTGGTGATCGTCGCGCCGGGCACGACGTGGTAGAGCAGCACCGTCTCGACGGTGTCGATGCCCAGGCCCGCGACGGCCTGGAACGTCGCCTGCTCGGTGCGCGGCGTGGTGCCGGCGAGGTCGCGGACGAGCACCTGGAACGCGCGGTCGTTGGGGATGAACGCGGTGAGGGGCACCGTGCCGTCGGTGAGAACCTTCACCGGGCTGTTCGGCTTCGCGCCGAGCACGGCGAGGACGGCCTCGGTGACGATGTCGTAGTCGTACCAGTTGCGGTCGAACTGGTTGCCGTCGGAGGTGAGGACCGCGGCCAGGCTGCGGGTGCCGAGGGGGGCCGGCGTCGACGCGGAGGCGGAGGCGGCGGGTGCGACGGTGGCGGCGGCCAGGCCGAGTACGGCGGCGGTGACGCCGAGGCGACGGAGCTTCATCATCAAGGTCCTCTCTGGTGGGGTGGGGTCGCGGCGCTGCGACCTCACCCGTACTTCCGCCGCACCTGCTCGTCCGGATGCACTTACGCCGAGAAACTTCAGCCGGTGCTCCCGGCCGCGACCGGCACCAGGCGCCAGTAGCCGACCGCCAGGCTCGTGGCGACGGTGAGCCAGGCGGCATACGGCACCAGCACCCAGCCGGCCCAGGTCACCAGGTTGCCGGTCACGACGACGAGGACCCAGGTGAGGACGGCGGCACCGGCCAGCAGCAGCGCGGCGCGGCCCAGGTTGTGCGGCACGTAGAACTCGTGCGCCCAGCCCACGGCCAGCGCCACCGACGCGACGAGCACGGCCAGCCAGACCGCGACGTCCCGCGGTGCCGCCTGCGACACCACGGCCAGCCCGGCGACGCACAGCGCCACGAAGTTGAGCGGCCAGATCACGCCGAAGACGACGTCCGGGGGCTGCCACCGGGGTCGGGGCAGCGCGGCGTACCACCCGGGATCGGTGGCGGTCCAGCGCACCGCCAGCGCCGCGTAGGCGCCCACGACCACCAGCACCACGACGGCGCCCGCGACCCGACCCGCGGTCACCGGGTGCCGACCGGCACGGCGTCGTCGTCGGCCGGGGCGTCCTCGAGGGCCGCGGTCGCAGCCACCCGGCGCGGCCACCAGAAGCGGTCGCCGAGCAGGAGTGCGAGGGCCGGCACGAGCACGGTGCGCACCACGAGGGTGTCGAGCAGCACGCCGACGCAGATGACCACGCCGAGCTGGGCGAGCACGACGAGCGGCAGCACACCCAGCACCGCGAACACGGCGGCCAGCAGGATGCCGGCGCTCGTGATGACCCCGCCCGTGGCGGCGAGCGCGCGCAGCATGCCCTGGTTGGCGCCGTGCCCCTTGGCCTCCTCGGCCGCCCGGGTGACCAGGAAGATGTTGTAGTCGACGCCGAGGGCCACGAGGAAGACGAAGGCCAGCAGCGGCACGCCGTCGTCGAGCCGGTCGAAGCCGAGCACCTGGGTGAAGATCACCCAGGACAGGCCCAGGCTCGCCAGGTAGGTCGCGACGACCGTCGAGACGAGCACGACCGGGGCGACGACCGAGCGCAGCAGCGCGGCCAGGGCCACGAGCACGAGCAGCAGGATGATCGGCAGGATCACCTGGCGGTCACGGGCCGACGCCTCCGACGCGTCGAGGGCCACCGCCTCGGTGCCGCCGACGTGCGTGTCGGGGAGGTCGGCCACGGCGTCGCGCAGCGCGACCACGGTGTCGGCCGCGGCATCCGACCCGGGCTCGGCGTCGATCACGACGTCGACCTCGGTGATGCCGTTGCCCGAGGCGCCCGGCCGCACCGTGCCGACGCCCTCCACGCCCTCGACCGCCGCAGTGACGGCTGCACCGTCGCCGCGGGTGACGACGTACGCCGGGTCGGCCGCTCCGGCCGGGAAGGACTGCGCCAGCCGCTCCCCCGCCGCGATGGCCTCCGGCTTCTGCAGGAACTGGTCGGCCTGGTCGAGGCCGGTCTGGATCTGGGTGATGCCGCCGGCCATGACGCCCAGCACGATGACGGTCACGGTGACGAAGCCGGCGGGGCGCTTGGCCACGGCGTCGCCCACCTTGCGCCAGAACGACCGGCCGTCGGCCAGGCCGGTCTCGCCGACGTGGGGCACCTTCGGCCAGAAGATCCAGCGCCCGAACACGACGAGGGCGGCCGGCAGCACGACCAGCGCGAAGAAGGCGGCCACGACGACACCGACCGCACAGGCCAGCCCGAGCCCGCGCGTCGCCGGGAAGAGCGACAGCAGCAGGGTGAGCAGGCCCAGCACGACGGTGGTGGCGCTGGAGAGCACGGCCTCCGCGGTGCGGGTGAGCGCGACGGCCATCGCCTCCCGGCGGTCCTCGGTCACCCGAAGCTGGTCGCGGTAGCGACTGATCAGGAGCAGCGCGTAGTCGGTGCCGGCACCGAAGACCAGCACCGACAGGATGCCGATCGTCGACTCGTCCCAGAGCACGTCGAGCGCGGCGAGGGTGTGCGTGGCCAGCACGGCGGCCAGCTGGTCGGCCACCGCGACGACGGTGAGCGGCACCAGCCACAGGAACGGGCTGCGGTAGGTGATGACGAGCAGGATCGCGACGACGGATGCCGTGGCCGCCAGCAGCCGGAAGTTCGCCCCGTCGAAGACGGCGGCGAGGTCGGCCTGGATGGCCGCGGGGCCGGTGACCTGGGCGGACAGCCCGTCGGGGAGGTCGGCCTTGGCGGCCGTGCGCAGCTCGGCGACGACGTCGGCGGTCTCGACGGCATCAGAGGTGGTGACCGGCACGAAGACCGTCGCTGCGGTGCCGTCGTCGGCCACGACCGCGGGTGCGCCGGTGGCCCCGGGCAGCGACGTGGCACGTTCCTGCACCAGCGCGAGCTCGTCGGGGGTGAGCGCCTGGTCGCTGCTGTAGAGCACGACCGCGGCCGAGCCCTCGTCCTGCGGCAGCTGGTCGCGCAGCTCGGCGGCCTGGCGGCTGTCGGTGCCGTTGGGCAGGGCCGCCGTGCCGGTGGCCGGCGAGTCGGCCTGGCCGACCAGGCCGATGACCGCGCCGGTGCCCAGGATGGCGAACAGGGCGAGCAGCCCGGCCACCCACTTTCTCGTGATGAGGTGCGCGAGGCTGCTCATGTCCTGCTCTCCTTGGTACGGTGTCGGCTGCCAGGTGATTCACCAGGTGATTCACAAAGTTACTCAGTAGGTGAGCGATATTAGGGAGACCGAGGTGGATGACGCAACTTCGTCTAAGGTTCCGACGGATGTCCGCTCGGTTGTGCCCACCTACCGTGAGTCCGGCTCGCTCGACGCCCTCCAGGAGCTGGTCGACGTCGCCGCGCTGGTGCCGCACGAGGTGGCCCGCCAGGCCGGCCTGTCGACCTCCGAGCTGCACTCGCTGCGCCACCTGATGGACACCCCCATGGGCCCGGTCGAGCTGGCGCGCGCCCTGGGCGTGACGTCAGCGGCGGCATCCGGGGTCGTCGACCGTCTCGTGGCCCGCGGTCACGCCCAGCGGCGCGCGCACGCCGACGACGGCCGGCGCACCGAGGTCGTCATCACCGAGTCGGGCCGGCTCGAGGTGTTCGTGCGCCTGGCGCCGATGTTCGCGGCGCTCGCCGAGCTCGACTCCTCGCTGTCCGACGAGGAACGCACGCTGGTCGAGCGCTACCTGCGCGGCGCCACCGCCGCGATGCGCGCCCTGATGTGAGCGGCCCGAGGTGAGCGGCCTCGCGCGCGGCGCCGCGAACGCGCTCGACACCGCCCTCGACCGCACCGTGGTGCCCGGCTTCAGCCGGGTCGGGCACGCCGTGCGGCGACGCCTGCCGACCTGGCCCGACGACCCGGCATCCGGCGCCCTGGCCGGGCGGCACGTCGCGGTGACCGGGGCGTCGTCCGGTCTGGGGAGGCGCACCGCCCTCGACCTCGCGGGCCTGGGCGCCACGGTGCACCTCGTGGTGCGCGATGCCGGCCGCGGGGGCCGGGTCGCCGCCGAGGTGGAGGCGGCGGTGGGCAGGGGCGGCGCCGCCCGGGTGTGGGTCTGCGACGTGTCCGACCTGAACTCGGTGCGCCGCTTCTGCGCGGCCTTCCTGACGACCGGGGTGCCGCTGCGGGCCCTGGTGCACAACGCCGGCGCCCTGCCTCAGCACCGCACGACGTCGGCGCAGGGCCACGAGAGCACCATGGCCCTGCACGTGCTCGGGCCCGTCCTGATGACCGAGCTGCTGCTCCCGGCACTGGTGGCCGACGCCGGCCGGGTCGTGTTCGTGACCTCGGGAGGCATGTACACGCAGGCCCTGCCGGTGCTCGACCCCGACTTCGAGCAGGGCGCGTACTCGGGAGCCGTCGCCTACGCCCGCAGCAAGCGCGGCCAGGTCGAGCTGCTGCCGGCGCTGCAGCGGCGCTGGGGCACGGCGTCCGGTGTCTCGGTGCACGCGACGCACCCGGGCTGGGCCGGCACCCCGGGCGTGGTCACCTCGCTCCCCCGGTTCGCCGCCACCATGCGGCCCGTGCTGCGACCCGACACGGCCGGCACCGACACGACCACGTGGCTGGTGGCCACCGAGCCGGCACCGGCATCGGGGCTGCTGTGGCACGACCGTCGCGCGCGCCCGACGAGCGTTCTCGGGCGCACCCGGACCACGGCCGACGAGCGAGAGCTGTTCTGGCAGTGGGTGGCCGGCGCGACGGGCCTGCCCGCCTGACCGGTCAGCGCACGGTGCTGATCACGGCACGGTGCTGATCACGCACGGTGATGACGATCTTGCCCCGCAGGTGGCCGGACTCGCTCAGCTCCTGCGCCGCGGCGCCGTCCTCGAGGGCGAAGGTGGCCTCGATCGGCATCGAGAAGCGACCTTGCGCGTGCAGCGCGGCCGCCTCGGCGAGGGCGTAGGACGCCCGGGGCACGGAGCCGTCGGCGACCTGCACCCCGTGCTCGTACGCGGTGAAGTCGGCGAGGGTGACCACACGGCGCGGGTCGCCGGTGATGGCGACGAGCTCGGGCACCGACCCCCGGCCGACGACGTCGACCGCGCCATCGATGGTGGGGGCGAGCGACGCGACCCGCCCGGCGAGGCCCGAGCCGTAGGTGGTGGGCGTGGCGCCCAGGCCGCTCAGGTAGTCATGGTTCGGCGGGCCGGCCGTGGCGACCACCCGCAGGCCGCGGGCGAGCGCCAGCTGGGTCATCGCCGAGCCCACACCTCCGGCCGCGCCGTCGATCAGCACGGTCGCGCCGGCGGGCAGGCCGAGCAGGTCGAGGCAGCGGGCTGCGGCCTCCACCGCCAGCCCCATCGCAGCGGCCTCCGCGACACCGAGCGTCGGTGGCTTCACCGAAGCGATGTCGAGCACCGCGAGCTCCGCGGCCGTCGCCGACCCGACGCCGAAGACCTCGTCGCCGAGGTGGAGGCCCGTGACGCCGACGCCGACCTCGTCGACCACCCCGGCGGCATCCGTGCCGGTGATGGCGGGAAAGCTCACCGGCACCGATCCCTCCATCAAGCCGGCCCGCAGCTTGCAGTCGAAGGGGTTGACGCTCAACGCCTGAACCATCACCCGCACCTGTCCGGGGCCGGCATGGGGCTCCGGGGCCTGCGCCACGTGCAGCACGTCGGCTCCCCCGTACTCGTCGAACTGCAGCGCCTGCATCGTTGCCTCTCCGCCCCGGGCCGCGCCGCGGCGGGAACGACTCGGGGACACTGTGGTTGGAAGGGGTGACGGTCTCCCCCGCTGCGGTCAGTCTCCCCCGCGACCGTTGCCGTGACCAGAGGCCCGCACGCGGGCGGCACGTCTGAGCACCCTCTGATTCATCTGCTGGCAACTCATCACACACTCCCATAGTGTGAGAGCGCGGCAGCGTTCCTTCCGAACCACCGGGGCAGCCATCGTCATCAAACGAGGGCGTTCACAGGGGGAGGCGAGGGGGGTCGCAGGGGAGTCGTGCACGCCCGACCAGCCGGCAGAGACCCTGCCTTGTCAAGACGACCCTCATCCGATCAAGGGATGTGCCATGCCCGCTCGACCAAAACTGTTCCGACACACCAGCGCACTGCTCCTGCCCGCCGCCGTCGTGGCCGGCCTGCTGCTCGCTCCCCTCGCCGTCCACGCCGCCACCGCCGCCGCGGCGACCACGACGGTCTTCCACGACGACTTCACCGGGTCGAGCCTCGACCTCGGCAAGTGGCTCTACACCAACGGCACGGCCTACCCCGGCGGCCCCGACCGGTTCGGGACCGGCGAGGAGGAGATCAACCGGCCCGAGAACACGACGGTGGCGAACGGGGAGCTGGTCATCACCCCCACTCGCGAGGGATCGCAGTGGTACTCCTCGCGCATCGAGTCACGAGCCGACTTCGTCCCCGCGCCCGGTCAGAGCATGACCGTCAGCTCCGAGCTGGCCCTGCCCGACGTCACCGGCCCGGCGGCACAGGGCTACTGGCCCGCCTTCTGGATGCTCAGCTCGCACCTGCGCACCGACCGGTGGAGCTGGCCGGCCAACGGTGAGTTCGACATCGCGGAGAGCGTGAACGGCCTGCCCTTCTCCAACAGCGTGCTGCACTGTGACGTGTGGGGTGGCGCGTGCCAGGACCCCGAGGGCATCAACACGGGCGGCCTGCCGTGCGCCGTCACCTCGTGCTGGGGCAACTTCCACACCTACGCCTTCCAGTGGGACCGCACCCGCACGCCCGAGGTGATGACGTGGTCCATCGACGGCGCCGTGACCCTGTCGCTGCGGTCCGACGACCCCCGCCTGGCCGGGGCCGTCTGGGACAACATCGCCGCGTTCGGGCAGAACATCATCATCAACGTCGCGATCTCCGGTGCCTACCCGCAGAAGAAGGGTGGTGACGCCACCGCCGCCACCGAGCCCGGCCACCCGATGCGGGTGAGGTACGTGGACGTCACGATGAGCGGCGCCACAACGCCGCCGCCGACACCCACCCCGACCCCCACCGCGTCGACGACACCGACCGTGACCCCGACGCCGACGGTGACCCCCACGCCGACGACGACGCCCACGCCGACCCCGACGCCCACCCCCTCGGTGACCCCTACCGTGGTCTGCCCGCCGGTGCCGACGCCCACCCCATCGGTGACCCCGCCACCGACGACCCCGCCGACGGGTCCCGGGCCGAGCAACCTCACGGTGACCGCCCTCGAGCGCGACCACATCAGCCTGAAGTGGGACGGTGACCCCACCGCGACGTACGAGCTGCTGCGCTCCGGCATCCCCGTCCAGCGGGTCACGGGCACCACGGCCACCGACGCGGGCCTGCTGCCGAACACCGTCTACATCGAGGCCGTGCGGCTCGCGGGCACCACCCTGCGCACACCGGACATCAGCCTCAAGACCAACCCCTGACGCCTGCCGGCGGCGGTCGTGGACACCGTCCCGACCACGACGCCGCGGCAGGTCGGTGGCCGGGCATTCTCACGGGTGCCCGGTCACCCGCGCTGGGTGACGAGCCACCGCGCGAACGTCCCTACTGTCGGGCGTGATGCGGTGCCTGCCGTGGGCCGGGACGACCGACGGCATCCGGGTGTCGCGCGGACCATCGGACGAGGACCACGACCATGAGCAGCACCCCCACCGGGCCCACTCCCAAGCCCAACCGCCGCAACGCCGCCGGCGCCGACTCCGAGCCGACGCCGGAGACCGGCGCTGCGCCCGAGCCCCCCTCGGGAGACGAGGCGGCCGAGCTCGGTGGCGCAGGAGCCCACCGAGCAGGCAGCGGCCCCCACGGGCGACCTCACCAGCGACGAGCGCGCCGAGCTGGTGCGCCTGCGGGCCCAGGTGGCCGCGACACAGGCCCTGCCGCAGGCGGTGGTCGCGTCGTCCCCCGAGCGCCCCCGCCGGCACCGCGGCCGGTGGGCCGGGGCGATGGTGTTCCTGCTGATCGCCGCGCTGCTCGCACCGCTGTCGGCGCTGGCCAACTGGTCGCGCTCCACGCTGCTCGACCAGGACCGCTACCTCGCCATGGTCGCGCCCCTGGCGAAGGACCCCGCGGTTCAGAAGGAGGTCTCCCTCCGCATCACCAACGCCGTCTTCGAGCAGCTCAAGGTCAAGCAGCTGACGACGCAGACCCTCGATGCCATCGCTGCCCGGCCGCGGGTCGCCGGCGCCACCGAGAACCTCCCGGTCGAGCTGTCCACGTTCGCCGAGCCCATCTCGAACGCGATCTACGGCTTCACCGAGGACCAGGTGAGCAAGCTCGTGGCCTCCAGCGCCTTCCAGGACGCCTGGGTCGCCGCCAACCGCCAGGCCCATGCCGGCCTGGTCGCCGCGCTGACGGGGGAGACGGGCACCAACGCGGTCGTCGTCTCGAACGGCCAGGTGGCTGTCAACCTCGGCCCCTTCATCCAGCAGATCAAGCCCATCCTGGTCGAGCGTGGGGTCCCGTTCGCCGACAAGATCCCGGTCGTCGACGCCCAGTTCGTCGTGCTCCAGAGCGAGGCGCTGGCCCGGGCCCAGAGCGCCATCCGGCTGCTCGACCTGCTGCGCGTCGTGCTGCCCGTGCTGGCCCTGCTCTGCCTCGTCGCCGGGGTCGCCCTCGCCCCCGGCCGCCGCCGCGCGCTCGTCATCGGCGCCTCGATGACCGTCGGCACCCTGGTGCTGCTCCTGCTCGGCGTGCAGGTCGGTCGCGCGCTCTACCTCGGCGACCTCGAGAAGGCACTCCTGGTGCCGCGGGTCGCCACCGTGCTGTTCGACGACGTGACGACGCCGCTGCGGGTGTGGGTGCGCTCGTCGGCGATGCTCTTCCTGCTCATCGCGCTCGCGGCCTGGGTCGCGGGCCCGTCGAGCGCGGCGAGAGCGGTGCGGTCGGTGCCGGCTCGGCTGTCGGGGCTGACGGGGACACCGACCGGCGCACTGGGCTCGGTGAGCCGGTTCGTCGCGCACAACACCGTCGTGCTGCGCGCTGTCATCGGCGGCCTCGCGGTGCTGGCTCTGCTCGTCGGCGACCGCCCGAGTGCCGGCACGGTGCTGATCATCGGGGTGCTCGCGGCGGTCGCACTGGTCGTGGTCGAGGTGCTGCGCCGGTGGGGTCCCGAGGCGGCCGACGACGAGACGCCCAGCGATGCCGTGGGGCCCGACGACGCCGTGGCGCCGCCGGGAGCACCGGCCTAGCGGCGGCGGCCGACGAGCAGGTAGGCGGCGGGCAGCAGGCCCGCGGAGTTGCCGAGGGCCAGGGCCAGGGCCCAGGCCGCCTTGGGGCCCTTGACCTCGTCGGCCGGGCGGTTCTTCAGGTCGACCAGGGCCCACGCACGCAGCCCCGCGTCGACCACCCCCACCATGATCAGCAGGCGCTTGCGTGCGGGCGGGCAGCTCGTCCCACTTCTGTCGGGCGGGGTGCATCGCGGGCCTCCTGGCTCAGGCGCCGTCGCGGCACACGTGGAAGCGCTCGAGGCGGGCGTCGCCGAACGCGAGGTCGGACCACCGGCCCGAGTACTGCAGCACCGCGACCGCGCAGGTGGGGAACCCCTCAGCCATCTTGCGGTGGCCCTCGACGCTGCCGTCGCCGTCGCAGAGCAGCTCGGTCAGCGAGGGGATGCCGGGGGCGTGGCCGACGACCATGAGCACGTCGGCGTCCTCGTCGGCCTCGTGGATGACCTCGAGCAGCCGCTCCGGCGTGGCGAGGTAGATGCGGCGGTCGAGGTGCACCTCGGTCTCGGGGCACCCGCTCGCCCACACGCTCTCGGTGGTCTGCTGGGTGCGCTCCGAGGTGGAGCAGAGCACCTCGTCGACGCCGATGCCGTGCTCGACCAGCCAGTGGCCGGCGGCGGTGGCGTCGCGCAGACCGCGCTTGGTGAGCTGGCGCTCGTGGTCGTTGTCCCAGCCCTGCTGCTCGGCCTTCGCGTGTCGGAGGAGGACGAGCGTGCGGTCCTGCGCTGCGCGGGTCATACCCCGATCATGCACCCACCCGATCACCGCTGTCCCCTGCCACTGTTCTTCCTGGGTCACCCCGGGCTAGGTTGGCCCGGAGCCCGGAGCCGGTCCGCGGCCGCACGGAAGGGGGACCCGGTGTCAGCAGTCGACGACATCCTCGGCGCACTACCCGCACAGCAGATCTCGCAACAGGTGGGGGCGTCGCCCGACGAGGTGCGCACCGCCGCAGCGGCGGTGCTCCCCGCCCTGCTCGGTGGGCTGCAGGCGAACGCCGGCGACCCTGCGGGGGCGGGCTCCATCCTGCAGGCGCTGGGCCAGCACGACGACGACCTGCTGACCGGCGGCACCGACCTGGCGGCGATCGACGAGCAGGACGGCAGCGCCATCGCGAGCCACATCTTCGGCGACCAGCAGGACGAGGTCGCCACCCGGCTCGGCGGCCTCCCGGCCGTGGGTGGCTCCGGCGCCGGTGGCGACCTGGTCAAGAAGCTGCTCCCCATCCTCGCGCCGATGGTGCTGTC
The DNA here is from genome assembly GCA_963833495.1 of uncultured Actinomycetota bacterium. Lineage (GTDB taxonomy): Bacteria > Actinomycetota > Actinomycetes > Actinomycetales > Dermatophilaceae > Fodinibacter. The sequence continues at coordinate 53,368 of CAWHYJ010000021.1, read as the reverse complement.
CTGGCTCGCCGGCAAGGTGCTCAAGGGAGGCGGCGGCCTCGGCGGTGCCACGGCACCCGCGCAGCCCGCCGACACCACGCCCTCGCTGCCCGGTGGCGGTGGCGGCAGCGCCCCGGGCTCGCTCGAGGACATGCTCAAGGACGTGCTCGGTGGCGCGGTCAGCGGTGGCTCGGCAGGCTCGTCCGCGGGCGCCGAGGCGTCGGCCGGGTTCGACCCCGGCAGCATCATCGGCGACGTGCTCGGCGGCATCCTCGGCGGGGGCCGCCGCTGAGGTCAGGCGAGGTCCCCCGAGCGGTGCCGGCGGCCCGGGAGGGCGAGCGCGAGCCCGGCCAGCAGCAGCACCGCGCCGAACCCGGCGACCCACCAGGCGGTGTCGCCGGGGATGCCGAGGTAGACGGTGATGCCCAGGATCCGTGAAAGGCCCCACGGCAGCAGCCCCACCTGGTCGTTCCACGCCGTCAGGGCCCGCTCGAGCCCGACGAGCCCCACCACGGATGCCGGCACCACCAGCCCGGCGCCCACCGCGGCGAGCACGGTGCCTGCCGCACGCCGGCGACCGGCGGTCACCGACAGCGCCCATCCGGCCGCGACGAGGAGCCAGAGGAAGAGGGCCACGGCGGTGGTGACGTAGACGGTGCGCTTCGCGGGTTCGGTCCAGAACGCGAACCAGTAGCCACCCGGCCCGGTCGACGACATCGCGAGCAGGGCGAGCGCGCACCGGGCCACCAGCACCCCGCCGACGGCGGCCACGACGCCCCACGGCACCCGTCCCCGCAGCAGCAGCCAGCCGACGGCGAGCAGGGTGGCCCACGCGCCGAGGACGACCAGCAGGTGCACCGGGGCGAGGAAGGAGGTCTGCACCGCGCGGGTGGCGACGAGCAGCGCACCGGGGGCGGCGAGCAGCAACGCCCGCTGGCTGCGCGTCATCCCCGGCCCCACCTCGGCGGCCCGCCACGGGTGGGTGGTGACGGTCCACGTCGCGGCGACCGCCGACGACGACGTCGACATTTCAGGGCGACGGCGCCGGGCGAGCCAGGCTCCCGCGCCGAGCCAGCCCAGCGCGAGGGCGAGCAGGCCGCGGGCCAGCCAGGCCATGGCCGGGTCCCGCTCGCTGCGGGCGATGCCCAGCTCGGCGGCGGTGAGGTTGTAGGCCGGGTGGTCGAGGTCGCCTTGGTACTGCTCGAGGTGGGATGCCGCGAGCGCCCGGTACCGCCCGAGCGCGGCGGTCCACTGCTCGTGCGCGTGCGGTGACCGGGTGGCGTGCCACTGGCCCTGTCGCAGCACCAGCTCGCGGTACTCGGCGAGGAGGCGCAGCGTGTCGACCTCGTAGTCGAGGGTGCCGAGGAACGCGGTGCGCAGGGCGGGGTCGCGCCACGTGGCAGCGTCGGTGCCGGCGACGAGGGTCCGCATCCGCTCGGCAGCGGTGACCGCCGCGTGACCCTCGGCGACGGCTGCGTCGGCCCGGTCCCCGGTCACCGACGAGATGACGTCGAGCACCGCGGAGTCGCCGGTGAGGATGTCCCACTCGAAGATCCACATCATCGGCGGCGGCTCGAGCCCGATGGCCTTGACCTTCTGCTCGGCGAACGGCCCGATGTACAGGCCCTTGGTCACGGCCTCCCGCGAGCCGGCCATCGCCGCGGCCACGGCCTGCACGGTCGCCGGGTCGTCGGAGAACCAGCGCCTCGCCCAGTCGGCGGTGAGGCCGGCCACCTCGGCGTCCGGGTCACGGGCGAGCGACCCGGCCAGCCAGGTGTTGAGCTCGTACAGCTGCCAGAAGCCGGTCTTCAGGTACAGCGTCATCGGGCCGGCCCGCCACGGACCGCCGTCCTGCGTCCACACCCAGACCCCCTCGATGTGCGGGTTCGCGGCGAGCAGGCGCTGCAGGGCGTCGCGGTACTCGGCCCCGAGGTCGTTGGGGAAGGCGCCGTAGCTCTCGAACTCCCGCCGGCTCTGGAACTCGACGATGCGCCGCTGGCTGCCCGAGAGCAGGGTGTCGTTCAGCGGCAGGTGGCTGTAGAAGTCACCGAGGGTGTACTTCGTCGACACCACGAGCGAGGGCGAGTCGATGCCGTCGAGCACCGCGGCGTACGACGCCGGGTTCGTGTGCATGTCGCCGACCGCGCCGACGCCGACGCTCCACGAGCGGAAGATGACGTCGCGGTGGGTGCGCTCGGCCTGGCCGGTGAGGGCGGTGAGCATGGCGCGCACGGCATCCACGCTCGTGACGGCGAGCGAGCTGTAGTAGTCCCACCCCTCGACGTCGTACACCCGGCCCGCCTCGCCGATCCGCACCAGCACCCCGTCGAGGCTGGGTGCGGCGGCGTAGAGCTCGTCGAGACCGGCCGCGTAGACCGCCCACAGGTCGGGGCTGGTGGTGTCGAGCGAGCCGACGTGCTCGGTGAGGTAGTGCTCCAGCGGTGTGCTGAGGCTGAGCATGTCGGTGCGCAGCACCACCTTCATCCCGAGCTGCTCGGCCCGGTCCCAGAACGGCGTGAAGGCCGTCCGCATCGCCAGGGCGCGAGCCACGTGTTCGTCGCCCGCGGCGTAGACCGGCCCGTCGGGGGCCCCCTCGAAGGTGACGAACTCGAGGAACCCCGGGAACGCAACCGCGGTGTAGCCGTTGGCCAGGCTGTGCCGCAGAAAGGCGTCGTAGTCGGCGTACGCCAGCCTCAGGGCGCCCTGGTCGACGTAGGGGGCGTCCGGGAGGATGACGTCGGCGAAGGCCTTGGACGCGTGGGAGTAGTCGGTGCCACTGCGCCACTGCTCCGGGTCCGGGGTCACCCCGACCGCGCCGAGGTCGACCATGCGGAACGGCAGCCGTGAGTGCACGTCCTTGCCGAGCCGCTCGGTGACGCCGTGGCCACTGCGCACGGATGCCGCGAGGTCGTAGACCGCGCGGACCGCGCCGCTCTCGCTGGTCGCCCTCACGGTGAGGGCGTCGGGGGTGCCCGTGAGGCGGTAGGTGTCGTCACCCGGATCTCCGGTGCCCACCGCCATCGAGAGCGTGGCCCGGCCGCGACGGCTCGGCGCCGATGCCACGGCTTCGGTGAGCTCCGCGAGCGCGACCCTGGTCCGCTCGGTGCGCGGAGCGTCGACCACGTCGATCGTGGGCGGGGGAACCGAGGGCGCGACGCTGCTCACCGGGGTCGACACGGCATCCATGCCCTCGACCGGCTCGGTGCTGATGCCGAGCGCGCTGCCGACCCCCAGGGCCACGAGCAGCCCGACGACGAGCAGCGCGACGGCCGTGGCGGCCGCGCGCCGGCCCCGCCCACGCGCCGTCGTCACAGCGGGGAGGCTAGCCGCGCAGGCTGGTAGCCGACCCCCGACTCGCTGGACGGATGCTGGACGCGCACCCGCCGGGTCGTCCTCGGGGCCACCTCCCGGGCGTCCTGCGACTGGTCGGCTCGTATCACCCGCGGTTCCCCGAGCCTCCTCCGTCGTGGACGACACCCGGACCGACGCCGTCGGCCACGAGAGCAGGAGACACCATGAGCATCCCGACCGACCCTCATCGCGCGAGTTCGACATCTCCCGGGTGGGTGACCGCATCCGGCATCCCCTCGACCTGCGCGACTGGCTCAACGAGCACCTGCACACCCTCGTCGGCCCGCGGGTCAGCGAGTTCTCCCCCGGCACCGGGCCCCGAGGCACGGTCGTGACGATCGACGGTGGGCCCTTCTCCCCGACCCGGTGGGAGAACGACGTCGTCATCGGTGGGCAGAGCGCCTTCGTGCTGTCGGCCACCCCCACCCGCCTCGAGGTGCTCACCGGGCCCGACACCGACACCGGCCCGGTCGAGGTCACGGTGCCGGGTGGCACGGCGACCTCGACCGGCTCCTTCACGGTCACCGGCTACCCGTCGCCGGGAGACGACACCACCGACGGCCCGCCGGTGGTGTCCACCGGGGTGACGCCCACCCCGGGTGAGGGCGACGTGCCGGCCAAGGCCACGATCCCGGTGCTCGTCGTCATGCTGCAGACCAACGACACGGCACCTGCGAACGCCACGCACCACCCGCACCGACGTCGCCGGGAAGTGGGACACCGTGCGCACCTACTACTCGCAGGCCAGCTACACCCAGACCAAGGTCACCTACGACATGACGGCTTTCGCGACGCTGGACGGCAGCTTCGACGACTTCGTCGACACCAGCCCCGCGGTGGAGAACTACCGCAAGAACCAGCTGCCCCGGATCGCCGCGATCGGCGCCAAGGCGGCAGTCGACCAGGGCTTCACGTTGGCGAACTACAAGATGATCGCCTTCGTCGTCTTCACCAACGGCAAGTTCGTGCGTGCCTGGGGCGGCGGCTCGCAGAGCACCTTCGCCTACGACAACGGCAAGCCGGCCGGTGACCCGAACCGGATCTCGATCAACATCACCACCCCCAGCCCGATCAACACACTGACGATCAACGAGTCGGCGGACTGGGGACGCTTCGCGCACGAGTTCGGCCACAACATCGTCTCGGCGCCGACCTCCTCCGGGGACGGCACGGCCACCCTCGGCGAGGACGTCTACGGCAGCGACCTCGTCGACCCGGGCGCCGCGACCGCCGCCTCCTTCGAGCTGATGGGCGAGCACGACACGCACCCGCTCTTCTCGGGCTACCACCTCGACAAGCTCGCCTACTACCGCCCCGAGAACGTCCGTGAGCTCGTGTGGGACCGCAACCCCAACAGCTTCACGCTCGACGTCGCGGCGCACGGCCTCTCGGAGGACACCGACCCCAACCGGGTGCACCTCGTGCGGATCAAGATCTCCGACGCGCTCACCTACTACGTGCAGGTGCGCCAGCGGCCCGGCACCACGAGCCAGGTCTTCGACAGCACCATCCCCTTCGGTGCGGCGCCCAACCAGGGCGGTGTCGTCGTGACCAGGGCGATCGCCGGGGTGATGAACAACAACCAGCAGACCCGGTTCATCTCGCTGCTCCACGACAACCACTGCCTGCGCACGGGCGAGACCGCCGAGGACCCCGCGCGAGCCCTGCGGATCACCGTGGTCGACGACAACGTGCAGGCCCGGCCGCTGGTGTGCCGGGTGCGCGTGGAGTGGGCCCAGACCATCGCCGACGACCCCAACGGCTCGTTCGACCTCAACGTGGAGCCATGGGGCTCGGACTACTCGACCCCCGACATCTGGGTCGACCGCGACCCCTTCGGCTCGTTCGACTCGGCACTCGACGGCCAGGGCCGCCCGCTGGGCAACGGCGACCGGCCGCGCGTGAACAAGGTCAACCGCCTCATCTCGCGGGTGCACGTCAGCGGAGCCATGGGCGCCTCGAACGTCAAGGTCACCCAGTACGCCGTGAGCCCGCCCGGGGTCGGCGACAACGGCAACTGGGCACCGATCGCCACGACCACCGTGTCCTCCATCGCCGCGAACTCGTTCACCGACGTGGTGTGCTCCTGGGTGCCGGTGGTGGGCAAGCACACCTGCCTCAAGGCCTACGCGTCATCCCAGCTGGGCGAGATCAGCGGCCACAACAACTTCGCCCAGGAGAACGTCTCGGACTTCGTCAGCGCGGGCGGCAGCCCGTGCGAGCCGGTGCTGGTGCGCACGGCGATCCGCAACCCGGTCGACGAGCGGCGCGCCGTGCAGGTGACCCTCACCGGGGTGCCCCAGGGCTGGATGGCGCAGCTGCCGCACGCGTGGGTGTGGCTCGACGGCCTCGCGGAGCGGGAGCTCGACGTCGCCATCTGGCCGGTCGCCGACTACGCGGCGTACGAGGTGGGCGACCCGGAGAAGAGCCGGGACAAGGATCGCGGCCACAGGGAGTACGTCGGCACGGCGCCGGTGCGGGTGCGCGGCATCGTCGACCGCTCCTACGACGTGTCGACGATGCCGTCGGGAGAGGCCGCCGCGTCGCGCTTCTACCCCGTCGGCGGCGTCTTCTACCGGGTGCACGTGCGCCACCACGCCGAGGTGACGATCGAGGTGGGCCGCGACGAGGAGCAGGGCAAGCTCGGCCACACGGTGTACGGATGGGTGCGACCGGCCCTGGGTGACCAGCGCGTGGTGGTCGACGTCGCCGAGCCCGGCGGCAGGGACGTCGAGACGCTCGTGGTGCTCACCGAGCCCGACGGCTCGTTCCGGGTGGGGTTCGACCTGGCCAAGGCGTACGACGTCTTCGGTGGTGGCACCTACGTGGTGCAGGCCTTCGTCTTCGACGCCGACCAGCTCGACGACGCCGAGTCCAACCGCATCCAGCTCTCGCTCTGAGCAGCGCGACGCCCCGCACCGAGGTGGTGCGGGGCGTCTGCGCGCGAGGGTGCGACCCGTGAGTCAGGCGCGGGCGACGGCCTCGTCGGCGACTGCCGGTGCTGCCGGGGCTTGCGGTGCTGCCGGTGCCGACGTGCGGATCAGGTGGTCGAACGCCGACAGCGCGGCGGTGGCGCCACCACCGGCGGCCGCCACGATCTGCTTCCACGGCGCGGTCGTGCAGTCGCCCGCGGCGAACACCCCGGGGATGCCGGTCGCGCCGCGCGCGTCGACGAGCACCTCGCCGTGCGGGGTCATGGGGACCACGCCGTCGAGCCACTCGGTGTTGGGCAGCAGGCCGATCTGCACGAAGACGCCCTTGACAGGCAGCAACTCGGCCTCACCGCCGGCCCGCGGGGCGTGGCGCAGGCCGACGACGTTCGAGCCGTCACCGACGACCTCGGTGCTGGCGGTGCCGAGCAGCACGTCGACGTTGGGCAGGCTGCGCGCCTTGCGCTGCAGCACGTCGTCGGCCTTGAGCTCGTCGGCGAACTCGACGAGGGTCACGTGCGCCACGATGCCGGCGAGGTCGATGGCGGCCTCGACGCCGGAGTTGCCGCCACCCACGACCGCGACGCGCTTGCCCGCGAAGAGGGGCCCGTCGCAGTGGGGGCAGAAGGTGACGCCGCGGTTGCGGTGCTCGTCCTCGCCGGGCACGTCGAGGGTGCGCCAACGCGCGCCGCTCGCGATGACGACGGTGCGTGAGCGCAGCACGGCGCCAGTGGCCAGGTGCACCTCGTGCAGGCCCCCCACCTCGGATGCCGGGACGAGCCGCTCGGCGCTCTGGCCGGTCACGACCTCGACGCCGAGGCCGCGCACCTGCCGCTCGAGGTCGCCGGCCATGCGGGGGCCCTCGGTGTGCTCGACGGAGGGGTAGTTCTCGATCGACGTGGTGTCGAGCAGCTGGCCGCCGAACCGCTCGGCGAGCAGGCCGGTGCGGATGCCCTTGCGGGCGGTGTAGAGGGCGGCGGTGGCACCGGCGGGGCCGCCGCCGACGACGAGCACCTCGAAGGGCTCGAGGGAGCCGACCCGCTCGGTGTCGCGCTCGGGGGCGCCCTCGTCGAGCTTCGCGACGATGTCGTCGAGCGTCATCCGGCCCTGGCCGAAGAGCTCGCCGTTGCGGAAGACCATCGGCACGGCGAGCACGCCGCGCTGCTCCACCTCGTCGGGGAAGACGGCACCGTCGATGGCGACGTGCGAGATGCCGGGGTTGAGCACGCTCATCAGGTTGAGCGCCTGCACGACGTCCGGGCAGTTCTGGCAGCTCTGGCTGAAGTAGGTCTCGAACCGGTGCTCACCGCGAAGGCCGCGCACGGCATCCAGCAGGTCGGCGGCGGCGGTCGACGGGTGACCGCCGACCTGGAGCAGGGCGAGCACGAGGGAGGTGAACTCGTGACCGAGCGGGAGGCCGGCGAACTCGACCTCGACTCCGGTGCCGGTGCGCAGCACGCGGAACGAGGGGCGCCGGGTGGCGTCCCCCGTCCGCACGTGCGTGACCCGCCCACCGGACAGCGACGCGACCTCGTCGAGCAGGTCGGCGACCTTGGTCGACGCGGCCGAGCCGTCGAGGCTGGAGACCAGCTCGACGGGCTCGACGACCTTGCTGAGGTAGGCCGAGAGCTGCTGTGCGAGAGCGGGATCGAGCATGGGGGTCAGATCTTCCCCACGAGGTCGAGCGACGGGGCGAGGGTGTCCTCGCCCTCCTCCCACTTGGCCGGGCAGACCTCGCCCGGGTGGTTGCGCACGTAGATGGCGGCCTTGACCTTGCGGACCAGCTCGGCGGCGTTGCGGCCGATGCCCTCGGCGGTGACCTCGTGGAACTGGATGACGCCGTCGGGGTCGACGAGGAAGGTGCCGCGGTCGGCCAGGCCCTCGTCCTTGCGCAGGGTCCTGAAGTTCTTCGAGATGCGGTGGGTCGGGTCACCGACCATCGGGTAGGTCACCTTGCGAATGGTGTCCGAGGTCTCGTGCCACGCCTTGTGCGTGAAGTGGGTGTCGGTGGACACGGAGTAGACCTCGACACCGAGGGCCTTGAGCTCCTCGTAGTGGTCGGCGAGGTCACCGAGCTCGGTGGGGCAGACGAAGGTGAAGTCGGCCGGGTAGAAGAAGAAGATCGCCCACTTCCCCTCGATGTCCGCGGAGGACACCGGGACGAACGAGCCGTTGACGAAGGCCGTGGCCTCGAAGGGCTTCACGGTCGTGTTGACGAGGGACATGCGTTGAGTCACTGCTCCTTGGTGAGTACTTGGGTCGCTCCAGCCGGGCGTCGACGATGGCAGCCGGAAATCTGGATCAGTTCAAGACTACCGGTCCGTCGGGGAGTCCCGTGCACCGGGTTCCGCACCGCGGAACGCCTGCGGCACAGGCAGATCCGCGATGTGACCCACGTCTCAGCGATGCGCCGTCCGGATCAGGACTGGCCGAGCCGCTCCAGGATGAGCGCGCGGGCCGCCGCGGCGTCGCCGGAGCCCTTCATCTCGCGCATGACCTGGCCGATGAGCGCGCCCACCGCCTGCACCTTGCCGTCGCGGATCTTGGCGGCGACGTCGGGGTTGGCGGCGATCACGGCATCCACCGCGGCCTCCAGCACCCCGGTGTCCTGCGAGAGCGCGAGCCCACGGGCGTCGGCCACGGCGGTCGGGGCCCCCTCGCCCGAGAGCACGCCCTCCCAGACCTGCCGGGCCATGCCGTCGTTGAGCCGCCCCGAGGTCACCAAGCTCTCGAGCTCGACCACGGATGCCGGGCCCACGCCCAGGCCCGCGGCGTACGTCGGCACGTCGAGCCCTTCGGCGTTGGCGCGGCGCGCCACCTCTCCCGACCACCACTTGCGGGCAGCCGCCGGCGAAGCCCCGGCGGCGACGGTCTCCTCGACCAGCTCCACCAGCCCGGCGTTGACGACGTCACGCATCTCGAGGTCGGCGAACCCCCAGTCGGCCTGCAGCCGCTTGCGGCGCGCCGCCGGCGGCTCGGGCAGCGTGCCGCGCAGCGCGTCGACGTCGTCGCGCGACGGGGCCACGGGCACGAGGTCGGGCTCCGGGAAGTAGCGGTAGTCGTCGGCGTCGGACTTCACCCGCCCCGACGTAGTGACGCCGGTGTCCTCGTGCCAGTGCCGGGTCTCCTGCACGATGGTGCCGCCCGAGGTGAGCACCGCCGCATGGCGGCCGACCTCGTAGCGCACCGCCCGCTCGACCGAGCGCAGTGAGTTGACGTTCTTGGTCTCCGAGCGGGTGCCGAGCTTCGTGGCGTCCTTGCGCATGAGCGAGAGGTTGACGTCGCAGCGCATCGAGCCCTGCTCCATCCGCACGTCCGAGACGTCGAGCGCCTTGAGCAGGTCGCGCAGCGTGGCCACGTAGGCGCGGGCGATCTCCGGCGCCCGCTCCCCCGCACCCGTCATCGGCTTGGTGACGATCTCGATGAGCGGGATGCCGGCGCGGTTGTAGTCGACCAGGCTGTGCGTCGCGCCGTGGATGCGACCGGTGGAGCCGCCGACGTGCAGCGACTTGCCGGTGTCCTCCTCCATGTGGGCGCGCTCGATCTCGACCCGGTAGACCGTGCCGTCGTCGAGCTCGACGTCGAGGAACCCGTTGAACGCGATCGGCTCGTCGTACTGCGAGGTCTGGAAGTTCTTGGGCATGTCCGGGTAGAAGTAGTTCTTCCGGGCGAAGCGGCACCACGAGGCGATCTCGCAGTTGAGCACCAGCCCGATGCGGATCGCCGACTCCACGGCCTTGACGTTGACCACCGGCAGCGCGCCGGGCAGGCCGAGGCACACCGGGCAGGTCTGGGTGTTGGGGTCGGCGCCGAACTCGGTGGGGCAGCCGCAGAACATCTTCGTCGCGGTGTTGAGCTCGACGTGCACCTCGAGCCCCATGACCGGGTCGAAGGCCTCGATGGCCTCCTCGAACGGCAGGGTCGCCTCGGCGTGTGCCTGGGTGGTCATCGCTCAGGCCTCCTTCGTGGTGGTCGTGCCCGCGGCCGCACCGAGCGCCGGGGCCCGGTCGAGGATCGCGCCGCCCCACGCGGCGACGAGCCGCGCCTCGAGCGCCGCGCCGACGGCATACAGCCGGTCGTCGCGCATGGCGGGGGCCAGGATCTGGAAGCCGGCCGGCAGGCCGTCCTCCGGGGCCAGGCCGCTCGGCACCGACATGCCGGGGATGCCGGCCAGGTTGGCCGGGATGGTCGCGATGTCGTTGAGGTACATCGCCATCGGGTCGTCGAGCTTGTCGCCGAGCTTGAACGCCGTGGTCGGGGCGGTCGGGCTGACCAGCACGTCGGCCTGCTCGAACGCCGCGCTGAAGTCGTTCGCGATGAGTCGCCGCACCTTCTGCGCCGAGCCGTAGTAGGCGTCGTAGTAGCCGCTGGACAGGGCGTAGGTGCCCAGGATGATGCGGCGCTTCACCTCGTCGCCGAAACCGGCGTCGCGGGTGGCCGCCATCACCTGCTCGGCGCTCGGGGCGTCGATGCCCTCCGGGACGACCCGCAGGCCGTAGCGCATGGCGTCGAACTTGGCGAGGTTGCTCGAGGCCTCGCTCGGCAGGATCAGGTAGTAGGCGGCCAGCGCGTAGGTGAAGCTCGGACACGAGACCTCGACGACCTCGGCCCCGGCGTCGACCAGGTGCTGCACGGCCTCGTCGAAGCGGGTCTGCACGCCGGCCTGGAAACCCTCGCCGGTCAGCTCGCGCACGATACCGATCCGCATCCCCTGCACGTCGGCGCGGCGGGCGGCCTCGACCACCGGCGGCACCGGCGCGTCGATCGAGGTGGAGTCCATCGGGTCGTGCCCGGCGATGACCTCGTGCAGCAGGGCGGCGTCGAGCACGGTGCGGGTGCATGGGCCGGCCTGGTCCAGGGAGCTCGCGAGGGCCACGAGGCCGTAGCGCGACACGCCGCCGTAGGTCGGCTTGGTGCCGACCGTGCCGGTGACGGCCGCGGGCTGGCGGATCGAGCCACCGGTGTCGGTGCCGATCGCGAGCGGCGCCTGGAACGACGAGACGACCGAAGACGACCCGCCGCCGGACCCGCCGGGGATCCGTTCGAGGTCCCACGGGTTGTGGCTCGGGCCGTAGGCGCTGTGCTCGGTGGAGGAGCCCATCGCGAACTCGTCCATGTTGGTCTTGCCCAGGATCGGCATCCCGACCTCGCGCAGCCGCGTCACCAAGGTCGCGTCGTAGGGCGGCACCCAGCCCTGCAGGATCTTCGAGCCGCACGTCGTCGGCAGGCCCTGCGTGGCCATGACGTCCTTGACCGCGATCGGCACCCCGGCCATCGCGTGCAGCGACTCGCCGGCCGCGCGGCGCCGGTCGACGGCGTCGGCCTGGGCGAGCGCGCCCTCGGCGTCGACGTGCAGGTAGGAGTGCACGTCGCCGTCGACGGCGGCGGTGCGGTCGAGGTGGGCCTGGGCCACCTCGCGCGCCGACACGCTCCCCTGGGCGAGGAGGTCGGCGAGCTCGGCGGCGGTGGACCGGGTGAGGTCGGTGGTCACGTCGTGGCTTCCTGTGGGTGCGGGGCCGGGTGAGGTTCGGTGGGATGCCGGGGAGCCGGCATCCGGTCGTGCGCTGCGGCAGCGCTCGGGGTCAGTCTTCGTCCAGGATGCGGGGCACGGCGAAGCGCTGCTGCTCGCTCTCGGGGGCGCCGGACAGCGCGGCCTCCGGCGTCAGTGAGGGGCGCACGACGTCGGGACGGGTGACGTTGACGATCGGCATCGGGTGGCTCATCGGCTCGACATCGGCGATCGGCGCCTGCTGCACGGTCGCGACCGCCTCGAGGATGACGCCCAGCTCGCCGACCATGCGGTCGAGCTCGGCGTCGGAGAGGTCGATGCGGGCGAGACCGGCGAGGTGCGCCACGTCGTCACGGGTGAGGTCGGCCATGCGAGCCAGTCTATGGGGAGGCTCGCGAGCCGCCGTCCCGGCCCGGTGCCGGGAGCCGGGTGCTCCGGTGGTCGCCCCGGCCCCTCCTGCGCACCCGACTCCGATGGGCCCGGGCTGGAAGGATGGGCCGGTGCTCACCGACACCGCGACCACCCAGGCCGTGCTCGACGTCGTCGGCGTCTTCGTCTTCGCGCTCTCCGGGGCCGTGGTCGCGGTGCGCGGTGGTCTCGACCTGTTCGGCGTGCTCGTGCTCGCGTGGGTGGCCGGGCTGGGGGGCGGCATCATCCGCGACCTGTTCCTCGGCATCACGCCGCCGGTCGCGGTCAGCTCGTGGCCGTTGCTCGCGGCAGCGGTGGTGGCCGCCGTTCTGGTCTTCCTCCTGCACGGCCGGTGGGAGGAGCTCGCCGACCGCACCCCCGACGTGCGCTGGCGTCGCCTGCCGTATGCCGTGCGCCTGCTCGACGCCGGCGGCCTCGCCATCTTCGCGGTGAACGGGGCGCTCGTGGCGCTGAGTGCCGGCGCCGGGGCCCTCGCGTCGACCCTGATCGGCGGCATCACCGCCGTCGGCGGCGGGGTGATGCGCGACGTGCTGGCGGGACGGGTTCCTGAGGTGCTGCGGCGCGAGCTCTACGCCCTGCCCGCGCTGCTCGGGGCGGCGCTGGTGGTGCTGGCCGACTACCTGGGCGTCACCTCGCGGTGGACCATCTGGGGCTCGGTGGCCCTGGTGTTCACGATCCGGGTGGTGGCCGTGGCCCTCGACCTCAACGCGCCCACGGCGCTGCGCACTGCACGCACGGCCCACGGCGATCCGGGCTCGGACGCAGACTGAGCCGCGTCAGACGGGGAGATCGAGCTGAGTCAGCCCGCGTCGTCGGCCGGGTCTGTGTCGGCCGCGCTGGTCGCTCCATCTGTCCCGTCTGCTTCGCCCACTCCGTCTGGTTCGTCCACTCCGCCTGTTTCGTCCACTCCGCCTGTTTCGTCCACTCAGGCTGTCGAGTCCGCTCCGTCTCGGCCGCCCGCTGCGTCCGTGTCGCCGGCGCTGCCGGTCTCGAGCAGCCGGCGGAAGCCCGCCTCGTCGAGGATGGTCAGCCCGAGCTCGCGGGCCTTGTCCTCCTTGGTGCCGGCGTTCTCGCCGACGACGACGTAGTCGGTCTTCTTCGACACCGACCCGCTGGCCTTGCCGCCGCGGGCGAGGATCGCCTCCTTGGTCTCGTCGCGCGAGAACCCCTCGAGCGACCCGGTGACGACGACGGTGAGGCCGGCCAGCGTCTGCTCGACCGTCTCGTCACGCTCGTCGACCATGCGCACGCCGTCGGCGGCCCAGCGCTCGACGATGTCGACGTGCCACTCGTTGCCCGGCTTGTCGAACCAGTCGCGCACCGACTCGGCGATGACCGAGCCGACGCCCTCGACGCCGGCGAGCTCGTCGACGCTCGCCTCGCGGATGCGCTGCATCGACCCGAGGTGCTGGGCGAGGGCGCGGGCCGCCGTGGGGCCGACGTGGCGGATCGACAGCGCCACGAGGACGCGCCAGAGCGGCTTCTGCTTCGCCTGACCGAGGTTGTCGACGAGCTTCTGGCCGTTCGCCGAGAGCACCCGCCCGTCGACCACGGCGTCGTCGGGGTCGGTCTTCTTCGCGGCGCGGGTGTAGAGCGGCACCGTCGCGATGTCGGCGGCGGTCAGACCGAACAGGGTCGACTCGTCGTCGAGGACCCTCGAGTCGAGCAGGGCGACCGCGCCCTCGTAGCCGAGGGCCTCGATGTCGAACGCCCCACGCCCGGCCAGGCTCGACAGCCGCTCGCGCAGCTGCGCCGGGCAGGACCGGCTGTTGGGGCACCTGATGTCCTTGTCACCCTCCTTCTCGGGAGCGAGCGCCGTGCCGCAGGCCGGGCACGTCGTCGGCATGACGAACTCACGCTCGGTGCCGTCGCGCAGATCGACGACCGGACCGAGGATCTCGGGGATGACGTCGCCCGCCTTGCGCAGCACCACGGTGTCGCCGATGAGCACGCCCTTGCGCACGACCTCGGTGGCGTTGTGCAGCGTGGCGCGCTCGACCGTGGACCCGGCGACGACGACCGGCTGCATGACCCCGAACGGCGTGACCCGGCCGGTGCGACCGACGTTGACCTGGATGTCGAGGAGCTTCGTGTTGACCTCCTCGGGCGGGTACTTGAAGGCGATGGCCCACCGCGGAGCGCGCGAGGTGGAGCCGAGCCGGCGTTGCACCGAGATCTCGTCGATCTTGACGACGACCCCGTCGATCTCGTGCTCGACGTCGTGGCGGTGCTCCCCCGTGTGCGCGATGAAGGCGTTGACCTCGTCGATCGAGTCGACGACCCGGAAGTGGCTGGAGACCGGCAGGCCCCACGCCGCGAGCGCGGCGTAGGCCTCGCTCTGCCGCGTCAGGTCGAACCCCTCGCGCTTGCCGAGGCCGTGCACGAGCATGCGGAGCTCACGACTGGCGGTGACGCGAGGGTCCTTCTGGCGCAACGACCCTGCCGCCGTGTTGCGCGGGTTGGCGTAGGGCGGCTTGCCCGCCTCGACGAGCTGCGCGTTGAGCTCGCCGAACGCCTCGATCGGGAAGTAGACCTCGCCGCGCACCTCGACAAGGTCGGGCAGCGGGTGCGTCGGGGTCGGCTCGAGCTCGGTCGGGATGCCGCGCACCGTGCGCACGTTGAGCGTGACGTCCTCGCCCGTGCGGCCGTCACCGCGGGTCAGCGCACGGGTGAGCCGCCCCTTCTCGTAGAGGAGGTTGACGGCCAGGCCGTCGATCTTCAGCTCGCACAGGTAGTGCAGGTCGGCACCGCCCGCGTCACGGGTGACCCGCGCGTTCCACTCGAGCATCTCGTCGGTCGAGAAGGCGTTGTCGAGGCTGAGCATGCGCTCGAGGTGGTCGACCGCGGTGAAGTCGGTGGAGAAGATGGCCCCACCGACCTGCTGGGTTGGGCTGTCGGGAGTGCGCAGGCTGGGGTGGTCGTCCTCCAGCGCGTTGAGCCGGCGCATCAGCAGGTCGTAGTCGCCGTCGCTGATCGTCGGCGCGTCGCGCACGTGGTACGCGAACTGGTGCCCCCGCGCCTCCTCGGCCAGGGTCTCCCACTCGTGCCGCACCTCGTCGGGCACGACGTCGCTCGGCTGCTCTGCGGCGGGGGTGGTCGGGGTCTCGCTCACCCGCCCATCCTGCCGCAGGCCACTGACACCTCGGCGGCGGACGGCGGCCCGGCTACCCTCTTCCCGCGAGCAGCACGTCGCGGGTCACCTCGAGCTGGCCGAGGTGCTGGGCGAGCTCCTCGTAGACGTGCAGCAGCACCTCACCCTGGGTCGCGTACGCGATCGAGCCGTCGTTGTCGTGGGCCGGGTCGACCGGGAGGTCACGGGGGGATGCCGCTCGCGCGTCGTCGTGCAGTCGCGCCCGGGTCCCCTCCAGCAGGGTGAGCGCCTCGGCGACGGTGCCGGTGGCGACGAACTCGGCATCGCGGTCGCGCGGCACGACGATGCCGAGGTTGACCGTGCGCACCCAGCGGGCCGTCATCCCGGAGAGGTGCGCGACGAGAGCGAACGCCGAGTTCGACCCGGGGATGCCGTCGAGCCGGGCGTTGACGAGGTCGTCGCCGAGCGCGGTCACGCAGTCGGCGCAGGCATCGAGGGCGCGGTCGCAGAAGGCCAGGTACTCATCGAGGGAGATCATCGCGTCACGGTAGCGACGGCATCCGTCGTCCCTGGCCCTTCGGCACCCGCCCATTGGCGCCCGCGCGAGGCCGGCCGGCTCGGCGCTCCCCTTGGCAGCGGGAGCAGACCCTGTCAGCCTCGGGTCATGGCAATGCCGCTGCCCGAGAACGTCACGACCGCTGACCTGCTCCGCTGGGTGTTCGACCGGCTCAACGACCACGACGTCGCGTCGCTGCGCCGGTTCTGGACCCCGGAGACCGTGGAGTACTTCCCGGATGCGACCTGCCGAGGAGCCGACGAGGTGGCACGGTACTTCGAGGACAAGTTCGCGAACATCGAGGGGTTCCACCTCCAGCCCGTGGCGATCGTGGTCGACGGCGACGACGCACTCGTGCACTGGCGGATGACCGGCCGCCACGTCGGACCGGTTCTGGGCATCGCAGGCACCGGGCGGTCGATCGAGCTGGACGGTATCGACCACTTCGTGCTCCGAGAGGCCACCCTCATCTCCAACACCGTGGTGTTCGACCAGCTCTCGTTCGCGCGCCAGGTGGGGCTGCTGCCGGCCGACCGGTCGGCGACCGACCGGGCACTCAAGGGCGCGTTCAACGCCCGGACCCGAATGGTCGCGGCGGCCCGGCGGAGGCTGCAGCGCAAGCCGTAGCGGCACCCGGTGTGCGGGTCAGCCCTCGAGCCACTCCGTCGCGGCGGCGACCAGCGCGCCGACCCCGATGCGCAGGGTCGGGTCCTCGACCGGGGCGAACTGGGGTGAGTGGTTCGAGGGCAGCCCGGCCACGACCCGCAGCAGCTGCTCGGGGCTGGCGGCGCCGGCGAACGCGGCCGGGTCGGCTCCCCCGAGCAGCCAGTAGACCAGCGGCGCACCGGCGGCAGCGGCGAGCACCCCGACGTCCTCGCTGCCGGTGACCGGGCCGGGGTCGACCAGCCGGCCGGCGCCGACGACCGACTCGAGCGCGCCGCGGGTGCGCGTCACGGCATCCGGGTCGTTGACCACCGCGGGCGCGGACTCGAACACCTCGATGTCGGGGGGTCGCGGCGCCCGGGACGCCTCCGCCTCGGCCCGGACGACCCGGTCGATGGCCTCGAGCAGGTGGGTGCGGACCGCCTCGTCGTAGCTGCGGACGTTCAGCAGCAGTTCGGCGTCGTCGGGGATGATGTTCGCCTTCGTGCCGGCGTTGAGGGCTCCCACCGTGACGACGGCGGTGTCGGTGCCGGCGACCTCGCGGGCGACCAGCGTCTGCAGGCGCATCACCGTGGCCGCGGCCATCACCACGGGGTCGACCGTCGCCTCCGGTCGGGAGCCGTGCCCTCCCGTGCCGTGGAGCGTCACGCGCAGGGCGTCGGATGCCGCGAACGCCGGCCCGCTGCGCAGGCCGAGCAGGCCCGCCGGGAGCGGGGCGACGTGCTGCCCGAGCACGACGTCCGGCCTCGGCACCCGGTCGAAGAGGCCGTCGTCGACCATGGCTCGGGCGCCGCGAACCGTCTCCTCGGCGGGCTGGACGAGGAACAGGAGCGTCCCGGACCAGCTCTCGCGCATGGCCGTGAGGCGGTCGGCGGCACCGAGCAGGCAGGCGACGTGCACGTCGTGACCGCAGGCGTGCATCACGCCGTCGACAGTGCTGGCGTGCGCCAGGCCGGTCGCCTCGGTGACCGGGAGTGCGTCCATGTCGGCACGCAGCAGCACGGTGGGGCCCGGACCGTTGCGCAGGATGCCGACCACGCCGGTGCCGCCGATGCCCTCGACGACCTCGAGGCGCAGGTCGTGCAGCCAGGCCGCGGCGATGCCCGCCGTGCGGTGCTCCTGCCCGGACAGCTCGGGATGCGCGTGCAGGTCGCGGTAGACGTCGGTGAGCCGTGCCAACAGGTCGTCCATGCCGGCAACCTAGCCCTGCCGCCTCACTCGCGATGGGCGACGACGTTGACGACGGTGCCGTCGGGCGCGCGCACGTGGAAGCGGCGCACTCCCCATTCCTCCGTGGTGAGGGGATGGACGATCTCGTAGCCGTGCTCCTGCGCCTCGCGGTAGGCGGCGTCGACGTCGTCGGTGTGCACCGACATCGAGGAGTCCTCCGGTGAGGTCAGGTCACCGGTGACGAGCTGCACGTGGGCGCCGGTCTCGGTGTCGGTGTAGCGGGCCACCCAGCCGAGGTTGAACTCCTCGGTGCCCAGGCCCAGGAAGCCGGTGTAGAACCCCTTGGCGGCCTCGATGTCGGCCACCGCGAGGTTGGTGGTGATGCGGACCGATCGCATGAGCGTCCCCCTGTCGACGTCGGTGTCGGTGTCGGTGTCGGTGTCGATGCTCGTCGGCGGGGCACGTCCTGTCCACCGCGCCGGTTGGCACGGTCACGCCGGGAACGCCAGGCGGCGGTCAGTCCAGGTCGCGGTGGGTCGTCTGCTCGGGAGAGTTCTCGGTGACGCAGAACGGCAGACCAGCGGGATCGCGCAGCACGTGCCAGCCGCCGTGGCCCCTGCCGACGTCCTGCGCGCCGAGGTCGACGATGCGGCGGACCTCCGCCGGCTGTCCATCGGTGCCGAGGTCGAGGTGGGCCCGCACCTCTCCGTCCGGCTCGTCGAGCCGCTGGAAGAGGAGCTGGAGGGGGGACCCCGCGTCGTCGTGCCACTTCCCGGCGAACTCGGCGACCTCCGGCGACGAGTAGCCGACCCAGCGGCCTTCGAGCAGGCCCAGCCAGAAGGTGACCTCGTCGTCATGGCGGGCGCCCGGCGAGTCGACGGACACCTGCACGAGGCGGGACCGGTGCCCGGACGGCCACTGCACGGGCTCGGGCGCGACCCGTGCTGCGGACGTCAGCACGCAGAACGGCAGCCCGCCGGGCGACCGCAGGGCCACGAGGCGCTCGAAGCGCCCCGTGACCTCGGCTCCCGCCGCCACGGCCGCCTCGATGCTGGGCTCGGGTTCCTCGCAAGCCACGTCGACGTGTACCCGTTGCGGACCCGCCACCTGCTGCAGGTGCACGTACGGCGCGCCGCGTGCCGGCTCGAGGCTGCGCAGCTCGGGGTGGCCCGGCCAGGGTTCACCCAGGGGCCAGCCCAGCACCCGCTGCCAGAACTTCGCGGTGGAGGCATGCAGGCCTGCGGGGTCGTCGATCACCGTGTGCAGCCAGGCCATCCGTGAGGATAGGAGCAGAGCTCCTGGCCCAGGTCGCCAGCGGCGATCGGGTTGGCCGAGACGACAGGGCTCCCCGGCCCGAACCAGGGCCGCGGGCAGGGCTCGCGTCCTGACGGCTGCGGGCGCACCAGACGGGCAGGGCCCGATCGGCGGCCGCTGCTGGGCTGCCCACGTCGGCGGCAAGGTGGGAGGCTGGTCCTGCGCGCCGGTCGCACGTGCCGCGCGCACCACCGAGGTCCGCACGGCGGCCCGGGTACCCACCAGTGATGACGGAGGCGCCACGATGCCGAGGCACCGGATCTTCGACATGAGCTTCGCCAGCATCTACCCGCACTACGTGGCCAAGGCGGAGCGCAAGCACCACAGCAAGGAAGAGGTGGACCGGGTGATCTGCTGGCTCACCGGCTACGACGCCGCAGGGCTCGACGAGGTGATCGCGAGCGAAGTGAGCCTCGAGACCTTCTTCGCGCAGGCACCGGAGCTGAACCCGAACGCCTCGCTCATCACGGGGACGATCTGCGGCCACCGGGTGCAGGAGATCGAAGACCCCCTGATGCAGAAGATCCGCTACATGGACCTGCTGGTCGACGAGGTGGGGAGAGGCAAGAAGATGACCTCCATCCTGCGGGGAAGCACCGCGAACGCCTGAAGCGTCCTTCGGACCGCTCGTGCCGAGCAACCTTGTCGCAGCCTCCGCAATGCCGTGATGCCGGATGGTCGTAGCCGTTCCGTCCGCGCCGAGGTGGTGCACGTCTGAACCCGGCCACGGCGATGCTTCGGACGCCCTGGCCGCGATGCCGCCCAGGACCCACAGTGCGGACGCCGTTGGGTGGTCGGGCTGCGGCTCGCTCGAGCGGCCGACAGCCCGACCACGCCTCAGGCAGCGGCGCCGTTGGCCTCGGTGTGGTGGGCGGCGTCGACGCTGGTGAGGTAGGTCTGGTGCCAGGTGCGGTAGTCGGGGTCGTCGGGGTCGACCGCGTGGTCTCGACCTCGTGCTCCCAGTCGTGCCAGGTGTGGCTGAGCTGGTCGAGGTCGTGGAGGGCGAGGCGCCGGTCGGCTTCGTCGCTGTGGGTGACCGCGGCGACCAGCTGCAGCAGCCGCTGTCGGGTCAGGGGTGGCGGGTCGTGCTCGGCGCGTTGCCTGGCCAGCCATTCCAGCTGCCGGTCGTAGGAGCCGGGGTGCAGGTCCCAGACCACGTACCGGCCCAGCTCGTCCGGGGTGCGGCGCACCTGCGCCCACAGCCGTCGGGTGTGCACGAAGGTGTGGTGGTCCTGGCACAGCAGCGCCGCGTTGTCCACATCGGACAGGCCCCCGTCGGCCCAGTGCAACACGTGGTGCGCCTTGGTCCACGAAGCGGGTCTGGTGCAGCCGGGGAAGGTGCAGCACCGGTCCCGCCGCCACAACCTCCTACGCTGCGCCCTCGTGAACAGGCGCACCACCCGCCCCAGGTCGAGGTCCTCCCCGGCCGTGCCGAGCACGTGCGGGACCAACGCCGCGTCACACGCCACCCGGCGCAGCACCTCCGGGGAGAGCAGCACCCCGGTCGCGGTCGACCCCAACACCTCACCCGCCCCGGTCATCTCCTGCAGGTCGCTCAGGCTGATCGTCACGTGCAACGCCGCCGCGCTGCCAGCCGCACCCTCGCCACCCTGGCCGTCCGCATCCAACCCCGACGACCGGCGGCACACCTCGGTCAACGCCTCCACCCGCCGCTGACCCGCCGGGCGCAGGTCCCGCGCCCCGGTCGCCTCGTTCGGGACCGGCTTGGCCATCGGCCCGATCGCGGCCTCGAGCACCGCCGCCTGCTCCGGGGTCACCACCAGCTGGTACTCGGTGACGTCACCGGACGCCACCCACGGCTGCGACAACCGCGCCACGCCCACCAACCGCTCCTGCAGGTCATCCAGCTCCCCGGCTGTCCCGTACCTCGCGATCATCGCCGGGCGCAGCCTGCGCAGCTGACCCGCACCCCACGCCGTGCCCAGCTCCAGCAACGCCCGCGTCACCGTCGGCACCGCGCCCGGGTCCAGGCGCGGCTCCAACCGGGCCACCTCACCCAGAGCCGACAACGCCAAACCCGGCGACACCGACCCGTCCTGCACCCGGCCCCACACCAAACCCAACGGCGAGCCCGGGTCCGGCTCCGCCGCGGCATCCGGCGCCAGCGACCCCGCCGACCGGGCCACGTTCGCGACCTCCGTGGCCAGCCTCGCCACCTGACCGGCACCGCCCTGCCGCAACGACGGCGCATACTCCCGCACCCACGCCTGCGCGTTCAACCCCGACCGCGCCACCACACCCCGCCGGACCGCCTCCACCGCCACCTGAGCCCGAACCGCCGCCGCCCGCGCCGCCAGCGCGTCCGCCTCACCCATCACCACGGCCAGCTGCTCATCCGACGCCTCATGCACCACCCCACCGAACCCCACCAACGCCTCGGCGGCAGCCACCATCGCGGAGCGACACTCCGCCAGTCCCAACCCCCCGATGCCCATACCCACATCATAATCGAACACATGTTCGTCGCACAAGCCATCCACAGCCCCGGTTCACCCTGAGCAGAACCCGATCGAGCGAGCCAACCCGGAGAATCGTTCAACGCCCGACCCAGCCGACCCAACTCGCTCGGTGAATCTCTGGCATTGCAGCCGCCTCCCACGTCAGGATGGGGCAGCCGCCACCGCCGCCGGACGACAGGGAGCCCCACCATGACCAACCTCGCGACGAACCTCACAACCACCGCCGCGAAGTACCCCGAGCAGTCCGCACTGCGAGTCAACGGCCAGGGCATCACCTATGCGCAGCTGCACGGCATGGCGGCCAAGGTGGCAGGAGCCTTGCGCGCCAACGGCATCCAGCCCGGCGACCGGGTGGCCATCATCCTGCCCAACGTCCCCGCCTTCCCCGTCGTCTACTGGGGCATCCTGCTGGCCGGCGGCACCGTCGTGCCGATGAACCCGCTGCTCAAGGCCGGCGAGATCGACTACTTCTTCTCGGACTCCGGCGCGAAGATCGCCTTCGTCTGGCCCGACTTCGTCCCCGAGGCGACCAAGGGCGCCGCCAACAGCGGCACCCGGATCATCGAGTGCGGCCCGATCGGCCCGGTCGAGGGCAGCCTCGAGGACGGCGAGCCGATCGCCGAGCCGCACGAGCGCGCCGACGACGACACCGCGATCATCCTCTACACCTCGGGCACCACCGGCCGCCCCAAGGGCGCCGAGCTGACCCACCGCAACATCCACCTCAACGCCACGCGCTCGTGCACCTCGATCCAGGAGATCACCCCCGACGACATCGTCATGGGCTGCCTGCCGCTCTTCCACGTCTTCGGGCTCGTCGTCGGCCTCAACGCCGCGACCATCGCCGGCGCGAGCCTGGCCCTCATCCCCCGCTTCGACCCGGCCGCGGCCATCGAGGTCATCGAGAAGGAGCGGGTCACGATCATGCAGGGCGTGCCCACCATGTACGCCGCGATCCTCAACCACCCGCAGTCCGACGGCATGGACACCTCGGCACTGCGCGTCTGCGCCTCCGGCGGGTCGGCGATGCCGCTCGAGGTCATGAGGTCCTTCGAGGACAAGTTCGGCTGCATGATCCTCGAGGGCTACGGCCTGTCGGAGACCAGCCCCGTCGCGAGCTTCAACATGCCCGACCGCGAGCGCAAGCCCGGCACCATCGGCGTCGCCATCCCCGGCTGCGAGATGAAGTGCGTCGACCTCGACGGCAACGAGGTGCCGGTCGGCGAGGTGGGCGAGATCGCGATCCGCGGAGACAACGTGATGAAGGGCTACTGGAACAAGCCCGAGGCCACCGCCGAGGCCATCCCCGACGGCTGGTTCCGCACCGGTGACCTCGCCACCATGGACGACGAGGGCTACTTCACGATCGTCGACCGCAAGAAGGACATGATCCTGCGCGGCGGCATGAACGTGTACCCGCGCGAGGTCGAGGAGGTCATCTACACCCACCCCGATGTCGTCGAGGTCGCCGTGGTCGGGATGCCGGACGAGCTGATGGGCGAGCAGGTGGGCGCCGCGGTATCGCTGCGCGAAGGTGCCACCGCCACCCCCGAGGACATCATCGAGTACACCAAGGAGCGGATCGCGGCCTACAAGTACCCGCGCAAGGTGTGGGTGGTGCCCGAGCTGCCCAAGGGCCCCACGGGCAAGATCCTGCGCCGCGAGGTGCACGCGCCGGCCGAGGGGTGAGCGCCTCACCGCCAGCCCGGATGCCGTCCGCTTCGCTCGCGCCGGGCCCTCACCGCGCGCGACCCGGAGACCCTTGGCGCACAGCGGGACTGGTGCTGTTGGGCCTGTGGTCGGTCCTGCTCGCGGCGGCCGTCGCCCTGTGGGTCTACGCCGCCTTCCTCTCCGGAGCCGCGAGCACCGACAGTGGTGTGGTGCGGCTCGTCGGCGGGCCCTTCGTGCTGGTGGCCGCGGCCCTGCTCTGGTGGGCCTGGCGCTCGGCCCGCGCGCTGCGCCAGGGCCGCCGGGAGGGGTGGACCCTCCTGCTCGTGCTCGGTGGCGTGGCCGTGGTGCAGGCGGTGTTGACCGCACAGGCGGTGCTTGCTGCGTCCCGATCGGGCGCCGGCACCGCCGGATCGGGGCTGCCGCGCGAGGTCGCCGCCGGCCTCCTGGCGGCCATCGCGCTCGGCCTGGCGTCGGTGACCGTCGCCCTGCTGGCGCGCCGAGCATGGGCCGCCGCGGTCGATGCGGACGACGACACCGGCGACGACTCGAGCTGACCAGAGCTCAAGAGACCGCGCTCGGCCGCAGCGTCAGCGAGGGGCGTCGACCACCCGCTCCGGCTTCCGGCTGACGACCCGCTCCGCGGTGCGCGGCTTGCGGTTGATCACCCAGGCCGCGCCCAGCACGATCACGAAGCCCACGATCTGCCAGGGCCCGAGCCGCTCCCCCAGCACGAGCACGCCGAGCACGACGGACACCACCGGGATGAGGTAGGTGATCGTCGAGCCGATGACCGGCCCGGCGCCGCGCACCACGTCGAACTGCAACGTGTACGCGAAGCCGGTGCCGACCAGGCCGAGCACGAGCACGCAGACCAGCGGCAGCCAGAACCAGGTGCCGGCATCCGGGGCGTCGTAGGACCAGATCGCCGCCAGCCCCTCCGGCTGCAGCAACGCCCACCCCAGCACCACCGGCACCATCAGCACCAGTGCGGTGAGCAGCGTCGCGGCCGGCTGCGAGAGCCCCCCGAGGTCGACCCCGCTCAGGAAGCGCCGGTTGTAGGTCCAGCCGATGCCGTAGCTCGCGCCGCCGGCCAGCGCCATCGAGAAGCCGACCAGGTCGGGCCGGTCGACCGAGGTCCACGGCTGCATGATCGTGACCACGCCGAGGAAGCCGACCCCCACCGCCACGAGCCGCCGCCCGGTCACCCGCTCCCCCGGCAGGATCGCCATGGTGGCCAGCACCGTGGCGATCGGCGTGGCGGCGTTGCCGATGCCGGCCAGCGCCGAGCTGATCCTGGTCTCGGACAACGCGAAGAGGGTGAACGGCAGCGCCCCGAGGAAGAACCCACAGACGAACAGGTGGCCCCACACCCGGCGGCCGGTGGGCAGGTGCCCGCCGCGCGCCAGCAGCAGCACGCTGAGGACGGCCGCCCCCGACAGGATGCGCAGCCCCGAGATCTGCACCGCCGACAGCGACTCGAGCCCGACCTTCATCAGCAGGAAGCTCGAGCCCCAGATGAGCACCAGGGCGACGTACTTCACCTGCCACGGCACGCGGGTCTGCGTCACGACGGCACCTCCTCACCGAGTCGGCGCGCGGTGTCGAGCGCCGCACGGAGAACGGTCTGGGCCCCCTGTGGTGTGAGCCCGGCGAGCCCGCAGGTGGGCGACACGACCAGCCCGCGCAGCGCGTCGCTGGTCAGGCCCGAGCGCTCGAAGCCGTTGAGCACCAGTGCCCGGGCCTCGACGTCGGCGCCCGGCCCACCGCGCTCGGACCCGTCGCCGCCCGACCCGTCAGTGGCCAGGCAGCCGACCCAGATGCCGGTGCCGGCGTCGAGGGTGGCCGCCACCGACTCCCAGCGCGCCGGCGTGGCAGCGGTGAGGTCGACGGCGAGCGCCCCGGCACCCGTGGCCCGCAGCAGCGGAAGCGGCGCCGACGGGTGGCAGCAGTGCAGGACGGTCGGCCCGGCGTGCGCGGCCAGCACCGACTCCAGGCCCCGCATCACGACCTGCGGGTCGACCGCACGCACCCGCCCGAAGCCCGACGACGTGGGCAGCGACCCCTCGAGCACGGCCGGCAGCGACGGCTCGTCGACCTGCAGCACGACCTCGGCGTCCGGCACGAGCCGCCGCACGTCGGAGACATACGCCTGGATGCCGTCGGCGAGCGACGCGATCAAGTCGGCCACCGCGCCCGGGTCGGCCACGACCCGCTCACCGCGGTTGAGCCGCAGCGACGCCGCGAGCGTCCAGGGCCCGGCCACCTGCACCTTGAGCGGGCCGGCGTAGCCGTCGTAGGCCTCGGCGAGCTCGTCGAGGTCCTCACGGTGGAACGATGCCGTGCGCCCGGCATCCAGCCCCGGCCGGTCGACGAAGCGCCACCCGCTGGGCTGGAGGTCGACCGGCAGGTCGACGAGCAGCCCTGCGGCCCGCCCGATGATGTCGGCCCCCGGGCCCCGCGCCGGCGTCTCAGGGCAGTGCGGCAGCCCCACCCCGTCGCCGTCGACGAGCAGGTCTCGCACGGTGCGCACCGCCTCGCGCGGCGACGTGCCCGGCCACGACCCGATGCCGGTCGCCCGCACCGCAGCGACCGAACCGCTCGACACGCCGACCTCGGTCACGGGGTCCACCGCTGCACCAGTGCCGTCACCGACGCGGGCACCGGCGTGCCGGCATCGACCGACCACGGTGCCGGCTCGGGTGCCCCGGCCACGACGCGCATCGGCACGACGCCCGACCACGCGTCGGTCTCCTCCTCGGGCACCGAGGGCCCACCCGAGCGCTCCTTGAGCAGCCAGCGGCCGGGCGTGATCGGCAGCTCCATGGCGAGGGTGGCGACCTCCTCGCGGCGGTTCATGGCACGAACTTCGGCGGGCCGGCCCGGGATCAGCCGCTGAGAGAGCAGCTCGAGCGCGGTGGTGCGCTCGGCGTCACCGAGCGGGGTCAGCTCGCCGTGGATGACGGCCGAGCGGTAGTTGGCCGACGACTCGAAGGTGGTGTGCGCCACCACCAGCCCGTCGACGACGGTGACGCTGAGCACCGCCGGTGCTCCTGCGGCCACCTGGCGCAGCGCCCCGGCCCCGGTCGAGCCGTGCAGCAGCACCCGGTCGCCGTCGCGGGCGAAGAGCATCGGCACCACCCAGGGGCGGCCGTCGACCACGGTCGAGAGGGTGCCGGCGAGCACCTCGTCGAGCAGGGCGTCGAGGGCCTCGCGATCGGACCGCCCGCGCTCGGCGTGCCGGCCCAGGCGCTCGACCGGTGCGTCACCGCCCACCCGGCCGGCGTAGCCGGGCCCGGGGCACACGGGATCCGAGACCACCCGCGTCGTGGATGCCGGGTGGCGGGCCAGCGCGTCGCCCACCCGGGTGGGGCGCGGCATCAGCGCGCCACCGCAGTTGGGGCAGGTGCGCTCGAGGTGCTCGGAGCACCCCGCGCAGAAGGTGCACTCGAACGAGCAGACCACCGCACCCACGTCGTCGGCCGGCAGGTCGACGTCGCAGCACTCGCACCCTGGTCGCATCTCGAGCCCGCTCACCGCGTCATCCTCTCGCGCCGGCCCGACAGGGGCCGCATCAGTCGATCCACCGGAGCCCGGGCGGCTCCGTGGGGCGTCGCCCCGGCACCAGTCAACGCTGCCGAACTGGACCCCGCCAAGATCCACTTGTGATCGATTTCGCAGGACCAGTATCGTCGGCGGATGCCGCGCACGCCTCGCCCCGTCGACCTCGCGCTCGACGTCGCCGACGGCCCGGCCCCGTTGCGCCACCGGCTGGCCGATGCCGTGGTCGGCGAGCTGCGCACCGGACGGCTGCGGCCGGGCGACGCGCTCCCCTCGACCCGGGCCCTCGCGGGCGCGCTCGGCCTGTCCCGTGGGCCGGTCGTGGCGGCCTACGACGAGCTCGCGGCGGCGGGGTTCGTCGTCAGCCGGGCGGGCTCGGGGGCCGTCGTGGCTCCGGGTGCCGACCGGGCCGCCGCGGCCGGCGCCCTCACCCACGTGCACACCCCGCGAGGCCCCGGCACCGGGCCCGAGCGGCGCCCGGCCGCATCGCCCCACTGGGACCTGCGCCCCGGGCGCCCCGACACCACGCTCGTCGACCCGGCGGCCTGGCGCCGGGCCTGGCGGGTCGCGGCGTCGGCGGTGCCCGGCAACGACGCGGGTGCCGGTCCGGGGCACGACCGCCTGCGCCACGTGCTCGCCGAGCACCTGCGCCGCAGCCGCGGGGTGGCCGTCGCACCCGACGACCTGCTCGTGGTGCCCGGGGTCGGCGCCTCCCTGCGCGCCCTGCCCGCCGCGCTCGGCCTGGTCGGCGCCCCCGTCGCGCTCGAGGACCCCGGCTACGTCGAGGCCTGGACCGCCTTCTCCACCGAGGGCGTGCATGTCGCCGCGGTGCCGGTCGACGGCGACGGGCTCGACCCGGCCCTGCTGCCCCGGGGCGCGGCCGCCGCCTACGTCACGCCCTCGCACCAGTACCCGCTCGGGGCCCGGATGCCGGTCACCCGCCGGGTTCAGCTGCTCGGCTGGGCGCGGCGCACCGGCGCGCTGGTGCTCGAGGACGACTACGACGGCGAGTTCCGCTACGACGTCTCGCCGCTGCCGGCGCTGCGCTCGCTGCCCGGCGCCGAGGAGCACGTGCTCTACATCGGCACGGCATCCAAGCTGGTGGCGCCCTCGCTGCGGGTGGCGTGGATGGCGCCGCCGCGGCGCGTGCGCGACCGACTCCGGCGTGAGCTCGAGTCGCGAGGGCTGGTCGTCAACGAGGTGACCGGCCTCGCCGTGGCCGAGCTCGTCGCGTCGGGAGCCCTGGCCGCCCACCACGCGCGCGCCTCGCGCACCTACGCCGCCCGGCGAGCGTCCCTGGTCAGCGCCGTGGGCCGGCACCTGCCCGACGCCCGGCTGGAGGGCGTCGACGCCGGGCTGCACGTGGTGCTGCGGCTGCCCGACCACGTCGACGACCTCGACCTGGTCTCGCGGCTCGCGGAACGTGGCCTGGCGGCCAGCCCGCTGTCCGCGTACGCGGTCACGGTGCCGGTGCGCGGGTTGGTGCTCTGCTACGCCGGGCTGCCCGAGACCCGGGCCGACGCCGCCGTGCGCACGCTGGCCGCTACCCTCGCCGGGCGCTGATCTCGCGGGGCCCTCAGCCGCTGGTGCGACGAGGATCACGTGCTCGTCGGGGGTGTTCTGGCCGACCTCGGTCAGAAACGTCCGCGCCCGACAACTACAGTCTGTAGCAGGTCCATCCGGTGACGGCGCCGGGACCCCCACCGGCGCCAGTCCGCGAGACCCTGCGCAGAAGGACGTTCGCGTGGCACAGCTGCTCATGACCGGCTTCCCCGGTTTCCTCGGATCCGCCCTGCTGCCCCGGCTGCTCGCCCGGCGCCCCGACACCGACGCGGTCTGCCTCGTGCAGCCCCAGCACGCCGTGCTGGCCCGGTCACGGGTCAAGGAGCTCGAGATCACCGACCCGCACACGGCGGGCCGCATCCGGCTCACCGAGGGCGACATCACCGTGCCCGGGCTGGGTCTGGGCGCCGCCGAGCTGAAGCGCCTCGACGACGTGCGCGAGGTCTGGCACCTCGCGGCCGTCTACGACCTGGCCGTGGCCCCACAGGTCGCCCGCCGGGTGAACGTCGACGGCACCCGCAACGTGCTGGACTTCTGCCGCGAGCAGCCGCACCTGCGCCGCCTGCAGTACGTCAGCACCTGCTACGTGAGCGGGCGCTTCGAGGGTGAGTTCACCGAGGACGCCCTCGACGTCGGCCAGGCGTTCCGCAACCACTACGAGGAGACCAAGTACGAGGCCGAGCTGCTCGTGCGCAAGGCGATGGCCGACGGCATCCCCGCCACCATCTACCGCCCGGGCATCGTCGTCGGCGACTCGCAGACCGGCGCCACGCAGAAGTACGACGGTCCCTACTTCCTCGCCACCTTCCTCGCGCGCCAGGCCTCGCTCGCGGTGGTGCCGGCCGTCGGGGATGCCGACCGTGTGCGGGTCTGCCTCGTGCCCCGTGACTTCGTGGTGGGCGCGATGGACGAGCTGTCGGTGCTCGACGCCTCCGTCGGGCGTACCTACGCCCTCGTCGACCCCGACCCGCCGACCGTGCGCGAGGTCGTCTCGACCTTCGCCCGGCACCGCAACACCAAGGTCGTCTGGATGCCGTTGCCGCTGGCTCCGGTGCACGCGATCGTCGGGCACGTCCCCGGCATGGAACGGCTGCTCGGGCTGCCCGCCGAGGCCCTCGACTACTTCGCCTCGCCCACCACGTACGCGACGGCGAACACGACCCACGACCTCACGGCATCCGGCCTGACCTGCCCGCCGTTCCAGAGCTATGCCGGGCTCCTGCTCGACTTCATGCAGGCCCACCCGGAGTACGACGCCAACGCGATGACCTGAGCACCACCTCCCTTGGAAGGACACCATGGCCCGTAAGAGGACCCGACGCGCCGACCCACCCCTGGTGGTCGTCGAGATCAGCCTGGGCGCGTCCGAGCGCGACCACGACGTGACCGTGGACTTCCTCGGTCGCCGGGTGCGCCTCGTGCGCATCGGCACCGACGGCGACCTGCGCACCGCCGAGACCCTCGTGCGCCGCTGGGACCCGCTCGCGGATGCCGTCGCCGTCAACGGCGCGGCGGAGGCGTTGGCCACCGGTGCGCTCACCATCGAGCCGGCCGAGGCGATCCGCCGGCTGAAGGCGGCGGCCACCGACGGCACCGCCACCGACGGGCGGCGCCTGCACGAGGTGCTGCAGGAGTGGTCGGTGCGCTGGGTGCAGAACGAGATGCCCGGCTACTTCTCCAACGCCCGCACCATCGTGCTCGGGGCCGACCACGCCCGCACCGTGCGGGTGCTGCGCGAGTTCACCGACAACATCGCGGTGAGCCACCCCGCCGTGCCCGGCGGCTGGGCCGGCCGGCTCAACCCCGCTCCGCTCCTGGGCGCCGCGGCCGGCGCCGTCACCTGGCCGCTGCGCCAGGTCAGCGCCGCCGTCCGCGAGGACACCCTCCTGCCGGCCGAGCTGACCAACCGGTCCTGGCTGGCGCAGCGCCCGGAGAACAGCGACGTCGTGGTCGCCAGCTACCACGAGCTCGTGACCTCCGGCTTCACGCAGCTGCACGGCAAGGCGGTCATCACCTCCGCCGTGACCGACGACCAGCTCGCCGAGCTCGCCGCGCGCGACGTCGACCTGGTCGTCGACACCACGCCGCAGCCCTTCGACGTCACCATCGACGTGGCCACCCTCGAGGCGATGATGCGGGCCTCCGTGCGCGCCCCCGGCGGCGCTCCGGAGCGGCTGCGCGACGACGACCTGCTCGAGATGATCCTCACGGAGGGGCTTCAGCCCCGCCTGCTGGAGCCGAACGGGCCGCGACGCAAGAGCCGCTTCGCGTTCGTCATCCACCCGCTGTCGAAGAAGTTCTTCACCAAGATCGAGCCGCTGGGCACGATCGTCAGGGTCTCGCCCCCGTCGTCACCGACGTGGTCGAGAAGGCGATGGCCTACCTGCCCCCGACGGTCTACAGCCACGTCACCGGGGTCACGTCGCCGACCGGCGCCGAGGCCGAGGGCTGGCTCATCACGGTCGGTGGCACCCCGAAGGAGATCCTCGCCCACGACCCGGAGTTCACCTACGACAAGCTGCTCGCCGCCGCCGAGGTGGCTCGTGGCCTGGGGGCCCAGATCATGGGTCTGGGTGCGTTCACCAAGGTCGTCGGCGACGCCGGCGTGACCGTGGCGCGCAAGTCGTCGCTGCCCATCACCACCGGCAACAGCTACAGCGCCTCGGGCGCCCTGTGGGCCGCCCACGAGGCGGTCGCCCGGCTCGGCCTGCTCGAGCGGGGCGACGACGGCATCATCCACGGCCGCACCATGGTCGTCGGCGCGACCGGCGCGATCGGCTCGGTGTGCGCGCGGCTGCTGGCGCTGGCGAGCGACGAGCTGTGGCTGGTCTCCCCCGAGACGGCCAAGCTGCTGGCCCTCAAGCAGGACATCGAGCGTGAGCACCCCCGCGCCGTGGTGCACGCCGCCGCGACGCCCGGAGAGCACCTGGCCGACATGGACGTCATCGTCACCGCCACCTCCGGCGCGGGCAAGCGGGTGCTCGACATCATGGATGTCAAGCCCGGCTGTGTCATCACCGACGTCGCCCGCCCCCTCGACCTGTCGGCGGAGGACGTCGCCAAGCGCCCGGACGTGCTGGTCGTCGAGTCCGGCGAGATCGAGCTGCCCGGTGAGGACGTGCGGATGCGCGACATCGGCCTGCCCGACGGTGTTGCCTACGCGTGCCTGGCCGAGACGGTCGCCCTGGCCCTCGAGGGCCGCTACGAGACCTTCACGGTCGGCCGGGCGATCGAGTGGGAGAAGGTCAAGGAGATCTACCAGCTGGGCCTGCGCCACGGCATGCGGCTGGCGGCGGTGTCCGGCGTCAACGGCGTCTACACCGACCAGGACTTCGCCCGGGTGCGGCAGCTCGCCCTGGCGGCACGGACCGGGTCGGGCGGCGGAACAGGGGCCAGCGCGACCCCGGCCTAGCTCGTCCGACGACACACCCCCCGCTCCAGGGGTGGGGGTGTCGTCGCAGGTCCTGGGTCGGAAACGGGGCACCACCGGCCCGGCCGGCCGGTGGTACCCCGCTCGTGTGCCGGTGGGCGGCGTCAGAGCACGTCGTGCCCGGGGTGCGCCTCGGTGGGGATGGTGCCGAGCCGGCCGGCCTGGAAGTCCTCGAACGCCTGCACGAGCTCCTCGCGGGTGTTCATGACGAACGGGCCGTAGGCCGCCACGGGCTCGCGGATCGGCCGCCCGCCGAGCACGTAGAGGTCCAGGCTGGGGCTGCGGCTCTCCTGGCTCTCGTCGGCGCCGACCTCGATGAGGTCGCCGGCACCGAGCACCGCCAGCTGGCCCATCCGGATCGGGCGGCGGTCGGGGCCGACCGTGCCCTTACCGTTGAGCACGTAGACCAGGGCGTTGTAGTCCTGGGTCCACGGCAGCCGCACGCGCGCGCCGGGGGCCACCGTCGCGTGCAGCACGGTGATCGGCGTGTGGGTGATGCCGGGCCCCTGGTGCCCGTCGAGCTCACCGGCGATGACCCGCACCAGCGCA
Organism: uncultured Actinomycetota bacterium; assembly: GCA_963833495.1. Classification (GTDB taxonomy): domain Bacteria; phylum Actinomycetota; class Actinomycetes; order Actinomycetales; family Dermatophilaceae; genus Fodinibacter. The sequence continues at coordinate 21,125 of CAWHYJ010000021.1, read as the reverse complement.
CCACCGTCATGGCTGGAGAGCAGGGCGACGTCGCCGCCGCGGATGTCCTGGTAGCGCGGGTTGGACATCTTCATCGTGCGGGGCAGGTTGACCCACAGCTGCAGGCCGTGGAACAGCCCGCCGGACACCACGAGCGACTCCGGCGGCACCTCGATGTGCAGCAGGCCGGAGCCGGCCGTCATCCACTGGGTGTCGCCGTTGGTGATGGTGCCGCCGCCACCGTTGGAGTCCTGGTGCACGAAGGTGCCGTCGATGATGTAGGTGACGGTCTCGAAGCCGCGGTGGGGGTGCCACGCGGTGCCCTTGGGCTCGCCCGGGGCGTACTCGACCTCACCCATCTGGTCCATGTGGATGAACGGGTCGAGCGCGGCGAGGTCGACGCCGGCGAACGCGCGCCGCACGGGGAACCCCTCGCCCTCGAAGCCCGAGGGGGCGGTCGTCACCGAGCGCACCGGGCGCGACACGGCCTCGGCGACGGGCTCGCTGACGCGCGGCAGGGTGAGGATGTTGTCGACGGTCACGGCCGGCATGGGATCAGCTCCTTCAGGTGGTCCATCCTCCGGTGTGGGAGGCGCCTCGTCCAACAGTAGTTGACCCTTCAATCATTCCCGGCGGCCCTCCTACCGACTTCTTGCGGATCCTCCGCCTCGCGACTATGCGGATCCTCCCCGCCCCCTCCCCGACTTCTTGCGGATCCTTCCCCCTCTCGTGCGTGGGCGATCCGCAATCAGTCGCCGGGGGTCGGTTGATGCTGGTGGGCGATCCGCAATCAGTCGCCGGGCTCCGCGCGGATGCCGGGGTTCAGCCGGGCGCTCAGGCGCGGCCGGTGCCGCGGATGGTCGCCGACCCGACGACGCGGGTGCCCTCGTAGAGCACGACCGACTGGCCGGGGGCGACGCCCCGCACCCGCTCGTCGAGCACGACGCGCACGGCATCCGCGGCGGGGTCGACCGTCACCGTGGCCGGCACCTCCGCACCGTGGGCGCGCACCTGCGCCCCCAGCCGCACCTCCCCCACCGGGGCCGCCCCGCACCAGCGCAGGTGGGAGCCCTCGACGAGGTCGACGCCGAGCAGGTCGGCGGTGCCGATGAGCACCCGGTTGGCGGGCGCGTCGACCGACACGACGTAGCGGGGCTCGCCGTCGAGCGCCGACCGGTCGATGCCGAGCCCGCGGCGCTGGCCGACGGTGAACCCGTGCGCGCCGCCGTGCGACCCCACCACCGCGCCCGATGTGGCGTCGACGAGCTCGCCGGGCCGCTCCCCCAGCCGGCCGGTCAGCCAGCCGCGGGTGTCGCCGTCGGGGATGAAGCAGATGTCGTGGCTGTCGGGCTTCTTCGCCACCGAGAACCCGCGCCCGGCGGCCTCCTCGCGCACCTGCGGCTTGGTCGAGTCGCCGAGGGGGAAGAACGAGCGGGCCAGCTGGTCGGCGTCGAGCACCCCGAGCACGTAGCTCTGGTCCTTGGCGGCGTCGACCGCCCGGTGCAGCTCGCGACGCCCGTCGGCCCGCTCGACGACGCGCGCGTAGTGACCGGTGGCGACGGCGTCGAAGCCCAGCGCCACCGCCTTGTCGAGCAGCCCGGCGAACTTGATCCGCTCGTTGCACCGCAGGCACGGGTTGGGAGTGCGCCCGGCCGCGTACTCGGCGACGAAGTCGTCGACGACGTCGCGCTGGAACCGGCTCGCGAGGTCCCAGACGTAGAACGGGATGCCGAGCCGGTCGGCGACGCGGCGGGCGTCACCGGCATCCTCGAGGGTGCAGCAGCCGCGCGCGCCCTCGCGCAGCGTGGCGGCCGAGCGCGACAGGGCCAGGTGCACCCCGACCACCTCGTGGCCGGCCTCGAGCATGCGGGCGGCGGCGACCGCCGAGTCGACCCCGCCCGACATCGCGGCGACGACCCGCATCAGAGCAGGCCTCCCGCCCGCCGGGCCCGCTCGACGACCGCCGGCAGGGCGGCCAGGAACGCGTCGACGTCGGCCTCGGTCGAGGTGTGGCCCAGCGAGAGCCGCAGCGCGCCGCGTGCCTCGGCCTCGGTGAGCCCCATGGCCAGCAGCACGTGGCTCGGCTGGGGCACGCCGGCCTGGCACGCCGACCCGGTGCTGCACTCGACGCCGGCGGCGTCGAGCAGGTAGAGCAGCGAGTCGCCCTCGCACCCGGGCACCACGAGGTGGGCGTTGCCGGGCAGCCGCCGGGTGCCGTCGCCGGCGGTCCAGCAGCCGCTGACCCGGATACCCAGGCCCAGCCCGAGCGCCCCCTCGAGCAGCCGGTCGCGCAGCACCATCACCCGCTTGGCCTCGACGTCGCGCATCGCCACGGTCTCCTCGAGCGCGACGGCCAGCGACCGGATGCCGGGCACGTCGAGGGTGCCGCTGCGCACCTGGCGCTCCTGACCGCCGCCGTGGGCCAGCGGCACCAGCTTCGCGTCGCGCCGGGCGAGCAGGGCGCCCACCCCCAGCGGTCCGCCCACCTTGTGCCCCGTGACCGTCATCAGGTCGGCGCCGGACTCGTCGAACCGCACCGGCAGGTGCGCGACCGCCTGGACGGCGTCGGTGTGGAACGGGATGCCGTGCTCGTGTGCCACCGCCGCGAGCTCGGCCACGGGCTGCACCGTGCCGACCTCGTTGTTGGCCCACATGACGCTCACCAGGGCGACGTCGTCGGCCCGCTCGTCGAGCACCCGGCGCAGGTCGTCGGCGACGATGTGGCCGCAGCGGTCGGGCTCGAGCCAGCTGGCCGCAGCGCCCTGGGAGACGAGGAACTCGACCGGGTCGAGCACCGCGTGGTGCTCGATGCCGCTGACGACCAGCCGGGTGCGGGCCGGGTCGGCGGCGAGCCGGGCGGCATACGTGCCCTTGACCGCGAGGTTGTCGGCCTCGGTGCCGCCCGAGGTGAACACGACCTCCGACGGGCGCGCTCCCAGCACCGACGCGATGCGCTCGCGCGACTCCTCGACCACGGCCCGGGCCGCGCGGCCGGAGGTGTGCAGCGACGAGGCGTTGCCGACCTTCCGGGACTGGTCGGCGAGAGCCTCCACCGCGGCCGGCAGCATGGGGGTGGTCGCCGCGTGGTCGAGGTAGGCCGTCACGGTGGTCGAGTCTACGTGCGGGGTGCCGAGCGGGCCGCCTCGGAAGCCGCCGTGGACGGCGGCCCGGAACCGCGCCGAGCCACCACCAGCAGGGCCACTCCCGCGCCGGCGAGGAGCACCCCCACCGCCACGAACGGCCAGGGGCTCCACTCGTCGGTGCAGGTCGTGGCGTCGACCGTGGTGGTGCAGACCGTGCCCGGACCCCCGCGGTTGAGCCAGCCGACGTACAGCGGAGCGGTCGACAGCCCGACCAGCACACCGGGCAGGCTCGGCCGGCGCAGCGCGGGCACCGCGAGCGCCACCGCCACGAGCACCGAGGCCAGGGCCAGCAGGAAGAGCCCGACGGTGGCCAGGCCCGCGACGCCGAACGCCACGAGCGCGCCCACGAGGCCCCAGACCGGGAGGGCCCAGGGTGACGTCGACCGGGGGTCACCCACGACCCCATGATGCCGCGGCAACCTGTGGCCGCGACGCACCGGCGCCACGACACGGCGGCCTCACGACACGGCAGAGGGGCGACCGGATCGGTCGCCCCTCGTCGTCCGCTTGCGCGGTGAACCGCCTCGTGAGCGGTGGTCGTGGTGCCGGCTGTCAGCCCTTGCGCTTCTTGACCTCGGCGGCGGCCTGCGGCAGCACGGTGAACAGGTCACCGACGATGCCGAAGTCGACGAGCTCGAAGATCGGCGCCTCCTCGTCCTTGTTGACGGCGACGATGGTCTTGGAGGTCTGCATGCCGGCCCGGTGCTGGATGGCGCCCGAGATACCGGCCGCCACGTAGAGCTGGGGCGAGACCTGCTTGCCGGTCTGGCCGATCTGGCTGCTGTGCGGGTACCAGCCGGCGTCGACGGCCGCGCGGCTGGCGCCGACCGCGGCGCCGAGCGAGTCGGCGAACTCCTCGATCGGGTTGAAGTCGCCGCTCGTGCCGCGGCCACCTGCCACGACGATCGCAGCCTCGGTGAGCTCGGGCCGGCCGGTGGACTTCTTCGGCTGGGAGTCGGTGATGCGCGCCCCACGGGCCGAGTCGCTGAGGGTGACCGCGAACGCCTCGACCGCACCCGCAGCCGGAGATGCCTGCAGCGCAACCGGAGTTGGGCTTGACCGCGATGATCGGGGTGCCGGTGGTGACCGTCGAGGTCACGGTGTAGGAACCGGCGAAGACCGACTGCAGGGTCTCGATGCCGTTCTCACCAGCGTTCACGTCGATGGCGTCGGTGATCAGGCCCGAGCCGGTCTTGATGGCCAGGCGCGCCGCGACCTCCCGACCGGTGGCGCTGCTCGGGATGAGTACGGCCGCCGGAGAGGTCTTCTCGACCAGCGCAGCGAGGATCTCGGCGGTGGGCGCGACGAGGTACGCCGCGGCATCCGCGTCGTCGACGACGTAGACCTTGTGCGCGCCGTACTTGGCCAGGGTGACCTGGGCCTTCTCGGCGCCGGCGCCGATGTGCACCGCGGAGGGCTCGCCGAGGCGGCGGGCGATGGTCAGCAGCTCGGCGGTCGCCTTGCGCAGCCGACCGTCGGTGTGGTCGACGAGAACGAGTACTTCAGCCATGGGTTTTCCGTCCTACCTGTCAGTCGTCGTGGGGCTCAGAGGAACTTGCGGCCGGCGAGGAACTCGGCCAGCTTCGTGCCGCCGTCACCGTCGTCGGAGACGATCTGGCCCTGCTCGCGCGGGGGGCGCTTGGCGAAGGAGACCACCGAGGTCCACGCGGCATCCAGGCCCACCAGCGAGGGGTCGATGCCGAGGTCGGCGAGGCCCCACTGCTCGACGGGCTTCTTCTTGGCCGCCATGATCCCCTTGAACGAGGGGTAGCGCGGCTCGTTGATCTGGTCGGTCACCGACACCAGGGCCGGCAGCGTGGCCTCGATGGTCTCGGATGCCGTGTCGCCGTCGCGGCGGATCGTCACCGTGCCCTCGCCGAGGGTGAGCTCGGCGGCGTAGGTGACCTGGGGCAGCCCGAGCCGTTCGGCGAGCATCGCGGGCACCACGCCCATGACGCCGTCGGTGGACGACATGCCGGTGATGACGAGCTCGGGGGCTCCGCCGGTGGCCTTCTTCACGGCCTCGGCGAGCACGAGCGAGGTGGCGACGGCATCCGAGCCGTGGATCGCGGCGTCGTTGACGTGCACACCCGCGTGGGCACCCATCTGCAGGGCCTTCTTGATCGCGTCGGCGGCGGCGTCGGGGCCGACCGTCAGCACGGTCACCTCACCCTCGCCCGCGGCCTCGACGATCTTCAGGGCCTCCTCGACGGCGTACTCGTCGAGCTCGGACAGCAGCCCGTCGACGCCCTCTCGGTCGACGGTCTTGTCGGAGTCGCGGAACGTGCGCTCGGACTGGGCGTCCGGCACGTACTTGACGCAGACGACGATGTTCATGCGTGCCTCGTCCTCTTCATTCGTGGTGGATGGGGGCCCGGCCGTCCGGCCGGGAGCGTCCGAGCATTCTCTCAGCAGGTAAGCGCTTGTTCACCATAGGGGCACCGTGATGCCCGCCACCCCGTGACGGGGAACCCCGGCGCCGGTAGCCTCGGGGCACCGGAGGGACAGGAGGGCACCCATGCCCGTCTACATGGTCGAACGCCGTTTCGCCGAGCAGCTGGAGCCGACGCTTGACATCGCCGCGGAGGTGAACCGGATCAATGCCGACGAGGACGTCCGCTGGTTGTACTCCTTCCTCTCGGCCGACAAGCGCAAGACGTACTGCCTCTACGAGGCGGCCTCCCCCGCGGCGATCATCGCCGCGGCGCGCCGTGCCGGCCTGCCCGCCGACGTCGTCGTCGAGCTGGGCAACAGGGTGACGGCCGACGGCCGGCTGGTGCCGGTCGACGTCTGAGCCGACCGGCGCGGCCGGACGGCACGGCGGCGCGCCCGGCCCCGTCAGTCGGTCAGGCCGTGGTCGGCCGCGAACAGGGCGGCCTGGGTGCGGTTCTCGCTGCCTGTCTTCGCCAGGATGCTGCGCACGTGGTTGGCCGCGGTGTTCTCACTGATCCCCAGCCGGCGTGCCACCTGCCGGTTGCTGCAGCCCTCCGCGATGAGCCGCAGCACCTGCACCTCGCGGGGAGTGACCGACAGTGCAGCGGATGCCGGTCGCCCGGCCACTGGCTGGAGGAGGCGGCGGACCCGCACGAGACCATGGGCCTCAGCGATCTCGTCGGCCCGGCCGGCGAGCAGCCTGCCCTCCGGATCGCGGGGCCGCGTGCGCCGCACGTGGTGGGACCAGGCGGCGAGGGTGTACGCCTCGTGCAGGGTCGAGCCCATCCTCGTGTCGAGCTCGAGCGCCGAGGCGAAGGACGCGTCGGGGTCCCCCAAGCACAGGAGCGAGTCGAGCGACCCGATGTACCGGTCCGCGGCACCGAAGACCGCGACGAAGGGACCCATGACGAGGTTGCGGCCGGCGTGTTCCTCGAGGAGCTCGCGGGCCCGGGCGGCCCGCCGACCGCGGTCCTCCAGCGCGAGGACCGCCTCGGCGACGAAGGCCAGGGTCCCGGGCCATCGGGCCGAACCCTGCTCCCCGCTGAGGTCGGACGCGAGCACCCGGTCCAGGACGCGTCGGGCCGCAGCCGACAGGCCGAGCTCGGTGTAGAGCGCCAGCAGCGCCGGTGGCCAGGTGCCCTCGATCTCCTCGGTCCCGTCGACGAGGCCCCTGACCGACTCGAGACCACCGGTCTCGCGCCGGACCATGAAGGACTGGACGCCGTAGGCCCCCTCGGTGTCGTCCCCGAGGGAGGCGGTGAGCTCGAGCATGCGGCGGCAGCTCTCCTGGGCCGCCGGGAAGTCGGCTGACATGACCGCGTTGGCGAACTCCACGCTCTCCGCCATGCAGGTCCAGTACTGCTGGCCGGATGCTCGGGCCGTGCGCTGCAGGTCCCGGCGCGCTCGGGTGCAGCTCTTCCGGGTCCCCGGTCTCGTACGCGATGAAGGCCCGGTGGGACGCCGCCGGCCCGAGGTGGCGCCGCTGCCCGATCCGGATCGCCAGCCCACTCAGCTCGAGGGCCAGGGGCAACCGCCGGCTCGTCGTGGCGGGTCCCAGACCGACCTGCAGGCTGCAGGAGAGCACGTCGGCGACCAGCTCGTCGTCCCCCAGCGCTCGGGCGAGCCGCAGCGCCTCGGTCGTCAGCCGTTCTCCCTCCCCGGGGTCGCCGATGTGCGCCCTGGCCCGCCCCAGCGCCCCCAGCGCCCGGATGCGGTCGGCGTCATCCGGGCTCGCCGGGATGTCGGCGAGCGCGTCCGTGAGCAGCTCGACCACGTCGCCGGCGGGCGCTGCCGTGATCCACCGGGCGTCCTCCATGGCGATCGCTCCCCGCAGCCTCAGGCGAGGGGACCCGACCCGCGCGGCCCGGCTGCCCAGTGCCAGCGCCCGCGCGAAGTCGGAGGCGAGGAGGTGACTGCGGGACGCGCGCAGGAGCAGGTCGCCGTGCTCGTCCGGCTCCTCGCTCAGCACGGCGGCGCGCTCGAACCGGCGACCGGCCTCCTGGTGCGCCAACCCGCGCTCGGCGATCTCGGCGGCCGACACCAAGTAGAGCACCGCCTTCTGCGCGTGCCCGAGGATCGCGGCTTCGCCGTAGTGGTATGCGAGGCGCTCGACGCGACGGGGGGCCGTCCCGCCGCCCTCCTCGAGGGCAAGGGCCACGCGTTGGTGGTGTCGTGCGCGCTGGGACGGTGGGAGGAGGTCGAGGACCGACTGCCGCGCCAGCGCGTGGACGAACCGGAAGTGGGTGCCGAGCTCGGGGACGGGCTCGACGAGCCCCATCGCGACGAGCTCATCCAGTGCCCGCAGGGCGTCCTCGGCGCCCACCGCCTTCTGCAGCAGGTCGACGTCGACGTCCTCCCCCACCACTGCGACGAGCGACACGAGCTCGCGCAGGGCCTCCGGCAACCCGGACAGCCGTCGCCGCACCGTCTCACGCACGACCTCGGGCGCCGGCAGCGCGTCCAGGGTCGTCGCCTCGAACCCCCCGCGTCGGTCGATGTCACGCCAGACCTCGCGCAGGAAGAACGGGTTGCCCCCGGTGCGGTCGCGCAGGACCACGGCTGCCGGAGCTGCCCGGTGCCGCGGCACCTGCCCCTCGCGGACGAGGTACTCCGTGATGTCCTCGGTGTCGAGTGGCGCGAGGTCGACCCGCCGCACGCCGTCCAGACCGTAGAGGTGGGCCATCTGCTGGAGCAGCGCCTCCGACCGGTCCGGTGCCGTGGTGCGGTGCGTCGCGAGGATGAACACGCGTGACTCCCCGGTCTGCTGCACGAGATAGCCCAGCAGCTGCACGGCGGTGGCGCCGGCGAGGTGCAGGTCCTCCAGGGCCAGGACCAACGGCCGGTCTGCGGCCGCGGCACGTACCGTCCGCACCAGCGCGTCGAAGAGCTCCCTGCGCTCGTCGAGCCCCCCGGGTGACTCGTCGGGGCCGTCAGGCCCGTCGAGCCCGGCCAGGGTCCGCAGCATGACCGCCGCCTCCCCGGGGTGCCACGCCGGCATCCTGGCCGTCGTCGAGCGATCCGTCGGTGAGCCCGCCAGGAGCCCTGCCGCCACTGGCTCGAAGGGTTGGTGCACCGGGCCCATCTCCTCGACACACGAGCCGACGCAGTACCCCAGCTCCCTGCGCATGGAGGATGGCGCACACCTCGGCCACGAGGCGCGACTTGCCGGCTCCCGGCTCCCGCCCAAGAAGACGACCTGGCGCAGGCCCCGCTCGACCGCCGCCCAGGACTCGTCCAGCAGGGCGAGCTCGCGCCGCCGGCCCACGAAGGCCGGCGGTGACGCGGCCGACCACCAGGTGGGCAGCGCTGGTGGTACCCACCGGTGCATCCTCGGACGGTAGGCCCACCGGCGGCCCCGGGTCGATAGCGCGTGCGGGGCGTCGGCCTGGTCAGAACTGACCATGCCGTCTCGTCGCGACGACCCACCAGTTCTGGTCATGTGCCCGCCGGCCGTGCTCCCTAGCGTCGACGGCATCCACCCCAGCACCTCACCAGGAGCCCATCATGACCCCACGCGCCGGTCGCCGTCGGGCGGCCCTGCTCTCCATCCCGGCCCTCGCGCTGGCCGCGACCCTCGTCCCGGCCCAGACCGCACCGCGACCGCGACCGCGACCACCCCGTCACCGAACGCCGTCCAGCGGTGGAACGACGTCGCAGGTCGCGCCGCGCTGGCCTCCTGCCTCAGCCCGGGCAACGACCCGCTCCACGAGTCCCGGATGTACGCACTCGCCGCGCTGGCCGCGCACGACGCCCTCAACGCCGTGCACCGCCGCTACGCCTCGTACGCCTCCCGGCCCACCGGCGGGCGGGGCGCCGACGCGGACGCCGCGGTCGCGGCGGCCTCGCGCACCACCCTGGCCGCGGCGCTCGCCGACCTGCCTGCGGAGTTCGCCGGATGCCGTGCCGCGGCGGTGGCGCTGGTGGACGAGGCGTACGTCGCCGAGCTGGCGGCCGTGCCCGACGGGGTGGCCGAGGATGCCGGCGTCGCGGTGGGCACCGCCGCCGCGGCCGCCGTGCTCGCCACGCGCGTGGACGACGGGTCGGACACGCCGATCATCGTCGACGCGAGCGGCTACCAGCAGGGCACCGAGCCGGGCCAGTGGCGGTTCACCCCCGACCGGCCGTTCGCGTTCGCACCCGGCTGGGGGGCGGTGCGCACCTTCGCCCTGCGGGGCGACCAGGGGCGCCACATCGACCCGGCGTACCCGTTGCGCAGCCGGGCCTACGCCCGCGACCTCGCGACGGTCCAGCGCCTGGGAGGGGACGGCATCACGACGCCGTCGGCACGCACCCCCGACCAGACCCAGGCCGCCCGCTTCTGGGTCGAGAGCAGCCCCTGCAGTGGAACCGGATCGCCCGCTCGGTCGCCGTCGCCCGCCACCTCGACGCGTGGCAGTCGGCCCGGCTGTTCTCGCTGCTCGACATGGCACTCGCCGACGGCTACGTCGTCTCCTTCGACGTGAAGTACGAGAACCCGTTCTGGCGGCCCGTCACCGCCATCCGGGAGGCCGGTACCGACGGCAACCGCGCGACGAGCGCCGACCCGGCCTGGACCCCGCTCGAGACCACGCCACCCATCCCCGACCACGACTCCGCGCACGCGGTGCAGGGCGGTGCGGCCGCCGCCGTGCTCGCCCGGGTGCTCGGCACCGACCGGGTCGCGTTCGAGACGTGCAGCCTGACCCTGCCCGAGGGCCAGCAGTGCGACGACACCTCGCCCGTGCTTCGCGACTACCGAGAGCTTCTCGCAGGCCGCTGCGGAGAACGCCAGCTCCCGGGTCTGGGTCGGCTTCCACTTCCCGCACGCGGCCCGCACCGGGCTCGCCCACGGGTACCGGATCGGCACGATCGTGGCGAACGACCTGCCTGCGGTGCACTGACCACCACCCCACACGACCGCCGCCGGCCCCGGGGGGAGGCGGCGGTCGGCGTGGGTCAGGCGCCCTCGAACGGGGCCGGGCCCTTGCCCTTCTCGACGAAGTGCCGCATGCCGGTGGCGCGGTCCTGCGTGGCGAACAGGCCGGCGAACAGGGTCCGCTCGACCTCAAGGCCCGACTCGAGGTCGAAGCTCGAGGCCGCGGTCGATGGCCTCCTTGGCGGCGCGCACGGCGTAGGCCGGGCCACCGACGTAGCGGGCCATCATCGAGCGGGCGGTGGCGTAGACGTCGGCGGCGGGCACCACGGCATCCACGAGCCCGATGTCGAGGGCTTCGGCGGCCGCGACGAAGCGGCCGGAGAACACCAGGTCCTTGGCCTTCGCGGGCCCGACGAGCCGGGCCAGCCGCTGGGTGCCGCCGGCGCCCGGGATGATGCCGAGCAGGATCTCTGGCTGGCCGAGCCGCGCGTCGTCGGCCGCGATGCGGAAGTCGCAGGCCAGGGCGACCTCGCACCCGCCGCCGAGGGCGTAGCCGGTGATCGCGGCCACGGTGGGCTTGGGCAGGCGGGCCAGGGAGCGGGTGAAGTCCTGGAGCAGCGCGGAGTGGTCGACCATGTCGGTGTAGGACATGGTCTCCATCTCCTTGATGTCGGCCCCGGCGGCGAAGACCTTCTCGCCGCCCCAGACGATGACGGCGGAGACGTCGCGCCGCTCGGCGGCCTCGCGGCAGGCGGCGATCAGCCCGTGCTGGATCTCGCTGTTGAGGGCGTTCATCGGGGGCCGGTCGAGGCGGATGGTGCCGATGCCGCCGTCGACCTCGAGGCGGACCAGGTCGGTCATGACGGGTCTCCCGCGGGTGCGTCGCCCTCGACGTCGGGGTCGAGCCCCAGCACCCGCTGGTGCCGGATGTGCACGCCGGACAGGATCACCTGGATCGACACCTGGACCAGGGTGCTGACGTCGGCTCCCGGCGTGATGAGGTGCTCGCTGATGACGACGAGGGTCGAGCCGGCCACGCCGGTCTTGACCATGTTCATGTTGAGGTTGAGCTCGTTGCACGTCTCGTGCAGGTGCAGCCGGTCGGCGACCAGGTCGTCCTGGATCTGCCACTGGCCGAAGACCCGCATGATCTCGACCTCACCCTCGGTGCACCGCACGAAGAGCTGCTGCTCGTTGACGCTGAACGCGACGTCGCCGTCGGTGTCGAGGTTCGGCTGCAGGCCGAGGTCGACGAGCACGTCGAGAACCCGCCCGCGCAGCGGGTGCTCGTCCGGGGGCGGGGGGAAGTTGGGCAGCGACGTTGGATCGGTCATGGGTCCAACCTAACCACTCACTAGGCTCGCCTCCATGTCGCGCCCGCCCAGCCCCACGCCCCTGTCGGGAGGGCTCGGCCGCGACCTCTCGCCGCCCCCCGGGGTGACCCTGGTCGAGGGCGGCGCCGACGTCGCGGTCTACGCCGGGCACGCCGACGGCGTCTACGTCTGCCTCTTCGAGCCGGGCGACACGCAGGGCACCTCCGAGCGCCGGGTACCGCTGGTCGAGCGGGCCCACGGCTGGTGGTTCGGCTTCGTGCCGGGCATGGGCCCGGGCCAGCGCTACAACGTGCGGGTGGCCGGCGAGTGGGGGCCCGACACCGGGCTCCGGCACAACGCCGCCAAGCTGCTGCTCGACCCCTACGCCCGGGCGGTCGAGGGCGAGGTCACCTGGGGCCCGGAGGTCTACGGCCACGTCGTCGACGCCGGGTGGCACGGCGACGGTGAGCTGCGCTCCGACCTCGACAGCCGCGGCCACGTGCCGCGCTGCGTCGTCGTCGACGACACGTTCGACTGGGAGGACGACCGCCCGCCGGGCCGCTCCCGCAGCGAGACCGTCATCTACGAGGCGCACGTGCGCAACCAGACCGCGCTGCACCCCGACGTGCCCGCCGAGCTGCGCGGCACGTACGCCGGGCTGGCCCACCCCGCATCGGTCGCCCATCTGCGCGAGCTCGGCGTCACCGCCGTCGAGCTGCTGCCGGTGCAGGTCTTCACCTCTGAGCCGCACCTGGTGCGGCGCGGCCTGGCCAACCACTGGGGCTACAACACGCTGGGCTTCTTCGCGCCGCATCCCGGCTATGCCGCCGCCACCGACCCGCAGGGCGTGGTCGACGAGGTCAAGGGCATGGTCAAGCTGCTGCACCGCGAGGGCATCGAGGTCATCCTCGACGTGGTCTACAACCACACCGCCGAGCAGGACCGCACCGGCGCCACGCTGTCCTGGCGCGGACTGGACCAGCGGGCCTACTACCGCCTCGACGAGCGCGGCCGCGACATCGACGTCACCGGCTGCGGCAACACCCTCGACCTGCGCCACCCCGTCGTCTGCCGGATGGTGCTCGACTCGCTGCGCTACTGGGTGCAGGAGTTCCACGTCGACGGCTTCCGGTTCGACCTCGCGGTGGCACTCGGCCGGGGCCGGGGCGACGCGTTCGACCCCGACCACCCGTTCCTGGTGGCGTTGCGCACCGACCCCGTGCTCTCCCGGGTCACGCTGATCGCGGAGCCCTGGGACCTCGGCATGCACGGCTGGCGCACCGGCCAGTTCCCCCCGCCGTTCCTGGAGTGGAACGACCGCTACCGCGACGCCGTGCGGCGGTTCTGGGTCATCGACGTCCGGGCCCAGGTGCACGGTCAGCACTCGCACGGCCTGCAGGACCTCGCCACCCGTCTCGCCGGCTCGCGCGACCTGTTCGGGCACCGCGACCGTGGGCCGACCGCCTCGGTCAACTTCGTGGCCGCGCACGACGGCTTCACCCTGGCCGACCTCACCGCCTACGACCACAAGCACAACAAGGCCAACGGCGAGGACAACCGCGACGGCAGCAACGGCAACACCTCCTGGAACCACGGCGTCGAGGGCCCCACCGACGACGAGGCGGTCGAGGCGGCCCGCGCCCGCACCCTCCGCACCCTGCTGGGCACGCTGCTGCTCTCTACCGGGGTGCCGATGCTCAACGCGGGCGACGAGATGGGGCGCACCCAGGGCGGCAACAACAACGCCTACTGCCAGGACAACGCGACGAGCTGGCTGAGCTGGGACCTCGCCCCGTGGCAGCGCGACCTGCTGGCGACCACCCGCCACCTCACCCGGGTGCGCCGTGAGCTGCCGGCCCTGCGCCAGCGGGTGTGGGCCCTGGGCCGCCAGGTGCGCGACGACGGCAGCCGCGACATGGAGTGGTACGCCGCCGACGGCGCGCCGATGGGCCGGGGATGGACGACGGCACCCGGGTGGTGCAGATGTACGTCGCCGGCGCGTGGATGGGCGCCGACTCGGCGCTCGTCGTCATCAACGGCAGCGCGCACCAGCACGAGGTGACGCTCGCCCCGGCGCCCGGCGTCACGGCATACCGGTTGCTCTGGGACAGCGACGACGAGCGCCCCGGCCCCGCGGGGCCGCCGCAGCCGCCCGGGCCGGTGACGGTGCCGGGCACGAGCCTGCGCGTCTACGCCGCGGCCGAGGCCGGCTGAGACCCGCGGCGCGGTGCGCGGGGTGCGACGAACGACGAGGTCGCCGACCTAGACTGGCCGGCATGGAGGCGGCAGCTGCCACACGGGCAGCCCGCAGCGGGACGGTGCCCCCGCGTCCGTCGGCACCAGTTGGGAGCACCACCGCATGACCGCCACCGTGCCCGCGCCCACCGGCTTCGAGCCCCTCGACCCGGCCATCCGCGAGCAGTACGACCGCGACGGCTTCGTCGTCATCCCGAACGCCCTGCCGGAGGAGGACCGCGCCTACTTCGAGGACGCCGTCGACCGCATCTACGCCGAGGAGGAGGCCGCCGGCGAGCTGCGGCCCGACCGCTCGATCCACGTCATGGGCTGGATGCACCGCGACCCGCGCTTCGTCGAGCTGCTGACCTGGCCGCGCACGTTCCCCTACATCTGGGGGACGATGGGCTGGAACATCTACACCCACCACAACCACATCGACGTCAACCCGCCCAAGGACGAGCCGCCCTTCTGGAACTGGCACCAGGACGGCTACCGGCAGAACTCCGACATCGACATGGACGTGCGTCCGATGTTCATGACGAAGATCAGCTACGCCCTCACCGACCTCTCCGAGCCGGGCTACGGCAACACCAAGGTCATCCCCGGCAGCCACAAGAACAACACGCTGTCCGGCCGCCCCGAGAAGCCCGGCGACCCCATCATCGAGCCCGAGGGTGCCGTCGAGGTGCTGCTCAGCCCCGGTGACGCGTTCATCTTCGACCGCCGCCTGTGGCACTCGCGCTCGATGAACACGAGCGAGCGCATCCGCAAGCTGATGTTCATCGGCTACACCTACCGCTGGATCCGCCCGCTCGACGAGGCCGTCGCCGACCAGTCCTCCAACTGGTTCAAGGGCCTCACCCCGCTGCAGCAGCAGCTGCTCGGCTACGGCCCCGACCACGCGTCGTTCTGGGGCATCAAGCAGAGCGGCTGGATCGACGACGAGATCCCGCTGCGCGCCGAGCTCAAGGAGCGCGGGCTGCTCGACCGCGAGGTGCCCTTCCTGCGCTGACGCCCCGGGATCCCCGCGGCGTCACCAGCTGGTTCGCGCTGCGCAGCACCGTGGGGTCCGAGAACCGCTCGGCGGGGATGCCGTGCGCACCCTGCACGCGGAAGGTGGCCGACTCCCCGGGCAGCAGCGTGACCAGCCCGCGGTCGACCGTGGCGTGCGGGTGCAGCTTGTCGACGAGGAGCGTCACGTCGCGCAGGAGCACCTGAGCGGTCACGGTCACCTCGGTGACGCCCTCGCCCTCCCCCGCCATGCCATCGACGTCGGCGGCGTCGGCGACGTCGACCCGGGCGGCGGGTGGTGGCAGCTCGCTGTGCCGGGGCTCCGCCGCGAACCACAGCCCACGGGTGCCGAGGCACTCCGCCACGACGAGCTCGCCCGCGGGGTGCTCGAACCCAGAGACCTCCGGCGGCACCTCGAGCGACCGCGAACCGCGGGCGGCGACCGTGGCCGGCATCCGGGCCGTGGCGAGCACCGAGCCGTCGAGCCGGCGGCGGGTCAGCACCACCTCGCCGTCCCACGCGTCGTCGGTGTCGTTGCCGAGCACCGCCTGAAGTCCCTCCCCGCCCGGCTGCAGCGTCATCACCCGCGGCGCGAAGGCGTTGTGGAGGGCGAACCAGAGGGGCTTCTCCCTCCCGTCGCCGTCGACGGCGGCCCACGACGTGACCGGCCAGCAGTCGTTGAGCTGCCACACCACGGCGCCCGAGGTGTGCGGGGCCAGCGAGCGGAACCAGTCGAGCGCGCACGAGACGGCGTTCGCCTGGTTGAGCTGCATCGCCCAGTGCCAGGTCTCCATGTCGTCGGGCACGCGGTGGTGCGGCAGCAGGCCCGAGGTGAGCTTGACGTTCCCGTCGAGCGCCTTCTGGTGCACGATCATCCCCGGCGACTCGGGGGTCAGCGGGTCGTCGCTGACGGCCCGGGTGAGCGTCGACCAGGCCGGCGGCCCCTGCCACCCGAACTCGGCGACGAAGCGGGGCCGCACCTCGCGGTAGGTCGTCCAGTCCCGGGCGTTCCACTGCTCCCACAGGTGCATCGCGCCGTGCGACTCGTCGTTGGGGTGCCGGCCGTGCGGGCTGAACGGGCTGCCGGGCACGTAGGGCACGTGCGGTGCCAGCTCGTCGACGATGCCGGGTAGCAGGTGGTGGTAGTACAGCGCGCCCCAGGTGCGGCCGTCGAGCCGCTCCATCCACCCCCAGTCCTCGTGGCCCCAGAGGTTCTCGTTGTTGCCGCAGAGCAGGGCCAGCGAGGCGTGGTGGGCGAGCCGGGCGACCTGCTGGCGCGCCTCGGCCTCGACCTCGCTGCGCAGCGGCTCCTCCTCGGGGTAGGCCGCGCAGGCGAACAGGAAGTCCTGCCAGGTGAGCAGGCCGAGCTCGTCGCACAGGTCGTAGAAGTCGTCGGCCTCGTAGATGCCACCGCCCCAGACCCGCACCAGGTTGACGTTCGCCGCCTTCGCCTGGGCCAGCCGGGTGGCGTAGCGGGCCCGGTCGACGCGGGTCGGGAACGCGTCGTCGGGGATCCAGTTGACGCCCTTGACCAGGATCGGTCGGTCGTTGACGACGAGCTGGAAGGGGGTGCCCGCGGCATCCGGCTCGGTGTCCCAGCGCAGCGTGCGGAACCCGACCCGCCGGGTCGTCGTGTCGAGCACCTCGTCGCCCGCGGTGAGCCCGACCTGCACGTCGTAGAGCGGCTGCGCGCCGTGGCCCGCCGGCCACCAGCGGTCGACCGGGTCGAGCTCCAGTGCGACGGTCGCCTCCTCCTCGCCGGCGGGCACCACCGTGGATGCCGTGGTGCCGGCGACATCGAGGGTGACCGTGAGGTCGGTGCCAGTGAGCTCAGTGGTGCCGGCGCGGGCCACCCGCACGGTCGCCCGCACCCGGCCGCCCTCGCCGCGGGGCTCGGCGTGCACGCGCACCTCGTCGAGGCGGGCCGTGCTCCACGACACCAGCCGCGCCGGTCTCCAGATGCCGCTGGTGAAGGTCGCGATGCCCCAGTCCCACCCGAAGCTGCAGGCCGACTTGCGGATCGCCTCGTACGGCAGCGGGTAGGGCCGCGGCCGGGCGCCGAGCGCGGTGCTCTGGGCGTTCGCGTGGCGCACCGGGCTGCGGAAGGCGACGGTGAGGCGGTGCTCGCCGGCCCGCAGCCGGTCGGTGACGTCGATGCGGTAGTGGCGGTGCTGGTTGGCGACCTCGGCGACGACCTCGCCGTCGAGCAGCACCGTCGCCACCGTGTCGAGCCCGTCGAAGACCAGCTCGTGGCGCTGCGCGCCCGCGAGGTCGCCCTCGGTGAGCACCAGCGGGCACTCGAAGGTCCAGTCGACCAGCCCGATCCAGGCGAGCAGCGCCTCGTTGTCGTCGAGGTAGGGGTCGGGGATCAGGCCGGCCCGCAGCAGGTCGAGGTGCACCACCCCGGGCACCTCGGCGGGCACGACGGCATCGCGCAGCGCCTCGGGCACGGGGCCGCCGGCGGCCCGAACCGTCCACCCCGTGTCGAGCGGGCGCATCACTCGGGTGCGGCCACGGTCGCGGCGGGCGCGAGCCAGCCGGCCCGGTTGACCCGGTGCAGCAGCACGACGGTGATGATGCCGACGACGACCAGGGCGAGCAGGCCGAGGACGTACAGGACGGCGAGCACGGTCGCGATTCCCACCAGCCCCACGAGCTGCACGCCGCCCGCGATGGGCGCTGCGATCCGGATGCCGTTCGCCCACCGCCGGTGGTCGCTGTCCCCCACCGTCGGGTCGAGGTCACGGACCGCGGTGGCGAGCTGGTGCAGCACCACGACGTTGACCAGGATGCCGACGAGCGCGCCGGTCCACTCGATGGCGTTGCTCGAGTCGGTGAGCGGCGTTCCGGTGACGACCGCGGCCGGGATCCCGACCAGGGCCGCAGCCCGCGCGCGGGCGAAACCCGGGTGCAGCGCGGCGCCGCCGGCGAGGCCGACGAACAGCCACGCGTAGCCGACGATGTCGGGCAGCACGTCCCAGCCGAGCAGCGGGAGGTCGAGCACGACGACGAGGAGGCCCCAGGCGGCCCAGCTGAAACGCGGCATGGCGCACACCCTAGGCGGGTGGGGCGCGCGGCGGGTCGACCTTCCGCCCGCCGGTGCGATCGGGTAGACAGGCGGCAGCCGCGGTGCGCCCACCGCCACCCCCCGCAGGAGGCCGTATGCCGTTTCGCGACGTCGGGAAGGCCGCCCAGTCCGCGATCTACCGGGCCGGCACCTTCGGCCGTCGCCCCGAGGTGCCCACCGACGGTGCCGCCCTCGAGGCGGCGGCCCGGCGGGCCATGTCGCGCCGCGGCTTCGCCTACGTGGCCGGGTCGGCGGGCAGCGAGGCCACGGCGCGGGCCAACCGCGACGCGTTCGACCGGTGGCGGGTGGTGCCCCGCATGCTCGTCGACACCAGCGAGCGCGACCTCGGGGTCGACCTGCTCGGGCGCCGGCACGCGTCACCGCTGCTCGTCGCCCCCATCGGGGTGCTGTCCGCGGCCCACGCCGACGCCGACCTCGCGGTCGCCCGGGCGGCCCGCGAGCAGGAGGTCACCCCCATCCTGAGCACCCAGGCGTCGGTGCCGATGGAGGACGTGGCGGCGGCGCTCGGCGGCGGCGGCCACTGGTACCAGCTCTACTGGAGCAGCGACGACGACCTGGTCGCCAGCCTGGTGCGCCGGGCCGAGGCGTGCGGCACCGAGGCCATCGTCGTCACCCTCGACACGGCATACCTCGGCTGGCGCCCGCGCGACCTCGACCTGGGGCACCTGCCGTTCGCCCGCGGTGAGGGCATCGCCCAGTACACCTCCGACCCGGTGTTCCGACGGCTCGTCGCCGACCGGGTCGCCGCCACCGCACAGGCCGACCCCGAGCCGCAGCCGCGACCCACCCCGGCGGCGGTGCGCACGCTGGTGTCGCTGAGCCGCAACCACCCCGGCGACACCCGGCGCAACCTGTCGGCCCCCGAGCCCCGGGCCGCCGTCGAGACCTTCCTCGACGTCTTCTCCCGGCCCTCGCTCAGCTGGGCCGACCTGCCGCGCCTGCGCGAGCTGACCCGGCTGCCGGTGGTGCTCAAGGGGGTGCTGCACCCCGACGACGCGCGGCGCGCGGTCGACGAGGGGGTCGACGGCATCCTCGTGTCGAACCACGGCGGCCGGCAGGTCGACCGCTCGGTGGCGGCCCTCGACGCGCTGCCCGGCGTCGTGGATGCCGTGCGCCTCTCGGGCTCCGACGTTCCGGTGCTCTTCGACAGCGGCATCCGCTCGGGCGCCGACGTCTTCGTGGCCCTCGCGCTCGGGGCCGATGCCGTGGGCATCGGGCGGCCGCACGTCTACGGGCTGGCGCTGGCCGGCGCCGCGGGGGTCGCCGAGGTGCTGCGCAACATCCGGGCCGAGCTCGACCTCACCATGGCCCTGACCGGCTGCCGCACCCTGGCCGACATCACCCGCGACCGCCTCGTCGAGGCCCCGCTCCCCCACTGACCGACCGACGGCGACCTAGTCAGAAAATATGGTGACCACGGGGGCCGGGTTCAGGCTGCCTCGAGGGTTACCCGGTAGCCGAGTGCGTTGAGTCGTTGGATGGCGTTGCGGAGTGCTCGGTCGTGGTTTCGGGTGCGGTCGTAGTGCTCAGGTCCGAGGTCGAGGTAGGTCGTGTCGGGCTGGGAGAGGATGTACCAGACGGCGATCAGCATGGATCGGCTGACGGCGACGAGGGCCCTGCTCTTGCCGCGTCGTTTTACTAGGCGCCGGTAGCGTGCGCCAAGGAAGGTCTCGGTGCGGCAACAGCTGAGCACCGCGTTTCCCAAGGCTTCAGCGAGGTACCTGTTGCCCTTGCCGGTCGATCGGGAGCCGCGGGTCTTGCCCGCGGACTCGTTGGCCAGGGGTGAGACCTTGGCCCAGGAGGCCAGGTGCTGCGGGGTGGGGAAGCGGCTCATGTCCAGGCCGGTCTCGGCGAGGATCGCGATCGCGGTGCTTGGCCCGACGCCAGGGATGGTGCACAGCCGGGTCACCGCCTCACCGAAAGGGGTGATCAGCTCATCGATGCGTTCCTCGACGGCGGTGATGTCCGCGGTGATGGCGTCGATACGGGCCAGCATCCGGGACAACACAAACGCGTCGTGCTCGGTGAAGAACAGCCCGTGCAGCGCCTGCACCAGGGCGTCGTTCTTGGCTCGCATCCGCCCTCGGGCCAGGTCAGCGAGCACCTGCGGGTCACGTTCCCCGCGGATCAGGGCCGCGAGCATGTCCCGCCCGGAGACCCCGAACAGGTCACTGATCACCACCGAGAGCTTGACCCCGGTCTGGTCCAGGACCTTCTCAACCCGATTCTTCTCCCGGGTGCGGTCATGCACCAGGTTGGCCCGGTACCGGGTCAGTTGGCGTAGCTGACGGATCTGAAGCGGCGGGACGAAGCTGGGGCGCAGCATGCCGCGCTCGGCGAGCTTGCACAGCCACACCGCATCAATCTTGTCCGTCTTCGCACGTCCCGGCAGGTGCTTGACGTCGCGGGCGTTGACCAGCCACGTCTCGAACCCGGCGGCCTCGAGCAACCAGAACGGCGCCTTCCAGTAGTCCCCTGTCGACTCCATCACGACCCGCGTCACGGCCCAGTCATGGAGCCAGTCAGCGCACTGCTGCAACCCCGAGGTCAGGGTCGAGAACGCGCGCACCTCCTGAGCGCGTGAGGCGCGACCACCCGGGTCCGGGACTCTGACACAGACCACCACCTCGGCCTTGCCGATATCGATCCCCGCGACCCGCTCGACCACAACGACCTCATCGACAACGGGTTCCATCACACACCGCCTCTCCAAGAACCGCGTTCATCCAGCGGCATCCGGTGCTCGTAGGAGTCAGCGGGCAGGACAGCAACGCTAGTCCGCGTGCTCAGCACGCCCGCCCGACAGCCAGCAGGACATGCCACGGCAACAATGAAGGACCCATAAACCTGGCTCCCAGCGCCCGACTATTGCTCGACCTCAAGGCCAAGGAAGAACGACGTCAACGAGAACCGGACACCACCCCAATTTTCGTCCGTGAACGGACCGGCCCGCCAGGGACGCCGAGGACTATTGCGAATTGCCCACCCCGGGACGGGGACGATCCCGCACCCATTGCGGATCTCCCACCCCGCGGGAGGTGGGAGATCCGCAATGAGTCGCAGGT
>CAWHYJ010000020.1:0-386690 GCA_963833495.1 uncultured Actinomycetota bacterium | reverse complement strand
GAAGAAGGTGGATGTCCAGAACGAAGCGGGCACCAAGAACGTCATCAAGACCTGGTCGCGCCGTTCGGTGATCTCACCGGACATGCTCGGCCACACCCTCGCCGTGCACGACGGCCGCAAGCACGTCCCGGTGTTCGTCACCGAGTCGATGGTCGGCCACAAGCTCGGCGAGTTCGCACCGACCCGCACCTTCCGCGGTCACGTGAAGGACGACAAGAAGGGGCGTCGTCGCTGATGGCCACCGAGACCACTACCACCGAGGCGCGGGCGGTCGCCCGCCACGTCCGGGTGACGCCGCAGAAGGCGCGCCGGGTCATCGACCTCATCCGTGGCAAGAACGCCACCGACGCGGTGTCGATCCTTCGCTTCGCCCCCCAGGGCGCGGCGGAGCCGGTCCGCAAGGTGCTCGAGTCCGCGATCGCGAACGCCCGGGTCAAGGCCGACAAGACCGCCGAGCGGTTCGACGAGCGCGAGCTCTTCGTGGCCTCCGCGTTCATCGACGAGGGCCCGACCATGAAGCGGTTCCGGCCGCGCGCCCAGGGCCGCGCCGGCCGCATCAACAAGCGCACGAGCCACATCACCGTGGTCGTCGCACCCAAGCCCGCCAAGGCCACGAACGGAGGCAATCGCTGATGGGCCAGAAGGTCAACCCGCACGGCTTCCGTCTGGGAATCACCACCGAGCACCGCAGTCGTTGGTTCGCCGACTCCACCAAGGAGGGTCAGCGCTACCGCGACTACGTCAAGGAGGACGTGGCGATCCGCAAGCTCATGTCCGAGGGCATGGACCGCGCCGGTATCGCCCGCGTCGACATCGAGCGCACCCGTGACCGGGTCCGCGTCGACATCCACACCGCGCGTCCCGGCATCGTGATCGGTCGCCGTGGCGCCGAGGCCGACCGCATCCGCGGCGAGCTCGAGAAGCTGACCGGCAAGCAGGTGCAGCTCAACATCCTCGAGGTCAAGAACCCCGAGGTGGAGGCCCAGCTCGTCGCGCAGGGCATCGCCGAGCAGCTCAGCGCCCGCGTGTCGTTCCGTCGCGCCATGCGCAAGGGCATGCAGTCCGCCACCCGCGCCGGTGCCAAGGGCATCCGGGTGCAGGTGTCGGGTCGCCTCGGCGGCGCCGAGATGAGCCGTACCGAGTTCTACCGTGAGGGTCGCGTGCCGCTGCACACCCTTCGCGCGCAGATCGACTACGGCTTCTACGAGGCCAAGACCACCTTCGGCCGCATCGGTGTCAAGGTGTGGATCTACAAGGGCGACATGACCGCGCGTGAGCTCGCGGCCCAGCAGGCCACCGCGCCGCGCCAGGGTCGTGGACCGCGCCGTGACGGCGCCGACCGTCCGGCCCGGGCCCGTCGCACCGACGCCCCCGCCCCCGTGGCCGAGGCCCCTGCCGCTGAGCAGGCCCCGGCTGCCGCGAGCACGCAGGAGTCCTGACCATGCTGATTCCCCGTCGAGTCAAGCACCGCAAGCAGCACCACCCGGGTCGCTCGGGCGCTGCCAAGGGTGGTACGACCATCGCGTTCGGCGACTACGGCATCCAGGCTCTCGAGCCCGCCTACGTCACCAACCGCCAGATCGAGTCCGCGCGTATCGCGATGACCCGCTACATCAAGCGTGGCGGAAAGGTCTGGATCAACATCTACCCGGACCGTCCGCTCACCAAGAAGCCTGCCGAGACCCGCATGGGTTCCGGTAAGGGTTCGCCGGAGTGGTGGATCGCGAACGTCAAGCCGGGCCGTGTCATGTTCGAGCTCTCCGGTGTTCCGGAGGACGTCGCACGTGAGGCCATGCGCCTCGCGATGCACAAGCTGCCGATGAAGTGCCGCTTCGTCCGGCGTGAGGGTGGTGACTTCTGATGGCTATCGGTTCCAAGGACCTGGCTTCCACGGAGCTGCGCGGTCTCGACGACGAGCGTCTCGTCGACGAGCTCCGCAAGGCCAAGGAGGAGCTGTTCAACCTCCGGTTCCAGTCGGCCACCGGCCAGCTGGACAACCACGGCCGGCTGCGCGCCGTCCGCAAGGACATCGCCCGCATCTACACCGAGATGCGTGAGCGCGAGCTCGGCATCGGTGGAAAGGGTGAGGCCCAGTGAGTGAGACAACGAAGGATGAGACCGTGACCGAGGCAGCGGAGCGCAACGACCGCAAGACCCGCCAGGGCTACGTCGTCAGCGACAAGATGGACAAGACCGTCGTCGTCGAGGTCGAGGACCGTGTCAAGCACGCCCTCTACGGCAAGGTCATCCGCCGCACCAGCAAGGTCAAGGCGCACGACGAGGCCAACAGCGCCGGCGTCGGCGACCGCGTCCTGATCATGGAGACCCGCCCGCTGAGCGCCACCAAGCGCTGGCGCCTGGTGGAGATCCTCGAGAAGGCCAAGTAAGCAGCCCCCCAGTTCGGCAAGGCTCTGCCGCCCCCCGGGGTCCAGCAGAGAACCAGCACGACGTATAGGAGACAGATAAGTGATCCAGCAGGAGTCGCGACTTCGCGTCGCCGACAACACCGGTGCCAAGGAGATCTTGTGCATCCGTGTTCTCGGTGGCTCCGGTCGCCGGTATGCCGGCATCGGCGACACCATCGTCGCCACCGTCAAGGACGCGATCCCCGGCGGCAACGTCAAGAAGGGCGACGTCGTCAAGGCGGTCATCGTCCGCACCAAGAAGGAGCGCCGTCGCGCCGACGGTTCCTACATCAAGTTCGACGAGAACGCTGCCGTGATCCTCAAGAACGACGGTGACCCCCGGGGCACCCGCATCTTCGGCCCCGTGGGCCGCGAGCTGCGCGAGAAGCGTTTCATGAAGATCATCAGCCTCGCCCCGGAGGTGCTCTGAGCCATGGCGACCATGAAGATCAAGAAGGGCGACACCGTGCAGGTGTTGACCGGCAAGGACAAGGGCGCCACGGGCAAGGTCATCTCGGTCAACCGAGAGACCCAGCGCGTGACCGTCGAGGGCGTCAACCGGGTCACCCGGCACACCAAGGCCGGCCAGTCCGCCCGCGGCACCCGCACCGGTGGCCTGGTCGTGCAGGAGTCGCCGATCCACGTGAGCAACGTGGCCGTCGTCGACCCCTCCGACAAGAAGCCCACCCGGATCAAGACCCGCGTCGAGACCGTCGAGCGTGACGGCCGCCAGAAGGCGAGCCGTGTCCGCGTCGGCGTGCGCTCGGGCAAGGACCTGTGAGAGAGATGGCTGACACCGCTACCCAGCCGCGCCTGAAGGCGCGCTACCAGGACGAGATCAAGGGCTCCCTGCGCGAGCAGTTCGGGTTCGAGAACGTCATGCAGATCCCCGGCGTCGTCAAGGTCGTCGTCAACATGGGCGTGGGTGACGCCGCGAAGGACAGCAAGCTCATCGAGGGTGCCGTCCGCGACCTCACCGCCATCACCGGCCAGAAGCCGGTCGTGACCAAGGCCCGCAAGTCGATCGCCCAGTTCAAGCTGCGTGAGGGGATGCCGATCGGCGCCCACACCACGCTGCGCGGCGACCGCATGTGGGAGTTCCTCGACCGGCTCGTCAGCACGGCGCTGCCCCGCATCCGTGACTTCCGTGGTCTGTCGCCCAAGCAGTTCGACGGCCGTGGCAACTACACGTTCGGGCTCACCGAGCAGTCGATGTTCCACGAGATCGACCAGGACCGCATCGACCGCGTCCGCGGCATGGACATCACGGTCGTGACGACCGCGACGAACGACGACGAGGGACGCGCGCTGCTCAAGGCGCTCGGCTTCCCGTTCAAGGAGAACTGAGCATGGCCAAGACTGCCCTTGTCAACAAGGCGAACAAGAAGCCGAAGTTCGCGGTCCGCGGCTACACCCGCTGCCAGCGCTGTGGCCGTCCGCACTCGGTCTACCGCAAGTTCGGCCTGTGCCGGATCTGCCTGCGGGAGATGGCCCACCGCGGCGAGCTCCCCGGTGTGACCAAGTCCAGCTGGTGATGTCCCGGGGGATGCCGGCCGGCTCCCGGCCGCGCGTCCCCACCCGCCGCAACCCCGCGGCATCCGTACGAACCCAAGACCATCTACAGCGCAGGTCCGCCGAGTGTTGCTCGGAGGAAACCGTGCTGAGAGAGGGCGGAGAAGCCCAATGACCATGACCGACCCGATCGCGGACATGTTGACCCGCGTCCGCAACGCCAACTCGGCGCACAAGGACGCAGTCTCCATGCCGTTCTCGAAGCTCAAGAGCCACATCGCCGAGATCCTCGAGGCCGAGGGGTACATCGCCGGTTGGACCGTCGAGGACGCCGAGGTGGGCAAGACGCTCACCGTCAACCTCAAGTACGGCCCCAACCGCGAGCGCTCCATCGCCGGTGTGCGCCGCGTGTCCAAGCCGGGCCTGCGCGTGTACGCCAAGTCCACCAACCTGCCGAAGGTGCTCGGTGGCCTGGGTGTCGCGATCATCTCGACGTCCTCCGGCCTGCTGACCGACCGTCAGGCCGCCAACAAGGGTGTGGGTGGGGAAGTCCTCGCCTACATCTGGTAAGGGGTTACTGACATGTCACGCATCGGACGTCTCCCCGTCACCGTCCCCGCCGGGGTCGACATCGCCATCGAGGGCCAGACCGTCAAGGTCAAGGGCCCCAAGGGTGAGCTCAGCCACGTCGTGGCCGAGCCGATCACCGTCGAGAAGGGCGAGAACGGCCTCGAGGTCAAGCGCCCGGACGACGCGCGCGTCTCGCGCTCGCTGCACGGCCTGACCCGCACCCTGATCAACAACATGGTGCTCGGCGTCACCGAGGGCTACGAGAAGAAGCTCGAGATCCACGGCACCGGTTACCGCGTGCTGGCCAAGGGCTCCAACCTCGAGTTCGCCCTGGGTTACTCGCACTCCATCACCGTCGAGCCCCCCACCGGCATCACCTTCGCCGTGGAGAACCAGACCCGGTTCGCCGTGCAGGGCATCGACAAGCAGCTCGTCGGCGAGGTCGCCGCGAACATCCGCAAGCTCCGCAAGCCCGACCCGTACAAGGGCAAGGGCGTCCGCTACGCGGGCGAGCAGATCCGCCGCAAGGTCGGAAAGGCTGGTAAGTAAGCCATGGCACTGATCGTCAAGCGCGCCAAGGGCAAGACCGCTGCCCGCAGCCGCCGCCACTTCCGCGTCCGCAAGGTCGTCACGGGCACCTCGGTGCGCCCCCGCCTGGTCGTGTCGCGCTCCGCGCGCCACGTCTTCGTGCAGGTCGTCGACGACACCGTGGGCAAGACCGTCGCGTCGGCCTCCACCATGGAGGCGGACGTCCGCGCCTTCGACGGCGACAAGACCGCCAAGGCCAAGAAGGTCGGTGAGCTCGTCGCCGAGCGCGCCAAGGCCGCCGGCGTCGAGGCCGTCGTCTTCGACCGTGGGGGCAACCAGTACCACGGTCGCGTCGCCGCCATCGCGGACGGCGCTCGGGAAGGCGGGCTCTCACTGTGACCGCCACCCAGACCACTTTCGTTGTCGAGATGAGGAACATCTGATGCCAGGACCCCAGCGTCGAGGCACCGGCGGGCCCGCCACCGCGGAGCGCGGTGGCCGCGAGGGCCGCGGCGGCCGTGACGGCGGCCGTCGGGACGCCCGCGAGCCCGAGAAGAGCCAGTACCTCGAGCGTGTCGTGACCATCAACCGCGTCGCCAAGGTCGTCAAGGGTGGCCGCCGGTTCAGCTTCACCGCGCTCGTCGTCGTCGGTGACGGTGACGGCACCGTCGGTGTCGGCTACGGCAAGGCCAAGGAGGTGCCCGCGGCGATCGCCAAGGGTGTCGAGGAGGCCAAGAAGGAGTTCTTCAAGGTCCCGCGCATCCAGGGCACCATCCCGCACCCCGTCCAGGGTGAGGCCGCTGCCGGTGTCGTCATGCTGCGCCCCGCCAGCCCCGGTACCGGTGTCATCGCCGGTGGCCCGGTGCGTGCGGTGCTCGAGTGCGCCGGCATCCACGACGTGCTGTCCAAGAGCCTCGGCTCGGACAACGCGATCAACATCGTCCACGCGACGGTCGCGGCCCTGAAGGGCCTCGAGCGTCCGGAGGCGGTCGCGGCTCGCCGCGGCCTGCCCGTGGACCGGGTCGCCCCCGCGGCGATGCTCCGGGCCCAGGCCGCCGGCATCGCCGAGGCCAAGGCGGGTGCGTGATGGCTCGTCTGAAGGTGACCCAGACCCGTTCCGAGATCGGTGGCAAGCAGAACCAGCGTGACACGCTGCGCAGCCTCGGTCTGAAGCGCATCGGCGACGTCGTCGTCAAGGAGGACCGTCCCGAGATCCGCGGGATGGTCAAGACGGTGACCCACCTGGTGGCCGTCGAGGAGGTTGAGTGAACATGGCTGACACCACGAAGGCTGCCAAGGCCGCCGAGGGTTCCGCTGCACTGAAGGTGCACCACCTGCGCCCCGCGCCGGGCGCCAAGTCCGCCAAGATCCGCGTGGGTCGTGGTGAGGGTGGGCGTCGTGGCAAGACCGCCGGTCGCGGTACCAAGGGCACCAAGGCCCGGTACCAGGTGCCCGCGGGCTTCCAGGGCGGCACCACGCCGCTGCACATGCGGTTCCCGAAGCTTCGCGGCTTCAAGAACCCGTTCAAGACCGAGTACCAGGTCGTGAACCTCGAGTGGCTGAACGCGCACTACCCCGACGGTGGTGACGTGAGCATCGAGGACCTGGTCGCCAAGGGCGCGGTTCGCGACGGGCACCTCGTGAAGGTGCTCGGCAGCGGCGAGATCACGGCGGCCGTCAACGTGACGGCCAACGCGTTCTCCGGCAGCGCCAAGGAGAAGATCGAGGCGGCGGGCGGCTCGGCGACCATCGCCTGACGCCCGACCCATGACACCGTGCCGCAGGGCAGGATCCCGGGTTTCCTCGGGAACCGGCCCTGCGGCACGTGGCATTTCCCCCGCCGGTGCCGGGCGCCCCGGCAACGACGGGTATCTTGAGAACGATCGATGACGACGCGGCCATCTTTTCGCCGCAACCCCTGGAGGACCTGTGCTCACCGCTTTCGGACGCGCGTTCAAGACGCCCGACCTGCGCAGGAAGATTCTGTTCACCCTGGCGATGATCGCCGTGTACCGGCTCGGGGCCCACGTGCCCACGCCCGGGGTGAGCTACCCGCTGGTGCAGAAGTGCATCTCCGGCGCCGACAACAGCAACGGCCTGCTCGGTCTGGTCAACCTGTTCAGCGGCGGTGCGCTGCTCCAGCTGTCGATCTTCGCGCTGGGGATCATGCCGTACATCACGGCGAGCATCATCATCCAGCTGCTGACCGTGGTCATCCCGCGCTTCGAGGCCCTCAAGAAGGAGGGCCAGGCCGGTCAGACCAAGATGACGCAGTACACGCGCTACCTCACCATCGGCTTGGCGATCCTGCAGTCCTCGACGCTGATCACCTTCGCGCAGAACCCGCAGTCGCTGTTCAGCAACCCGTCGTGCACCAACATCCTCACCGACGACTCGACCGTCACGATCCTGATCATGGTGCTCACCATGACCGCCGGCACCGGCGTGATCATGTGGCTCGGTGAGCTCGTCACCGACAAGGGCATCGGCAACGGCATGTCGATCCTGATCTTCACCTCGATCTGCGCGCGCTTCCCCAGCTCGCTGTGGGCCATTCAGCAGCGGTCCGGCTGGACCGTCTTCATCGGCATCATCCTGATGGGCTTCGCCGTCATCGCCCTCGTCGTCTTCGTCGAGCAGAGCCAGCGGAGAATCCCGGTGCAGTACGCCAAGCGGATGGTGGGGCGGCGCGTCTACGGCGGCACCTCCACCTACATCCCGCTCAAGGTCAACATGGCCGGCGTCATCCCGGTCATCTTCGCCAGCTCGCTGCTGTCGCTCCCGATGCTGCTCGCGCAGTTCAACCAGCGCTCCGACGGCACCAGCCCCGGGTGGGTCGACTGGATCAACACGCACCTGGTGCGTGGTGACCACCCCTACTACATGCTGATGTACACCCTCCTGATCCTGTTCTTCACGTTCTTCTACGTGTCGATCACGTTCAACCCGACCGAGGTCGCCGACAACATGAAGAAGTACGGCGGCTTCATCCCGGGTATTCGCGCCGGGCGACCCACGGCCGAGTACCTCAGCTACGTCCTGAACCGCATCACGGTGCCGGGCGCGCTGTACCTCGCGTTCGTCTCGCTCATCCCGCTCATCGCGTTGGTCCTCGTCGGTGCAGACCAGAGCTTCCCCTTCGGTGGCACCTCGATCCTGATCATCGTGGGTGTCGGCCTGGAGACGGTGAAGCAGATCGAGGCCCAGCTGCAGCAGCGGCACTACGAAGGGTTCCTCCGTTGACCTCGCACCGCCCCCTCCCGCCCGCTCCCCACCCGGGGGCCGCGACATGCGCCTGATCATCCTCGGCCCGCCCGGTGCGGGTAAGGGCACCCAGGCCGCCCGGATCGCCGAGCACCTCGGCATCCCGGCCATCTCCACCGGCGACATCTTCCGCGCCAACATCAAGAACGAGACCCCGCTCGGGCTCCAGGTCAAGGAGATCCTCGCGTCGGGCGGCTACGTCAGCGACGACGTCACCAACGCCATCGTCGAGGATCGGCTCGGCCAGGACGACTGCGCCCCGGGCTTCCTGCTCGACGGCTACCCGCGCACCCTCGCGCAGGTCGAGGCGCTCGACGGCATGCTGGCCGCCCACGGAGCCTCGCTCGACCACGTGCTCGAGCTCACCGTCGACGACGACGCGGTCGTGGCTCGGCTGCTCAAGCGGGCCGAGTCCGAGGGCCGGTCCGACGACACCGAGGACGTCATCCGCGAGCGGATGGCCATCTACCACCGCGAGACCAAACCGCTGTCCGACACCTACCGCGGGCACGGCCTGCTGGTCGAGGTCGACGGCATGGGCCAGGTCGACGAGGTCACCGGCCGCATCCTCGCCGCCCTCACCTGACAGCACACGCAGAAGTTCGGCCGGCACGCAGCGATCGCTGCGTGCCGGCCGAACTTCTGCGTGGAGGCCCGCTCAGCCACGGGAGTCCAGGGGCGCGGATGCCGCGCGCCGACGGCCCCGCGCCCGGGTCCGTGCCGCACGGATGCGGCGGGCGACCTCAGCCGGGTCCGCCAGGTCGGCCCAGACGAGCCGCACCACCTCGTAACCGAGATCCACGATGGCCGACTCCCGGGCCTTCTCTGCGGCAAGGGCCGCCCGGCCGTCGAGCCCCTCGTACTTGACGAGGCCGTCGAACTCGACCGCGACCACTCCCTCGACGAGGAAGTCGACGCGCGCCACGAAGACGCGCCCTCGGCGCAGGGTCTTCTGCGGCTCGACGGAGAACCCGAGGTCGCGGAGCATCACCCGGGTGCGCGTCTCACCGACCGACTCGCTCAGCGGGTCTGTCAGGTCGATGGCGCGCCGGGCCGGATCCTGGTGGTGCTCCGGCAGCTGGGCGACGGCATCCTCCAGCTCACGGCGGGTGCAGCGCCTGTCGTGGAGTGCGTCATCCATCGAACAGACGGCCGAGAGCACTCCGGAGCCACCGGCGACCTGGCACAGAGCGAGCGGAACTCCCACCACGTTGAACCCACGAGCCCGGTCGGCGACGAGCCCGTGCCCTGGGTGGGTGCGAAGGCCGCTACGCACGCGGGCCGCCGCGACGTCGGCGACGACGTCCACGACCGAGAGGTCCACGTCGAAGGTGTCGACGGCGTGCAGCATCAGCGCAGCGTGGTGGCTGGCGGCGTCGATGGGCGGCCTCGTGCGCAGGATCGCCCGCGCGCGGAGCCGATAGCGATCCCAGACGTCCGCGCGGTCGTAGGTCTCCTTGAGCACGTAGGCGCCGCGCCGGACCCGCACGAGCTGGCGGGAGCGGACGAGCGCGTCGAGGTGCGCGGCGCGGATCCCCAGGCGTGCGGCATCCGCTGATGATGCGACACCACCCTGGGCCGCGAACACCGCGGAGAGCCGACCGTCCATGGGTCCACGCTTTCGCCCGCAGTGCGCCGCCGCCAGAGGGAACCGGCCGCCTGTGGACAACCCGCACGCAGAAGTTCGGCTCGCGCTCGGCAATTGCTGCGCGGCATCCGAACTTCTGCGTTCTGCGACCGGGGGGAGGCGGCGGCGGATGCGGGGGAGGCGGGGGTGCGCCGGTAGGGTTCCGCGGCATGGGGCTGTTCAACCGTGACCGCTGCGAGGCCAAGACGCCCGAGCAGCTCGCCGGCATGCGCACTGCGGGGCTGCTCGTCGGCCGCACCCTCGAGCTGCTGCAGGCCACGGTGCGTCCCGGCATGACCACCCTCGAGCTCGACACCCTTGCCGAGACACACATCCGCGACCACGGCGGCATCCCCAACTTCCAGCTCGTGCCCGGCTACCGGCACACGCTGTGCACGTCGGTCAACGAGGAGATCGTGCACGGCATCCCCGGGCCCCGGGTGCTGCTCGAGGGTGACCTGCTGTCGATCGACTGCGGCGCACAGGTCGGCCTCTGGAACGGCGACGCGGCGGTCAGCCTCGTCGTCGGGGGGGACGAGGCCGCCCGTCCGCAGGACCGCGAGCTCATCGACGACACCGAGATCTCGCTGTGGGCCGGCATCACCGCGCTCCGGGTGGGCGAGAGCCTGTATGCCGTGGGCGCAGCGGTCGAGGACAGCCTCACCGAGAGCGGTGCGCGCCGCGGGCGCGAGTACGGCATCGTCGAGGACTACGTCGGCCACGGCATCGGCACCTCGATGCACATGGACCCGCAGGTGCCCAACTACCGGGTGAGCGGCAAGGGCCCCAAGGTGGTCGACGGCACCACGATCTGCATCGAGCCGATGGTGGCGCTGGGCGACCAGGACAACATCGTGCTCGACGACGACTGGACCGTGGCCACCCGCGACCGCTCGCGCGCTGCGCACTGGGAGCACTCGATCGCGGCCACGGCATCCGGCCTGTGCGTGCTCACGGCGATCGACGGCGGCGCGGAGCGGTTGCGCTCCCTGGGTGCCATCTTCGCCCCCATCGACCCCGCCTGACGCCCGCGACCGGGTAGGGCCGCAGCCGCCCCCGACCGGGTCACAGCGGCGTGTGGCCGGTCGCTCCCCGACGACGTCGGGGAGGAACGGGGCCGTTCGGCGAGCTTCTGCGCACGCCTGCCGCACACAGCGCCGGTGTGCCCGACCTCGCAGTGAGGCGGCGAGAGCCCGGCACTAGGGTGGATGCACAGGCTCGTGACGGGCCTGCCCCGACCCCCTGCACGGCCTCCACCGGCCGCTTCGCGCGGGCCGGGTGCGCACGGGCGGCCGTGCCGGCACTGCCGCCGGGAGCCGTCGGAAAGGGAGCACGATGACGGACCCGTCGGTCGCCCAGACCACCGACCATCACCCCGGCGAGACCACCGGCGACAGCCCCGCCCTGGCGGCCGGCTTCGCGCCGCAGGGCCGTGAGGAGTGGCAGCGCCTCGTCGCCGCCGTGCTCAACAAGGGCCGCGCCGAGGACGCCCGGCTCGACGGCGTGCAGGCCGAGGCGGCCCTGCGCCGCCACCTCGAGGGCGGCCTCGAGGTCGACGCCATCTACCTGCGCGACGACCGCGACCTCGGCGTCCCCGGCGCGATGCCGTTCACCCGCGGCCGCGCCCTGCGCGACGCCACCACCCCCTGGGACGTGCGCCAGCTGCACGACGACCCGGATGCCGCCGTGTCCCGCGCCGCGGTGCTCGACGACCTCGAGCACGGCGTCACCTCGGTGTGGGTGCACGTGGGCGACGACGGTATCGCCGCGGCCGACCTGCCCGAGGTTCTCGCCGACGTGCGCCTCGACCTCGCCCCGGTCGTGGTCTCGTCGGTCACCGACCAGCCGGCCGCGGCCCGCGCCCTCCTGGACTTCGTGGCCGACCGCGAGTCGGTCGGCGGCAACCTCGGGCTCGACCCGTTCGGCGCCGCGGCCCGGCTCGGCACCACCCCTGACCTCTCGCACCTCGCCGACCTGGTGCGCGAGTGTTCCCACCTCGAGGGCTGGCGCGCCATCACGGTCGACGCCCGGGTGCTCCACGAGGCCGGCGCCACCGACGTCGACGCCCTCGCCGTGGCCGTCGCCACCGGGGTCGCCTACCTGCGCCACCTCGAGAGGGCGGGCATCCCCGCAGGCGAGGCGTTCGGGCAGATCGACCTGCGGGTCGGGGCCACGGCCGACCAGTTCCTCACCGCGGCCGCCCTGCGCGCGGTGCGCCGGGTGTGGGCCCGGGTCGGCGAGGCCTGCGGCGTGGCCGAGGACCAGCGCGGCGTGCGCACGCACGCCGTCACGAGCCTGCGGATGTTCACCCGCGAGGACCCGTGGGTCAACGTGCTCCGCAGCACCCTGGCCGCCTTCGGGGCCTCGGTCGGCGGCGCCGACGCCATCACCGTGCTGCCCTACGACACGGCGCTGGGCCTGCCCGAGCGGCTCGGCCGGCGGCTGGCCCGCAACACCCAGATCCTGCTCTCCGACGAGTCGAACGTGGGCCGGGTGACCGACCCCGGCGGCGGCTCGTGGTACCTCGAGTCGCTCACCGACCAGCTGGCGGATGCCGTGTGGTCGCGTTTCCAGGAGGTCGAGCGGGCCGGCGGCGCCGAGCTGGCCCTCGCCGGCGGGCTGCTGCACCGCTGGGTCGAGCAGGCGTGCACCGAGCGCGACCGGCAGATCTTCACCCGCCAGCGCCCGCTCACCGGGGTGTCGATGTTCCCCGTCTCGGGCGGCCAGCCCGCCGCGCGCCGGGCGCGCACCGTCGTCGCTGGTGGTGAGCTCGCGCTGGCACCCCGGCGCGACTCGATGGTGTTCGAGCGGCTGCGTGACCGGGCCATGACGGTGGGCGACCCCAGCGTCATCGTCCGCACGTTGGGCACCCGGCGCGAGTTCGGTGCCCGGCAGGCCTTCGTCACCAACCTGCTCGCCGCAGGCGGCATCCGGGCGACCGACGAGGGGTCGAAGGTCGCCGTCCTCGCATCGAGCCCCAAGACCTATGCCGGCGAGGGTCAGGCTGCGGTCGCCGACCTGCGCGCCGCGGTCCAGCGGGTGCTCGTCGCCGGGCGAGCCAGCGAGCTCGGGGACGCCGCCGACCAGGTCGACGGCGAGGTGCACGAGGGGATGGACGTCGTGGCGTTCCTCTCCGACCTGCTCGACCGGCTCGGCGCCCCGCCCGACCCGGCCACCGCTGCCCCCACGACCACCAGCACGGAGGGTTCGCGATGAGCGCCGTCCCCGACTTCACCACCCTCGACCTCGGCGATGGCCGGCCAGATGACACGGCACCGGCTCCCGAGGGCGAGCCGTGGGTCACCCCCGAGCAGATCCCGGTCAAGCCCCTTTACACCGAGGCCGACCTGGCCGGGCTCGACTTCCTCGACACCGTGCCGGGCGCGCCGCCCTACCTGCGTGGCCCGTACCCCACGATGTACACCACCCAGCCGTGGACCATCCGCCAGTACGCCGGCTTCTCCACCGCGGAGGAGAGCAACGCGTTCTACCGGCGCAACCTCGCGGCCGGCCAGAAGGGCCTGTCGGTCGCCTTCGACCTCGCCACCCACCGCGGCTACGACTCGGACCACCCGCGGGTCACCGGCGACGTCGGCATGGCAGGGGTCGCGATCGACTCGATCTACGACATGCGCACGCTCTTCGACCGCATCCCGCTCGACCAGATGTCGGTGTCGATGACGATGAACGGCGCGGTCATCCCGATCCTCGCGCTGTTCGTCGTCGCGGCCGAGGAGCAGGGGGTCGCCCCCGAGCAGCTCACCGGGACCATCCAGAACGACATCCTCAAGGAGTTCATGGTCCGCAACACCTACATCTACCCGCCGCTGCCGTCGATGCGGATCATCAGCGACATCTTCGCGTTCAGCAGCCAGAAGATGCCGCGGTTCAACTCGATCTCGATCTCCGGCTACCACATGCAGGAGGCCGGAGCCACGCAGGACCTCGAGCTCGCCTACACCCTCGCCGACGGCGTGGAGTACCTGCGGGCCGGCAAGGCGGTGGGCCTCGACGTCGACGCGTTCGCCCCGCGGCTGTCGTTCTTCTGGGCGATCGGCATGAACTTCTTCATGGAGGTCGCCAAGATGCGGGCCGCCCGCCTGCTCTGGGCGCGCCTGGTCAAGGACCAGGGCGCGACCAACCCCAAGTCCCTGAGCCTGCGCACCCACAGCCAGACCAGCGGGTGGTCGCTCACCGCGCAGGACGTCTTCAACAACGTCGTGCGCACCTGCATCGAGGCGATGGCGTCGACCCAGGGCCACACCCAGAGCCTGCACACCAACGCCCTCGACGAGGCCGTCGCGCTGCCCACCGACTTCTCCGCCCGCATCGCCCGCAACACCCAGCTGGTGCTGCAGCAGGAGTCGGGCACCACCCGGGTCATCGACCCGTGGGCCGGCTCCGCCTACGTCGAGCGGCTCACCGCCGACCTCGCGCAGCGCGCCTGGCAGCACATCGAGGAGGTCGAGGCCGCAGGCGGCATGGCCAAGGCGATCGAGGCCGGCATCCCCAAGATGCGCATCGAGGAGGCCGCCGCCCGCACCCAGGCCCGCATCGACTCCGGCCAGCAGCCGGTCCTGGGCGTCAACCGCTACCCCGTCGACGAGGACGAGCCGATCGAGGTGCGGCGAGTCGACAACGCCGCGGTGCGCGCCAGCCAGCTCGCCAAGCTCGAGCGGCTGCGCGCCGAGCGCGACGAGGTCGCCACCAGGGCTGCGCTACAGCGCCTCACGGATGCCGCCCGGTCCGGTTCCGACGGGACGCTCGACACCAACCTGCTGGCGCTCGCCATCGACGCCGCCCGGGCCATGGCCACGGTCGGTGAGATGTCGGCCGCGATGGAGGAGGTCTTCGGCCGGTACACCGCCCAGATCCGTACGATCGGGGGCGTGTACAGCGCCGAGGCGGGGGAGGACGAGACGGTCCACGAGGCGCAGGCGCTCGTCGAGCAGTTCGAGAAGGAACAGGGCCGCCGGCCGCGCATCCTGGTCGCCAAGATGGGGCAGGACGGCCACGACCGCGGCCAGAAGGTCATCTCGACGGCCTTCGCCGACCTCGGCTTCGACGTCGACGTGGGCCCGCTGTTCCAGACGCCCGCCGAGGTCGCGCGCCAGGCCGTCGAGGCCGACGTACACGTCGTCGGGGTCAGCTCGCTGGCCGCCGGGCACCTCACCCTGGTGCCGGCCCTGCGCGCCGAGCTCGACGCCCTCGGCCGCCAGGACCTGATGATCGTCGTGGGCGGCGTCATCCCGGCCCAGGACTTCGACGCGCTGCGCGCCGCCGGGGCCGACGCCATCTACCCGCCCGGCACGGTGATCAGCCGGGCCGCCATCGACCTGGTCCACGAGCTGCGCGAGCGGCTCGAGTGAGGGCGGTCGACGTCGCGGACCTCGCCGCCGGGGTGCGCGCCGGCTCGCGCCAGCACGTGGCCCGGGCCATCACCCTGCTCGAGTCCACCCGCCACGACCACCGTGAGCAGGCGGCCGAGCTGCTCGTCTCGATCGCCGACGCCACCGGCGGCTCGGTGCGGGTCGGCATCAGCGGGGTGCCCGGCGCCGGCAAGTCGACGTTCATCAACGCCATGGGATGCCGGCTGCTCGAGCGCGGCTCGCGCGTCGCGGTCGTGGCGGTCGACCCCACCTCGCGCCGCACCGGCGGCTCGATCCTCGGGGACCGCACCCGGATGGCCGAGCTCGCCGCGAGCGAGGCGGCCTTCATCCGGCCCAGCCCCTCGGGCAGCCAGCTCGGCGGCGTGGCCCGGGCGACCCGGGAGTCGATGCTCGTGCTCGAGGCCGCGGGCTACGACGTGGTGATCGTCGAGACCGTGGGGGTCGGGCAGAACGAGATCGCGGTGTCGGAGATGGTCGACACCTTCCTGCTGCTCACCCTGGCCCGGGCCGGCGACCAGCTGCAGGGCATCAAGCGCGGCATCCTCGAGCTCGCCGACGTCATCGCGGTCAACAAGGCTGACGGCGACGGGGAGGGCCCCGCCCGGGGCGCGGCCCGCGAGCTCGCCGGCGCCATGCGGATGATGATGCCGGGGCCGAACACCCGCCGCCCGCCGGTGCTCACCTGCTCGGCCGAGACCGGCACCGGCCTCGACGAGGTGTGGTCGGCCGTGCTCGAGCACCGCGAGCACCTCCAGGCCCAGGGGTCGCTCGAGGTGCGCCGGGCCCGCCAGCAGCAGGACTGGATGTGGGCCATGGTCGACGCCCAGCTGCACGACGCCGTGCGCGACGCGCCCTCCGTGCAGGCCGAGCAGGCCGAGGTCGAGCGGGCGGTGCGGGCCGGCGAGCTGAGCGCGGTCGACGGCACCGCGCGCATCCTCGAGCTCTACGTCGCCGACCTGCGAGAGCGCGCCTGAGCGGCGGCCGGGGGCACGGCATCCACCGATTTCGTGCTCAGGGTCCCGCTCCCGTAGTATTGAACGTCGGTCACGTGTGCGTTCCTCGCATGGGTGTTTTCCTGCGTGAGCAGCACGGGGCCGATTTCCATGGGCGGATCGACACCACCGAAGAGTCGCCCAACGGCGGATTGAGAGGGTATGGCCAAGAAGGACGGCGTCATCGAGATCGAGGGCACGATCGTCGAGGCACTCCCGAACGCGATGTTCCGGGTAGAGCTATCGAACGGTCACAAGGTCCTCGCGCACATCTCCGGGAAGATGCGCCAGCACTACATCCGGATCCTCCCCGAGGACCGTGTGGTGGTGGAGCTGAGCCCCTACGACCTGACCCGCGGCCGCATCGTCTTCCGCTACCGCTAGAACACAGTCATCGACGAGACAGCAAAGGCGACATGAAGGTTCAGCCGAGCGTCAAGAAGATCTGTGACAAGTGCAAGGTGATCCGCCGCAACGGGCGGGTCATGGTGATCTGCGAGAACCTGCGCCACAAGCAGCGCCAGGGCTGACGCGAGTCAGACGCAGCACCGCCTCGATGAGGGGCCGCACGAGTCCACAGGGCTTCGAGCACACGCACAAGTGAATGCAGCACGCAGCACCCGACCCCCGACGGGTCACCTGGATGTCGCAGGTGGGCGCGGGACGTCACCCTCGGCCCGGAGGCCGAGGACCGGACCAGGATGGGCCGGACCGGTGGCTGCTCCAGACCTCCGGAACCACAGAATAGGAACCATCCACAGATGGCACGTCTTGTTGGAGTGGACCTCCCGCGCGAGAAGCGCGTCGAGGTCGCACTGACCTACATCTTCGGAGTCGGTCGGACCAGCGCGAGCAAGGCCCTCGCGGCCACCGGGGTCAACCCGGACACCCGCGTCAAGGACCTGGGCGACGAGGAGCTCGTCTCCCTGCGCGACTGGATCGAGGACAACCTCAAGGTCGAGGGAGACCTGCGCCGCGAGGTGCAGGCGGACATCCGCCGCAAGGTGGAGATCGGCTCGTACGAGGGCATTCGCCACCGTCGCGGCCTCCCGGTGCGCGGACAGCGCACCAAGACCAACGCGCGCACCCGCAAGGGCCCCAAGCGCACCGTCGCCGGCAAGAAGAAGGCCGGTAAGTGACGCGCGCCCTGCGCCCGTCACCCCCGCCGCTTCCGAAGAACTCGTAGGAAAGAGAACACATGCCTCCCAAGGGCCGTACCGCGGGCGCCAAGAAGGTGCGCCGCAAGGAGAAGAAGAACGTCGCTGTGGGCCAGGCCCACATCAAGAGCACGTTCAACAACACGATCATCTCGATCACCGACCCCGCCGGGGCCGTCATCGCCTGGGCCTCCGCCGGCCAGGTGGGCTTCAAGGGTTCGCGCAAGTCCACGCCGTTCGCCGCGCAGACCGCCGCCGAGGCCGCTGCTCGCCGTGCCATGGAGCACGGCATGCGCAAGGTCGACGTCTTCGTCAAGGGCCCGGGCTCCGGTCGCGAGACCGCCATCCGCTCCCTGACCGCCGCCGGCCTCGAGGTCGGTTCGATCCAGGACGTCACCCCGAGCCCGCACAACGGTGTTCGCCCGCCCAAGCGCCGCCGCGTCTGAGCGCCCGAGACTTCGCGAAAGGTAAGTAGAGAGACATGGCCCGTTACACCGGACCCATCACCAAGAAGTCGCGCCGGCTCAAGACCGACCTCGTCGGCGGCGACAAGAACTTCGACCTCCGTCCCTTCCCGCCCGGCCAGCACGGCCGTCGGCGGATCCAGGAGAAGGAGTACCTCACCCAGCTGCAGGAGAAGCAGAAGGCCCGCTTCACCTACGGCGTCATGGAGAAGCAGTTCCGCCGGTACTACAAGGAGGCGGCCAACCGCCCCGGCAAGACCGGTGAGAACATCCTCACCATCCTCGAGTCCCGCCTCGACAACGTCGTCTACCGCGCCGGCCTGGCCCGCACCCGCCGCCAGTCCCGCCAGCTCGTGACCCACGGTCACTTCCTGGTCAACGGCGTGCGCGTCGACGTGCCGTCCTACCGGGTCGAGCAGTACGACATCATCACCGTCCGCAAGCAGTCCGTCGAGACCCTCCCGTTCCAGCTGGCGCGCGAGACCTTCGGCGACCGCCCGATCCCGGCCTGGATGCAGGTCGTGCCGGGCAGCCTGCAGATCCTCATCCACCAGCTGCCCACCCGGGCCCAGATCGACACGGTCCTGGCCGAGCAGCTGATCGTCGAGTTCTACTCCAAGAACTGACGAACACGTCGGATGCCGTCCGCCCACCCGGGCGGGCGGCGCCGGCGAGCGGTCCGCACCACGGACAGAGGTGGAGCGGACACCGGGCCACGCACCCGGCATTCACGAGGCGTCATATGGCGGTCGCCCGTGGGAAAGAAGAACAACCGTGCTCATCGCACAGCGTCCCGTCCTCTCCG
The DNA here is from genome assembly GCA_963833495.1 of uncultured Actinomycetota bacterium. GTDB lineage: Bacteria > Actinomycetota > Actinomycetes > Actinomycetales > Dermatophilaceae > Fodinibacter. The sequence goes on along the minus strand of CAWHYJ010000020.1, from coordinate 367,976 downwards.
AGGACGTCCTCTCCGAGTCCCGGAGCCGTTTCGTCATCGAGCCCCTCGAGCCCGGCTTCGGCTACACGCTCGGCAACTCGATGCGTCGCACCCTGCTCTCGAGCATCCCCGGTGCGGCCGTGACCAGCATCCGCATCGACGGCGTGCTGCACGAGTTCTCCACGATCCCCGGGGTCAAGGAGGACGTCACCGAGATCATCCTCAACATCAAGGGCCTGGTCGTCTCCAGCGAGCACGACGAGCCCGTCGTGATGTACCTGCGCAAGCAGGGCTCCGGCCCGGTCACCGCGGCCGACATCGCCCCGCCGGCCGGCGTCGAGATCCACAACCCCACGCTGCACATCGCGACCCTGAACGACAAGGGCACCGTCGAGATGGAGCTCACCGTCGAGCGTGGCCGTGGCTACGTCTCCGCGCAGCAGAACAAGTCCGGTGACCAGGAGATCGGCCGCATCCCGGTCGACTCCATCTACAGCCCGGTGCTGTCGGTGACCTACAAGGTCGAGGCCACCCGTGTCGAGCAGCGCACCGACTTCGACCGCCTCGTGGTCGACGTCGAGACCAAGAACTCGATGGCCCCCCGCGACGCGCTCGCCTCCGCCGGCAAGACCCTCGTCGAGCTGTTCGGCCTGGCCCGTGAGCTCAACGTCGAGGCCGAGGGCATCGACATGGGCCCCTCGCCCACCGACGCCGCCCTGGCCGCCGACCTGGCGCTGCCGATCGAGGACCTCGACCTCACCGTGCGGTCCTACAACTGCCTCAAGCGCGAGGGCATCCACACCGTGGGTGAGCTCGTGGGCCGCAGCGAGGCCGACCTGCTCGACATCCGCAACTTCGGTGCGAAGTCGATCGACGAGGTCAAGGCCAAGCTCGCCGGCATGGGCCTGGCCCTCAAGGACAGCCCTCCCGGCTTCGACCCCAGCCTCATCGCCGACCGCTACGACGACTTCACCTTCGGAGAGGGCGAGGACGACGCGGCGTACGCCGAGGACGAGCAGCTCTGACCAACGCCTCCAGGCCGTATAACCAAGGAGAACAGCAATGCCCACCCCCACCAAGGGTCCCCGTCTCGGAGGCGGTCCCGCTCACCAGCGGCTCATCCTGGCGAACCTCGCGACCTCGCTCTTCGAGCACGACTCCATCACGACGACGGAGGCCAAGGCCAAGCGCCTGCGCCCCCTCGCCGAGCGCCTCATCACCTTCGGCAAGCGGGGTGACCTCCACTCCCGTCGCCGGGTCATGACGGTCATCCGCGACAAGAGCGTCGTGCACCGTCTGTTCGTCGAGATCGCGCCCGACATGGCCGAGCGCAACGGCGGCTACACCCGCATCACCAAGATCGGCCCCCGCAAGGGCGACAACGCCCCCATGGCGGTCATCGAGCTCGTCCGCGAGCCCGTCGCCAAGAAGGCCACCGTCAAGGAGGCCGAGGGCGCGACCAAGCGTGCGGCCAAGGACGACGCGGCCAAGCGCAAGGCGGCGCAGGACGAGGCCAAGGCGGCTGCCGCCGAGACCAAGGCCGCTGAGGACGCCGACGTGCAGGACGGCGACGTGCAGGACACGCCTTCCGTCGAGCTGCCCGCCGGTGCCGTCGCCGCGACCGAGGACGGCGCGGCCCCCGAGGGCTACACCGTCAAGGGCAACGCCGACTCCGGGAAGTACCACGTCGAGGGATCGCAGTGGTACGACCAGACGATCGCCGAGTTCTGGTTCAAGGACGCCGAGGCCGCCGAGGCCGCGGGCTTCGAGCCGGCCGGTGGCCCCTCGAAGCAGCAGGTCGAGGACGAGGCCTGAGCTCCGTCTGACGCCGACACCACGAAGCGGCCCCCCTCCCAGCACGGGAGGGGGGCCGTTCCGTGTCCGACCAGTCGTTGAGTGCGTCAGTGGTCGCCCTGGCAACCACTGCCACACTCGAGGCTGGATGGATGCCGCGCCGGGGGCGAGGGGCGCCGGCACTACGCTGGCGCGGTGACGCTGCGGATCCGGGTCGACCTGTCCTACGACGGGACGGCGTTCTCCGGGTGGGCCGCCCAGCCGGGCCGCCGCACCGTCGAGGACACCCTGAGCCAGGCCCTCACCACCATCGTGCGCAGCCTTACCCCGGTGCGCCTGGTCGTCGCCGGTCGCACGGATGCCGGGGTGCACGCCCGCGGCCAGGTGGCCCACGCCGACGTGGAGGCGGCCGACTGGGAGAAGGTGAGGGGGCGCTCGGACCGCCCGCTCGAGGAGGCCGCGGCGACCCGGTTGCGCGGCATCCTCCCGCCCGACGTGACGGTGCGCCGGGTGAGCGTGGCGCCCGACGGCTTCGACGCCCGCTTCTCCGCGCTGCGCCGCCGGTACCTCTACCGGATCTGCGACGACCCGGCCACCCTGGACCCCCTTCGCAGGTTCGACACCGTGTCGGTGCGCGGCCCGCTCGACGTCGCCGCGATGGATGCCGCCGCCCGCAGCCTGCTCGGGCTGCACGACTTCGCGGCCTTCTGCCGCCGCCGTGCGGGAGCCACGACGGTGCGCACCCTGCTCGACCACCGCTGGGAGCGGGCCGCGGACGGCACGGTCGAGGCCACGGTCGTCGCCGACGCCTTCTGCCACAGCATGGTCCGCTCGCTCGTCGGGGCGGTCGTGCCCGTGGGGGAGGGGCGCCTCTCGGTCGACGTGCCGCGCCAGGTGCTGCTGGGCGGCGTCCGCGACTCGCGGGTGCGCGTGATGCCGCCGCACGGGCTCTCGCTCGAGGAGGTGACCTACCCTCCTGACGACGAGCTGGCCGCGCGCGCGGAGGAGTCCCGGGTGCGGCGGGTGCTGCCGGGCTGAACACGGGGGCCCGACCCCGGCTTCCGGCAGGCCCCAACAGTGGGAGAGCATGGTGCACTGGCGCCCGTGGACAGCCCGCGGGCCGGGACACGAGAGGGGGGCCGATGTCGACCGAGGGCGACGACGACTGGTCCAGCTCGGTCAGCGGGTCGGTGCGTATGCGGCATCGCGACCCAGAGGCGACGGCATCCGGCATCTACGGGATGATCGTCAGCGCGGCGGTGCTGTCGGCGTCGAACGCCGACAAGGCCTACCAGGTGATGATCGCCGTGGTCGTGACGCTGACGATCTACTGGGGGGCGGAGCGGTACGCGCGCATCGTCGCGGAGCGGATCCATGAAGGCCACCGGCCCAACTGGACCTCGGTGCGCTTCCAGCTGACCCGCGGGTGGGAGATGGTCACGGCCTCCCTGCTGCCCCTCCTCACCCTCGCGGTCATGACGGTGCTCGGTGCCCAGGTGCGCACGGCCGTGCTCGGGGCGCTGGTCTGCAGCACGATCCTGCTCTGCGTGGCGGGGTGGGCGATCGGCCGAGGCGGGGGCCTGACGACGCGCGAACGCCTCGTGTCGACCCTCGTCGCCGGGATGTTCGGCCTCTTCTTCGTGCTGCTGAAGACCCAGCTGCACTGACGCCCGCGCCGGGGCCAGGAATCTCGGGTGAGTTCGCGGCTCCGGTCGGCCAGACTGGTGCCTCGTGGGCCATCTCGACGTGAACGCCGTCAGCTTCTCCCTGCCCGACGGCAGGCGCCTGCTGCGCGACGTCACCTTCCGGGTGGGGGAGGGCGCGAAGGTGGCGCTGATCGGGCCCAACGGCACCGGCAAGACCACCCTGCTGCGCATCCTCGCCGGCGACCTCGCGGCATCCGACGGCGCCGTGACGCGCAGCGGCGGCCTGGGCGTCATGCGCCAGTTCATCGGGAAGGTGCGCGACGACACCACCGTGCGGGACCTGCTCGTCTCGGTCGCCCCGGACCCGGTGCGCCGGGCGGCCCTCGAGGTCGACCGCACCGAGCTGGCGATGATGGAGCGCGAGACCGAGCAGGACCAGCTCGACTACGCGCAGGCCCTGGCCGACTGGGGCGACGTCGGCGGCTACGAGTGGGAGACCCTGTGGGACGTCTGCACCGTGGCGGCGCTGGGCACGCCGTTCGAGCGGGCCCAGTGGCGCCAGGTCTCGACGCTGTCCGGCGGCGAGCAGAAGCGCGTGGTGCTCGAGGCGCTGCTGCGCGGCCCCGAGGAGGTGCTGCTGCTCGACGAGCCGGACAACTACCTCGACGTGCCCACCAAGCGCTGGCTGGAGCAGCGGCTCGTCGAGTCGCCCAAGACGGTGCTCTTCGTCAGCCACGACCGCGAGCTGCTCGACCGGGTGGCCACCCGCATCGCGACCCTGGAGCCGAGCCGCGGCGGCAACACCGTGTGGGTTCATCCCGGGCGGTTCTCGACCTACGAGCAGGCCCGGGCCGAGCGCAACGACCGGCTCGACGAGCAGCGCCGCCGCTGGGACGAGGAGCTCGCCAAGATCAAGGCGCTCGTCGTCATGTACCGGCAGAAGGCCACCTACAACGACGGGATGGCGTCGCGGCTGCAGGCCGCCGAGACCCGGCTGCGCAAGTTCGAGGAGGCCGGGCCGCCCGAGGCGGTGCCGCTGCGCCAGAAGGTGGCCATGCGGCTCACCGGTGGGCGCACCGCCAAGCGCGCGGTGGTGGCGAGCGGGCTCGAGCTGCGGGTCGACGGCGGCCAGCTGATGCAGCCCTTCGACACCGAGATCTGGTTCGGCGAGCGGGTCGGCGTGCTCGGCAGCAACGGCTCGGGCAAGTCGCACTTCCTGCGGCTGCTCGCGGCCGGCGGCAGCGACCCCGACCGCGAGCACCAGCCGGTCGGTGACATCCGCCCGGCCCCGGTCGAGCACGCCGGTCGGGTGGTGCTCGGGTCGCGGGTGCGCCCGGGCTGGTTCGCGCAGACGCACGACCACGCGGCCCTGCACGGGCGCACGCTGCTCGAGATCCTGCACCGCGGCGACGACCACCGCGCCGGGATGCCGCGCGACCTCGCCGCCCGCGCGCTCGACCGCTACGGACTGGCGCAGGCCTCCGAGCAGACCTTCGACTCGCTCTCGGGCGGGCAGCAGGCCCGGCTTCAGATCCTGCTGCTCGAGCTGTCGGGGGCGACCCTGCTGCTCCTCGACGAGCCGACCGACAACCTCGACCTGCACTCGGCCGAGGCCCTCGAGGACGCCCTCGACGCGTTCGAGGGCACCGTGCTCGCCGTCACCCACGACCGCTGGTTCGCCCGTGGGCTCGACCGCTTCCTGGTCTTCCGGGCCGACGGCCGGGTAGTGGCGTCGGACGAGGCGATCTGGGACGAGGGCCGGGTCGGCCGGCCGCGCTGACGTCCGCCACGTCACACCCGGTTCTCCCGCCGGCCCGCGCGGGCCGGCGGGAGAATTGCCACCATGTACCCGCAGCGGAACAAGGAACGCACCCTGGCGGCGGTGGCCGCGCTCAACCGGGGCGACGTCGACGGGTACCTCGCGATCTACGCACCGGATGCCGTGGTGCACGGGCTACCCGAGCACGTGACGCCGGACGTCGCGGGGCACCGTGAGGTGCTCGAGGAGATGCGCCGCGCCCTGCCGGACCTGCGGGCGCAGCTGGCGGCCGTGGTGGCCGAGGGCGACCTGCTCGCCGCCCGGGTCACCTACTGGGGAACCCACCAGGGGCTGATGCTCGGCGCCGCTCCCACCGGCCGGGTCATCACCTGGGACGCCATGACCTTCCGTCGCTTCGACGCGCAGGGCCGGGTCGTCGAGCGCTGGATCATCGGTGACGACCTCGGCCTGCTGCACGAGCTCGACCTCGTCTGAGTGGCCGCTGCACGTCGCGCCAAGCGGAAGTAAAGACATCGCAAGTTCTCCGTACGGAATCCACATGTAAAGCGTTTACGCATCTACGTTTCTCGGCGAAACCACCACCCCCGGACGGCGCGCCGACCGGATCTCCCGAGGAGCAAGGATGCCCCGTCCCCGCCGCCTGCTGGCCATCGCCGCCGGAGCCGCCCTCGTCGGCGTGCCCGCTGTGGTGACCGCGTCGCCCGCTGTCGCCGACCACACGCCGATCCCCTCCCGAGTGACCTTGATGGGGTCGCTCATGAGTGAGCTGGGGTGCGGCTCCGACTGGGACGAGACCTGCGCGAAGACCGACCTGCTGCCCGTGCCGGGCTCCCCGACCCTGTTCGCCGGCACGTTCACCGTGCCCGCAGGCGACCCGGCCGCGGCGTACGACTACGTCTACAAGGTGCGGCTCAACGGGTCGTGGACCGAGAACTACGGCGACGCCACCTTCGGCGTGCCCGACGGCAACATCCCCTTGGCCATCGACAAGACCACGACCCTGCGCTTCACCTACGACCACGCGACGCACCGGGTGCGGGTCGGCCCTGCCGAGCCGGCCGGCGGACTGACCAGGGCCGACCGGGCGATGGCAGGCGACAGCCTGCGCAAGGACCTCACCCGCGAGAACTTCTACTTCGTGATGGCCGATCGCTTCGAGAACGGCACGAAGACCAACGACACCGGCGGCATCGCCGGGTCGCGGCTGCAGAACGGCTTCGACCCGACCAGCCAGGGGTTCTACCACGGTGGTGACCTCAAGGGGATCATCAACCGGCTCGACTACATCCAGGGCCTGGGCACCACCGCCATCTGGATGACGCCGTCGTTCAAGAACAAGCCGGTCCAGGGTGCCCCTGGCTCGGAGTCGGCCGGCTACCACGGCTACTGGATCACCGACTTCACCCAGATCGACCCCCACCTCGGCACCAACGCCGAGCTGAAGACCCTCATCGACCTCGCCCACAAGCGCGGGATCAAGGTCTTCTTCGACATCATCACCAACCACACCGCCGACGTGCTCGACTACCCCGACTCGGCCTACGACGCCACCGGGCAGGTGCCGTACAAGACCAAGGCCGACGCGCCGTACAAGGATGCCTCGGGAAAGCCCTTCGACGACCGTGACTTCACCTTCATCGGTGACCCGTTCCCGGCGGTCGACCCGAAGGTGAGCTTCCCCTACGAGCCGACGTTCAAGTCGCCGGCCGACGCGAAGCTCAAGGTGCCCGCCTGGCTCAACGACCCCACGATGTACCACAACCGGGGCACGTCCACCTTCTCCGGCGAGAACAGCGAGTACGGCGACTTCCCCTCGGGCAGCCGCTCCGCCCTCGACGACCTGTGGACCGAGCGGCCCCAGGTGGTGCAGGGGATGATCGACATCTACAAGACCTGGGTGGACCAGGCCGGCGTCGACGGCTTCCGCATCGACACCGTCAAGCACGTCAACATGGACTTCTGGAAGCAGTTCGGTCCGGCCCTGCAGGGCCACGCGGCCTCCGTGGGCAACAAGGACTTCTTCATGTTCGGCGAGGTCTACGACGCCGACCCGAGGTTCATGTCGAAGTACACGACTGAGGGACGCCTCCAGGCGACCGTCGACTTCGGGTTCCAGGGCAGCGGTGTCAATTTCGCCAAGGGCAAGCCGACGGCTGAGATGCGTGACTTCTACGCGCTCGATGACTACTTCACCGACGCTGACTCCAACGCCTATTCGCTGCCGACCTTCCTCGGCAACCACGACATGGGTCGTGTCGGCAGCTTCCTGCGCCAGGACGACGCGGGCTGGACGGACGCGCAGCTGCTGCAGCGCGACGAGCTCGCCCACTCACTGATGTACCTGACCCGTGGACAGCCGGTCGTCTACTACGGCGACGAGCAGGGGTTCTCCGCGCCCAAGGACGTGCCCGACGGCATCGGCGACCAGCGCGCCCGCGAGGACATGTTCCCCAGCAAGGTCGCGCTGCACAACAACACCTACGACCTGATCGGCACCAAGGCCACGACGGCCGACGCCAACTTCGACACCTCCCACCCCCTCTACAAGCACATCGCGGGCCTGGCGCAGCTGCGGGAGAAGCACCCGGCTCTCGCCGACGGCGCGCAGGTGCACCGGTACGCCACCAAGGGACCCGGCATCCTCGCGTTCAGCCGGATGGATGCCGACGAGCAGGTCGAGTACGTCGTCGCCGTCAACAACGCGACAACGACGCAGACGGCCACCTTCGCCACCTACCAGCCCGCGCGCAGCATGCTCAAGGCGGTCTGGCCGGCATCTGCCCCGCGCAACCTGAAGACCGACACCGAGGGTCGCGTCACCGTCACGGTGCCACCGCTGTCGGCGGTCGTCTACAAGGCGAACTCGAAGCTACGCGCCGACCGCGAACGGCCGATGCCGTCGTTCACCGCTCCGGGTGACGCCGGCATCGTCACCGGCCGGGCCGAGGTGGGCGTCACCGTGCCCGGTGGCGACTTCACCCAGGTGACCTTCGCCTGGCGGCCGGTCGGGGAGTCGAAGTGGCGCAGACTCGGCACCGACGACAACGCCCCGTACCGGGTGTTCCACGACGTCAGCGGCCTGGCTCAGGGCACCCCGGTCGAGTACCGCGCCATCGCCCGCGATCACGACGGTGACTTCGGCGTGGTCTCGACCAGCGCGATCGTCGGTCAGCCCCAGCCGCCCGCCGACGCCGGCGTCCCACTCGGCCCGATCACCCAGCCGGATGCCGTGTCGGTGCCGGGCAGCCACGGCAGCGAGATCGGCTGCGCTGCGGACTGGGACCCGCCGTGCGACAACATCCAGCTCACCCTCGGCGCCGACCAGGTGTGGAAGGGAACCTTCTCCCCGCAGGCCGGGCAGTACGCCTTCAAGGCGGCGATCAACCGCTCCTGGGACGTCAACTACGGCGCGGGTGGCAACCGCAACGGCTCCGACATCCCGTACACCACTGACGGTGGGCCGGTGAGCTTCTACTACGACCACCGCACGCACTGGGCCACCAACACCAAGCTCGACCCGATCCTCGTCGCCACCGGTAGCTTCCAGTCGGAGATGGGCTGCCCGGCTGACGACGACGCCACCTGCATGCGGTCCTGGCTGCAGGACCCCGACCGCGACGGCACCTACTCGTTCTCGACGATCGACATCCCCGCCGGCAGCTACTCGGTGTCCGTCGGTGGTGGCGCACCGGTCGCCTTCACGGTGGAGGCGGGCCTCGCCACGACGATCTCCTACCAGGTGGCTTCAAAGGCACTCACCGTCGACACCTTCGCCCCCGACTTCGGGCCTGACCTGTCGACGGCCCGCGCCTCGTGGCTCACCCCGGAGGTGCTCTCGTGGAACCTGCCCGACCAGCGGGGTGCCTGGACGTACCGGCTGCACTGGGGACCGGCGGGCTCGCTGGCCCTGGACGCGGAGACCATCGGCGGCTCGTCCCTGCCGCTGACGCTCGACCCGCGCGGGCTCTCACCGGCGCTGGCGGCCCGGTACCCCGACCTGGCGGGTGACGAGGTGCTTCGCCTGAGCCGGAAGGATGCCCGCGACGCCCGGCGGATCGCCGGTGCCGGGCAGGTCGCGGTCGCTGCCTACGACGAGCTGGGGCGGGTGGTGCAGGCCACGGGGGTCACGGTGGTGGGCCCGATCAAGTAGCACCGCGAGCCGGCGACGACGCCCGGTTCAGCGGCCGATGACCACGTCGGTGCCGCTGAGCCGGGCGTCGAAGCCCTCAGGGGTCACCTGCACGTCGTCGAGCGACATCCCGGTCGGCACGCCGGCGACGTCCTGCCGGATGGTGGCCAGCCCGCGGGCCAGCGAGCTCGCGGCGGAGTCGAGGAACGACGGGCCGCCGAGGTCGATGGTCTCGGGCTGGATGAGCAGCTGGCCGCCATCGGCGGTCACCGTGCCGGTGGCCTTGAGGGTGAGGTCGCGGCCCAGGATGGTGACGGTGCGCTCGACGCCGGTCTTGCCGTTGCCGGCGTCGTAGACGGTGACGTCCGCACCGACCTGCTTCGCGACGGTCTCGAACGGGATGGTGGCGTCGATGTCGAGGGTCTGGGCCTTCAGGCCCTGCTGCGAGAACCGCACACCGGACCCCTTGGCCACGACGTCGACGAGGTCGCCCTTGGCCGACACGACGTCCTGGCTGCGCAGGTCGACTGCGCCGAGCCAGGTCTCGTCCTCGGCCAGGTCGGTGGGCTGCTGCGCCACGGTCGGCGACCCGGTGGGGCGCGGGGATGCCGTGCTGCCGGTGCCGCTCGGGTCGCCCGAGCCGAGCGAGAACACCAGCACGACGAGGACCAGGGCGAGCGCGGAGAGGGTCGCACCGACTCCGAGGAGGAAGTTCTTCACGCGCGAAAGGTCTCAGCCACGGCTGGGAGCCCGCTGGGAGCCGGCTGGATCCAGTGCCCTGGCTTGCTCGGCCCGCCGGGCCGGCAGGTAGAAGAACGCCCCGAGGATGCTGAGCGCGCCGGCCGTGACCATCGCCGCCGGAAGGCTGACCCGGTCGGCCATCACGCCGAACAGCGGGCCGGCGACCCCGAACGCGAGGAACGCCATCATCGAGTTGATCGACAGCACGGTCGAGCGGTTCTTGGCCTCCGCCTCGCGGTGCAGCAGCGCCTCGTGCGGCGGTCCGTTGAGCCCGTGCATCGAGTAGGTGAACAGGTAGGCCGCGACCAGGCCGGCCGGGCCGGTGGCCAAGCCCATGACGACCGCCCCGAGGGCATTGAGCACCCGACCGACGATGGCAGCGCGCGCGACCCCGATCCGGCTCGAGGTCGTGCCCGCCAGCCAGGCGCCGACGCTGAACAGGCCCCACCCTGCCGCCGACACGGGCCCGACGAGGGCACCCGCCTTCTGGGCGGACCCGACCATCTCCTCGAGCCGCAGCGGCATGAACGCCTCGAAGGTGATCATGCCGATCGACCAGAACACTTCGGCGACGACGATGCCCATGAGAACCCTGTTGCGCCCGAGCAGCGTCAGTCCGCTCTTGATGACGACCGGTGTCTGGCGTGCCTCGGAGAAGGCGTGCGCCAGGCGGGTGCGCTCGGACCCGGCGTGCGGCCGGGGCTCCTTGACGGCGAGCGCGGCGACGACGAGGTGCACGACGGACAGGGCCACCGACACCCAGACCGCGGCGTCGAGCGGTGAGGCGTCCTCGTTCCCGAACACGGTGGCGGCGGGGTTCCACCAGATGAGCACGCCGGACAGCACGGCGCCGACGGCGATCGCCCCGCCGAGGATGGAGCCGGCCCGCGAGAGCTGCCGGTCGACGTCGGCACCGGGTGTGGTCGCGTGCACGGTGTCGACCAGCCATGCCTCGAGCGGCCCGGAGTCCAGCGCCCGGAAGGCTCCCATCAGGGCGCCCGCCACCACGAACGCCCAGAAGCTCTGGGCGAGCGCGTAACCGACGATCGCGATGACGTTGATCACGGCGGCGGCGAGGTAGACCGGCCGGCGGCCCACGGCATCCGCGAAGCCGCTCGTGGGCAGCTCGAGGACGAAGCAGGTCAGGCCCATCACCGAGCCGATGGTGGCGGCCTGGGCGATGGTGAGGCCGCGCCCGGTCTGCACCAGGATGAAGATGCCGACGACGAACCCGACCGGCAACCACCGGGTGGTCGTGACGAGGTAGAACCGCCGCTCTGCGGCGCGGGGGCTCAGGTGTGCCGGGCTCATCGGGCCGGTCCGTTCTCCAGGTCGAGTGCGTAGGCGAACAGGTAGACCGCGATGCGCTTGGCCTCGGGGTTGCCCTGGCCCACGCGCCGATAGCGCGCCACGACCTCGCCGATCTCGTCGCGCATCGCGCTCAGCTGCTCGGCGGTGAGCAGGACCATGTCGTCGCTGCTGCCGCAGGCGTCCTGCCAGGCGACCGGCCAGCTGGGGGAGGCGTCGACCCAGCGCTCGGCCTGGGTGGAGAAGTGCCGCACGTAGTCGCGGGACAGCCAGTTCAGGGCGGTCTCGGAGTCCTCGTCACCGGCGAAGTCGCTCGGGTAGTAGGAGTGGAAGTCGGTGGCGGCGCGCCACAGGCGGCGCTTGCCCTCGCCCTCGCCGGTGTCGGTGACCAGGCCGACCGACTCGAGCTTGCGCAGGTGGTAGGACGTGGCCCCGGAGTTGGTGCCGAGGGTGGCCGCCAGGTCGGTGGCGGTGGCGGGCCCCCCCGTGCGCAGGCGGGAGAGCAGCCTCGAGCGCAGCGGGTGAGCCAGCACGCGCAAGCTGGTGGCGTCCAGCCGGATGCCGGTGAGCTCGGGAGTGATGGGGTCGGAAGTGGCCATGCGTGCAGAATACCTTTGCACACTTCATATGCACAAGATCTGTGCAGAACAATTGTGGACCATCGTCTCCGCAGGTCAGTGCCCGTGCCGGCCGCGCCTGACGACGATTTGGGGGGTCGACCGGTGACCCGTAAACTTGTGCACTGTTGTGCCGTGCGCCTCCGACAGGGGTCGATGGTCCCTGGCGGGAGCACTCGGCATACGCCGTTCCCCCATCCTCGAACGATTCAGGACACCTGATGCGTACCTACACCCCGAAGCCGGGCGAGATCACGCGCACCTGGCACGTGATCGACGCGACCGACGTCGTGCTCGGCCGCCTCGCGAGCCAGACCGCGATCCTGCTGCGCGGCAAGCACAAGGCGACCTTCGCCCCCCACGTCGACGTGGGCGACTTCGTCATCATCATCAACGCCGACAAGGTGGCCCTCACCGGCGCCAAGGCCGAGCAGAAGAAGGCCTACCACCACTCGGGCTTCCCGGGCGGCCTCAAGGCGACCTCCTACACCGAGCTGCTCGCCAAGAACCCCGAGAAGGCCATCGAGAAGGCCGTGCGCGGCATGCTGCCCCGCACCACCCTCGGTAAGGCCCAGCTGAGCAAGCTGAAGGTCTACCGCGGCGCCGAGCACCCGCACGCCGCCCAGCAGCCCACTCCCTACGAGCTCACCCAGGTGGCCCAGTGATGACCGAGAACGTGCAGATCGACGAGACCGCCGGCACCGACGTCAACGACGCGCTGGTCACCGAGTACACCTCCGAGTCCGACGGCAGCGTCGTCGGCGAGGCGGCCGCCCAGCGTCCCCGCGCCACCGCGCCGGGTGCCGCCACCGGTCGCCGCAAGCAGGCCGTGGCCCGCGTGCGCATCGTGCCCGGCACCGGTGAGTGGACCATCAACGGCCGCACCCTGTCCGGCTACTTCCCCAACAAGGTGCACCAGCAGATCGTCAACGAGCCGCTCACCCTGCTCGAGCTCGACGGCTCCTACGACGTGCTCGTGCGCGTGCACGGCGGTGGCCCCTCCGGCCAGGCCGGCGCGGTGCGCCTGGGCGTCGCCCGCTCGCTCAACGGCATCGACGAGGAGCTCAACCGCCCGGCGCTGAAGAAGGCCGGCTTCCTCTCGCGTGACGCGCGCGTCCCCGAGCGCAAGAAGGCCGGTCTGAAGAAGGCCCGCAAGGCGCCCCAGTACAGCAAGCGCTGATCCGGCGTCGCGGCACCACTGCTGTGGTGGATGCCGTATCCGCACCGAAGGCGGCACCCTCTCCCGGGCGCCGCCTTCGGTGCGCTCGGGAGTAGGTTCGGCTCGTATCCACGGAAGGGCACCCCATGTCACGACTCTTCGGCACCGACGGAGTCCGCGGCCTCGCCAACGGCCCGCTCATCACCGCCGAGATGGCCCTGGCCGTCTCCGTCGCGGCGGCGCGCGTGCTCGGCCAGGCCGGGGCCGACCCCGGACACCGCCCCAAGGCGGTCGTCGGGCGAGACCCGCGGGCCTCCGGTGAGTTCCTCGGTGCGGCCGTCGTGGCCGGCCTGGCCGCCGCGGGGGTCGACGTCTACGACGCGGGCGTGCTGCCGACCCCCGCGATCGCCTACCTGACCTCCGACACCGGCGCCGACTTCGGCGTCATGCTCTCGGCGTCGCACAACGCGATGCCCGACAACGGCATCAAGTTCTTCGCCAAGGGCGGGCACAAGCTGCCCGACGACGTCGAGGACCGCATCGAGGCCGCCGTCGGCGCGGACTGGCAGCGCCCCACCGGCGCCGACGTCGGCCGCGTCGTCCACATGCCCGACGGGCACACCCGCTACCTCAGCCACCTGCTGCGCGTGCTGCCCAACCGCCTCGACGGCCTGCGGGTGGTCATCGACGGTGCCCACGGTGCGGCGAGCCAGGTCTCGCCCGAGGTGTTCCGGCTGGCCGGCGCCGAGGTGTTCGAGATCGGCACCTCGCCCGACGGGCTCAACATCAACGACGGCTACGGCTCGACCCACCTCGACCCGCTCAAGGCCGCGGTGCGGGCGCACGGCGCCGACCTCGGCATTGCGCACGACGGTGACGCCGACCGCTGCCTGGCCGTCGACTCGACCGGCACCGAGGTCGACGGCGACCAGATCATGGGCATCCTCGCCGTGGCCCTCAGGGAGCGCGGGGTGCTCGCGCGCGACACGCTCGTCGCGACCGTGATGAGCAACCTCGGCCTGCTCCAGGCGATGGAGCGCGAGGGCATCCACGTGCTGCAGACTGCGGTCGGGGACCGCTACGTGCTCGAGGAGATGCGTTCAGGTGGTTACTCGCTCGGCGGTGAGCAGTCCGGGCACGTCATCCTGCTCGACCACGGCACCACCGGCGACGGCACGCTCACGGGGCTGATGCTCGCGGCCCGGATGGTGCAGACCGGCCGCACCCTGGCCGACCTCGGCACCGTGATGACCCGCCTGCCGCAGGTGCTGGTCAACGTCAAGGGCGTCGACACCAGCCGGGTCGACAGCGACGAGCACCTGCTGTCGGCGGTGCACCACGAGCAGAGCGGCCTCGACGGGTCCGGCCGGGTGCTGCTGCGCCGCTCGGGCACCGAGCCGCTGGTGCGGGTCATGGTCGAGGCACCCACCCAGGAGCAGGCCGACGCGGTCGCCGACCGGCTGGCGGGGGTCGTGCGGGAGCGTCTTTCGCTCTGAGCTCGCGGAATGGGGCGGGCGGTGCCGCGGTTGGCACCGGCACGTCCTGACCCCGCCTGGAGGAGAGTCCCGTGCCGCACGAGTCCCTGAACAGCGTCCTGTACACCACCGCCGCGAGTGCCCAGGGCGGGCGCGGGGGCCGGGTCCGCAGCGAGGACGGGGTGGTCGACCTCGAGCTCGGCAAGCCCGGCTCCCGGACCAACCCCAAGGCCAACCCCGAGACGCTCTTCGCTGCCGGGTGGGCGTCGTGCTTCAACAACGCGCTCGGCCGGATCGCCACCGCACAGGGCCTCGACGGCGCCGGCGCCGTCACGGTCGCATCGGTGAGCCTGGGCACGACCGGCACGGCCGACGCCCCGGGCGTGGGCCTGTCGGCCGAGCTCACGTCGACCATCCCCGGAGTCGACGCCGAGACCGCGCAGAAGCTGGCCGACGCGGCCCACGAGGTCTGCCCGTACTCCAAGGCCACCCGCGGCAACATCGACGTCAAGGTCGTCGGCGTCCCGGCCTGAGACCGAGCACCCGGCGGCTGAGCGGCCGGCTCACAGCCCGGCCACGACGTGCCGGGCGATCTCCAGGGATGCCGTGGCGGCCGGCGACGGTGCGTTGAGCAGGTGCACGACGCGGCCGTGCCGCTCGAGGAGGAAGTCGTCGACGAGCGTGCCGTCGGGACGCACCGCCTGGGCCCGCACTCCGGCGGGCGCCGGCACGAGGTCGGCATCGACGATCTCCGGCACCAGCCGGCGTGCGCTCTCGGCGAAGCGCCGGTGCGACAGCGAGCGCGCCATCTCGGCGACACCGCTGCGCGCCTGACGCCGGGCAAGCCGCCAGAAGCCGCCGAACCGCAGCGTGTCGGCGAGGTCGCGGGCGTCGACCCGACCCCAGTCATAGCCCTCACGGGCCAGCGCCAGCACCGCGTTGGGGCCGGCGTGCACGTGGTCGTCGATGCCGCGGGTCAGGTGCACGCCGAGGAAGGGGAGGTCCGGGTCGGGCACCGGGTAGACCAGCCCACGCACGAGGTGCTCGGCCCGGGGGCCCAGCACGAAGTACTCACCGCGGAACGGCACGATGCGCACCGAGGGCTGGTGCCCGAGCAGCCGGGCGACCCGGTCGGCGTGCAGCCCCGCGCAGCTCACCACGAGGTCGGCTGCGTGCTCGCCGCGGGTGGTCTCGACCACCACCTCGCGCGGCCCGTCGGCCCCGCCGACCACCTCGGTGCCCGGCACGAGGTGCGCCCCGGCGTCCCGCAGCCGCCGCACGAGCACCGCGCACACCGCCCGGTAGTCGACCACCCCCGTCTCGGGCACGTGCAGGGCGGCCAGGGCCGCCACGTGCGGCTCGTGCTCGCGGGTCTCGACCGCGCTCAGCCGTCGGACCGCCAGCCCGTTGCCCAGGCCGCGCCGCTCCAGCGCGTCGAGGCGGTCGAGCTCGTCGGCACTGGTGGCCACGACCAGCTTGCCGGTCACCCGGTGCGGCACCCCCTCGTCCCGGGCGAGGGCGAGCATCGAGGCGGCTCCGGCCCGGCACCATCGGGCCTTGAGGCTGTCCGGCGGGTAGTACAGGCCGGAGTGCACGACCCCGCTGTTGCGCCCGGTCTGGTGCCGGGCCCAGTCGTGCTCCTTCTCGAGCACCGTGACCTGCGCGGACGGGTCGTCTCGCACCACCCGCTCCGCGACCGCCAGGCCGAGGATGCCGCCGCCGATGACGACGACGCGCCGGCCCGGCGTCACGGCATCCGCCGGCGGCTCAGCGTCCGCGGTGGGCGGCGAGGATGCGGGCGTACTCGCGCCCGGAGTCCTTCACCGTGCGCACCTGGGTGTCGTAGTCGACGTGCACGATGCCGAAGCGCTTGTCGTAGCCATAGGCCCACTCGAAGTTGTCGAGCAGGCTCCACGCGAAGTAGCCGCGCACGTCGGTGCCGCCCTCGATGGCGTCGGCCACGGCCCCCAGGTGCCCGTGCAGGTAGGCAACGCGGTCGGGGTCGTGCACCTGACCGTCGTCGGACACGGTGTCGGGCCACGCCGAGCCGTTCTCGGTGATGTAGATCGGCAGCCCGGACTCACGGGCCGAGCGCTCGATGATCTGGCGGTGTCCCTCGGGCGACTGCTCCCACCCCATGTCGGTGAGGGGCGGGTGCGGGTCGACGTCGACCACCCCCTCGCAGCCCGGCATCGGGTTGGCGGTGACCTCGCCCTCGCGGGCTGCGCGGACCCGGGCCGGGAAGTAGTTGTTGACGCCGAGGTTGTCGAGCGGTGCCGAGATGGTGCCGAGGTCGCCGTCCTGGATGTAGGCGTGGTCGGTGAGGTGGGCGGTGTCGTCGAGGAAGCCGTCGGGGTAGGCGGCGTGGAAGAGCGGCCCGTAGAAGATGCCGTTGAGCGCGTTGTCGGCACGCCGCACGGCATCCGCATCGCGCTCGTCGCCGTCGTCGGGCCCCCAGACCTGGGACGGGTTGAGGGTGATCGACACCTCGGCGCCGGGGGAGCTCTCGCGGATGACGGGCACCGCGGTGCCGTGGGCGAGCATCAGGTGGTGCGCGGCGACCATCCCCTCGACCGGGTCGTGGTGGCCCGGTGCGTGTGCGCCGATCGCGTAGCTGAGGATGCTCGAGCACCACGGCTCGTTGAACGTCGTCCAGTTGGTGACCCGGTCGCCCAGCGCCGCCACCGTGGCGGCGGCGTACTCGGTGAACCACTGCGCCGAGTCCCGGTTGAGCCAGCCGCCGCGGTCGCCGAGCACCTGGGGGAGGTCCCAGTGATAGAGGGTGACGACGGGCCGGATCCCGTTCTCCAGCAACGTGTCGACCAGCCGTGAGTAGAAGTCGATGCCCTTGGCGTTCACCGCCCCGGTGCCATCGGGGATGACGCGGGGCCACGCGACGGAGAAGCGGTAGGCGTCGAGGCCGAGGTCCTTCATCAGGGCGACGTCCTGCGGCATCCGGTGGTAGTGGTCGCACGCGACGTCACCGGTGTCGCCGTTGGCCACCTTGCCGGGGGTGCGGCAGAAGGTGTCCCAGATCGACGGGCTGCGGCCGTCCTCGTCGTGCGCGCCCTCGATCTGGAAGCTCGCCGTGGCGGCCCCCCAGAGGAATCCGTCGGGGAAGGTGCGCGCGAAGGTCTCCATGGCCGTCACGCTACCGGTCCGGCCTGACCTCGTCGCCGACCCGCACCACGCCTCGGGACTCGGGCACCAGCTGCACGGCGAACCACGTCGCGCCGTCCCACTTCCGGTGTCTCGCCAGGGTGCGGATCGGCTCGTGCCCGCGCTCGAGGGTGGTGGGCTCGATGGTCGTCATCACGCACCGGTCGACCGGCTTCACCACGCGGAACTCGACCGGCCCGACGTGCACCCGGCGCCAGCCGTCCTCCTCGAACGGGTCGAGGTCGCCGTCGACGACGAAGTTGGGTCGGAACCGCTCCACGGCCAGTGGCGCTGCGGGCTGCTCGCCCCGCTCGAGTGCGGTCTCGGCCACCCAGTCGCGCAGCCGGCGCAGGGATGAGGCGGAGGCGAGCGTCACCGGGTAGGCGTCGGCGAAGGCGGTCGCCTCGCCGGGCCGGCTGTGCTCGGGGTTGAGCGGTCGCGGGGAGGACACGTGCACCAGTCGGAGGTCGTCGCGGCCGAGCACCGCACCGAACCAGGCACCCGCCTCGGCCGGGGCGACGACGCCCTCGAGGGGGCGCCCGTGCACGGTGACCGGGACGGGCGGACCGTGCGGATCGGCAACGTCGATCGGCTCTCGGCCCGGTGCCGTCAGTCGCAGAGCCCCTGCCAGGGCGGGCTCGGTGGCGCTCGTGTCGGCCGTGATGCCGAGCAGACAGCTCTCCTCGCGAGCGGTGACGCACTCGCCGGTGGCGTCGACGACCATCCAGCGTCGGTCGCCGGCCAGCCCCCACGGCTCGACGTCACCGTGCAGCACCGGCCGCACCGCGGTGCTCTTGACCGGGTGCAGGTGCACCCCGTCGAGGCGGATCACCCGGCGACGTCCACGCCGACGCCGCCGATGGTGCGCACGACCTTGGCCTCACCGTCGGCGAGGTCGTACTCCGCGCCCACGACGCCCAGGGCCCCCGACCGGATCCGGTCGGCGATGAGGGTGGAGCGCTCACTGATCAGGTCGCAGGTGCGCTCGACGTGCTCGCGCTCGATGTCCTCGATGGTGGGCGTGCGACCGCCGCGCGAGGCGGCGAGCACGCTCGGCGTCACCCGCTCGACGATGTCGCGCAGGAAGCCACCGGGCACCTCGCCGGTGCGCACGGCCACCTCGGCGGCCTTCACGGCTCCGCACGAGTCGTGCCCGAGCACGACGATGAGGGGGCAGTCGAGCACCGCGACGCCGAACTCGAGCGAGCCGAGCACGCTGGGGTCGACGACGTGTCCGGCCGTGCGGACGACGAAGAGGTCACCGAGCCCTTGGTCGAAGATGATCTCGGCGGCGACCCGGGAGTCGGCACAGCCGAAGAAGATCGCGAACGGGGTCTGCTTGGACGCCAGCCGGTGCCGGAAGTGCACGTCCTGGTGCGGGTGGGCGCGCTCGTCGGCCATGAACCGGGCGTTGCCGGCCGCGAGGACGCGCCACGCCTGCTCCGGCGTGCGGGGCCGCGTCCCCGGTTGTGTGCGGTGCCGCTCGATCACGCCGCGACGCTACCAGCGCGTGGGGCACCGGTCGTGGGCTTGTCTCAGGGACGTGACGCCCTCGGCACAGGTCGGTGACAGGTGAGCGCCGCACCGTGAAGACCCGAGCAGGTGACACTCACCCGCCGTGAACACAGGAGCACTCATGCGTCGCAACACCATCGGACTGGCCGCCGCCGCCCTGGCGGCTGCCGGCGTCGTCGGCATCGCCGGCGCGGCCCTCGCCGCCGCTGACGACACCACCACCCCGAGCCCGTCGGCCACCTCGTCGAGCGCACCCCGCGGAGACGCCAACGGCCCCGCGGGCGGGTCGCAGGATGCCGCGGTGACCGGCAGCGAGGCCGACAAGGTCATCGCCGCGGTCAAGGCCAAGGACTCCGCGGTGACCATCACCACGGTGCGCAAGGACCCCGACGGGTCGTACGACGCGCTGGGCACCAAGGGCGGAAACCCGGTCTTCTTCGACGTCAGCGCCGACCTGAAGACCATCACGGCCCGCACGGGTGGACCCGGCGGCGGCCACGGCGGTCCTGGTGGCCCGGGCGGGTCGCAGGATGCCGCGGTGACCGGCAGCGAGGCCGACAAGGTCATCGCCGCGGTCAAGGCCAAGGACTCCGCGGTGACCGTCACCACGGTGCGCAAGGACCCCGACGGGTCGTACGACGCGCTGGGCACCAAGGCGGGGAGCCCGGTGTTCTTCGACGTCAGCGCCGACCTGAAGACCGTCACCGCCGCCACGGGTGGACCCGGCGGCGGCCCCGGCGGTCCTGCCGCTCCCGGCGGTGCCGGGACGCTGCCGGGTGGCTCGGGCAGCGGGTCGACGACCGGCACGAACCCGTCGGACGCCAACTCGGCGTACGTCATCTGACGCCCCTGACGCGCCACCGCGCAGCAGTTCGGGTGGCACGCAGCAATCGCTGCGTGCCACCCGAACTTCTGCGTGAGGCGGCCGGTCAGACCAGGCCGGTGCGCTTCTCGATGGTGAACGCGACGGGCTTGGTGACCGAGGCGAAGAAGTCGTTTCCCTTGTCGTCGACCACGATGAAGGCGGGGAAGTCCTCGACCTCGATCTTCCAGATCGCCTCCATGCCGAGCTCGGGGTACTCGAGCACCTCGACGCTCCTGATGCAGTCCTGGGCCAGCCGCGCGGCCGGGCCGCCGATCGAGCCGAGGTAGAAGCCACCATGGGCCTTGCAGGCGTCGGTGACCTGCTGGCTGCGGTTGCCCTTCGCGAGCATGACCATCGAGCCACCCGCGGTCTGGAACTGGTCGACGTAGGAGTCCATCCGCCCGGCGGTGGTGGGGCCGAACGAGCCGGACGGCATCCCCGCGGGGGTCTTGGCCGGGCCGGCGTAGTAGACCGGGTGGTCGCGCAGGTAGGGCGGCATCTCCTCGCCTGAGTCGAGCCGTTCCTTGATCTTCGCGTGCGCGATGTCGCGGGCGACCACCAGCGGGCCGGTGAGCGACAGGCGGGTCTTGACCGGGTGCTTCGAGAGCTCCTCGAGGATCTGCGCCATCGGGCGGTTGAGGTCGATCGAGACCACGGCGCCCTGTCCGGTGGATGACGCGCCCACGGCATCCTCGTCGGCCAGCCCGGTGTGGGTCTGGTCGGGCAGGAAGCGGGCGGGGTCGGTCTCGAGCTGCTCGATGAACACGCCCTCGGGGGTGATCTTGCCGAGCACCTGGCGGTCGGCCGAGCACGACACCGCGATGGCGACGGGCAGCGAGGCGCCGTGCCGGGGGAGCCGCACGACACGCACGTCGTGGCAGAAGTACTTGCCGCCGAACTGCGCCCCGATGCCGAACTGCCGGGTCAGCTCGAGCACCTTCTCCTCGAGCTCGGTGTCGCGGAAGCCGTGACCGGTGGCCGGGTCGCCGGTCTTCGGCAGCTGGTCGAGGTACTTGGCGCTCGCGTACTTGGCTGTCTTGAGGGCGAACTCGGCACTCGTGCCACCGATGACGATGGCCAGGTGGTAGGGCGGGCAGGCCGCTGTGCCGAGGCCGCGCAGCTTCTCGTCGAGGAAGCGCATCATCGCGTCGGGGTTGAGGATCGCCTTCGTCTCCTGGAACAGGTACGACTTGTTGGCGCTGCCGCCGCCCTTGGCCATGAAGAGGAACTTGTAGGTGGTCTCGTGCCCGGCCGCGGTGTCGGCGTAGATCTCGACCTGCGCCGGCAGGTTCGACCCGGTGTTGCGCTCGTCCCACATCGTGACCGGCGCCATCTGCGAGTAGCGCAGGTTGAGCCGGGTGTAGGCGTCGTAGACCCCGCGGCTGATCGGCTCCTCGTCGCGGCCGGCGGTCAGCACCTGCTGGCCGCGCTTGCCCATGACGATCGCGGTGCCGGTGTCCTGGCACATCGGCAGGATGCCGCCCGCCGCGATGTTCGCGTTCTTGAGCAGGTCGAGCGCCACGAACTTGTCGTTGTTGCTCGCCTCGGGGTCGTCGAGGATGTTGGCGAGCTGCTGCAGGTGGGCCGGGCGCAGGTAGTGGGCGATGTCGTGCATCGCGGTGTCGGTGAGCAGGCGCAGCGCCTCGGGCTCGACCTGCAGGAAGCGGCGGCCACCCGGCCCCTCGACGACCGAGACCCCCTCCGTGGTGAGCAGCCGGTAGGGCGTCTCGTCGGCGCCGACCGGCAGGAGGTCCTCGTAGCGGAAGTCGGTCATCAGATCTCCTCGCGGGTGGGGGCGTAGGCGCCGGCGCGCAGCACGGTGCGGCCGCTCGTCGCCAGGGCGCGGTCGATGGCGGGGCGCACCTCCGGCAGGCCGGCGGCGTGCAGCCGGTCGCGCGCCGTGAGGCTGCCGAGCAGGCCGTCGTCGAGCAGGCCCGACACCAGGCCGGCCATGAAGGAGTCACCCGCACCGACGGTGTCGACGACCGAGCTGGCCCGGGCCGGCTCGCGATCCTCGTCACCCGAGGCGGCGCGCCAGCTGACGCCGTCGGCTCCGAGGGTGACGACGGTGAGGGCGGCGCCGAGACCGGCCCAGCGTGCCATCACCTGGGAGGCCGACTCGCCGGGGTAGAGCCACTCGATGTCGTCCTCGGAGCACTTGACCACGTCGGACAGGGCCACGAGCTCCTCGACCCGCGGGCGCACGGCATCCGCGCTGCCCATGATGGTGGGGCGCATGTTCGGGTCGTACGACACGGTGCCGCTGGTGCGGGTGCGGTGCACCGCGGCGGTGACCTCGGTGTCGCCGGGGGTGAGGGTGGTGCCGATCGAGCCGATGTGCAGGTGGGCGGTACCCTCGGGCAGCTGCACGGGCGGCAGGTCCCAGTGCAGGTCGAACACGTAGCTGGCGGCGCCGGACTCGTCAAGGGTCGCGGCCGCGGTGGACGTGGGGTGAGCCGGGTTGGTGCTGCCCGGCAGCAGCTTCACCCCACCGGACTCGACGTGCTCGGCGCAGCGGGTGCCGCGCGCGTCGGTGCCGACGAGGGTGGCGAACCAGGTGTCGTGCCCGAGCCGGGCCAGGCCGAGCGCGACGTTGGCCGGCGACCCGCCCACGTGCTCGGCGCTCTGGCCGTCGGGGGTGTGGACGATGTCGACGAGCAGCTCGCCGATGACGACGACCGGCCGGCTGTCCGCGCTCACGGCTGCTTCCTGCGGGTGCGGCGGGAGGGCGGTGAGGTGGGGCTCGTGGTGGTCATCTCGTCCTTGTCTGCGATGACGACGGGGCGGCTGCCCAACCTTATCGCCGGGGCGATTGGGCGCGCCGGGCGCCCGTCGGCGACGATATGGGGGTGACCACGCCCGCGCCCGCGAAGAGCCGCTACTCCATGGGGTCCGCCAAGAACCTCGTGCTGTCCCTGGCCGCGGTCGTCGGCATGGTGCTGGTGCTCATCATGATCGTGCCGCGGGTGAGCTCGGTGAGCGGACCGCCGGTCGACGTGCACGCGACCGCCGTCGACGTGAAGGCGCGCACCGGCTGGCCGATCGTCGAGGCCGTCGGCCTCCCCGAGGGCTGGAGCACGACCTCCGCGCGGTTCGTGCGCACCACCGACGGGTTCTCGACCTGGCACGCCGGCTACCAGACGCCGTCGGGCACCTACGTCGCGGTCGAGCAGACGAAGGACCCCACACCGCTCTGGGTGGAGGCGCAGACCAACCGGGCGCCGAAGACCGGCACCCTCGAGGCCGGCGGGCGCACCTGGACGAAGTACGAGCGCGACACCAAGGTGCAGAACAGCCTGGTCGGCGAGCCGTCGGCGCCCGGCGAGCTGACCACGCTCATCACCGGCACGGCCGGCTTCGAGGAGATGGCCCAGTTCGTCGAGCACCTCGAGCCGGTCACGTCCTGACCACCCCCCGGATGCCGGTCAGCCGCCGGCGCTGACCCTCGCCTCCGCGGCGTCGAGCCAGGTGGCGCAGTGTGCGGCCAGAACCTCGCCGCGCTGCCAGAGGCCCATGCTCTCCTCGAGCCCGGCCGAGCCGTTCTCGAGCCGGGCCACGATGTCGACCAGCTCGTCGCGGGCCTGCTCGTAGGAGAGTGCGGCGACGTCGGCGTTCGGGTCGTCGGCGACCCGCCCGGGGACTTCACCCGTCTCGAGGTCAGGGGTGCCAGGATCCGCGACGTCGGCCTTCTTCGCCATGCCGCGCAGCCTAGTCGGCGCTCGCGACCGGGCGGGCGGCGAAGTCGCCCCGGGCGACGCGCACCCGCAGCAGCTCGCCGACCTCGAGCTCGGCCGGGTCGCTGACGACCGTCCCGTCGACCTGCTGCACGATCGCGTAGCCCCGGTCGAGCGTCGACTGCGGGGACAGGGTGCGCACCTGGGCGCGCAGGTGCTCGGTGTGGTCGCGGGCCCGGTGCAGCTGGCTCTCGACCCGCCGGCGTGCCCGGGCCCGCAGCGCCTCGACGACGTCCCGCTGGCTGCGGACGAAGGCGCCCTTGTCGGTGAGCACCGGCCGGCTGCGCAGCTCGACCAGGCGGCGGCGCTCGTGGTGCAGCCGCCCGGTGAGCGCGCGCCGACCCCGCTCCCGGGTGGCGGCGACAGCGGCGCGCTCGGCGGCGGCATCCGGCACGATCGCCTTGGCGGCGTCGGTGGGGGTGGAGGCGCGGTGGTCGGCGACGAGGTCGAGCAACGGGGTGTCGACGTCGTGGCCGATGGCGCTCACCACGGGGGTGCGCGCTGCCGCCACCGCCCGCACCAGGGCCTCGTTGCTGAACGGCAGGAGGTCCTCGACCCCGCCGCCGCCACGGGCGATGACGATGACGTCGACCTCCGGGTGGGCGTCGAGCTCGGCGAGCGCGGCCGTCACCTCGGCGACCGCGGTGTTCCCCTGCACGGCGACCTGGCGGATCTCGAAGCGGGTGGCCGGCCAACGGCGCATCGCGTTCTCGACGACGTCGCGCTCGGCGGCGCTGGCCCGGCCGCAGACCAGCCCCACCCGGCGGGGGAGGAACGGCAGCGGGCGCTTGCGGTCGCGGTCGAACAGCCCCTCCTGCGCCAGGTGGCGCTTGAGGTACTCGAGCCGGGCGAGCAGCTCGCCGACCCCCACGGGGCGGATCTGCCGGGCGTCGAGCATCAGCGAGCCGCGCTGGGTCCAGAAGGCGGGCTTGGCCTGCAGCACGACCCGCGCACCCTCGGTGAGCGGGCCCGGCATCGCGTCGAGGGCGTTGACCGAGATCGAGACCGACAGGCTCATGTCGACGTCCGGGTCGCGCAGGGTCAGGTACGCCGTGCGGGCGCCGGGGCGGCGGTTGAGCTGCACGACCTGGCCCTCGACCCACAGCGTCGACATCTTCTCGACGTACTCGCCGATCTTCATCGACAGCAGGCGCACCGGCCACGGCTGCTCGGCCGTCGTCTGGGCCGCCCGCTCGGGCAGTGGGCCGCGACCCTCTCGTGCCGGCGTGCTCATGCGCCGAACTCTAGGGCCCGGCAACCCCCGACTTCTTGCGAGTCTTCACCGCGCATCAAGGGCCCGCGTGGTGGACGATCCGCAATCGGTCGGTCGGTTGGGTCAGCGGGTCTGGCGCCGACGGGCCGAGCGGAGCATGGCGCGGTGCAGGGCGCGCGGCTCGGGCGCGGGGGGAGGGGGGTCGAGGCGGCGCCGGCCCGGCATCCGTCGAGCAGCAGGGCGACGTGCCGGCGCCATGTGTCGGGCACGTCGTCGCGGGTCGTCTCGAGGATGCCGGCGATGGCGAACGAGATGACCGGGACGTCGTCGGGGGCGAGGTCGGCGCGCACGACGCCGGCGTCCTGGCCGCGCCGGATGATCTGCGCGATGGCGTGCTGGCCGGCGGCACGGTCACCGCCGAGGCCGCGCAGGGGCCGGACCTCTGACTGGATGAGGTGGGTGAAGCCCCGGTTGCGCGCCTCGATGTCGCCGACGGCGTTGACCAGGTCAGCGAACCAGTCCCACGGATCGTCGGCCGCCAGGGCGTGTGCGGTGCTCGCCTCGAACTGGGCGAGCGCGTCGGCGAACGCCTCGGCGATCAGCTCGCCGCGGTCGGGGAAGCGGCGGTAGAGCGTGGCGATGCCGACCCCGGCCTCCGTGGCCACGTTGTACGTGTGGGCCCGCGTCCGTCGTGCCTCGTCCGAGGATTCGGGCACGGACGGCCCGCAACCTACGATGGAGCACATGGCTGACTCCACGAAGCGCGTGCTCCTCGCCGCCCCGCGCGGCTACTGCGCGGGCGTCGACCGGGCGGTCGTCACGGTCGAGAAGGCCCTCGAGCTCTACGGCGCCCCGGTCTACGTGCGCAAGGAGATCGTGCACAACAAGCACGTCGTCACCACTCTCCAGAAGCGTGGCGCGATCTTCGTCGACGAGACCGACGAGGTGCCCGAGGGCGCCACGGTCGTGTTCTCCGCGCACGGGGTGGCCCCGGTCGTCCACGAGGAGGCGCGGGCCCTGTCGCTGCGTGCGATCGACGCCACCTGCCCGCTCGTCACCAAGGTGCACCGCGAGGCCGTGCGCTTCGCCGACAGCGACTACGACATCCTGCTCATCGGCCACGAGGGCCACGAAGAGGTCATCGGCACCGCCGGCGAGGCGCCTGACCACATCCAGCTCGTCGACGGGCCCGACCACGTCGACCACGTCACCGTGCGCGACCCCGACAAGGTCGTCTGGCTGTCGCAGACCACGCTCTCGGTCGACGAGACGATGGAGACCGTGCGGCGCCTGCGCGAGCGCTTCCCGTCGCTGCAGGACCCGCCCAGCGACGACATCTGCTACGCCACCCAGAACCGCCAGCTCGCGGTGAAGCAGATGGCCGCCGACTGCGACCTCATGCTCGTCATCGGCTCGCGCAACTCGTCCAACTCGGTGCGCCTCGTCGAGGTGGCACTCGAGCATGGTTCTCGCGCAGGGCATCTCGTCGACTATGCCGACGAGATCGACGAGGTGTGGCTCGAGGGCGTGACGACCGTGGGCGTCACCTCCGGCGCTTCCGTGCCCGAGATCCTGGTGCGCGAGGTGCTCGAGCACCTGGCCGCGCGCGGCTACGGCGACGTCGAGCCGGTCGTCGCGGCGCAGGAGTCGATCATGTTCTCGCTGCCCAACGAGATCCGCCGCGACCTCAAGGCCGCCGGCAAGAGCGACAAGATGGTGCACGACGCGAGCTTCGCCGAGGCCGGCTCGCTGCACTGAGCGACCAGAGGGCCGTGATGACGCAGGGGGATGCCGGGGACGTGCCGGTCACGCTGGCCACCGGACGGCACGACCTGGCCGACGCCGGCCGGCTGCTCGACGACTTCAACACCGAGTTCGACGACGTCACGCCCGGCCCGACGGCCCTCACGTCCCGGCTGGAGCAGCTGGTCGCCGAGGGCGACACCGAGGTGCTGCTCGTCGGGGAGGCCGACGGGGTGGCGGTGCTGCGCTTCCGGCGGTCGCTGTGGAGCGCCGCCGACGAGTGCTACCTCGCCGAGCTCTACGTGGTGCCCGCCCGCCGTGGTGGCGGGCTCGGGCGCACCCTGCTGCGGGCGTGCCTCGACCGGGCCGTGCTGCGCGGCTGCGACTTCATCGACCTCGCCACGAGCGAGGACGACCTGGCGGCCCGGCACCTCTACGAGGCCGAGGGCTTCCACCGCACCGAGGGCGAGGGCGGGCCGCTGACCTTCCACTACGAGCGCGAGCTCTGATCAGGGTCGGTACCGGGTGTACCGGGCGTATGGGCCGACGTTCGGCGAGCCGCGCACGTGCAGGCCGGCTGACCCGACCGCGGGCAGGGCTGGCCGGTCACCCCGGCAGGGTGATGCCCGTGCGGCCCTCGGGTCGCGACGATCGCGGGTAGGTCGCTCGTGCCCCCGCGGCGGGGGTGCGGGGTCGCAGGTCGAGGGAGAGGTGGTTGCCGGATGAGCGTGCCCACCTCCGCACCCCCGGCGCCGCAGCGGCCGTCCGGGGTGGCGCAGTTCGTCCCCGGTCTCAGCCTGTTCCGCACCTACCAGCGCAGCTGGCTGCCCAAGGACGTCGTCGCCGGACTGGTGCTCTCGGCCCTCCTCGTGCCGCAGGGCATGGCCTACGCCGAGCTGGCCGGGCTGCCCCCGGTGACCGGCCTCTACACCTCGATCCTCTGCCTGCTGGGCTACGCCATCTTCGGCCCGTCGCGAATCCTCGTGCTCGGCCCGGACTCGTCCCTGGGCCCGATGATCGCCGCGACCATCGGGCCGCTGGCACTGGCCGGTGGTGACCCGGCCAAGGCCGTGGCGCTGGCGTCGGTGCTCGCCCTGCTCGTCGGTGTCGTCATGACCGTGGCAGGCCTTGGCCATCTGGGGTTCGTCGCAGACCTGCTGTCCAAGCCCACCCAGATCGGGTACATGAACGGCCTGGCGCTGACCATCGTCGTCGGACAGCTGCCCAAGCTGTTCGGCTTCTCGGTCGACGCAGACGGGCTGATCGGCGAGGCGCGGGGGTTCGTCACCGGCCTGGCCGACCAGCTGTTCAACACCACCGCGGCGCTCATCGGCGTGGTCTCGCTGGTCGGCATCCTGGTGCTGCAGCGCCTGCTTCCCAAGATCCCGGCGGTGCTCGTCGTGGTCGTCCTCGCGGCGCTTGCCGTCAACCTGCTCGACCTCCAGGCCGACGGCGTGAAGACCATCGGGGTGCTGCCGCAGGGCTTCCCGCCGTTCACGCTGCCGAGCATGCCGTGGGGTGACCTGCCCGAGCTGTTCCTCGGCGCGGTGGCCATCGCCGTCGTGGCGCTGGCCGACACCATGTCGACGGCCTCCTCGTTCGCGGCCCGGCGCGGGGACCGGGTGCACGGCGACCAGGAGATGATCGGCATCGGCGCCGCCAACATCTTCGCCGGGCTCTTCCAGGGCTTCCCGGTGAGCACCAGCGGCTCGCGCACCGCCGTGTCGGAGCAGGCCGGCTCCCGGTCGCAGGTGACCGGCGTCGTCGGCGCCGCCGTCATCGCGTTCGTGCTGGTCTTCGCGACCGGGGTGATGCAGTACGTGCCGCAGCCGACCCTGGGCGCCATCGTGATCGCGGCGGCGATCTCGCTCGCCGACCTGCCCGCAACCCGGCGGCTCTGGCAGCTGCGGCGCACCGAGTTCGGGCTGTCGATCGCGGCGTTCCTGGGTGTCGCCCTGCTGGGGGTGCTCCCCGGCATCCTGCTCGCCATCACGCTCTCGATCCTCAACGTGTTCCGTCGGGTCTGGTGGCCACACCAGGCCGAGCTGGGCCGGGTCGAGGGGCTGGCAGGCCTGCACGACACCGGCACCTACCCGCACTCCGAGCTGCTGCCGGGCCTGGTCGTCTACCGGTTCGACGCGCCGCTGATCTTCGCCAACTCGCGGATGTTCGGCGACGCCGTGCGAGCCATGGTCGAGGTGCGCCCGGGCCTGCGTTGGGTGCTCGTGGCCGCCGAACCGATGACCGACGTCGACACCACTGCCGCGGACATGCTCGTCGAGCTCGACACCTGGCTCAACGCGCGCGACGTCTCACTGGTCTTCGCCGAGGTCAAGGACCCGGTGCGGGAGAAGATCGACCGCTACGAGCTGGAGCGCACCATCGACCCGGCCCACTTCTTCCCCACCGTCGACGAGGCCGTGGCGGCCTACATCGCGCAGACCGGTGAGGCCTGGCAGACCCCATCGGCGCCGGACGCAGAGGAGCACTCGTGACCGCACGACCCGGGCAGAGCAACGCGCCCACCCGACAGCAGCAAGCCGCCGCCTGGCTGGCGTACCTGGCCCTCGGCGCAGCGGCCCTGTTCATGCTCGTCGTCCTGATCCGCCGATGGGACGTGCTGCTGGCGGGGCTGGTGACGCTGTCGGTCACGGTGGTCGCGGCGTGGTTCGCCGTCTCGAGACGGGGGACCCCGCGACTTCTCGCGATCGGGGTCGGGCTCACGTCCCTGGTCGTCTTCGCCGTGGTCATGGTGGCCAGCCAGAGCGTGCGGGTGCTCGTCGTGGGCGTGGCCCTCGTCGCGGTGTCGGCCGCGGCGGCTCGAGTCGCCCTGCGGCCGTCGACGCCAGACCCCTCAACCGTCGTCGCGGCACCGCCCGCTCGCCACGCGGTGCTGATCATGAACCCGTGGTCCGGGGGCGGGAAGGTCGAGAAGTTCGAGCTCGAGCGGCTGTGTCGCGAGCGCGGCATCGAGCCGATCGTGCTCTACAAGGGCTCTGACCTCCTGGCGCTCGCCGAGGATGCCGTGGCGCGCGGCGCGGACGTCATCGGCATGGCCGGTGGCGACGGCTCGCAGGCGCTCGTGGCCTCGGTGGCGAGCCGGCACGGCATCCCGATGGTCGTCATCCCCGCCGGGACGCGCAACCACTTCGCGCTCGACCTGGGCATGGACCGGGCCGACGTGGTGGGAGCCCTCGACGCGTACACCGACGGCATCGACCGACGGATCGACCTCGCGGAGGTGAACGGCCGCACCTTCGTCAACAACGCGTCGATGGGGCTCTACGCCAAGATCGTGCAGTCGCAGGAGTACCGCGACGCCAAGATCCGCACGGCCGCCGACACGTTGCCCGACCTGATCGGGCCGGCGGCGGTGCCGCTCGACCTGCAGTTCACGCTGCCGTCGGGGGAGCGGACGTCGTCGGCCAACCTGGTGCTGGTGTCGAACAACCCCTACCAGCTCTCGCACCTGCGCGGCGGGTCCACCCGCCCGGCCCTCGACACCGGGCGGCTGGGGGTGGTGTCGGTGCTGGTGCGCGGCGCGGCGGATGCCCAGAAGTTCGCCGCGCTCGAGGCCGCCGGGCAGGTGGGCCGGTTCTCGGGATGGAACGAGTGGACCGCCACCGAGTTCGAGGTCGGCTCGGGCGGGCCGGTCGAGGTCGGCGTCGACGGTGAGGCGCTCACCATGGACGCCCCATTGCGCTTCGTGGTCCGGCCGGGAGCGCTGACGGTGCGGCAGGCCCGGGCCGTGCTCTCCCGGCCGGTCGCCGGTCCCGCGGTGCACGTGACGTCGATGTCGACGCTCGGTGACCTGTGGGGTACGGCGCTGGGCCGGCCGGTGGTGTCGACGTGAGCGACCTGGGCGCCGGGGGCGCGGGGAGCGCGGGCCGACCGACCGCCGCGAACGCGCAGGTCGACCGGGTCGTCGGGGTGGAGCCCGTCGAGGAGCGGCTGGCTCGGCGGTTGGATGACCGCGGTACGACCGGCCACCCGGTCGCGGCGAGGGCGTCGACGATCCTCCACCGGCTCGGGGAGCTCGACCGCTCGGCCTATGTGGCCGTGGCCCGCACGTCGACCCCGGCGTTCGACGCCCCGCTGAGCCGGCTGTCGCACTTCGCCAACCACTCCAAGCCGTGGTTCCTGGTGGCCGGCGCGCTGGCACTGTTCGGCGGCCGCACCGGCCGGCGGGCCGCCCGGGCCGGGGTGGTCGCCATCGGTGCGGCGTCCCTGGTCGTCAACCAGCCGATGAAGTTCGCCGGTGACCGCGCGCGGCCCGACCGCGAGGGGCATGCGGTGCCCGAGGCGCGCTGGGTGCCGATGCCGACCTCGACGTCGTTCCCCTCAGGCCACTCGGCATCCGCCCTCGCCTTCGCGGTCGCCGTCGGCGACGTGGTGCCGGCACTGCGCTGGCCGCTACGGGCGGCGGGTGCCACGGTGGCCTTCTCGCGGGTCTACACGGGCGTGCACTACCCGGGCGACGTGCTCGTGGGGGCGGCCACGGGTGCCTTGCTCGGCCGGCTGGTCGGCCGGGCGGCAGTTCGGCGCTCCCTGCGCTGACGGCCTGGGGCACGATGTCGGCCATGACGACACCGCCGACCCCGACCTTGACGGGATCGCGCGTCACGTTGCGGGTCTTTCGGGATGACGACGTGCTGGCCCGGCAGCGGCACGGGTGGCACCGCGAGATCGAGCGCGGCTACGGCGCTGACACCGACACCCGGCCGATGACCGACGAGGAGGTGGCAGCCTGGCCGGGTCACTTGGCGGCCCGGGCGGCTGCGGGGGCGTGGTGCTGGGCGATCGAGAGCGACGGCGAGCTCGCGGGTGCGGTGATCCTGTCCGACGTCCGCGAGGGAGGTCGCAAGGCGCGCCTGGCGATCGGGATGTACGCGCCGCAGTTCCTGGGCCGGGGGCTGGGCGCCGAGGCGATCCGGCTGGTGCTGCGGCACGCCTTCGGCACGCTGGGGATGCACCGGGTCGACCTCAAGGTGCTCGCCTTCAACGAGCGGGCCATCGCCGCCTACCGGGCCTGCGGCTTCGTGGAGGAGGGCCGCGAGCGGGAGAGCTGCTGGGTCGACGGCCGGTGGCACGATGACGTCGTCATGGGGGTGCTCGACCGCGAGTTCGCCGCGCTCGACGGGTGACTCACCCAGCGCGCCGGATCAGCCGCGTGGCGCGAGTGTCAGCGGCGACGTGGTGGCCTCCCCGAGGGAGTCGGTGACCGATACCTGCGGGGCACCGAAGTCCATCGAGACGTCGATGACGCGGTCGGCCACCCCGGCCCCCTCGCTGCGCCAGACGCCCGGGTCGTCGACGAGGAACGCGGTGCTGCCCCAGCTCGTGCCGGTCGAGGCGTTCATCACCTGGATGTCGAAGTTCACCCAGGGCGATTCCGCGGTGAGGTACTTCGAGGTCACGGTGGCGGGGTCGAGCTCGACCGCCCAGTGGCCCGAGGCGTCCACTGTGACGGGTGGCAGGTCGAGGGTGTCGACGATGTCGCCCACCTTCGCCGCACCGTCGTCGATCGGCCACACCATGACGGCCACCGAGGTCGGCCCGGCTGACGGGTCGAGGCCGGTCACGGTGCCCTGGACCAGCACGTCCCCCGTGCCCGGCCCCTGGCGCACGACCGACGGCACGGATGCCCGGCCTGCCGATAGCGGTGGCGTCGCCGACGTGCCGGCGCACCCGCCCACCACCAGTGCGACCGATGCCACGACCACCCATCCGCCCCGCCGGCGCCCCACGCGGACATCCGACCACGAACCGCGCCGCTCGCGCGGGCGAACCGCCGAGCAGCCCCTGCTCAGCCGGCGTCGCGTCGGTGCGGCAGGGTGGGGGCCCCCAGGTCGAGGTCGAGGAGCAGCTCGGGGCGGGCCTCCTCGGCGGTGGCGGCGTCGATCAGCTCCTGCGAGGTGAGCGGCCGGGGTG
Source organism: uncultured Actinomycetota bacterium (assembly GCA_963833495.1). Taxonomy (GTDB): domain Bacteria; phylum Actinomycetota; class Actinomycetes; order Actinomycetales; family Dermatophilaceae; genus Fodinibacter. The sequence goes on along the minus strand of CAWHYJ010000020.1, from coordinate 335,188 downwards.
CGGTCTCGACCGGCGTGAGCACCGAGATCTCGTCGCCGACGAGGTCGAGGTCGTGCATCCGACGCGCGGTGACCATCACGCGTGACTCGAGCGCCCCGACCATCGCGTTGTAGGCCTCGACGCTCGACTGCAGGCTGCGGCCGACCTTCGCAGTGTGCCCGCCGAGGGTGGCCAGGCGACGGTGCAGGTCGCGACCGAGGTCGAGCAGCTCGCGGGCGCTGGCCGACAGGGCGTCCTGCTGCCAGGTGAAGGCGACGGTGCGCAACAGGGCCATCAGGGCACCCGGGCCGACGAGCACGACCCGCTGGGCCAGCGCTCGCTCGTGCAGCGAGGGCGAGGCGGCCAGCGCCGCGCCGAGCATCGCGTCGCTGGGCACGAAGCAGACGACCATCTCGGGGCCCTCGCGGAAGGCGGACCAGTACTCCTTGGCGGCCAGCGCGGCGACGTGCCGCCCGAGCCCCGTGGCGTGGTCGACCAGCAGCGCAGCCCTCTCGTCGTCGGGCAGGTCGTCGGCCTGCGCGTCGAGGAAGGCGTTCATCGGGGCCTTGGCGTCGATGACCAGCACCTTGCTGCCGGGCAGCCGCACGACGACGTCGGGCCGAACCCCGCGGTCGTGGGCACTGACCGCGGTGACCTGCTCGTCGAAGTCGCAGCGCGACAGCATCCCCGACGCCTCGAGCACCCGCCGCAGCTGCACCTCGCCCCAGGCGCCACGCACGGTCGAGGAGCGCAGCGAACCGGCCAGCGACGCCGTCTGTCGGCCGAGGTGCTGGGTCTCGCCCTCGACCCGGGACAGCAGGGCTCGTAGCGAGCCGAACTGCTCCATGCGGTCGCGCTCGAGCGAGCCGACGTGGGTCTCGACGCGTACCAGCGCGTCCTTGAGCGGGGCCAGCAGGGCGGCCGTCTCCATGTCCTCGGCCAACGAGGTCTCGAGGTCGAGCACCCGCTCGCGCAGCAGGTCACGCTCGGCGCCGACGGCGGCCGAGCGCGCGGCATACAGCAGCCGGCACACCGCCACCGCGACGCCGATGCCGACGACCAGACCGACCAGGCCCCACACCGCTGCGTTCATGGGGCGACCATCCCACCGGCCACCGACAGCGGCCGACGACATCCCGCGACACGCGGATGATCCGCTTCGCTCGTCAGCGCGTCGTGGGACCTCGACGGTTCTCACCGGTCCGCGTGGGTAGGGTCGCCGCATGCCCGAGGACGTCCAGACCTACGCCGCCCGGGTCGCGGCGGCCACCGGCTGCGACGGACGGCTGGGCATCGATCCCGACGGCGTGGTCGCCTGGGACGTCTTCCCGTTCGAGGTCGAGGGCCTCCGGCTCAAGTCCGGCCCGACCCTGGTGACCGACGAGGCGCCGCGCTCGGGGGATGACCCCGCCACGTGCCACTGCGCCGAGCCCGACCCCGCTCCCGAACCGGGCGGCTGGGCGGTCGTCTGGGCGGACGACGACTGGCGGCTCAAGGTGGCCCCGCCGTCCGGAGCCCCCCTCGTGCTCTCGCTCGTGCCGCACCGACACCTCGACGTGCCCGACCTGCCCGACGAACTGGCCGCCTCGTCCGGCCGCGTGCAGGTGGCCCTCGTCCGCGCCGTCGAGGCGCTGCCGAGCGTCGCCCGCTGCCACGTCATCCGGGTGGGTGACGGTGGGGCGCACGCGCACTGGTGGTTCATGGCCCGGCCCGCGCGGATGCCGGAGCTGCGCGGCTCGTTCATGGTCGTGTGGGACGACTTCCTGCCGCCTGTGCCCCTCGAGGTGCGCGACGCCAACGCGGCGTTCGTCGTCGAGCGGCTCGTCGCCGACCTCGGGGGGCGAGCTGTCCGTGGCTGACCGCCCCCGCCGCTCCGAGTCCGAGCGCGAGCGCCTGCGGCGCATCTCCATCCTCAACGCCCGGCTGCCCAAGAAGCGCACCATCGGCCAGGGCGTCCTGCGCAACCCCGCCGGCGAGGTGCTGCTCTGCGAGCTCAGCTACAAGAAGGAGTGGGACCTGCCCGGCGGCGTCGTCGACCCGGGGGAGTCCCCGGCCACCTGCGTCGAGCGCGAGGTCGAGGAGGAGCTCGGCATCCACGTCACCGCCGGCCGCCTCCTCGCCGTCAACTGGCTGCCGCCGTGGCGGGGCTGGGACGACGCCATGCTCTACCTGTTCGACCTCGGCGTACACGACACCGGTGAGCTCGACCCCGCGCTCTTCCTCCGCCGCGAGATCGCCGGCGCCCACTGGCGCACGGTCGCGGATGCCGCGGCGCACGTCGCGCCCTACACCGCGCGCATGCTCGAGCTCGCCCACGACGCCGAGCAGACGGCATACCTGGAGAACAGCGAGCCGCCCGGGGTGTGAGCCCCGCCCCCCGGCGCGGCGGGGACGACCCGTGCGCGCCGGTAGACTCTCGGCCTCGTGGCCCTTCAAATCGGAATCGTCGGACTGCCCAACGTCGGCAAGTCCACGATGTTCAACGCTCTGACCAAGAACAACGTCCTCGCGGCGAACTACCCGTTCGCGACGATCGACCCCAACGTGGGCGTCGTCCCGCTGCCGGACGAGCGGCTCGCGCGGCTGGCCGAGATCTTCGGCTCGGAGAAGATCCTGCCGGCCACGGTCGACTTCGTCGACATCGCCGGCATCGTGCGGGGCGCGTCCGAGGGGGAGGGGCTGGGGAACAAGTTCCTGGCCAACATCCGCGAGGCCGACGCCATCTGCCAGGTCGTGCGGGCCTTCGAGGACGGCGACGTCGTGCACGTCGACGGCAAGGTCTCGCCGAGCTCGGACATCGAGACGATCCACACCGAGCTGATCCTCGCCGACCTGCAGACCCTCGAGAAGGCCGTCACGCGGCTCGAGAAGGAGTCGCGGATCAAGAAGGAGTCCAAGCCGGCCTACGAGAACGCCGTCGCCGCCCAGAAGGTGCTCGAGGAGGGCAACACGCTGTATGCCGCGGGGGCGGCTGCGGGCGTCGACCTCGCCATGGCGTCGTCCTTGGGGCTGCTCACGACCAAGCCGTTCATCTACGTGTTCAACCTCGACGAGGAGCAGCTCGCCGACGCCGACCTGCACGCCCGCCTCGGGGCGCTCGTGGCGCCGGCCGACGCGGTCTTCCTCAACGCCAAGCTCGAGATGGACCTCATGGAGATGTCCGAGGAGGACGCCCTCGAGATGCTCCAGTCGTTCGGCGCCGAGGAGTCGGGTCTCGACCAGCTCGCGCGGGTCGGTTTCCACACTCTCGGTCTGCAGACCTACCTCACCGCCGGGCCGAAGGAGTCGCGGGCCTGGACCATCCACCAGGGCTGGACCGCACCGCAGGCCGCGGGCGTCATCCACACCGACTTCCAGCGCGGCTTCATCAAGGCCGAGATCGTCTCGTTCACCGATCTGGATGCCGCAGGCTCGATGGCCGCCGCCCGTGCGGCCGGGCGGGTGCGTATGGAGGGCAAGGAGTACGTGATGCAGGACGGCGACGTCGTGGAGTTCCGCTTCAACGTCTGAGTTGGCGCGTTTGCGCAGGTCAGATGGGGTGCGACCCCTCGCAGTCCGCACACAGTCCGCAGGAGTTTCAGCGTGATCGGCTCGATCTGGCTGTTCTGAGGGCTGTCTCCAGACCTACTGCGGCCGGTTGACCCCCAAATACGTCACCCCTTGGCGGCGATGAGACCGCACAGCGCGATCGGCCCGAATAGGCAGCGAGCAGGCACTCGGGAAGTCATCGAGGACTCCGGGCGGTCAGGTCGACCCAGCGCCCATCGCCGTCTCCGTGTACAGGGCGGGGGTAGGACCCGAGACACGGGCGTTCTAAGGGGTCAGGTGCAGTTGTCGCACACCTTGGTAGCCGGAAGTTGCTGCCGGCAAGTCTGCCAGACGAGCACTTATCAGGGGGGTCACCCGGCACGCAGCGCAGGCTCGGGCGAGGCCAGGAACCCTCGCGCGACCGCCCTGGCCCGGTCGTGCGCGGCCTTGCGTGCCGGCTCCGGGTCGACGGTGGCCAGGTTGGGCCGGAACGCGATGCTGCGGATGTCGTCGACGCCGGCCCAGCGGAGCCAGTCCTCGAAGTACGGCTGCTGGAAGTCGTTGCCGAAGCCCGGCCCGCGGCCGGGGCCGTAGACCGCGCTGGTGTAGATGACGGCCGCCCGCTTGTTCTGGAGCAGGCCCGTGTAGCCAGTGGCGGGGTCGAAGCCAAAGACCATGCCGGGCTGGCTGATCACGTCGATGAGCTGCTTGAGGATGTACGGCACCGACGCGTTCCACATCGGCACGGTGAACAGGTAGTGGTCCGCGGAGTCGAAGCGCTCGAAGGTCTCACGCGCGGCGCGCCAGGCGGTGGCCTCGTCGCCCTCGGGGTCGGCGCCGCCGAAGATCGCCATCTTGGCTGCCGCAGCGGGCGGACCGAAGTCGGGCAGGGTGCCGTCCCAGAGATCCCAGTGCTCGACCGTGACGTGGGGTCGCGTCGCGCGCAGCTCGTCGAGGAACGTCTTCGCGATGGCGAGGGACTCGGAGCGCTGGCCGCGAGGAGATGCGGAGATGTGCAACAGGGTGGTCATGTCGGTGTCCTTCAATCGAAAGGTATGTGCGTACGCACATAGTTATAGCAAGATGCGTGCGCACGCACAAGAGTTGGTACCGTGTTGTCATGACCGCTGACCTCTCGGCCACTTGGGGTGCGCTGCTCAAGGTGCACTCCGCGTTGGTGCCGCGTTTCGACCGTGCCCTTCAGGAGGCTCACGGCCTGCCGCTCACGTGGTACGACGTCCTCCTCGAGCTCAACTCCGCGCCCGAACGGCGGCTGACGATGGGCCAGCTCGGCGAGGTCGCCGCCGTCAGCCGCACGCGGGTGAGCCGGGTCGTCGACGAGCTGGTGCGTGCCGGGCTGGTGGCCCGAGAGCCCAACCCGCACGATGGTCGGTCGGCGTTCGCGGCCGTGACCAACGCAGGAAGGGCTGCGTTGCGCAGGGCGGCACCGACCTACGTCGCCTCGGTGCAGCGCGAGTTCGCCGACCACCTCACCGCACGCGAGACTGAGGTGCTCGCGGGGGCGTTGCGCAAGGTGCTCGCGGCGGCGACGGCACCCCCAGCGGCGAGCGCTGGCCGCGCCGAGCGCGGTGGCACAAACGCCTAGAGGCGCGGCTCGGATCGTGAGCCCGCGCGGACCGCGTCGACGGCGTCGACTCACATCGTCGGTGGCGGAGCGGCCTCGTCTCTTCCCTAGACCCACCGACGGCGCTGGCTGTCACTAGGCGACACGCGGCCGACGAGACGCACGTTAGGCGAGCGAGGCCCGGGCGAGGGGGTCCGGGTGTTTGGGCGAGGCTCAGTGCCGGTGGCGAGAAGCACTCTTTGCACGCAGTGTCCGCACGGCAGGACCCCGGTCAGCCACCCGCAGGCCGGGGTTGTTGTGCGCCGCCGCGGGTGCTGACGCACTTGGACTGGGGTCGCGTCGCCGGTACGGGTGTGGGCGGTCGAGGCCACCAACGGTGCCGGGGGTCAGCGGACGAGGAACTGCTGAGGGAGTACGGCGTCGTCGAGAAGGTGGTCGGTCACGAGCTTGCCAAGCAGGGGTGCGAACTTGGCGCCGTGGCCGGAGCAGGCGGAGACGATGGTGATGCCGTCGCAGGTGTCGATGACGAAGTCTTCGGTGGGGGTCATGGTGAACAGGCAGGTCGTCTCTGCGTAGGGCTCGGGACGCAGGCCCGGGTAGAACTCGTGGACCTTCTCGATCATCCGGCAGCGGGCCTCGTCCGCGACGACCTGGTCTTGGTGCGCCGCTGAGGGCAGCCGTTTCCCGGCGTGGAACTCGGCGATCTTCATCCCGCGGAACTGCGCATCGCGCCCTCCGGGCAGGGCGTACGCGCGCCAGGTCGGTATCTCGTGGATCACCGTGGGCCAGGTCGAGAGCGGGAAGTCGTCGTGGACTGGGAAGTGGAACGCCTGTTCCTGGGTGACCTCGAAGGCGGGCAAGGCCTCTCGGAACGCCCCGGTGAGCGGAAGGTGCCCAAGCAGGTCGGGCAGCCACCCGCCGGCCGCGACTATGACGTGCTCGGCGCGAACCTCGTAACCGTCGGCGCTGCGGACCGCGTACGCGCCGGCATCGCGTTCGACCGCGGTGACGGCCCAGCCAGTGCGCACCTCGGCGCCGAGTCCCGTCGCGGCCGCGAGCAGGGTCTGCACGGTGGCTTCGGCGTCAAGGACGCCCGCGTCGGGCTGGTAGAGCACGTCGGTGTCGAACCGCAGCTGCGGCCACCGCCCGGCGGCCTCATGAGCGGCAAGCAACTCGTGGGGCACTCCGCGACCCGCGAGGATCCGCGCCAGGTCACGAGGCGGGGTCACGGTGCCGTGGTCCAATCCGCCCGTGCACACCATCAGGTCTCGGCCGGAGACGGCCGTGAGCTCCTCCCACCAACGCGCGGAGCGCTGGACGAGCTCGGTGTACAAGGCGTCCGCGTAGGCGTAGCGGAAGATCCGCGCCGACCCATGCGAGCTCCCAGCCCGGGACGCAGGACGGTCACGCTCGAGCACTACGACATCGCGCCCCCGGCGTGCCAAGTGCCAGGCTGTGGAGGCCCCGGCCAGCCCAGCACCGATGACGACATGACTGATCGTGTCCATCGCACTCCCAACGCCGCGGGCCACCCCCGCCATCCTCCCAGCCGTGACGACAGCAGCCAGTACTGGGCTGCCGGCGAAGTGAAGACGTCCGCACACCACTCACTGTGCGCGGGTGCGCCTTGCGGCGAAAGGGGGCGCTGTGCGGGTCCTCGTCATCGGCGGCAGGCCGTGGGGAGGAGAGGCGGTCGACAGCCGCGAGTTGCAGCACCGTTTGGGCGCGCGTGACGGAGGCACTCAAGACAGGGGTGGGCGTTTTGCCTGACGCCTACGCTGAGTGCGTGAGCGAGGAGGCCGACGGTTTCGAGACCCGGCTGGGCTGTCACGGGCCCGGTGCTCGATCGGGGTATCCGGCTTGTGAAGCGGAAGGTCTGGGCGTGGCGGCCTGGCCGGCTGATGGCGCCGGTCCTCGGCTGGGCCGAGGACCGGATTCGAGTGGGAGGTCGATCTCTTCCGCCGCCGGGGCGAGGGCGGAGATAACGAACCCGAGCCCGCCCGATGACGAGCAGCAACGAGGCAGGCTCGGCCGTGCGGGAGAGACACTGAGCTGAAGGTCGAAGGAGAAGACATGCCGCCCCTGCCACGTCTGGAGCCCACCGAGCAGCGGGTCCTGGGGGCCTTGCTGGAGAAGCAGGTCACCGTGCCCACCAGCTATCCCCTCACCGTCAACGGGCTACGCACGGCGTGCAACCAGAGCACCAGCCGGGACCCGGTCGTCGACTACGACGAGCAGACGGTCGAGTCCACTGCGCGCGCGCTCAAGGGGAAAGGGCTGGTGCGGGTGGTCTGGGACGGGCGCGGCCAGCGGACCTTGAAGTTCCACCAGCTCCTCGACGATGCGCTCGGTCTTGATCCCGGCGAGCGTGCGCTGATCACCGTGCTGCTGCTGCGTGGCCCACAATCCGCGGGCGAGCTGCGGACCCGCACTGAGCGGCTGCACGGGTTCACTGACCGGGCTGCGGTCGAGGACTGCCTGACCAGGCTCGCCTGCCGGGAGGAGCCGCTCGTCCAGGAACTCGCCCGGCTCCCCGGCTGGCAGGACCCGCGCTGGATCCACCTGCTCGGGCCGGTGGAGCTGCCTTCGGACGCGCACGCGGCCTCCGAGGCGGTCGACCTGGAGAGCATCCTCGCGCAGGGGCCGCAGGCTCGTGACGCCAAGGTGAGCGCCGCCTACGACTCGCTCGCCGCTGAATATGAGACCGGGCTCGCCTCAGATCTCGACGACACACCCTTCGAACGGTGGCTCCTGGATCGGGTCGTCGATCTGGCCGGCGGCCACCCCGTGGCGGATGTCGGCTGCGGCCCCGGGCTGATCAGCGCCTACCTGCGCGACCACGGTGCTCGGGTGGTGGGATCGGACCTGAGTGCCGAGATGGTTGCGCACGCTCGGCGCGCCCATCGCGACATCATGTTCGAGGTGCGCGACCTGCGGCACCTGATCCGCCCCGTCGATGCGGATGGGTGGGGCGTGGTGCTCGCGTGGTACTCCCTTGTGCACCTCGCCGCGTCCGAACTTCGCGAGGCGATCGCCGCCCTCGTTCGGCCGCTGCGTTCGGACGGCCACGTGGTGCTCAGCCTGTTCGCCGGCCCATCGACCAGGCACGTCCCCGAGCAATGGGACATCCCGATCGATCTTGACTTCCTCCACCACGACCCAGCCACCGTCATCGCAGCTGCGCAGGCGGCCGGCCTGACCGATCTGGAGTGGTACCAGCGCGGTGTCGTACCCCGTGAGGGCGAGCCGGTCCACCGCTTCTACCTCATCGGTCGGCGCCGCTGAGCACAGGCAACCCAGCCTGGAGTCCACGCTGTCAGGAAACTGCCTCGGTCGGCGAGCTGTTCAGCAGCGCGGCTCCTGCTGCGGGATCGTCCACAGTGACGACCCCAGATGTGCCGTTGCGAGGCTGCATCCGACCAGGGCCGAGGTCGAACCTGGACAACCCGAGACAAGTCCGGACGGTGTCGTCCCTAAGTGAGCGCAATGACGCGCCACCGGTTCACGCCATGGGAGGCAAGTCTGCCGTCCCAGGCAGGACTCATTTGCCTGTGCTCGTCCAATTCTCGGCGAGTCGCCCGGCGGGCTCGCCGAGCGATACGGACATGATCGACTCCGCGGCCTTCCTTGTCCGGTCCTCGGCGGTCGGCCAGAGATGGGCGTACGTGTTGAGGGTCGTGGCCTTCGAGTGACCCAGCGAGCGCTGGACGGTCACAACGTCGCACCCGGCGGCGATGAGGCCGGAGGCGTAGAAGTGCCGCAGGTCGTGGAGCTTGATTCCGGACAGTTCGGCGTCGCGCAGGGTCTTGCGCCACCAGTAGCTGACGGTGTTCTGGTGCGGCGGGCCGTCGCCCGTCCCCGGCGAAGAGCCAACGATCATTACCGGTGGGGCCTGGGCGGCGACGTGCTTGGCCAGGACGGTGACGAGGCTGTCGGCGAGGTAGACGACGCGCTCTGACCCGTACTTCGGCGCCCGTAGGTCGATCGCCCCGCCGTTGACCCGTTGCACCTGGCGGGAGACCTTGAGTGACTTGCGGAGGAAGGAAGTCGACGTCGCCGAGCTGAACTCCGGCGGCCTCGCCCAGGCGAAGGCCGGCGAACGCGCAGAGGGCGATGATGGCTGGAACCGTCGTCGGCTACGACCATGAGCTGCCCTACGTCTTCGGGTTTGGGGATCGACATGGCGATGTCGGGGCGACGGCCGCGGGGGAGGCGTACTGCGTCGGTCGGGTCAGTTCCGATCACGCGGTCCTTGAGGCTTCGAGTGCAATGGCGACGGCTTCGAACTCGGCCGGGGGGCCCTCGGCGTACATCGCCGACTGCCACTCGACACCCGACAGAGGGGCTCCCTCGGGTTGGCCCCGATCACACCGCCGACCCGTTGGTCGACGTAGAGCAAGTAGTCAGCCCGCCGGTGCCCCGTCGCCGTCGTCGCCTCGCGCCGCGCGGCGCGCCACACCCTGGGTAGCGCACAGGTTGAGCGCCCCGCTGTCCTGCACAGATCAGCCCGCGCCGGGGAGCTGCCGGTTGATGAGCACCCGGGCACGCACCTCCGCCGCCAGGCGGTTGGCGTCGTCCCCGATGTTCATGACGCCTCGTAGGTTATGCGCTATGGACTGGTGTGATGGTACTTCCAGAGACTGACCTGCACCGCATCCGCCTTTGGGCGCGAGAGCGGGTGCCCGCGCACCTGTGGGACGAGCTGAAGGTCGAGGCCGACATCTCCGACCGACACGTCGACATCGTCGAGGTGCGGCCGCCGTGGGACGGCGTCGGTGAGCACACACGCTTCCCGATCGCGCGACTGCGCTACACCAGGACGACTGGCGTGTGGGCGATCTACTGGCGCGACCGCAACCTCAAGTTTCACGAGTACAAGCGCAAGCGCCCGACGAAGAACGTCCAGGCGCTCCTCGACCACATCGGGACGAGTGGTGACCCGATCTTCTGGGGCTAGTGAGCGGCTCGTTGACTATCGATATCATGGAGGATAACCTCAGCTATATGAGAACAGAGTCACCCCTCCTCGCTCCGATCTTCCGGTCGGACGGTCAGGCACGTCTCCTTTCCACCTTGTTGCTCACCGGCGACGAGCTGAGTCTCACTGACGTGGCCGAGAGAGCCGGCCTGGCCTACCCGACCGCGCACCGTGAAGTCGCTCGCCTGATCGATGCCGGCATCCTGAGCGAGAGGCACGTGGGGCGCACCAGGCTGATCCGCGCCAACGCTGAGAGCCCACTGGTGGACCCCCTGCGCGAGATCCTCACGGTCGTGACCGGCCCGGTGGTGATCATGGCCGAGGAGCTTGCCCGCATCGACGGGATCGAGACGGCGTTCCTCTACGGCTCGTTCGCCGCTCGGCTGCTCGGTGACGCTGGTCCGGCCCCGAACGACATCGACCTCATGGTGCTCGGTGCGCCCGACGTGGACGCCGTGTACGAGGCGTGCACGCGCGTCGAGTCGGCGGTGCACCGTCCCGTCAACCCGACGATCCTGACCCTGGAGGAGTTCGCGGCGACCTCCGGCTTCCTGGACAACGTGCGCAGCGGCTCGGCAGTCGCCGTCATCGGGGAGCTGCCGTGGCACTGACCCCGCTCACCCGCGTCCAGCAGGCAACGGTCCTCGCTCTGGTCGAGGCGCGACGTCTCGACGCCGTGCCCGCAGACCTCGCGCGGGCGACCTCGTTCCTGCGGCAGGCCCAAGAGCGCTTGGATCAGCTGTCGCTGCTCACGAGCGTCACCGTCAGGTACGGCGTCGCCTACGACGCCTGTCACGACACCGGCGAGGCACTGCTGGCGGCGTACGGCTTCAGGACGACCAACGGACCAGGCCAGCACGAGGCGCTCGGCCGCTACCTGCGCGCGGTGTTCGACAAGCCTCCGGCAGAGAAGGCAGCGCGAGAGTTCGACCGCCTGCGACGCGCCCGCAACCAGGACCGCTATGAGGCGAAGCCGGTGGGGGCAGCGGCGACCGAGAAGGCTGAACAGATCGCGCGGACGCTGTTCGACGCCGCCCTCACCAGAGGCCTCTCGACCTGACCGGCGGTCCGCAAACAGTCCGCGAGAAGTCCCGCGGAGTCCGTTCGCCGCCAAGGACGCCCGACGGCTGGATCAGCGCATAACCGCAGGTCAGACTGCATTCTCCGGCTGTCGCCGACGACGACCGACGACGGTCGAGAACCCCGGTCTTCGTTCCGCTTCAACGTCTGAATTGGCGCGTTTGCGCAGTTCAGATGGGGTGCGACCCCTCCTAGTCCGCACACAGTCCGCAAGAAGCTCGGCGCGATGTGCTCGATCTACTCGTTCTGAGGGCCCATGTCCGGACCCACCTGCGGCCATGTGATCTGCCCATGACGTGACCCTTTGGCCGTAGAGACGCACGACGGTCCGCCCCTCATTCTGATGAGCGGAAGTGCAGCGCAAAGTCGGCCGGAGCGTCCGTCCGCCCCCCGACGATCCCTTTCGGATGCGCCACCATGGCTGACCGGACCGCGACATGTGCCACGAGGTGCGGGGGAGCCAAGTCGCTACGGCTGACGGACCAAGCGGTGCCGTCACGTCGTTGCCGGTCAGGTCGTCACCGCGACTCCGCGTGCCCAGCGGCCAGGGGGCGTCTGCTCTCCCAACCGGCGGGCACGGCGACGCCTGACGATGCGGTCCCAGCGGCCGCCGCCACTGCCGTACCGCCGATTCGTATGGCGAGAGAAGCGCCCTTGCGGGCGCTGGATGTTAAGCCTAACAATCTGGCCGGAAGGGGCTTCCGTCGCGCCGCCTGGGGGCCAAGGGCACGTAGTGGCGCCCGGACTGGCACCCGATTCGTGATCTCGTGGTGCTTGCGCTGTACCCGGATGTTAGGGCTAACATTCGCATCACGGCCCCTCGGGCCGGAAGAGCAAGCCCCCATTTCCGGCGTCGCAGCCGGCCAGGTCAAGGAGGACCACACATGAGGAAACGCATGCTGGCAGGAGCGGTTCTGATGGGGGCGATGTCGCTCGTCATCTCTGGTTGCGGCTCCGCGGACCCGGGCACCGGCACTGCCGGCACTGCCTCCTCGGGTGGTGGGACGTCCGACATGATCAAGGTCGGGTTCGCGCAGACCGGGTCGGAGAGCGGCTGGCGTTCCGCGAACACGGAGTCCATGAAGGCGGCCTTCTCCAAGGAGAAGGGGTTCGACCTCACCTTCAATGCCGCGGACAACGAGCCCGCGGCCCAGATCGCCGCGGTGCGCTCGTTCATCAACCAGAAGGTGGATGCGATCGTCATGGCCCCGATCGTCGAGGACGGGTGGGACGACGTCCTGAAGGAGGCCCAGGCCGCCAAGATCCCGGTGATCCTCGAGGACCGCACCGTGACGGCCCCCGACAGCACGTTCGCGAGCTGGGTGGGTCTCGACTTCAAGAAGGAGGGCGTGACTGCCGGGACGTGGGCCAAGGAGCAGTACGGCAACACCGACACCAAGATGGTCGTGCTCGAGGGCACCACCGGCTCGGCGCCGGCGAACGACCGTGCTGCCGGGTTCGACGAAGCCATTGCAGGGAGCAAGATCAAGAAGATCGACTCGCAGACCGGCGACTTCACGCGTGACGGTGGCAAGAAGGTCATGGAGGGCTTCCTGCAGAAGTACGGCGCCGACGGCATCGACCTGGTCTTCGCGCACAACGACGACATGGCCCTGGGCGCCATCGAGGCGATCGAGGCCGCAGGAGCCAAGCCTGGCCAGGACATCAAGATCGTCTCCATCGACGCGGTCAAGGACGGTATGCAGGCGCTCATCGACGGCAAGATCAACTACATCGTCGAGTGCAACCCACTGCTGGGTGAGCTGGCCGCCGGCCTGGTCAAGGACGTGCTCGCCGGCAAGCCCGTCGAGAAGGCGAACTACGTCGAGGACGACTCCTTCACCCAGGAGCAGGCCGCCGCGGTCATCGATTCACGCAAGTACTGAGGCAATCCGTACTCCCCTGAACGACAAGTGAGCACGCGATCGGGGGGCTGGTCTTCCGGCCCCCCGGTCGGTGTGCCGCACACACTGGAGAGGTGGCTGACGTGAGCAACCACGGGGCAAGCCCGCCAGGATCCTCGATCGTCGAGATGCGGGGCATCACCATCAGCTTCCCGGGGGTTCTGGCCCTCGACAACGTGGACTTCAGCCTGCGATCCGGTGAGATCCACGCGCTCATGGGCGAGAACGGGGCGGGGAAGTCCACCCTCATCAAGGCGCTGACCGGCGTGTACGCGGTCGACTCCGGCGAGATCGCCGTGGCCGGCCGCCCAGTCGTGTTCCACACGACCGCCGACGCCCAGGTCGCGGGCATCTCGACGGTGTACCAAGAGGTGAACCTCTGCCCCAACCTGTCCGTCGGTGAGAACGTGATGCTGGGCCATGAGCCGCACCGGGGCGGTCGGATCGACTGGAAGGGCGTGCATGAGCAGGCCGCTGAGCATCTGAGAAGCCTCGGCGTGCAGATCGACACCCACACGATGCTGTCCAGCCATTCGCTGGCCATCCAGCAGCTGGTCGCGATCAGTCGGGCCATGGTGCTGGAGTCCCGGGTGCTGATCCTCGATGAGCCCACGTCAAGCCTGGATCGGGGCGAGGTCGAGCAGCTGTTCGCCGTCATCCGGGAGCTGCGGGCCGCAGGCGTGGCCATCCTGTTCGTGAGCCACTTCCTCGAGCAGGTGTACGAGATCTCTGATCGCGTGACCGTGCTGCGCAACGGTCTGCTGGTGGGCGAGTACCTGATCGAGGACCTGCCCCGTCACGACCTCGTCACCAAGATGATCGGCCGCGTGCTCGACGACCTGGAAGCGATCTCCGAGGCCTCGAACAGAGAGGTGGACCGATCCGGCGTGCCGGTCCTCAAGGCCACGGACGTGGGGCGCCGCGGGGTGCTCGAGCCCGCGGACCTCGAGGTGTTCCAAGGAGAGGTCGTGGGCCTGGCCGGCCTGTTGGGCTCGGGCCGCACCGAGCTCGCCCGCTTGCTCTACGGAGCCGATCGGGCCGACACCGGATCGATCTCCATCAACGGCGAGCCCGTGAGGATCGGAACCCCACGCCACGCCATCGAGCAACGGATCGTGTTCTCCTCGGAGGATCGTCGCGGGGAAGGCATCGTCTCCGACCTCACGGTCGCCGAGAACATCGTCCTGGGCATCCAGGCCCGTCGCGGATGGAGGCACAAGATCCGCAAGGCTGAGCGGGACGCCGTGGTCGCCGAGTACATGGAGGCACTCGACGTGAGGCCGGCGAACCCCGACTCCGTGGTCGGCACCCTGTCGGGCGGCAACCAGCAGAAGGTGCTCCTGGCCCGCTGGTTGGCGACTGCTCCCGAGCTGCTCATCCTCGACGAGCCCACGCGCGGCATCGATGTGGGCGCGAAGGCCGACATCCAGCGCAAGGTCGCTGAGCTCTCGGCGGCCGGGCTCTCGGTCATCTTCATCTCCTCGGAGCTCGAGGAGGTGCTCCGCCTGGCCCAGCGCGTGGTGGTCATGCGTGACCGGCGAGAGATCGGGCAGCTCGACTCCAACCGGGTCGGCTTGAATGACCTCATCGAGTACATCGCCAACAAGAGTGACGGGAGCGCTGCCTGATGGGTGTCGTGAAGCATCGGCTCTTCTGGCCCATCGCCGCCCTGCTGACCCTGGTGGTGATCAACACGCTCGCGCGGCCGCAGTTCATCAAGGTCACGGTCCGCGACGGACAGCTCTACGGCGCACTGATCGACATCCTGCGCAACAGCGCACCGCTCATGCTGGTCGCGCTGGGCATGACGATCGTGATCGCCACCCGCGGCATCGACCTCTCGGTGGGCGCGGTGATGGCGGTATCGGGCGCCGTGGCGCTGACGATCATCCACGACTCGGGGAACCCCGACAACCTCGGCACGGTGGTGTCCGCGGTCGTTGTCGCGCTCCTCGTGGCGCTCGTGCTCGGGTCGTGGAACGGCATGCTCATCGCGGTGCTGGGGATCCAGCCCATCATCGCCACGCTCGTGCTCATGCTGGCAGGCCGTGGTGTGGCCCTCCTGATCACCGAGGGCTTCATCACCACGGTCAACAGTGGGCCCTTCGAGTACATCGCCACCGGGTACCTGCTGATTCTTCCGTTCGCGTTCCTCATCTCCTTGACGGCAATCCTCGTGATCGGCGCGTTCGAACGCAGGACGGCGCTCGGCATGCTCACCGAGGCGGTCGGCATCAACCCGGAGGCGAGCCGCCTGGCCGGTGTCCGGTCGCGCGGGATCATCTTCAGCGTGTACGTCGTCAGCGGCCTGATGGCCGGCATCGCGGGCGTCATCTACAGCTCGAACATCAGGGCCGCCGACGCCAACGCCGCCGGGCTCTTCATCGAGCTGTACGCCATCCTCGCCGTCGTGCTGGGCGGCACATCACTGCAGGGGGGCAAGTTCAGCATCGCCGGCACGGTGATCGGCGTCCTGATCATCCAGACCCTGAACTCGACCATCCTGTTCCTCGGCGTCCCCTCGGCGCAGAGCCCGGTGTTCTTCGCGTTGGTGGTGGTGCTCGTGGTCATCGTCCAGTCGCCGCGTGTTCGCCAGCTCGGACGACGGCCTCGTGGCGCGACCGGATCCGATGGCACGGCAGACAAGCCTGCGAAGGCGGAGGTTGGGGCATGACGACCACGGAGACGACCGAGTCCACTCGCTCGAGCCCCACGCAGGCCGACGATCGCTTCATCAACAGGCATGCCTCCCTGATGCCGACCTTCGCCGCACTCGGGGTGCTGGTCGTGCTGCTGATCGTCGCGCAGCTGTACTTCGGCGACTTCGTCAGCCCGGGCAACATGTCGGCGCTGCTGCTCGACAACGCCTACCTGATGGTCATCGCGGTGGGCATGACGTTCGTCATCCTCACCGCCGGGATAGACCTGTCGGTGGGCTCGGTGATGGCGTTCACCGGCATCCTGCTGGCCAGTCTCCTCGGGCGTGGGATGCCGGCCGCGGTCGCCGTCCCGGTCATCCTCCTCGCGGGCGCCGTGATCGGCCTGCTCATCGGCATCCTCGTCCAGTACTTCGACGTTCAGCCGTTCATCGCCTCCCTTGCGGGACTGTTCCTCGCCCGTGGTCTGGCGTTCGTGGTCAGCCTCAAGTCGATCCGCGTGGACGACCCCTCTGTCCTGTGGCTGCAGTCGACCCGGTTCCAGGTCGGGGACTGGTACATCACCCCGACCGGCATCATCGCCCTGTTGGCCGTGGGGATCGGCGCCTTCGTCCTGCAGTACACGCGTTTCGGTCGCACCGTCTACGCGATCGGTGGCAACGAGCAGTCCGCACGGCTGATGGGCCTGAAGGTGGCCCGCACCAAGGTGTTCGTCTACCTGATCTCCGGGAGCCTCGCCGGGCTGGCCGGTCTGATCCTCACCGCGTACTCGGGTGCCGGATATCCGCGCAACGGAATCGGCACCGAGCTCGACGCGATCGCTGCAGTCGTCATCGGTGGCACGCTGCTCTCGGGCGGCCGAGGGTACGTGCTCGGTTCCATGATCGGCGTGCTGGTCTACGGCACGATCAAGACGGTCATCTCGTTCCTCGGCGCGGAGCAGGCCTGGATGCAGATCATCGTCGGTGGGCTGCTGCTGCTGTTCATCCTGATCCAGCGCTTCATCGTCTCCCGGTCGGAGCGTCGGGAGTAGGCGCACCGAGGGGATCGGTGTGTCGCAAGTGCGTGCCGCGACCGGCGACGACAATGACCGGGTGGACCCTGCCCGACCGTTGCTCGAGCTCACGGGGGCGACGGTTCGTTTCGGGGAGGAGACGGCGCTGGATGCCGTCGACTTCCGGATGTTCCCCGGCGAGGTGCACTCGCTCATGGGCGAGAACGGGGCCGGCAAGTCGACCCTGATCAAGGCGATCACGGGCGCCTTGACGATGGAGTCCGGGATCCTCCGGCTCGCGGGGCAGCAGGTCACCTTTGCCACCCCCCACGCTGCCCAGGTCGCGGGTATCAGCACGGTCTACCAGGAGATCGAGCTGCTGCCGAACGTGTCGGTGGCCGAGAACATCGCGCTCGGTCGGGAGCCGCGCAGGTTCGCCCTGATCGACTGGCGCGGCATGCGTCGGAACGCTGCTGCCGCGCTGCACGAGCTGGGGTTGGACATCGACCCTGCCTCGATCCTCGGCACCCATCCGGTGGCGGTGCAGCAGCTGGTCGCGATCGCGCGGGCCATCTCCACCGACGTCAAGGTGCTGGTCCTCGACGAGCCGACGTCGAGCCTGGACCTCAACGAGGTGGCCGAGCTCTTCCGCGTGATCCGCGAGCTCAAGAGGCGCGGCGTCGCCATCCTGTTCGTCTCGCACTTCCTCGACCAGGTCTACGAGATCTGCGACCGTGTCACCGTCCTGCGCGACGGACGACTCGTCGGGGAGTACCGGACGAGTGATCTGCTGCGCGTGGACCTGGTCCAGAAGATGCTGGGTCACAACGTCTCCGGCTACCGGGCCAGTCCTGGCGGCGGGGCACCCGCGGGTGAGGGGCCTGCGTTCTTCAGCGCGCGGGGCATCACAGCCGCTCCCGGCATCGCCGACGCCGACCTGGACATCGCCGAGGGCGAGGTGCTGGGTCTGGCAGGTCTGCTGGGCTCGGGCCGGACGCCGCTGGCGCGCGCGCTGACAGGGGTGGATCGCCTCCAGTCGGGAACCATCCGACTGGAGCAGCGGGACGAGAACCTCGCGAACCCGCGCAGGGCAATGACGTTGGGCGTGGTGTACTCCCCCGAGGATCGACGAGCCGACGGCATCGTCAGCCATCTCAGCGTCCTGGAGAACATCACCTTGTCGGTGCAGTCGCAGCGGGGGATCATGCGCCGGATCAGCACGGCGCGTCAGCGCGAGCTCGCGGCCAGCTGGGTCGAGGCGCTGGACATCCGGCCACCCGACCTGGACAAGCCGGCGGGTCAGCTGTCGGGTGGCAACCAGCAGAAGCTCCTGCTGGCGCGCCTGCTCGCGGTCTCACCCCGAGTGCTCGTCCTGGACGAGCCCACCCGCGGGATCGATGTCGGGGCGAAGGTCGAGATCCAGAACCTCGTGTCCGAGCTCGCCGGAAACGGCTTGTCGGTGGTGTTCGTCTCCGCCGAGCTGGAGGAGGTGTTGCGCGTCGGTGACCGGGTGGCGGTCCTCAAGGACGGCAGGGTCATCGAGACCGTACGATCCGCCGACGTGTCCGTCGACCAGCTCCTCGCGCTGGTTGCGCGTCCCTCCGTGCCCGAACCCGACGACGAACGTGGCTGAGACCGGGCCCGAGCGGGCCCCCAACATCTTCGATGTGGCGCGGCTGGCCGGCGTCTCACACCAGACCGTCTCGCGCGTGCTGAACCGCTCGCCCAACGTGCGTGCGGCCACGCGTGAGCGGGTGGAGCGCGCGATCGCCCAGCTCCGATACAGCCCGTCGCCCCAGGCTCGCGCGCTGGTCACCAGGCGCACGCGCACCATCGGTCTGATCGCCCCGAGCGTCGCCGACCATGGGCCGAACGTGATCGCGATGCACTTCAACATCGCGGCCCGCGTTGCGCGGTACCGCGTCGACACGGTCAGTACCGCGGGTGACGACCCTGCGAGTGTGAAGTCGACCGTGGAGGCGCTGTTGCGCGAGCGGGTCGACGGGATCGTGCTGATCGTCATCGACACCAGCGTTCTGGAGATGGTGCGCGGACTCGAGCTCGGCGTCCCCGTGATCGCCTCCGCCTCGACTCAGCGGCGCAGCCCCATCGTCGTGTCGATCGACCAGTACCGCGGTGCGCGTTCAGCGGTTCGGCACCTCGCCGAGCTGGGGCACGATCGGATCGTGCACCTGGCCGGCCCGCCACGCGCCACCGACTCGATTGAACGCGTGCGTGGGTGGCGCGACGAGCTGGCCGAACGGAGGCTGAGCATCCCGGAGCCCATCGTCGGCGACTGGACTGCCCGATCGGGTTACCTGATCGGCAAGGAGATGGAGGTCGAGCCGGGTACGGCCGTCTTCGCCTCGAACGACCTCA
The DNA here is from genome assembly GCA_963833495.1 of uncultured Actinomycetota bacterium. Taxonomy (GTDB): domain Bacteria; phylum Actinomycetota; class Actinomycetes; order Actinomycetales; family Dermatophilaceae; genus Fodinibacter. The sequence goes on along the minus strand of CAWHYJ010000020.1, from coordinate 316,104 downwards.
TGGCCATGGGCCTGATGGCGGCACTTCGTGAGCGCGGGCTGTCGGTGCCCGGGGACGTGAGCCTGGTCGGCTTCGACGACGTGCCCGAGGCGGCCTACCTGTACCCACCCCTGACCACGGTTCGCCAAGACTTCGCCGCGCTCGGCGAGCTGATGATGCAGAAGGTCCTCCTGGCCCTCGAAGAAGACGAGCCCGCGACTCCCGACACGCCCCTGCCTACGCGGCTCGTGGTGCGCGAGTCGACGCGTCAGCGGTAGCGCCGGCCCTTGGGTGCTGCGCGCCCGTGGCTTCAACGGCGGCCGCGAACCGAGCGCCCGTGACGAAGCGCACCCTATCCCCTCGCCCGGTGAAGTGCGCCGCGACGGCCAGCAGGGGCGTGACATGCCCGTGAATGGGAACGGCGGCGATAATGATCGAAGGCATCTCGCCTACCTCTCGACGTCACCCTGAAATCGGGTTCACGAGGCAGTGTGCATGACCCTGAATACCAGCCACGTTGACGTTGAGCCCACGGCGGCGCCGGCTGGCGGCGCTGCGACGCACCCAGCGCCTGTCGCCCACCAACAGGCGAAGCCGGAGAGGTGCCGGGGTCGGGCGATTCGTGCCTATCCGAGGTGAGTGTGACCACCAATCCACTCGGGTCGATGGCTCAGAAAAGCGTGTAGCCGCCGTCCATCACGAGCACGCTTCCGGTCACGAACGACGATGCGTCACCAGCCAGGAACACCACCGCCGGTCCGAACTCCTCTACCTCTGCATAGCGACGCATCGGTGCGTCCTCGATCCACCACCGCCGCAGATCAGGGTCGTCCACCGGAGACATCTCGGTCTTCACGTAGCCGGGGGCGATCGCGTTGACCCGGACGCCATACGGTGCCCACTCGGCGGCAAGGCTTCGAGTCAGGTGGTGGACCGCCGCCTTCGACGCGTTGTAGGCGGGTTGGTTGTTGGGTCGATTGACGATCAGTCCAGACATGGAGCCGATGTTGATGATCGACCCCCGCCCACGGGCCACCATGCCCCTGCCGAAGATCTGAGAGCAGTTCCATACCCCGTCGAGGTTCACTGACAAGACGTGGCTCCACTCCTCGAAGGAGACGTCCAGAGCGTCCTTCTTCAAGGCGATGCCCGCGTTGTTGACCAGGACGTCGACCGGCCCCAGCGTCTCCTCGATCTGGTGGCGGCAGCGATCCAGCTGGGTTCGGTTGGTGACATCAGCCTCCACGCCGATCGCGAGGGTTCCGGCAGCAGAGATCTCCGCCGCAGCCTCGTCACAGTCACCTTGGTCGCGGGAGATGACCGCGACGCGGGCGCCTGCTCCCGCCAGCGCGCGCGCAAACTCCTTGCCGAGCCCGCGCGTTCCACCCGTGACCAGCGCGACCCGGCCGCCCAGAGTCTCGTCAGGCACCCTGAGCGCCTTCCCGTTTTGGGACCTCTTTGGCCTCTGCCGTCTCGTTCCGACCAACGCCAAGGTGCCCGTTCTTCCTCGCCGAGGGCAGGGTCACGTTGTGGTCGAGGCGGAGGGTGAGCACGTGGCTGCACCGTCGCGTCAGCATGTCGCTGATCCTATAGACGTTCGGCGTGGCGCTGGTAGTGCTGACGTGCCCGTGCTCCTCGTTCGTCAGCGAAGCTGCCAGGTCGGTCCAGGACAGTTCGACGTTGAGTCAGACACCGCACCGGTCGAGGCCAGCCATCGGCGTTGCCGCGCGCGGGACCCGGAGTCGGCGAAGACCCAAGCAGGCGAAGGCGGCGAATAGACCCACGCTGCTTACAGACGCGGCCGCTGCCTTGCCAGCGAGGTGCATGGCTCAGGACAGCTCACCGTCCTAGGTTGGGCACGTGGCCGTGAGTGGTAGCCGCCGGGCTCGGGCTGCGAGGCAGCGCCAACGCCGCATGGCGCAGGTCGTTCACGACCTCACCGACGACCAATGGACTGACGAGCGCGCGTTCCTACTTGGCCACGCCGAGATAGGTGCCGATCTCGCGGTTCTCGCTGGACGCCCGGACGCGGCGCAGTGACGTATGCCGCTTTGGTTCCTCAGGTCGACGCCCGGCGGCCAGGTTGCGGGCTGATCAATAGTGCTATGAGGGCGTCCCCGAGCCACTGCTCGTAGCGATCGGCCGTCCAGCCCTGCTGACCGACCAGTTGTTGGTAGTGGTGGCTGCCGGTCATCAACCAGAGCACGTCGAGCGCCTCCTGCTCGGACAGCCCTTGTCTGAGGCGGCCGCTCTCGGTCAGCAGCGTGGCCACGTGCTGCTGCTGCTCGCGCCGGCGCGCCTCGACCTGGCGGCTCTCCGCTTGAAGGTCGGGGTCGCCTGATGTCTGGAGAAACTGCAGTAGTCCGCCCAGCCTCTCGCTGACGACTCTGGCGATCCGGGCCCCGGATCGAAGCGACGCCTCCGGATCGTCCAGGAAGCTCAGCTCGGCGAGGACCGGGTGGAGGCCCTCCACCTCGAAGGTGGTCCAGATGATCTCGTGCGCCATCCGCTTCTTGTTGCCGAAGACGGCGTACACCGTCTGGTAGGCGACCTGCGCCTCGGCGGCGATCTCTGCCATCGTCACCGCGTGGTACCCGTGCGTCAGGAAGAGGCGACGGGCGGCCTCCGCGATCCGCTGCTTGGTCTGGCGTGCCTGCTCGGAACGCAGTGAGGTGTTGTAGGCCCGTCGGGGCTTGACCGTGTCCTCCACGCGCCTTACCTTATCTCTATCTAATAGAGATTTGCTCTAATCAATGCGAGGCGTGAGGATGCAGGTCGGAACACCGCAGGTGCAGGCGCGTACGGCGTTCGAGGATGCCGAGGCCGCCGCCTTCGCGTACTACGGGCTGACGCCCAGAATCCGGTGGGTTCGGTTGGCGGAGCCTCGGGTGGACCTCAGGGTCCTCGAGGTGGGTGAGGGTGAGGGCGCGATCGTCCTGTTGCACGGCTTCAGTCTTGGGCCGGCCCACTGGGGGCCGCTGCTGGAGGGTCTTCAGGGCCGCCGGTTGATCGCGCTCGAGATGCCCGGACACGGGCAGTCCAGCGGGGTGGACTTCCGCGGCATCGATCTGCGCAGCTGGTTCCGAACTGCGCTGGTCGGGGTGCTCGACGAGCTCGGTCTAGGCTCCGTCCACCTGATCGGCCACTCCCAGGGGGCGATGCTCGGGCTGTTCCTGGCCCTCGACGCCCCGGGCCGGGTGCGGTCCTTGGTGGCGATCGGCACGCCCGCCGTCGCCTTCGGAGCCGACCTGTCCGGCATGCGAGTTCTGGCGCGGCCGGGGCTGGGCCCGCTCCTGCTGGCGATGCCGAAGCCCGACCGGTTCTACCGGCAGATCCTCGCTGGCACCGTGGGTCGATCGGCGCTGAAGTCGATGCCGCCAGAACTGGTCCGTGCGACCTACCTTGGCGTCCGACGCCGGGCGTTCGGCACCACGGTGTCGACGTACTTGCGCGAGATGTTCCGAGGCGCCGAGGTGCAGCCGTCCCGGTACGTACTCTCGAACGCGGAACTTGCGACCATGCAACTGCCGGTTCTCGTCATCCTGGGCGAAGGAGACGGGCAGCAGGAGGCAGCCAGTTCCACAGCGGACCAGGTCAACCAGATGCGGGAAGGCCGGTTCGAAGCGGTGCCCGGCGGACACGAGCCATGGATGGCGGAACCCCAGCGCACCTTGACTCTCATCGCGGACTTCCTCTCCGCCACCTGAAGAACCACGAGCAAGCAGGCTGCACGCCCTCTGTGACGGAGCCATCTGCCGAACGCACGTGCGCCGCCGTGCGGCGAAGCGTCGCAGCGGGCGTCCGTGTCGGTGGTTTCAGACACTCCGCTCAGTTCGAGGGATCCACCGCCTGGGGCGGATCGTCTCTCGTGATCGGGGAGTCGGGAGGCCCCGTCTTCTGACGGCGATATGTCATTGCCCCAACGACGGCGAAGCCCAAGAGAAGCAGGATGATCCAGAACCACATCGCGGCTCCCTTCGACGGCTCGCGGGTTGTCGTCCAGTCTCCGCCAGGCGTCGCGCCATGTCGAGGAAGCGCAGCCTTCGGGCGGGCCTGACACCAAAGGCGCCAGCTTCCGTTGCCGACAGGCCCATAGATCGACACGCGGCTATTTGAGACGCCGCACGCGTTTGGATCAGCTGCGCTGAACGCCCACTACTAGGGACCGGACTTCTTCTTCGGCGCCGGGTAGGGGGTCTTGCCCTGGGCGAGGGCGTCGGTGAGCTGTTCGATGCGGCGGCTGCGGGTCTGCGGTCGCACTGCGGTTTGGATGCGATTGAGGAAAGCGAAGCGGTTCCGGCTGTCCAGCGCGGCGTAGACATCGGTGAGGTCGCGCGCGGCCAGGGCGGCGGCGAGGTCGTCGGGCACGACCGCGGTGGCCGGGCTGTCGTAGGCGGCGGCCCATCGGCCATCCGCCTTCGCCCTTTCCACCTCGGCCAGTCCGGCGGGCCGCATCCGCCCCTCGGCGGTCAGTCGCTCAATGCGCTCGCGGTTGATCTTCGACCAGACGCTCTTCGCGCGCCGAGGGGTGAACCGCTGCACGTACCACTCGTCGTCGATCCGCCGGGAGATCCCGTCGATCCAGCCGAAGCAGAGCGCCACGTCCACGGCCCTCGTCCAGTCGATCGACGTGACGCCGGTGCCCTTCTTGGCCATCCGAACCCACACGTGCGTGGCGGTCGACGCGTTGTCGGCAAGCCAGGTCTCGAACGCCCTGTCGTCCTCGAAGAACACCGCGTCGGCGTGGACCATCGACATGCCGGCAGCCTACGGCCACGTGCTTGGAGCATCTGGACGCCAGAGGATTCGCGCCACCTCCCACGGCACCTATCCGGGCGCGGTGGCGCATTGCCGGCGATCGGTCGGAGCGATGTGCGGCGATGAGACGCGTTTCGATTCAGGTGCCGTAGCCGATAGCGGGCGTTCCTGTTCGCTGATCGTCTCGGCTCCCGGACTGCACACACGAGGTCCGCTGAGCCCGACCCCGACGGCGGGGCTTTCCTCTCGGGCCCTCAGACGCCCGGGTCGGGAAGGCGGCTGCCGACTGCAAGGGCGTGCGCCTCGGCCGCCACCTGCCGGACCTGCGCGTTGGCCTGTGGGGTGCTCGACACCTGCCAGTTGTCGGCCACCCACCGTAGCGACTCGGCGTCGTAGTCCAGGATGTGCGCCATCCGCGCAGTGGCAGGACTGGTCGTACACCTGGCAGTCGCCCAGTGTGGGCCGACACACGCTCCGGGCACGCGCCACCGACGCGGCCGGCAACGTGCAACCCGACGTGCCCCCGTGGAACCGCCTCGGCCACGGCAACAACGCGATCGAGGTCCCCTACATCGACATCGCTGATGCGGCCAGTCGAACCAGCGCGCAGAGACACACCGAATGGCGGCAGCCCAGTGGGCAGCCGACACAAGCACGTTGGTTGTGGCCCCACCCCGCCACCGAGCACTGGCAGTTACACGCGAAGGTGCACGCATGGCCCTCCACGCCAGCAAGGGCACGCCGCTCAAGACCGGACCGGAGTTGCACCACCCGCGGACACGGGGCTGATGTGGCATGACATCACCGCAAGCCTGGTGCGGGACGCCGGGCTGGCAGGGGCTCCAGCATCCCGCCTCGGCACCCAGCCCTCCGCTCGGCGAGTCCAGCCGCTTCCCGCACCGAGGGCGCCTCAATACGTTTCTGCAGATCGGAGGTAGGTGAGCGCTCCTCCGCTGGGAACCGTCTGGCAAGGAAATCACCGCCTCCGCAGGTTTCCCGGGGACACAAACGACGACGGACAATGAAGGTGAACGTTTCAGGTACATCCTTAGACACCGATTGGTACCCGCTCGGTGCTGTGCAACGGACGCTCTAACGTACTTCTCGTGAGCGAAACCCCCGTGCAGGACCAAGAAGGCAGCAGCGGCCGTGAGTGGAGCAGGGCCACGCTCGCGCGGATGACCCCGACGATGGCGTGCCCCGAGTGTGGCGTCGTCGGTGGGCTGCGGTTGGAATGGAAGGGCGACCGCGGCGAATTCTCCTGTGACACCTGCGGGCGTTCTGGCGTGTGAGCCCGTCCCCGTCCAGGGCAGCGGCGCAGGGGTCTGGGACACCGCGACGCTACTCGTGGAAGCCCGCCCAGACCCTGCAAGGGCCCCCCAACAAGAGCACCGCGATCACCACGATGGCGAGCATCGTCCAGGCGGAGCCATCGCCCGCCGCAACCGCGCGATCCAAGCAGGATGATGATGGCCGCGCGTACAGCGACGCCGAGGACCCCGAGCAGCAGAACGACATGGCCCTTTGGCGGCGATGAGAGAGGGGTGCCGATGAGAGGCAAAGCTGGCCGGCGCGGGCTCGTGGGATCGGCGTGTGACGTGGAGTGTTGGCGGGTGGATCAGATGTCTGGTCCGCAATGCATCGTGATGAACGAGTGATCAGGCCGGCGCTGACCCGGTGGCCGAGCCCGCTTCTGGATTCGCGGACCAACCGCGGATGCTCAAGGTGCCGGTGTCGACAACCTCGATCGCGATGTCGGCGAGCTTGCGGTTGGAGTCCTGGCTGGCCGCGCGCAGGACGTCGAACGCTTGCGTGCGGCTGAGTCGGTATCGATGCATCAGGACCCCGATGGCGACCCCGATCTCTCGGTTGGTCTCCAGGGCGCGCTTGAGGTTCCGTGCCCGGTCACTGGCGAGCAGGGTGTTCATCAGCAGTCCGCCGTGCGTGGCAAGAACCAGACCTACCGCGCGGGCCTGCTGGTCGAAGGCGTCGCCGGAGTGGGAGTAGACGTTCAGCGCGGCGATGACGCCGAAGTCGCCGCTGAGCCGAAGGCGCTGCGACAGCACGCTGCGCACCCCGAGCTCGGCGTACACCCGCGCACCCCACTTCGGCCACCGCTCGTCGCCGGCCACGTCGCCGCTGACGTAGACAGAGTCGTCGCGCACGGCGTCCACGCACGGCCCGAAACCCATCTCGTACTGCAGGACGTCCGCCTTGGTTGCACCAGGGTGGGTGGCTGCCTCGGTGCGGAACTTCTTCGCCCGCAACACCGTCATGCTCGCCCAGCACGCCGAAGGGACCTGCGCCACCGTGAGGCTGACCAAGTCGTGCAGTGCTGGCAGGCCCTCAGCCGTCGTGGCCCGGTCTGCGAGGTCTGCCATCGCGGCCGCGAGGTCGAGAAGCTCACCCCATGCTGGTGGCTCCGGGCTTGTCGACGCATCTGAAGACAGCGACGGCATGAAGGCCGCTCCTGGTTCCAGCGGTGGTGGGAGCGGGGCCAAGCAGGCGCCGTGCGGCATCCTGTGCTCAGGCGGTTCCATCTACTCGGCCACCTCAAGTCCACGACGGGGTTGGCGACGGGCCCCACCACTCAGTCCGGTCGGTAGCGTGTCGGGCGAGGTGTCAACCGTGCCGCCCCCGCCGGGGCCGGGGTCGTTCGCGGACCACACCAGGCCCAGACCCAGCCCCATGACCTCGTTGTCGCCCAGACCGAGCCGCAGCGCGACAGCCGTGGCGTGCGGGGGTCGTTGCTGTGGATCCTTCTGGAGGCAGTCCTCGATCACCAGGGCAAGATCCTCCGGCAGGTCACCCGGCAGGGGTGGCGGGGGATCCTGGACCTGGCTGAAGGCGGTGGCGATTGGTGTCTCTCGGTCGAAGGGCCGTTGCCCGCTGAGCATCTCGTGTGCAACGACGCCCAACGCGTAGAGGTCACTCGCGCCGGTGGCTGCCTGTCCCAGCACCTGCTCGGGGCTCATGTAGTTGGGGGTGCCCAGCAGCTCGCCGTGGAGGGTGTGCCCTGAGGCGTCGAGGGCTCGGGCGATTCCGAAGTCGGTGAGCTTCACCAAGCCGTCCCTGCGGATGATGATGTTGGCCGGTTTCACGTCGCGGTGCACCACGCGTGCCTTGTGCGCGACTCCCAGGGCGAGCGCTGCCTGACCCATGATGGAACGGGCCTCCGCGTGCGGCAACGGGCCGCGCTCACGAAGCATCGCGGACAGCGGCTGGCCGTCGACGAGCTCCACGACGAGATAGGCCAAGCCGTCGTCCTCGCCGTAGTCGAAGACGGTCGCGATGTTGGCGTGCAGGAGCCCGGCGGAGTGCACCGCCTCGTCGCGGAACCGCAGGGAGAACAGCTTCTCGTGCTCGACGTCGGGGCGCATCACCTTGACCGCGACGTCTCGACGGAGCACCTCGTCCCGGCCGGCCCAGACGTCAGCCATGCCACCTGAGGCGATGTGCGCCTGGAGGGTGTACCTGCCCCCCAAGACGAACCCCTCGTGCAACCGGTTCATGAGGCGTCCACCAGACCCAGCGGAACCTTCGGCGGCTCGAACATCGTCGTCGAGCACATTGACTTGACTCCTGGGTACATAGGGCGGTGCAGCGTGCACCACATAGGGAGTCTCTCACGAATCTATCCTGTTGCTTACTCGGTTCCTATGGAAGTCCTCAGGAGTAATAGTGCTACTGTCTGGCCTCATGGCGCGCCCCTATGGAGAAGCTGTCGAGGTCATCACGGAGCCGGTCTCGGCGCGGTCCCCGTTCATCCCGCTCGACGCCAAGATGGTGGTCGGTGTGGTTGGACCGTCTGTTCCGGAGCCCATGCCGATCGTTCTGCTTCCCGGCTTCGAGTACCGGATGAGCGAGTGGCGTCACCCGGAGACCCACGATGTCCACTGGCGGCTTGAGCGAAGGAAGGCTGCGCAGTACGGCGACCACGAGTAGTCGTGTTGAGGTGTCATCCGACCGCCAGCCGGACAGCGTGCGTACACACCACGCTGTCGGGTGGTCTCAACGGAGGGGGGACGCCGCGACTGGCGCCATGGTGTTCTCCAGGAGAAGGACAGCCAGGTCGTCACCGAGCGCCCCGTCGGGCACGTGGGCCCTGGCCCGCGACAGCAGCGCTTCCAAGGCCTGCTCCAGGTTGCCCGTGGCGAGCATCGGGGCGATGTCCAGAAGGGGTAGGAACTCAGCGTCGGCGTCTCGGGCTTCGCTGAGACCGTCGGTGTAGAGCAGGAGCCGGTCGCCCGCTGCCCATGGGTAGCTCTGCTCCACGGCGTCGTCGCCGATGCCGAGCGGCAACCCTGCGGGGGGTTCCAGGAAGGTCGCGGAGCCGTCGGGTCGAACCAGGATGGCGGGCGGGTGGCCGCAGCTGGTCACGATGATGGTCTCGGGGAAGGTCAGGTCCACCAGAAGTGCCGTGACGAAGTCCTCCGGGCCCAGGAAGGGGGTGAGGTAGGAGTTCATGTCCTTGACCGCGCCGGCCAGGGTGGCTTTCGTGGCCGCGGCCTGCCGGAAGGCTCGAATCACCCGCGCGGCGTGCTCGACGGCTTCCAGTCCCTTGCCGCGGACGTCGCCGACGATGAACCGGGTGAAGCCCTGGGTGACGCTGCAGTCGTACAGGTCCCCGCCGATGACCGCGTCCGTTGCGGCGGACAGGTACCTGGAGGCCGCACTGACGGTGCCGGTGCTCGAAGGCACGGTCGGCAGGATGACCCGCTGAGCGGCCTCGGCGATGGCGGTGACCCGCGTCAGGTGACGCTCACGGTGGACCCGGACGATGGCGAGCAGAACAGCTGCAACGCTGACCAGAACGACGTCGAGAAGGCGTATCCACTGTTGCGGGCTGTCCCAGGCGTGGTTCCACCACCCCGACCACACCAAGCACACAATCGCAGCGCCACCGAACCCAGCAGTCACCCGCGGGGACAGCACGCTGCACGCGATCAGTGGGGCAATGGCAAAGAGGGGGTCGGGCACCACGACGCTGGGCAGCACGAGGTCCAGCACGATCATCCCCAGCAGCCAACCGATCGCCAGCAGTGCCGCGGTCCCGGCGTGGTCAGCGTCCAGGCGTGGTGTGCGCATATGCCCTCGGAATTCAGCAACTTGACGACGTGGGGTACCGGTCGCGACCCAGCGACAGCATCGCTGGCCAGAGTACCGATGCGTGGCCTGGTCGAACTCAGAATGACGGCATTCGCGATCGACCTCCAGGTCGCAGAGCGGTCTGTCCGCCGGAGCAGCCGCCACACGACGCTGGACGCCAAGCGGCTGAGTCCACCGAGGAGCTCGGTCGGTAGCTCAACCAGGTGGAGGTGCACCCCTACTTCCGCCAGCCCGACGTCCTCGCCGCGAACGCCGAGCACGGCATCGTCACCCAGGCCTGGTCGCCCATCGGCGGCATCACGTTGGAGGACCCGGTCATCAACGGCATCGCGCAGGCCCACGGGCGCACGCCAACAGGTGATGCTGCGCTGGCAACTGCAGCACGGTCGGTCGGTCAACCCAAGTCCGTCACACCCTCCCGGATCGCCGAGAACCTCGACGTGTTCGGCTTCGAGCTCACCGACGACGAGCTCGCCGTCGTCGACGCCCTCGACACCGGGGTGCCTGGTGGACCTCCGCCCGAGGCGGTCACTCGCGCGGCCTTCGGGTGCGACATCCCGGAAGCCTGACCCTCCATCACCCACACGAGGAGCCGACATGCGGCCCCTGCGGGCAGCACGACCGGTGCCTACAGGGCCTTGACCGCCCGGATGGCTGCAACGGCGCGCGGGAAGCCGATGTAGGGGAAGCAGTGCACGAGCGCGGCGATCACCTCGGTCGTGGTGTTGCCGGTGTCGAGGCAGGCGCGGCCGTGGGGGCCGAGCTGTGCGGCGGTGTCGCCGATGGTGGCCAGGGCGCACAGGATCAGCAGCTCCCGCTGGGCCAGCGTGAGCCCACCCCGCGTGTAGAAGTCGCCGAAGCAGAACTCGGTGAGGAAACGGGGGAGTGCGGCGTCGAACGGCTGTGGCAGGTCGGCCAGGTTGTCTCGGATCTCGGTGCCGTACAAGGGTGCTTGGACGGCCGAACCGGCACTGAACCTGTCGGCATCGGCCACAGTGCCCTGCTCCGGCAGCGGCAGCGGAATGCCCCTGGCACGGAAGGTCTCGTTGACCGTCGCGACGGCGTTGAGCGTGCGGGGGAAGCCGATGAACGGCGCGAGCTGGTAGACGGCTTCACGGATGGCTACCGGCTCGACGCCGACGTTGAGTGCGGCAGCCGTGTGGGACTTGAGCTGCGGAAGGGTCTGGAGGCAGGCGAGCACCGTGACGGTGATGAGCTCTCGGGCCCGGTCGTCGATGACTCCCGTGTCGAAGACGTCGCCGAAGATGAACCCGCGCAGGATGCGCATCAGCTCGGGGTCGTCGTCGGGCGCGGCAGCGTCACGTGGCCCGAACAGTCGCTCGTAGGTCGCCTCGGCGTGTGCCTGGCGCTCGGAGGACTCGGGAAGGCTGTCGTCGGGAGCCATGCTGCCGCCCTTCTCAGCGGTGCGCCCGGAGCGCGTCGAGGATGAGGGTGTGGTCGTCGTCGGAGCTGAGCCCGGAGACCGTGACGGCGGCGACCAGTCCGGCACCGGTGACCCGGACGGGGAACGAGCCCCCGGCCATGGTGTATCGAGCCGGGTCCAGCCACCCGCCGGCGAACGGGTCGCGTCCCTCCGCCTCCATCCGCAGGCCGGTGAGCAGGCTGCTGGCCTGGAAGCGCAGGACCGTCGCCGACTTCTTGTCGATCCAGGCGGCCTGGTCGGGCGCCGACCCCGGCAGCGCCGCCCGGAAGAGCACCCATTCGGCGCGCCGCACGTCGATGGCGACCGGAAGCTGCTCTCGCACAGCCCGTTCCGCGAGGGCGGACCCCAGCCGCCAGGCGTCCTCGAGCGTGAAGGCGTCGAGCACCAGTTCGCGCTCCTGCTCCTCGAGGTGGGCAATTGAGTACAGGGAGCTGGTCATGCGATGCCTGCTGTAGCGATGGGTGAGGACGGCGTCGTGGGGGACGGCGTCGGGATGCCGGTGTCGCGCCATCGGTGGCACGCTGCAGACCCCAGCTCGCTGGCACCGAACACGCGTCCGACCCCGGTGGCCGTCAGCCGCACCCTGGCGGGCAGCGCGGCGTCGACCCACACGTGCCCCGGCCTGGCCGGCGACGGGAGGCTCGTGCTGCTGGGGGGCATGGACCCAACCCTAGGCGCGGCGGTAGCGGCAGCCACGAGCTGTTCGAGCCGCGGATTCGTGACCCCCCGAGGGCGCCGTCGCTGCTGCCGCGGTCGAGCGCCGTGCAGGGGGCGGTCTCCGGTGTCGCGTTCGCGCTCGGGTACGGCTTCGGTGCGGGCGGGTCTGCGCTCCGGCACTACCTGCAGGTCCGCACGCTTCGCGGACGGATGCGGCGGGTGGTGCCGGCCGTCCTCGTCGGGGTCATCGTGCTGGCCGTGGCCCTGGCGCAGTGGCGGTTCGTCGGGCGCAGAACGACCAGCGGCGCCTGTTCGGGATGGAGCCCATCTCGCCGGCGGAGTGGCCGGTGCTCGCGCTGGTGACGCTGCTCGTCGCGACCCTGCTGCTCGTCATCGCCCGGGCGCTGCGGCTGCTGGTCCGCACGATGATCCGGTGGTTCCGGCGCATGCTGCCCGAGCGCCTGGCGAACGTGCTGGGCGTCACGGGCGCCCTGCTGCTGGTCTGGGGGCTGGTCTCCGGTGTGCTGGTGCGCGGCTTCTGGGCGGGGCCAACGGGCTCTTCGCGCCGCAGGACCTCGTCAACAAGTCGGGCATCGAGCAGGCGCCCACCTCCGCGCTGCGCACGGGCGGCCCTGGGTCGACGGTCACCTGGGACTCCCTCGGCCGCGAGGGCCGGTCCTTGCCGACCGGGTCGCCTACGTGCAGCACGGGTCCGACCCGGTGGTGTGGTTCTCGCCCAACCTGTTCGTGCGCTCGCCGGTGTGGTTGCAGCCCGGTGAACGTGCGCCGGACGTGTCCCCCAGGATGGAGTGGTACCCCCAGGTCACCGGCTTCCAGGTGCTGCTCGACCTGGTCAGCACCGGAGGAATGACCTGGGGCTACGGGCACCTGTGCCAGCCCAGCGAGAGCCTCTACGGGTGGGCCGCGGTGAGCCAGGCGCCGGGCTGGTCGACGGCTCGGCTGGCGGCACTGGCCGAGCAGCCCGATGCGTCGAACCCGGAGAAGTAGGCCGGTAACCCCGAAGGCGGCCGTGGCGAGGAGCCACGACCGCCTCCGAGTGGGTCGGCGTCCCTTGCCGGCCGGAGTGACCGTCGTCGGGCCGCCGGCCCCGTTGCTGGTGACCGCGAGGTTGCGGGTCACCAACCCCACCGCGGTGGGCCGGAAGCTCACCGACAGGCTGCAGGACCTGCCGGTGTGGAGCGTCGCCGGGGCCACCGGGCAGACGGGTGCCGGCCGCATCCGCAATGCCGACCGGCGCAGCCGGAGGGTGGTGACCACACGGCCACCACCCTCCGGCCTGGTGTCGGTCGGGTTACCGGCCGGCCACCAGGTTGGAGCGGGCTGAGGCTGGGCCCGTTCCGACTGCGTTGATGGCCACGACGGTGAACCGGTAGTTACCGGCCACGGGCAGGGTCATCGTCAACGCCCGCACGGTGCTGGCTTGCACGGCCGAGGTGGTCGTGGCGAGCACGGCCCCGGCTGCGCTCATCCGCAGCGCGTTGACCCGGTAGCCGGTGATGGCTGACCCGCCGGTGGAGGCTGGCGGGGTCCACCGGGCGGTGGCGTTGATCGTCCCGCCGGCCACACCGGCCGAGGCGGTGCCGATCACCGGTGCACCGGGAACGGTGGCCGGGGTGACCGCTGCGGACAGGGCCGAGGCGGCGCTGGTTCCCACGGCGTTGGTCGCGGTGACCGAGAACCGGTAGGCCTGGCCGTTGGTCAGGCCGGTGACGACCAGGCTGGTCGCGCCGGCTGCGGCTGGGCGCAGCGCACCGACCTGGGTGCCGGCGGCGTTGACCACCCGCACCGTGTAGCCGGTGATGGCCGAGCCGCCGTTGCTGGCCGGTGCGGTCCACCGCGCGGTGGCCGAGGCGTTGCCCCGGGTGGCCGTGCCGATCGTCGGTGCACCGGGCACGGTCGCGGGGGTGACCGCGGCGGACAGTGCCGAGGCGGCACTGGTGCCGACGGCGTTGGTCGCGGTGACCGAGAACCGGTACGCCTGACCGTTGGTGAGCCCGGTGACCAGCAGGCTGGTCGCGGCGGCTCCGGCCGGACGCAACGCGCCGACCTGGGTGCCGGTCGCATCGATCACGCGGACCGAGAAGCCGGTGATCGCGGACCCGCCGTTGCTCGCCGGTGCCGTCCACCTGACGGTCGCCGACGCGTTGCCGCGCGTCACTGCACCGATGGTCGGCGCCCCCGGAGCTGTCGGGGCGGCGGCCCCGGTGCCCGTCAGGGACACCGTGAGCGGGCTACCAGGCGCGTTGTTCGCGATGTTCACCGTGGCCGTCTTCGCACCGGCCGTGGTCGGCGCGAAGGTCACGTTCACGGTGCACGAGGCACCCGGCGCCACGGAGGCACAACCGGCCACAGGGGTCGCCGTGAACGAGGCCGCATCCGTCCCGGTCACCGTCACACCGGACACGACCAGGGCCGCGTCACCGGTGTTGCTGACCGTGATGGTCCGAGCGGTCGAGGTCGTTGCGACGACCTGGTTACCGAAGGCCAGCGCCGTCGGAGCGGCCGGGGTGACCGAGGCGACCGGTGCCGGCAGCAGGCTCACCGTGGTGTCGCTGAACCTCAGCGTCTCGATGTTGCGGACGGTGTCGACACCGTCGGCACCACCGTTGCTGTCGACCGTGGTGCTGCCGTCAGCGTTCCGCGTGATCGTGTAGGTGGTCCGCGCCGCTGAGAACAGTGCGGTGTCAAGGGCTGCAGCGTCGGCGGGGGCCGTGAGGATCTCGCGGACCGCGACGATGTTGCCCGGGTTCACCAGGCCGGCGAAGACCGCCTGCTGGAGGGTCATCCCGGCCGTGCCGCTGCCGAATGTGCCGACCTTGGGCAGGCCGGTCATCAGGTCGGTGCTGCCGATCTGGCTGGCCGGCTGCGCCGGGTTGGTGCGCACGCTGAGCCGCACGTTGACGTACCGGTCGCCGTCGATGATGTCGTCGGCGCCACGGCCCTCGATGAGGTCGCTACCGGCACCGCCGAGCAGGATGTTGCCGGCGCCCCAGACGTTGCCGTCGAGGAGGCACTGGTGGGTGGAGGTGTTGGCAAAGATGCCGCCCGCAGCCGCCGGGTTGACCGTGAGCATCGCCGGGGTGATGAGCTGGTTCAGCCCGTTGATCCGGGCGACACCGTTCGCGTCGAGCGCGTCGCACCCGACGAAACCGCCGCCACCGACGTCGGTCGGCACGATGTCGTCACCACGCAGGGTGTCGTTGAGGGCGCCACCGGAGAGTGCCTCGACCTCGTTGAACTTGTCCCTGACCCCGGGAAGGATCACGCCGCCGGTGACGAACACCTGGGCGAGGTCCGTGTCCTGGGGCTGGGGGTCGTTGAGACCGATCTCCCAGTCGAAGCCGGCCGCGCCGGCCACCTTCTCGACACCCGGGCCGGCGACACCGATGTCGTCGCCACCCTCGAGGTCATAGTCGTCGTCGCCGCCCTGACCGATCAGGATGTCGTGGCCGGGGACGTTGTGGTCGTCGAAGAAGAACGACGAGCTGTCACCGATGAGGAGGTCCGGCTGGTCGCCGCCCTCTTCCCAGTCGTCGCCGCTGTCACCGAAGATGGCGTCGATGCCCTGGCCGCCGATGGCGAAGTCGTCGCCGGCGCCCATGAAGTGCTCGTTGCTGTTGGCGCCGCCGTTGGTGAAGTCATCGCCCTCGCCGGCCATGATGATGTCCAGTCCGGGACCGGCGTCGATGGCGTCGTTGCCGGGACCGCCCTTGGGCACGTCGTCGCCGGCGAGGTCGGTGATGATGTCGTTGCCCTCACCACCGAGTGCGATGTCGGCGCCGTCACCACCCTCGATGATGTCGTTGCCTTCGCCACCCCAGAAGGTGTCGTTGTCCGCGCCGCCCCAGATCCGGTCGTTGACCACGCCGGCCTTGCCGTTGTAGACGGCCTGGGCGTTGATGCCGGAGGGCATGGCGGTGTTGATCATGCGGTACCTGATGGTGCCGTCCGCCATCCGCAGCAGGTGCTCGTTCTCGTCGCACTCTGTCGCGGGGTCGTCCTGCACCGAGCCAGCGCCGGTGATGAGCTTGCCGGAGCTGCCCTTGGTCAGGCCCGGCCACGTGATGTGCTCGAGCTCGAACTTGCAGTCCGCGGTCGCGAACGGGTCCGCCTTGAGGGTGTGCGCGGGCGTGTTGCGCATGACCAGCTCGGAGAACGAGTTCCCCTCGAGCTGGGCTCGCAGGTTCATGCCCGGGGTGCGGGCCAGGTAGTAGAGCCGGTCACCGTTCTGCAGGTTGGTGAGCTGGTTCTCGAACACGTAGTTGAAGGTGCTGCCCAGCAGACCGCCGAACAGGTTGGTGCGCTCAGCGAGCCCACCGACCCACAGGTCGACGTTGTCGACGCCCGTGGTGGTCTTGCCGCCGGTGTTGACCCAGGCACCGGTGCCGAACATGAAGTCGTCTGCGTCGGTGGGAGGGACCTGGCCGGTGTCCGGGCTGACGATCAGCTTGGCCGCTGCGCGGCGCTGCGCCGTGGTGCCGGTGATGCTCGGGTGGGTCCCGTAGGCCGCGACGAAGTTGATCAGCGACTCGGGGTGCTTGAGCTGCTGGCCGAAGTCGACCCAGTCGGTGTAGGGCTTGAGCTGCCCGTCGTTCGTCGAGGCGAAGATCTGTCGACGCACCTCGTTGAGCGGAGGGATGCCCTCACTGCGGGCGCGTGCCATGTTGATCGCGGGCAGGTCGAGCGGCAGCCCGAGCAGGTTGTTGCGCAGGGTGTTGACGACGAACTCGTCGATCTCCTGGCCGGTCTGGTCGGACAGACCCATGATGATCGAGCCGGCCGCGTCGGCCGAGCTGAGGGTTGCGGTCCCGTTCTTGTAATAGGCGGCCGGGTTGAGGAACCCGTCGAGCAGCTTGATGTCGTTGCGCGAGCCGTCGGTGTTGATCCGCGGGATGGTGTCCATCAGCATCGAGTGGCCGAAGCGGTAGACGGCGTGGGCGAACTCGGCGGTGATGGCCGGGTTCACGTCGGTCTGGGTGAACGCGAACGGCTCGAACGGGTTGATCCCGGGCTGAACCTTGCGAGCGAACTCCTCGAACACGAGGTGCTGGTACTGCATCTCGGTGACGAAGCGGGCGGCCTGGAAGAGGCGCTCGCCGTTCCACCCGTCAGCGCCCGACGCCAGCTTCCACTCGGCCAGACGCCCTGCGGCCCCGGTGGTCGGGTCGTTGGTCAGGGTGTTCTCGATGTCGCCGATGAGGCGGTCGTGCTCGTCGTGGAAGACCTGGTGGACCGCCTGGAGCGCGATGTTCTCGTTGCAGCGACCGTCACCGCAGATGGCGTGCAGGTCGAGCAGCTCGTTGTCGTACTGACCGGAGGCCACGGGGTCGAGGCTGGTGCCTGCCGTGGTGTTGGCGTCCGGGGTCTTGGGCGCCGCGGGGTTCCCCGGGTCGGCGCTGTGCGCGATGTCGTTGAGGAACGCCGTCCCGATGCGCACCACGTTGGCGGGAGCGGGGACGGGGGTGGTTCGGTTGCCCTCGACGAGCGCGCCGGTGGTGAGCCGGTACTGGGGCAGGCCGTTGGGTCCGGGGATGAACTTGCCGTAAGGGTCGGCCGCGATCATCGGGATGTTGGCGACGTCGGCGTCGACGAGCTGTAGGCCGAGCATCGTCGCCGCCTGCGCCTTGATCATCGCCCAGGTGGCCAGACCCTCACCGTCGGGGGTGCTCAGGAACTTGCCGGTGGAGACGGGCCGGTTGACGTTGTTGTTGACGTACTGACGCAGGAAGACCTGGTGCGAGGAGTGCGAGGTGTAGGTCTGGCTCTGGTCCACGAAAGGCGTGTCGGTGTTCGGCGCGTTGCGCACGCCGCCGGCGCCGGGAGTGATGGTGCCACGGGTGAGGACCATGGGCGTTCCGGCAGCGACCTCGTCGCCGTTGCCGGCGATGCCGTCCGGCCCGTGGGTCACCAGCGGGTCGTCTCCCTTGACGGGCACGAAGACGGTGCCGTTGCCACCGTTGGTGATCTTGTCCAGGCCGTGGTCGAAGAACTGGCCGAAGATCGTGAAGAGCGAGTTGAACGGCGGGGACAGTCCGACGTCGGTGGTCACGTTGGGGATGTCCAGCGTCTGGCGCTCCGGCACACATGCCACCGGCAGCCCGTCGGGCCCGACGGTCGGTGGGGTCGTGCAGACGACGACGCCCTCGTTGCCCTGGGACCGCACCGGGAACCCTGCCGCGGCAACTGCCGCCGGGTTCGTGGAGGTCTGGTCGACGATCAGGTTGCTGATCATGCGCGGCTCGGAGTCGACGACCGACGCCGGATGTCTGCGCGTAGGAGGTGATGCCGGTGCCGGGCGCGGCGAACGGGCCGGCGTCCTCAGCAGTCTTGAAGACCGGGTCGGTGAGCCGCGGGAAGGTCTGGTCGGCCGCGCCGTACTTCGCCTGGCCGGGCTGCAGGTTGTTGCAGCTGCCGTCGACGGTGCGCAGGCCGAAGGAGACCAGCGGGCTCTCGATCTGGTTGGGGCCGGTGCCGATCATCGCCTGGCAGCGCACCGGGTCGGTCGAGTCACCCGGCCCCTGAGCTGCGAGCACCGCAGAGTGCGCTTCGGCGATCTTGATCTGCTTGAGGATGAACGCCAGGTCGGAGGGGGTCACGGTGAACCCCTCACCCACGACGTTGGCGGCTCTCGACGCGCTCATGGCCATCGGGAGCACCAGCGCGACCATGGCCAGCACGGTCGCTGCTGCGACGGCCCTGACCCGGGTCGTGCGGGAGTGCCCGGAGGCGTCCGCGTGACGTGGAGCGATGACGGTTCTACTCATGGTTGCTTCCCCTGTTCTGCACGGTGGTGCGGGTCACAGTGTCGGGCGGTTCTTCGACATACCTTTTGGTTTCCTGCGGGCCGCGCCCCGGGACCTCCCCAGTGGCGAATCGGCGACCTCAGAAGGTGAGGACCACGCGGCCGACGAGGTCGTCGACCGGGATGGGCCCGTAGGTGCGCGAGTCGATCGACTCGGCGCGGTTGTCCCCGAGCACGAACACGGCACCGGGTGGCACCGTGACGGGACCGAAGTAGGTCGAGTCGATCCGTGAGACGTCGACCTGTGGCTCGTGCCGCACGGTCGAGTCCACGACGAGCTCGCCGTCCTCGATCCCCACCGTCTGCCCCGCCAGGGCCACAATGCGCTTGACCACCAGCCGCTCCCCGACCGGGTCGCGGTAGACGACGACGTCGCCGACCGCCGGCGCGCGCCAGCGGCCGGTGAGCTTGTCGACCAGCACCTGGTCGCCGGTGTCGAGCGTCGGGCTCATGCTCTGGGAGGTGACCCGCAGCGGCTCCAGGGCGGTGACCAGGAGGACGACCAGCACCACCACCACGGCCAGGACCGGCACGAAGGCGCGGACCGGTGCCCGCGTCATCCGTGGGACGTCCTCGGCGGTCCCGGTCGGTGCGGGCATCAGGCCAGCACGCCGCTGAGCCGCAACGCCCACAGGCCCACGCCGGTGACGAGCATCAGGTTGACCGTGACCCGCCGCATCCGTGGGGGCAACAGGGTGACGAGCAGGCAGACGACGAGCAGCTCGGCACCCGTGGCAACCAGGTCCACCGCGCCGACCGCCTCGACACCGTGGCCGGGCTCGACCGGGTGGGCGCCCTCGAGGGGGAGGGGCCCCGCGACGTGGCCGCCCTCGTGCGCGGCGCCGCCATCGGGCGGGGTGATCGGTAGGCCGGCGGTGCGGCTCACCACCCAGATGAGGACGATGCCGAGGTTCACGATGATGCCGGTGAGCGCGACGAGCGGTGCGGGCCGTCGCAGCACCGGTGTGGCATAGGCGAGCTGGAACAGGCCGGTGACGACGAAGAAGGCGCCGTAGAGCCACCACTCCTCGACGTGCTCGGGGGCGACGGCCAGGTGGATCGCCCCCGCGAGCACCGACGCGAGCGCGATGCAGGCCTGCGTGGTGGTCGCGGGGTGCCGCCGTGGGCCGGTGGTGGGCCGCGGTGCGGACAGGTCGGACAGGTCGGAGAAGCCGGTGCGTGCCGTGGTCGACATGGTGGCTCAGAGCTCCGGAGCCGGCAGGACCCGGGACGGGTCTGCCCAGACGGGGTCGTCGCCGCCTGCGCCGCCCACCCAGAACTGGCCCATCATGTCGTGGTCCTCGTGGGGGAGGTTGTGGCAGTGGATCATGTATCGGCCCTCGTGCGGGCCGAACCGCATGATGAGCCGGACCCGCTCGTTCTCACCGACGTACACGACGTCCTTGGGGCCGCGCTCGTTGGCCCGGGGAGCGACCAGGACGCCACTGCGGTCGAACTCGCGGCTCAGGATCTTGAAGTCGATGAGGTGGATGTGCAGCGGGTGGTGCCAACCGCCGGAGTCGTTGCGGATCTCCCACACCTCGACGCCGTTGAGGGGCGGGCTGGCGAGCGCCTTGGTGTAGGCACTGGCTTCCACCTCGGCCCAGGTCTGCCCGTTGATCGTCCACTGGCCGTTCTTGCGGACGAGGGCCATCGTCCTGGTGGTGGTGGCCGCGGTGGGAGCCAGCGCCATGACGGCGCTGTTCGGGTTGAGCACGCTCGGGATCGCGTTGTTCGCCGTGCTGGTGGCGTTGGCCACGACGTCGAACGCCATCACCTTCCCGGTGTTGGTGTAGTTCACGTTGTTCTTCGGGCTGAGGTTGCGCAGCGTCACCCGCTGGCCGATGGCGTACTTCGCGAAGTCGATGATGACCTCGTAGCGCTCGGCATTGCCGTGCGGCAGGCTCGTCACCGGCTGTGGTGCCGCCGTCAGGCCGCCGTCGGTGCCGATGACGACCAGCGGCTGGCCGCTGTCGAGCTGCCAGCGGTAGGAGCGGGTCACCGAGGCGTTGAGGATGCGAAACCGGTACTTGCGCCGCTCGACCTTCATGACGGGCCAGGCCCGGCCGTTCACCAGGATGACGTCGCCGAACGCTCCGGAGTGGTCGTCGTCGTCGAACAACAGCTGGCCCTGGCTGTCGAACATGGTGTCGCTGACGATGAGCGGCACGTCGTACCGACCCTTGGGGATGGGCAGCGACTGCTCGAGGGCGTCGTGCATGCGGTACATGCCGGCCAGGCCCATGAAGACGTTCGACGCGGTGTGGTGCACGCCGTGGTCGTGGTACCAGAGGGTGCGGGCGTCCTGGAAGTTCGGGTAGCGGTAGTCCTTCCAGGAGCCGGGGTACGTCACGTCGCTGGCGTAGCCGTCGTACTGGGGGAGGGACGCCGACCCGTGCAGGTGCACTGAGGTGAACGGGGTGTACCCCATCGTCGGGTGGGTCGAGGGCAGCTGGTTGACCTGTCGCACAACCGTTTCGCGGCCCTGCTGAACGTCGAACGTCGGCCCGGGGAAGGTCCCGTTGTAGCCCCAGATCTGCGTCTGATAGCCGGGGATGATCTGGGCGGTGGCCTGTCGCATCGTCAGCCAGTAGTAGTCGGTGGTGCCCACCGACTTCATCGGGGTCGTGACCGGAGGCACGGAGAACGGCACCGTGAACGGCTTGGGCAGCGCGCTCTCGGCGATGCGGGTCTGGGCGGCGGCCTGCACGCTGCGCTCCAAGGGGATCGCCATCGCGCCGGCGCCCAGCACGCCGAACGTGAGCATCTCTCGTCTGGTCACCGACATGGACTCGCCTCTCGCCTGTCACTGCTTCTCGATCGCACGAGCAGCCACGGTAGGAAGCGGCTCTTTGGACAACCTTTTGGCGCGGTACAAGGTTGGGCGGCGTAGCCGGAAACCGCTGGCAGATACACCGTTTGGTGCCCCTACTTTTGGGGATGTACGACTGCTCGGCCCGATGGTTCCCTTCAACTACGCGAACGATGCAGGGCGTAAGCGGAAGTAGGGCAACCATGGAATTTTCGATGTTCGGACCTCTCCAGGTCAGAGACGGCGACCGCATTCTCGGGCCGCGCGACCTCGGGGGGGTGAAGCCCCGACAGGTGCTCGAGATGCTGCTCCTGGCCCGGGGCCACCTCGTCTCCACCGACGTGATCGCGACGGCACTGTGGGCGGAGGGGGACGAGCCGCGCAACGTGACGGCCACCCTCAACACCTACGTGTGCGTGTTGCGGCACAGCGTGTTCGTCGACCAGGCGCGGGCCAGGCGTGTCATCGCGACGGGAGCGGGCGCCTATCGCCTCGCCCTCGACGAGGTGAGCGTCGATCTCGACCGCTTCGACGACCTCGTGCTGCGAGCCGAGCGGGCGCCGCGGCGCGAGCGCCTCGAGCTGCTGACTACCGCGGTGGGCCTGGCGAGCGGGACGGTGCTGGAGCACGCCCGGTACGACGAGTGGGTCCAGGAGGACCGCGCCATCTACGAGGACCGGGTCACCCGGGCGCATCTCGACCTGGCGCTCGACAGCCTCGCGGAGGGGCAGCGCTCGGTGTGCCTGCGGCACGCGGAGATCGCCCTGAGCCGGGACCGGTACTCCGAGGAGGGCTACCGGCTCGTCATGCTCGCCAACCACGGGCTCGGGCGGCACGATGCCGTGCGCCGGACCGTCGGCCGCTGCCGCACCGTGCTCGACCGGGACCTCGGCGTGCGCTGCGGGCCCGAGACCGAGCGGATGCTCGCGGCGATCGAGGCGCGGGCCGCCGAGGTCGAGATCCTGCGGGCGTTCTATCCCACGGCGTGGGACGGCAGCGAGGTCGAACGCGAGCTGTCGGTGGCCTGAGCCGTCGACCGGCGCTCCCCGCCGGACCGGCGGGGTTAGTCCGTTCGGACTATGGACGTTCGTCGTGACCACCTCCACAGTGGTGTGAACCACACTGCAGGGAGGTGGTCACGATGGCCGTAAGAGGCGACGGCCCCGTGTCGGGGGCACGACATGATGCGTGCTGCCCGCCGGGAGAGCCGGCGTCGGGAAGTCCCCGACGATGACAAGTGCACTGATGACCCAAGAGCCGCTACCCGTGGCCGAGGAGCGGTCAGCCATGCCCACCGAACGCACCAGGGTGCTCGTCGTCGACGACCACCGGACGTTCGCCGAGCTGCTGTCCCGCGCGCTGGACGCCGAGGACGACCTGGTGTGCGTCGGCCACGCGCAGGACTCGGCCGAGGCGCTCGCCGCCGTGGCCCGGCTGCAGCCCGACGTGGTGCTCATGGACGTGCACCTGCCTGACCAGGACGGCATCTCGACGTCCGCCGAGCTGGTCCGCGACCACCCGGACCTGAAGATCCTCATCCTCACGGCACACGCCAGCCTGGCCGACGTGGAGCGGGCCGCGACCGCGGGCGCCTCCGGGTTCCTGGCCAAGGACGGGTCGCTCACCGAGGTGCTCAACGGGCTGCGCACGGCGCGCCGCGGGAGCCTGATCCTTCCCGACGGCCTGCTGGCCCGGCTCTCCGCCGTCGTCGAGCAGGACCGCACGATGCTGCACTGGAACCTCACCCCGCGTGAGCTCGAGGTGCTGCGGCTGCTCGGCCACGGTCTCGACCCGCGCGGTATCGCCAAGGAGCTCGGCGTGACGCTGCACACCTGCCGCGGGTACGTGAAGGGCGTCCTGGCCAAGCTCGGTGTCCACTCCCAGCTCGAAGCGGTGGTGCTGGCCACCCGGACCGGTTTGATCCGACTGGGCGATTGATGTCACCTGCTGGCCGGCCCGGCCTCGCCGGGCCCCCCGGCCGTCACGCCCCGACCCCCGTCCACCGTCCCGCTCCCCGGGACGCGCTGCGCCGGGCGCTGCGCTGGTACCTGCTCTGGAACATGGTCGCCTTCGTCGGTGTGGTCGTGGCCGTGCTCGTCATCAGCTGGGTGGTGGCGCGCAACGAGGCCCTGCGCGACGCCGAGGCCACCGCGCGGGCCGTGGCCCGCACCATCGTGTCGCCGCTCGCCGACGACGAGTTCCGTGCCGAGAACCCCGAGGCGCTGGCGCGGATGGCGCAGGTGCTGGAGGGGCGCGCGCGTGACGGCTCGATCCGCCACGTCAAGGTGTGGGCCGATGCCGGTGAGGGGCGAGGACGCATCCTCTACTCCGATCTCAAGCCGCTGATCGGGCAGACGTACGAGCTCGAGGAGGAGGAGTACGCGGTCTTCGGCACGAACGACACGGTGTCGTCGATCTCCGACCTCGAGAAGGCCGAGAACCGGCTGGAGCGCCCGGAGGGAGAGCTCATCGAGGTCTACACCGGCACCAAGGACGCCACCGGTGCTCCCATCCTCTTCGAGACCTACGTGCCCACCAACGGAGTGCGCGCCGAGATGATCAGCCTGATCAGCGTGATCCTCCCGCTGCCGATCGCCGCCCTGATCGCCCTCACCTTGGCCACGCTGCCGCTGGCCGTGTCGCTGGCTCGTCGCGTCGACCGCGGGCAGCAGCAGATGCAGCGGCTCCTCGTCAACGCCGTCGAGTCCTCCGACCTCGAGCGCCGACGGATCGCCCAGGACCTGCACGACGGGGTGGTGCAGGACCTCGCCGGTGTCGGCTACGCCCTCGACGCGGAGGCCCGGCGACTGCCCGAGGGGGGCGGGATGCGCGAGCGGCTGGAGCAGACCGGTGACATCGTGCGCCGCGACCTCGCCACGGTGCGCACCCTGATGACCGACATCTACCCGCCGGACCTCACCACCAAGGGGCTGGCCGAGGTGGTCCGCGAGCTGGCGGTGGACCAGGACCTGACCGCCGGCGTCGTGCACGTCGAGGTCGTCGAGCCACTGACGCCGCACCCCATGGTCGACCGGCTGACCTACCGGGCGGTGCGTGAGGCACTGGTCAACGCGCAGAAGCACGCGCAGGCCTCGACCATCATGATCCGGATCGCCCAGGCCGAGGGCGTGATGACCTTCGAGGTCACCGACGACGGCGTGGGGTTCGACCCGTCGGCGCAGAGCCCCGAGGGCCACCTGGGCATGCGCTTGATCACCGAGATGGCCCAGAACGCCGGCGGGGTCGTGACGGTGGACTCCGCGGTCGGGTCCGGCACCAGCGTGCGGGGCGAGCTGCCGCTCTGAGCCTTCGGGGCGCGCCGGGCCTGCGAGGCCTGCGATGCGGCTCGAGGTTCTACAGCCCACCGTGAGGCGCAGAATTGCTGCAACGCCAAGGCCTTTGGCCCGGGCGGACCGGCAACACTGGTACGGGTGTCCTCGCGGAAGGCCCCCTGACCGGAAGGAGCGCCGATGACCCTCACGGTGTCGGCGGGCGCGGCCCGCTGCCAGACGCGTGCCGCGACCCTCCCCCCGGTCCGCGTGGCCGTGGTCGACGACCACCCGCTCCTGCGCGACTCGATCCGGTCCCTGTTGTGCGGTGAGCACGACATGGAGTGGGTGGGCGAGGCGCGCGACGGCGGCGAGGCCGTGGACCTCGTGGCCCGCACCCGCCCCGACGTCGTGCTCATGGACCTGTCGATGCCCGGCATCGACGGCCTGAGCGCCACCCGCAGCATCCTCTCCTCCTGCCCCGACACCCAGGTGCTCGTGCTCACCAGCTCCACCGACCCGGCCCGGGTGCGCCACTCGCTCGGGGCAGGCGCCGCGGGCGTGCTGACCAAGGACGGCGACCCCTCGACGATCCTCACCGGCATCCGCCGCCTCGTGGGCGACGCCCTGCCGGAGCCGACGCTCTAGCGGCCGACCTTCTCCGCCACCACGGCGAACTTCCGCACCCGTCCCTCGCGCAGCCACCGGCCCCACGCGCGGTGCGCGGTGAGGATGCCGGTCACGGCACCTTCCGCGCCGGCCGGGACGAGCCCCGGCGCGATGTCGTCGTAGGCACCGACCAGGGCGTCGACGGTGGCGAGGTGCGACGCGGTGAGCTCCTCCCGCCACGTCACCCGGAACCCGCCGTGCTCGAGGTCAGCCACCAGGGCGTCGAGCGGCGTCAGCCACACGGTCTCGGCCCCGGGCATCACGGCCCGCTCGGCCGCGGTGAGGGGGTTGCCCTCCTCGACGGTGAAGGCGAACCGACCGCCCGCCGGGAGCTCGGCGCCGACCTGCCCGAGCAGGGCCGGCTTGTCGGCGAAGGCGAGCATCGTCTCGAGCAGCAGCACCACGTCGAACGGGCCGGGCGGCAGTGGCGGCACGTGCGCGACCTCGAAGCGCGCCTCGAGCCCGGCATCCGACGCCCGTTGCCGGGCCCGGTCGACGGCAGCGGCGCTCGCGTCGACCCCGAGGTAGTCGCAACCGAGCTCGCCGGTGACGTGCAGCCCCGGGCCGCCGACGCCACAACACAGGTCGAGCACCCGCACCCCGGGGCCCACCCCCGCACGACGAGCCAGCGACAGCACCTCGCCGGCGGTCACGAAGCTCTGCTGCCCGACGTACTCCCCGGGTGCGAAGGCGCCCGCGCGAGCCTGTGACAGCGCCGCGTCGACCGTGTCGTGGTCGTCGACCCTCATCAGTGGCCCAGGGCCGCGGCCGGCGGGGCGGCGCCCGGGGCCGGGCTGCTGAAGGCGCTGAGGAAGCGGTTGCGGAACAGGGCCATCGGCCACACGGGGGCCGCCTCGGCCGGTCGCAGCCCGGCGGACCACCCCCAGCCCGAGATGGCGTCGACCACCTTCGGGTCGCGGGCGAGCACGGTGACCGGCACCTCGCGGTCGCCGCCGAAGCCGCTGATGATGGTGGACGGCTGGTGGTCGCCCAGCATGACCACGACGAGGTCGTCGGCGGCGTGCCCCTCCACGAACGACAGCAGGCTGTTCAGCGAGTAGGTGATCGACGTGCGGTAGGCGCCGGGGACGTCCGCTCGGTTGCTCCACAGCTGGGCCGCCGTCACGGCATCCGCCTGGATGGGCCCGAAGACCGACCCGTCGCCGAGCGCCTTGGGGTCGACCGTGGTCGGCAGCGGCGCCCACGGGCCGTGGCTCGAGGTGAGCTCGACCTCCGCCATGACCGGTGCGCGGTCGGCCGCCGCGAGCTCCAGCCGGTCGAACGCGGCCAGGGTGTACTGGTCGGGCATCGCCGAGAAGCCGAAGGCCGGGCCCCGGTACCCGAGGTCGGTGCTGCTGTAGATGCGGTCGAAGCCGTAGAAGCGCTTGCCCTCGGGCCAGGGGCCGCGCGTCGAGGGCAGCACGGCCACGGTGCTCCAGCCCGCGCGCGAGAAGGCCGAGCTGAGCGTCGTCCGCGGGCTCGCGAGCAGCCGGTCGTAGCGCACCTGGTCGCCCACGGTGAGCCCCGACTGGAACGTGGAGTGCGCCAGCCAGCTGCTGCCGCCGAAGGTCGGCGAGGTGAGCCAGCCGCTGGATGCCGTGTAGCCCAGCCGGCGCAGCCGCGCCGTCCCGTCGTCGAGGAGGGTGCGCACCCCGGTCGACTCGGGGCCGTCGACGGCGACCCGGCCGTAGCTCTCGACGAAGGCGAGGACGACGTCCTTGCCCGCGAGGGCCGCGAGGTCGGCGGATGCCGGGTCGCCGTAGGAGTCGGCGACCAGGGCGTGCTGGAAGGCGTCCTCGTCGCGGTAGGCCGCGGTCGCCGCCTGCACCTTGCCGGCCACGAAGGGGGCGGCGTCGGCGGCGGCGACCGGTGCGCCCGGGAGGACCTGGAGCCCGGTGACCGCGCAGACCGCCCACACCGCCGCGACGGCGAGAACGGCCCGGGTGCTCCCCCTGCGGTTGCGGGACACCAGCCCGGAGAGGCGGCCGACGGCCCAGGGCAGGCAGGCCACGGCGGCGCCCACCGCGGCGACCGCCGCGACGGCGCTGGCCCACGCAGCCCACGGCCCGAGCGAGGCCCGCAGGAAGTCGAAGCCGGAGCCGAGCTCGCCGCGGTCGGTGACGACGTTGAACGGCCGGTCGAGCACCGTGAACGCCCCGAGGTCGAGCACCTTGAGCAGGGTGACGACGCCCAGGGCGAGACCCACGACGAGCGTGACGGCGCGCCCCCAGCGGGCCGAGAGCACCAGGGCGAGCGCGGCGATGGCCACGGCCTCCACCGGCAGCCGCACGAAGGCGCCGGGGGTGAGCCGGTCGGGACGGGTGGGAGCGACCAGGGCGAACCACACCAGCGCCAGCGCCACCGCCGTTGCGCCGACGGCAAGGCCGCGGCGCAGCGGTTGCGGCAGCTTCGACCTGCGCGGCGCCGGCGCCGGTGCCGGGGCCGGGGCGGCGGCGGGGGCCCGGTGGTGCCACAGCCAGCGCACGTCGCGGCCGAAGGACTCGGCCAGCAGGCCAAGCGCGGCGACCACGGCCAGCAGGGTCAGGGCGGGCGGCAGCACCTGGGCGACGGCCACCGTGAGCAGGATGCCGACGCTCGCGGTGACCACCTTGCGCCAGTGGCGGTACTCGAGCGGGGCGCGCATCCACGGCAGCACCCACCCGGCGACGGCGAAGGCGTAGCGCACCAGCCCGGCGGCCAGCACCCACCAGCCCACCACCGGGCCGGCGGCGACGCTGAGCACGAGGATCAGGAAGGCGTCGACCTCCCCGTCGAAGCGACCCCCGAACTGCGTGACGGTGTGGGTGCGCCGGGCCACCCGGCCGTCGACGGCGTCGAGCGCGAGGGCGGGCACGGTCAGCGCGACCAGGGCCGGGGTGACGTCGTGCCCGAGCAGGATCTGGGCGGTGAGGGCCGCGACCGCACAGGCGAGCAGCCCGCGGGTCAGGGTGACCAGGTCGGCCGGCCCCAGGGTCCGCCGGCCGTCGCTCGCCAGCCCGCGCACGACCAGGGCCGCGAGCAGCACCGCACTGGACAGGCCCACGGCCCAGGCGCCGCGGCCCACGCCCACCGTGGCGGTCAGCAGGGCGAGCAGCGCCACGAGCCCGACGAGGCCCACCGTCACGCCCGCCCGCGCGTCCGGGGCCGGTCGACGGGCCGGGCGCCGGACCACGTTCTCCTCGGGGAGCACCGCGAGCCGGCTCACGGGCGCGACCCCGGCGGCAGGGCGAGCAGGTCGAGGTGCTGCACGGTGACGGTCAGCTCCCCCCGTTCGATCTCGCCGAGGCGCCGGGCGAGGTAGGCGGGCGCCTCGGCGCCCAGCTCGGGGCGCTGCTCGACGGCGGCGCCCACCCACCCGGCCAACCAGTCCCGGGTCAGCGAGGTGCAGCCGGCATCCAGCCGCCACGGGCTCGGCCGCACCTCGACCCGTGCCCCCAGCTCGCCGAAGGTGTCGACGGCGGCCCGCGCGGCGACCGGCCCCAGCAGGGTCCGGCCGCCGACCGTGCGGCGCTGGTGCCGGTTGAAGGCGCTGCCGAGTGCCGCGTCGAGGGGGTCGCTCGGGGTGAGTCGCACCCGGCCGGTGACGGAGAGGGTCACCAGGGCCGGCACGGCGGCGGCGACGCACGACCGCGCGAAGCGCTCCAGCTCCTGCGCGGTCAGCATGTCGAGCAGGGCCGAGGCCGTGAGGAGCGTGGCGCCGGCCAGGTCGTCGGGGGCCAGCCGGGTGAGGTCGCCCTGGCGGGTCTCGACGGTGACGGCGGCGTCGTCCGCCGCGCGCGGTGGGTCCTTGGCGGCGACGCGCAACAGGTCGGGATCACGGTCGTGCAGCACCCAGTGCTGGGGACCGGCCAGGTGCGGTGCCAGCCAGCGGCCCATCGAGCCACTCCCGCAGCCGAGGTCGTGCACGACGGGGGTGGCCGAACCCGTCTGCGCCCGAACGGCCTTGCGTGCGAGGTCGACGGAGCGGGCGGCCGCGTCCGCCGGTTCGCGCAGCCGCAGCCACCCAGGGGTCACCCGAACCTCTACGGTGGTCACGCCCCACAACACGGACGGGGGCCTGCAGCGGTTCAGCCGGGACGTACCCCCACTTTGGGGTGGGCGACCGGCGCCCGGCCACCCCGTGCGACGACCGAGGCGGCGCCGACCCTCGCGACCACCGAGGGACGCACCAGGGCGGTGGGCGGCTCGACCAGGTTGACCACGCGGTTGAAGGTCCGGGCCAGGGGCACCGAGCGGTGCGTCGCGCGCACGAGGCGCTGGGTGTAGCGGTTGGCGAGGTCGGTGCCCGGCGCCTTGGGGCCGGTCGTGCGGGGGTGCAGGAAGTCGGCGCCCACGGCGATCGCCCACGGGGCGTCGATGATCCGGGCGGCGCTGCGGTTGAACCGGGCGGGCAGCACGTCGCACCGCACGTCGGCATCGGCCACGGCCTCGGCCAGCGCCCGCGCCTGCAGTGCCGCGCACGCCATCCCCTGGCCGTAGATCGGGTTGAAGCTGCACGCCGCGTCTCCGAGGGCGACGAACCCGGCCGGGGGCGCCGGCACCTTGTCGTAGTGGCGCCGCTGGCTCGACGGGAACCGGTACGACGTGGTGGCGGAGAGCGGGCCCAGCCGTTCGAGGAGCTGGGCGACGGCGGGCGTGGGCAGGCTCCGGGCGAACGCGAGCACCTCGTCGGGGCTGGTGCCCGGCACGTCGCCGTGCACGCCGGCGAGGGTCACCATCCACCGCTCGCCCTCGACCGGCAGCAGGGCACCGGTCCGGAAGGACTCCGGTGGAGAGGGGCCGCACACGAGGAAGGTCCCGTCGAAGTCGTCCGCCGAGCGGGGCAGGAAGCCGCTGGCGTAGCCACAGTCGATGCTCACCCGGGACACCGGAGGGGTCAGGATGCCCGACGCCTCCAGCTGGTGGGCGATCCGTGAGGACCGGCCCGAGCAGTCGACGACCAGGTCGGCGCGCAGCACCTCGCCGTCGACCACCACACCGGTCACCCGGCCCGGCGCGGCCTCGACCCGGTCGACCACGACGCCGTCGCGCAGGGCCACCCCGGGCAGGGCCGCGACCCGGCGCCGCACCACCTGCTCGAGCAGCGGCCGGGTCATGCTGAGCACCGGCCGTCCCCAGTCGCCCTGCGCGCGGTACCCGCCGGACTGGTGCACCCAGCCGCGGTTGCCGTCGACCCGCACCGCACCCAGCGACTCCAGCTCGTCGTCGATGCCGGGGAACCAGCCGACCAGCAGGTCGAGGCCGGCCGAGAGCAGGAGGTGCAGGTGACGCCCCTGGGGCACGTGGCCGCGCGGCTGCGCGGCATCCTCGAGCCGTTCCCGCTCCAGCACGACCACCTCGTCGACGTGGTCGGTCAGCGCCCGCGCGGCCAGCAGCCCCGCGACGCTCGCCCCGACGACGACCACTGACGTCATCATGTGATTGTGGCCGACGGGGCGCGATTGGGGTAGCCCGTCGGCGCCCCGGGCCCGCCGCCACGCAGCAATTCGGGTGGCACGCAGCGATTGCTGCGCGCCACCTGAAGTTCTGCGTGGTCAGGGGTGCTCGGGCAGCAGCGAGATCTTCTGCCAGATCTTCTGGCTCATGTGGGCCGTCACGGTCTCGATCTCGCTGACCGTGCCGAGCACGACGGGGTCCGACGTGCGCTCGGCGCACAGGGCCGCGGTCTTGGCGACGAGCGAGACCAGCTCGCTGCAGTAGTCGAGGTAGTGGTGCATCTCCTCGGCATCCATGATCCGGCGCGCCGGGCTGACCGAGGTCGGGTGGTAGCCGGGGCGGGCCTGCTCGGGGTCCTTGTCGAGCTGGTGCATGTCGACGACGTGCGCCAGCGACCGCAGCCGGTGCAGGAGGTCGAGCAGGGTGCGCCGCTCGAGGCGCTCGGGCAGCGCCCAGAGGAAGTACACCGCGATCGACCCGAAGACCAGGTCGTTGACCATGCTCTCGATGATGCCCAGCCAGTCGACCGAGCTGTTCGTGCCGTTGCGCACCGGGTCGCGCAGGGCGAGCGCGATGGTAGCCAGGGCTGCGAGCACGATGACCGCGCTGGCGGTGCGCGCGGCCCAGCGGATGTGCCTGCGGCGCGACTTGGACGCCTCGAACCCCTCGTGGATCTGCGGCACCGCGGTCTGCAGGGCGCGGGCGGCGTCGCCGAGCCGGCGGTCGGGGAAGCGCGCCCGGATGCGGGCCTCGAGACGGCCGACGGTCTGCTCCACGTAGCCGGACTCCAGCCTCGGCGCGAGGTCGCTGCTCATGCGGTGACGGTAGCCCTGCTCTCGTTGGCCAGCCAGAGCGACACCGACCCCGCAAGCACGGCGACGAAGCCGGCCAGCATCACCCAGGTCAGCGGCCGGTCGGTGCGCAGCTCGCTGCGGGCCCGCACCGCGCCGATGCCCATGAGCGTGATCATCAGCACTTCCACCTGGAGCATCAGCCGCACGGTGAGCCAGCGCGGGTCACGCGCCACCCCGACACCCGCACCGCCCAGGCAGAAGATGGCGCCGACGACCCGGCAGGTCAGTGGGGTGAGGGCCCATGGCCAGACGCCGATCATGACGGGCGAGGCGAGGAACATCAGGATGCCGGTGACCAGCGCCCCCAGCCCGACGAGCCCGACCGCCCACCGGGCGACGTCGCCGATGCGCTGCTCGTCGGGCTGCGGCGGCGCCTCGACCCGGCGGTTCAGCAGCCACGCGGCGAGCACGAGCGCCGGGGCGGTGAAATACAGGCCGGCCCACAGCCAGAAGGCCACGTGGTCGTGCGTGAACCGGTCCCAGTGGACGACTGTCGCGACTCCGAGCAGGGTTGCGAACAGGGTCACGGCAGGGAAGCCGAGCTTGATTGCAGCCCAACGGTGTTGGCGAGGCACGCTGATGAAGAACCAGAAACCGCCGAGGTAGGCCGACGCGAGCACCATCGGTGTCATCGTGCCGAGGATGGGCCACGCGAACAGCCGCCCGGTGTGGGCCGGGAAGCCGTAGAGCAGCACGAAAGCGACGAGCAGGAACGGCGCGATGAAGAGCGACAACCCGCGGGTGTAGCCCAGGACATGGTCGTCGCGGGGTGTGTCGGCAGGCGCTCGCTGCACGGACATCACCGTCCTTCCGCCGGGGCCGGTGTGCCGGTCAGCCGCCGGCCGGGCCGCGGGCGGGCTGACACGGGGCGGCTCCGAGGCCGACAATAGCGGTGAGCAACCCCCGCCACCCAGCCTCAGGGGACACCGTGGGCAGCAGCGACGAGGGCCGCGTCGGCACCATCGCCGGAGTGCTGGCGGCCATGGACACCCGGCTCGAGACGATGCCGCCGGGCCGGGAGGCGCAGGCGGAGTTCCTGGGCACCTACCGGCGCACGACGGCCGCAGTGGGGGAGGCGGTCGCCGGCTCGACCTTCGAGGACCCGGCATGGGTGGAGGCGTGGGACGTCGCGTTCGCCGGGCTCTACCTGTCGGCCCTCGACGCCGACCTCACCGGCAGCGGCCGGGTGCCGCGACCGTGGCGGCTGGCCTTCCACGCACCCCCGACGACCGCACCGCTGGTCCACGTGCTGCTCGGCATCAACGCGCACGTCAACAACGACCTGCCGCAGGCCCTCCTGGCCGTCATCCCCGACGCCGACTTCGCCGACCCGGAGATCGTGGCGCGCCGCCGCCGGGACCACGAGCGCATCGACGGCGTGCTGGCCGCTCGGGTCGCCGCCGAGGACCGTCAGCTCGCCGGGCACTCCGCGCGCTCGCTGCTCGACCGCGCCCTGCAGCCGCTCAATCGGGCCAGCTCGCGGCACTTCCTGCGCGAGGCACGCCGCAAGGTGTGGCACAACACGACCGAGGTGCAGGCGGCGCGGTTGCTCGGACCGCAGCACCTCGCGATGCGCCTCGCCGAGCTCGAGCTGCTCAGCGCGGCGCGGGTCGATGACCTCCTGCGCCCCGGGCAGGTGCTGCTGAGGCTGGCCGTGTCGGGCTTCGGTGTGGTGCTGCCTCCACCCGACGAGACCCCTCCGGTCACCGGTCAGCCGACGTAGGCGCGCACCAGGGCGTCGGCCGCGTCGTCTGCATCCCACTGCATCGTGGCCGGCCCGACGGTGAGCTCGGTCCACGACCAGCCCGGGGTGGCTGAGGCCGACCACGGCGGCGAGAGCCTGACCTGCTCGCGCTCCATCGCCACGACCCGGCGCTCGTCGAGGTCGGCCACCTCGCGCTCGACGTGGATGCGGAACGCGTTGGTGTGCGGCGGCTGTGGCGTGACCCGGATGCCGCGTGCCTCCAGCCGCTGTGCCAGCAGCACCGCCCGCTCGTGGTACTCGGACATCCGGGGGAGCTCGCGGTCGAGCCCGCGCAGCGCGGCGACGGCGAACGGCATCAGGCTGAACAGGGTGCCGCCCATCCGGCTGCGCCAGACCCTGGCCTGCGCCACCTCGTCCTCGGGGCCGGCCACCACCGCCCCGGCCAGCCCGCCGAGCCCCTTGTACAGCGAGACGTAGACGCTGTCGGCCAGGCCGGCGATCTCGGCGGGGGAGTGCCCGAGATGAGGTGCCGACTCCCAGATCCTGGCGCCGTCGAGGTGTAGGGGGATGCCGCGCTCGTGGCAGGCCCGTGCGAAGGCGACCAGCTCGTCCCACGTCGGCAGCAGGTAGCCGGCGTTGCGCAGCGGCAGCTCGAGCAGCACGGCGCCGAGCGGGCCGCGGATCGCCGCGAGGTGCTCGACCTGCGGCACGGTGGGGCCGTCGGTGAGCAGGGCGAACTCGAAGCCGTGCAGCAGGCGCGGTCCGTCGTCCTCGTGCTGGATGGGGTGGCAGAGCGCGGGGGCGGCGACGCGGCGGGTGCCGGCTGCGTCGCACCACACCCGCAGCATCGCCTGCTGCGCCATGACCCCGCTGGGGAACATCGCGGCGGCGGGTGCGCCGAGCAGGTCGGCGACGCGGCGCTCGAGGGCCGCGACCGGGCCGTGCTCGCCGTAGCGGTCCCAGGCGCCCGGCTCGTCGAGGGCCTGTGCGGCGTCGGCGAGCTCGCGCAGCGCGGCTGCCGGCGTCGGCGGCAGGAGCCCGGGGACGGAGCGGGTCAGCGCGGGCTCGGCCGCCCGGGCGCGCTCGGCGAGCGACGGGGACGTGCGGTGCTCGGTCATCGGCCCATCCTGCCTGCCCGATGCCGGCAGGAGTCGACACCGGGACCGCGCGCGAGGATGGTGGGTCGATGAGCAGGCGGTTCGAGGAGCTCGACTGGCAGCCCACCGCGATGGGCGAGATCAGCCTGCGCCGGCGCCTCGAGCGCACGCTGCAGGTCGACGTCTACGAGGTGAAGCTGGGCGAGGAGTTCCTCATGTCCAGCCTGTTCCCCGTCGCCGAGATCGAGCTCGCGCGGCTGGGGCTCGCCGCCTGCCCCGGTGACCGGCTCGACGTCGTCGTCGGTGGTCTCGGGCTGGGCTACACCGCCGTCGCCGCGCTCGAGGACCCGCGGGTGCGCTCCCTCGTCGTGGTCGAGGCCCTCGCGCCGGTCATCGGCTGGCACGAGCGACAACTGCTGCCGGATGCCGCCGGGCTGGCCACCGACCCGCGTGCCCGGCTCGTGCAGGGCGACTTCTTCGCGCTCGCCGCGACGGCGTCGCCGTTCGCGCCGGAGGGACCCGCGAGGGTGCACGCGGTGCTGCTCGACATCGACCACACGCCTCGGCACGTGCTGCACCCCAGCCATGCGGCCTTCTACACCGCTGAGGGGCTGCACGCGCTGCGAGGTCACCTGCACCCCGGCGGGGTCTTCGCGCTGTGGTCCGACGACCCGCCGGACGACGACTTCCTGGCGCTGCTACGGGCCGGGTTCGGCGCCGCCGAGGCGCACGTCGTGAGGTTCGCGAACCCGCTCACGGGCGGCACCTCGGCGAACACCGTGTACGTCGCGATCGGCTGACCGCGCCCCGGGGTCACTCCATGGCGTCGAGCTCCGCGTCGAGCTCGGCCTCCATCACGGCGACCGCGAAGCCGAGGGTCTCGGTGATGTTGACGGCGGCCGACATGGTGCGGGCGGTGCCGATGACCGGTGCCACGGCGACGAGCACGTTCTGCACGTCCTCAAGGGTCACGCCCGTCTCCATCGACGGGCCGACGTGCGCCAGGTAGGAGATCGGCTTGGCGTCGACGGCGGCGAGGGCGGCCAGCCGGATCATGACGAGGGCGTCGGCGGCAGGTCGCAGCGCTCGAGGGACGCGTCGGTGATGGCGGCGACGGTCTCGAGGACGGGGTTGTCGGTCTGGGCGGACATGGCCGTGCTCCTTGGTGTCGTGTGGTGGTGCTCCGGGGCCCGGGCGGGCTATCGGACGTTGAAGGGTCGGGGCGACCGGCCCGGGGGGTCGAGCAGGAGGTCGACGACCAGGGCGGTCCAGCCGGTCTGGTGCATGGCGCCCAGGCCGGCGCCGTTGTCACCGTGGAAGTACTCGAAGAAGAGCAGGTTGTCCTTCCAGGCCGGGTCCTCCTGCAGGCGCTGCACCTCGCCGAAGACGGGGCGGCGGCCCTGCGCGTCCGGCAACCAGATCGACAGCAGGCGGTCGGACAGGTCCTGGGCGACCTGGCCCAGGGTGCGCCGCTGTCCTGACCCCGTGGGGTACTCGACGGTGAAGTCGTCGCCGAGGAACCGGTGCCACACGACGAACTGGCGCACCGCGAGGTAGTTCAGCGGCATCCACACCGGGCCGCGCCAGTTGGAGTTGCCCCCGAACATCCCGGTCGTGGACTCCGCCGGCTCGTAGTCGACCGTGGCGCCCGGCATCCCCGGGATCTCATAGGGGTTGCCCTCGTAGCGCTTCGAGACCGACCGCAGGCCGTGCGGCGAGAGGAAGGCGTCCTCGTCGAGGAACTCCGCGAGGGCCGCATGCAGATCCTCCGGTCGCAGCACCGAGACCAGCACGTTCTCGTGCCCGTCGATCTCGCGCACCAGGCCGGCCAGGCGTGTGCCGTCGGCGGTCCAGGCGTCGCGGATGGCGGCGAACCGCTTGCCGAGCCGGTCGACCTGGGCCGCCTGTGGCCGGGGGATGCCGACGGCGGGCAGCAGCGGGATCAGGCCCGCGATGGTGCGCACCTTCACGGGCACCGACTCGCCCGAGGGCCGCAGCAGGCGGTCGTAGAAGAACGCGTCCTCCGGGTCGTACAGGTCGGTGTTCTCCAGGGCGGTGCGGATCTGGAGGAACTGCTCCAGGAACTTGACGACCATGTCCTCGTAGACGGGGTTCTCCTGCGCGAGCGCGATGGAGATGACGAGCATCCACATGGCGTAGTACGCCATCCAGGCGGTGCCGTCGGCCTGCTCGAGCCGGTCGCCGTCCTTGAGGTTCGAGCGGTCGATCGGGCTGATGTTGTCCAGGCCGAGGAACCCGCCACCGAAGAGGTTGTTGCCGTCGATGTCCTCGCGGTTGAGCCACCAGGTGAAGTTGACGAGCAGCTTCTGGAAGATCCGCTCCAGGAAGTCGCGGTCCTGCCCGCCGTCGACCACGAACACCCGCAGCGCGGCGAGCACGTGCACGGGCGGGTTGACGTCGTCGAAGTTCCACTCGTAGGCCGGCAGGGCGCCGTTGGGGTGCTGGAACCACTCCCGCAGCAGCACGAGCATCTGGTACTTCGCGAAGGCGGGGTCCAGGTGCACCCAGGCCGTGGCGTGGAAGGCCAGGTCCCACGCCGCGAACCACGGGTACTCCCACGGGTCGGGCATGGCGAGCACGTCGAAGGAGTCCAGGTGCCGCCACCCGGCGTTGCGTCCCGAGTGGCGGCCCTCCGGCGGCGGCGGCTGTCCCGGGTCGCCGTCGAGCCATCGAGCGACGTCGTAGGGGTAGATCTGCTTGCTCCACACCAGCCCGGCGCTGGCCTGCCGCAGCACCCGCACCTGCTCGGACGTGGTGTCCTCCGGCGCCAGGTGCGTGTAGAACTCGTCGGCATCCGCCTCTCGCGCTGTGACCACCGTGTCGAAGGCCGTTGCGGCCCAGTCGGGCTCGGCTGGAGCGGTCGGCTCCGGCCGGTGCAGCCGCAGCCGCAGCTCGGCCGTGCCCCCGGCCGGCACGGTGACCCGGTA
This sequence comes from uncultured Actinomycetota bacterium, assembly GCA_963833495.1. Classification (GTDB taxonomy): domain Bacteria; phylum Actinomycetota; class Actinomycetes; order Actinomycetales; family Dermatophilaceae; genus Fodinibacter. The sequence continues at coordinate 278,544 of CAWHYJ010000020.1, read as the reverse complement.
GCGCAGTGACGCCTTGCTGCCGACCCCCGCGGGGTTGACGGTCGTTGCGCCGGACACCACGTGGTCGTTGATGCCGTCCTTGGGGTAGGGCGTGCTCGCGGGCCCGCCGAACACCCGGGGGAGGTTGGTCTCGTTCTCGCAGAACAGGGCCTCGGGTGCCAGCCCGTCGGGGCCCGGCGCGGCATCCAGCCGGTAGCCCGCCAGGGCGTGCTCGGTGACCTCCAGCGAGCTCCCGTCGCCCGAGATGCGCGGCCGGGGCGCCCCCTCGTCCCAGGACCAGGTGTTGCGGAACCACAGCGTGGGCAGCACCTCCAAGGTCGCCTCGTCGGGGCCGTGGTTCTCCACGACGATGCGCATCAGCACCTCGGAGGGGCTCGCCTTGGCATACGTGACGTCGACCGACCAGTAGCGGTCGTCGTCGAAGACCCCCGTGTCGAGCAGCTCGAGCTCGGGGTCGTCCAGCCCCCGGCCGTGGTGCACGAGCGCCTCGTAGGGGAACTCGGCCTGCGGGTAGTGGTAGCGCCAGTGCAGCAGGGCGTGGCTGGGCAGCCCCTCGAGGTACCACCAGTACTCCTTGACGTCCTCGCCGTGGTTCCCCTCGGGGCCCGAGAGCCCGAACATCCGTTCCTTGAGGATCGGGTCGCGGCCGTTCCACAGGGCCAGCCCCAGGCACAGCTCGTGGTGCAGGTCGGAGATGCCGGCCATCCCGTCCTCGTTCCACCGGTAGGCCCGCGACCGGGCCTGCTCGTGCGGGAAGGAGCGCCAGGCGTCGCCGTCGGTGGAGTAGTCCTCACGCACCGTGCCCCATGCGCGCTCGCTGAGGTAGGGCCCCCACTCGTACCAGGGGTTAGCGGTGAAGAGGCTGTTCTCGGCCCGGCCGGTCGCCTGCGCCAGCCGGACGTGCTCCGCCGTGGGTGGGACAGCTGCGGAGTCGTCCATCGCGCCATTGCACCGCCCGCCGGCCGGGGACCGCATCATCCGGTGCGGGTGATGTCCCGTGCGCCGGCCGCCGTCGAGACTTCCGGGAGGCAATGCACCGCACGACAGGAAGGCCGCGACATGGACCCCCGCACCCCGGGCACGACGAGGTCTCGTGGGTGGCTCGTCCCGGCCGGAGCGACGGCGGCGCTGCTGCTGACCGGCTGTGGCGGAGGCGGCATCACCCTGCCGACCCCGTCGGGGACCCTGCCGACGATCCCCTCGATCTCGGTGTCGGTGCCGTCGATCTCGGTGCCCGTGCCGTCCATCTCCCTGCCGTCGGTCTCGGTCCCCCCGACCGCCGTGGTGCCCGACACCCCGACGCCGGAGCCCACCCGGACCCCGAGGGAGACCCCGACGCCCACGCCCACGCCGACGAAGACGACCAAGCCACCCACTCCCACCCCGACGACGAAGCCGCCGACCCCGACCGCCACGACCTCGGTGGTGGTGACCTCGACGGTGACCCCCACCAAGGAGGTCACCCGCACCGCGACGGCGACCGCCACCCCGACGCCCACGCCGACACCCACGCCGTCCCCGTCCGCCACCGCCACGGCCGCGCCCGAGCCGGTCGCCGACGAGGGGGGCGGCATCCCGGGCTGGGTGTGGCTCCTGCTCGCCGCGCTGCTCGCCGGGCTCGCCGGCTTCCTCGTCGTGCGCAGCCGGCGCCGCGCCGCCTGGGACGCCGAGCTCACCGAGGCCGAGGCCGAGGTCGCGTGGTTCGGCCGCGTGCTGCTGCCCCAGCTGCAGCAGACCAACACCCCTGACGCCCTGGCCGGCGGGTGGCACGTCAGCGCCGCCCGGGTGAGCGCCGCCGAGGACCAGCTCACCGGCCTCGAGGCCGCGGCTCCGGAGGAGGAGCGCGCCGCTCGCGCCCGCACGCTGCGGGATGCCGTGCGCGCCTCCCGAGCGGACGTCGAGTCGCTCGTGGCGACCCGTGACCAGGCCGCCGCCCCGGTGCAGCTCGCAGCCGCGACCAGCCGGCTGCTCACCGCCCTGAACCCGCCTCCGCCCCCGGCCGCCTGAGCCCAGCACCGCCCGGGGCACGGCATGCCCGCGCCCGGTTGATGACCGGATGATGACAGCGACCTGACCGCCGCATGACACGAACCTGAGGCGTGCATGAGCCGGTGGTGACTGCGCCCTGACGCGCGCCTGACCACCGCCTGACGGGGCGGATACGGCTGCGTGACAAGTCGGCCCGAGCCCTCGCCACCGGGTGTCGCGCTCGGGGTGACATGGCGCAGTACGAGCGCCTGCAGGGGGCGCTTGGAGGCAGGGATGTGAGTCGCAATGCAGGGACACGACCACCCGCAGGACAACGGGATGAGCTCGACGACCGGCGCCTCGAGGGGCGCTGCGCCGGGTGACCCGAGGAGTCGACGGCGCAGGCGCCCGGCCACCGGTGGGGGAGCGACGGCATCCGCCGTGCGCCGGGCCGTGACGGTGCTCAGTGCCGCGGCCCTGGCCGTCGGGGTCATGTCCACCGTGCCGGTGCTCGCGGCACCGGCGGCGCAGGCCGCGGCGGCCACGACGAACGCCGTGACCGTGAAGGTGTCGGCCGCGCGCACCGAGACCCACTTCCCCGGTGCGTCGGGCTGGACGACGGTCACCAAGGGCAGCGCGGTCACGGACTACCGCTACCTGATCAGCGTCGACAACTCCGGCAAGTCCGCCCCCTACGGCGGCCCGAAGCCCGGCTCGGGGTGCTCGGCCGAGGACGGCAGCTACCCGGCCGACTGCTCGTGGCCCTCGGTGCGGCAGGACCCGGGCGCCGCCCCGATCTACCGGCAGGGCACGAGCGCCGACTTCGCGAACGGCGCCGCGTCGCTCGACCTGCCCGACGGCGACTACCTGATCACCGTGCTGGCCGACAACTACAAGATCGACGGGACGCACTTCACCGTGCCGCTCGAGGAGGACCCGTCGCTGGGCGGCAAGGGGCTGGTCGAGGTCGGGGTGCAGCCGGACCCGTTGCCCGACTCGACGCTGCGCGCGCAGGTCTTCCTCGACGAGGCCTCGACCAACGGGGCCATCGACAACGGGGAACCCGGGCTCGCCGGGTTCCAGGGCCACATCAACGACACGCTCGGCGAGGTGACCACCGACGTCTACGGCAACCCGCTGTGCACCGTCTACGCCGGTGAGAACCCGGACACGCACGTCATCCCGTGGAGCACCACCTACCGCAACGACGACGGCACCCCGAAGACGATCAGCAAGGTCGGCGGCAAGTGCTTCAGCGACAGCACCGGGATGCTGACCATCCCTCACCTCGGCACCAACCGCTACACGACGACCGTCACACCCCCGGACGGCACCGACTACATCCAGACGACCACCCTCGAGGGCAACCACGACTTCGACACCTGGCTGATGGAGAACGCCACGGGGTACGACACCGAGGCCACCGTCGGCAGTCCGAGCCGGTGCCCACCCCCCAGTTCGGCTTCGTGACGCCGAAGAACACCCTGGGCAGCGGGAACGGCTTCGATCACCGGCACGGTCGTGGCGGTCAAGCAGTACTACCCGCCGGTGGGGGGCAGCTTCAACTACCTCATGGGCATGACCGGGGCCAAGCTGGACCACCCGATCGCCGACCCGGTGCTCTCGCTCGACGACCTGGAGAACGGTGACCAGGCCGTCTGGGTCGGCCGTGGCGACGCCAACGGCCACTTCACGATCCCGAACGTCCCCGACGGCAACTACCAGCTCACCTGGTGGGACGAGCCGCAGAACTACATCCTCCAGCTCGTCAACGTCACCGTCTCCAACGGTGAGGCCGTCGACCTCAAGCAGCTGCCCGGTGACCGGGTGGTGGACCGAGCTGTCCGGGCACGTCTTCCTCGACGCGAACAAGAACGGCAAGCGCGACCCGGGCGAGCAGGGCGTGGCCCAGTTCCCGCTGACGATGCGCAAGAAGGACAACTCGCTGATGGACCGCGGCTCCACCGCTGTGGGCACCGACAGCAACGGCTTCTACACCTTCGAGAGCGCCTACCCACTGTCGGAATGGGTTGTGATGGAGGCGTACTCCGACAACTTCTACACGACCGGCGTCACCTACCAGGCCGACAACCAGCCCACCGCCACCACGGTGCTGGGTTCCGGTGTCGACGTGAGCACGCTGCCCATCATCGGACTGTCCGGCACCCTGGACTGGGGCGTGCAGAAGTACGTCGCGAGCAAGGGGGAGAACGGCGGCATCGTCGGCTCGGTCTCCTACGACACGACCCGCAACGAGCTCGACCCGCAGTACGCGGCGTCCGAGGACTGGCAGCCCGGCGTCCCGAACATCCCGGTGCGGCTGTACGCGCCCGTCGAGTGCCCGGGCGACCCGGCCACGCCGTGCGACGCCACCGACCGGTTCGTCGTCGACACCGACGGCTCGTTGAAGAAGGGCAAGCTGCTCAACTCCTACCTGTCCGAGCACTGGAGCCCGCCGAGCGGGTGCACGGCGCGCGACGTCGACGGCAAGCCGCTCGACCACCCGACCGACGAGGACGTGCTCGCGCCGAACCAGTCGGCCGACGGCGAGTGCGTCGCCGCGCTCGTCAACGGCGTGCAGTTCGGCCCGTACGCCACCGACCAGGGGACGCCCGACGCGAGCTTCGGTGCCACGGTCGACGGCAACTACGGCTTCGGTGACGTCTGCCTGGCCCCCGGGACGCTGGACGACACGGACCCGGCGAACCCCACCTGCCAGGACCTGACCGATCCGGCGAACCCGGTCGACGTCCCCTTCACGCCGATCACGGCCGACAGCTACCTGGTCTCGATCGACATCCCGGACGACGCGTCCGGGAACCCGGAGTACTCGGTGACCAGCGAGGAGGACATCAACATCGCGCGTGGTGACGCCGTCGCCGCGCAGGTGCCCCCGCCGTCGTGCGCCGGGGCGCTGCACACGGTCGACGTCGCTGACAGCGGCACGGACGAGTACCCGCAGAAGGACCTCGGGTCGGGCGTCACGGTGCCCGCCTCGACGCCGGTGACCAACGCGCCGTTCGCCGACATGGGTGGCTCGCCGTACGAGGGCACCGTCAAGGCGAAGTGCGACACCAAGCTGGTCGACCTCAACAACGGCAAGTCCATCGTGCCGATGTTCCACGTCTTCACCGACGTGCCGGTCCCATCGCGGCTGCGCGGGCTCATCGTCGACGACCTCAACTTCTCGGTCGACAAGCGGGCCGTGCTGTTCGGCGACAAGGCCGGCGTGCCCTACGCCCCGGTCGGCATCTACGACTACACCGGTCGCCTCGTGCACACCGCCGAGTCCGACTTCAACGGCTACTACGACGTGCTGATGCCGTCGACCGACCACATCAGCTGCCCGACGCCATCCGGCGTCTGCACCAACCTCTACCGGTTCGTCGGCAACGACCCCGGTGCGCCGGGGCACCTCAACCAGAACTACAACCCCAGGTTCCGGACCATCGCGACCGAGTTCGAGGCCATGCCGGGTGTGACCATCCCGACCGACCTCGCCCCCACCCAGGTCGGCGTCAGCATCGGCATCCCGGGCACCAGCCCGACCACCGTGCAGTGCCTCGTCAACGAGGCGGCGCCACAGCTGTTCCGGGTGTCCCGGCCGTTCGTCCGGCCCACCGACACGGGCACGAACCGGCAGATCACGATCACCGGTGACGGCTTCGGCGACACCCGGGGCACCGGCTCGGTGAGCCTGGGGTCCACGGTGCTCGCGGCGACGGCGATCAACTCCTGGAGCAACACCGAGATCGTCGTCACGATCCCGGGACCGGCCGGGTTCGGCAGCGGCCCCTACCAGCTGAGCGTCACCGCCGACAACGGGAAGAAGACCGTCAACGGACTGACCTTCCACGTGCTCGGCAACGGCACCGCCGCATACGCGGCCCACGTCTACGAGGTGGGCCCCGGGTCGCTGTCCAAGCGGGACGGCGCCGTCACGTCCCGGTACGACCCCGACTCGACGGGGAGCCGGACCGGGAGCGCCGGCGTCAGCCACGCGATCCAGAACGCCCTCGACGACGCGGCCAGCAGCAACGGCACCGACCTCGTGGTCGTCTACCCCGGCACGCCGACGGCCGACAACCCGCGCGGCGCGTACTACGAGAACCTCGTGGTCACCCGGCCGGTCAAGCTCCAGGGTGTCGGCGCCGGTGGCTTCCAGGGGCCGAACACCAACAGCCCCTACGTGCAGGGGACCGTGGTCGACGGCGCCGGCTTCGCCGGTGACAGCGGCATGGCCACCGACTGGCTGACCCGCGTGGATGCCGCGGCCTGGGTGGGCGACGCGCCCGTCAGTGACGGCTCGGTCATCTCACTGTTCGCCGACACGACGACGCGCTTCAGCAACAGCTCGACCGCCTTCACCCCGCTCATCGACGGCTTCGACATCCGCGGCGGCGACCAGCAGGGCGTACCGGGCAACATCAACGACCTCACCGGTCAGCTGACCAACCTCCCGCCGAACATCAGCACCCAGGGTGGCGCGGTGTACGCCCACGCGTACGTCGCCAAGCTCCAGGTGTCGAACAACGTCGTCGAGAACAACGGCGGTTCCTACGGCACGATCCGCATCGGCACCCCGGACATCCCGGCGCCGAACAGCAGCCAGCACAACCCGGGTGCGCGGATCGTGAACAACCGGATCGTCCAGAACGCCGGTACCAACCTCGCGGGCGCCGTCGGGCTCTTCGCCGGCGCGGACGGCTACGACGTGTCGGGCAACGACGTCTGCGGCAACTTCTCGCTCGAGTACGGCGCGGGCGTCAGCGTCTACGGCCTCAGCCCGAACGGGAAGATCCACGACAACCGGATCACCCTGAACAACTCCAACGACGAGGGCGGCGGCATCATGGTCGCCGGTGCGCTCCCGGCCGACCCGGACGTCCTGTCGGAGGGTTCCGGCGCGGTGGAGATCTACGCGAACCACATCCAGGGCAACCTCGCCAACGACGACGGTGGCGGCATCCGCTTCCTGCAGGCCGGGAACTTCCCGATGAAGGTCTACAACAACGTCATCGCGGGCAACATCTCCACCCACGAGGGCGGCGGCATCGGGATCAACGACGCGCCGAACGTGCAGGTCGTCAACAACACGATCATGGACAACATCACGACCGCCACGGCCGTGACCTCCAACGGGCTCCCGGCACCCGCCGGCGTGTCCACCTCCGAGAACAGCCAGCAGCTGCAGGCCACGTTGGCCGCCGGGTCGCCGACCTTCAGCAAGCCCCTGCTGTTCAACGACGTGCTCTGGAACAACAGGGCGGGAACGCGGGCCGGCACCACCGTCACCGGCCTGGGCCTCGACGGTGACACCGACCCGGTCGACCTCTGGGACGTCGGCGTGGCCGACGGCACCGGTGCCCTGGACCCGGTGAACTCGGTGATCCAGCAGGACGCGGCTCAGCACGACTACGCCACAAACGCCTCGAACCGGACGACGGACCCCAAGATCGCCCAGGCGTGGCCGCCCTCGGTGTCCTTCGCGACCTGGCGGCAGAACCCCGCCTTCGTGGACGCCACTCTCGTCACCCCGACCGCCGCCGGGGAGGTCCCCCCGGACCTGATGGGTGACTACCACCTGCAGGCCTGCTCCGGTGGAACCTCCTCGCCGGCCTGCGACATCGGTGCCGCGAGCCGGGCCAACGTCCCGGCCCCGACCTCGGACATCGACAAGGACCCCAGGCCCTCCGGCCCGGCCGTCGACGCCGGATCCGACGAGGTGCCGCAGGCCGCACCGCCGCCCCCACCGCCGACCACCGGCTTCCTCTTCTCGACCGCCGGCAACGCCACGGTTCCGGGAGTGGGCGGCACGGCCGACGACGCGGACGTCTACCGCTGGAACAGCACCGCCTACAGCCGTGCGGTCGACGTGACCCTGCCGGCGTACGGCGTGCCGGCCAGTGCCAACGTCGACGGGCTGGCAGTGGTCGACGCCACGCACTTCTACCTCTCCTTCGCCGACAACACGACCCTGACTCCTGCGAACAAGCCGGCCCTGACGGTGCAGGACGAGGACGTCGTGTACTGGAACGGCAGCGCCTGGTCGGTGTACTTCGACGGCACGGCACACGGCCTGACCAGCAACGCGCTCGACGTCAACGCCATCGATGTGCGGGGCGGCGTCCTGTACTTCGCCACCTTCGGGGCGGCCAACCCGCCGGGAGTCACCGGGACGCCCGACGACGCGGACCTCTACAGCTGGAGCGGCACCGCCTACGCGCGGGTGTTCGACGCCTCCGCACACGGCATCCCGGTCAAGGCCCGGGTCGACGGCGCGGTCCGGGTGGATGCCACGCACTACTACCTGTCGTTCAGCGCCGACACGTCGCTGCTGGGCTTCGGGTCCGTCCAGGACGAGGACATCGTCGCCATCGAGCTCACCGGCAGTCGCTACCGGTGGTCGACGTGGTTCAACGGCACGGCGCACGGCCTGACGACCGCAGCCCTCAACATCGACGCGTTCTCGCTGCCGACCGGGGCCACGGCGCCATGAGCTCCCCGACCGGCGACGGCACGACACGCCGACACCACCGCACCTTCGACGCAGGGAACGCCATGACACACGCAGATGAGGCAGGGCCGGCCCAGGGTGGACCCACGGGCGCGGTATCGCGGCTGGGCGCGGCCCGGCTCAGCCGGCGTCGGGCCCTCGGGCTCGCCGGCAGCGCCGCCCTCGTGGCCGGCACGGCCACCTGGGCCGGCCGGGTGCTGTACCCCGAGCAGGTGGCGGTCGCCGACGGCGCCCCCGCGAACCTGTACCTCGCGGGCACCGACGGGTGGATCCACCTGCCGCCCACCCCCGCCATCGCCCCGTTCCACCCGGACACCCTCGCCCCGGACGGACTCACGACCTACGTCTTCGGGTTCCGCAACGTGACCGGCATGACCGACGTCCAACGGCTCGCGCAGAAGAACAAGGCCCAGCACTCGGCGCCGCTGTTCTGGGTGAACCAGTACGACGGCAACCCCGCCGACGAGTTCCGGGTGCAGCTGACCAACCTCGGGCTGGCCCTGCGGCCCGACCTGTTCGACGCGCACACCCTGCACTGGCACGGCTTCCGCAACGTCATCCCGTTCTTCGACGGGGAGCCCTCCGGGTCGGTGTCGGTGCCGGCGGGACGCGAGTTCACCTACGTCTACCGCCCGCGCGACCCCGGCACGTACATGTACCACTGCCACGTCGAGGACGTCGAGCACGTGCACATGGGCATGACCGGGCTCGTCTTCGTCCGGCCGCTCCAGGACGGCCAGTCCAAGACGTTCGGTGGGCGCACGTACACCCGGTTCCTCTACAACGACGGCGACGGGTCGACCGGCTACGACCGGGAGTACGCCATGTTCCTGTCGGAGGTCTGGGCCGAGGCCCACTGGGCGGACGCCCACATCCAGCTGCCGGAGTGGAGTGACTACCGCGCCGACTTCGCCCTCCTCAACGGGCGGGTCTACCCGGACACCATCGCTCCCAACGGGCCCTCGGTGGACGCCTTCCACCCGCAGGCGGGGGTGACCTTCGACGCCGACGGCGACCTCATCCCGCCCGCCGGCCACCCCGAGCTGCAGTACCAGCCGCAGTCCTCGCTGGTGACGTGCAACGCGGGCGAGCGGGTCGCCCTCCGGTTCTCCAACCTGGGGTTCCGCGAGTCCGCGATGACGCTGACCGGCATCCGGATGCGGGTCGTCGGACGTGACGCCACCCCCATGCGGGGCCGCGGCGGCACGGACACCTCGTACGAGACCGACACGCTGAACATCGGTCCGGGCGAGAGCTACGACGTGCTCTTCACTGCTCCCCCCAAGACCGGCCCCGGGTACGACACCTACTACCTCTACAACCGCTCGCTCCTGCGGTCGAACAACCTCGCACCGGACGGGTTCGGTGGCCAGACCACCGAGATCCACGTCTACGCGAGCGGCATCGACCCGCAGGCGTTCCCCAACGACCTGGGAGGGGTGACGGCATGACCACGTCACTGCGTTCGACGCGGCGGCTCGTGCGCCGCGGGCTGGCGCTCGCCACCGGCACCGTCCTCGCGCTCGGTGCGGCGCTCGCGACCCAGGTCGCCCCGGCGGCCGCCGCCGACCCACCGCGCAACGGCATCGTCTGCACGACCGGCGGGCCGGCGGCCAAGCAGCCCGTCTTCGACCTGACGACGCGCACCGGCTACATCGACCTCCCCGACGGGAACACGGCGTTCATGTGGGGCTACTCGCACGGCTTCGACCCGTTCCAGCACCCCGGGCCCGTGCTGTGCGTGCACGAGGGTGACGTCGTCACCGTCATCCTGCACAACACCCTCAAGGTGCCGACCTCCATGGTCTTCCCGGGCCAGGACGACGTGCGGGCCGACGGTGTCCCGTCACAGCCGCAGGGAGCTGCCGGCGCCATGATGACCAGCCTCGCCCCCGGTACCGCTGCAGCCACGGCAACGACCCAGCCCACCGTGACCTACACCTTCACGGCCAGGCGCGCCGGCACCTACCTCTACGAGGCCGGCACCGACCCCGAGACGCAGGTGCGGATGGGCCTGTTCGGCGCGCTGATCGTGCGGCCGGCCGACGACACCGGCGTGGCGCACGACGACCACGCCTACGACTCGAGCGACAGCGCCTTCGACCCCACCGAGGAGTTCATGGTCCTGCTGTCGGAGATCGACCCCTACCAGCACCAGGCCGTCGAGCGGGGGAAGACCTTCAACCTCACGAAGTACAAGGCCCGCTACTGGCTGATCAACGGCCGCGGCTACCCGGACAGCATCGCCGACAACGGTGCGTCGTGGCTGCCGAACCAGCCCTACGGGTCGCTCGCGACCGTCCAGCCGTACGACGCGGTGAAGCACCCGCGCAGCGGGATGGCGCGCTACCTCAGCGTCGGCAGCGAGGACTACCCGTTCCACCCGCACGGCAACAACGGCCTCGTCATCGGTCGCGACGGACACGAGCTCAAGAACGGCACCGCGGACCTGTCGATGGAGAAGTTCGCCATCAACATCGGCCCGGGCCAGACCTGGGACGTGCTGTTCAAGTGGTACGACGCCGAGGGCTACGGCCCGACGCACCCCGTGACGGTGACGGTGCCCAGCCTGGCCAACCAGGTGGTCGGGACGTTCTACAGCGGGAGCCCGTACCTCGGGTCGACCCAGGCGCTTCCACCAGGGGTCCAGACCCTGAACCAGTGCGGTGAGTACTACATCATCTCGCACAACCACGCCCTGTACCAGATCACCTCGTGGGGCGTCACGATGACCGGGCCGATCACGTACATGCGTATCGAGCCGCCCACCCCGAACAACTGTGGATGAGAGAGGGGCGACGACGATGAGCACAGCACTGCGGAGAGCAGCCCTCAGCATCGCGGCCGGAGGCGGTCTGGCGGTCCTCGGGATCCTCGTGGGTCCGGCCGGGTCGGCCAGCGCCGACCCGGTGGGGATCGACCTGTACGCCGAGAACGGCACGACCGACCTGCCCGGCACCCTAGGCGCCGGCATGCCGGTGCTCGGCTACTGCACGTCCACCCCGTGCACGGTGACCGCCCCAGGTGGGCCGAGCCTGCGCGTGGCGCAGGGATCCACGGTCACCATCACGCTGCACAACGGCCTCAGCGGAGAGGCCACCTCGCTCTACGTGGGTGGCCAGGCGATGGTCCCCGACACCACGCCGGTCGCCGCCGACGGGACCCACTCGTACAGCTTCACCGCGTCCCGCCCCGGCACCTACCTCTACGAGGCCGGCGTCGGTGCCGGCGCCCAGCACCAGGTCGCCCGTGGTCTGTTCGGGGCGCTCGTGGTCGAGCCCGCCACCGCGGGTCAGGCGTACGACGCGAGCACGACCTTCGACGCCGAGGGCGTCCTCGTCCTCAGCGAGGTCGACTCGCGGCTCAACCGGTCGACCACCCCGGCTGCCTTCGACATGCGCTCCTTCGCGCCGCAGTGGACGCTGGTCAACGGGGCGCCTGCTCCGGGCGCCGCCCCCGTGACGGCGTCCTCGGGGCAGGACGTGCTGCTCCGGTGGGTCAACGCGGGCACGGGCTACCACTCGATGACCGTGCTCGGCGCCGACCAGCGGGTCGTCGCCCTCGACGGCAGCCGGCTCGAGAACGGCGGCGTCGACATCTCCCGCCGCTACGTGGCCGAGACCTTCGGGCCCGGCCAGACGGCCGACGCCATCGTCACCGTGCCGGCCACGGCCGCGGACCGACGCCTCGCCCTCTACGACGCCAGCCTGACGCTGCACAACGACACCACCGCCGGGACGGCAGGGATGCTCACCTTCCTGCGAGTCAGCGGGAGCGGAACCGGTTCGGACGTGTCCGGGCCGGCGACCCGCGGGGTCACCTGGGACGGCACCGCCCTGTCCGCCTCGGTGGACGCGTCAGCGGTCGCCGGTGCCACGGTCACCGGCGCCGAGTACTTCCTCGACACCGTCGGCGCCCCCGGCACCGGCACGGCGTTGGAGGCCACGGACGGCTCCTTCGGCTCCGCCACGGAGGCGGTGCGACCCACGGCGGCCTCCGCCGCCACGCTCGCGACCGCGCTCGCCCGGGGTCAGCACGTCGTCTACGTCCGCGGGCTCAGCGCCACCGACTGGGGCCCGTTCAGCTCGGCGCTCGTCACCGGCTCGGATGCCGTCGGCCCGACGACCTCCGGCGTCGTCGTGACCCCGGACCACACCAACGGCAGCGGCACCCTCGCCGTGAGTGCGACCGGCAACGACACCGCCTCGGGCAACAGCGCGATCGATGCGGCCGAGTGGGCCGTCGACGGTGGCGACGCGAACCCCATGACCCTGCAGACGACCGGTCCGGTCGCCAGCGTGGTCGGGACCATCCCCGCCGCAACCGCGCTGGGCCTGAGCGAGGGCACCCACACGGTGACCGTGCGCACCCGCGACGTGGTGGGCAACTGGAGCGACCCCGTCGGCGTCCCGCTGATCGCGGACCGGACCGGGCCCGCAGTGACGTCGACCGTCGTGGTGAACCCGAGCCCGAACAACGGCACCATGCCGGTCAACGGCACCTCGGCCACGGTCCGGGTCTCGGCGACCGTCACCGACCCCGCGGTCGGCGCCGACGGGACGGCACAGAGCATCATCACGGCCGCCCGCGGCTACCTCGACGCCGGCCCGACCGCCATCGTCATGGAGGCCGCCGACGGCGCCTTCTCCGGGACGACCGAGAACGTCTACCTCGACATCCCGCTGGCGACGGTCAAGCAGCTGAGCGACGGAGCGCACCCGATCACCGTCCAGGGCCGTGACGCGGCCGGCAACTGGGGCGCCAAGGCCACCGGCACCCTGGTGGTCGACAAGACCGGCCCGGTGCTCTCCGGCCTCGGTCTCACGCCGAACCCGACCAACGGTGCCACCTCGGTGACGCTCACCGGAACGGCGACCGATGCCGGAAGCACGGTCACCCGCGTCGAGTGGTCCATCGGGGCGGGCACCCCTGCCGCGGCCACGGTGGCCCCGAGCGGTGCCTTCACGGCGACCATCCCGCTCGCGGCCTACACGGAGGGCGACTACCCCGTCACCGTCCGAGGGGTCGACGCGCTCGGCAACAGGTCGACGACCACGGTCGTGCTGCACCTGACGCCGAAGCTGTGGTTCTCGACGACGGGTGCCACCAACCCTCCGGGCGTGACCGGGACGGCCGACGACGCCGACATCTTCCACTGGACCGGCAGCCGGTTCGGGCGGACGGTCGACGCCAGTGCCGCCCCCTACACCCTGCCGACGAGCGTCAACGTCGACGGCTTCAGCCGGGTGGACGCGACGCACTTCTACCTGTCCTTCACCGGCTCGGTGATCCTGCCGGGAATCGCGGTGACGGTCCAGGACGAGGACGTCGTGTTCTGGAACAACGGCACCTGGCAGCTGTTCTTCGACGGGAGCGCCCGCGGCAACATGACCCAGAACGTCGACGCCATCAGCATCGTCGGCACCGCGATGTACTTCTCGCTCTCCACCACCACGGCGCCCCCCGGGGTCAGTGGAGGAGACGACGCGGACATCTACCGCTGGGCCGGAGGCACCGCGAGCACGTACACGAGGGCGATCGACGCATCGGGCACCGGCAGCATCGGGCTGGCGAGCACCGTGAACGTCGACGGCTTCGTGTGGCGCTCCGCGACCGACTGGCTGATGTCCTTCTCCGGCGACACCACCGTCGGCGGCGCCAGTGTCCAGGACGAGGACGTGGTGCGCCGGGTCGGCACCACGTGGTCGACCTACTTCGACGGCACCGCCGTCGGACTCACCTCCGCCAACCAGGACATCGACGCGTTCGACATCCCCTGACCCGGGCGGGCGCCGGCCGGACACCGGCCGGCGCCCCTCCGAGAGGAGCACCACCATGAGCGCAGCCACCCTCACCGCCCCCACGCCCACACCGCAACCCCCGTCGCCTCGTCGGCGGCGGTGGCAGCCCCGGTGGGTCCTGGTCGCAGTCCTCCTGCTCGTCGTCGCCGTCACCCTCGGGGTCAAGGCGGTGGGGGCGAGCGCCGGTGACGTGCGATCTGGGCACCGAGGCCGTCTCGGCCCAGGAGTTCGCGGCGCACACCGGCATCACGGTGACCCTGCTCGGCGTCACCGGGGGCGGCGGGATGATCGAGTTCCGCTACCAGGTCGTGGATCCCGACAAGGCCAGCCTGCTGCTGCACGACGAGAAGCGGACCCCCATCCTCGTGGCCGAGGCCACCGGCGAGACGCTCGGCATGGTGTCGCGCCCGCACGCCCACAAGGCCGAGCTCCAGCTCGGCAGGACGTACTTCTTCATGCTGGCCAACACCCGCAACGCGCTGCGGGACGGCACGAAGGTCACCGTCATCATCGGTGACGTCCGGCTCGAGCACCTCGTCGCCAGGTCATGACGCCTCGCGGTCACCGCACCCCGCAGCGCCCGGTCGGCCGCACCGCACACGCCCTCGGCCGGGTGGCCCGCCTGGTGCTGCTCGTCGTCGTCATGGTGGTCGGCTCGGCCTCGGCCGCATCGGCCCACAACGACCTCGAACGCTCCGACCCCCCGAACGGGGGCCTTGCCGCCGTCGGTCGCACCGGGCTGACGCTGTGGTTCGGCGAACCCGTCGACGAGCGCACGAGCTCGTTCACGGTACGCCGCACCGACCCTTCGCCGACCTCGGTGCGGACCGCGGTCGTGCTCGAGGAGAACGGGTCGGCGGTCCGCCTCACGACGCCCCCGCTGCAGCGGGGCACGTACTCCATCGAGTGGGCCGTGCTGGGCGACGACGGGCACCCCACCCACGGAACGGTGACCTTCGGTGCCGGGGTGCGGCCTGACGGCGCGGCCGCCCAGGTCGACGCACCGCCCAGCCCCTGGAACCTCGGGCTCCGGCTGGCAGACCTGGGTGGGATGCTGCTGGCGATCGGCGCCCTCGCGGTGTCCGGGCGGGTCCTCGGGGCTCTCGGCGCCACGGGCCGGAACCTGCGCCCGCGGGTGCTTCGCCTCGGCGCGCTTGCTGCCGTCGTCTCGCTCGCCGCCGCTGTCGCGACCCCCGTGCTGCGCGCGGGTGAGCAGGTGGGGCCGACCGGGCGTGGGGACGGCTCCTGGCAGGCAGCGGTCGGCGACCTGCTGCTGGGCAGCACCTGGGGCGCCCTCTGGCTGATGCGGATCGTGGCCGGAGCGATCACGTGCGTCGCCCTGTGGCGGTGCAGCCGCGATGCTGCCGGCACCTCGGTGGCCGAGCACCCGGTCCGTCGGCCCCGCCCCGTCGTCGTGGCGGCCGTCGCGCTCGTCGTGTCCGCCGGCCTCGACGCGTGGGCCGGGCACGCCGCGACGCTGCCGGCGCGGACCACCCTGGCGATCCTCGCGGGCGCGCTGCACCTCCTGGCTGCGGGGGTGTGGGCCGGCGGCCTGCTCGTCGTGCTCGTCGGGCTGCGACCCGTCGCCCGGCTCGACCCCGCGACCCGCCGGGTGCAGGTGCTCGCGCGCCCTGCGCGCGTACAGCCCGATGGCCGCGGTCGCGGCCGGAGTGCTCGCGGCGACGGGGATCTACCTGGCGGGGCGGCACGTGCAGAGCCTCTCGACGGTCTCCGCCAGCACCTACGGGACGGCCGTGGTCGCCAAGTCTCTGCTGCTGGCCGTCGCCCTGGGGATGGCGGCCTACAACACCCTGATCGTCAATCCGGCTGTCGCGGACCGCGTGCTGGGCCGCCGGGTCGGCTGGCGGCCGGACCGGCGCCGGCTCGCCGCCACGGCCACGGTCGAGGCGGCGGTCCTGGTGACGGCGGTGGCCGTCGCGGCGCTGATGACCACGGTGCCCACGGCCACGGAGGTCGCCCGCGCGGACGCAGTCGTCGCTCCGGCGCACGCAACCGTGGACGGGCTGTTCGTCACCTTCGAGGCCGTGCCGACCGGGTCCGGCCAACGCGTCCTCGTGCGCATCGAACCGGTCATCCGCCCCGTGGCCGCCGTCGTCACCGGCGTGGAGCTCGGAGTCACGGATCCGTCGGCGCCGGCGACTTCCGCCAGTGAAGCCGACGTGGTGCTCCGCGCGACCGAGGAAGGGCGCTACGAGGGTGCGCTGCCCACCGCTCCCGACGGCGACTGGCAGGCACGGCTCGTCCTGCACCGTGCCTGGTCCGAGGACTCGGTCCTCGTGGTGCCCTGGTCCTCCGGCACCGCGGACCGGACCACGGGACTGGAGCGCGTGACATCGATGCTGGCACTCCTGCTCCTCGGGGGCATGGCATCGGTCCTCGCCCTCCTGGTCGCTCGACGTCGTTCGACCACGTCGCCACCGGTGCCGGATGACCTGGAGATCGAGACGCCGGTGGGTACGCCGGTCGGGGCGAGCCGGTCATGACCGCCCTCCGGACCCGCCGGCCGCACCGCGCGCTGAGCACTGCCGCCACCGGCGCCGCCGTGGCTGCCTTCTGCCTGGGGTCGGTCCTTCCCGCAGCGGCGGCCACGCTGCGCCCCGGCGGCCCCGGCCCGGGGGGAGGGTCGGGCGCCGTCGCTGACCGCGGCACCTCGCGGGTCGTGGTCACCCTGCGCGACGCGCCCGACCTGCGGGGCGTGACCGCGCTCGGCCGGGCGCAGCGGTTGAGCACCGTGGTGCGTCGCCTGCGGGCGCACGCCGACATCGCCCAGGCACCGCTGCGCCGGCGGCTGCGGGCGCTCGAGGCCACCGGCGAGGTGACGGCGCAGACACCGCTGTGGGTGGCGAACGCCGTCGCGGTGACCGCCACGCCCCGCGCCGTGCGCGAGCTGGCGGCCCGTCCCGACGTCGCCAGCGTCACCCCGGACGCCATCACGGTGGTGCCAACCGCCCTGCCCGTCGAGCCGAACATCGCCGCCGTGCACGCTCCCGACCTGTGGGCGGCCGGGCAGACCGGCCAGGGGGTCGTCGTGGCGACCCTCGACACCGGGGTGGACCTGACCAACCAGGACCTCGCCGCCCGCTGGCGCGGCGGCACCAACAGCTGGTACGACCCCTACGGCCAGCACCCGACCGGTCCGGTCGACCTCGACGGGCACGGCACGGCCTCCGCCGGGCTGGTCGTCGGCGGGTCCGAGGGCGGCTCGAGCTACGGGATGGCGCCCGGCGCCACCCTGATCGCCGCCCGGGTCTTCGACGACCGCGGCGCGACGACGGCCACGGCCATGCACCTCGCCTTCCAGTGGCTGCTCGACCCCGACCACGACCCGGCCACGGCCGACGCGCCCCGGGTGGTCAACGCGTCCTGGGCCCTGGGCGCCGGCCCGTCGTGCAACCTGGCCTTCCAGCCCGACGTGCGCGCGCTGCGCGCGGCCGGCATCCTGCCGGTCTTCTCGGCCGGCAACTTCGGGCCCACCGCGGCGACGAGCGCCAGCCCGGCGAACTACCCGGAGTCGCTGTCGGTGGGAGCGGTCGGTGCCACCGACACCATCTGGGCCTACTCCAGCGCCGGGCCGTCGACCTGCGGCGGCCGCACCCGGGTCTTCCCCGACCTCGTCGCCCCAGGGGTGTCGGTGCTCTCGGCCGACCTGTTCGGCGGGTTCCAGTACCTCAGCGGCACCTCGATCGCGGCGCCCCACGTGGCGGGTGCCGCCGCGCTGCTGCTGGGGGCCCACCCCGCCCTGTCGGTGGCCTCCGTGGAGTCGGCCCTGACCGGCGGCGCGGTGGACCTCGGCCCGGCCGGGCCGGACGACCGCTACGGGAACGGGCGGCTCGACGTCATGGCGGCGGACGCCCGCGCGGCGAATGCACCCCCCGACTTCGCGGTCTCCGCCGCCACGCCGTCGTTGACGACGGTGGCCGGCGGCTCGGCATCCACGGCCCTCACCGTCGCGCCCGCCAACGGCTTCGCCGAGCCGACGACGCTGGCAGTGCAGGGGCTGCCGGCCGGTGCGTCCGCGGCGCTCACCCCGACGGTGCTCGGGCCGGTCGGGTGGGGCTCCACGCTGGTGGTCAGCACGACCAGCGCGGTAGCGCCGGGCAGCCATCCCTTCACTGTCACTGCATCCGGCGGTGGCCTGACCCGCTCGGTGGTGGCGACCCTGGTGGTCACCGCCGCGGACTTCACCGTCACGGCATCCCCGTCGCGGCTCCCGGTGAACCGCGGTGGCTCGGCGAGCACGACGGTCGTGGTCGGCGCCAACGGTGCGCTCGCGGCCCCCGTCGCGCTGTCGACCCCGTCCTTGTTGCCGGTCGGGGTGAGCGTGGCGTGGACCGGTAACCCGGTCACCGCCCCCGGGTCGGCCGCCCTGCGGTTCTCCGTCACCTCGCGGGTCCGCACGGGCACCTACCCCGTGGTGGTCACCGGCTCCTCGGGCGGCCGGACGCACACCGTCACGGTGTCACTGCTGGTGAGGTAGCGCCGACGAGGTGGTGCGCCCCTTGGGCCCGGATGCCGTCGCCGGCGGTCGGGTCGAGGGGGATCGAGAGCGCCACCCGCGCACCGCCGTACACCGACCTCGACGCGACGATCCGGCCACCGGCGGTGCGGGCGATGCCGGCCACGATGCGTAGGCCGAACCCGGTGCGGGAGTACAGGTCCCGGAGCCGCTGCGCGGCGGCATCCGCACCGACGGACGTGTCGACGCTGTCCTGGAGCCCGTCGCTCTCACCCACGATGCGGATGATCAGCTCGTCGGACAGCCCCGAGCCGGAGTCGGCGACCCCCACCTCGGCGTGCCCGTCGACGGAGGTCGAGAACAGGCAGATCCGGTCGCCGTCGACGGTGTAGCGCACGGCGTTCTCGACGAGCGTGTCGACGGCTGCCCGCAGCCGCTCACCATTCACCGGCACGAGGTGCACCCTGCTGTCGACCACGATGTCCCGGTCGACCACACCGCTCCACCGACGGCGTACGTCCTCGAGCAGCGCGCCTGTGTCGGTGGGCTCCTCGGGGGCCCCGAGGTCGAGTGCCACGGCGCGCACCAGGCGGTCGGTCACCCGGGCCAGCTGCACCAGCTCGTCGTGAACGGTGAGCAGGTCCTCACGGCGCTGCTCCTCGCGCTCGTCGACGAGCAGCTGCTCGACGTACCCGGTGGCGATGGTGAGGGGCGTGCGCAGCTCGTGAGACGTCATCCGGCTCAGCCGGTCGCGGGCAGCCGCCCGCCGCCGGTCGGCCTCGGCGAGCCGGTTGGCCTGCTCGACCGCCTGCACGCGCCGCCGCACGTGGAACATGACGATGGTGGCCAGCGCCACGGAGGCGACGACCTCGACCAGCTCCACCCGCGGCAGCTCGCCACGCGCCGTACGGGGCACCATGACACCCGCCGAGAAGGCGCCGAAGGCCACCACGGAGGTGGCGGTGGGCACCACCGGCCACACCCCGAAGCCGTAGAGCGCCGCGAACGAGAAGATCACCACCTCGATGGTGACCATCTCCTCCATCGGCCCGCGCACCAGGGACACCGCCGCGGCGATCAGCACCGCCAGCCAGGCGGCGAACAGGGCGGCTCCCAGCCGCTGGTCAGTCCTCGGCGATGCAGTATCCGACACCGCGCACCGTCTCGATCGTGGTGAGGCTGGGCAGCTTGGTCCGCAGCCGTGCGACGCAGACCTCGAGGACGTTGCTGCCGGGGTCGAAGTCGTAGCCCCAGATGTCGTGCAGCAGCTCCTCACGGCCGCACACGTCACCGCGGCGCCGCAGCAGGTGGGCCAGCACCGCGGTCTCGCGCTCGCTGAGGGGACGCACCTCGTCGGGCAGCAGCAGGATGCGCCGGTGCGTGTCGAGGCGGAAGCCGGGGTGGCTCAGGTACCGGCCGTTCTCGGGGCGCTCGTGGGGGGTGCCGAGGTGCCGGTTGACCCGGGCGATCAGCTCGGCCAGCACGAACGGCTTGGTCACGTAGTCGACCGCCCCGCTGTTGATGGCCTGCACCCGGGCGCCCACGTGGCCGACCCCGGACAGCACCATCACCGGGGGCCGGACCGGCAGCTCGTTGACGTGCTTGAGCACGGTGAGCCCGTCGATGCCGGGCATCACGAGGTCGAGCAGCACCAGGTCGACCCGGTGCGCGTCGAGGTAGTCGCACGCGGCCTCACCGTCGGCGACCAGAACCGGCTGGTGCCCCGCGGCCGAGAGGTCGCGGGACAGCAGCGTGCGCAGCTTGACCTCGTCGTCGACGATCAGAATGGCTGCCACGACCCCCCCTTCCGCTCGAGCCACCAGCACTCGACGGCCGTTGCATCGCCGGTGAGCGTGGTCCCGCACCCAGTGGCGAGGACCCGCCCTGCACGAGTCCTCGATGACCGTAACGTCCGTCGGCCGAGGGCGGCTATCACCCGAACGGACTATGGACAACCCCCAACGTGGGGGGGCGGTGTGACCGACGAGACCGTGTCGCCCGGCCGCCCCCGGAGGATCATGGATGCATGGCCGAGCACGAGGTCAGCACCCCCCTTCCCACCAGTGCGTCAGGCGCGACCGGCGACGAGATCCTGGGCGCCACCGGCGCCGTGGTCGTCGCCGTCGACGGGTCCGCCGCCGACGAGGCCGTCGTCGACTGGGCAGCCGACGAGGCCGCGCGGCTGGGCGCACCCCTGCGCCTGGTGACCGTCGTGGACCCGCAGGTGCAGCTCTCGCCCTACGAGACCCTGGTCTCGGGGGCGCCGAGCCTCGCCGAGCACCTCGACGAAGGGGCGCACCGCATCCTCGACCGGGCCGCCGAGCGGGCCCGGGCCCGGCGCGACGACGTGCACGACGTCGCCGTGGCCGTGCCCTGGGGCCCGCCGGCCGCCGCCTTGGTGCGGCTGTCGCAGAACGCCGCCCGGGTGGTCGTCGGAGCCCCAGCGGGTGGGCGCCTCGAGCGGATCCTCCTGGGTTCGGTCGCCCTGCCCGTCGTCGCCCACGCCCACTGCCCGGTCGCCGTCGTGCCCTCCGACTCGGTGGTGTCGGCGCCCCGGCGCATCCTCGTGGCGGTCGACGGGAGCAACGCCAGCAGCCGCGCGGCCGAGCTGGCCTTCACCATCGCCGACGCCGCCGGCGCCGGCATCACCGGCGTGCTCGGCTGGAACGTGGAGGTCCACGACGGGATCGTGGTGACCGAGCGCTCCAGCAGCCGCTGGGAAGCGGTGGAGGAGCGCTACACCGCACTGGGGCACCGCGTCATCGACCCGGTGGCCGAGCAGTACCCCGGTGTGCCGGTGGACATCGTCGTGCGGCACGGGTCGCCGGCCCGCGCGGTCGTCGAGGTGGCCGTGGAGCGGGACGTCGACCTGGTCGTGCTCGGCCGCCGGGGAGCCGGTGGATTCCGCGGGCTGCTGATGGGCTCGGTGAGCCGCCGCGTCGTCGAGCGTGCCGGGCGCGTGGTTCTCGTCGTGCACTGATGGAGTGACCGCGCGGTGCGGCGCGCTGGGCGGGAATGCGCATCCGCCCTGTTCCGCAGGGGTCCGGGGTACTAGGTTCGGCCCGGACCCCGGAGGTGTGAATGGCATCAGGCGCGACGACGCGCGTTCCCCCGTCACGTGTGCTGCTCGTCGCCAGCTTCGGCGCCTTCCTCGCCTTCCTCGACGCCACCATCGTCAACGTGGCGTTTCCTTCCATCCGGGAGTCGTTCTCCGACACCACGATCAGTGAGCTCTCGTGGGTGCTCAACGCCTACAACATCGTCTTCGCGGCGTCACTCATCCTCTGCGGCCGGCTGACCGACCTCGTGGGCCGCCGCCGGTCGTTCGTCGCCGGCGTCGCCGTGTTCACCGTCGCGTCGGCAGCCTGCGGCCTCGCCCCATCGGTCGAGCTGCTGATCCTCGCCCGGGTCGTGCAGGCCTTCGGTGCGGCGATGCTCGTGCCGGCGTCGCTCGCGCTGGTCATCGCCGCCTTCCCGGCCGACCGGCGGGCGCACGCCATCGGGGTCTGGGGTGCCTCGGCCGCCGTCGCCGCGGGAGTCGGTCCACCCATCGGTGGTGCCCTGGTGCAGCTGGGTGGCTGGCGCTGGGCGTTCCTGGTGAACCTCCCCTTCGGCCTGGTCGCGGTGTGGGCGGCGCGCCACGAGCTGGTCGAGAGCCGGGCGCCCGGCCGCCGCACCATGCCCGACCTGGTAGGAGCCGCCCTGCTGGTCACCAGCCTGGCGCTGCTCAACCTCGGCATCGTCAAGGGTGCGGACTGGGGCTGGGCCAGCCCCCAGGTGGTGGTGTCCTTCGCCGGCGCCGCCGTCGCGCTGGCGCTCTTCGTGGTCAGCTCGCGACGGCACCGCGCACCGATGCTCGACCCGATGCTCCTGCGGCTTCGGTCGTTCGACCTCGGCTCTGCCGCAACGGTGGCCGCGGGCTTCGGCTTCTACGCCTACCTGCTGACCAACGTGCTCTGGCTGCAGTACGTCTGGGGCTACGACGTGCTCAGGGCCGGTCTCGCGCTGGTGCCCGGCGCGATCGTCGCCGCACTCGTCGCGTCGCGCCTCGGCCCCCTCGCCGAGCGCCACGGCTACCGCGTCTTCGTCGTGCCCGGAGCTCTCGTCTGGGCGGCCGCCTACCTCTGGTACCACCAGCGGGTCGGGCTGGCGCCCGCCTTCTGGGCGCAGTGGATGCCGGGACAGGTGCTCAGCGGCATCGGCGTCGGCGCCACCCTGCCGCTGCTCGGCAGCGCCACGCTGGCGGCGGTGCCTGGGGGACGCTACGCCACGGCATCCGCGGTCGCGTCGAGCGCGCGCCAGCTCGGCGGTGTCATCGGCATCGCGGTGCTCGTGGTCGTCCTCGGCGACCCGACGCCGGCGACGGTGGTCGACTCCCTGCACGAGGGGTGGGTCCTGTCCATCGTCGCGTTCGTGGTCGTCGCCCTGCTCGCCCTGCCGCTGGGCCGGATCCGGTCCGCGGCGGAGGAGGAGGACGTCGACGACCACCGCCCGGCCGTCGTGCTCCCACCGACCCCGCCGGCCGAGTGGGCCGTTCCCGTGGCGCTCGGCACCGCGGACGCCGTCGACCTGTCCGAGCTGCCGCTGTTCTCGGCGCTGCCCACGGCGGCTCGTCACCGGCTGGAGCACGCGACCCGTGCGGTCGACCTGCCGGCCGGCGCGGTGCTGATCCGGCAGGGCGACCCACCCGGGTCGGCGTTCGCCGTGCGCACCGGTCGGCTCGAGGTGCTCGTCGACGGCGCGGTGGTGCGCGAGCTCGGCCCGGGACAGGTGCTGGGCGAGCTGGCGCTGCTCACCGGCGAGCAGCGCTCGGCGACGGTGCGCGCCCGCCGCGACACGACCCTCGTCGAGGTCCCCCGCGCGGCGCTCGAGGACGTGCTCGCCACCGACCCCTCGGCGGCACGGTTCGTGCTCGGTCAGGTGGCCGACCGGCTGCGCACGGCCGGGGGCGGTGGCGCGGCCCCCCCGCCGCCCGAGCGGGTGTCGGTCGTCGCCGTCGTCGGGCTGGGCCCCGCCGTCACCGCTGCCCAGGTCGGTGCCGTGGGGGAGGCCCTCGGCCGGCGGCTGCGCCAGCACCTGCGGGTCGCGACGCCGGGGGTGGTCAGCCCCGACGGGCTGGCCCGCGCCGAGCGTGACCACGACCGCGTGCTGCTGGTCGCGGCATCCGCATCGGGCCCGGATGCCGGGTGGCGCGAGTTCTGCCTGCGCCAGGCGGATGCCGTGGTGCTCGTCGCCACCGGTGACGAACCGGCGCCCGCGGTGGGGCCGTCACCGGAACCGGCCCGGCGCCCCGAGCTGGTGCTGCTCGGCACCGCGCCGGGCCCCGAGCAGCGGGTGGCCTGGGTGGCGGCCACCGACGCGTGGCAGCTCACCCTCGTCACCGGTGACCTCGTGGCCGGCCTGCGGCCGCTCGCCGACCGGCTCGCCGGGCGCTCGCTCGGGCTGGCCCTGGCCGGTGGTGGGGCGCGAGCCTTCGCCCACGTCGGGGTGCTGCGCGAGCTCGAGGACGCCGGCCTGCACGCCGACCGGGTCACCGGCACCAGCGTCGGCGCGATCATCGCCGGCCTGCACGCGACCGGCGTCGACGGGGCAGCCCTCGAGGAGATCTGTTACGCGGAGTTCGTGCGCCGCCGGCCCTTCAGCGACTACCGGCTCTCCGCCCGGTCGCTCGCCCGCGGGCGCCGGGTGCACGCGGCGATGGAGCGCCACTACGGCGCCGACACGGTGCTGGAGGGCCTGCCCCGCCAGCTCTCGATGGTCAGCGTCGACCTGGTCAGTCGCACCCGCCAGGTGCACCGTCGCGGCCGGCTGGTCGACGCGGCCCTGGCGTCGTCACGCCTGCCGGTGCTGTTCGCGCCGCTGGCGCAGGATGACGGTCGGCTGCTCGTCGACGGTGGGGTGCTCGACAACCTGCCCACCGACCTCCTCGTCGAGCGGGACGAGGGCCCCGTCGTGGCGGTGACCATCGGATCGGGTGGTGAGGGGCCGCGCCGCCCGGGGCAGCCGCGGGTGCCGGGGCTGGGCGACACCCTGATGCGCACGATGATGATCGGCAGCGGGGGAGCGGGTGACGCCGCCCGCGCCCGAGGCGCCTGGGTGGTCGGGCCGTCGTCGATGGGAGTGGGCCTGCTCGAGTTCCACCAGCTCGACCGCATGGTGCAGTCGGGCCGGGCGGCGGCGCGGGCCCTGCTGGAACAGGCGTCCGGTGACCTGCGACCGGTGGCTGGGAACGGCATCCCGGCTGTCGAGCGGGACCCCGGGGAGCTGCTCGGCGCTCAGTCGCCGAACGGCCACCCGTCGACCATGCCCGGCGGGCGGCCCGGCTCGATGTAGTGCTCGTGGCCGAAGAAGGCCGCGAACATCTCGGGCGGCATCGACAGCATCATCCCCACGTCGGTGGTCTGGCTGCGGTGCGCCTCGAGAGCGGCCCGGCGCCGCTCGAGCCACGGCCCGACGTCGACCCGCCAGGAGATGGCGGACTCCGGCTCGCCGAGCGGGTTGCCGTCGTCCATCGGCTGGTCGGGGTCGAACGCCTCCTCGTCGGAGGCCCCGGCCGCCCTCGCCGCGTCGGAGAACCGCCGCGCGGCGTCACGGTTCATCGTGGACTCGAGCACCCGGGGCCGCCGCGCGGCGAGGTCGGCGCCGCGGTGCAGCACGCGGTGCACCTGCACGTGGTCGGGGTGGCCGTAGCCTCCGTGCCAGTCGTAGCCGACCGCGATGTCGGCGTCCTCCTCGTCGAGGACCGCCGCGAACCGCGACCCCGCCTCGTCGAGCGGTGCGGCGGTGAAGGCGCCCTCGTGCGAGTTCTGGTCCCAGCCGGTCATGCCCGAGTCGGCATACCCCAGCCACACGACCCGGTGCAGCCCGATCGCCGCTGCTGACGCCCCGGCCTCGACCCGGCGGCGGTCGACCACCGTCTCACCGGGTGCGAGGTCGTCGGGCGCCTCGCCGTGGTCGCCGTGCGTGGCGAAGACGACGACGACGCGGTGACCCTCGTCGACGGCGCGGGCCATCGAGCCGGAGGTCTGCGAGGCCTCGTCGTCGGGGTGGGCGTGGAGGAAGACGAGCGTGGCCATCCGCCCATTGTGCCGAGGCCCACCGACGGCCCGGAGACGGGTGGTGCGCAAAGCCCGCAGGGCGGTGCCGAGTGCCTACGGTGATCGGTGGCCCGGTCACGACCACCGCACGCCGGGGGACCTAGGAGGAACCATGAGCTCTGCCGACGCCGTCGATCCCGACCGCCCCGACGCGGTCGACCACGACACCGTGCCGCCCGCCCGCACCGGGCTGCTCGTGCTGGCCGGTGTGCTGCTCGCACTCCCGGTCATCGCCCTGATGTGGGTGAGCAGCTACAGCCGCGACGAACCGCGGCTGGGCGCGTTCCCGTTCTTCATCTGGTACCAGTTCCTCTGGGTCTTCCTGACCTCGGCGCTCACCTACACCGCCTACCGCATCGTCCTCGTCGCCCGGCCGCACCGGCCGATGGACGACCTCGCGGCCGGCCGTGAGTGGGCTGCGGACGACACGGCATCCGACGCAGGGCGGGGGGAGCGGGCATGAGCAACGTCAACGGAGTCGCACTCTTCGTCCTCGTGGTGCTCTTCGCCCTGGTCACCGGCATGGGCTTCTGGGCCAGCCGGTGGCGCCGCCCGACGAGCATGGAGTCGCTCGACGAGTGGGGCCTGGGTGGTCGCTCGTTCGGCACCTGGATCACCTGGTTCCTGCTCGGCGGCGACCTCTACACGGCATACACCTTCATCGCGGTCCCGGCCGCGATGTGGGCGGCCGGCTCGGTGTCCGGGTTCTTCGCCGTGCCCTACACGATCGTGCTCTACCCGATCATCTTCATCTTCATGGGCCGGATGTGGTCGGTCAGCCACCGGCACGGCTACGTGACGACGGCCGACTTCGTGCGCGGCCGCTTCGGGTCGCGCGGGCTGTCGCTGGCCGTCGCGGTCACCGGGTTCCTCGCGACGATGCCCTACATCGCGCTCCAGCTGGTCGGCATCCAGGCCGTGCTCGAGGTCGTCGGTCTCGGCGGCGGCGACAGCGTCATCGCCCAGGACCTGCCGCTGTTCATCGCGTTCGCCCTGCTCGCGGCCTACACCTACTCGGGCGGCCTGCGCGCCCCCGCGGTCATCGCGTTCGTCAAGGACACCCTGATCTACCTCGTCATCATCGTGGCGATCATCTACCTGCCGACGAAGTTCGGCGGCTGGTCGCACATCTTCGACGCCGCGCAGACCAAGATGGCGAGCCCCAACAAGGTCGACGGCAAGCCCACCGGCGTCTTCATCCCCGGAGCGACGCAGTACTGGGCCTACGCCACCCTCGGCCTGGGCTCGGCGCTCGCGCTGTTCATGTACCCCCACTCGATCACCGCGAGCCTGTCGGCGTCCACGCGCAACACGGTGCGGCGCAACGCGGCCATCCTGCCGGCCTACAGCTTCGTGCTCGGCCTGCTCGCGCTGCTCGGCTGGGTCGCGATCGCGGCCGGTACCAAGCCGATCGGCGCCGACGGCAAGCCCAACGCCCAGCTCGTCATCCCGCAGCTCTTCGAGGACGCGTTCCCGTCGTGGTTCGCGGGCGTGGCCTTCGCGGCGATCGCCATCGGGGCGCTCGTGCCGGCGGCGATCATGTCGATCGCGGCGGCCAACACCTTCACCCGCAACATCTACAAGGAGTGGCTGAAGCCCGACGCGACGGTCGAGCAGGAGGCCAAGGTCTCCAAGCTCGCCTCGCTCGTCGTCAAGCTGTTCGCGCTGGTCTTCGTGCTGCTGCTCGACAAGCAGAACGCCATCAACTTCCAGCTCCTCGGCGGCATCTGGATCCTGCAGACCTTCCCGACCATCGTGCTCGGTCTCTACACCCGCTGGATGCACCGGTGGGCACTGCTGGCCGGCTGGGCCGTCGGCATGGTCTACGGCACCTGGCAGGCGTGGAACGTCGCGAACCCGCGGGCCGGCATCAACCACTTCGGTGGCTCGCTCGCGAACATGCCGGTCATCGGCCAGCTCGGCTACATCGCCCTGACGGCCTTCGCCATCAACCTCCTCGTCGCGGTCGTGCTGACGTTCGTGCTGCGGGCGGCCAAGGTGGCCGACGGCGAGGACGAGACGATCCGCGGCGACTACTTCGCAGACTCGGGCGACCCCCGCGTCGAGAAGGTGCAGCAGCCGCTCCACCAGGAGGCGCCGAGCGTCTGAGCCGCCGAACCTTCAGATCGCGGATGCCGTGCCGCCCGGAACCGGGGGCGGCACGGCATACGCTCGCCGCATGCGCATCGCGGTGACCGGAGGGTCGGGAAAGCTCGGACGTCACGTCGTCGAACGGCTGCGGGGGAGCGGTCACGACGTCGTCAACCTCGACACCTCCGGGGAGCGGTGGAGCGGCTGGGTGGCGGTCGACCTCACCGACTACGGCCAGGTCGTCGACGCCCTCGGCGGGGTGCGCGGGGAGCAGCCGGCGGCGGATGCCGTGGTGCACCTCGCGGCGATCCCGGCGCCCGGGCTGCACAGCGACGTCGCGACCTTCCGCAACAACCAGCTGACCACCTTCAACGTGCTGCACGCCGCGACCCGGCTCGGCATCGACAAGGTGGTGATGGCGTCGAGCGAGACCGTGCTCGGGCTGCCGTTCGACACCCCGCCGCCCTACATCCCGGTCGACGAGGAGTACCCCGCCCGGCCGGAGTCGGTCTACTCGCTCGGCAAGCACCTCGAGGAGACGATGGCCGTCGAGCTGTGCCGGTGGCACCCGACCCTGTCGGTCACGGCGCTGCGCTTCTCGAACGTCATGGACGTCGAGGACTACGGGCAGTTCCCCTCCTTCGATGCCGACCCGGCCCTGCGCCGCTGGAACCTGTGGGGCTACATCGACGGCCGTGACGGCGCGCTCGCGGTGGAGAAGGCCCTGGCGCACACCGCGGTGGGGTTCGACCGGTTCATCATCGCCTCGCCCGACACCGTGATGAGCCGCTCGAACGCCGAGCTCGTGGCGGCGGAGTTCCCGGGGGTCCAGGTGCGCGGCGACCTCGGCGAGCACGACACGCTGCTGTCGATCGACAAGGCCCGCCGGGTGCTCGGGTTCGACCCGCGGCACTCGTGGCGCGACGAGGTCGGCGGCTGAGCGCTCGGGTCCCGGATTCGGGGGCCCGGCCCGCGCACGGCAGGATGGGCGCATGGTCACCGCCGCCCCGCCGCCCCGGCTCGTCGAGCTCGCCCACGCCCACGGGGTCGCGACGGAGTACTGGAGCTGGCAGGGCCAGCACGTCACCGTCTCCGCGGCGGCGATCCGCGCCGTCCTGACCGCCCTGGGGGTGGAGGCCGAGGGCGACGACGCCGTCGAATCGGCCCTCGCCGGAGTGGAGCTGGCGCCGTGGCGGCGCACCCTGCCGGCCACCGTGGTGGCGCGCGAGGGGTGGACGCCGTGGGTCCACGCCCACGTGCCCGCGGGCACCGGCATCCGGCTCGACATCGTGCTCGAGGACGGCTCGGTGCGCGAGGTGCCGCAGGTCCAGCGGTGGGTGCCCGAGCGCGAGGTCGACGGGCGGCTGGTGGGGGAGGCGACCTTCGAGGTGCCCGGTGACCTGCCGGTGGGGTGGCACCGCCTCGTCGCGCACCTCGACGTGCCGGCGTCAGACCCCCGCACCACCGAGGCCACCCTCGTCGTCACGCCGCAGCGGCTCGAGCTGCCGCCCGCGGTGGCCGAGGGGCGCGTCGTCGGGCTGATGGCCCAGCTGTACCAGGTGCGTTCGGGTGAGTCGTGGGGCGTCGGCGACCTCGGCGACCTTGCCGACCTGGCCACCTGGGCCGCGGCCGCGCACGATGCGGACTTCGTGCTGATCAACCCCCTGCACGCCGCGGAGCCGGTGGTGCCGATGGAGCCCTCTCCCTACCTGCCCACCACCCGGCGCTTCGTCAACCCGCTCTACCTGCGGGTCGAGGACGTGCCCGAGCTGGCCCGGCTCGACCACGCGGCCTACCGCCGGGTGGCCACCCTCGCCGCCGGTGCGCGCGCCCTGAACTCGGTCGACCGGATCGACCGCGACGCCGCGTGGACCGCGAAGAAGGAGGCCCTGCGGCTGGTCTTCGACGTGGGCCTGACCGGCCGGCGGGCACAGTCGTTCGTCGACTTCTGCGACCGCGAGGGCGACGGCCTCACGACCTACGCCACCTGGTGCGCGCTCGTCGAGGAGTACGGCATGCCGTGGACCTCCTGGGCCGCCGAGCTGCAGGACCCCTCGAGCGCCGCCGTCGCCACCTTCCGTGAGCGGCACGCCAGCGAGGTCGACTTCCACTGCTGGCTGCAGTGGCTGCTCGAGCAGCAGCTGGCCGCGGCCCAGCACGACGCCCGGGCGGCGGGCATGCCGCTCGGCATCGTGCACGACCTCGCCGTCGGGGTGCACCCGCTCGGCGCCGACGCCTGGGGACTGGGCAACGCGCTGGCGCGCGGGGTCACCGTGGGCGCCCCACCCGACCAGTTCAACCAGCTCGGCCAGGACTGGAGCCAGCCGCCCTGGCGCCCCGACCGGCTCGCCGAGCTCGGCTACGCACCGTTCCGTGACATGGTGCGCAGCATCCTGCGCGACTCGGGCGGCATCCGGGTCGACCACATCATCGGCCTGTTCCGGCTGTGGTGGATCCCGGCCGGTGGCACGCCTGCCGAGGGCACCTACGTGCACTACGACCACGAGGCGCTGCTCGGCATCCTCGTGCTCGAGGC
Source organism: uncultured Actinomycetota bacterium (assembly GCA_963833495.1). GTDB lineage: Bacteria > Actinomycetota > Actinomycetes > Actinomycetales > Dermatophilaceae > Fodinibacter. Next base: position 248,057 of record CAWHYJ010000020.1, on the reverse strand, counting down.
CCAGCGGGCCGGGGCCGTCGTCATCGGCGAGGACCTCGGGGTCGTTGCTCCGCACGTGCGCGACTACATGACCGAGCGGGGGCTGGTCGGCACCTCGATCCTGTGGTTCGAGTGGGAGGACACCGCGCCCAAGCCGCCCGAGCACTACCGCGAGCTGTGCCTGTCGACCGTCACGACGCACGACCTGCCGCCGTCGGCCGGCTACCTCTCGCTCGAGCACGTCGCGATCCGCGAGCAGCTGGGGCTGCTGACCCGTCCGGTCGAGGAGGAGCGCGCGCAGGAGGAGGCCTCGATCGCTCGGCTGCGGGACGCCTGCGTCGCGCGGGGGCTCCTCGGGCCGGCGGCTGGCATCGACTCCGTCGTCGAGGCGCTGCACCGCTGGATGGCGCTGACGCCGAGCCGGATGCTCGCCGTGGCCCTGGCCGACGTCGTGGGAGACCACCGGGCGATCAACCAGCCGGGCACCAACGACGAGTACCCGAACTGGCGGGTGCCGCTGGCCGGGCCCGACGGCCGCCCGGTGACCCTCGAGGACGTCCGCGAGGCCGACCTCGCGCCGGTGCTCTTCGCCGCCCTGCGCGGCCGCCCCGTCGACGACTGACCGACCTTCCCGCGAAGTCAGGAGAACTTCGCCGAGTCAGGACCGTATGCGGTCCTGACTCGGCGAGAACCTCCTGAGCCTGCGAAGTGCTCCTGACTCCGCAGCGCGGCGGCTTCCGGTCAGCGGTCGAGGGCCTTGGCCAGGGCGGCGGCCAGCCGACCGGGCTCCTGCTCGCGCAGCTCGTAGCGCGCCCGGGTGAGCGGCACGTCGACCGAGATGACCCGGGTGATGTCCACCGGGGTGCCGGACACGATCGCGTCGATGGCGCCGGCATCCACCATGGCCCGGATCGTCGCCTCGAGGTCGCGGGTCTGCGCCTCGCCGTACCCCATCGCCGGCAGGATGCCGCGCGCGTTCGGGTACTTCGCGTAGGTCGCCGCGATCGAGCCCACCGCGAACGGCGTCGGGTCGACGATCTCGGCGGCCCCGGCATCCCGGGCGCCGACGACGCCGGCCCCGAAGCTCATCGAGCCGTGGGTGAGGGTCGGGCCGTCCTCGATGACGACCACGCGCTTGCCGGCGGCCACGGAACGGTCGTCGAGGGTGACCGGGCTGTCGCACCGCAGCACGTCGGCGCGTGGGTTGAGCGACCGCACCGACGCCTCCACTGTCGCGATGTCCTCGGCCGCCGCCGAGTCGCACTTCGCGACGATCACCAGGTCGGCCATCCGCACGTTGGCCTCGCCGGGGTGGTAACCGGCCTCGTCACCGGGGCGCAGCGGGTCGGCCAGCACCACGTGCAGGTCGGGTGCGTAGAACGGCAGGTCGTTGTTGCCGCCGTCCCACAGCACCACGTCGGCCTCGGTCTCGGCCTCGCGCAGGATCTGCCCGTAGTCGACGCCCGCGTAGACCACGACCCCGGCCTCGATGTGCGGCTCGTACTCCTCGCGCTCCTCGATGGTGCACTGGTGCTTGACGAGGTCCTCGACCGTCTCGAACCGCTGGCAGGCCTGCGCGACGAGGTCGCCGTACGGCATCGGGTGCCGCACCGCGACGACCCGCAGCCCCATGTCCTGCAGCAGGCGGGCGACGTAGCGGGTGGTCTGGCTCTTGCCGACGCCGGTGCGCACGGCGGTGACCGCCACGACCGGCCGGCGCGAGCGCAGCATCGTGCGCCGGGTGCCGGGCACGACGAAGTCGGCGCCGGTGGCGATGACCCGCGAGCCCAGGTGCATGACCTGCGCGTGCGAGAGGTCGGAGTACGCGAGCACCACGGTGTCGACCGAGTCGCGCTCCACGAGGCCCTCGAGCTCGCTCTCGTCGACGATCGGGATGCCGTGCGGGTACAACCGGCCGGCCAGCTCGGGCGGGTAGGTGCGCCCGTCGATGTCGGGGATCTGGGTGGCCGTGAAGGCCACCACCTCGACACTCGGGTCCTCCCGGTACATCAGGTTGAAGTCGTGGAAGTCGCGGCCCGCCGCACCGAGGATGACGATGCGTTCGCGGGACTGCGCCGAGGTCGTTGAGCTCATGGCGTCTCTCCGTCAGGGCTGGGTCGACCACGGAGTGCGGGACCCGCCGCCCCGATGCTACGCCGGTGTCACAGAGTCGGACTCAGGACGTGATGGGGGACGCACGCCGCGCCGCGGCACCCGCCTGGACGAGCGACGCGAAGCGCTCGGCGACGGGCGCCCAGGCCGCGCGCAGCACCTCTCGCGCGGCGCTCACCTCTGCCAGCAGGGCCTCCTGCTCCGGCGTCAGGCCGTCGGGGGACTCCCAGCGCAGCCACGCGCCGAAGACCTCCGGCGAGGTCTCGGGGTGGAACTGCACGCCCCAGGCCGACGGGCCGAAGCGCAGGGCCTGCGGCCGCCCGTCGGGCAGCGTCGCGAGAACCGTTGCACCAGGAGGGACTTCGAGCACCACGTCATCGTTGTAATGGATGGCCGGCAGCCCGTCGACGCTCGACAACAGCTCATCGGATGCCGCCGCACCGGTCAGGCGCACCGGCACGGGTCCGACCGTGCGACCAGAGGGGTTGCGATCCACCCGGCCACCCAGGGCCACGGCTGCCAGCTGGTGGCCGAGGCACACCCCGAGGGTGGGCACGCCCAGCGCCACCGCGTCGGCCAGCAGCGCCCGGGTGGGGGCCAGCCAGGGCGCGAGCGCATCGTCGTTGGCCCCCATCTCCCCGCCGAGCACGACCAGCCCGTCGGGCGCGCCGACCACGTCGGCCCAGCGCTCGGCCACAGGCTCCCCGAGGTCGCCGCGCACGACGTCGAGCTCGAGCCCGAGCGCGGCCCACCACTCGCCGAGCCACGCCACGGGAGCGTCGGGCTCGTGCTGCACGACGAGCAGGCGCGCCATCAGCCGAGCTGGGTGCCCATGAGGGCACCGATGCCGTAGGTCACGGCCATCGCGAGCAGCCCGCCGATGACGACCCGCACCGTGGCGCGCTTCGCGTCCGACCTGCCGAGCCGGGCGCTGACCAGCCCCGTGAACGCCAGGGCGAGCACGACGGCCACCACGGTGACCGGGATGCGCCAGGCGGTGGGCGGCAGCACGATGGCCACCAGCGGCAGCAGCGCGCCGATGGTGAACGCCGCCATCGACGCCCACGCCGCGTGCGAGGGGTTGGTGTAGTTCTCCGGGTCGATGCCGAGCTCGACCTCGGCATGCGCCGCCAGGGCGTCGTGGGCGGTGAGCTGCTCGGCCACCTGGAGGGCGAGGTCAGGGCTGAGCCCCTTGCCCCGGTAGATGCCGGCCAGCTCGGCCAGCTCGGCCTCGGGCTCCTCGTCGAGCTCGCGGATCTCCTTGGCGATCAGCGCCTTCTCGGAGTCGCGCTGGGTGCTGACCGACACGTACTCGCCGACCGCCATGCTCATCGCGCCCGCGGCCAGCCCGGCCAGACCGGCGGTGAGCACCGCACCCCGGTCGGTCGTGGCCGCCGCGACGCCGATGACCAGGCCGGCCGTCGACACGATGCCGTCGTTGGCGCCGAGCACGCCGGCGCGCAGCCAGTTCAGCCGGCCGGCGACCGAGCCATCGTGGGCCTCGTCGTGCGACGGGACGGTGGTCACGGGGGAGTCAGCCACCGACGCTCGCCCCGTGCGCGCGGGCCGCCGCCGAGATGCGGTGCGCCAGCTCGATGTCGAGCTGGGTGAGCCCGCCGGCGTCGTGCGTCGTGAGCAGCCAGTGCGTGGTGCGCCAGCGGATGTCGATGTCGGGGTGGTGGTTCATCTGCTCGGCCTCGTCGGCCACGGCGTCGACGATGCGGATGGCGGCCGGGAAGTCCGGCGCCTCCACCGTCGCCAGGATCGCGTCACCCTCACGGCGCCACCCGGCCAGCCCGGCCAGCTGGGTGCTCACCTCGTCGTCAGTCAGGAGTCGGCTCATGCGTCCCATTGTGGTGCACCGGCCGGATGCCGTGCGCGCGCCGGCCGCGGCGGGTGCGCCGTCAGAGCACCTCGGTGACCGTCGCCGGGGCGGCGAACGGGTCGCCCTCGAGCCCGTCGTCGTCGGGCGTGACCAGCACCGGCGCCACGTCGTGCGGGGTGATCTCGCCGCGGTCGATGGCCTCGGCCCAGTGACAGGCCACCCGGTGCCCGGCCGACACCCCGGGAAGGTCGACGACCCGCAGCTCCGGGCGCTCGTCGTCGCATCGCGTTTCCTGGCGCCACGGGCACCGGGTGTGGAACCGGCATCCGGTCGGGGGGTTCGACGGCGAGGGCAGGTCACCGGTGAGCAGGATCTGCTGGCGGCTGTCCTCGACGAGCGGGTCGGGCACCGGCACGGCGGACAGCAGGGCCCGGGTGTAGGGGTGCAGCGGCTGTGCGTAGAGGTCGTCGGCGGTGGCCTCCTCGGCCATGCCGCCGAGGTACATCACCCCGATCCGGTCGCTGATGTGGCGCACCACGGCCAGGTCGTGGGCGATGACGAGGTAGGTGAGGTCGAACTCCTCCTGCAGCGCGTCGAGCAGGTTGATCACCTGTGCCTGCACCGACACGTCCAGGGCCGAGACGGGCTCGTCGGCGACGATCAGCTTGGGCTCCACCGACAGCGCCCGGGCGATGCCGATGCGCTGGCGCTGGCCGCCGGAGAACTCGTGGGGGTACTTGGTCAGGGCGGCAGCGGGCAGGCCCACGGCCGACAGCAGCTCGCGCAGCCGCTTCTTGGTCGCCGGCCCGTCGGTGGCAAGACCGTGGGCGCGCATCCCCTCGGCGAGCAGCGACTCGACCGACTGGCGCGGGTCGAGGCTGCTCATCGGGTCCTGGAAGACCATCTGGAACTCCTTGCGGCGCGCCCGGAGCTCCTTCCCCTTCAGGCTCGCGACGTCGGTGCCGTCGATGACGACGCTGCCCTCGGTCGGCGGCTCGAGGTTGAGGATCGCCTTGCCCAGGGTCGACTTGCCGCAGCCGGACTCGCCGACCAGGCCGTAGGTCTCGCCGCGGCGGATCTGCAGGTCGACGCCGTCGACCGCGTAGACGTAGCCGATGGTCTTGTCGAAGATGACGCCCCGCTTGATCGGGAAGTGCACCTTGACGCCGCGCACGTCGACGAGGACGTCGCGGTCCTCAGCGGCAGGCCGGACAGGGGTGGTGGCAGTGTCGGTCATCGGGTCACCTCACGGGGTTGTGGCAGCGCAGGGCCCGGCGGGGGGTCTCCTCGAGCTCCGGTGTCGTCTCGACGCAGACCTCGAGCGCGTTCGGGCACCGGGGGGCGAATGCGCACGCGTGGTCCCAGGGCAGGTTGTCGGCGACCGACCCGGGGATGGGCGTGAGCGGCTCGCCGCGCGGTGCGTCGAGGCGGGGGATGGAGCCGAGCAGGCCGTTGGTGTAGGGGTGACGGGGGTCGGCGAACAGCTCGTGGCGCTCGCCGCGCTCGACGATGCGGCCGGCGTACAGCACGTTCACCTCGTCGCACAGGCCCGCGACCACCCCGAGATCGTGGGTGATCATGACCAGGGCCGTGTTGGTCTCCTGGACGAGCTCCTTGAGCAGCGCGAGGATCTGCGCCTGGATCGTGACGTCGAGCGCCGTGGTCGGCTCGTCGGCGATGAGCAGGCGCGGCGCGCAGGCCAGCGCCATCGCGATCAGGGCACGCTGGCGCATCCCCCCGCTCATCTGGTGCGGGTAGTCCTTCAGCCGCCGGTCGGGGTCGGGGATGCCGACCCGCTTGAGCAGGTCGCGGGCCACCGGCTGGGCCGCCTTGCGCGACATGCCGCGGTGCCGCTCGAGCACCTCGGTGACCTGCAGCCCCACCGGCACCACCGGGTTCAGCGAGCTCAACGGGTCCTGGAAGATCATCGCGATGTCGCGGCCGCGGCGCTCGCGCATCGCCTTCTCGTCGAGCGCGAGCAGGTTGGTGCCCTCGAAGGTGGCCTCGCCCTCGACGGTGTTGCCGCGCTTGGGCAGCAGGCCCATGATCGCCAACGAGGTGACCGACTTGCCGCAGCCGGACTCGCCGACCAGGCCGACGGTCTGGCCCGGGCGCACGTCGAAGGTGACGCCGTCGACGGCCTTGAACGGCTTCTCGCCCTGGCGGGTGAAGGTGACGCGCAGGTCGCGCACCGACAGCAGGGGCTCCTGCCCGGATGCCGTGCTGGGGGGTGGTGTCGCCGTGGCGGTCATCGGCCGCTCACCTCCTGCTCTTGGGGTCGAGGGCCTCGCGCAGCGACTCGCCCATCAGGGTGAAGCCCAGCGCGACGAGGATGATGCACAGCGCCGGGTAGATCGCGAGGTGGGGGTTGTCGTAGATGAACTGCTGCGAGCGGCCCAGCATCTGGCCCCACTCGGGGGCGTCGTCGTCGGGGTTGCCCAGGCCGAGGAAGGACAGCGCCGCGGCGTCGATGATCGACGTCGCCAGCACGAGGGTGGCCTGCACGATGACCGGCCCGAGCGAGTTGGGCACCATGTGCCGGAAGATGACGGCGCTCGGCGTCACGCCGAGGGCCCGGGCGGCCAGCACGTGGTCGCTGCCTCGCTGGGCCAGCATCGAGCCGCGCAGCAGCCGGGCGAACACGGGGATCTGCACGACGGCGATGGCGACGATCACCGTCCACTGGCTGGGCTGGCGGGCCAGCGCCGCGATGGACAGGGCGAGCAGCAGCGAGGGGATCGAGAGCAGCACGTCGACGACCCGCATGACGAACGCGTCGATGCCGCCGCCGAAGGCCCCGGCGAGGATGCCGAGCACCAGGCCGCCGATGAGGCCGATCAGCGTGGCGAGCACGCCCACGATCAGGGTCTGCTGGCTCCCCACCATGAGGCGCGAGAGGAAGTCGCGGCCCTTGTCGTCGGCGCCGAGGGGGAAGCCCGGCTCCGGCCCCGGGATGGGGTTCGACTGCGGGCGCACCTTGTCGAGCAGGTAGCCGACCGCGGGGTCGTGCGGGGCGAGCCACGGGGAGATGATCGCGAACACGATGAAGACCAGCGTGATGGCGGCTCCGACGAGGAAGACCGGGTCACGGCGCAGCCGGCGCCAGGCGCTCGCGATGAGGGAGACACCGGGCGCCTCGTCGACGGTGCCGGCGTCGTCGACGAGCACGTCGACCGACGAGGCGCCGTCCTGCACCGAGCGGGGGCCGCGCGGCCCGGCGCTGCTCGCGGCGAGGTCGTCGATCCGCTGCTTGCGGTGGTCCATCGGGTTGAGGGACTTCCGTGGCGTGGTCATCGGGTGCGCACTCTCGGGTCGATGACGGCATACGAGATGTCGACGAGCAGGTTGACCACGACGTAGATCGCCGCTGCGGCGAGGATCAGCACCTGCAGCACCGCGTAGTCGCGGCCGTTGAAGGACTGGTACAGCGTCGACCCCAGGCCCCCGAAGTTGAAGACCGTCTCGGTGAGCACCGCGCCGGCCAGCAGCCCACCGGTCTGCAGCCCGATCGTGGTGATGACCGGCAGCAGGGCGTTGCGCATGACGTGCCGGGCCCGGATGGTCTGCATCGTCAGGCCCTTGGACTCGGCGGTGCGCACGTAGTCCTCGTCGAGCACCTCCAGCACCGACGCCCGGGTGATCCGGAAGATCACCGCGAACGGGATGGTGGCCAGCACGATCGAGGGCAGCACCAGGTGGCGCAGGGCGTCGGCCGAGCAGTCGAACTCGCGGGTCAGCAGCCCGTCGGCCACGAAGAAGCCGGTGACCCGGGTGCAGCCGAGCGCCTGGTCCTGCCGCCCCGACACGGGAAAGATCCCGTTCTCGACGGCGAACCAGTACTTGAACAGGAACGCGAGGAAGAACACGGGCACCGCCACGCCGATCAGCGACAGCACGATGGCGCCGTTGTCGAACGTCGACCCGTGCCGCTTGGCAGCCAGGTAGCCCAGCGGGATGGCGAACACGATGGCGATGGCCATCGCACAGATGCTCAGCTCGATCGTGGCGGGCAGCCGCACGAGGAAGATGTGGAACGCGTCCTGCCCGGGCAGCACCGCGGTGGAGACGCCGAACTCGCCCCTCGACGCCCGCTGCAGGAACTTCAGGTACTGCACGTAGACCGGCTGGTCGAGGCCGAAGGCCTCGGTCAGGGCCGCCCGGGTCGCCGGGGTCGCGCGCTCGCCGAGCAGCGCGGAGACGACGCCGCCTGGGAGGGCACGCAGCCAGAAGAAGAGCAGCAGGGACAGTGCGAACACCACGCCGATCATCTGGAGCAGGCGTCGAATGATGAATCTCGCCACAGCGGGCCCTTTCGTTCGCCGGAAACGTCGGTGGCCGCCTCGGACCCTAATGGTTCGAGGCGGCCACTGACTACTGTGCTGCGGTTCGGTTCGGGGCCGCAGCCCCGACCGTCACTTCTTGACGGTGACGGTGTCGAACATCTCCGCCGTCAGCGGGCTCGGGACGAGCCCCTCGACGTTGCCGCTGACCACGAGAGCCGGCGGGGAGTGGCTGATCGGGATGCCGGGGATGTACTCCTCGGCGATCTGCTGGTTGATCTTCTTGTAGGCGGCCTCACGCTCGGCCACGTCGACGATCGCGTCGGCCTTCTTCAGGTCCTGGGACAGGGTCTTGCCCCACGGGTAGGCCTTGGTGTTGAAGTCGTTCTGGTCGATGTTCGCGAAGAACGTGCCGATGAAGTTGTCCGCGGCGTTGTAGTCACCGGTCCAGCCCAGCAGCCAGGCGTCGTACTTGTTGGCGTTGGTGTCGTCGAGGTAGCCGCCGTTCCACGGCTTGCTGACCGTCTGGACCTTGATGCCGACGGCCTCGAGATCCTTGGTGAAGGCCGCGTGGATCTTCTGCGGGTCCGGCATGTACGGACGGCTGACCTCGGTCGGGAACGCGAACTGCAGCGTCATACCCTCGGCGCCGGCCTCCTTGAGCAGGGACTTGGCCTTCGCGGGGTCGTACGCGCAGGGCTGGAGGTCGGTGTTGTAGCCCGACACCGTGTCGGGCATGAACTGGGTCGCGACCTTGGCGCCCTCGGGCAGCTGCGTCTTGACCATCTGGTCACGGTTGAGCGCCGAGCAGATCGCCTGGCGCACCTTGAGGTCCTTCAGCTTGGGGTTCTTGCCCCCGTTCAGGCCCAGGTAGAGGATGTTGAACGCGGGGCGCACGGCGACGTTGTTGCCGTCGTCCTTCAGGCCCTTCCAGTCCACCGGGTTGGGCAGGTCGTAGCCGTCGATCGAGCCCGCCTTGAGCTCCTGGCGGCGGGTGCTCTCGTCGGGGATGATCTTGAAGACGATCTTGGGGGTCTTCGGCTTCTCGCCGAAGTACTGGTCGTTCGCCACGAGGGTGACGGTCTTGTTGGCCTCGTCGTACTTGTCGAGCTTGTACGGGCCGACACCGACCGGAGTGGCGGCATAGGCGGGGTACTTGAAGCCCTCGCCCTGGGCCACGACGTTGTTGGCGTCGCCGGCCTTGAGCGCGGTGGGCGACTGCATCGAGAACGAGTCGAGCGACAGGATGGTCGGGAAGCTCGAGGTCGACCGGGTGATGTTGATGACGGCCGTCGAGGCGTCCTTGGCCTGGCACGACTTGTACAGCGAGCCCTCGGGCTTGTCGCTGAACGAGCCGAAGAAGTAGCCCCAGTACTGGGCTGCGGTCTGCCCCGCGCCCTTCTGGTTGTACATCCGGTCCATGTTGTAGCAGACGGCCTCGGCGTCGAACGGCGTGCCGTCGGAGAACTTGACGTTCTGCTTGAGCTTGAACGTCCAGGACAGGCCGTCGGCCGACGGCTCCCAGCTCTCGGCCAGGTCGGGGGCGACGTCGGCGGTGCCGGGCTTGATGCCGAGCAGGCCGGAGTTGATCTGACGGGTGACCCGGAAGGTCTCACCGTCGGTGGCGTAGAACGGGTCGAACACCGCGGGGGCGCCGGCCGCGCCGAACGTGAACGTGTCCTTGGTGCTGCTCGCGCCGCTCGCGCCGCTGGATGCCGTGTTGCCGGAGTTCCGGTCGGACTGCGCGCAGGCGGTCAGGGAGAGGGCGGCCGCCGTCAGAACGACGATGGGCACCTTCCGCGTGTGCTTCATCGATAAACCTCGCTTGGGTGTGCGAACCTCGAGGCGCCCGGGGCGGACGGTCGAGCTGGGCCCGGCGCCGTGGGCTCGCTGCCCCCGTCCGCCGTTGCGGGTGACCATAACGGCAAATGCACCCGCTGAACCGGCGTGACGCGAGTGGTTATCCAAGTGAGACCTCCCGCCTGCGCAGATCCTCCGCGCCGCCTGCTACGGCCGGCGCGCCGACGGCGCCGGCCCGGCGACGGCATCCGGCGTCTTCTGGCCCTATTACACCGATTGGGTCTGGCGTGCAATACCTGAGAGACTGGTGGGTATGTCTGTCTCCCACCGCGTCGACCTTCGTAACGTCGCCATCGTCGCCCACGTCGACCACGGCAAGACCACCCTGGTCGACAAGATGCTGTGGCAGTCGGGCGCGTTCGGCGAGCACGACCACATCGCCGACCGGGCGATGGACAGTGGTGACCTCGAGCGCGAGAAGGGCATCACGATCCTCGCGAAGAACACCGCCGTGCGGTACGCCGGCAAGGCCGCCGTCGAGGCCGGCATCCCGGGTGGCATGACGATCAACATCATCGACACCCCCGGCCACGCCGACTTCGGTGGCGAGGTCGAGCGCGGCCTGTCGATGGTCGACGGCGTCGTCCTGCTCGTCGACGCCAGCGAGGGCCCGCTGCCGCAGACCCGTTTCGTGCTGCGCAAGGCGCTCGCGCTCAAGATGCCCGTGGTGCTGTGCATCAACAAGGTCGACCGCCCCGACGCCCGGATCGCCGAGGTCGTCGACGAGGTCTACGAGCTGTTCATGGACCTCCTGGTCGACGCCGACCACCACCAGGACCAGCTCGAGTTCCCCATCGTCTACGCGTCGGCCAAGGCCGGCCGCGCCTCGCTGACCCGCCCCGTCGACGGCGGCATGCCCGACGGCGCCGACCTCGAGCCGCTCTTCCGCACCATCATCGAGACCATCCCGGCCCCGTCCTACGACGACGAGGCCCCGCTGCAGGCGCACGTCACCAACCTCGACGCCTCCAACTTCCTGGGCCGGCTCGCGCTGCTGCGCGTGCACAACGGCACCATCCGCAAGGGCCAGCAGGTGGCCTGGTGCCGCCGCGACGGCTCGATCACCTCGGTCAAGATCACCGAGCTGCTGATGACCGAGGCCCTCGAGCGCCGCTCGGCCGACTCCGCCGGCCCGGGCGACATCATCGCCGTGGCCGGCATCCCCGAGATCACCATCGGCGAGACCCTCGCCGACCTCGACGACCCGCGCCCCCTGCCGCTCATCACGGTCGACGAGCCGGCGATCTCGATGACGATCGGCATCAACACCAGCCCGATGGCGGGCCGCGTCAAGGGCGCCAAGGTCACCGCGCGCCTGGTCAAGGACCGCCTCGACCGCGAGCTCGTCGGCAACGTGTCGATGCGCGTGCTGCCGACCGAGCGCCCCGACGCCTGGGAGGTGCAGGGGCGTGGTGAGCTCGCGCTGGCGATCCTCGTCGAGCAGATGCGCCGCGAGGGCTACGAGCTCACCGTCGGCAAGCCGGTCGTCGTCACCCGCGAGGTCGACGGCAAGGTGCACGAGCCGATCGAGCGGGTCACCATCGACACCCCCGAGGAGTACCTCGGCCCGATCACCCAGCTGCTCGCCGCCCGCAAGGGGCGCCTGGAGCAGATGACCAACCACGGCACCGGCTGGGTGCGCATGGAGTACCTCGTGCCCTCGCGCGGCCTGATCGGCTTCCGCACCCAGTTCCTCACCGACACCCGGGGCACCGGCATCGCCAACCACGTGTTCGAGGGTTACGAGCCCTGGGCCGGTGACATCTCGACCCGGATCAGCGGCTCCCTCGTCGCCGACCGCTCCGGCGCGGCCACCGCCTACGCCATGGCCAACCTGCAGGAGCGCGGCTCGATGTTCATCGCGCCCACCACCGAGGTCTACGAAGGCATGATCGTCGGCGAGAACTCCCGGGTCGACGACATGGACGTGAACATCACCAAGGAGAAGAAGCTCACCAACGTGCGCTCCGCCGGTGCCGACGTGCTCGAGCGCCTCGCGCCGCCGCGCACCCTGTCGCTGGAGCAGTCGCTGGAGTTCTGCCGCGAGGACGAGTGCGTCGAGGTGACCCCCGAGGGCATCCGCCTGCGCAAGGTGGAGCTCGACCAGACCCTGCGGGCCCGCGCGGCCGCCCGGGCGAGGCGGAGCTGAGCCCTGGTGGCCCGGAAGGACAACGGAGGCACGCCCCCGGAGCCGACTCGAGCGAGCCGTCGCGCCCGCCGTCGTCGGCCGGGCCTCGTGGCCACCCTCGTCGGGGCCGTGCTCGCGGTGGCCCTGGTCGTCGTCGGGGCGCTGGCGCTGCGCGAGGAGCCGCCGGCCGACCCCGAGAAGGCCACGCCCACCTCGGCCGTGGGTGACCGGGTCGACGCCGACGGCGGCACGCTGCACGCCCTCTCGCTGGGGCCGGTCGTCACCTGGGACCCGCAGCGGATCGCCTCGCGCGACGACGTGGCCTTCGCGGGCCGGGTCTTCGCGCGCACCCTGACCGCCTACGCGCCCGACACCGACCCCGACCAGCAGGCCCGGCTCGTCGGCGACCTCGCGACGAGCACCGGCACGCCGAGCAAGGACCTCAGGACCTGGTCGTTCACCCTGCGCGACGGCGTCCGTTGGCAGGACGGCAGCCCGGTGACCTGCGCCGACGTGGCCTACGGCATCTCGCGCACCTTCGCCACCGACGTCGCCGAGGGCGGCCCCACCGACGCGCTCGCGGTGCTCGCCATCCCGCGCCGGCCCGACGGCCGCAGCACCTACCCCGGCCCCTACGCCAAGGGAGCGGCGGCCGCGGCGGCGCAGAAGGCGTTCGACAAGGCCGTCTCCTGCAAGGGCCAGACCATCACCTTCGCGCTCAGCTCCCCCCTGAGCGACTTCAACGAGCTGGTCAGCCAGCCGGCGTTCGGGCCGGTCAAGAAGTCCGCCGACCGCGGCGCCGAGGGCACCTACGAGGTGTTCTCCGCCGGGCCCTACATGCTCCAGGCCCCCTGGGTCGCCGGCAAGGGCGGCACCTGGGTGCGCAACCCGAGCTGGAGCCGGGCCAGCGACCCGGTGCGCCGGGGCCACCCCGACCAGATCGTCTACCAGGAGGGCCTGGACACCCAGGCCGTCGCCCAGCAGGTGATGGCCGACGGCGACACCGGCCGGGTGTCGGTCTCGCTCGGCTCCGCGCCGCCGGCGATCCAGCAGCGGATCACGGCCGTCGCCAGCCTCGAGGAGCGCTCGGTCAACCCGCGCACCGGCGTGGTCGACTACCTGGTGCCCAACGCGCGCAGCAAGGTGTTCGCCGACGAGAAGGTGCGCCTGGCCCTGGCGACCGCGACCAACCGCGACGCCTACGTCACCGCCATCGGGGGCGGCACCGCGGCCGAGCCCACGCTGTCGCTCATCCCCAGCTCGCTGCCTGCGGCGCACGATGCCGACCCGGCGGGCGTCGGCACCCGGGGCGACGCCGCCCGGGCCAGGGCCCTGCTCACCCAGGCCGGGGTGACCACCCCGGTGCCGTTCACGGTGGCCTACCGCTCCAACCCCACGGCCGACAAGGCGATGGCGGCGCTGGTCGCCGGGTGGCGCCTGGCCGGGTTCGACCCGACGACGCGACCCATCACCGAGGACTACTTCACCGCGATCAGCGACCCGAAGCTGGCCGGCACGGTCGACCTGTTCTGGTCGAACTGGGCACCGGCCTGGGCCTCGGCCTCGACGATCCTGCCACCGTTGTTCGACAGCTCGATCAACATCACCAAGGTCGGCCCGGGGCGCGACTACGGCTACTGGGCCGACCCGAAGCTCGACGCGACGATGGCGAAGGTCAACTCGGTCGCCGACCCGGCCGCCCGCGAGAAGGCCTGGGCCGACGTCGACGCCTCGCTGCTGGCCAAGGGTGCCTACATCGGCCTCGCCGAGCGCCGGGCCCTCTACATCGCCGGCTCCGACGTGCGGAACCTGGCGGCGAACACCGTCGCCGGGGGCGTCGTGGAGTTCGCCGACATCGCGGTGGCCAAGTGACCGGGCTGCTCGACGGGCTGCACGTCGAGGGCCGGCCACCTCGGCTGCTCTTCGTGCACGCGCACCCCGATGACGAGACGCTCGCCACCGGCGTGGCGATCGCCCACCACGTGGCGCGCGGCGACGACGTACACGTGCTCACCTGCACCCTGGGGGAGGAGGGCGAGGTCATCCCCGCCCACCTCGCGCACCTCGAGGGTGCTGCGGGCGACCCGCTCGGCGCGCACCGGCGCGAGGAGCTGCGCGCGGCGATGCAGGTGCTGGGAGTCACCTCGCACGTGCTCGGCGACCCGGGCGACGGCGGACACCCGACCTACCGCGACTCGGGGATGGCGGGCTCCGCAGCCGCCGCCCACCCGCGTGCGTGGGCGGGGGCCGACCTCGCGGATGCCGCGGCCGCGGTGCGCGGGGTGCTCGACGACGTGCGCCCCGACGTCGTGGTGACGTACGACGCGACCGGTGGCTACCGGCATCCCGACCACGTGCGCACCCACGAGGCCACCCGACACGCGGTCGCCTCGTCGGCCGACGCCCCCGTCCTCTATGCCGTGCTCACCCCCCTGTCGTGGGCGATCGAGGACCGCCAGTGGCTGGCCGAGCACGTGCCGGCGGACCGCGGTCTGGTGGTGCCGGGCCCCGAGGAACCGTTCATGTCGTCGGTCGTGCCCGACGAGGTGGTGACCCACCGGGTCGTCGACCCGTCGGTGGTGCCGGTGCAGGCACGGGCGCTGCTGGCCCACGAGACACAGGTCCTCGTGGGCGACGGATGGTATGCCTTGTCCAACCACGTCGTGTCCCGCCTCGCGGGCCGGGAGGGCTACGCCCGGCTCGACGCGGCATCCGGCCGGCCGACCAGTGAGGACCCAGCGTGAGCGACGCCCCCATCGACCCGGCCCGCTTCCGGCAGGCCATGGGCCGGCTGGCCGCCGGGGTCACGGTCCTCACCACGTTCGCCGACGGGCACGACCACGCCATGACGGCCGACACCCTGACCTCGGTCTCGCTCGACCCGCTGCTCGTGCTCGTCTGCGCCGAGGTCGAGACCCGGTGGCACGACGCCGTGCTCGAGGCCGGGGTCTTCGGGGCCAGCGTGCTGGCCGCCGACCAGCGGCCGCTCTCGGCGTGGTTCGCCACCCGCGGCCGCCCGCTGCACGGGCAGCTCGACCGCGCTCCGCACCACCGGGGGCCGGTCACCGGCGTCGCGCTGCTCGACGGCGCGTTGATGCACCTCGAGTGCCGCACCACCGACATCCACCCGGCCGGCGACCACGCGATCGTGGTGGCCGAGGTGCTCTCGATCGCTCTGCCCGACACGGTGGGCCCGGCCCTGGTGCACTACCGCGGGAGCTACGGGAGCATCTCGTGACGCTCGAGACGATGCCCGACGAGGTTGCCCGCGACGAGCCGTCGCGGGGCGGCCGACGACTGCCGTTCCTCGTCGCCGGCGTGCTGCTCGCGCTCGCGGCGCTCTACGTCGTGGCCGCGGCCTGGCTCGGCGACCGCGTGCCGCGCGGCACCACCGTGTCGGGGGTGGCCGTCGGTGGCCAGGGTGGTGCCGAGGCCACCCGCACCCTGAGCGCCGCCCTCGGCAGGGCGGCCTCCCAGCCGGTGGTCCTCACGTCGCCGGCCGGCACGGTCCAGGCGACGCCGAGGGCCCTGGGCCTGCAGGTCGACGTGCCCGCCACGGTCGACGACCTCGTCGGGTTCTCGCTGTCCCCGGCCACGATGTGGGCGCACGTGGCCGGCGGCTCCGCGCGGCCGGCGGCCGTGCGGGTCGACCGCGACGCCTTCGCCGCCACCGTCGAGAAGAGCCGCCCGAAGCTCGACACGAAGCCGGTCGAGGGCGCCATCTCGCTCAAGGGCGGCACCGTCGCGGTGCGCACGCCCTCGCCGGGCACGACCACGCACGTCGAGCGCACCGCCGATGCCGTGCGCCGGGCGTGGCCGGGCGACCGCACCGTGCGCGTCGCGGCGGTGGTGGTGTCGCCGAAGGTGAGCGCGCAGGAGCTCGACCGGGTGCGCAGCGAGTTCGCCGACGTCGCCGTTTCTGGCTCGGTCACCGTCACCGCCAACGGCAGGTCCTTCGCCGTCGCTCCCCAGGCGTTCGCCCCGGCGATCGTGATGGCGCCCGACGCGTCGGGCCGCATCACGCCGCGGGCCGACCCGAAGAAGCTGGCCACGGTGGTCCGCGCGGCCGCGCGGAAGGCCGGCGTGGAGGTCGAGGCGAAGGATGCCGTGGTCACGTTCGCCGGGCGCACCCCCACCGTGCGCCCCCACGTTGCCGGTGTGGTGCTCGACGACGCGTCGGTCGCCGAGCAGGTCTGGAAGGCCATCAGCACGACGACGCGCACCGCGACGGTGGCCACCACGCCCACCGAGCCGAAGCTCACGACCGCCATCGCGAAGGCCACCCTTCCGAAGGGCAAGATCTCGTCGTTCACCACGCGGTTCCCGGCCGGACAGCCCCGGGTGCACAACATCGAGCTGGCTTCGAAGCTCATCAACGGCACCTACATCCCGCCGGGCGGCCAGTTCAGCATGAACGGCATCCTCGGCGAGCGCACCGCGGCCAAGGGCTACATCGAGGCCGGCATCATCCGCGGCGGCAGGGCGGCGAAGTCCCACGGCGGTGGCATCTCGCAGGTGTCCACGACGATCTTCAACGCTGCCTTCTTCTCCGGCATGCGGCTCGACGCGTGGACGCCGCACTACTACTACATCTCGCGCTACCCGGAAGGCCGCGAGGCGACCATCTCGTGGCCCGACCTGCACAACAAGTTCACCAACACCACCGACGGCGGGGTGCTGATCCAGGTCAGCACCACCCGCTCCTCGATCACGGTGACCTTCTGGGGCACCAAGAAGTACGACGTCACGGCCACCAAGAGCGCCCGCTACGACGTCGTGCAGCCCAAGAAGTTCAGCGACCCCGGGCCCGACTGCCTCGACCAGAGCCCCGTCCCGGGCTTCAAGGTCGACGTCGGTCGGGTCATCCGGCAGGGTGGCAAGATCGTGAAGACTGAGAAGTTCACCACCAGCTACCGCCCCGAGGACGACGTCACGTGCACCAATCCCCGACGGTGACCCCGCCCGCGCCTCTAGGGTTCGAGGTGCAGGAACGTTGCGAGCGAGACAGGGCGACCCGGTGAGCATGGTGAGCACGGCAAACCGGGCGGGGGCACGGCTGGCCTCGCTGCTGGCCCTCGTGCTGGTCGCTGCGCTCGCGGGCGGTGCGGCGGATGCCGCGGCCGCGCCACGGGCGGTCGCCGCGCCGACCGTTGCAAGCGCGGCGAGCGCGGCCGGCCTGCCGGTCGCAGACGTCCCGCAGGCCGGTGCCTACCGCACCCTGCCGGCGGCCCGTGTGCTCGACACCCGAACTGCGGGGGTCCCCCTCGGCCGTGGCGGCCGGCTCGTCATCCCGGTGCTCGGGCGGCTGGGCGTGCCGCCCACCGGGGTCGGTGCCGTCCAGCTGCACGTCACCGCCGTCGGCGCCAGCGCCACGAGCCACCTCACCGTCCACCCGTCGGGCGTGGCTCCCACCACCTCGTCGCTCAACTACGAGGCGGGCCGCGCGGTCGGCAACACCGTCACGGCCCGCCCCGGCGCCGACGGCGCGGTCGTGGTCACCAACGGCACCGCGACGGTGCACGTCGTCGTCGACCTGGTGGGCTGGGCGGCAGCCACCCCTCGGGCCGACGACCCGGGCCTGCACGCGATCGCCCCGCGACGGGTCTGGGACAGCCGCACCGTGGGCCGGCCCCTCGACGTCCGCGGCACGACCGTGGTGGTCGTGGGGGGCGCGGTGCCGACCACGGCGCGGGCCGTCATCGCCAACCTCACCACGGTGGGGGCCAGCGCCAGCGGCCTGCCCCTCCTGTCGTGGGCCGCGGGCGCCCCCCGACCCTCGACGTCCAACGGCAACACGGTGCGCGGCGTCCCCGTCGCCACCCAGGTCGTGGTCGGCATCGGGACCGGGGGAAGCGTGGCGCTGGCCACGGGCGGGGGCACCACCCACCTCGTGCTCGACGTCGTCGGCTACCTCGTCGGCCCGCGCTCGCAGGTCGGCACGGTCGACGGCCAGCTGCGCAGCGTCGCGCCCCTGCGGCTCGTCGACACCCGCAGAACTGGCGTGCCGCTGGCATCCGGGCAGCGACTGGTGCAGCGGGTCACGGGTCGCGCCGGGGTGCCCGGTGACGCCAGCGCCGCCCTCGTCACGATCACGTCGGTGCCGGGGACCAAGAACACCGGCACCCTCGTGGTGGTCGGCAACGGCGAGGCCAAGCCGCCCACCTCCGACCTGAACGCCCGGGTCGACGTGCCCGTGGCGCGGCAGGTGATCACGCGCCTGGGCGTCGACGGTGGCATCGCCGTCATCCGCACCGGCGGCACGGGGCACGTCGTCGTCGACCTCGTCGGCTACGTCAGCTCGGTTCCCACACCCACCGTCGGGGCCCCGACGACCGGTCTCCTCGGGAGCGGCGACCCCGCGGGGGCGCTCGGGCCCCAGGCGGCTGCACTCCTGCGAGGTTCGGTGAAGTACGGCCTGACCAGGTGGTGGACGAACCCGGCGCAGGCGCCGGCGCTGCTGGCCCGGCCGATGGACTCGGCGGCGCAGAGCGACACCACCGACGCCATCCGACGGCTGTCGATGGAGGCCCTCGGAATCTCCACCGCCGTCGCCACCGGGGTCTACAGCCCCGGCGAGACGGGGATGTCGGAGGCGGAGGCCCTGAACGTCGTCGGCCAGGTCGTCGGCTCGATCGCCTGCCGGCACCGCGCGACCGTCGTCGGGGGCTGGGGGCAGAGCTGGCAGAGCACCATGTGGTCGTCGCTGGCCGCCCGGGCCGCGTGGCTGTCCTGGGCCGCGATGCCCGCGCAGACCCGTACCTGCGTCCGGGCGATGGTGGTGTCCGAGGCCGACTTCGCGACGAGGGTCGAGCCACTGAGCATGGTGTCCGCCAACGGGGTGGTCACCCGGCCGGGCAACTCGGCGGCGGAGGAGAACTCCTGGTACGCCCTGGCCCCCGCCATGGCCGTGGCGATGATGCCCACGGCCGAGCGGCGCGACGTCTGGCGGGCGGCCCAGGTCCGCCTCCTGGCCGCCTCGTGGACCCGGGCGGCCGACCTCGCGGAGGACCCCGTGGTCGACGGCCAGCCCCTGACCACCCTCGTCTCGGGGTCCAACGTGGAGGACGACGGCACGGTGGTCAACCACAACCGGATCGCGCCCGACTACTCCACCAACACCTACCAGAACGTCGACACCATCCTGCTCGCCACGCTGGCCGGGCACCGGGCGCCGGAGGCCGCCCTGCTCGGCCTGCCGGCGGTGTACGCCGCGATGGGGTCGAACAGGTATGTGGCCGGGACCAGGTTCCTCGCCCCCGGCGGCACGGTCTACGAGCCGCTGGCGCCGTTCCAGCCGGCCCGCTTCGGGGTCTACTACCCGCAGGGCTGCGACTGGGGCCTGGGGCAGGTGCTGCCCTACGCCCTGTTCGACGCCCAGGCGGCGGCCTACGGGTTCGGCGGTCCCGCCGGCACCCCGGCCGACGCCGCGACGGCGGCGGCCCGCCACCTCGCCGAGGCCACCCGGATGCAGCAGCGCTACACCGACGGGCACATGTTCGCCGGCTCCTCCGAGTACACCTACGTCGGGCGCGAGGAGCACACGGCCCAGCTGGCCGCGCAGCTCGTCCTGACCCTCGCGCTGGCCACCCCGGGCGCCCCGGCCGCCGCGGTGGCCCCGGCCGACGTCGCCGTCACCCCCCTGCGGCAGCTGCAGGCCCCGCCGGCACCGTCCGACGAGTCGCGCCTCATGCAGTCCGGGCAGCCGAGGCCGGCCGGCTGAGGTTGACGTAGGCGTGGTGCCGCTCGAAGCCGTGCCGCTCGTAGAGCGCCAGGGCGGTCGTGTTGTCGGTGTCGGTCTGCAGGTGCAGCGACGCCGCACCGGCCGCGTCGGCGGTGCGGGCGAGCGCGCGCAGCATCGCCGTCGCGATGCCGCGGCGGCGGGCTGCCGGGTCGACCCACATCGCGGCGATGCCGCCCCACGCTGCCGACAGTCCGAGCCGACCGATGCCGATGACGCCCCCGTCGTCGTCGCGCACCGTCGCGAACGCCTGCGCCGGTGAGCCGGTGAGGATGGCGCGCGCCGCCTCGTCGTCGACCGGGCGGTAGGCGCGGTAGGCCGCGAACCACTCGTGCGTCAGCTCGCCCCTGACCTCGACTCCTTGCGGATCTCCCACCCCGCGCAGGGCGCCCCCTGGTGGGAGATCCGCAAGGAGTCGGGTGGGCGCGGTCAGTGTGAGGGTCGCGACGCGGGCGACGTACCCCCGCCGGAGCGCCTCCGCGCCGACGGCGTCGTCGGCCGGGTCGAAACCGACCGGCCCGGCGACGGTGAGGTTGGGCGCCAGGCCGCGCCCGGCATACCACCGCTCGACGATGTCGAGGGCGGCCGGGAGGGGGATGCCGGGGCTGCCGGCGGTCATCACCGAGTTGGCGCGCTGGGTGAAGCCGCGCGAGGCCCGAAGCACCCAGTCGCCGAGCCGTGCGGTCTCCATCGCCGGCCAGGCTCCGACCATGACCCGCTGGAGGTCCTCGACCGACAGGGCGCGGTGGGGCCTGCCCCGCCGGGAAGCCGACGGAGGGATCTCCTTGACGGCCGTCACGTCGCTGCGGGGCACCCGCACCTCGCCCCGCCGGGTGCGCACGACGAGGACGCCGTCTTTGTCTGAGACGAGCTCGCCGACCGCATCGGTGAGGGTGGCGCCGGTCAGCGGGTCGGGGGCGCCGAGCCGGTGCCTCACCACAACCCTCGACCCGACCCGCGGCTCGCGGTCCGGCCCGACCTCCGGTGCGTCCATGGCCCGCATAGTATGTGCGCCATGACGTACGTGATCGCGCAGCCCTGTGTCGACCTCAAGGACAAGGCCTGCATCGAGGAGTGTCCGGTCGACTGCATCTACGAGGGCGAGCGCAGCCTCTACATCCACCCCGACGAGTGCGTCGACTGCGGTGCGTGTGAGCCGGTCTGCCCCGTGGAGGCCATCTACTACGAGGACGACGTCCCCGAGCAGTGGGCCGACTACTACAAGGCCAACGTCGAGTTCTTCGACGACCTCGGCAGCCCCGGCGGCGCCGCCAAGATGGGCGTCATCCCCAAGGACCACCCGGTGATCGCAGACCTGCCGCCGCAGGTGCACGACGAGTAACGGTGCTCCGCCTGCCCGACTTCCCCTGGGACTCGCTCGCTCCGACCAAGGAGCGGGCGAGTGCCTTTTCCGACCCGTCGCTCGGGGCGGCGGGCGAGGGGCTGGTCGACCTGTCGGTGGGCACGCCGGTCGACCCGACGCCCGCGGTGGTGCGCGAGGCGCTGGCGCAGGCCTCCGACGCGCACGGCTACCCCCTCACCTGGGGCACCACCGACCTGCGCGAGGCGGTGGCAACCTGGTTCGCGGCCCGGCGCGGCGTGCCCGACGTCGACCCCGCCGGGGTGCTGCCGACCATCGGCTCCAAGGAGCTCGTCGCGTGGCTGCCCCTGCTGATGGGCCTGGGCCCCGGTGACGTCGTCGCCTTCCCCCGCGCCGCCTACCCGACCTACGACGTCGGCGCGCGGCTCGCGGGCGCCACTCCGGTGGCGGTCGACGCGCTCACCGCGCTGGGCCCGCTGACGGCATCCACCACGCCGAAGCTGTTGTGGCTCAACACTCCCGGCAACCCCACCGGAAAGGTGCTCGGCATCGAGCACCTGGCGAAGGTCGTCTCCTGGGCGCGCGAGCACGGCGTGGTCGTCGCCTCCGACGAGTGCTACGCCGAGCTCGACTGGCGCCCGCGCCCGGCCGGGTCGCGCGAGCCGCCGACCACGCCCTCGATCCTCGACCCCCGGGTCACCGGTGGCTCGCACGAGGGCCTGCTGTGCGTCTACTCGCTGTCCAAGCAGTCCAACCTGGCCGGCTACCGCGGGGCGTTCGTCGCCGGCGACCCGGCGCTGGTCGGCCGGCTGCTCGAGGTGCGCAAGCACGCCGGGATGATGGTGCCGTGGCCGGTGCAGCGGGCCGTCCTCGCCGCGCTGTCGGATGCCGGTCACGTCACCGAGCAGAAGGCCCGCTACGCGGCGCGGCGCGCCGCGCTGCTGCCGGCAGTCGAGGCGTTCGGGCTGCGCGTCGACGACTCCGAGGCGGGGCTCTACCTGTGGGCGACGGCGGGGGAGGACGGGCGGGCCACCATCGAGCGGCTGGCCGCGCGCGGCATCCTCGCGGCGCCGGGCGACTTCTACGGGCCGGCCGGGCGCGAGCACGTGCGCCTCGCGCTCACCGCGACCGACGAACGCGTGGCCGCGGCCGTTCGTCGTCTCGGCCGACCGCACGAGGCCTAGGTCACGTTGCCTCCCGGTCGATGCCCGGATCGCTGGTTGTAGGGTCGAACGACCCCGTGCCCGATCAGTAAGGAACTCGTGCCATGACCGACGGTGCCACCCTGTCCGCTGCAGGCAAGCAGCTCGACCTGTCCCTGGTGCAGGCGACCGAGGGCAACAACGGCTACAACATCTCTGCCCTGCTCAAGGAGACCGGCAACGTCACGCTCGACGGCGGCTTCACCAACACCGCCAGCTGCACCAGCGCCATCACCTACATCGACGGTGACCACGGCATCCTGCGCTACCGCGGCTACCCGATCGAGCAGCTCGCCGAGCACTCCAACTTCATCGAGACCTCGTTCCTGCTGATCTACGGGCACCTGCCGAGCCCCACCGAGCTGGCCGACTTCGAGAGCCGCATCCGCGACCACACGATGCTGCACGAGGACCTCAAGGGGTTCTTCCAGGGCTTCCCCCGCGACGCGCACCCGATGCCGGTGCTGTCGTCGGCGGTCTCGGCGCTGTCGACCTTCTACCAGGACAGCCTCGACCCGTTCGACCAGGAGCAGGTCGAGATCTCGACGATCCGCCTCCTCGCGAAGCTTCCGACCATCGCGGCCTACGCCTACAAGAAGTCGATCGGCCAGCCGTTCCTGTACCCCGACAACAACCTCTCGCTGGTCGAGAACTTCCTGCGGATGACCTTCGGCGTGCCCGCCACCGACTACGAGATCGACCCCGACCTGGTCAAGGCCGTCGACCTGCTGCTGGTGCTGCACGCCGACCACGAGCAGAACTGCTCGACGTCCACGGTGCGGCTCGTCGGCTCCTCGCAGGCGAACCTGTTCGCCTCGGTGTCGGCCGGCATCAACGCGCTGTTCGGCCCGCTGCACGGCGGCGCCAACCAGGCGGTGCTCGAGATGCTCGAGCGCATCCAGGGCGCGCACATCTCCACCGAGGAGTTCATGACCAAGGTCAAGAACAAGGAGGACGGCGTCCGGCTGATGGGCTTCGGCCACCGGGTCTACAAGAACTACGACCCGCGCGCCGCGATCATCAAGAACACGGCGCACTCCATCCTCGAGAAGTCGGCCGGCGGTGACCAGCTGCTCGAGATCGCGATGGGCCTGGAGGAGATCGCGCTGGCCGACGACTACTTCATCGAGCGCAAGCTCTACCCCAACGTCGACTTCTACACCGGGCTCATCTACAAGTCGATGGGCTTCCCGACCCGGATGTTCACGGTGCTGTTCGCCTTGGGCCGCCTCCCCGGCTGGATCGCCCAGTGGCGCGAGATGATCGAGGACCCCACCACCAAGATCGGCCGCCCTCGGCAGGTCTACATCGGAGAGGGCGAGCGCGACTACGTGCCCGTCGCCGACCGCTGACCAGTCGTCCGGGTGAGCCGCCGGCTCAGGTGAGGGAGATGGTGACCGTGTTCGCGTCGGTGCCCGACGCCGGCTCCACGGTGTGCCAGGTCAGCGCCGAGTCCGACATGCCGCGTCGCCACTCGCGGTCACCCACGACGACCCCGGTGGCGCCGGTGTCGACCGCCCGCGCCACGGCCCACGAGCCGACCGCCCAGGCCAGGTCGGGGCTGTCCGCCGAGACGGTGACCGTGCCCTTGCCCGGCGTGGCCGAGACGCCGAAGTCCTTCTCCACCAGCGCTGCGACCTTCGCGGGGTCGCCCGCGGTCTTCGGGTCCTTCAGGGCGCACACCACGCCCGCGTGCGTCTGGCCCGAGAGCACCGACGCGGTCACCCTGGCCTGAGCCTCGTGCTGGGCGTAGGCCCCACCCGCGGCTGACCGTTGCACCTTCTGGGCCGCCTGCGCGATGTCCATCGCCCGGTAGCCCTTGATCTTCTCCAGTGCGTCGTAGAACTTGTTCGTCGAGTACTCCGGGTTGAGGATCTGCTCGGCCGTTCCCCACCCCTGCGAGGGCCGCTGCTGGAACAGCCCGAGCGAGTCGCGGTCGCCGAACTTCACGTTGCGCACCTTCGACTCCTGCATCGCCGTCGCGATCGCGATGGTGGCGGCGCGCGGCGGCATCCCGCGCTGGAGGGCGATCGCGGTGATCGCGGCCGCGTTGCTCGCCTGGTCGGGCGCCCACGAGAAGGTCGAGCCGGATGCCGTGACCTGGCACTTCTCGCCAGACACGATCGCGCGCAGGTGCTTCACTCCCAGGACCGTCGCCGTGCCGACGACGCCGAGCACGACGACGACCAGCACGGCCACCAGTCGGCGGTGGCGCGGCGAGCGAGGCTGCTCCTCGGCGAGGGTGATGGCGCCCCGGGCAGTGCGCGGCATGCGGTGGAAGTCCTTCGTGAGTTCGTGGGTGGTGCGGCGCCGCAGTGGTCGCGGCGCCGGTCAGTCGTTGGCGTGGAGCGCGGAGTTGAGCACGATGCCGTGGCCGTCGCGCGGGCGCGCCTCCACCGCCCCGGTCACCGAGTTGCGCAGGAAGAGCAGGTTGCTCTGCCCGGACAGCTCGCGTGCCTTGGTGACCGTGCCGTCGGGCAGGGTCACCTTCGTCCCAGCCGTGACGTAGAGCCCGGCCTCGACGACGCAGTCGTCGCCGAGGGCGATGCCCAGCCCGGACTCGGCTCCGAGCAGGCAACGCTCGCCGATGCTCACGCGTTCCGTGCCGCCGCCGGACAGGGTGCCCATCGTCGAGGCCCCGCCCCCGATGTCGGAGCCGTCGCCCACGACGACCCCTTGGCTGATCCGGCCCTCGACCATGGAGGTGCCGAGCGTGCCGGCGTTGAAGTTGACGAACCCCTCGTGCATCACGGTGGTGCCGCTGGCGAGGTGGGCGCCCAGGCGCACGCGGTCGGCATCCGCGATGCGCACGCCGCTCGGCACGACGTAGTCGGTCATCCGCGGGAACTTGTCGATGCCGAACACCTGCACCGGGCCGCGGGCGAGCATCCGCACCCGGGCCAGCTCGAAGCCCTCGACCGCACACGGGCCCTGCGAGGTCCACACCACGTTGGTGAGCACGCCGAACAGGCCGTCGAGCGACACCGAGTTGGGCCGCACCAGCCGGTGCGAGAGCAGGTGCAGCCGCAGCCAGCCGTCGGCGGCGTCGGTGGGCGGGGCATCGAGATCGGCCGTCACCAGCCGCACCTCGCGGTGCACCCCACGGGCGTCGTCGCCGCCCACCAGCGCCTCGAGCCCGGCGGGGGCCGCGAGCTCGCCCGCGCCGCCCGGCTCGCCGAGCGCCGGCGAGGGGAACCAGGCGTCGAGGACGGTCCCGTCGTCGGTGCGGGTGAGCAGGGCGTGGCCCCAGGCGGTGCGCGTCATGGCGACCAGCGTAGAGGGGCGACCCGGTCGTTAAGGTGGCCGGTATGCCGTCGACGACCACCGCCCTCGACCTCACCACCGACGTCACCTCGCTCACCGCCGCGGTGTGCGACATCGAGTCGGTGAGCCTCGACGAACAAACCCTGGCGGATGCCGTGGAGGCTGCGGTCCGCGACCTGGCGCACCTCGAGGTGACCCGCATCGGCAACACCGTGGTGGCGCGCACGAACCTCGGCCGCGACGAGCGGGTGGTGCTGGCCGGGCACATCGACACCGTGCCCCTGACGACCGACCCGGCCAACCTGCCGACCCGCCGCGTCGCCTCCGCCGGGGGAGAGGTGCTCTGGGGCCGGGGCACCGTCGACATGAAGGGCGGCGTCGCCGTGATGCTGCGGGTCGCCCACGACGTGCCCGAGCCCAGCCGCGACGTCACGTTCGTCTTCTACGAGGCCGAGGAGATCGACTCGAAGTACAACGGGCTGCTCCACGTGCAGCAGCAGCGGCCCGAGCTCATCGCCGACGCGGACTTCGCGGTGCTCCTGGAGCCCACCGACGCCCGCGTCGAGGGCGGCTGCAAGGGAACCCTGCGCGCCGAGGTGTCGACCAAGGGCATCGCCTCCCACTCGGCGCGGCCGTGGAAGGGGCACAACGCCATCCACGACGCCGCCGAGGTGCTCGCCCGGCTGGTCGCCTATCAGCCGGTCACCCGGGTCGTCGACGAGCTGGAGTTCCGCGAGGCGCTCAACGCCGTGCTCATCCAGGGCGGGGTCGCGACCAACGTCATCCCCGACCGCTGCGTGGTCACCGTCAACTACCGCTACGCGCCCTCGCTGTCGGAGGAGGAGGCCGACGCCCACGTGCGCGAGGTCTTCTCCGGCTTCGACGTCGACGTGGTCGACAACGCCGGCGGCGCCCGCCCCGGTCTGCACCTACCGGCGGCCAAGGCGTTCGTCGAGGCGCTCGGCCTGCCGGTCGAGGCCAAGCAGGGCTGGACCGACGTCGCCCGCTTCTCGGCGATGGGCGTGCCCGCCGTCAACTTCGGCCCCGGCGACCCCAACCTCGCCCACATGGACGACGAGCAGTGCCCGGTGCAGCAGTACACCGCGTGCGAGGCCGCCCTGCTCCGCTGGCTGGCCTGAGAACCACCGGCCCGGTCAGGCGCCCGCATACAGTGGCGCGGTGGACCCCGCCCCGAACACGCCGAACACCCCTGACCCCGTCACCACCACGAACCCGCTCAACCCCCTGAGCCCCACCCGGTCCGCCGACCGCGACTACCACCAGGGCCCGGTCGTCATGCGCGGCTCCAAGGTGCCCGGCTCGACCACCGACGCCCGGCTGCTCGACAGCAGCGGCTCGGCCGACTGGCTGCACACCGACCCCTGGCGCGTGATGCGCATCCAGAGCGAGTTCGTCACCGGGTTCGGGGCGCTGGCCGAGGTCGGCCCGGCCGTCAGCGTGTTCGGGTCGGCCCGAACCCGCCCCGAGCACCCGACCTACCAGCTGGGGATTCAGGTCGGCGCGGCGCTGGTGGCCGCCGGCTACGCGGTGATCACCGGCGGTGGCCCCGGCGCCATGGAGGCCGCCAACCGCGGCGCGCTCGAGGCCGGCGGCACCTCGGTCGGTCTCGGCATCGAGCTGCCCTTCGAGGCCGGGCTCAACGAGTTCGTCGACCTGGGGGTCAACTTCCGCTACTTCTTCGCCCGCAAGACGATGTTCGTCAAGTACGCCCAGGGCTTCGTCGTGCTGCCCGGCGGGTTCGGCACCCTCGACGAGCTGTTCGAGGCGGTGACCCTGGTGCAGACCCAGAAGGTCACCAGCTTCCCGATCGTGCTGCTCGGCTCGGCCTACTGGGGCGGCCTGCTCGACTGGTTGCGCACGACGGCGGCCGACGCGGGCACCGTCAACCGCCGCGACATCGACCTGCTCACCGTCACCGACGACGTCGACGAGGCGGTCGCGGCCATCGTCGCCGCGCAGACCCCGGCCGGCGGCCTCGGGGGAGTGCGCCGGCCCCCCACCGCACCGTCGAGTCCCACCCCTCCCGCGACGCACCCCGAGTAGCCGCCGCTCGCCGCCGTAGGATCTGCTGCGTGGTTCCGAACGTCATCCTCGTGCTCGTCGCCGTCGCCCTCGTGGCGGCGGTGCTCGGCGTGGCAACCGGCCGGCTCCCGGCCGACCCCCTTGCGGATGCCGTGCGCTCCACCCCCGACCCGGGCCTCCCTGAGCACCCGCAGGCCGACGACGTCGATGCCGTGCGCTTCGACACGGCGCTGCGCGGCTACCGGATGGAGGACGTCGACGACCGGCTCGAGGTGCTGCGCGACGAGCTGGCCGAGCGCGAGCGCACCCTGGCCGAGCTGCGCGCGCAGTCTGCGGCCGACGACCGCCCGCAGCCCTCGGTCGACGACCGCCCGCAGCCCTCGGTCGACGACCGAGGCGAGGTGACGGCGTGGCGTTCACCGTCAGGCGCCGCACCACCCTGTCGCCGGAGGCGGCCTGGACGGCCCTGACCGACCTCGCCGAGCACACCCGGCACGTACCCCTCACCGACCTCGAGGTGCCCGATGCCGGCCTCACCGTCGGCACCGAGGTCGTCGCCTGGACCCGGCTCGGCCCCCTCGGCCTGGCCGACCGCATGCTCGTCACGGCCCTCGAGCCCGGCCGGCGGCTGCGCCTGGTCAAGACCGGGCACTTCCTGCGCGGCTGGGCCGAGATCACCGTCGAGCCCGACCCCGTCGCGACCACCGGCTCACTGGTGGGCTGGACCGAGGAGCTCTGGCTGCCCGGGCTGCGCCGGCTCACCCGCCCCGCGGGTGACCGGCTGGGCGTGGTCCTCTTCTCACGCGTCGTCGACGGGCTGCTGGCCCGGGCGGTCGCAGGGGAGCGGAGCGCGCCGTGACCTGGGCGGTCTTCCTGGCCCTGCTCGGCGTCGCGGTGGTCGTGGCGGCCGCCTTCCTTCTCGGTCGCCCGCGGTCGCCCGAGCGCTTCGCCGGGATGGGCGAGTACGGCGGACTGGCCGAGCCCGAGGATGCCGCTGCACCCGCCGAGCCCGACCATCACCTCGGTGCCCCGGGGTTCGGGGCGCAGGTGCGCGGCTACCGGATGGACCAGGTCGACACCGTGCTCGACTCCCTCGAGGCCCGCGTCGCCGAGCACGACCGCGCGATCGCCGTGCTGCGCGGCGAGCCGCTCCTCGCACCGCCGTCGACCTCGGCCCCGGAGGTCGACGAGCGCCGACCGGCGGAGGACGAGCCGCCCCCTCGACCCGGTCCGGCAGCCGGCCGCCACGCGTCCCCGGCTGCCGGACGCCCCGAATACCCGGAAGACCCCGAGCACCCGGCCCAGCCGGTACCGCTGGGGCGCGCCGACCTGTGGGCGCCGCTGGCCTACCTGGTGCTCGCGGCATGGGTGCTGGCCGGCCTGGTCGCCAGCCCGCGCACCGGCTACCTCTCGCAGGGCGTGCAGGACCAACAGGCCTTCGAGTGGTACTTCGGTGCCGCCGCCCACAACCTGACCTCCCTGTCCAACCCCCTCTTCTCCGACCTGCAGAACTTCCCGGCCGGGGTGAACCTGATGGCCAACGCCGCGGTGCTGGGCCTGGGCATCCCGCTCGCGCCCCTCACCCTGCTCGCCGGGCCCTCGGTCACCTTCCTCGTCGTCGAGCTGCTCGGGCTGGCGCTCACGGCCTCCGCCTGGTTCTGGCTGTTCCGTCGCCGGCTCACCGTGCACCCGCTGGCCGCTGCCATCGGCGCCGGGTTCATCGGCTTCGCGCCGGGCATGGTGTCGCACGCGAACGGGCACCCGAACTTCGTGGCGCAGTTCCTCGTGCCGGTCATCGTCGACCGGGTGCTGCGCCTGGCGCAGGGCGAGGGACGACCGGTTCGCAACGGCATCGTGCTCGGCCTGCTGGCCGCCTGGCAGGTGTTCATCGGCGAGGAGGTGCTGCTGCTCACCGCGGTCGGCCTGGCGATCGGGGGTGTCGTCTACCTCGCGCACGGTCAGCTGCCGGTGCGCCGGATGCTGCCCGGCGTCGGCGTCGCCGCCGGCGTGTGCCTCGCGGTCGTCGCCCTCCCGCTGTGGTGGCAGTTCGCCGGGCCGCAGAGCTACGGCGACATCTACCACCCGCCGGCCGGCAACGACCTCGCCCAGCTGTTCGGGCGGGCCACCCGCAGCATCGGTGCGGACCCGTGGGCCTCGGCAGCGGTGTCGATGAACCGCACCGAGGAGAACTCCTTCTTCGGCATCCCGCTGATGGTCGGCGCCGCGGCCGTGGTCGCGCTGCTCTGGCGCCGCACGCTGGTGCAGGCCCTCGGCGCGGTCGTCCTGTTCTCGTGCTGGCTCTCGCTCGGTGAAGACGTCATGGTGCGGGGTCGCGCGACCGGCATCCCGGGGCCCTGGGCGCTGCTCGACGAGCTGCCGGTGCTCGGCAACGTGCTGCCGACCCGCTTCGCGCTCATCGCCGTGCCGGCGCTGGGTGCGCTGCTCGCACTCGGCATCGAGGAGGTGCGCCGGCTCACCACCCGGTATGCCCGGAACGCCGGCACCGGCCTGGTCGTGGCCGGCTTCGCGGCGCTGCTGGTGCTGCTGCCGGTGCTGCCGACCCCCCTGGTCGTCGACCAGAAGGCGCCGATGCCGACCTTCTTCAGCGACGGCAGGTGGCGCGACTGGGTCGACGAGGGCGGCTCCGTGCTCGCGGCTCCGGCGCCCTGGGTCGCCGACACCCGGGCGCTGGAGTGGCAGGCGCAGGCTCGCTGGGGCTTCCCCGTCGTCGCCGGCTACTTCGTGGGACCCGACTCCACGACGGCGCGCGGTGGCCAGTACGGCGCCACCCCCAGCGCGCTGACCCAGTGGATGTCCGACATCACCCAGAGCGGTCAGGCCCAGGTGGCGGACCCGGCGCAGGTGGCCCAGTTCAGGGGCGACCTGCGGGCCGGGCGGGTGGATGCCGTCGTGCTGCCCGACGCGCGCCCGGAGGCGCCGGTGCTGCTCAGCTCGCTGACCTCGGCGTTCGGCGCCCCGGTGCACACCGGAGGCGTGTACGTCTGGGACGTGCGGGAGGTGACCGATGGCGCTGGCTGAGGCGTCGCGGCAGGAGTCGCCACCGCACCCCACCCCCTTCACCTCCGCCGGGCGGCACGCCATCGGGGCACGGGCCCTGCTGCACCCAGTGCGCACCCTGCTCATCGTCTACGTCATCTCGCGGGTGGTCGCGCTGGTCGCCGTCTGGGTGGCCGCCACGTACTTCCAGAACCCTGCCGGGGTCGGGCACGCGACGCCGGGCATCGGCGACATGTTCGGGCTGTGGGACGGCGTCTGGTACGAGCGCATCGTCCGCGACGGCTACCCCGTGCCCCTGCCGGTCGACGCCGGCACCGGCCGGGTCACCTACAGCGCCTGGGCGTTCTACCCGCTCTACCCCTACCTGGTGAAGGGCGTGATGCTCACCGGGCTGCCCTTCGCCATGGCCGGCATGATGCTCAACCTCGTGCTCGCGGGGCTCGCGGCGGTGCTCATCTGGGCGGTGCTGCGCTCCGGGGTGCACGCCGACCGGCAGCCGCAGCGCGAGCGGCTCGCCCTGGTGGCGGCCTGCCTGTGGTGCTTCTACCCGACCACCGCGGTCATGCTCAAGCCCTACACCGAGGCGCTCGCCGTCGCCCTGGTGGCCGGGGCCCTGCTGCTGCTCATCCGGCGCAGCTACCTGCTCGTCGCCGTGGTGGCCCTGCCACTGGGGTTCACCCGCGGCATCGCCCCGGCGCTCGGTGTGGCAGTCCTCATCCACCTCGTCGTGCGCTGGCGCGAGCACCGTGCTGCCGGCACCCGGCCCCTGCAGGGCCAGCGCGCCAGCGCGGCGGTGATGCTCGCGGCGCTCGCGGTGAGCGCCGTGGCCTGGCCGGTCGTCGCGGGTTTGGCCACCGGGGTGCCGACGGCCTTCTTCGACGTGCAGGCCGCCTGGGGGCAGCGCCCCGACAAGGGGCCCTTCGTGCTGTGGTTCGAGTGGGCCTGGTCGAGCAAGGGTGTCGCGGGCGTGGTCGTGCTCGTGGCGCTGGCGGCGACCTACGTCGCCCTCGTGCTGGGCCGGCACGGGCGGTGGATCTGCATCGAGGCCCGGGCCTGGGCGCTGGCCTACCCGCTCTACCTCTTCGCGGTCGTGCGCCCGATCACGAGCATGTGGCGCTTCCTGCTGCTCGACTTCCCGCTCGCCGCACTGCTGGCCTCCGTCGCGATGCGCACGGCCAACGGGCAGAGCGTGGTGCCGCACTGGCGGCGCCGGGTCGCCGTCGTGCTGCTGGTCCTCATCGCCGGGGTGTTCTGGTGGACCTGCTCGCTGCTGGTCTACACGCCGTGGGGGTCGTTCCCGCCCTGACCTGCGAGGAGTGCACCCGCGGATTTCTCTCTGTCGCACGGCTACGGGATACTGGGGTCCTACACCCGGCAGTTCGGCGTCGGGCAACACGCGGCGTGCACACCCGCAGCCGGGAGATGAAGGGATTCAGCCATGGCGGCAATGAAGCCGAGGACGGGTGACGGCCCGCTCGAGGTCACCAAGGAAGGTCGCGGCATCGTGCTGCGCATGCCCCTCGAGGGCGGTGGTCGCCTGGTCGTCGAGATGACGCCGGATGAGGTCCGCGCCCTCGGTGAGGCCATCGACAACTGCGAGGGCCTGTCCTGACCCGCACCTGAGCATCGCTGACGAGGCCCCCGCCCACCGTGGCGGGGGCCTCGTCGTGTGCGGGACGCCCCCGCGCCGACGGCAGTGGGTAGGGTCGCCGGGTGCCCCGTGACGACGTCATCCTGAGCCCGCCGGTGTCCGCGTGGAGCGTGCGCCACGACCTCCCCGATGCCCTGCCGGGCGACCTCCCGGCACAGGCGAAGCAGTCCGTGCTCGTCGCACCGATCGGCGAGGGCGAGGGCGGCGACGGCCCGGCGCGCGCGGCGGTGACCGCCCTCGGGCTCGACCCCGAGGCCCTGCTGGCCACCCACGAGCCGCCCACCACCGCGGGAACGGTCACCACCGTGCCCCTGGCCCCCGGTGCGCACGCTGTCCGCCGGGTCCTGCTCGTCGGCATCGGCGACGGGTCCGACCCCGCCTGGCGCACGGCCGGGGCGGCCGTCGGGCGCGCGACCCGCGGTGCGGGTGAGGTGCTCCACGCGGTCGGCGACACGGCATCCGGCGGCGCCCTGGCCGCCTACGTCGAGCACGTCGTGCTGGCCTCCTGGGCCTCCCCGCGATGGACCCGGGACGGTGCGGTCGCCGGTTGCGAGCCCTCCACCAGCGCGGTGGTGACCGGCACGGCGGATGCCGGTGCGGTGCGGCGTGCCGTGGCGCGCGCTCGCGCCCAGCTGCTCGCCCGCGGGCTCGCCGCGACCCCCTCCAACACCAAGAGCCCCGCCTGGCTGGCCCGCCAGGCCACCACGGTCGCGCGGCGCAGCGGCCTGGAGTCGAGGGTCTGGGACGAGCGCCGGCTGCGAGCCGACGGCTTCGGCGGCATCCTCGCGGTAGGCCAGGGCTCGGCCACGCCGCCGCGCCTGGTGCGCCTCGACCACGAGCCCGCCGGCGCCACCGCCGCTACCCCCCGGGTGGTGCTGGTGGGCAAGGGCATCACCTTCGACACCGGCGGTCTGCAGATCAAGCCGGTCGACGGCATGCTCGGGATGAAGACCGACATGTCCGGGGCTGCCATCGTGCTCGCGGTGCTCTCCGCGTGCCGCGAGCTCGACGTGCCGGTGCGGGTGACCGGGCTGCTCGCCATCGCCGAGAACGCCGTCGGCGGTGGGTCCTACCGCCCCGGTGACGTCGTGACCCACTACGGCGGGCGCACCGTCGAGATCGGCAACACCGACGCCGAGGGCCGCATCGTGCTGGCCGACGCGCTCGCCTACGCCGACACCCACCTCGACCCGGCCTGGCTCGTCGACGTCGCCACCCTCACCGGTGCCGCCCGGATCGCGCTCGGCCGGGCGCTGGCGCCGGTCTTCGCCACGGATGCCGGCCTCACCGACGCGCTCGTCGCCGCCGGAGCGACGACTGGTGAGACGCTCTGGCCGATGCCGCTGCCGGACACCTACCGTCGAGCTCTCGACTCCGACGTCGCCGACCTCACCCACATCGCCCCCGGTGTGGGCGGCGGGGCGGTCACGGCGGCCCTGTTCCTCCGCGAGTTCGTGGGCACGCGCCGCTGGGCGCACCTCGACATCGCGGGCACCGGACGGTCGGACGTCGATGCCGGCAGCTCCGTCAAGGGAGCCACCGGGTTCGGGACACGACTGCTGCTGCGGTGGCTGGAGGAGATGGCATGAACGCGGGGTACGGGCTGACGGTGCGCTGGTCGCTGAAGGACGCCCCGGAGGATGCCGCCGACCAGCTGCGTGAGTACGTCGTCGGTACCTCCATCGCCCGGTTCATGTTCCTCGACGGCCTGGCCTTCAAGGTGTGGCGGATGCGCGAGGGCGAGTGGTTCGAGGGCACCTACGTCTTCGACAGCGAGCAGGATCGCAAGCTGTTCCGCGAGGGCTTCGAGCCGGGCGCGGCCGGCGCCCCTGGGAGCACCATCATCGGGTCGTCGCCGGTGCTTCTCGAAGACTGGGAGGTCGTCGCCATCGCCGAGGGACCGGCCGGGTTCCGCCGCGGCGCCGGCCCCGACGTCAGCTGACGCCCGGCGCCCGGGTCAGCGCTTGACGGCCACGAGCAGCCCGTCGCTCACCGGGAGCAGGCTGGTGACCAGCTCGGGGTGGTCGCGCAGCGCCTTGCCCAGGTCGCGCAGCGTGCTGGTCGTGGCGTCGCGGGCCGCCGGGTCGGCCACCTGGTCGTGCCAGAGCATGTTGTCCATGACGAGCACGCCCCCCGGGCGCAGCAGCCGCACCGCGTGCTCGACGTAGACCGGGTAGCCGTCCTTGTCGGCGTCGATGACCACGAGGTCGTAGGCGCCGTCGGTCATCCGGGGCAGCACGTCGGCGGCGGCACCGGTGATCACCCGGGTGCGCTGGTGCGCGTAGCCGGCCTCGACGTAGGCCTCGCGGGCGGCGCGCTGGTGCTCGGCCGAGACGTCGATGGTCGTGAGGATGCCGTCGTCGGGCATGCCGGCGAGCAGCCACAGCCCGGAGGTGCCCGCTCCGGTGCCGATCTCGACGACGTGCCTCGCCTGCACGGCGGCGGCGACGACACGCAGTGCGGCGCCGGCGCCGGTGCCCACCGGGCTGGCGTCGCCGAACTCCATCCCACGCCTGCGGGCGGCCTCGACGACCTCCGGCTCGGGCACGAACTCCTCGGCGTAGGACCAGCTGGCCGGCTTGAGTTGGCTCATGGCGCCACCCTACGGCCCGGGGGCCCTGCCTTCGCGGTGACACGGGTTCCCAGCGTTCGTTCAGGAAGACCGGGAACAATTCACACCACAGACGCGTATCGATGGGTGACATGAGCGCACCTGGTGAGGGAATGAGCCGATGACCACGACGTATGCCGCGACGAGCGGTGAGACGCCGGCTGCCGGTTGGGTGCCCCCGACCTGGGAGGAGGTCGTCGAGCAGCACTCCGCACGGGTCTACCGGCTGGCCTACCGCCTCACCGGGAACGTGCACGATGCCGAGGACCTGACCCAGGACGTGTTCGTCCGGGTGTTCCGCTCGCTGCACACCTACCAGCCGGGCACCTTCGAGGGCTGGCTGCACCGCATCACCACCAACGTCTTCCTCGACAAGATGCGCCGCAAGCAGCGGATCCGCTTCGACGCACTGTCCGACGAGTCCGCCGCCCGGCTGCCCGCCCGCGGGGCCGGCCCGGAGCAGACCTACCACGACGCCCACTTCGACGACGACGTGCAGCGCGCGCTCGACGCCCTCTCGCCCGACTTCCGCGCCGCGGTCGTGCTGTGCGACATCGAGGGGCTGTCCTACGAGGAGGTCGCGGCCACCCTGGGCATCAAGCTCGGCACCGTGCGCTCGCGCATCCACCGCGGTCGCGCTCAGCTGCGCGAGTCGCTCGCGCACCGCGCGCCGCAGCCCTCCACCACCACGACCCCGACCAAGAGCCGGACCGGCATCATCCGCCGTCCTGCCGCAGGCGTCGTATGACCGACGGCATGCGGGTGCAGTGCCGGGGTGAGGAGCTGACGGAGTACGCCGCCGGCCGCCTGCCGCTGGACCGGCAGTGGGCGTGGGACCGCCACCTCGTCGCCTGCCAGCTCTGCGCGCAGGAGGTCGCCCAGGAGCGTCGCCTGCGCAGCGCCCTCGCCGGTGCACCCTCGATGCCGGGCGACCTGCGCTCGAGCCTGCTGGCGCTCGGCGCCGCGCTCGCCACCGACCTCGGGCCTCGTCCCCTGCCCAGCGGTCACGAGCAGCTGGCGCTGCTGCACCCCTCGGCGCCCCCGTGCCACCGCAGTGCCCTGCGCGCCACCGTCGTCGCGGCCGCCGCGGCCGGGCTGTCCGCGGCCGCCGCGTGGAGCCTGACCGTCGCGCCCCCGGTGGGTGCGCGCAGCGGGCTGGCCACGGCCACCGCCCCGGTGGCGTCGCCCGCGGCAGCCCCGACCCGGGCCGCCGGCGGCACCATGTCCATCACCCAGGTGCGGCTCACCCAGACCGTGGTCGTCGGTCGGCTCGACGAGCGGGCAGAATCAACGCCATGACCAGCGAGCACGAGCCCGGACGCGACGACTGGAGTCCGTGGGGCCGGCCCGAGTCCGACGCCTCCAGCCGTGACGACACCGCGGTGACCGCACCGACCAGCCCGGATGCCGGGGGGCCCGAGCACACCTCCGCCGACTCCAGCGAGGCACGCACCGAGACGGCCGAGGCCACCGAGACGGCAGGCACCCCCGAAGCAGCACCGACCGCGGAGATCCCGCAGGCCGGGGCGACCGCCCCGATCTGGGCCACCACCGAGGCGGCTCCGACGCAGCCGGCCGCCGACCCGTACGCCGCAGACCGGTCCGCCACGGACCCGTACGCCGGGGGCTCGTCGGGCTACCACCCGTACGCCGCGGATCCCTACGCCGCAGGCCGGTCCACCACCGACCCGTACGCCGCAGGCTCCTCCGCGTACGACCCGTACGCCGCAGGCTCCTCCGCGTACGACCCGTACGCTGCCGCGCCGCCCGCCGCCACCTCGAGCGCCGGTCCGGCCTACCCGTCGTACCCCCCGCTCACCTCCCCGGCCTCCGAGCCGGCGCCCGGCAGGCGCGGTCCCGGCTGGGGTGCCCTCATCGGCATCTCGGTGGCCGTCGCCCTCCTGGCCGGGCTCGTGGGCGGCCTGCTCGGCGGCGCGCTGGCCGACCGCGGCACGTCAACGAGTGGGTCCGGCCCCAACAGCGCTCCGGCGCCCAGCGTCGGGGCCGGCGCCACGACACGCCCCAACGGCACGGTCGCCAACATCGCCGCTCGAGCCACGCCCAGCGTGGTCACGCTGAAGGTCACCGGCGCCGACGGCTCCGGCACCGGCTCCGGCTGGGTCTACGACGACATCGGGCACATCGTCACCAACAACCACGTGGTGGCAGGTGCCGCCGACGGCGGCAAGATCACCGTGGTGCTCGCCAACGGCCAGCAGGTTCCGGCCACCGTCGTCGGTCGCGACGGCTCCTACGACCTGGCCGTGGTCAAGGTCGACCGCACCGACCTCGTGCCGCTCAACCTGGGCCGGTCCTCCGACGTCGTGGTCGGCGACGAGGTGATCGCGGTCGGGGCCCCGCTCGGGCTCGACTCCACCGTCACCGCCGGCATCGTCAGCGCCCTGAACCGCCCGGTCACCCCCGGCGCGGCCGACGACCAGTCCTACATCAACGCCATCCAGACCGACGCCGCGATCAACCCGGGCAACTCCGGTGGCCCGCTGCTCGACATGCAGGGCCAGGTCATCGGGGTCAACTCGGCCATCGCGACCGCGCCCGGCTCGTCCACCAGCGCGCAGAGCGGCAACATCGGGGTCGGCTTCGCCATCCCGAGCGACCAGGTGCGCACCGTGGCGATCCAGCTGATCAAGACCGGCAAGGCCGTGCACCCCGTCATCGGGGTCTACCTCGACTCCAGCTACACCGGCGAGGGTGTGCGCATCGCCGACCAGGGCCCCAACGGTGACCCCGCGGTCAACCCCGACGGGCCCGCCGACCTGGCCGGTCTGAAGGCGGGCGACGTCGTGGTCAAGTTCGAGGGCAAGCCGGTGTCCGAGGGCGGCGAGCTCGTGGTCGCCATCCGGTCACGGGCCGTCGGTGACAAGGTGACGCTCACGATCCTTCGCAACGGCAGCGAGCGGGATGTCACGATGAAGCTCGAGGGTTCGGCCGGGTGACCACCGCCCGCGCGTGCCCTGCAGTGACGAAAGGACGGTGATGGCCCGGTGTTCGGCGTGAACGGTTGGGAGATCGTGCTGCTCGCCCTCATCGCCGTGTTCGTGCTGGGCCCGGAGCGGATGCCGGAGTACGCCGCCAAGCTGGCGCACGGCATCCGGAAGCTGCGGGTGATGGCGGAGGGGGCCAAGGACCAGCTCAAGGACCAGCTGGGCCCGGAGTACGAGGAGATCAACTGGCGGCAGTACGACCCGCGCCAGTACGACCCCCGCCGCATCGTCAAGGAGGCCCTGCTCGACCCGCTCGACGAGGCGGTGGCGCCGATCCGGGGCGAGATCGACTCGGTGCGCGGTGCGGTCAAGGGTCGCGACGCCGCCGGGGTGGCCGGGGGCGCCGTTGCCGCCGGGGCTCTTGCCGCCGACGGCGCCACGGCCGGAGCGAACGACGGTGGGCCCACCGGCATCTACGGTGCCGGGGACGGCCCCGTGGTCACCGACCGGCGCAGCTGGGACCCCAGCCGTCCGGTGCCCTGGGACACCGACGCGACGTAGGTCTCAGCGCCCGGCGGGCGTGAGGCCGAGGGAGCGACCGGCGAGGCCGCGGGCCCGCGTGCCGAGGCCCTTGGCGATGCCGCGCAGCGCCACCGCAGCGGGGGAGTCGGGCTCACCGAGCACGACCGGCATCCCCTGGTCGGCGCCGATGCGCAGGCGGGTGTCGAGCGGGATCTGGCCCAGCAGCGGCACGTCGGCGCCGATCGCGCGGGTCAGCGACGCGGCGACCTCCGCACCGCCACCGGAGCCGAAGATCTCCTGGCGCGAGCCGTCGGGCAGCTCGAGCCAGCTCATGTTCTCGATGACGCCGGCCACCCTCTGGTGGGTCTGCAGCGCGATCGCCCCGGCCCGCTCCGCCACCTCGGCGGCGGCCGCCTGCGGGGTGGTGACGACCAGGATCTCGGCGTTCGGGATCAGCTGGGCGGTCGAGATGGCGATGTCGCCGGTGCCCGGCGGCAGGTCGAGCAGGAGCACGTCGAGGTCGCCCCAGAACACGTCGGCGAGGAACTGCTGGAGGGCCCGGTGCAGCATCGGCCCGCGCCACACGACGGGCTGGTTGCCGGGCACGAACATGCCGATCGAGATGACCTTCACGTCGTGGCTGAGCGGCGGAAGGATCATGTCGTCGACCTGGGTGGGCCGGCCGGTGACCCCGAGCATGCGGGGGATGGAGAAACCGTAGATGTCGGCATCGACGACCCCCACCCGCAGGCCCTGCTGGGCCAGGGCTGCCGCGAGGTTGGCGGTGACCGACGACTTGCCGACCCCGCCCTTGCCGGATGCGACCGCGTACACGCGGGTCAGCGAGCCGGCCCGCGCGAAGGGCACCTCGCGCTCGGCGACCCCGCCGCGCAGCGTGGTCTTGAGGGTGGCGCGCTGCTCGTCGCTCATGACCCCGAGGGTGACGGTGACACCGGTGACGCCGGGGACCTTGCTCAGGGCCGCGGTGGTGTCGTTGGTGAGGGTGTCCTTGAGCGGGCAGGCTGCCACCGTGAGCAGGATCGTGACGGCGACGTGGCCGGCGTCGTCGGCGGAGACGCTCTCGACCATGCCGAGCTCGGTGACGGGCTTGCGGATCTCGGGGTCGATGACCGTCTCGAGGGCGGCGTGCAGGGCGTCGGGGCTGACCTGGGGCATGCCCCCAGTCTAGGTCGGCGAACCGGCACCCTCGTCCGCGGCCGAGGTGGCCCGGGCGGCCGCCGCCTCGTGGGCCGCCTCGAGCTCCTCGCGCCGCACCAGCACCAGGCCGCGCTCCTCGAGCTCGTCGAGCAGGTCGCGCAGCTCGCCGCGCACGAAGTCGCGGGTGGCCTGGTCGCGCAGGGCGATGCGCAGGGCGGCGACCTCGCGGGTGAGGAACTCGGTGTCGGCGAGGTTGCGCTCGTCGCGGCTGCGGTCCTGCTCCAGCGCCACCCGGTCGCGGTCGGCCTGGCGGTTCTGCGCGAGCAGGATGAGCGGGGCGGCGTAGGAGGCCTGCAGGCTGAGGATCAGGGTGAGGAAGATGAACGCGTAGGGGTCGAAGCGCAGGTCCGTCGGCGCCAGGGTGTTCCAGAGCAGCCAGCCCGCCACGAAGAGCGTCATCCCGATGAGGAAGTACGGGGTGCCCATGTAGCGGGCGAACTTCTCCGAGAGCACCCCGAAGGACTCCTCCGTGAACAGGCTCGGCGGGTTCCAGCGGCGACGGCCCTCGCGGGGCTGGTCGATGCGGGGCCGGCGGTCGCGCTCAGCCACGGCGCACCCCCTCGGGGGTCACGACGTCGTGGCGCTCCTCGCGCCAGTCCTCGGGCAGGATGTGGTCGAGCACGTCGTCGACGGTGACCGCGCCGAGCAGGTGGCCCTCGGCGTCGACGATCGGCAGGCCGACCAGGTCGTAGGTCGCGAGCATCCGGGCCACCTGGCCCAGGGTGGCGTCGGGCGCGAGCGGCTCGACGTCCTTGTCGAGGATGCCGCCGATCGACGCGTGCGGCGGCTCGCGCAGCAGCCGCTGGATGTGCACCATGCCGAGGTAGCGCCCGGTGGGCGTCTCGAGCGGGGCGCGGCAGACGAAGACGGTGCAGGCCAGCGCGGTCGACAGCTCGGCCCGGCGCACGACGGCCAGCGCCTCGGCGATCGACGCCTCCGGGCCCAGGATGACCGGCTCGGTCGTCATCAGGCCACCGGCGGTGTTCTCGTCGTAGGTGAGCAGGCGGCGCAGGTCGGCGGCCTCGTCGGGCTCCATCTTCTGGAGCAGCTCCTCCTGGCGCTCCTTGGGCAGCTCGGCCAGCAGGTCGGCGGCGTCGTCGGGCTCCATCGCCTCGAGCACGTCGGCCGCGCGGCCGACCTCGAGCCCGGCGAGGATCTCGACCTGGTCGTCCTCGGGAAGCTCCTCGATGACGTCGGCGAGGCGCTCGTCGCCCAGCGCCGCGGCCACCTCGGCGCGCCGTCGGGGGGTGAGCTCGTGGATGACCTCGGCGAGGTCGGCGGGCTTGAGGTCCTGGTAGGCCTCGAGCAGCCGCACCGCGCTCTGCGCCTCGGTGGGCTCGCGCAGGCCGATGACGGCGTCGATCGGCACCAGCAGCGTCTCGCCGCGGCGGCGCCCGAGCCGACTCAGACTGCTGCGCCCGGTGCGACCGGCGCCGGTGCGCACGAACGCCCGGGCCACGCCCCAGCCACGAGTGCCGAGCTGCTCGATGCCGACGTCCTCGACGGTGGCGTCGACGACCTCGCCCTCGTCGGTGCGCACGTGCACGGGCCGCTCGAAGAGCTCGGCCACCACGAGGGTCTCGTTGCCGCGCTGCTCGAAGCGGCGCATGTTGACCAGCCCCGTGGTGATGACCTGGCCGCCCTCGACCGAGGTGACCCGGGTCATCGGCACGAACACCCGGCGTCGCCCCGGCACCTCGACGACCAGGCCGATGACGCGGGGGCGGGTGCGGGGCATGCCGAAGGTGACGACGACGTCGCGAACCCGGCCGACCTGGTCACCGAGCGGGTCGAAGACGCTGAGCTCGGTCAGGCGGCCGACGAAGGCGCGGGTCGGCGTGCTCACCGGAACAGGCTATCGGGGCTGGGCGCGTGGCCCGGGCGCCTCGCGGGCGGGCTCAGCCGCGGTTGTTGCGGCGGGCGCCGGCGCGCCCGCGCCAGTGCCACGGTCGCCACCCGATGGTCGCCGTGGCGGAGGGCCGCACCGCCACCACCCCGGACCCGTCGGTGTAGGACCCCGGACCCTCGACCAGGCGGCCGTGGGGCGTGAGCACGCGGATGGTGCACGACTGCCGCCAGCGCTCGGCCGTGTCACCCATGGCGTTGAGCCGCTCGGGGCGCAGCACGTCGACCGCGGTGTCCCACGCGGCATCCTCGGGTCGCAGCTCGCGCGCGGTGGCGTGCACCGTGATCAGCCGCCCGCCGGTGTCCTTGCTGCGCAGGATGAGCTCGACCTCGTCGGGGAGCCAGGGCAGTGCCTGCTCGCCCGGGCCGGACACCACGTAGGCCGCCGGCCCGGTGCCCCGGTCGTCACCGTCGTCGTGCCACACGTGCCAGACGGGGTGGGTGCTGCCGTCGGGCAGGCGCACCCAGAGCAGCCCGGACTTGCTGGCCGCCTCGTGGATGAGCCGCGTGACGTTGACGGGTACCGGCGCCGCCGCCTCGGGTGCGTCCGCCGCCTCGGCGGCGGTGGGTGTGGCCGCAGGAAGCTGCGTGGTGGCTGTGCCGGGCTGCTCCTCGCTCACCCCAGCACTCTCCCACACCGGTCGCCGAGGCGCCCCGC
This sequence comes from uncultured Actinomycetota bacterium, assembly GCA_963833495.1. Lineage (GTDB taxonomy): Bacteria > Actinomycetota > Actinomycetes > Actinomycetales > Dermatophilaceae > Fodinibacter. The sequence goes on along the minus strand of CAWHYJ010000020.1, from coordinate 205,777 downwards.
GCCGCGGCCTGCGCGGCATCGGTCACACCGTGACGTGGCTCATGCGACAGGCCCCACCCGCGCTGCTAGCGTCCCCGGCAGACCGCTCCTCCCCCCGACCAGCCCGACGAGAGGCTCCCTCATGCGCAGCGCCAAGGACTTCTTCACGCCCCTCGCCGTGGGCGCGCCCGCCCCGGTGCGGGAGGTGCCGGCCCGGCCGAGCCGGATGATCCACTTCGTCGACCCGAGCAACCCGAAGATGGCGGCGAAGGTGCCCCAGCTCGTCGGGTCGGTCGACGTGCTGCTCGGCAACCTCGAGGATGCCGTCAAGGCCGAGAACAAGGAGGCCGCGCGCGCCGGGCTGGTCGAGATCGCGCGCTCCACCGACTTCGGCGAGCACACCCAGCTCTGGACGCGGATCAACTCGCTCGACTCCCCGTGGGCGCTCGACGACCTCACCACCCTGGTCACCGAGATCGGCGACCGGCTCGACGTCGTCATGGTGCCCAAGGTGCAGGGCCCCGAGGACATCCACTACGTCGACCGGCTGCTCGCCCAGCTCGAGGCCCGCGCCGGGCTGACCCGGCCGATCCTGGTGCACGCGATCCTCGAGACCGCCCGCGGCATGGCGAGCGTCGAGGAGATCGCCGGCGCCAGCCCGCGGATGCAGGGCATCAGCCTGGGACCCGCCGACCTGGCCGCTGACCGCCGGATGAAGACCACCCGCGTCGGAGGTGGGCACCCGGGGTACCTCGTGCGCCAGGATCCCGTCGGTGGCGACATCGCGGGGGCGCGCGCCATCTACCAGCAGGACCTCTGGCACTACACGATCGCCCGGATGGTCGACGCCTGCGCGATGCACGGGATCTTCCCGTACTACGGCCCCTTCGGAGACATCGCCGACGTCGTCGCGTGCGAGGACCAGTTCCGCAATGCCTTCCTGCTCGGCTGCGTCGGCACCTGGACGCTGCACCCGGCGCAGATCGCCATCGCCAAGAAGGTCTTCAGCCCCAGCGCCGACGACGTGGCGCACGCCCGGCGGGTCAAGGCGGCGATGGGTGACGGCACCGGTGCGGTGATGCTCGACGGGAAGATGGAGGACGACGCCAGCCTCAAGCAGTGCCTCGTCATCCTCGAGCTCGCCGACCGGTTGTCGGCCAACGACCCCGAGCTGGCCGCGCTGTATGCCGGTGACGCCACTGCGGGTGCGGAGGCGGGCGCGTGAGCGGCGACCCGGCATACCGGCCCCGCCGCTCGGTGCTCTACATGCCGAGCAACAACGAGCGCGCCCTCGAGAAGGCGAAGAGCCTCCCCGTCGACGGGCTGATCCTCGACCTCGAGGATGCCGTGGCTCCCGACCACAAGGCGGCGGCGCGCGAGAACGCCTGCGCGGCAGCGGCATCCGGTGACTACGGATCGCGAGAGGTGACGATCCGGGTCAACGGCAGCGGCACCGCGTGGCACGACGACGACCTGGCGGCCGCGTGCGCTGCGGGGCCAGACGGCATCGTCGTGCCGAAGGTCGACAGCGCCGACGAGGTGCGCTCGCTGGTCGCGGCCATGGAGCGGCACGGCGCTCCGGCACACACCATGCTGTGGGCCATGGTCGAGACGCCGACGGCGATCCTCGGCGTCGGCGAGATCGCCTCGGCGTCACCGCGGCTGGCCGCCCTGGTGATCGGCACCAACGACCTGGTCAAGGAGCTCGGCGCCCGGCACGTGCCGGGCCGGGCACCGCTGCTGACCGCGCTGTCGCTCGCCCTGCTGGCGGCGCGCCGGTCCGGCGTCGCGATCCTCGACGGCGTCTACAACGACGTGAAGGACCTCGACGGCTTCGAGGCGGAGTGCCGGCAGGGCCGTGACCTGGGCTTCGACGGCAAGACCCTGATCCACCCCGGCCAGGTCGAGCCGTGCAACGCGGTGTTCGCCCCGTCGGCGCTGGAGGTCGAGGAGGCCCACGAGGTCCTCGCCGCCTGGGATGCCGGTGCCGGTGCCGGGGTGGTGACCCACCGGGGCAGAATGGTGGAGAACCTCCACGTCGAGATCGCCCGCAAGGTGATCGTGACCGACGAGGCGATCCGCTCCCGGGGGTGACGCCGCGGGGTCGGGAGCGAGGCTAACGAGTCGGTCACGACCGGCGCGTCGGCTGGCGCAGGCCGCCGGGGTCCCGTCTTGTTGGGGGGGCTGGTGGACGCACACGGAGCACGAGAGCGAGCGACAACTGATGGGTCGGACCACGAGGACGCGCACGGCGAGTGCCGGTGCCGCGCTGACGGCTGCCGCGGTGCTGCTCGCGGGGTGCGGAACCTGGGTGCCGGGTCGCGGCACCCCGGCGGCCGCGGGAGCGGCGACCACCTCGCCGGCCACGACGTCGGCACCGAGCGAGAGCCCCACCTCCGTGCCGGCGCGGACGTCGAGCCAGGCCCCCTCGCCCAGCGAGACGCCGACGCCCACCGAGGCTCCGTCGTCGGCCGTCAGCCCCACGCCCACGACGCCGGCCCGCACGCCCACCACGACACCCACCACGAAGCCCACGCCGGCACCGAGGCCCACGCCGGCACCGAGGCCCACGGCGACCCCGAAGCCCACGCCGGCACCGAAGCCCACGGCGACCCCGAAGCCCAAGCCCAAGCCCAAGCCGAAGCCGGCGCCCACGACCAACCTCGTGCGCGGCGACTCCGGGCCGAAGGTGCTGGCGCTGCAGCAGCGCCTCAAGGAGCTCGGCTACTGGCTCGGCACCCCCGACGGCTCCTTCGGGTCGCTGACCCAGCAGGCCGTCTGGGCCCTGCAGAAGTCGGCCGGCCTGCGGCGTGACGGCGTGGTCGGGCCCAGGACGATGAAGGCGCTCGAGGCGGGGACGCGGCCGAAGGCGACCTTGAACGGCAACGGCGTCGAGATCGACCTCGACCGCCAGATCCTGCTCGTCGTGCGCGGCGGCGAGGTGCGCACCATCCTCAACACCTCTACCGGCAGCGGCGAGGAGTACACCTCCACCTCCGGCAACCAGGCCATCGCGAGGACGCCGCGCGGCCGCTACACGGTCTACCGCGGTGTCGACGGCGAGGTCACCAACTCGCTCGGCAAGCTGTGGCGGCCCCGCTTCTTCAACGGCGGCATCGCCGTGCACGGCTCGGGGAACATCCCGCCGTATCCCGACTCGCACGGCTGCGCCCGGCTCAGCAACGCCGCCATCGACATGATCTGGGCGAATGGCCTGATGCCGGTCGGCAGCCGCGTCGTGGTGCGCTGAGGCCCGATCCGGGCACTCGCAGCAGTCTCGAAAACGGACAAATCCGTCATTTAGTGGTCGCACGGGTCGTCACGTCGGACACACTCGGGCCATGACGGCTGAAGCAGGGGCGCCCGGTACCCGGCGGAGAGCCGGAGGCTCCGCCGCGCGCCACCGGCACGCGGCGCCGGCTCGGCGACGCCGCCGGTGGCCCTTCGTGGTGCTCGCGGTGGTGGTGCTCATGGCCGTCGTGGCCGGCATCGGCCTGGTCGTCCACCGTAACGACGCCGAGGCCACCGCGGCCGGCTGCTCGGGCACGGCCGACCTGCGGATCGCCGCTGCACCGGCCCTCTCGTCGGCGCTGCGGGAGTACGCCCACGACTTCGACGCCTGGGTGAAGGACCGGGCCGGCGTGCCGTGCACGACGACCCAGATCACCGCGGCGTCGCCTCAGGAGCTCGCCGAGCAGGTCTCCGCCGCCCTCGACGGCGACACGGCGAACGCACCGACCACGTGGGTGCCCGACTCCTCGTTGTGGCGCAGCGTGCTCGCCCGCGACCCCCGCATCAGCTCGGTGCTCCCGCGCAACTACCCGGTGGTCGCGGCCACGCCCGTGGTCTTCGCCGCGCCGCGCCCCATGGCCGAGGCCCTCGGCTGGCCGGACAAGCAGCCGTCGTGGGAGCAGCTGAGCGCCCTGGCGGCCGACCCCGCGGGCTGGGCCGCGGTGAAGCACCCCGAGTGGGGCAGGGTTCGGCTCGACTGGCCCGACCCGCTGACCTCGACCGCGGGGCTGGGCTCGACCGTTGCGGTCTACCGCGACCTGGCGATCGGCGCCGACGCCACCGACGACCTGCGCCGCCGGCTGGTCACGGCCCACAACGCCGTGAACGGTGCCACCGGTAACCTCTCCGGTGCCCTCGCCGCGCTGCGGTCGAAGGGCACCAACGTCGCCGAGGGCCTGCGCGACCTGCCGATCGTGCCCGCGACCGAGCAGGAGGTGGTGGCGTTCAACGCCGCCAAGCCGACCGTCGAGGTCGCGGCCATCTACCCCACCGAGGGCTGGGTGGTCAGCGAGGTGCCGGTGCTGCCGCTGCGCGGGTCGTGGGTCAGCGATGCCCAGCGCACGGCATCCGAGGCGTTCGCCGACTTCGTGGTCGGTGGCAAGGCCCAGAAGGCGCTGCAGACCGCCGGCTGGCGGGCCGCGCGGCTCGGCACGGCCGTCACCCCCGCGGCCGGCGTCGTGCCCAGCGAGCCGCGCTACACGCCGGCGCAGCCCAGCCAGGACGTGCTGGCCCGCACCCTGCAGAACTGGACCGCGCTCGACCGCCGAGGCTCCCTGCTCGTCGTGCTCGACACCTCCGGCTCGATGAAGGAGGAGGCCGGAACCACCGGCAAGTCCCGCCTGCAGGTCGCCAAGGATGCCGTGCTGGCATCGCTGCCGTTCTTCTCCGACCAGGCACGGGTCGGGCTCTGGACGTTCTCGCGGGCCGCCCGCGGGAACGACTACCGCGCCGTCGTGCCGCTCGGCCGGCTCGACCGGCAGTACGGCGCCGGCACCGCGCGCGACACCATCGGCACCGTCGTGCCGCGCATCGTGGCCGCCGGCGACACCGGGCTCTACGACACGACCCTGGCGGCCGTGGCCGCGGTCCGCGACGGGTGGCAGCCCGGCCCCAACACGGTCGTCGTCATCAGTGACGGCAAGAACGACGACCCCGGCAGCCCCGACCTGCGCACCACGCTCGACCGGCTGGTCGACGGTGCCGACCCCGCCCGCCCGGTGGAGGTCGTCACCATCGCCCTGGGGTCGGGGGCCGACGCGAAGGCACTGCGCAACATCGCCGCCACCACCAAGGGCAAGGCCTACACCGCGGCGCGGCCGGAGGACCTCGAGTCGGTGTTCCTCACCGCCCTGACCGGCTGAACCGCCGCGAGGTCGGCTCACCCGGCGCGGGCGTCGACACCGGCGGCCGAAGGCACGATGCTGCTGCGATGACGACCAGCCCGGGCCCGTCCCGACTCACCGCCCGACACTGGCGCACCCGCCGTTCGGCGGCGGTCGCCGGCATCCTCTTCGCCGTGCTGCTCATCGCCGCGATGGTCATGATGCGGCTCGCCCTGGCCGACGACTCACTGCAGTCGCTGCAGACCGACGAGTCCAGCCGCCGGCTGATCCGGTGGGCCCTGCAGCTGGTCCCGTTCGCCGGCATCGCCTTCCTGTGGTTCATCGGGGTGGTGCGTGACCAGCTGGGCGACGTCGAGGACCGGCTGTTCTCGACGGTCTTCCTCGGCAGCGGCCTGCTGTTCCTCGCCATGCTGTTCGCCGGCGCCGCGGCCTCGAGCAGCGTGCTCGAGCTGTCGGCCCGGCCCTCGCCCGACATCGAGGTGTGGGCCTTCGGCCGGGACAGCACCCAGATCCTGGTGTCGGTCTACGCCATGCGGATGGCGGCCGTCTTCACGCTGTCGGTGAGCACCGTCGGCCTGCGCACGCGGGCGATCCCGCGCTGGGTCGCCTTCGTGGGCTACGCGGTGGCGCTGGTGCTGATGGTCGCGGCGGGGGAGCACCGCTGGAGCCAGATGATCTTCCCGCTCTGGGTGCTGCTGCTGAGCCTGGTCATCCTGCTGACCCGGCCGGCGACCACCGACGCGCCACCGGCGGGCGCCCGGGACGCGTAGTCAGCGGGCGTTGCCCAGCGCGTCACAGGGGGGATCGGCCGTGATGCCGAGCGCCGCGACCTGGCTGTCGATGATCCGCAGGGAGCGCTCCATGGCGGTGGGCTTCAGCTGGCCGACTCCCTCGCCGTGCGGGTTGTCGAAGAAGCCGAGCAGCAGCATCAGCACCGAGATCACGACGGCCACGCTGCCCATCAGCACGCCCTGCGTCCAGGCGCCCTCGGCGCTGTCGGCGAAGAACAGCAGGAAGCAGAAGATGACCCCGCAGATGACGTACAGGGCGAGCCACAGCGGGGTCGGGATGATGCCCTCGGCCGTGTGCACCCGGTCGTTGCGCGACGTCTGCCGGTCCGCGGTCTGCGCCATCCACCGGTCGTAGGCCGACTGCTCGGTGGGTGTCTTCGGCTGCAGGGCGGCGACGGTGGTGAACATCTTCGCGCCCCACGGGTTGAGCGAGTCCTCCGCCTTGCCGCTGGCCACGGCATCCCACTCGGTGCCGACGACGGACCGGCCGTAGCAGATCAGCTCGCCCGTGAGCTCCTGCGAGGAGCCGGCCGGCATCAGCTGGGCGGTCTGCACCATCTGGGCCACGGTGGCGGCTTCGCCCTCGGCGCCGGCGCGGGTGTCGTCGTAGGCCTGGAAGGCCAGGAAGATGATGAAGCCGAGCAGCACCGAGAAGCCGGTGGCCAGCACGCCGAACACCCCGGCGGCCCGGTCGCCGTCCTGGAACCAGCTGCCCGCGGGGGCCCGCCGCCGCACGAGCAGCATGGCGGCGACCGCCACCCCCGTGACCCCGGCCACCACCAGGGCCGAGCGCAGCAGGTTCACGCGTCGGCCGCCTCGCCCGGGTAGTTGACGCCCACCTGCCGGCGCACCTCGTCCATCGCGCCCATGACCCGCCGGGTGGCTGCCCACGGCATCGACCAGGTCTCGAGCCGGCCGGCGGCCAGCGCCCGCGCGACCTCGGCCGCCTCGAAGCGGAAGCCGTGGTCGGCCACCGTCGGCACGAACTCGTCGAGCACCGACTCGTCAGGGCCGATCAGCCGCACCCGGCTCTCGACGTTGTAGAAGCGGCCCTCCACCTCGAGCCGTGCCCGCGTGCCGACGACTCGGGCCGGGCACGCGGTCGCAGCCGCCATCGAGCACCACAGGCGGGCGAGGGCACCGCCGGGTCCGCGGGCGCCGATCGTCGTCGTGGCGTCGACACCGAGCTCGGTCAGCGTGCCCTGGGCCGTCACGCCCTCGAGCCCGCCGAGCACGTGGTCGGCGAACGAGACCGGGTAGACCCCCAGGTCGAGCAGTGCCCCACCGGCGAGCTCGGGCTGCGAGAGGCGCGCCGGGCCGTCCGGCCAGAGCAGCTGGCCGTGGTCGGCGTCGACGAGCACGACGTCGCCCAGCGTGCCCGCTTCGACGGTGCGCCGGATGACGTCGTAGTGGGGGAGGTAGCGGCTCCACATCGCCTCGGCTGCGAGCAGGCCTGCGGCAGAAGCGGTCTCGAGCACCTCGTCGGCTTCGCGCAGGTTGCGCGTGAACGCCTTCTCGACCAGCACCGGCTTGCCCGCGCGCAGCGCGAGCATGGCGTGCTCGTGGTGCTCGCTGTGCGGGCTGGCGACGTACACGGCATCCACGTCGGGGTCGGCGACGAGGTCGGCGTACGACCCGTACGCCCGCTCGACGCCGTGCCGCGCGGCGAAGTCCCGGGCCCGCTCGACCGAACGGGAGCCGACGGCGACGACGCGGGAGCGGGTGCCCTCGTGCACGGCATCCGCGAAGACGTTGGCGATGCCGCCCGGGCCGAGCACCCCCCAGCGAAGTGGCGGCGCCTCCATCGGGTCGGGGACGGTGGGGGCGGCGAGGGCGAGGGGCACGGACGGCATACGACGCAGCGTAGGCCGTCCGCCCCCCTCAGAACCGGGTGGTCGCCTCCGCCACCAGGTCGCCGACGAGCTCGCCGGGGTCGACGTCGAGCCCCTTGCGCACGAACCAGGTCGCCATCGTCGTGGCATCGCGCTCGAGGAACTCGAAGCCCGCGGGGTTGCCGATGACGTCGACGATCTGCGGCCAGTCGATGATGACGACGCGCTCGTCGTGCAGCAGCACGTTGTACGGCGACAAGTCGCCGTGCGACCAGCCGTGGTGCGCGAGGGTGAGCATCGCCGTGCGCAGCTGCTCGAACAGCTCGGCGAGCAGGCCGGGCTCGGGCCGGGTCGACACCAGCCGCGGGGCCGCGACCGGGGTGTCGCCGGTGAGGTCGCCGACGAACGACATCAACATCTCGCTGTCGTCGAGCTGCACGGGGTAGGGCACCGGGAGGTCGAGCTCCCAGAGCCGGCCGAGGGCGTCGAACTCGGCTGCCGCCCACTGGCCGGCGATCACCTGCTTGCCGAAGTCGGTGCGCCGGGCCATCGCCCGCATCTCGCGGCTCTTGCGCACCCGACGGCCCTCGAGGTAGCCGGCGTCGCGGTGGAAGAGCCTGTGGTCGCCGCTGCGGTAGCGCTTGGCGGCCATCGTGCTGACCCGGTCGGTGCCCGGCAGCCAGCGCCGCAGCACGTGGACGTCGGCCTCCTTGCCGGTCTTGAGCACGCCGAGGTCGCTCTCGACGGCGGCGAGCTCGGTGATGACCCAGTCCGGGCGCGGCTTCGGGCCGTGGGTCGACCCGTCCCAGGACGACCAGCGGTCGCCCTCGGGGGGTGCGTCAGGTGAGGTGTCGATCGAGAAGAGGGCCTGCTTCTCGGGCAGGTGGAACGGCTGGTGTGCCACGGAGGTGCTCCTGGTGAGGGAAGGAAGGGGAGGGCTCGGTGAGGGCCCGGACAGTCGTGGACATGTCGGCCTCCTTCTCGTTCCGGTCACGGCGTGGCACGACGGCGGATGCCGTGCGCTCAGCACCAGCGTGACGCACCGGCGTGGGGGCTCGCCACTGGATATTCCGGCGGGGACGCTCCCGCACTCAGCCGAGGCGCTCGACCCGAGCCTGCACCGGGTCGGTGGGGAAGAGCGTGATCAGCGAGCTGACCTCGAGCTGGTCGGTGGCGGCCAGCGAGGTCACCCGGTGCTCGCGCAGGATCAGCGCCAGGGCCAGGGTCGCCTCGACCATCGAGAAGTGCTGGCCGATGCAGGCGCGCGGTCCGCCGCCGAACGCCATCCAGGCGTAGCGGTGGGCGGGCTCGGGGCGGGCGCCGCCGCCCGTGAAGCGGGTCGGGTCGAACACCAGCGGGTCGGCCCAGAAGTCGGGGTGGCGATGGATGGTCCACGGCACGAGAACGACGTTGGCGCCCGCCGGCACCCGGTGGCCCATCAGCTCGTCCTCCTGCACGGTGAGCCGGCCCATGATCGGCGCCGACGGGTAGAGCCGCATGGCCTCCTTGAGCACGGCTGTGGTGAGGGGCAGGCGGGCGATGTCCGCGGCGGTCGGGGAGACCACGCCGAGCGCCTCGCGTACCTCTGCGCGCACGGCATCCTGCACGTCCTGGTGGCGGCCGAGAAGGTGCAGCGCGAAGGTGAGCGCGATGGCCGTGGTCTCATGGCCGGCCATCATGAACAGCAGCACCTGGCTGCGCACCTCCTCGTCGCTCATCCGCTCGTCGCCGTCTCGTGCTGCGAGCAGGAGGGTGAGCAGGTCGCCCTCACCGGTGGTGCGCCCCTCGCGGCGCGCGGCGACGATGGCGTCGCACACGCCGAAGAGCTCGTCGCGGGCCGCCCGTCCGCGGCGCACGCGACGGGTCGGGATGCCGGCCGGCAGCCGCACCGCGCCCAGCCCGCGCCGCAGGATGGTGTCGGACACGGCAGGGAACGAGTGGCGCACGTGCGGCAGGACGTCGTCGGCGGCATCGCCGAACAGGGCGGCGAGCACCACCCGAAGGGTGAGCCGCTGCATCTGCAGGCCGAGGTCGACGGTGGGGGAGCCCTCGGTGTCCCACTCGGCCACGACCGTCTCGATCTCCCGGACCATGTGGTCGGCGTAGCCGTCGACGGCCTGCTTGGTGAACAGCGGCTGGAGGAAGCGCTTCTGGCGGGTCCAGTCCTCGCCCTCGGCCGTGAGCAGGCCCGGCCCCAGCCACAGGGCGATCTCGTCGTGCACCTGGTCCTGCTTGGAGTAGGCGCGCCACGAGCTGCCGGACAGCACCCGGGCAGCGCCGTCCGGGTGGTGCACCCACCACACGTCGCGGCTCGAGCCGGGCGGGCCGACCGTCATGTGCACGAGGTCGCCGTGCCGGCGCCACATGCTCTCGGCGTAGTCGACCGCGTTGCGCCGCAGGCCCATGATCGGGGCGAACCGGCCGCCGACGACGGGTGGCGGAGGCGCAGGGGGCGGGACCTGCGTGCTGGCAGCGGGGGTCATCGGTCCATGGTGACCCCGACGGCCCGGTGCCGTCGAGCGGTGGTGCCTGACGGGTCGGGGCCCCGGGGTGGGAGGACTCACACCGCCGCCGGGTGCAGCAGCGCGGGGCCCGACGGCATACTCGGGAGGCAGACCCAACCCCCAGCCGAAGGCGGCGATCCCGCATGTCCCGACTCCAGACCACGGACGGCCTCTCCGAGGAGCAGCACGAGCTCATCAAGCTCGTGCGCGAGTTCGTGAACGAGCAGATCATCCCGGTCGCGACCGCGCTCGAGCACAAGGACGAGTACCCGACCGAGATCGTCGAGGGCATGAAGGAGATGGGGATCTTCGGCCTGATGATCCCCGAGGAGTACGGCGGCCTGGGCGAGTCGCTGCTCACCTACGCCCTGGTGGTGGAGGAGATCGCGCGGGGCTGGATGTCGGTGAGCGGCATCATCAACACGCACTTCATCGTCGCCTACCTGATCCTCCAGCACGGCACCGAGGAGCAGAAGCAGCGCTACCTGCCGCGGATGGCGACCGGCGAGGTGCGCGGGGCGTTCTCGATGTCCGAGCCCGGGATGGGGTCCGACGTCGCGGCCATCCGTGCCAAGGCGGTGCGCGACGGCGACGAGTGGGTGCTCACCGGCCAGAAGATGTGGCTGACCAACGGCGGGTCGTCCAACCTCGTGGCGGTGCTGATGCGCACCGACCTCGGCGAGAGCGACAGCCCCTACAAGAACATGTCGACCTTCCTCATCGACAAGACGTCGGGCTTCGGCGAGACGGCCCAGGGCGTCACCGTGCCCGGCAAGATCGAGAAGATGGGCTACAAGGGCGTCGACACCACCGAGCTCGTCATGGAGGGGCACCGCACCACCGACGCCCAGCTGCTCGGCGGGGTGCCCGGCAAGGGCTTCTACCAGATGATGGACGGCGTCGAGGTGGGCCGCGTCAACGTCGCGGCCCGCGCCTGTGGCCTGTCGATGCGGGCGTTCGAGCTGGGCATCGCCTACTCGCAGCAGCGGGAGACGTTCGGCAAGAAGATCGCCGAGCACCAGGGCATCCTGTTCCGCCTCGCCGACATGGCGACCATGGTCGAGGCCAGCCACCAGATGATGGTCAAGGCGGCCCGGCTCAAGGACGCCGGCGAGCGCAACGACCTCGAGGCCGGGATGGCGAAGTACCTCGCCTCGGAGAACTGCGCGAACGTCGTGGAGCAGAGCTTCCGCATCCACGGCGGCTACGGCTACTCCAAGGAGTACGAGATCGAGCGGCTCTACCGCGAGGCGCCGATGCTCCTGATCGGCGAGGGCACCGCCGAGATCCAGAAGATGATCATCGGCCGGCGCCTGCTCGAGGACTACAAGGCCAAGTGACCCGCCTCGGGTGCGGAAGTGGTTGTCATGGCGACCGCTGCCGCACTCGCCGCGAAGGGGATCAGTAGGCCGGGGCGGGTGGTTCGCCGAGGAACGCCTCGAGCGTGTGCCATCCGCCGTCGTGGTAGGCCCTGGCCAGGGCGGTGCCGACGTAGCGGAAGTGCCACGGCTCGAAGCCGATGCCGACGGTCGACCGGTATCCCTTCTCGTAGCGCAGGATGAAGCCGTGGCGCCACGCGTTGCGGGCCAACCAGCGGCCCTGTGGCGTCTCGTCGATGCAGTCGTTGATCCGGCAGTTCGACGCGCCGACCGGCAGCAGGTCGACGGTCAGCCCGGTCTGGTGCTCGCTGTAGCCGGGGCGTGCGTACCAGGTGTCGGTCCAGGTGCGTCCGCGTCGGGCGAGCCACCTGTCGTAGAGCGCGTCCTGGGTGGCATACGACCGGTAGGCCGTGTCGATGCCGACCCGCCCGGCATCGGCGGCGACGGCAGACGCCATCCGGCCCAGCGCGGCGGCGGCGTCTGCGCGGAGGCGCCCGCCCGCGGCATTCGACATCGGTACCACGCGTAGGTCGGACGGTGCGAACGACTTGGGGGACAACGGGTTACGGCGGTTGACGAGCACCCAGTCGCTGGTCATGTCGGTGATGCTGCGGCACGGCTCGAGCCGCGCGGCGAGGGACCGCACCGACCGCTCGCCGCCGACCGGGACCACGCGTGAGACGCCGTCCGCGGTCAGCGGTGTGCGGGCCGCAGGCGGGACGCAGTAGGGCCGCGTGAGGTAGAGGGGACGCCGGGACAGACCGGCCAGGGTCGCCCCGACGAACGTGGTGACGGGGTCGCGACCGTCGGCGAGGTAGGCGACACCGGTGCGGGTGTCGGGCCGGCCGAGGGCGTTGACCTGCGCGGCGACGGCATACCGGTCCGCGCCCCCCGCCCGCACGACGTGGTCGGCGCCGACGACCTGCTCCAGGTCGTGGGCGATGCCCCGGGACACCGCGGTGGCCGGGCCGACGACGGTGACGTCCGTGACGCCGAGGTCGCGCAGCAGGCGCGTGTGCGCCGCGGGGAGCCCACCCGCGGAGCCGTCGACCACGAGCACCGGTGATCGGTTCGCGGCCGCCACGCTGGCCGCCACGACAGCGTGCTCCGGGGAGTCGCGGTCGACGACCCACGCCCGCGTGGCGGCCGGGAAGGCCCGGCGGGTCAGGGCCAGTGCGGTGCCCTCGGGCCCGCCGCCGTCGACCCGGGTGACGGCCCCCGCGTGCCGGGCGGCCGCCCGGCCCACCTCGGCCCCGAGCGTGGAGGTGTCGCCGACGAGCACGATGTGCGCCGGGTCGAGGCGGTCGAGCTCGGCGGCGGTGACCCGCGGGATGCCGTCGGGCCGGGTCAGCAGCACCGAGCCGCCCAGCGCGGCCGCCGCCGGCAGGACGGCATACCCCTGCGCCTGCGACTGCCCGGACACCAGGAAGACGACCGGGGCGTGTGCCGCGCCGGGGAAGGCGGCGCGCGACGCGGCCACCGACAGCGCGTACCGGTCGTTGCCCGCCACCCGGCCGGTGGGGGGCCGGGCCGCGGGCAGCGCTGCACTGGGCAGCACGGCGGTCGGGGTCGCCGAGGGGGAGGGAGTCACCGATGGGGGCGGGGCGTTCGTGGGCGCAGGCGCCGTCGCCGTGGCCGCCCGGGTGGACGGGTCGGAAGGGGTCAGCGGCCCGGCCACCGCCAGGCCGAGACCGGCGAGCGCCGTCACGGCCACGGCCGCCACGGCGACCTGTCGCGGTGCCGGGGTCGCCATGGCCCAGCACCATAGGCGCTCACACCGTGTCGAGGTGGGTGAGGGGCACCCGGCAGGCGGGGATAATGGAGGCATGAGCACCCAGCCCATGCGCCCGGGCCTGCGCGCCGCCCTCTCGCTCGAGTACCCCATGTCCCTGGGGGTCTACGACTCCTACGAAGAAGCGCAGAAGGCCGTCGACTACCTCTCCGACCACGAGTTCCCGGTGCAGGACCTGCTGATCGTGGGCACCGACCTCAAGCAGCTCGAGCGGGTCACCGGCCGGCTCACCCGCGGCCGGGTCATCGGCGCCGGCGCCCTGTCCGGCGCCTGGCTGGGCCTGTTCGTCGGCACGATCTTCGCGCTGTTCGACCCCAGCGGCTTCAACATCATCAGCGTCGTCGCCACCGTCGCCTTCGGAGCGGTGTTCGGCATGATCTGGGCGGCGGTGGGCTACCGGTTCACCCGCGGGGAGCGCGACTTCACCTCGGTGAGCCAGGTCGTCGCGGCCAAGTACGAGGTGCTGTGCGAGCACAAGCACGCGCAGCGCGGCCGCGAGATGCTCGTCGAGATGGACCCGATGCTCGCGGCGCAGCAGGAGGTGCGCCGCGCCCAGGAGGCCGAGCGGGCCCGCGGCGCCACCCAACCGCAGCAGCCACCGCCGGCCTGACCTCGACCCGGGTGCGCGGCCGGCCCTAGGTTTGGCCCCATGACCGAGCCAGCCGCCCGCCCCGCCCTCCTGCCGCTCGACGGCCCGTTCACGTCGGTGCTCTGCGTCGTGGCGCATCCCGACGACATCGAGTACGGCACCGCCGCCGCGATCAACCGGTGGGTGGGGGAGGGGTCCCACGTGGCCTACTTCCTGCTCACCCGCGGCGAGGCCGGCATCGACACGATGGACCCGGCCGAGGCCGCCCGGGTGCGCGAGGAGGAGGAGCGCGAGAGCGCGCGGCGGGTCGGTGTGGATGCCGTGGAGTTCGCCGAGTGGTCCGACGGCGCCATCGAGTACGGCGTGCCGCTGCGCCGTGAGATCGCCGCGGCCGTGCGGCGTCACCGGCCCGACCTCGTCATCGGCTCCAACTGGGAGGTCCTGTTCGGGCCGGGCATGATCAACCAGGCCGACCACCGTGCGGTGGGCCTGGCCACCCTCGACGCCGTCGCGGACGCCGGGAACCGGTGGCTGCACCGCGACCTGCTCGACTCCGGGCTCGAGACGTGGAACGGCGTCACCGTCTACGCCGTCGCCGGCTCGCCGCGGCCCACGCACTTCGTCGACGTGTCGGGCGAGCACTTCGAGGCGTCGGTGCACTCGCTCGAGGCGCACCAGGCCTACAACGACGCCCTACCCGACGATTTCCCCAAGCCGCGGGCACTGCTCCAGATGATCCTGGGGCGCGGCGGCGAGGCCGCCGGGGTCGAGCACGCGCTCGCCCTCGAGGTGGTGTTCGACCGCCGCCAGCCGCCGCCGTGGTGACCTGCCGCTGGACCCCAGCGGCCTTGGACCCCGGCGGCCTTGGACCTCAGCGGCCCTGGACCTGTGCGATCCACGCCTCGACGTCGGCCGACGCGCGCGGCATCGCCACAGACAGGTTCTCGCAGCCGTCGGCCGTGACCACGACGTCGTCCTCGATGCGCACCCCGATGCCGCGGAACCGCTCGGGCGCGAGCAGGTCGTCGGCCTTGAAGTAGAGCCCGGGCTCGACGGTGAGCACCATGCCCGGCTCGAGCACGGCATCCATGTACTCCTCGCGGGTGGCGAGGGCGCAGTCGTGCACGTCGAGGCCGAGGTGGTGCGAGGTGCCGTGCACCATCCAGCGCCGGTGGTACTGGCCGTGGTCCTTGTCGAGGGTGTCGTCGACCGAGACCCCTTCGGGCAGCAGCCCCCAGGCGTGCAGGTGCTCGGCGATGACCCGGATGGCGGCCGCGTGCACGTCGCTGAACTTGTTTCCCGGCTTCACGGCGGCGATGCCGGCCTCCTGCGCCGCGTAGACGGCGTCGTAGACCTCCCGCTGGGCCTCGGTGAAGGTGCCCGAGGCCGGCAGGGTGCGGGTGATGTCGGCGGTGTAGAGCGAGTCGACCTCGACACCGGCGTCGATGAGCACGAGGTCGCCCTCGCGCACCTCGCCGGTGTTCTTGATCCAGTGCAGCGTGTTGGCGTGGTCGCCCGCCGCGCAGATCGAGTCGTAGCCGATGCCGTTGCCGCGGTGACGGGCGTGCCGAGCGAAGGTGCCCTCGAGCCACCGCTCGCCGCGGCCCTGCTCGACCGCCGCCCGCAGCTCGGCGATCATCGCCTCGAACCCGTGGTGGGTGGCGGCCACGGCGGCCCGCATCTGCTCGACCTCGTGGTCGTCCTTGCGCATCCGCAGGTTCGAGATGTCGTGGGCGAGGACGTCGTCGGCCTCCTGCAGGGTCTCCTCGGCGGCGCCGTTCTCGACCCGGGCGGCGTCGAGGCGGGCCGTGAGCTCGGCGTCGGCGTCACGCACCAGGCGCACGGTGACCTCACCGGCATCCTTGGCCACCGCGGCGTCGAGCTCGTCGATGTGGCGGGCGACGAGGCCGAGCTCGAGCTCGACGTCGGCCAGGGTGGGCCGGGCC
Organism: uncultured Actinomycetota bacterium; assembly: GCA_963833495.1. Taxonomy (GTDB): domain Bacteria; phylum Actinomycetota; class Actinomycetes; order Actinomycetales; family Dermatophilaceae; genus Fodinibacter. Next base: position 189,830 of record CAWHYJ010000020.1, on the reverse strand, counting down.
CCGACCCAGAACTCGCCGTAGCGGGCGTCAGCGAAGAACTCATCGCTGTCGCGGTCGGCGAGGGGGCGGAAGTAGAGCACCGCCTCGTGACCGGATGCCGTGCCGTCGCCACTCGCGACCGGCTCGAGCACCAGCACGGCATCGGGCTCACGGTCGGCGCCGAGGCCGGTGAGCCAGGCGAACGCCGTGTGCGGTCGGAACACGTAGTCGGTGTCGTTGCTGCGCACCTTCAGGCCACCGGCGGGCACGACGAGCCGCTGGCCCGGGTAGGTGGCGCTGAGCACCGCGCGGCGGTCGGCAGCCGGGCCGGCGGCCGGGGAGGGCCCGGTGACCTCGCTGCGCCGCGGCGCCCAGCCGTCGCGCACGAAGGCGCGGAACTCGTCGGTGGTCGCCCGGGCGCGGTTGTCTGCCTGCTTCTGCTGCTCGCTCACCCGCCCATGCTGCCACGAGCAAGCGACGGCTCTCGCTGTGCCAAACTTCGCTGATGGGTCGGCACCGCGCTCCGCGCCGCCAGGGTCCCGTCGTGGCCCTGGGGGCGGTCGCCCTCCTCGGGTCGGCGGGCCTGGCCTGGGCGCTCGGCGGTGGCCCTGTCCTCCCGGCGCCGCGCACCCCGAGCCCGGCATCCGTGGTGCAGACCGGAGCACCCGTCACCATCGGCACCGCCCCCACCCCCTGGTCGACGCGCACGGCGGCACCGGTCGTGCAGGTCGTGGCGGAGCCGGTCGCTCCGACCGCCACCCGGAGCACGCCTGCACCGACGGCGACACCAGTGCCGCCGCCGGTGAGGGCCACGTCGCCCACGAGCGCGCCATCCAAGACGCCGCCCGCGGCGTCGCCTGCACCGACCCGCACCAAGCCGGGGCGCGGCCGCCCACCGAGCACGCGACCGACTCCGCCACCACGTCGCTAGCGGGCCGAGGTAGCCTCCCGCGCATGGGAGCGTTCGACGGCGACACGCTGGCCGAGCGGTTCCGCAACCACTTCGGCCACACCGACCACGTCTACGGTGCGCTGCTGGCCGGCATGGCCGACGACTGGGAGGTCGGCGGCGTCACCCGCGAGATCTTCCACGGGTGGGAGGACGCGCCGGCCCGCCAGTTCCCCCAGCTGCGGATGCTGGCCGGGTTGTTCCGCATCGTCCTGCGTGGCGACGCCCCGCAGCTCGAGGGGTTCTACCCGTGCCTCGGCGGCGACTTCGACCACCACGACGCGTGGGCCGCCGTGCGCCCCGTGCTGGGCGCCCACGCCGAGGAGCTGCACGCCTCGCTTCGCGAGGCCCCCCAGACGAACGAGCCGGCCCGCACGGCCGCGCTGCTCGTCGGGCTCGCCGAGGCGGTGCGACGCACCGGCCTGCGGCGGGTGCGGCTGCTCGAACCGGGGGCGTCGGCCGGGCTCGGTCTGCTCGTCGACCACTACCGCTTCGTGGGTGACGACTGGGTGGCGGGGCCGGAAGGGTCGCCCCTGGTCGTGAAGGGGTGCGGCGCCACCGGGTTCGTGCCCGAGTCGGTGCAGGTCGTCGAGCGGCGGGGCTGCGACGTCGCCCCGGTCGACGCGGCCACGCCTGAGGGCGCCGCCCACCTGACCTCGTTCGTGTGGCCCTGGCAGCTCGACCGGCACGCCCGGCTGGCCGCCGCCCTGCAGGTCGCGCGCGAGCACCCGGTGGTGGTCGACCGGGCGCCCGCGTCGACCTGGGTCGCGCACCGCCTGCGCGAGCCGGTGGCCGACGGCGTGCTCACCGTCGTCTGGCACTCGGTGACCCGGCTCTACTGGCCGGCCGAGGAGACCGCCGCCATGACGGCGGCCGTCGACGAGGCGCGCGCCCGCATCCCGGTCGTGCACGTCGCGATGGAGCACGACTGGGCCGCAGCGGCGAGCGGCGACGACCCCGGGATGCCGTTGCTCACCCTCGACGAGGACCTGGTCGCGAGCTGCGACCACCACGGTCCACCGATCCGGCTGCTGCGCTGAGGCGCGGCGATTGGGGCGTGCGCCGGTGCCCTCCGTACGCTGTACCGGTGACGCCGCAGGCCCTCGACCGCCGCCGGCTGCTCGCCGGTGGCGGCGCGGCAGCCGGCCTCGCCGTGCTGGCCGGGTGCGCGGGCGAGGGGTCGCCGGAGGCCACGGCGACGGCATCCGTGCCCGTGGTGAGCCCCCCGCCGACCACGCCCGCGTCGCTCCCGGTCACACCGACGGCGACGCCCAGCCCGAGCCCGAGGGCCGTCACCCGGGTCGAGGCGCCCCGGCTGGCCGCCCGCCTCGACGACTACCTCGACGGCCGCACGGGCGACCTCGGGCTCGAGCTCGTCGACCTGCGCCGCGGCCAGTCCTTCCGCCTCGACGCCGACGAGGGCTACTGCTACAGCACGATCAAGGTGCTGATCCTGACCACCCTGCTGCACCAGCTGCAGCAGGACGACAAGCAGCTGAGCACCCGCCAGCGCCGCCTCGCCGAGCGGATGATCACCCGCAGCGACAACGTCGCCACCGAGTCGCTGCTCGCCGAGGTCGGGCGCGACGAGGTGCGCCGGGTCGGGGACCTTGTCGGTATGGAGCACACCCACATGGACAAGGGATGGTGGGGGCTGTGGCGCACGACCCCCAGTGACCTCAACCTGATGGTCGGTGCGGTGCTCTCGTCGGATGCCGTGCTCGACGGCGCGCGGCGGGCCACCGCCCGCTTCCTGATGGCCGACGTGGTGCCCGAGCAGCGGTGGGGGGTCTTCGCACCGGAGTCGAGCCGGGCGCACGTCGCCGCCAAGAACGGCTGGGGGCCGTTGCCGGACGGCTACCGGCTGAACTCGGCCGGCTGGGTTTCGGCCGACGACCGGGAGTACCAGCTCGCCATCCTCTCGAACAGCCCCGGCGGGTTCCGGTACGGCCGCCGCACGATCTCCGAGGTGGCAGAGATCTGCCACCGAGCGACGGCGCACGGCCTGGCCTAGTCTTCCGGCATGGCCGGGAGCGTGGTGGACCGTCGTGGGGTGTTGCTGGGTGGCGCAGCAGGGGCCGGGTTGGGCCTGTGGGGCGCGGTGGCGCCGTCCACGGCATCCGCCGCCGGCATCGACACCCGGGTCGCGCTGGCCGCCGCGCTCGATGCCTACGCCGCGACCCGCGTGGGCCGGGTCGGCCTGATGCTGCGCGACAACCGCAACGGCGGCTACTTCGCCTGGCGCCCGCTGACCCTGCAGAGCCTGAGCACGATCAAGGTGCTGATCCTCGTCGCCACGCTCAAGCGCGCGCAGGACCGGGGCCTGGCGCTGACCACGACCCAGAAGTCTCTGGCGAGCCGGATGATCCGCAACTCCGACAACGCCGCCACCGACACGCTGCTGGCCCAGATCGGGGTGTCGACCTGCCAGCGGGTGGCCGGGCAGCTGGGCATGGCGAGCACCGTGGTGCGCGGTGGCTCGACCGGCTGGTGGGGCTACTCGACCACCACCACCCGCGACCTCGTGCAGCTGATGAACCAGCTCGTGCTGGGCACCTACCTGACGGCGGGGCGGCGGGACTACGTGCGCGGGCTGATGGCCACGGTGACCGCGAGCCAGCAGTGGGGGCTCGGCGACCCGCTGCCCGCCACGGTGCACGTCGAGCAGAAGAACGGCTGGGGGCCGATGTCGACGGGCTACCGGGTCAACTCCTTCGGTCACGTCTCGGGCTCGGGCCGCAACTACCAGATGGCAATCCTGTCGAGGAGCCCGAACGGCTTCACGTACGGCAAGGCCACGGTCAACCGAGTGTCGCGCATCGTCTTCGACGCGCTCGACAGACCGCTCACCTGACGAGGAGCTGCCATGACGGAGGGGACACCGGGCCGGCGCGAGCTCGTCCTCGGCGCGACGGCCGGGCTGGCGCTCGGTGCGCTGGGGGTTGGAGCTGGGGCCGGGGCGGCTCCCGCGCAGGCGGCCGGCATCGACACCGCGGCCGGGCTGACCGCGGCACTGGACCAGTACATGGCGACCCGGGCCGGCGTGGCCGGGCTGATGGTTCGCGACAACCGCAACGGCCGCTACTTCGCCTGGCGGCCGCGCACGCAGCAGACCCACAGCGCGATCAAGGTGCTCATCCTGGTCACCGTGCTCAAGGTGGCCCAGGACCGGGGCCTGGCCCTCAGCGCGTCGCAGCAGTCGCTGGCGTCACGGATGATCCGCTTCTCCGACAACGACGCGACCGACGCCCTCATCACCGCGGTGGGGGTGCGCCGGTGCCAGGCGGTCGCCGACCAGCTGGGGATGAGCAGCACCACCGTGCTCGGTGGCACGGTGTTCCGGTCGAGCACGTGGTGGGGGCACTCAACCTCGACCACCCGCGACCTCGTGCAGCTGATGAACCAGCTGGTGCTCGGCACCTACCTCACGGCGGGCCGCCGCGCCTATGCGCGGAGCCTGATGGGCGCGGTGACCTCGACCCAGGACTGGGGCCTGCGCGACGGGCTGCCCGCCGACGTGCACGTCGAGCTGAAGAACGGCTGGGGCCCGCGCAGCGACGGTTACCGGCTCAACGGCATCGGCCACGTCTCCGGCCGCGGCCGTAGCTACCAGATGTCGTTCCTGTCGCGCTCCTTCAACGGCTACGCCTACGGGCAGAGCACGGTGAACCGGTTGTCGCGCATCGTCTTCGACGCGCTCGATGTGCCGCTGGGCTGAGTTCCGTTCTGGCGCAGCCTTCTACTCGACGTCGACCCAACCCAGCGTGCGCTCCACGGCCTTGCGCCACCCGGCATATCCGTCACGGCGCTGGGCGTCGTTCCACTGCGGTTCCCACCGCTCGTCCTCGGCCCAGTTGGCGCGCAGCTCGTCGGTCCCCGACCAGAAGCCCGTGGCCAGCCCGGCGGCATAGGCCGCGCCCAGCGCGGTGGTCTCGGGGACGATCGGCTTGCTCACGGGCACTCCGAGCACGTCGGCCTGCAGCTGCATGCACAGCCGGTTCGCGGTGATGCCGCCGTCGACCTTGAGGCAGGTGAGCGAGACGCCCGAGTCGGCCGCCATCGCGTCGACCACGTCGCGGGACTGGTAGCAGATCGCCTCCAGCGTGGCCCGGGCCAGGTGGGCGTTGGTGTTGAACCGGGAGAGCCCGACGATCGCCCCGCGGGCGTCGCTGCGCCAGTAGGGCGCGAAGAGCCCGCTGAAGGCCGGCACGAAGTAGACGCCGCCGGTGTCGTCGACGGATGCCGCGAGCGTCTCGACCTCGGAGGCGCCCGAGATGATGCCGAGCTGGTCGCGCAGCCACTGCACCGCGCTGCCGGTGACGGCGATCGACCCCTCGAGGGCGTAGACCGGCTTGGCGTCGCCGAACCGGTAGGCCACGGTCGTGAGCAGGCCGTTGCTGCTGCGGACGAGCTCCTCGCCGGTGTTGAGCAGCAGGAAGTTGCCGGTGCCGTAGGTGTTCTTGGCCTCGCCGACCTCGAAGCAGACCTGCCCCACGGTGGCCGCCTGCTGGTCACCCAGCACGCCGGCGATCGGTACGGGCGCACCCCCACGCGGGGCGGTCGTGGTGCCGAACGCCGTGGCGTCGCTGCTCGAGCTGATGGTCGGCAGCATCGCCCGGGGGATGCCGAAGAAGCCGAGCAGCTCGTCGTCCCAGTCGAGGGTGGTGAGGTCCATCAGCATGGTGCGGCTGGCGTTGGTGACGTCGGTGGTGTGCACGCCGCCGTCGGGGCCGCCGGTGAGGTTCCAGACCACCCAGGTGTCGGGGGTGCCGAAGAGGGCGTCGCCGCGCTCGGCAGCCGCACGCAGGCCGTCGACGTTGTCGAGCATCCACTGCACCTTGCCCGCCGAGAAGTAGGTGGCCGGCGGCAGGCCCGCCTTGTGCCGGATGACGTCGCCGCGCCCGTCGGCATCCAGCGCCTTGGCGATCGAGTCGGTGCGGGTGTCCTGCCAGACGATGGCGTTGTGGAAGGGGCGGCCGGTGCGGCGGTCCCAGACGATGGCGGTCTCGCGCTGGTTGGTGACGCCGATGGCGTCGAGGTCGGAGCTGGCGATGCCGGCCTGCGCCAGGGCGCTCCCGATGACGGTCTGGGTGCGGTCCCAGATCTCGATCGGGTTGTGCTCCACCCAACCCGCGCGCGGCAGCAGCTGCTCGTGCTCGAGCTGGTGCTTGGCCACGGGTCGCCCGTCGTGGTCGAAGACGATGAACCGTGTGCTCGTCGTGCCCTGGTCGACCGCGCCGATGAAGTCACCCATGGCCCGATCCTAGGGCCGCGCTGAAACCGGCGTCCGGCGGGTGAAACCGCGGTGAAGGCGTGCTGAAACCGGCGACGTCCAGAGTTGCCCCCATGACCACCACACCCCCTGCCTCCACCTCCGACCAGGCGGTCCACGCCCGTGGGCTCGTCAAGACCTTCGGCGACCTGCGGGCCGTCGACGGCATCGACCTCGACGTGCAGCGCGGCGAGGTCTTCGGCGTGCTCGGCCCGAACGGTGCCGGCAAGACGACGATGCTCCAGATGCTCGCGACCCTCCTGCCGATGGACGGCGGCGAGGCCCAGCTGTTCGGCGTCGACGTGCGCGAGCACCCGCACGTCATCCGGCAGCTGCTCGGTGTCACCGGGCAGTACGCCTCGGTCGACGAGAACCTCACCGGCCGCGAGAACCTGTGGCTGTTCGGCCGCCTGCTCGGGCTGTCGTCGAAGCAGGCGCGCACCACCGCCGAGGAGCTGCTCGGCCGGTTCGGCCTCGAGGATGCCGGCGACAAGGCCATCGCGAAGTACTCCGGTGGCATGCGCCGTCGGCTCGACCTCGCCGCCAGCCTGATCAGCCGGCCACCGCTGATCTTCCTCGACGAGCCCACCACGGGTCTCGACCCGCGCACCCGAGGGCAGATGTGGGCCACCATCCGCGAGCTGGTGGCCGACGGGTGCACGGTGCTGCTCACCACGCAGTACCTCGACGAGGCCGACCAGCTCGCCGACCGGGTCGCTGTCATCGACCGCGGCCGCAAGGTGGCGCAGGGCACCCCGGACGAGCTGAAGGGCCAGGTCGGCAGCTCGACCCTGCAGCTGCGGATGCTCGACGCCGGCCACACCCGCGAGGCCGCCGACATCGTGCGCCGGGTGCTCGGCGAGGAGCCCGTGCTGACCCCGGAGGCCGGCGGCATCAACGTCGCCCTCACCGACGCCAACCTGGCCGCCGACGTGCTGATCGGGCTGCGCGAGCAGCACCTGCTGATCACGTCCGCGACCGTGCAGAAGCCCACCCTCGACGAGGTGTTCATGGCCCTGACCGGCCACGCCGCCGAGGAGTCCCAGCCCGAGCCCGAGATGGAGCCCGCCCGATGACCACCACCCTGACCCCCACGAGCCCGACCGTCACCGCGGTCACCCACGCCGGCATCCGCGACCTGCCCACCCGGCCGACCGCGCGCGACACCCTGTCGCAGTCGCTCGCCATGGCCTGGCGCGCCACCAAGAAGATGCGCCGCAACCCCGAGCAGTGGTTCGACGTGACGATCCAGCCGCTGCTGTTCACCGCGATGTTCGCGTACATCTTCGGCGGCGCGATCTCCGGCAGCGTTGCCGACTACCTGCCGATCCTCATCCCCGGCATCCTCGCCCAGACCGCGCTGACCGCGTCGATGGCGACCGGCATCCAGCTGCGCGAGGACATGGACAAGGGTGTCTTCGACCGGTTCAAGTCGCTGCCGATCGCCCGCATCGCGCCCCTGGTCGGCCCGGCGATCGCCGACCTGCTGCGCTACGGCACCGCGGCGACGCTCACGATCTTCACCGGCTTCCTGATGGGCTACCGCCCCGGCGGTGGTGTGGCCGGCGTGCTCGGCGGCTGGCTGATGACGGTCATCGCCGGCTGGTCGCTGGCGTGGATCTTCACCTGGTTCGGCACCGTCGCCCGCAGTGCCCAGGCCGTGCAGGGCATCTCGATGATGATCATGTTCCCGCTGACCTTCCTGTCCAACGCGTTCGTGCCGGCCGACACCCTGCCCAGCTGGCTGCAGACCTTCGTGCGGCTCAACCCGGTGAGCCACGTCGTCACGGCCGTTCGCACGATGATGGCCGGCGGTGGCGTCACCACCGAGGTCGCCTGGGCGCTCGGCGGGTGCGCCGCGATCGTCGCGGTGTTCCTTCCGCTGGCGGTGCGCTCCTACTCACGCAAGATGTAGCGCGGCCTGCTCGAGGGCCGTGCGCGCCTCGGGGAGCAGGGCCGGCGCGGTGCGGTCGGCGAACTCCGCGCGCAACCGGGCGGCGAGCCCGGGCGCCCGGTGCTCGGCGACGGGCTCGGTGCGCGCGGGGTCCATGGTCGGTGCGAAGCGGTGGTAGCCGAACCGCTCGGCCAGCACCAGGAGCCGCACCGAAACGGGCGTGGGCATCGCCTCCCGCAGCAGACCCCACGCGCCGAGCCCGTGCAGCACGAGGCCGGCCACGGGGTAGTCCATCCGCCAGCGGTCGGGCTCGAGCACCCGCGGTGCCTTGGCCAGGAGGTCGGCGAACAGGCCCGCGCCCTCACGCACGTCCTCGTCGGTGACGGCGTGCACCGCGAACGCGGTCGTCCCGGCGCTCTCGCCGTACAGCGCCCAGGGCTCCAGCCCGGTGGGAGCGCCCATGCCGGGAAAGGTCAGGGCCGCCAAGTCGGCCATGGCCACCCGGTACAGGCGGAGGCCATCGGCCACCTCACCCCCCGCCAGGGCCAGCTCGGCGCGGGCGGTCAGCAGCACGAACGCACCCCCGAAGTCGGCCCGCTGCCGCTCCATGGCGTCGACCTCGGCAATCCAGCGTTCGGCCTCGGCAAGCCGACCGGAGGCGATGGCGTGCACCGCCAACAAGGCGCGGGTCTGGACGGCATCGTCGATCGCCTCCAACCGGTCGAGCACGGGGAGCGCCGCGAGTGCGTGGTGCACGGCCTGCTCCGGTCGTCCGAGCTGGGCGTTGAGGGTCGCGATGACCGTGTGGAGCATGGCGCCGAGCCACGGGCCGTCGGAGTCGCGGACGAGGATCAGTCCCTGCTCGGCCTCGACGACCGCGCCGGCCGGGTCGCCGATGTTCTCCAGGTGGTGTGAGGCCCACATCCGCGCGACGACGGCGGCTTCGCGGTCGGACTCGCGCGCGAGGGTGTCGAGCCGAGCCGCGACGTCGTCCGACCCGCGGCTCTCGAGCTGGCAGATCAGCACCTCGACCAGGCCGCGGACCCGGGCCGAGGTGGCGCGGGCGCCGTAGGTGTGGAGCAGGGCAAGGCAGGAGGGGACCTCGGTGATCTCGCCGACGACGGTGTTGATCGTGACCATGCTGGCTGCCGAGACGGCCACGTCGACCTGCTCGGGCGCGGGAACCCACCCCGCGAGTGCGGCGTCGGCGGCACCCGCCAGCGCCATCACCCGGGTGTTCTCACCGCGCACCGTCCAGAACGAGCAGAGCGCCGAGAGCAGCCGCACCACCGACCACGGGTCGGGCAGCGCCACCGCCTCGCGAAGGCCGTCGGCGAGGTTGTTCTCCTCGACCGACAGCTCGCGCACCGCCTCGACCTGGCGGGCCGACCAGACCGCGTCACCGACGCGCAGGGCGAACGCGCAGGCCCAGGCGAGCTGGGCGTCCCGGGCTGCCGCCTCTTCACCGGCCTCGACGAGGCGCAGCCGACCGAACTCCCGCACCGTCTCCAGCATCCGGTAGCGCACGGTGCGGCCTGAGTCGATCACGGTGAGCAATGACTGGTCGACGAGCGAGCGCACGTCGTCGAGCGCGTCGTGACCCAGCACGGCATCCGCACCGTCGAGGGAGAAGCCGTCATGGAAGGTCGACAACCAGCGCAGTGCGTGACGCTCGCTGTCGCGCAACAGGTTCCATGACCAGTCGATGACGGCGAGCAGGGTCTGGTGCCGGTCGGGAGCGGTGCGGTCGCCGTCCCGCAAAAGGGTGAACCGGTCGTCGAGCCGCCGGTCGATGTCCTCGACCGACATGGCGCGCACCCGGGCGGCCGCGAGCTCGATGGCCAGGGGCAGGCCGTCGAGCCGGCGCACGACGCTGAGCACCTGGGCGGCGTCCAGGGCGACCCCCGGGCGGGCGGCCCGGGCGCGTTGGCCGAACAGCTCGGATGCCGCGTCGTCGCCGAGCTGGGAGAGCGGGAAGACCCGCTCGGCGGCGATCGCGAGGGGCGCTCGGGTGGTGGTGACCACGCGTAGGCGGGGGCAGGACGCCACGAGGAAGGCCACCAGGTCGGCGACCGCCTCGACCACGTGCTCGCAGTTGTCGAGGATGAGCAGCGTCGGTGCCCCCGCCAGGGCCTGCGCGGCCCGCGCCCGCACGTCGGTGCGCTGCTCGGGCGTGAGCACCCGGCGCCCGCTCACCGAGTCACGCACCCCCAGGGCCGAGCCGACCTCGCCGACGACGTCGTCGGGGGAGGCGACGCCGACCAGCTCGACGAAGTGGACGACCGGCTGCTCGGACTCCCGACCGAGCAGGTGCGCGAGCCGGGTCTTGCCCAGACCGCCCGGGCCGAGGATGGACACCACCCGCGACTCGCGGACCAGCGCCCGCAGGGCCGCGATGTCGTCGTCGCGACCGACCAGCGAGGTCGACTCGTGGTGCAGCCCGCTCCTGACCGGGTTGTCCGCCGCGAGGAGCTCCGCGTGCACGGCGGACAGGGTCGGCCCGGGGTCGACGCCCAGCCGGTCGGCGAGGTCGCGCCGCACCTGCGCGTAGCGGTCGAGCGCGGCCGGGCTGCCGTGCACCGCTGCCAGCGAGCGCAGCAGGGCAGCGGCCGTGGCCTCGTCGTCGACCCCCGCGGCCTCGAGCAACGGCAGCGCCTCGCGGTGCTCGCCGAGGGCGCTCAGGGCACGGCCGAGCACGGCAGCGGCCTCGGCGCGCAACCGGCGGCCGTCGTCCCGCAGGGCGGCCAGCGGGCCGTCACCGCCGGATGCCGGTGGCTCGCCGGCCAGCGCACGGCGGGCAGAGTCGCGGGCGACGGTCCGGTCGCCACGCGCCTCTGCTGCGGTCGCCTCGGACACCTCGTGGTGCAGCGCGAGGACGTCCACCGTCATGGGATCGAGGCCGAGTCGGTAGCCGCCCGCGGCACGCTCGACCACCTCGGGCGCCGTCTGCGCGCGGGTGCGTGAGACCACCACCTGAAGGGCCTTGGCGGGGTTCGCGGGCGGCTGGTCCGCGCCCCACACCTCGCCGACCAGGGCGCGCTCGCCGACGGTGCGGCCGGCAGCCTCGACCAGGGCGGCGAGCAGGGCATGGGTGCGCCCGCCGTGGACCGGCGCGCCGTGCCAGGTGACCTCCCCCAGGAGGTGCAGCTCGCCGACCCGCGGGTCCCGTCCCTCCGGGTGGGGCTGCGACATCTGCCCAGCCTAGGCGTGTGTGCTGGTGGGGGACGGCAGCGCGGGTGACGCGGGTGTGGGCAAGGGCACGCGCCATCCCACTGCCGGATGCCGCGCGCTCGGGCGAGGATGGACCCTCACGTCGAGCGAAGGAGACACCGGTGCAGTTCGGGCGCAGCTACGAGGAGTTCGAGGTCGGGGCCACCTACAAGCACTGGCCCGGCAAGACGGTGACCGAGTACGACGACCACCTGTTCTGCCTGATCACGATGAACCACCACCCCCTGCACCTGGACCTCAACTATGCGGAGGGGTCCACCCAGTTCGGACGCAACGTGGTCGTGGGCAACTACGTCTACTCGCTGCTGCTGGGGATGTCGGTGCCCGACATCAGCGGCAAGGCGATCGCCAACCTCGAGATCGAGAACCTGCGGCACGTGGCGCCGACCTTCCACGGCGACACCCTCTACGGCGAGACCACCGTGCTCGACAAGTGGGAGAGCACCAGCCGCGACGACCGGGGCGTCGTGCACGTCGAGACGATCGGCTACAAGCAGGACGGCACCGTGGTGTGCATCTTCCGGCGCAAGGTGATGGTGCCCAAGAACAGCTACCTGGCCGAGCGTGGTGGCGAGCAGCCGGGGCGGCCGACGCCGGTGCCCGACCGCAACTGGCCCGGCCCGGCCAGCTGACGACCTGACCGCCGCTGGGCGGTCGGGTCGACTGGCCGGCTGATCTAGCCGGTCAGCCGATCGTGCCCGACCCCGCGCTGCCGTCGGCGTTCGTCCACCGGAGCCGCTCGACGCCAGAGCCGGGCGAGTCCTTGGGCGTGGTCAGCCTCACCATGACCATGGTCTGGCCGATGCTTCCCGCGGGCGCGGCGTCGATGCTCTGGACCGTCGCGCCCGACGACGCCGAGACGTCGACACCTCGCGCGCCGGCCGGCAGGAGCGCGAGCACACTGGTCTGCATGGTGGCGGAGTTGCTCGGCAGCTCCCCGGTAACGAGCCCGGGCAGCTTGCCCTCCGGGGTGTCGTTCAGCCGTTTCGACGCCGTCGTCTCCGGCCTGAACAGGCCGAACAGTCCTTGGTTCTCGTCGACGAAGGCCACCGAGTCGAGGAGTCGGGCGCTGGGGACACGGGTCCCTGCCGAGGTGAAGACGCTCTCGCCGTCGGTCCAGTCGAAGCCGGCCAAGATGGTGTCGCCGGGTACGTTCGGGTCGGGCGCCGCGGAGTACCGGATGGCGAAGGCCCTCCGGTCGGTCCCCAGCACGATCGCGTTGGAGACACTGCTCTCGACCGGGTCGGTACCCCAGACGGGCACGATGTTCTCGGCCGCCACCGGCATCAGGCCCACGATCAGCCCGGGACGGTTCCCGACCTCGGCGTAGGTGCTGAACCGAGGGTTGGCCGGGAGGGTGGCCGCGGGCCGCGTCGTCAGGCGCCCGTCGCTCCCGGTGACCGTGACCTTCCACGACCGGGTCCCCTCGTTCACGTCGACCCGGACGCTCGTCGGGTCATTGGGCTGGGGCGTGATCGTTCCCTGCAACGCGGAGCTCACGTCGAGGTCGACGGAGAAGGACCCCGGGCCGAGCCCGGTCGTCGGGCCGGCCGGCACCGTGGTGTCGGCGCGGTCCTGGCCGACCCCTCCGACGAGGGCGCTTCCCACGCCGATGGCCAGGACTGCGGCCGCGATGCCGGCCCCCGTGGCGAGGCGGCGGCGGATGATGACCCGCCGGCCAGTGGTGACCACGGCGTTCGGGTCGACGTCGACGTAGGCCGGCCCCTCGGCATCCGCAGTGTCGTGCAGCAGGGAGCGCAGCTGGTCCTCGAACGTGTCGGTGCTCATCGCACGCCTCCTTCGGTTCGGGCGAGCTGGGCTCGCAGGGTCGCCAGTCCGCGCGAGGCGGCCGACTTCACCGACCCCACGGAGATGTTGAGCGCGTCGGCGGTGGCCTGCTCGGACAGGTCGCTGTAGTAGCGCAGCACCACGACCTTGCGCTGCTGGTCGGGGAGGGTGGCGAGCAGCCGCACCACGACGTCGCGGTCCTCCGTGGCGCTGGCGGGTCTGGTCGCGGCCTCGGGTGGGGCCGCGACCATGAGCTCGGCCCCGTGTCGCCGCCACCGGTCGGTGCGCTCGTTGACGAGGATGCGGCGCGTGTAGGCCAGCGCCGTCTCGGGGCGCACGCGCGGCCAGGCGACGTAGGTGCGCACCAGGGCGGCCTGCACCAGGTCGTGGGCGACGTCGTGGTTGCCGGTGAGCAGCCATGCGGTGCGCAGCAACGACGGCGTCGCCTGCTCGACGAACGCCGTGAACGCCGCATCGCGGTCGGCCTTGCCGCTCCGGTCCATCACACCCCCAGAAGATCCCGTCACACCCTGCACTACGCCGGGATGCCGGGAAAGGTTGCCTCAGTCTGGGCGCCGGTGTGGGCCACTACGCTGGCGCCGTGGTGATCGACCTGCACACCCACTCCTCGGCCAGTGACGGCACGGAGGCTCCGGCCGTGGTGGTGCAGCGTGCGGTGGATGCAGGGCTGGGCACCATGGCGCTCACCGACCACGACACGACCCTGGGCTGGGAGGAGGCCGAGGTCGCGGCGCGGGCACACGGCATCCGGCTGGTGCGCGGCATCGAGGTGTCGTGCAGCCGGCGCCACCAGAGCATCCACCTGCTGGCCTACCTGCCTGATCCCTCGCACCCCGGGCTGGTCGCCGAGCTGGCGCGCGCGCGGGACAGCCGCGACAGCCGGCTGGACCGGATGGTGGGGAAGATGGTCGACGACGGCATCGACATCACGGTGGAGCAGGTGCGCGCCGAGGTGGAGGACGGTGCGACGGCGGGGCGGCCGCACATCGCCGACGCGCTGGTCACCGCCGGCATCGTGGCGAACCGGGACGAGGCGTTCCGGCGGTTCCTGGGCAACGACAGCCCCTACTACGTCTCGCACTACGCCCCTGACCCGGTGCGCGCGGTCGAGATGGTGCGCGCCGCCGGGGGTGTGCCGGTCATCGCCCATGCGTGGTCGGCCACGCGCGGAGCTGTCGTGGCCGATGACCTGATCGAGGAGATGACTGATGCCGGGCTGCTGGGCCTCGAGGTGCACCACCGCGACCACAGCGCGGAGGCGGTGCGCCACCTCACGTCGCTGGCCGGCTCGCTCGACCTGCTCGTCACGGGTTCCAGCGACTACCACGGTGACGGCAAGGTGAACCGGCTCGGCGAACGAACCACGGCGCCAGCGGTTCTCGCGGAGATCGAGTCGTTGGCGAAGGGGAGCGCGGTGGTAGGGCCGTGAGCTTCGACCTCACGCTCTTCACCTCGACGTTCGTCACGCTGATCGTCATCCTCGACCCGCCGGGTGCCATCCCGATCTTCCTGGCGCTCACCGGTCCGCTGACCGCGAAGCAGAAGGTGGCGGCCGCGCGGCGCGCCTCGCTGGTGGCACTGGGCGTCATCGCGTCGTTCGCGGTGTTCGGCCAGCGGATCCTCGACTACCTGCACATCTCGCTGCCCGCGCTGCAGGGGGCGGGCGGGCTGCTGCTGCTCATCGTGGCGCTGCAGCTGCTGACCGGGTCGGAGTCGGAACAGCTCGCGGATGCCGGGGTGAACGTCGCGCTCGTGCCGCTCGGGACACCGCTGTTGGCCGGGCCCGGGGCGATCGTCGCGACGATGCTGGCGGTGCAAGGGGCGGATGATCTCGGGGGTTACCTGGCCGTGGCGTTGGCCCTGGTGATGGCGCTGCTGGTGGTCTACCTGGTGTTCCGCTTCGCGTCGCCGCTGGCCCGGCTGCTCAAGGACAGCGGGATCGTGCTCCTGACGCGCATCGCGGGGCTGCTGCTGTCGGCCATCGCCGTGCAGATGATCGCGGACTCGGTCATCGCGTTCGCCAACGGCGCCGGCGCGACCTGAGGTACTCGGGGGGGCAGTGCCTGTTCGCTCACGGCGCAATGAATGCGGCTGTCGGGCAGCCTGATTGGGTCTTTTGGGTCGGGGTCTGTCGGTGGTCGCTTGTAGCGTTCGGGGTAGCAGATCGAGGAGCGCGACGGGTGGGGGTGAGCGGTGGTGGTCGGGCCGCGTGAGGTGCAGGCTGCGGCGGGTGCCGCGGTGGCCGCGTTGAGTGCGGTGCTGGCCCCGTCGTCGGTGGTGGGGTCGCGGGCGGAGTGGGCGTCGGCGGTGGGTTCGTTGCAGCAGGTGCTCGACGTCGCGACCGCGGTGCAGGACGCGGCGATCGTGCGCCTGGCGGCGATCGAGCCGGAGTACCTGGAGGACGGCACCGAGGTTGAGACGCACCGGGCGCTGGGGCATGTGGCGTTGGATGCGCCGGCGATCCTGTCCGGGGTGCTGTCGGTGTCCGCGCTGCACGCCGAGCGGCGGGTCGAGGCGGCGGTGCTGTTGGCGGCGGATGGTCCCGAGGGGTCCGACACCGACAGCGGTCTGGGTGGGTTGCACGCGGCGATGGGCCAGGGCCGGTTGGACTCCTACCGCGCGGGTGTGCTCGCCGAGGAGCTGGCGGCTGCCCCACCGCAGGTGCGCGAGACGGTGGTCACCTTGCTGGAGCCGCACTTGGGCGTCGAGGACGGTGCGCACCTGCGGCGGCGGTGTCGTCGGGCGTTGGCGCGGATCAGCCCGGAGCTGTTGCTGGAGCGGGCCAAGCGGGCCCGGGCGCAGTGTGGGTTGCGGCGGTGGGTGGCCGAGCCTGGGGTGGACCGGTGGGAGGGGACCTTCCCCTCCGAGGACGCGGCGACCGCGTGGGCGGCGATCGACGCCCTGGCGCACCGCTACGTCAAGGACGGCGTGTGCACGCACATCGAGGCCGCCCGCGGGAAGGCACTGACCGACCTGGTGGCCGGGCAGGCGACCATCGACACCGTCCTGACCATCACCGTCCCGGCCACCGGCCTCCTCCGCGAGGCTGATGGGCGCGGCCAAGCCGGCACGCCGGCCACCGCCATCGCCAGCGGCGCCTCAGCCGAGGCGGCGGGGGCCGACACCTCGACCGGCGAGGGCGTCACCTCGGGGAGCGAGATCGTTGCGGAGGGTCCCGGCTCGGACGACCTGGTCGAGGTCACCGGCCCGTCAGGGAACCAGCCGGTGTTCGTCTCCCGCGCCTGGGTCACCGCCATGGCCGCCCCCAACGCTCGCCCTGGCTCGCGATCCCGCTCGACCGCCAAAGCCACGTCCGGTCCCGCCTCGGCGCCGGGATCGGGTTCTGGGTCGCAGGCGGTAGAGGTGGCGCAGTGCCACCCCGACACCGGCGCCCTGATCGACCCCGCCACCATGCAGGGACCCGCCACCACGGCGCATCCCGACGGGCGGCCCCACGCATGGGACACAGCCCCAGAGACCGTGGCCGTTGAGCCCCAGCAAGCGGGGCGGCAAGTTGCCGCCCCGGCTGGTCGAGCCGCACGGGAGGGGGCGTCGACGCTGAACCGGATCGCCGCAGGGTTCGGGGCGGGGCGTACCGGCCCTCGGGCCGGATGGCCAAACGGGTCAAGGCCCGCGACCGACGGTGCCGCTTCCCCGGCTGCACCGTCGCGGCAGTGTTCTGCGACCTCGACCACGTCCGGCCCTGGCCCACCGGCCCGACCGCCGACACCAACCTGATCTGCCTGTGCCGGCGCCACCACCGGGTCAAGCAACGACCCGGCTGGCGCGTCACCCTGGCCGCCGACGGCACCCTCACCTGGACCGACCCCACCGGCCGGGTCCGCACCACCGCACCCGCCGATGCCCTGACCTGCACCGTCCTCGGCGGCGCCGCGACACCCCCACCCGCCCCAGTCAGCACCAGCATCACCCGCACGCACCTGCCCGACGGACCCCACAGCGACCTCGAGTTCCACCTCGAACACCACGCGGCGACCATCCCCGCCCGCTGCCGGGCCACCACCAGCTGGCGAGACGACCACGGCCGACAGCACCGCATCGAGCTGCAGCCCGCAGCAGCAACGACCCTCGTCCCCGACATCGAGCGGTGGCCGCACCATCGCAACCTGCGCCTCCGCCGCCCCAGCACGCTCCAACACGCAGGCCAACGACCCACCGCCCTTCTGAGCGAGGCCGGTCTCGCCGGCCGTCAGCCGCAGCCATTCCGTGACCGGGGACTACCCACCGTCGCGCTGGTCTGTCCGCCGTTCTCCATCGTTTGCTGGCCGGAACCGTTCCCCACGTACGGTGGCGTCGTGCCCGACACCACCGACGTCCCGACCGAGAACGTGCTCATCCTGTCCTGCCCCGACCAACGCGGGATCGTGGCGACCGTGACGGCCCTGCTGTTCGAGCACGGGGCGAACATCGAGGAGAGCCAGCAGTTCCAGGACCCGCGCACCACCCAGTTCTTCATGCGGATCCGCTTCTCGGTCGACATCGGCGGGCCCTCAGCCCAGCGCTGGCGTGAGCTGTTCGACCCGGTGGCCACGGCATACGGCATGGGCTGGTCGATTCGTGACGCGGCGACCCCCTACCGCGCGGTCCTGATGGTCAGCCGGTTCGGTCACTGCCTCAACGACCTGCTGTTCCGCTGGCGCTCCGGGGCGCTGAACATGGACATCCCTGCCGTCGTCTCCAACCACCGCGACCTCGAGCCACTGGTGGCGAGCTACGGCATCCCGTTCCACCACGTGCCGGTGACCGCCGACACCAAGCCGCAGGCCGAGGAGGCGCTGCGCCGGATCGTGCGTGAGCACGACGTCGACCTGGTGGTGCTCGCGCGCTACATGCAGGTGCTCAGTGACGACCTGACCCGCGACCTGTCCGGGCGGGTGATCAACATCCACCACTCGTTCCTGCCGTCGTTCAAGGGCGCCAAGCCCTATCACCAGGCCTTCGCCCGCGGCGTCAAGCGGGTCGGTGCCACCGCGCACTACGTCACGGCCGACCTCGACGAGGGCCCGATCATCGAGCAGGACGTCGTGCGCGTCGACCACCGGATGACGCCCGAGGACCTGGTGCGCGCCGGCGAGGAGGTCGAGTCCCGTGTCCTCGCACGCGCCGTCCGGTGGCACTGCGAGTCGCGGGTGCTGCTCAACGGCGACCGCACGGTCGTCTTCAGCTGACGACGGGCGCCAGCGCAGCGGCCTCGCCAGAGGCACCGGACGCTGGCGCGGCAGAGCCGGTCAGGCGTGCCGCTGCGGAAGTGAGAGGTGCGGGTGCGGCACGTGCAGCAGCACGTGGGGCATGCGCAGCCGGCGCCGGGCCTTCGGGGAGGCCTCGGTGCGCGCGGTGCGCTCAAGGGACGTGGGGGTCATGGATGCGGCGACGCCGGGGCTGATCATGTGCATGTCCGAAGGAGGCACGTGCGCGGCCCCTGATACCTCGTGACGTCGCGCCACAATCGACGGGTGACCGATCGAGCCGCCAGCAGCACCGCGGTGCTCGTCTGCCAGGGCCGGGCCGTGGCCCACGGGCGCCTGGCCCCCGACCGGTTCTCCGACCCGGTCGCCGAGCGCCTGCTCGACCCCGCGGAGCACACCGTCGTCGAGCAGGCCCGGGCCCAGCACCCGCCGCAGGGTGGCTCCGGCCGGATGACCTACGAGCTGGTCCGGCGCACCGCTGTGCTCATGGTGCCGCGCACCGTCGCCATCGACGATGCCGTGCGCGACCACGGTGCCCGCCAGGTCGTCGTGCTGGGCGCCGGCCTCGACGCGCGCGCCTGGCGGATGCCGGAGCTCGCGCGCGCCACGGTCTTCGAGGTCGACCACCCGGCATCCCAGCGCGACAAGCAGCGCCGTCTCGGGGACCTCGCCCCGACCGCCGGCCAGGTCGTCCCGGTCGCGGTCGACCTCGAGCACGACCCGCTCGCACCGGCCCTCGAGGCCACCGGTTTCGACCCCACGCTGCAGACGACCTGGGTGTGGGAGGGCGTCGTTCCCTACCTGACCTCGGATGTCGTGGCCGAGACGGTACGCCACCTTGCCGGGCTGTCCGCACCGGGCAGCATCCTCATCGTCAACTACCAGTCACGGTCGCTGTCCGCCTCGGTGATGCGCCGCGTGATGCGGGTGGCCACGCGACTCAGCGGGCAGCACGACCCGCTGGCCGGCGAGCCATGGCGCTCCTCCTGGTCGCCCGAGACGATGCGAGCCATGTTGGGGCGCAACGGGTTTGAGACGACGTCGGATGACGACCTGCTCACCCTGGCCAGCGGCCTCGACCTCCCGCACGACGCGGACTCCTCACTGCGCAACGGGCGCGTCGCGGTCGCCGTCCGCCGCTGACGGCAGGGCTGCCCTGAGCGCCGCCAACGTGTCGCTCGCCAGCGCCGCGACGTCCCCGCGGCGGGCGGCAGCGAACCACGCGACGGCCTCTGATCGGCATGTCGCGCTGGCCCCTGCTCGTACCCGGTTTCGCCGCCGATGCCACGAGCAGCGACGCTGCCGCCGTCGCCCAGGCCTACGACTCGTTCGAGACCGCCCACCGCGTGCTTGGCAACCTCATCGGTGAGACCCTCGGCTACGCCTTCACCGCCGCCTGGACCTTCGTCGTCGACAGCAGCGACATCATCACCGGCTCGGGACCGTCGTGACACCGGTGGACCTGGGGCTCGAGCAGACCGTCGATGCCTACCGTCGCGACGCGGCCGCCTGACCAGCAGGCTGGCTCAGGGGGCGTCGGTGCGGCGCTGGTCGTAGCCCTCGGTGCGCTCGTCGACGCCGTCAGCGGACCCGTCGGCGTACGTGTCCCGGCGCTGGTCGTAGCCCTGGTTGCGCTCGTCGACGCCGTCAGCGGACCCGTCGGCGTACGTGTCCCGGCGCTGGTCGTAGCCCTGGTTGCGCTCGTCGACGCGGTCAGCGGACGACCCGTCGGCGTACGTGTCGCGGCGCTGGACGGTGTCGGCGCCGCGGTCGAGGCGGTTGCCGTCTCGGTCGGTCTCGACGTCGGGGTCGCGCAGGTCGGCGAGGCGCAGCTGCTCGTCCCGCTCGCGCCGGACGGCATCCGCGCTCTCCGAACGGCTCTCGGCCTCCGCGGCGAGGCGCTCGGCCTCGAGCTCGCGCTTCTGGGCCTCGGCCCGGGCCATCTGCGCCTTGGCGTCGGCCTCGGTCGCACTCGCCTCGTTCTCACGCAGCCGGCGGTCGTGCTCGACGGCCTTCTCGCGGATGTCGGCGGCCTGCTCGCGCTGGGCCTGGGCCCGGCGCGCACCGGACCGGGACACGACGAACGCGATGATGGCGGCCACCACGACCACCGCCACGATGATCCAGACGATCGTGCTGGTGTCCATGGTTGTCTCCTCACTGGCGCGGGCGGGGGTGACCGCGCACTCCTGAGAGGAGCAGTACCCGTCCGCTCCCGCGGTCAAACCCGGGCAAGCGCCGCATCAGCCGAGTGCGTACGGGTGGGGCCGCCCGGGGGGGTCCTCGCCGACCCGGCCGTCGACCGCCTCGCGGATCAGGTCGGCGTGGCCCGTGTGCCGGCCGTACTCCTCGATGAGGTCGACGAGCAGGCGGCGCACGGTGCTCGCCTCCCCGCCACCCGAGAGGTAGGTCGCGCCCGGGTCGCGGTCGGTGAGCAGCTCGCGCAGCACGGCGCGGGAGCGGCTCACGGCGTCGTCCCACCACCGATGGAGCGTCTCGGCGTCGTCGTCAGCCGCCGACCGCCAGACCGCCTCGCCGCGACCCTCCGCCGGCATCGCGGCCCACGGCTGCGGCAGCTCGTGGCCCCCCAGGTCGCGGGTGAAGTTGAGGTCCTCCATGTAGGCGAGGTGCTTGAGCAGCCCACCGAGGGTCACCGCCGACGCGCCGACCGTCGTGCGGAGCTGCTCGTCCGTGAGGTCGGCGCACTTGTAGGCGAAGGTCGCCCGCTGCCGTTCGAGCGAGCCGAGGAGCGTGTCGGTCTCGGAGCCCACGGCAGGGGGCTCCGGCCAGCCGGTCATGACGACGAGCTCTCCGCCGGGGTAGCCGCGTGCCCGGGGCGGCCGTGCGTGCGCCGGTCCTGCTTCATCTCCGCCTCGAACACGTGCCGCTTTCCGCCCATCAGCTCCTCGCGAACCGTGCGCTCGTGCTCGCGGAAGGCCGCGTAGTAGCCGTCCTCGAACTCCTCCACGATCTGGAAGGTCCAGCGCCCGGCCAGGACGTTGCGCCCGACCAGGTCGGTCTCGATCCGGTCGGCGAGGTCCTCGTGGCCGGCGTCGCGCAGCAGGCCGACCGCCTCGCCGAGGGCAAGGTCGGCCATGCCGACCTTGCGGTGGAAGCCGAACAGCTGGCCGCGTGCGTCCTCGATGACCTCGAGGGCCTCGGAGAGCTTGCCGACCGCCTCGACGGTCGCATCGCTCGTGCCGGTGGGACGGGTGTGGGCGTCGTCGACTGACATGCGAGCCAACCTAGGTGCGGATGCCGTGCCACGGCACCCGCGTGACGTGCCGGTCAGCGCTGTCGGAGGTTCTGCGGGCCGGCGTGGGTGGGGCCGCCACCGGTGCCGGGGGCGAAGCCTGTGGATAACGTCGCGGCACCGTCGGCCGTCCCCGGCAGGGTGTGGGCATGAGCTTCGACGACCTGCCGCAGAACTGGTCCGACCTGCCCCTCGACACCCCCGGGCTGGCCGCCGACGTGGCCGACCTCATGGTGGGCCACGCCGACCGGGTGGCCGGCTGCATCGCGCTGGTGCTGACCGGTGCCGACCTGACGATGGGCCAGCCGGCGCTCATCAGCGACGTCCACGACGCCGTGTGCCCCGACGACCTGAGACCGGCGCTCGATCACGTGTGCGCCCTGCTCGCGGCGACGGGGGGCGCTGCTGTTCGTGCGCGGGCGCGAGGGGTCGGTGCGGTTCAGCGACTCCGACCGGCGCTGGCACCAAGTGGCGGTCGAGGCGTGCCGTGCTGCCGACGTGCGCCTGCTCGCGGCCTTCCTGGCCACGCCGGCGGCCGTGCGGTCGTTCCCGGAGCCGCTGCACGTGGTGATCGACGACCTGGCGTCGTGATGCCGGGCTCAGCACTCGATGACGTTGACGGCGAGCCCGCCGCGCGCGGTCTCCTTGTACTTCACCATCATGTCGCGGCCGGTGTCGCGCATGGTCTTGATCGCCTTGTCGAGCGATACGACCTGCTTGCCGTTGCCGCGCAGCGCGATTCGCGCCGCCGTGATGGCCTTCACCGAGGCCACGGCGTTGCGCTCGATGCACGGGATCTGCACCAGGCCGCCCACCGGGTCGCAGGTCAGGCCGAGGTTGTGCTCGATGCCGATCTCGGCCGCGTTCTCGACCTGGTCGGGGGTGCCGCCGAGCACCTCGGCCAGGGCGCCGGCGGCCATCGAGCAGGCCGAGCCGACCTCACCCTGGCAGCCGACCTCGGCTCCGGAGATGGAGGCGTTCTCCTTGTACAGGCTGCCGATCGCGGCCGCGGTGAGCAGGAAGCGCACCACGCCCTCGTCGTCGGCGCCCGGCACGAAGCGCGTGTAGTAGTGCAGCACCGCCGGGATGATGCCGGCCGCGCCGTTCGTGGGTGCCGTGACGATGCGCCCGCCGGAGGCGTTCTCCTCGTTGACGGCCAGGGCGTAGAGCGTGACCCAGTCCATCGCGGCCAGCGGGTCGCCGGGGTGCTCGCCGCGCAGCTGGGTGGCCAGGCGCGGGGCGCGCCGCTGCACCTTGAGCCCGCCGGGCAGCACGCCCTCGGAGCGGCAGCCGTTGTCGATGCACTCCTGCATCACCTGCCACAGGTGCAGCAGGCCCTCGCGCACCTCGGCCTCCGTGCGCCACGACAGCTCGTTGGCCATCATCACGCCGCTGATCGGCAGCCCGGTCTCCGCGCACCGCTCGAGCAGCTGGTCGCCGGTGGTGAACGGGTACCTCACCGGGGTGTGGTCGGGCACGATCACGTTCGCTCCGACCTCGTCCTGGTCGAGCACGAACCCGCCGCCCACCGAGTAGTACTCGCGCTGGTGCAGCGGCTCCTCGCCCTCTGTCGGCGTCGCCGAGGCCCACGCGGTGAAGCGCATGCCGTTGGAGTGGAACGGCAGTCGGGCGCGGCGGTGCAGCACGACGTCGCGGTCGAGGTCGAAGGCGATGTCGTGGCTGCCGTCGAGCCGCAGCTGCCCGGTGTCGCGCACCTCGGCCAGGCGCGGGTCGGCCGCGCGAGGGTCGGTGGTCTCGGGTGCCTCGCCCTCCAGCCCGAGCACGACGGCCTTGACCGAGCCGTGGCCGTGGCCGGTGGCACCGAGCGAGCCGAACAGCTCCGCGCGCACCCGGCCCACCTGCTCGAGCAGGCCGGCGGCGCGCACTCCCCGGGCGAAGGTGTGCGCGGCCCGCATCGGTCCCACGGTGTGCGAGCTGGAGGGGCCGATGCCCACGGAGAAGAGGTCGAACGCGCTGATGGCCATCGCCGCACAGTGTGTCACCTCACGAGCGCTGCTGGGTCATGCGAGACGGCGCCGGCCGGGCCACCGCGGGGCTCTGTCCTGGCTGGTCCGTTGCTGCGGTGGCTGGCGCCCGGGCGCTGCCGGTGCCATGGCGTCGGTGCTGCCGCACGTGCTCCCGCGGCCGTGGCGTCGGCGCTGCCTGGGCCGCGGGGTCGGTGGCAGCGGCTAGCGTCGGGGCCGTGAGTGCGCAGCCGGCCCAGCAGCAGTTTCCCGGGATGCCCGCGCCCCTGTACGCGGCGAGCCCGAGCAAGCTGCTGGCCTTCCTCGACTGCCCCCGCCGTTACCGCCTGCAGTACCTCGACCGGCCGGCGCCCGAGAAGCGCCGCCAGCGGGCGCACACCTCGCTGGGCAACGCCGTGCACAACGCGCTGCGCGACTGGTGGGACCTGCCCGAGCGGACCCCGCAGGGTGGTGCCGGCCTGGTCGACCGCGCCTGGATCGACGTCGGGTTCCGTGACGGCGAGCAGTCCCGCGAGTGGCGCGAGAAGATGCGGGCCGCGGTCACGGCCTACCTCGGCGGCGTCGACCCCACCACCCAGCCGGTCGGCATCGAGCGCACGGTGTCGTTCGTCAGCGGTGACCTGCGGGTGAGCGGGCGGGTCGACCGCCTCGACGACCGCGACGGCCAGCTGGTGGTCGTCGACTACAAGACCTCGCGGGTGCCGCCCACCGATGACGACGCCCGTACCTCGCTGGCCCTGGGGCTCTACGCGGCGGCGGTGTGGAAGATGTTCCGGCGCCGCACCCTGCGCGTCGAGCTGCACCACGTGCCCACCGGCACGGTGGCCGCGCACGAGCACACCCCCGAGTCGCTCACCCGCAAGGTCGAGCAGGCTCGTTCCATCGCCCGTGACGCCCGCCGAGCCGACCTCGACTTCGCCGAGCTGGGGGAGTCCTCGGCATCCTTCCCGCCCCGGCCGGGCCCGCTGTGCGGGTGGTGCGACCTGCGGGCGCACTGCCCCGAGGGCCAGGCGGCCGGCCCCGAGAAGTCCGACTGGGCGGCGCTCGAGGAGCGCCCCCCGGCCGCAGGGTGGGTGCAGCGCGACGGCGCGTGACCGGCATCCGCCGCCGATCGTGTGCACGGCAGGCCCGTGCCGTCGGTCGTGTGTGGAAGGTTTGGGACGCATGGAACAACGTGTGTCGTTCGTGACCCTCGCCGTGCGTGACCTCGACCGCTCGCGGTCGTTCTACGTCGACGGGCTGGGCTGGTCTCCCGAGCTCGAGGTGCCCGGCGACGTCCTGATGTTCGCTGCCGGCGACCGGCTGGTGCTCTCGCTCTGGAACCGCACGGCGTTCGAGCAGGAGCTGGGAGTCCCAACCATCGAGGGAGACGGCGTGGTGCCGGTGACGCTGTCCCACAACGTGCCCACGCCGGCCGAGGTGCGCACCGTGCTCGACCTCGCCCGCGAATCCGGGGCGCAGGTCTGGGGGCCGGCCGAGCGCGAGTGGGGCGGGTTCACCGGCTACTTCGCCGACCCCGACGGCTTCCGGTGGGAGGTCGCCTGGAACCCCGGGCCGATCGGCCTGCGGGCCGTGCCCGACACCGACGTCGACGCCCGTCCGTGAGCGCTGTCGTCCAGGCCCGGCGCACCGAGCGGCTGCTGCTGCGGGGCTGGCGCGACGACGACCGTGACGCGTTCGCCGCGATGAACGCCGACGCGGAGGTCATGCGCCACTTCCACGACACCCTGACCCGCGAGCAGTCCGACTCGATGCTCGACCGGATGCACACAGCGCTGGAGTCGCAGGGGTGGGGGCTGTGGGCGCTCGAGCGGCTCGACACCGGCGACCTCATCGGCTTCACCGGGCTCGCGGTGCCGACGCACGACCTGCCGTTCAGCCCCTGCGTCGAGGTGGGCTGGCGCCTGGCCAAGGAGGCCTGGGGCCACGGGTTCGCCACCGAGGCGGCGCGCGAGGCGCTGCGGGTGGGGTTCGACGAGGTCGGGCTGGCGGAGGTGGTGTCGTTGACCTCCGTGGGCAACACGCCCTCGCGGGCGGTGATGGAGCGGATCGGGATGACCCGCGACCCGGCCGGCGACTTCGGGCACCCGGCCGTGCCGGTCGGGCACCCCTTGCGGCCGCACGTGCTCTACCGCGTCCGCGCGGACGCGGTGCCCTGGGGGCGGTAGGTCAGGCGCTGCGGCGCGAGTAGTAGGCGCGGGCGTTCTCGCTGAGGATGCCGCGGATCAGCTCGGTCTCGGGGGTGTCCTCGCCCTCGACGGTGGCGAGCAGGTCGTCGATGTCGCTGGGGGTGCGGTAGTGGTCGAGGTCGGCGCGCAACCGGTTGAGAGCATCGCGGTGCTCACGGCGCTCGCGGAGCTCGTCCTTGACGGTGGTCCACAGGGTTGAGGTGGTCATGCATCCAGCATGCGCCGGAGGCTGTCCATGCGTCCAATGGAATCCGCAGATACGTGACATGCACTATCGTCATGGATGTGGACACCGACTCGCTGCGCTGGTTCCAGCTCGTCGCCGACGGCTACACCGTCACCGAGGTCAGCGAGATCTTCGGGGTGAGCCAGCCCGGGGTGTCCCGGGCCCTGGCTCGCCTCGAGCACGACGTCGGCACGCCACTGCTGCGCCGCTCCGGCCGGGTGCTGCGGATGACGCACGCCGGCACTGCCTTCAAGCGGCACGTCGACCACCTCGTGAACGACCTCGACAACGGCCTGGCAGCGGTCGACGAGCTCGTCGACCCCGAGGGCGGCGTCGTGACGCTGGCCTTCCCGCTCAGCCTCGGGTCGTGGCTGGTGCCGGGTCTCATCCGCTCCTTCCGGCGCGACCACCCGCGCGTGCGGTTCGTGCTGCAGCGCACCGCGGTGGGGGACAGCGGGCAGGTGTCCCAACAGCTCGCGACCCGGCGCGCCGATGTCGAGCTCACGACCCACCGGGTCACCGGCGCCGGAGTCGAGTGGCGGCGCATCCTCGTCGAGCCGCTCGTGCTCGCCGTCGCGCTGACCCACCGCGTGGCCGAGCGCGACGCGGTGGCCCTGTCCGAGGTGGCCGACGAGCCGTTCGTCGTGCGCCGGGCGCCGTCCGGGATGCGGTCGCAGACCCTCGCGCTCTGTGAGGCGGCCGGTTTCACTCCCACCATCGACCTCGAGGCCGACGACCTGCCGACGGTGCGCGGCCTGGTGGCGGCCGGGCTCGGGGTGGCGGTGGTGCCGGCGCTGGGCCAGCCGACGCCGACCACCTTCGCGCGCACCAGGATGGTGCCGCTCACCGACGCCCACGCGCAGCGCGAGGTCGGGGTCGCGTGGGTCACCGGCCGGCCGCTGCTCCCCTCGGCCGAGTCGTTCCGCCGCTTCGTGCTGACCGGCGAGGTGCTCGCGAGCACCGGGTGACACAATCGGGCCCAATCCCGCGGACCCCATGGAAGGCCCCCCGATGGCGCCGAAGCAGCCGAAGCGCAAGGCCATGATTCTCGCCCTCGCCAACCAGAAGGGCGGGGTGGCCAAGACGACCTCGGTCGCCTCGCTGGGAGCCGCGTTCGCCGAGCAGGGGCGCCGGGTGCTCCTGGTCGACCTCGACCCCCAGGCCTGCCTGACCTTCAGCCTCGGCGTCGACCCGGATGCCGTGGAGTCGTCGGTGCACGACGTCCTCGTCGGGGGCACGGCGGTCAAGGACGTCATCGTCGGCTGCGAGGAGGGCATCGACCTGGTGCCCAGCACGATCGACCTCGCCGGTGCCGAGGCGGTGCTGCTCTCGCGCCCGGCCCGTGAGTACGTCCTGCAGGGCGCGCTCGACGACGTCAAGCGCGACTACGACATCATCCTGCTCGACTGCTCACCCAGCCTCGGGGTGCTCACCCTCAACGCCCTCACCGCCGCGCACGGCCTGATCATCCCGATGCCGTGCGAGATGCTGAGCCACCGCGGGGTCGGGCAGCTGCTCGACACCGTGCGCGACGTGAAGAAGATCCTCAACAAGAAGCTGCGGGTCATCGGCATCCTGCCGACCCTCTACGACGGCCGAAGCCTGCACGCCCGCGAGGTGCTCGAGGATGTCGGCAGCCGCTACGACCTGCCGGTGCTGATGCCCCCCATCCCGAAGACGGTGCGCTTCGCCGAGGCCCCCGCGGTGGGGCGCTCGATCCTCTCCACGGCTCGCACCTCGAAGGGCGCCAAGGCCTACCGCGAGGTGGCCGCCTCGATCCTCGCCGACCTCTGAGCGACCCGAGACCCCCGCTCCGAAGGGCCTGTCGAGGAATTCGAACCGGAGCACGCGACCGTCATACAGTGGCCGGATGCCGACCACGACACCTGCACTCATCGCCGACTCCGCGACCTCCGGCTTCCGCCAGGGCAGCATCGAGCGTCGCGACCTGCGCCCCGACGACATCCGCATCGACATCGCCTTCGCCGGCATCTGCCACTCCGACATCCACACCGTGCGCGAGGAGTGGGGGCCGGCGCACTTCCCGCTGACCGTGGGCCACGAGATCGCCGGCACGGTCGTCGCCGTGGGTGACGAGGTCACCCGCCACGCCGTCGGCGACCGGGTCGGCGTCGGCTGCCTCGTCGACTCCTGCGGCGAGTGCGAGCCGTGCAAGGACGGCATGGAGATGTTCTGCACCAAGCCCTCGGTGGGCACCTACAACACCCAGGGCTACGACGGCGAGTGGACCATGGGCGGCTACGCCAAGGAGGTCGTCGTCAGCGAGCGCTTCGTGCTGCGCATCCCCGACTCCATGGACCTCGACGTCGCCGCGCCCCTGCTCTGCGCCGGCATCACGACCTACTCCCCGCTGCGCCGCTGGGGCGCCGGCACCGGCCGTTCGGTGGCCGTGGTCGGCGTCGGCGGCCTGGGCCACATGGGCGTGAAGATCGCCGCCGCCATGGGCGCCACCGTCACCACCATCTCCCGCTCGATGGCCAAGGCCGACGACGCGGAGGCGCTCGGCGCCACGCGGCACATCGCCTCCTCCGACACCGACGCCATGAAGGCCGCCCGCGGCACGTTCGACATCGTGCTCAACACGGTGAGCGCCGACATCCCGATCGCCGACTACGTGCGGCTGCTGAAGCCGGCCGGCGTCGTCGTGAACGTCGGCCTGCCGCCGGCCCCGTACGAGATCCCGCCGGGCTCGCTCATCGGTGGCAACAAGGCCGTCGCCGGGTCGCAGATCGGCGGCATCGCCGAGACCCAGGAGATGCTCGACTTCTGCGCCGAGCACGGCATCGCCGCAACGATCGAGGTCGTGGACGCCGCCGACGTGGATGCCGTGTGGGACCGGGTCGTCGACGGCGACGTGCGCTACCGCGCGGTCATCGACACCAGCACCCTCACCGGCTGACCAGTCGCAGGAACACCGAAGGGCCGCACCGAGTTTCGGTGCGGCCCTTCGGTGTACCGGAGGATCCCGGGGCAACATCGACCAATTGGTCAAAGGTGCCCCGGCCCGGGTGCGTCAGCTGGTGGTCTCGCCCGACGTGCTGCCGCCGCGGGTGCGCCGGCGGTTGCGGTTGCGCTTGGGGCGGTCGGCCCCGCCGTCGGCGGGTGCGTCGCTGTCGCGGGATGCCGGTCGCGACGAGTCGCGCGACTCCGCGCCACGGCCGCCGCGGTTGTCGCCGGAGCGCCCACCGCGCCCGCGGTCACCGCCACCGCCCGGACCGCGCCGCCCGGCGCCCTTGCCGGTCTCGCCGAGGTCCTCGAGCACCTCGGCGCCCAGGCCCTCGCGGGTCTGCTGCGCACGGGGCAGGCGGCCCTTGCTGCCCTCGGGGATGTCGAGGTCGGAGTACAGGTGGGGTGAGGAGGAGTAGGTCTCCTGCGGCTCGGGCATGCCCAGGTCGAGCACCTTGTTGATCATCGCCCAGCGGTGCAGGTCGTCCCAGTCGACGAAGGTGACTGCGATGCCGGTGTTGCCGGCCCGCGCGGTGCGGCCGATGCGGTGGAGGTAGGTCTTCTCGTCCTCGGGGCACTGGTAGTTGATGACGTGCGTGACGTGCTCGACGTCGATGCCGCGGGCCGCGACGTCGGTGGCGACGAGGATGTCGACCTTGCCGTTGCGGAACGCGCGCAGCGCCTGCTCGCGGGCGCCCTGCCCGAGGTCACCGTGGATGGCGGCGGCGGCGAACCCGCGCTCGGCGAGGTCGTCGGCCACCTTGGCGGCGGTGCGCTTGGTGCGGCTGAAGATGATCGTGAGGCCGCGCTCGCGGGCCTGGAGCATGCGGGCCAGCATCTCGACCTTGTCCATCGCGTGGGCGCGGTAGACGAACTGCTCGACGGCCTTGACCGTGTGGGCGTTCTCCTGGTCGTCGCCCATCGCGCGGATGTGCGTGGGCTGGCTCATGTAGCGGCGGGCCAGCGCGACGACCGCACCCGGCATCGTGGCCGAGAAGAGCATGGTCTGGCGCGAGGCCGGGGTGAGCGCCAGCAGCCGCTCGACATCGGGCAGGAAGCCCAGGTCGAGCATCTCGTCGGCCTCGTCGAGCACGACGATGCGCGCGTGACCGAGGTCGAGGTGGCCCTGCTTGGCCAGGTCGATGAGCCGGCCCGGGGTGCCGACGACGACCTCGACGCCGCGCTGCAGCGCCTCGACCTGCGGCTCGTAGGCCCGGCCGCCGTAGACGGTGAGCACGCGCACGCCGCGCTTCTTGCCGGCCCGCTCGAGGTCACCGGCGACCTGCACGGCGAGCTCGCGGGTGGGGGCGACGGCCAGGGCCTGCGGCTTGCCGGCGAACGGCATCGTGGCGAAGCCGTCGTCCTTGGGGGAGGTCACCCGGTTCAGGATCGGGATGCCGAAACCGAGGGTCTTGCCCGTGCCGGTCTTGGCCTGGCCGATGATGTCGTGGCCGCCGAGGGCGACCGGCAGGGTCATCGCCTGGATCGGGAACGGGCTGGTGATCTTGTGATCGGCGAGGGCGTCGACGATGTCCTGGTGGATCGGGAAGTCGGAGAACGAGGCGACGGGCTCGGGCTCGGTGACGACCTCGGCGACCGTCTCGGCCAGGACGGCCTCGGCGTTCGCGTCGTCAGGGGTGGTCGGGGCGTCGGTGACGTCGGTCATGGGTCTCTTCCGGTCGGCGGGCGCGCGTGCGCCCACACAGGGGCTGTGGGCCGATCGGAGGTCTTCGGGGGGCGGGTGGCGCCGAGAACGCCGGGCGCTCGCCACGTCAAGGAACTGGGGTTGTCGTGCCGACCGGGCACCGTGGGACGCTCCCCACTCTACCGTTAGGCTCCGAACCCATGGAGCACACGTCGATCGAGGACCCCGCCTACCACGCGGCGGTGGTCGACCTGCTGGGGGTCCTCGCCTACGGCGAGCTCACCGCGTTCATCCGGATGGCCGTCGACTCCGACCTCGCGCCGACGCTGCACCTGAAGTCGGCGATGGCGGGCCTGGCCAACACCGAGTACGTCCAGTACTCCGTGCTGGTCGAGCACATGCGCACCCACGACATCGACCCGGATGCCGCGATGGCCCCGTTCGTCGTGCCCTTCGCCGCCTACCACGAGCGCACCAGGCCCAAGGGCTGGCTCGAGGGGCTGGTCAAGGCGTTCGTCGGTGACGGCATCGCGAAGGACTTCTACCGCGAGATGTCGGTCTTCGTCGACGACGGCACCCGCGAGGTGATGGCGCGCGCGCTCGACGACGCCGGGGAGTCCGACTTCGTCGTGAGGGTGGTGCGCGACGCCCTCAAGACCGACCGCACCGCCGGCGGGCGGCTGGCGTTGTGGGGCCGGCGGCTGCTGGGCGAGGCGCTGTCGCAGGCCCAGGCCGTCGCGGTCGAGCGTGACGCGCTGTCGGCCCTGCTCGTCGGGGGTGGCGTCGACCTCGCCGAGGTCGGCCAGATGTTCACCCGGCTCACCGACAACCACTCCGAGCGGATGGCGCTGCTCGGCCTGTCCGCCTGACAGCCCTTCACTGCGACTTCTTGCGGAAAGTCCCCCACCGCGGGGGCCGGAGGGCCGTCCGTTGTGGGGGATCTTCCGCAAGAAGTCGCGTTGGCCTCAGACCTGCTTGCGGCCGCGGATGGAGCCGTAGATGACCACCAGGATGGCGGCGGAGGCGATCGAGATCAGCCAGCGGGTCCAGTCGGTGCCCCGGGTCGCGCAGACGCCGATCTGAGCGGCCAGCCAATATCCGATCAGGGCGCCGAGCACCCCGAGCAGGATCGTGATGAGCAGACCCATGTGCTGCCTACCCGGCAGCACGAGCCTGGCGAGCATGCCGATGACGGCGCCGAAGATGATGGTGCCGATCCAGCCGAAGAAACCCGAGGGCGCGCACGTGGCGGCGGCCATGGGGAGCAACTCGATCACTGCCAACTCCAATCCGGACCACGCGGGCCCGACAGATGCTCGTCACGCGCGCCCGTGCGCACGTGACGCACCGGGCGGACCCGGGTGCGGCACCGAATGTAGTCCTGTCGCGGCGGCCGGTGGGGGACGCCGAAGGTCACGGGGTGAAGCCGACCCGGCCCTTCTCGGAGTCGCCGACCTGCACCCAGCCGATGACACCGGCCGGCACGAACACGGAGCGCCCGCGGTTGTCGATGAGGCGAAGCACGCCCCCGTCGGCGAGCGCGGCCTCGACGGCCGCGGTGACCTCAGAGGTGGGGGAGTCGGTCTCGAGCGTCAGCTCGCGAGCGACGTTCTGGACGCCGATGGTGACCTCCACGGGTGCACACCTTTCATCGTGGGGCGCGGACCGGTCCGCGCTCTCGGGCTCAGGCTAACCCGCGCTCGGCGGGAGGCATTCCGGCATCCGCCACGAGCGAACACGTGGCGGATGCCGTGGGGTCAGGACTCGACCTTGGGGAACGACCCCAGCCCCCGCCAGGCGAGGGCGCTGATCATCGCGGCGGCCTCGGGCTCGGGCGCGTCGCCGCCCTGGGCCAGCCAGTGCCGGGCGGCCACCTGGGCCATGCCCGCCAGCGCCGAACCGAGCATCAGGGCGCGCTCGTCGTCGGCCCCGGTGTCCTCGGCGATGACCTCGGCGATCGCCTCCGCGCAGTTCATCTCGAGCGCGTCGAGGCGGGAGCGCACCTGGGGGACGCTGGTGAGGTCGCTCTCGAAGACCATCCGGAAGGCCGCGCCCTCGCTGGTGACGAACTCGAAGTAGGCGGCCACCGTGCGCTGGACCCGCACCTCGTTGTCGCCCCCGACCTCCAGCGCCGCCCGCACGAGGGACTCCAGGGTGTCGCAGTGCTTGTCGAGCAGGGCGAGGTAGAGGTCGAGCTTGCCCGGGAAGTGCTGGTAGAGCACCGGCTTGGACACTCCCGCCCGGTCGGCGATCTCGTCCATCGCCGCGGCGTGGTAACCGGACTGGACGAAGACGGCCTGGGCGGCGTCGAGCAGCTGCGCGCGACGCTCGCTGCGCGGCATCCGCTGTCCGCGGGGGGTGGTCTGCGTGCTGGTCATCCGAGTCCTTCTGCCGGGGTACGCAGCATCCTACGGACCAGTAACCGCCGCGACCCGGATGCGCCGCATGCGGGTTGTTAGGGTCGCGCCATGGCACGACCCCCGCTGGTGCCGCCGGGCGCGGAGCTCACGGCGCAGGAGCGCACGCGCTACGCGCGACACCTGCTGCTGCCGGACCTCGGCTCCCTCGGGCAGCGCCGGCTGCGGGCCGCGCGCGTGCTGGTCGTGGGGGCCGGAGGGCTGGGGTCGCCGGCGCTGCTCTACCTGGCCGCCGCCGGGGTGGGCACGATCGGCGTGGTCGACGACGACGTCGTGGACACCACCAACCTCCAGCGCCAGGTGGTGCACGGGGTGGCCGACGTCGGGCGGCCCAAGACGGCATCCGCGGCCGACGCCGTGCACGCCATCAGCCCGAGCACCGAGGTCGTGCAGCATTCCGAACGCCTCGACGAGGCCACCGCGCTGGACGTGGTCGCCGACTACGACCTCGTGCTCGACGGCGCCGACAACTTCCCCACCCGCTACCTCGTCGGGGACGCCTGCGCCCGGCTCGCAGTGCCGCACGTGTGGGGTTCGGTCTTCCGCTTCGACGGGCAGGTGTCGGTGTGGTGGGCGGGCGAGGGCCCCTGCTACGCGTGTGTCTTCCCCTCCCAACCGCCGCCGGATGCCGTGCCGTCGTGCGCCGTCGGCGGCGTGCTCGGTGCGGTGTGCGCCAGCATCGGGTCGGTCATGGCGACCGAGGCGGTCAAGCTCGTGGCCGGCATCGGGGAGCCGTTGGTGGGGCGACTGCTCGTGCACGACGCGCTGCGCCAGACCTGGGACACCCTGCCCGTCACCGCCGACCCCGGATGCCGGGTGTGCGGCTCGGGTGCCGACCTCACCCGCCCGCTCGGGTGGGCCACGTCCGTCCCGGAGGCCGGGCCGCCCGCGGGCACTCCGCTCGCCGACCGGCCGAGCATCAGCGTTCTCGAGCTCAAGGGGCTGCTCGACGCGGGGACGCTCGAGGGCGGGGCGGCCGTGCTGCTCGACGTGCGCGAGGAGGGTGAGCGGGCCGTCGTGGCGCTGCCCGGGGCGGCGTGGCTCCCCATCGGTGACCTGCGCGCAGGTGCCGAGGTGCCCGGGCTGGTGCCCGGCCGCCGGTTCTACGTCCACTGCAAGTCGGGCGGCCGCTCGGCCGAGGCGGTCGACCTGCTGCGCGCACGCGGCGTCGACGCGGTGGACGTCGAGGGCGGCATCCTCGCCTGGGTCGCGCAGGTCGACCCCACCCTCCCGTCGTACTGAGGTCAGGCGCGGCACGCGAAGACCGTCGAGTGCACCGGGGTGGTGTGCGTGTCGACCCGGTCGAAGCCGGCTCGGTGCAGCAGGTCCAGAGCAGCCTCGCGGCCCCACATCGCACCGAGCCCCTGCCCACCGGCGTGCTGGCTCACCGGGATGCACCGGGAGAAGCTCGGGCTGTACTGCCACCCCAGCGGCCCGTGCCGGTCGACGGTGAAGTCGCCGGTGGCCTCCGCCTCGACGACGACGAGGATGCCGTCCGCGGCCAGGGCGCGGCGCACCACCACCAGCGCACCGAGCGGGTCGGGAAGGTCGTGGACGAGGTCCATGGCCAGGACGATGTCGGCCGAGCCGGGCTCGACGTCCATCACGTCGAGCGACCTGGTCACCACCCGTGGACCGAACCGGCGCAGGCGCCCTTCTGCCATCGTGAGCGCCAGCTCGTCGAGGTCGACGCCTGTGAAGGTGGCTGCGGGGAACGCGTCGGCAAGGGTCTCCAGCGCCCACCCGGCGCCGCAGCCGACCTCGAGGACCCGGCATCCCCGCTCGAGGCGCTCGACGAGGCCGTCGACCGGGGTGAGCAGGTCGGGCACCAGGTGCGGCGCGGTCTCCATCGTCGAGAACAGGTTCTGCAGCCGAGTGGGCGCCGACCCGTAGACCTGCGGGGCGACGCCGCCGCCGGTCCGGACCGCCGTGGTGAGGGCGTCGACCAGGTCCGGCAGCCGGTCCAGCGCCTCCGAGACGATGCCGACCGGCGAGTCGATGCCGGGGACCTCGTGCAGCTCCGCCAGGTCGGGGCTCGCGACGAAGACGCCGTCGCGGAAGTCGCTGAGGCCGCCGACCGTCATGACGCGCAGCCACTCCAGGGTGAGGCGCGGGTCGGTACCGGCGCGGTCGGCGATCTCGGCCGCCGTGCCGGAGCCTGCGCACAGCGCGGCGAGCAGGCCGCTGCGCTCTCCCACGACCAGCCGTTGGACGAGCTGCCACCCCGCGTAGGCCGGCCCGAAGGCCTCCCAGGCGCTCGCCGGTGCCACGTCCTCGGCCATGCCGTCCCCCTCTCGGCCGCGTAGGACGAGTCTGGACGCGCCCCTGCCGGACGGTCAACGGCCGCGGGTCGGGCGGCGGGGTGTCGGGGGCGCGTGATGGGATTCACGGGTGCTCGTCCTCCGCCGTCCGGCTCCCGTCGCGCCGCACGTCCCGGTGCTCGACGCGAGCCAGCGCGCAGTGGTCGAGCACCGCGGGCCGCTGCTGCGGGTGCTGGGCGCCCCGGGCACCGGCCTGTCCACCGTGGCCGTCGAGCTGGTGGCCGAGCGGGTCGAGCGGGGCGATGCGGCGGCCGACGGCTGCCTCCTGCTCGCGCCGACCCGGCTCGCGGCCGCCAGGCTGCGCGACGCCGTCACCGCCCGGCTCGGCGGCACCACCACCACGCCGCTGGCCCGCACCCACCAGTCGCTCGGCTTCGGCATCCTGCGCGAAGCGGCGGCGCTGGCCGGCGACCCCACGCCGCGCCTGCTCAGCGGCCCCGAGCAGGACGTCATCCTCGGCGAGCTGCTCGCCGGGCACGCGGCGGGGGAGGCGTCGGCACCTCCGTGGCCGCCGTCCCTGCACCTCGCCCTGCCCACCCGCACCTTCCGGAGCGAGCTGCGCGACCTGCTGATGCGGGCCGTCGAGCTGGGCCTGGACCCCGAGGACCTCGCCCGGCTCGGCGCCGCCCACGACCGCCCCGAGTGGGTCGCGGCCGCCCACGTGCTCCGCGAGTACGACGAGGTCACCGCCCTGTCGGCCCCGGGGGCCTTCGACCCCGCCTGGATCCTCGGCGCGGCTGCCGACCACCTCGAGACCGACCTCGACGCGCTCGACCGGCTGCGGTCGGGGCTGCGCCTCGTCGTCGTCGACGACGCCCAGGAGCTCACGCCGGCCGCCCTGCGGCTGCTCCAGGTGGTCGTCGCCGGCGGTGGTGTCGACCTCGTGCTGCTCGGCGACCCCGACGCCGCCACCCAGACCTTCCGCGGCGCCGACCCGCGCCTGTTCGTCACCAGCTGGCCCGACGCCCCCACCCGTTTGCTCTCCACGTCGTACCGGTGCGCCGGCCTGGTGTTCGACGCCGCCGCCCGGGTGGCCGCGCACGTCGGCGTGGTGGGGGGCGCCGCCCACCGTCGGGTCGAGCCGGCCGGGCCCGGCGGCCAGGTCGAGGCGCACCTGCTGCGCACCGCGGCGCAGGAGGCCGGCTACGTCGCCGGCCGGCTGCGCGCCGCCCACCTGCTCGACGGCGTGCCCTGGTCGCGGATGGCGGTCGTCGTGCGTGGCGGCGGCCGCACGGCCACCCTGCGCCGGGTGCTGCGCAGCGCCGGGGTGCCGGTCGACACCGCCACCGCCGATCTCCCGGTGCGCGACGAGGCGGCCGTGCGCCCCTTCCTCACCCTGCTGCGCTGCGCCCTCGACGTCGTCGCCGGCGCCGAGCAGCTCGACCCCGCCGACGTGGTCGACGTGCTCACGTCACCGGTCGGCGGCGCGGATGCCGTGCAGCTGCGCCGGCTGCGCCGCTCGCTGCGGCGCCTCGAGCTCGACGACGGCGGTGGGCGTCCCAGCGACGTGCTGCTCGCCGAGGTCGTGCTCAACCCGTTCCCGCTCGACCGCATCGGCCCGGAGGCGTCATCCGCCCGGCGCACCCACCGCGTCCTCGCGGCGGCGGTCGACGCCCTGCGCGACGGTGAGGGGGTCGAGGTGGTGCTCTGGCGGATGTGGAGTGCCAGCGGCCTGGCCGGTCCGTGGCGCGACACGGCGCTGGCCGGCGGCCCCGGCGGCGGTCGGGCCGACCGTGACCTCGACGCCGTGCTCGGCCTGTTCGACGCCGCCGCCCGCTTCGTCGACCGGCTGCCCGGCGCCTCACCCGCCGACTTCCTCGACCACGTGCTGGGCCAGGACGTCGCGGGAGACACCCTCGTCGCCCGCGCCCCGGCCGGAGAGTCGGTCGCCCTGGTGACGCCCGCGGCATCCGCCGGGCTCGAGTGGGACCTCGTCGTGGTGGCGGGGGTGCAGGAGGGGGTCTGGCCCGACCTGCGGCTGCGCGGCTCGCTGCTCGGGTCGACCGACCTCGTCGACCTGGTCACCGGCCGTGGGGGCGACCCTCGCGCGGCGCGCGCGCAGGTGCGGCACGACGAGACCCGGCTCTTCCACGTCGCGGTCACCAGGGCCCGCCGGCTGCTCGTCGTCACGGCCGTCCGCAGCGACGACGAGCAGCCCTCGCCGTTCCTCGACGTCGTCGACCCGCTGCCCTACGACCGGCCCTTCACCGACGTCGCCCGTCCGCTGACGCTGCCCGGCCTCGTCGCCGAGCTGCGGCGAGAGGTCGCCGGGCCCGACGCCGCCACCCGCGGTGCAGCCGTCACCGCTCTGGCCACGCTTGCGGCACACCGGGTTCCGGGCGCCGACCCGGCCCAGTGGTGGTCCCTGCGCGACGTCAGCGACGACCGGCCTCGTCGTGCCGCCGGGGCGGCGGTGTCGGTCTCGCCGTCGACCATCGACCACTTCGGCAAGTGCCGCCTCCAGTGGGTGCTGCGGGCCGCCGGCGGTGACGGGCCCTCGATGGGCGCCCAGGACATCGGCACGCTGGTGCACGAGGTCGCCCACGACCTCGGCGACACCGACGCGGCCACGTATGCCGCGGAGCTCGAGTCCCGCTGGGGACGCCTGGGGCTCGCCCCGGGCTGGCTCAGCCGGCGCGACCTCGGCCGGGCGCAGGCGATGACGACCCGGCTGGCCCGCCACCTCAGCGAGTCGGCGGCCGTGGGGTGGCGCAAGGCCGCCTCCGAGGAGCGCATCCGGGTGGCGCTGGGTCGCGCCGTCGTCACCGGCCAGGTCGACCGCATCGAGGTCGATGCCGCAGGCCGGGTGCGGGTCGTCGACCTCAAGACCGGGGCCAGCAAGCCCACGGTCGACGAGGTGCGCCGGCATGGCCAGCTCGGCGCCTACCAGCTCGCCGTCGAGGAGGGCGCGTTCGCGCAGTACGGCCACCGCTCCGGCGGCGCGGCCCTGCTCCAGCTCGGCCGGGCCGCGGCGGCGAAGAGCACCAGCCTCCAGCTGCAGCCGCCACTCGAGACCGACGACGAGCCGACCTGGGCGCGCGACCTCGTCGACGAGGTCGCCGAGGGCATGGCGGGCACGGTCTTCGCGGCGACCCCGGGCCCGCAGTGCGGCACCTGCCAGGTGAAGGACTCCTGCCCGGCCTACGCGGAGGGGAGGCGGCTGTGAGCGGCGACGGCACGGCATCCGGCACGCTGTCCCTCGACGCGGCGCCCGGGGCCCTGCGCTGGGGGGCGGTCGAGCTGGCGCGTGCGCTCGGGCAGTCGCACGCGCCGACGCCCGAGCAGGTGGCGGTCATCGAGGCCCCGCTGCGCCCGCTTCTCGTCGTCGCCGGCGCCGGGTCGGGCAAGACCGAGACGATGGCCGCGCGCGTGGTGTGGCTCGTCGCCAACGACCTGGTGCGTCCCGACGAGGTGCTCGGGCTCACCTTCACCCGCAAGGCCGCCGGCGAGCTGTCCGAGCGGCTCACGACCCGGTTGGCCGCCCTGCGCGAGGCGGGTCTCTGGGTGCCGAGCAGCGACGACGGCGCCGCGGTGCTCGACGACGTGCCCACGGTGTCCACCTACCACGCGTATGCCGGCCGGATCGTGCGTGAGCACGGTGTGCGGCTCGGGGTCGAGGCCGAGAGCCGGCTGCTCAGCGAAGCCGCGGCC
This sequence comes from uncultured Actinomycetota bacterium, assembly GCA_963833495.1. Lineage (GTDB taxonomy): Bacteria > Actinomycetota > Actinomycetes > Actinomycetales > Dermatophilaceae > Fodinibacter. The sequence continues at coordinate 150,835 of CAWHYJ010000020.1, read as the reverse complement.
TGGCAGGTGGCCCACGAGGCGGTCGCGTCGTGGGACGGCCCGATGGACGGGGTCGAGAAGGCGGAGTCGACCGTGACGACCGCGGTGGTCGACCTCGCCGGCGAGATGGCCGAGCACCTCGTCGGGGTCGACGCCGTCGCCCGGCACCTCGACGCCGTCGTGGAAGCGCTCGAGGCGGTGCCGCGCGGGGTCACGAAGCGACGCACCTTCCCCTCCGAGGTCCGCGACGCCATCACGGTGCTCCGCGAGCGGCGGGCCGTGCTGCCGCTGGTCGAGCGCTACCACGAGCTCAAGCGCCAGCGCGACGCCATGGACTTCGCCGACCAGGTGGCACTGGCCGCGCGCATCGCCACCACCGTGCCGCAGGTGGGGGTGGCCGAGCGCGGCCGGTTCCGGGCCGTGCTTCTCGACGAGTTCCAGGACACCTCCGAGGCCCAGCTGCAGCTGCTGCGCTCGCTCTTCGTGGCGCCTGGCGCCCCGGTGCCGGTCACGGCCGTCGGCGACCCGCACCAGTCGATCTACGGCTGGCGCGGCGCCAGCTCGACCACGCTGCACCGCTTCCGCGAGGACTTCGTCGACCCCGACCCGGCCCTGGTGCTGCCCCTCTCGACGAGCTGGCGCAACGACCGGGCGGTGCTCGACGTCGCCAACCTGGTGGCCGAGCCCCTGACCCGGTCGACCCGGGTGCCGGTCGCGTCGCTGGCGGAACGCGCCGAGGCCGGTCGCGGACACGTCGCCACGGCGCGCCTCGCGACGATCGAGGAGGAGGCCGCGCACGTCGCCGCCTGGGTGCAGCACCGCCGGTCCCGGCCGGGTCGACACACCGCAGCGGTGTTGTGCCGCAAGCGTTCTCAGTTCGACCCCGTGGTCGAGGCACTCGAGGCGCGCGGCATCCCCTACGAGGTGGTCGGCCTCGGCGGGCTGCTCCACACGCCCGAGGTGGCCGACCTCGTCGCGCTGCTGTGGGTCGTGCAGGACCCCACTCGGGGCGACCGGCTGATGCGCCTGCTCACCGGGCCGTCGTGCCGGCTCGGGGCCGCCGACCTCGACGGCCTCGGGGCCTGGGCCCGGGCCCGCCAGCGCACCGGGCGCCGCCGGGGCGCCGACCTGGCACCCGACGCGAGCGACCGCTCGAGCATCGTCGAGGCCCTCGACGACCTCCCGCCCGCGACCTGGGTCGGTGACGAGGGACAGTCGATCGGGCCGCTCGCCCTGGAGCGGCTCGCCGGCCTCGCGGCGGCGGTGCGCCGGCTGCGCTCGCTCACCGGGTTGGGGCTGGCCGAGTTGTCCGCCGAGGCTGAGGTCGCGCTCGGGCTCGACATCGAGGTGCTGTCCCGACCGGGGTGGACTCCCGGCGCGGCGCGGGCCCACCTCGACGCCTTCGCCGACGTCGCGGCCACCTTCGCCGCGTCCGCGGACCGGGCCTCCCTCGGCGGGTTCCTCGCGTGGCTCGACGCCGCGGTCGACGAGGAGCGCGGGCTCGACCTCGGCTGGATCGAGGCCCGCACCGACGCCGTGCAGGTGATGACGGTCCACGCGGCCAAGGGCCTGGAGTGGGACGTCGTGGCCGTGCCGGGGCTGGTCGAGGGGTCCTTCCCCGCGCACTCGGGCACCCGCACCTCACTGCGCGACGACGGGTGGGCGCACCCGGCCCCCACCGACAAGGGCTGGCTGGCCGGGCTGGCCACCCTGCCCTACGACCTGCGCGGCGACGCCGACGGCCTTCCGCGCTTCGCCTGGGCGGGGCACACCGGTTGGGACGACCTGGCCACCGAGCACCAACGCTTCCGTGAGGCCGTCGCCGCGCACGGCATCGTCGAGGAGCGCCGGCTGGCCTACGTCGCGGTCACCCGGGCGCGCACCGACCTGCTGCTCACCGCCCACGTCTGGGGCACGGCGAGCACCCCGCGCATCACCTCCCGCTTCCTCGACGAGGTGCAGGCGTCCGGGCTGGTCGCCGCGCCCGGCCCGTGGGTCGACCTGCCACCCCTGGACGACCCGAAGCCGCAGAACCCCCGCACCGCCGAGGAGGTCAGCGTCGCCTGGCCGACACTCGACCACCGCGAGCGTCGCGAGGCGCTGCTCGGGCCGGCCCGCGCGGTCGCCGGCGCCATGGCGGATGCCGTTGCCACGGGTTCGCAGGGCGCCGCACCGGCCGCCGGGCGGTGGGACGACGAGATCCGGATGCTGCTCGACGAGCGGGCCCGGCGCCGCAGCGGAGCCCCGGTCGACGTCGACCTGCCGGCGCACCTGTCCACCTCGGCGCTGGTGTCGCTCGCCGAGGACGCCGAGCGGTTCACGCTCGACCTGCGCCGGCCGATGCCGACCCCACCGGCGCTGGCCGCCCGGCGGGGCACCGCCTTCCACGCCTGGGTCGAGGAGCACTACTCACGAGCGGCGTTCGTCGACATCGACGCGCTGCCCGGGTCGGCCGACGAGGAGGCGACCGACACCGACCTCGGCACGCTGCAGGAGCGCTTCCTGGCCAGCGAGTGGGCCGACCGGGCCCCCGTCGAGGTCGAGACCAGCGTCGAGACCGTCGTCGACGGCATCGCGGTGCGTGGAAGGATCGACGCGGTCTTCGCGGAGGTCGGCCCCGACGGCGAGCCCGGCTGGGTGGTGGTCGACTGGAAGACCGGCGCTCCGGCCACCGGGGCACGGGCAGCGGCCCGGGCGCTGCAGCTGTCCGCCTACCGGCTGGCGTGGGCCCGGGTGCGCGGGGTGCCCGAGGAGCGGGTGCGCGGGGCGTTCTTCCACGCCGTAACCGGCGAGACGGTGTGGCCCGACCTGCCCGGAGCCGACGAGATCACTCGGGTGCTGCGCGCCGCTCGGCCGACCTGAGGTCGAGCTCGGTGGTCACCTGGTCGGCCTCGTCCTTCGCGGTGCCCCCGGTCGTCTGCTCGACGGCATCCGGCTCGTCGCCGGCGTCCTCGGCATCCGGTGCAGTGCCGTCGGCCGCGTCCGCGGCTTCTCGCTGGTCGGCCTCGGGCTGCTCGGTATCCGCCTCGTCCGCCTCGACCACCGGCAGGTCCTCGTCGTCGTCGTCATCGACGACCATCGCCGGCGGGCGGGTCGTGCGGCGGCGCACGCCGACCGGGGCGAGCGAGGTGCGGCGGTAGTCGTCGGGCTCCTCGCTGGCGTGCACGGCATCGTCGAGCCGGCGCAGCTGGGTGGTGAGCACCTCGACGGCGGCGTCGTCCTTGCGGGCCAGCGCCACCATCATCGTGCCCAGCAGACCGAGCTCGGCGACCAACCGGGCGCGTACCAGCAGGTTGGGGTCGGGCCGCTCGACCCGGGTGTGCGAGTAGGCCTCGAGCACGGTCTCGACCGCCTCCGGGCGGGCGTCGGCCACGAGCGCCGCGAAGTCGTCGGCAGGGTCGGCGACCTTGGCGTCCTCCCAGCCCGTCACCGCCCGGATCTTCCCCGTCGCGGCATCGGCGTCGTCGGTGAACACCGCGAGCACCTGGTCGCCGGTGAGGTCGCCGTGGGTGGCCGTGGGGGCGAACCGCCACAGGCTGACGTCCTCGAGCGCCGTCTCCCAGCGGGTGAGCAGCGTGGTCGGCACCCTGCCGGTCTCGGCCGCCCGGTCGAGGTCGGCGAGGCGGCGGCTGCGGTAGGCGTCGGCGTCGTAGCTCGGCAGCCCGGCCTCGTCGTAGACGGCCGGGTCCGTGTTGTGCAGCGCCGCGATGGCGCGGCCCAGCTCGGCCGCGATGCCGGGGCCGGGCGGCAGCTCGGCGAAGTCGAGGTTGTGCCCGGGCAGGTACGGGTAGACCGCCGCGCGGCCGCCCTCGCTGAGCGCCACGAAACCCTTGGGGGCCGGCACCGCGAACGGCAACCGCCGCCCGAGCAGGCCGAGGAGGCCCACGGTGCGGTCCATCTCGGCGCCGGCGACATCGGTACGCGGAGCCCGCACCACCCACCGCCGGCGCTCGGCGTCCTGCACGAAGGCCACGTCGAAGCTCTGGTCCGGTGTGCTCGGCAGGGCTTCGACGCTCACCGGGTCGAGCCCGGGCACGGCGGCGCTCGCCAGCGCGGCGAGGAAGGCGGGGCTGCGGTCCACGGCCCAACGGTATGCCGTGTGCCCCCGATCGTCGGGGAGGCCGCCCGCGGTGTGGCCCCTAGGCTGTGCGGCGTGCCTGCTGCCGACGGAACCCTGCCCGGTCTGGCCCTGAGCACCTCGGTGCTCGACCGGCGCGGCGACCTGCGCACCGACCCCGGGCTGCTGCCGCGGCTGCTGGCCGACCCCGGCACCCGCGTGCTGCGCCTGGTGGGCGACCGGGTGGCCGTGCGGCCGGCCGACGGTGGGGTGCTGGCAGCGCTCCTGACCCCGCCCGAGCCCGCGGATGCCGGCCGGCTGGCCCTCTACCTCGGGGAGGCCGGCGGCACCGCGCACGTCGGTGTGGTCGCCGACGACCTCGTGGATGCCGTCGCGGATGCCGTCGACGCCCACCCCGCGGGCGGGGTCGGCGGCGAGCCCGAGTGGCGCACCCTGCGCCAGGCCGGTGCCGACCTCGACGACCTGAGCGCCTCGGCGTTCGCCACGACGCTGGCCCTGGCCAACTGGCACCGCACCCACGGGCACTGCCCGCGGTGCGGGACGGCGACCGACCCGGTGCTGGCCGGCTGGATCCGCCGCTGCCCGGCCGACGGCAGCGAGCACTACCCGCGCACCGACATGGCCGTGATCATGGCGGTCGTCGACGCCGACGACCGCATCCTGCTGGCCCGCGGCAAGGGCTTTCGCGGCAACGGGATGTCGGTGCTCGCCGGCTTCGTGGAGCCGGGCGAGAGCCTGGCCGCCGCGGTCGTCCGCGAGGTGGCCGAGGAGGTCGGCATCGAGGTCACCGACGTCACCTACCTGGGCGACCAGCCGTGGCCGTTCCCCTCCTCGCTGATGCTCGGCTTCACGGCGCGGGCCCTGGGCACCGACCTGCGGCTCCAGGCGGAGGAGATCGAGGCCGCCCGGTGGTTCACCCGCGACGAGCTCGTGGCGGCGATCGCCGACGGGTCGGTCGTGGTGTCGGGGCGCATCTCGATCTCGCGGCGGATCATCGAGTACTGGTTCGGCGCCCCGCTGGACGCCCCTGAGCTGCCGCTTCGCTGACCCTCACATCCCGGTATTCCTCCCCGCGAGTGCGGAAGTGGTCGCCCTGGCAACCACTTCCGCACTCGCCGCGAGTGCCTGGGGCTCAGGAGAGGCGGTCGCGGACCTCGGCGATCGAGGGGTTGGTCGCCGCGGAGCCGTCCGGGAACAGCAGCGTGGGCACCGTCTGGTTCCCACCGTTGACCGACATGACGAACTCGGCGGTGCCGGGCTCGCGATCGATGTCGACCTCGGTGAAGCCGATGCCCTCGCGCTCCATCTGCGACTTCAGCCGGCGGCAGTAGCCGCACCAGGTCGTCGTGAACATCGTGACGGTGCCGGGCGCGGGCAGCGTCTGGCCGGTGGTCTCGGCGGCGGGCATCGGGGCTCCTGATCGGGTCGGGGACTCGCGGGGGTGAACACCCGGGCCCGGGAGTTGCTTCCCCGCTCGGCGGCCGGGCCCGAGCGACGGATGCCGGGACGCGGGCCCCGTCCACAGGCCGGCCGCCGCGGTCCCTCGGCGTCACCGCCGACACCTAGGATCGTCGCGATGACCACCCTGCCCGTGCACCCCGGAGCCGACGCGGTGCTCGACGCCCTCGACCCCGAGCAGCGCGAGGTCGCGGCGCACCCCAGCGGCCCGATGTGCGTGCTGGCCGGCGCCGGCACCGGCAAGACCCGCGCCATCACCCACCGCATCGCCTACGGGGTGCTCTCGGGCGTCTACCAGCCGCAGCGCGTGCTCGCCGTCACCTTCACCGCCCGGGCCGCCGGCGAGATGCGCACGCGGTTGCGCGACCTCGGCGTGGGCGGGGTGCAGGCCCGCACCTTCCACGCGGCCTCGCTGCGCCAGCTGCACTACTTCTGGCCGCAGGCCATCGGCGGCGCGTCGCCCGAGGTGATGCCGCACAAGGCCAGCGCCGTCGCCGAGGCCGGCGGCCGGCTGCGGCTGCGGCTCGACAGCGCGGCCATCCGCGACCTCGCGTCCGAGATCGAGTGGTCCAAGGTCTCGCTGCTCACCCCGGAGTCGTATGCCGCGGCGGCCACCGCCCAGCGCCGCGAGCCGCCCGCGGGCCTCGACGCCACGGCGATGGCCCGCCTCGTCGCTGCCTACGAGGAGGTCAAGACCGAGCGCGGCGTCATCGACTTCGAGGACGTGCTGCTGCTCATGGTCGGCATCCTGCGCGAGCACGAAGAGGTCGCCCGAGCGGTGCGCAGCCAGTACCGCCACTTCGTCGTCGACGAGTACCAGGACGTCAACCGGCTGCAGCAGACCCTGCTCGAGCTCTGGCTGGGGGAGCGCAAGGACCTGTGTGTCGTCGGCGACCCGGCGCAGACCATCTACTCGTTCACCGGGGCCTCGCCCGAGCACCTGCTCGGGTTCCGGGCCCGGCATCCCGACGCCCGCACCGTCGAGCTGGTGCGCAACTACCGCTCGACGCCGCAGGTCGTGGGACTGGCCAACCTCGTGCTGCGCGGCCCGGGTGGCCAGCGCCGCTCGGGCTCGGTCGAGCTGCGGGCCCAGCGGCCCGACGGCCCGGCGCCCGAGCTGGTCGTGGCCGACAACGACCCCGACGAGGCGGCCACCGTCGCCACCCGCATCGCGGGCCTGGTCGAGGCCGGCCACCCCCCGTCCGAGATGGCGGTGCTCTTCCGCACCAACGGCCAGAGCGAGTCCTTCGAGTCGGCCCTGGCCGAGCGCGGCATCCCCTACCTCGTGCGCGGCGGTGAGCGGTTCTTCTCGCGCAAGGAGGTCCGTGACGCCATCGTGCTGATGCGCGGGGCGGCCCGCTCCGACGACGGGTCGGTGCCCCTGCCCGACCTCGCCCGCGACGTGCTGCTCGGCGCCGGCTGGAGCCGGCAGGCGCCCACCAGCGGGGGCGCGGCGCGCGAGCGGTGGGAGTCGCTGTCAGCGCTGGCCGCCCTGGCCGACGACCTCTTCGCCCTCGACCCCGGGGCCCGCCTGCCCGCGCTGGTCCGCGAGCTCGAGGAGCGGGCCTCCGCCCAGCACGCCCCCACGGTCAACGGCGTCACCCTGGCCTCCTTCCACGCGGCCAAGGGCCTGGAGTGGGACACTGTCTTCCTCGTCGGGTGCTCCGACGGCCTCCTGCCCATCACGATGGCCGACACCCCGCAGGCCGTCGAGGAGGAGCGCCGGCTCCTCTACGTCGGGGTCACCCGGGCGCGCGAGCGCCTGGTGATGTCGTATGCCGTCGCGCGTACCCCCGGCGCCCGTGCCACCCGGCGCCCGTCCCGGTTCCTCGACGGCACCACTGCCGTGCTGGGCGACGCGGCCCGATCGCAGCCCAAGCGCAGCCGCCGGGTCGGTGCGGGCGGGAAGGCCGCGACCCCGGTGCGCACCACCTGCCGTTCGTGCGGCGCCGACCTCGGCACGGCTCGGGAGCGCACCATCGGTCGTTGCTCCGCGTGCCCGCCCACGATGGACGAGCGGCTGTTCGAGGCGCTGCGCGAGTGGCGGCTCGAGCAGGCGCGGGCGGCCGACGTGCCGGCCTTCGTCGTCTTCACCGACGCCACCCTCACGGCCATCGCCGAGCGGGTGCCGGCCGACGTCGGCGCGCTGGCCCGCATCAACGGCGTAGGCCCGGCGAAGCTCGAGCGCTACGGCACCGCCGTCCTCGAGCTGATCCAGAATTTTTCTTCGGACGAATAGCGTTGTGCGGCAACAAACCTCGCGCGATTAGGGAGTTCCTCCACAATTCAAGCGAATAATCCCGTTGCCGGGCGCGCGCAGGCTCCCCTAACCTGAACGGACAACACCACGCGTGGCCCGCTCGGGTACGCGGTCGATGCGAGAAGAAGTGAGGAGGGTTGGCCCTGATGGAGACGACGATGACGAAGGAGATGGCGATGAGCGCTGTCCGTGGCATCTGCACGCGTCCCTGGCGCGGCGCCAACACCGCTCACGCAGTCGACTTCGGCTCCGTCCAGGGGCGCACTGTGTCCTTCGCCGGTGACAGCAATGGTCGCGACCTCCTCGTCGTCGACGTGCGCACCGCCGGCGTCGACGCCATCGCCCCGATCACGGGAGTCGTGTATCCACGCCTCGAGGCACCACCTGTCTGACAGCACGACAGGTCACCTCGAGGCCGCGGATCCCGACACCGGGATCCGCGGCCTTTCTCGTACCCGCCGCCAGACCACCAGACCCGAACCACACCCACCGAGGCCACCGAGATGACGACCACCACCCAGCGGTCCCACACCGACCGCCCACCGAGTACCACGCGCCACACCCGGCGCACCGAGATGAGCGAGCGCCCCACCGGGCGCGCCGAGCAAGGAGGTGACAACCCGATGCAGCTGACCGAGCTCCTCGACCTGCACGAGGCGTCCGTGACGACCGGCGAGGGCATTCCCTGCCGCGAGAACGACGCCGAGCTGTGGTTCGCCGACACCCCCGAGGGTGTCGAGTTCGCCAAGGCCCTCTGCCGCACGTGCCCCGCACTCGTGGCATGCCTCTCGGGTGCCCTCCACCGGCGCGAGCCATGGGGTGTCTGGGGCGGCGAGCTCTTCGTCCAGGGCGAGATCGTCGCCCGCAAGCGCCCCAGAGGCCGACCCCGCAAGACCGAGGTCGCCGCGTAGGCGCACCACCGAACACCAGACCACATCACGAGGGGAAGCACCATGTACACGAAACGGATGCACGAGATCCGCCGCACGATGCACCAGCGTCGCGTCCACGAGGCGCAGCGCAAGGTGCAGGCTGAGGCGCAGCGCGAGCAGATCCGGGCCAGTGTCCACGCCATCGTGCGATGAGACCCGCGCCTGACCAACGCACCGCCCCCGACCCGGCGTCGGGGGCGGTGCCGTCGTCCCGACCGGGGGCGCCGCCCCCGCTGCGCGAGCGCGACGTCTGGCGTGCCGTGGCGGCGAGCATGCTGGCTACCCTGAGGCCATGGTCACGCTGACGATCGCCCAGGACCCCACGGCCGACCGCGTCCTGTCGCAGGACCCGTTCGCCCTGCTCACCGGGATGCTGCTCGACCAGCAGTTCCCCATGGAGCGGGCCTTCGCGGGGCCGGCCAAGGTGCTCGAACGCTTCGGCACCCTCGACCCGAGCGCGATCGCCACGGCCGACCCGGAGGCGTTCGCCGACCTGTGCGCCACGCCGCCGGCCATCCACCGCTACGGGCGCTCGATGGCCGCGCGCATCCAGGCGCTGGCCACCGTGGTGCGCGACACCTACGGCGGTGACGCCTCCGTCATCTGGACCGACGCGTCCACCGGCGCCGAGCTGGTCACCCGGCTCAAGGCGCTGCCCGGCTTCGGCGAGCAGAAGGCCCGCATCTTCACGGCGCTGCTCGGCAAGCAGCTCGGCGTCCGGCCCGACGGGTGGGCCGAGGCCTGTGGCGCCTACGCCGAGGAGGGGTCCTACCGTTCGGTCGCCGACGTCGTCGACGCCGACTCGCTGCAGAAGGTGCGTGACTTCAAGAAGGCCGCCAAGGCGGCCGCGCGCGGCGAGGGCTGAGGGCGGTGGGCGGCCAGGGCGTGGATGCCGGCCGGCCGGCATCCGAACCACGTCCCGTGTGCGCGACGTGCGGCACGACGCCACCGGATGACGACGCCGCTTCGCTGGCCCGCCTCACCTGGGCGCGCGGCACCGAGAACGGCCGCGAGGTGTGGACCTGCGCCGTGTGCAGCCGCACCCACCTGCGCAGCATCGAGGGCAAGCTCGACTCGGCCTGGTGGTGAGCCGGCCGGTCAGTGCGGCGGGGGCGGCAGGCGGGACTCGTCGATGCCGGGAAGGTAGGCGCAGACCATCTCGCGCAGCGGCACGGTGCCGCCGATCTGGCTGAGCACCCCGATGCCGCCGAGCCAGACCCGGTGGATGAGCAGGTACTCCGGCGGCAGGTTCAGCTTGAGCCCGATGAGAAACTGCGGCCGGCGGGGGTCCTGCAGGGTGGCAGCCGCTCCGCGCAGCCACTCGCGGGTCGGGGTGAACTCCTCGTGGAGCAGGGGCTCGACCAGCGGGGTCAGGTAGGCGAGCAGCGCCTCGGGGTCGATGTCGACGCCCTTGCGGATGAAACCCTCGTCGCGCAGCACGGCTTCGAGCGCGACGGCGTCACCCGCGAGCGCCTCGGTGAGCACCCGGCCCAGCGAGCTGGGTAGGCCGTGCGGCAGCCGGTTCACGGCCCCGAAGTCGAGCACCCCGAGCCGCCCGTCGTCGGTGATCCGGAAGTTGCCGGGGTGCGGGTCGGCGTGCAGGAGGTGCGCTCGGTTCGGCCCGCGGAGCAGGAACTCGAAGTAGAGCGTGGCGGCCTCGTCGCGCTCCTCCTGGGTGCCGTCGGTGATGATCCGCGACAGCGGGGTGCCGTCGACCCACTCGGTGACCAGCACGTGGTGGGAGTCGACGAGCACGTCGGGCACGAGCACGTCGTCGTCGTCGCGGAAGGCCGTGGCGAAGTGCCGCTGGTGTCGCGCCTCGAGGTGGTAGTCGAGCTCCTCGCTCATCCGCGCCTTGAGCTCCTCCATGATCGGCTTGACGTCGATGCCGGGCAGCCATGACCCGGCCATCCGGGCGACCCGGGAGAGCTGGTTGAGGTCGGACATCAGGGCCTCGGCCGCCCCGGGGTACTGGATCTTCACGGCGACCTCGCGCCCGTCACGCCAGACCCCCCTGTGCACCTGCCCGATCGAGGCTGCGGCGGCCGGCACGTCGTCGAACTCGACGAGCTTGGTGCTGGCCCAGCGCGGACCGAGCTCGCGGGCCAGGATCTCGTGCACCCGGTCGGCCCCCATCGGGGGGCCGGACTCCTGCAGCTTGGTGAGCGTCGCGCGGTAGGGCCCGGCGAGCTCCTCGGGCATGGCGGCCTCCATGACCGACAGCGCCTGGCCGAACTTCATCGCGCCGCCCTTGAGCTGTCCGAGCACCGAGAAGAGCTGCTCGGCAGTGCGTGCCTGCAGCTCGGCGGCCACGGCCTCGGCGGGACGACCCCCGACCCGCTTCCCGACTCCGAGGGCCGCTCGGCCGGCGTGCCCGAGGGGCAGGCCGACGAGCTTGGCGGTCCGGGCTATCGAGCCTCGGGGGATGTCGGTCACCCCGCCATTGTCACTGACGCGCACGTGCAGTCCGGCCGCACCTTCCACAGGCGGTGTGTCACGGCCACCTCGTCGAGGCCGATCTCGGTCGAGATACCGCCCAGCGAGGTGTCGCCGCGCAGCGTCGCCAACACCGTCACGGTGGTCACCGCCGCGGCCAGCACGGCCGTCCCGGGCGGCACCGACGTCACACCGGTGACCCGGCCGGCCGGCCAGGCCGGACCGGCGCAGCGCAGGCAGGCGGTGCGCCCGGGCAGCACGAGCGGCCCCACGACGACGCCGGTCTCACCGAGCACGACCGGCAGGTGGGCGATGCCCCGGGCCTGCCACGGGGCGCCGGCCCACGACGGGCTGCGCCCCTCGGTGACGATGACGACCGCCGACGGCAACGGGGCCCGGTCGGCCAGCGCCAGCTCGGCCCCGTCGGCGGCGTGCCGGCCGCCACGCACGTCAACGCCGCAGCGGCGCAGCTGGGCGAGCACCTCGTCGGCCAGCGGCCCCCACCCGTCGACCACCACGTGAGCGTCCACCGTCACCCCCTGACACCACCGACCCCGACGCAGTCATCCTGCCGCTCGCCCACGTCCGGCGGGAGCCGTCCACAGGCCGGGAACGGCGAACGGCCCCGATCCGGTGGGATCGGGGCCGTTGCGCTCGAGACCGGTGCTCAGGCCTTGCCGAGGATGCGGTTGAGGTTGGTGCCACACACCGGGCACACGCCCTTGGCCATCCGGCGGCCGTTCTCGGAGACGACCACCTTGCCCTCGGCCTCCCGCTTCTCCTTGCACTTCACGCAGTAGAACTCGCCCTTGTAGGTCTCGTCAGCCATGAACGTTCTCCTTGTCGTCGACCCCGGCGGCGCGCCGGGTCGATGCCTCTGGTGCCGCCACTGCGGCGGGGACGCTCCCAACCCTAGCCACGCGCAGCACGATCGCCCGCGTGACGCGCCCGCGGCACCGCCCGCCCGGCGCACCGCGAGCCACACCCGTACCATCCGCCACTCCAGCAGGGCACCGCCCTACGCTCGTACCGTGAGCAGCGAGGACGTCGAGGTCCGGCGCAGCCGTCGCCGTCGGCGCACGGTGAGTGCCTACCGCGACGGCGGGCGCACCGTCGTGCTCATCCCGGCCTCGTTCAGCGCTGCCGAGGAGGCCCGCTGGGTGGAGCGGATGCTGGCCCGGCTGGGGGCCCGCGAGCGGCGCCGCGAGTCCTCCGACGAGGCGCTGGCCGCGCGCGCCGAGACGCTTTCGCGCCGCTACCTCGGCGGGCACTCCCGACCAACCAGCGTGCGGTGGGTGTCGACCATGGGCCGGCGCTGGGCGTCCTGCACCCCGGCCGAGGGCACGATCCGGGTCTCCGACCGGCTGCGCGACGTGCCCGACCACGTGCTCGACTACGTGCTGCTCCACGAGCTCGCCCACCTGCTGGTGCCCGGCCACGGCCCGGCGTTCTGGCGCCTGCTCGCGTCCTACCCGCGACTGGAGCGGTCGCGGGGCTTCCTCGACGGGCTCGCCCACGCGGAGGGGCTGCCGCCAGAGCTCGACGACGACGACCCGGTCGACGGTGACAACCAGGTAGACGCTGACCACCAGGTCGACGGTGGCTCAGCCGAGACCGAGGGCCCGCCGGGCGGCTGACACCAGCGGCGTCAGCTCTTGGCGGGTGCCCTCCGGCAGGTCGTCGACCGGCCACCACCGCACGTCGTGCGACTCAGTGCTGACGACGGCCCGCGCGCCGAGCGGCGCCACGGCGGCGAAGCGCAGGTCGAGGTGCTCGCGGCAGGCGCCGAACGACCCGACGAGCACGTGCCGGTCGAGCTGCACCGGTTCGGGCAGCGGCTCCAGGGTCTGGATGCCGGACTCCTCGCGGCCCTCACGGCGGGCCGCCGCCCACACCGAGGCGTCGCCCGGCTCGAGGTGGCCGCCGAACTGGAACCACTCGTTGGCCTTGCGGTGCAGGGTGAGCAGCACCCGCTCACCGCCGGGGTCGAGCACCACGCAGGATGCCGTCAGGTGCGCCGGGGGCCCGGCCTTCGCCACGGCGTCGGGGTGTGCTGCCAGGTGGTCGAGGTAGTCGCGGCGCAGCCGGTCCTGCCCGGCATCCGGCGCCGCCCACCCCTGCAGCACCGACATCGCGTCGGCGCGCAGGCTCGCGAAGGCCGCCACCACGGCTGGGTCGGACCCGGACCGTACCGGGTCGGGCGACCCGGGAACGGCATCGCTCACGCGTCGCCCTCGCCGCGCAGCAGGGCGTCGAGCGCGGCATCCATCTCGTCGGTCTCCGGTCGGGCGGTGCGCTCGACGTAGCCCAGCGGGTCGTCGAGGTCGGTGGTGCCGGGTGCGAGGTCGGGGTGCCGCCACGCGCCGTCGCGGGCACCCGGGCCGCCGGAGTCCTCCAGCGCCGCGAAGAGGTTCGCCGCGTCGCGCAGCCGTCGCGGGCGCAGCTCGAGACCGACGAGCGCCCCGAACGCCTTCTCGGCCGGCCCGCCGGTGGCCCGGCGGCGCCGCACGGCCTCACCGAGGGCGTCGACCTGCGGGAGGTGCGCCCGGGTGGCCCGGTCGGCGACGACGTCCACCCAGCCCTCGACCAGGGCGAGCAGCGTCTCGAGGCGCGCCAGGGCCGCCTGCTGGGCGGGGGAGTGCTGGGGCGCGAACATCCGTCCCTGCAGCGCCTGCTGCACGGCCTCGGGGTCGCTGGGGTCGATCGACCCGACGGCCTCTTCGATCGCCGAGGTGTCGATGCTGATGTCGGCGGCGTAGTCGCGCACCGCGGCCAGCAGGGCGGGGGCGAGCCACGGCACGGCGCCGAAGAGCCGCACCCGGGCGACCTCGCGCACGGCGAGGTAGAGACGGGCCTGGGGTTCGTCGACCTCGAGCCCGGATGCGAACTCGCGCACCGCGGCCGGCATCAGCACGACGGTGGGCGCGGCGACCAGCGGCAGCGAGACCTCGCAGCCGGTGAGCACCTCGCGGGCCAGCGTGCCGGTGCCCTGGCCGAGCTGCATCGAGAACATCGAGCCGTGCATGCGGCGCAGCATCGGGCCGGCCTGGTCGAGCATCCCCGCGGGCAGCCCGGTGTCGCCGGTCTCCGCGAGCTCCCCGAGCTGGCCCAGCTGGCCGGTGAGGGCGGTGCCGACGGCGTCGGTGACACCGGCGGCCACCGGCTCGACGAGGTCGGTCCACACCGGCATCGTCGCCTCGACCCACTCCGCGCTGCTCCAGGCGGCACCGACCAGGCCGGGGGTGGTGAGGTCGGTGACCGCGTCGAGCCACATGCCGGCCACCTGCACCGCCTCGGCGGCCGCCCGGCCGTCAGCGGCGCTGGCCAGCTGGTCACCCTCGGCGGCCACGGTCTTGCGGGCGATGTCGGTGGCGAGCACCGCGTTGACGGCGGTGTCGCTCTCGGGAGCGGCGAACATGGCCTGCACCTGGCCCATGACCATCGCCAGCATCTGGGGGTCGACCTTGTCCAGCCCCATGCCCTGCATCATCGAGGCGAGCTCTGGGGGGATGTCGCCACCGGTGAGGCCGCGCAGCAGCTGCTCGAGCTCCGCGGGCAGGCGGGGGATGTCGTCGTCGTCGGGATGGGAGTCACTCACGCCGGTCTCCTCGCGGGGGGTGAGAGGATGTCGTCTCGTACAGCCAACCACGATCCGGCCCGTAAGGTTCCGCCGGACCGTTCCCGAGGAGCCCCATGCCGACCGACCACGACCCGGTCGCGCTCGTCGCACTGCGCGACCAGCCGCTGTCCGTCGACGAGGTGCTCGACTCCGTCCGCCACCCCACGTGCGGCGGCATCGCCCTGTTCGTCGGTGTGGTCCGCGACCACGACCACGGCGACGCGGTCACCTCGCTCGACTACGAGGCGCACCCCAGCGCGGCCGACACCATGCGCCGCACCTGCCAGGACGTGCTCGGCCGCTCGGATGCCGTGCGCGTCGCCGCGGTGCACCGCACCGGCGCCCTGCGCGTCGGCGACCTCGCGGTCGTCGTCGCGGCGGCGGCCCCGCACCGCGGCCAGGCCTTCGACGCCTGCCGCGACCTGATCGACACCCTCAAGGCCGACACCCCCATCTGGAAGCACCAGAGCCTGGGCGACGGCTCGACCGAGTGGGTGGGGCTTCCATGAGCCAGCCGACGCACGACGTGCTGCCCGGCGCCAACGGCGGCGGTGACGTCGACCAGCGGCGCACCGGGCGCGGGCGGAACCCGGCCAACCGGCCCGGGCTGCTGGCGGGGGTGCTCCTCACGGCCACCTTCGTCGCGATCGCGATCGCGGCGGCGCTCACCTTCGTGGGCCTGCCCTACGTCGTCATGTCACCCGGCCCGGCCACCAACATCCTGGGCAAGGCCGACGGCAAGCCGTTGCTGTCGATCCAGGGCGCCCCGACCTACCCCACGAGCGGCAACCTCGACTTCACGACGGTCAGTGTCGACGGCGGGCCCGGCGTGCGCGTCACCGTCTACGACCTCGCGCAGGCCTGGCTCAGCGGCTCGCAGGAGATCCTTCCCGAGGAGCAGGTATTCCCCCCGGAGCAGACCGAGCAGGACGCCCAGGAGGAGGGCGCGGCCGAGATGGCCGGTTCGCAGAGCGTCGCGACCGCGACCGCGCTGCGGGCGGTCGGCACCAAGGTTCCCGAGATGGTCGTGGTCGCCGGGGTGCCCGACGGCAGCCCCAGCAAGGGCGTCCTCCAGTCCGATGACGTGCTCGTCGCGGTCGACGGCGACCCCGCCTCGTCGTCGGATGCCGTGCGCGCCGCCGTGCAGCGCCACCAGCCGGGTGACACCTTCCCGGTGGTCGTGCGCCGCGGCGGCAAGGAGCAGACCGTCACGGCCAAGACCACCGAGTCCGACGGCCGCACCGTGATGGGGGTCGGGCTGCGCCTCGACTACGACCTGCCGGTCGGTGTCACCCTGCGCACCGGCAGCGTCGGCGGCCCCTCGGCCGGCCTGATGTTCAGCCTGGCCATCTACGACGCGCTCACCCCCGGTGAGCTCACCGGCGGCAAGAAGATCGCCGGTACCGGCACCCTCGACGACGCGGGCACGGTCGGGCCGATCGGCGGCATCCGGCAGAAGCTGATCGGGGCTCGCCGGGCCGGAGCCGACTTCTTCCTCGCCCCCGCCGACAACTGTGCCGACATCGGCACGGCCGTCCCCGACGGCCTGCGGGTGGTCAAGGTGGGCAGCTTCGACGAGGGCCGCAAGGCCGTGCAGGCCATCGGCGACGGCAAGGCGGCATCGCTGCCCACCTGCGGCTGAGCCGGGCCGCCGCAGCGCTCAGTCGCTGAAGGTCGCCCGCAGGGCGTGCACCAGGCCGGGGGCGATGTCCTCGCCCAGGGCGACCCGGTCGTCGCTGTCGTGGTCGCGCTGGCGCAGCAGGCAGCGCGCCGCACCGTCGCGGGTCACCGCCACCAGCAGCCGCACGTCGGCCCGGCCGGGGTGCTCGGCCACCGCGCGCAGCGCCTCGGTGTCGTCCTCGGGCAGCTCGCGCTCGGCCTCCGGGGGGACGACGATGCGCTCGACGGCGAGGGCGGCCCCGGCCACCTGCGGCGGCCAGGCGATACGGCCAAGGAGGTCCTCCAGACCGGCGGACTCGGGCAGCTCGTCCTGCTCCACCGCGCTCAGCGCCCCGGCGACGGCGTCGTGCGCCGCCATCCCCTCGGCCAGGTGTGGTTCGTGGGCCAGCAGGTCCTGGGTCGGCACCAGGGCGAACAGGCGCACCGGCTGGTCCCACCCCGAGCGCGCCACGTGGCGCTCGGTGTCGAGGGCGGCGAGGGTGAGTGGGTCGGTAACGGGCTGGGGGGCGTCGGTCACCGGACCATGGTGCCTGATCGGGCCTGCAGGTGGCCGGGGTACATTGCTCGCCACGGTCGACACGGGGATCCCCGACGACGGGACGAGGAGAGTAGTGAGTCGCTCGGAGTGGTTCGACGGGCCCACGGGTCCAGGAGACGGTTCGGCACGCCCCGAGGGGTCCGACGGGGGGTCCGGGGAGCCGGCTCGCACCACCCGGCGCCGTCGCCGGGGGCCGCTGGGCACGACCCTGCTCATCATGCTCGGCGTGGTCGTCGTCGGGGGGATCCTCGCCGACGTGCTCACCGATGTGTGGTGGTACGACTCCGTGGGCTTCGTCGACGTGTTCTACAAGGAGCTGCTCACCAAGGTCGGGCTCTTCGTCGTCGCCGGCGTTGTCACCGGGGCCGTCGTGGCCTCCAGCCTGGTCATCGCCTACCGCACCCGCCCGCTCTACATCCCCGTCACCCCGGCCCAGCAGGTGCTCGAGCAGTACCGCCAGGCCATCGAGCCCCTGCGCCGGGTCGCCGTGTGGGCGGTGCCCGTCGTGCTCGGCCTCCTGGCGGGGTCCGGCTCGATGGGGGCCTGGCGCACCTTCCTGCTCTGGGCCAACCGCGAGCCGTTCGGCATCAAGGACCCGCAGTTCGGCCTGGACGTCGGCTTCTTCGTCTTCTCCCTGCCGTGGCTGCGCTTCATCGTCAGCTTCCTGACCGTCGTGCTCGCCCTGGCGTTCGTCGCCGCGGCGTTCACCCACTACGTCTACGGCGGCCTCCAGCTGCCCGGTCGCGGGCCGACCACCCGGGCGGCCTACGTGCACCTCGGCATTCTCGGCGCGCTCATCGCCCTCACCCGCGCCGCGTCGTACTGGCTCGACCGCTACTCGCTGTCGACCCAGAAGGGCTCCCTGCTCACCGGCATCACCTACACCGACGACAAGGCCGTGCTGCCCACCAAGGCCATCCTCGCGGTCGCCGCCGTGATGTGCGCCGGCTTCTTCCTGGCCGCGATCTGGAGCCGCAGCTGGCGGCTGCCCATCACCGGGGTCGTGCTGCTCGTGGTGACCGCCGTGGTCGTCGGCGGCATCTACCCCGCGCTGATCCAGTCGCTGAAGGTCACCCCGTCGGCCAAGTCGCTCGAGGCCAAGTACATCGAGCGCAACATCAAGGCCACCCGCGCGGCGTTCGGGCTCGACCGGGTCAAGCGCATCCAGAACCCTGCGCCGCCCGAGACCGAGAACAAGGCGGTGCTGCGGGCCGCCGCCAACGACATCCCCGGCGTGCGCATCATCGACCCCAACGTCGTCGCGCCCACGTTCCGCCAGCTGCAGGCCCAGCGCGACTACTACGCGTTCCCCGACACCCTCGACGTCGACCGCTACACCATCGACAAGCAGACCCGCGATGCCGTGGTGGCCGTGCGCGAGATCAACCTCGAGGGCCTGCCCGACGGCCAGCGCAACTGGCTCAACGACCACACCGTCTACACCCACGGCTACGGCTTCTACGCGGCCTACGGCAACCAGCGCACCACCGAGGGCGACCCGGTCTTCTTCGAGGGCGGCGGCCTGAGCGCCATCGGCAAGTACGAGCCGCGCGCCTACTTCGCCGAGCTGTCACCCACCTACTCGGTGGTCGGCGCCGAGCAGGGTGCCCCGCCGCGGGAGTTCGACTACCCCGCCGGTGGCGAGGGAGACGTGGCCGTGCAGAACACCTACTCCGGCAAGGGCGGTGTGCCGATCGGCTCGACCCTGCGCCGGCTCGCCTACGCGGTCAAGTACCGCGAGGCCAACTTCCTCCTCTCGGATGCCGTGAACGGCGCCTCCCGCATCCTCGACCACCGCACCCCGACCGAGCGCGTGGAGCGGGTCGCCCCGTGGCTGCGGCTCGACGGCAACGTCTACCCGGCGGTCGTCGCGGGCCGGGTGCAGTGGATCGTCGACGGGTTCACGACGTCGGCCAACTACCCCAACAGCAGGCTCATCGAGCTGGCCGAGGCGACGTCCGACTCGGTGGCGCAGCGCTCCAACGTCGTCACGGTCGGCGCCGGGCAGGTCAACTACGTGCGCAACGCGGTCAAGGCCACCGTCGACGCCTACAGCGGCGAGGTGAAGCTCTACGGGTGGGACACCAAGGACCCGATGCTCAAGGCGTGGAGCAAGGCATTCCCCGGGTCGGTGCGGCCGCTCTCCGAGATCTCCGGCGACCTGATGGCCCACATCCGCTACCCGCAGGACTACCTCAAGGTGCAGCGCGAGCTGCTCACCGAGTACCACGTCACCAACCCCGGCGACTTCTTCTCCGGCTCGGACAAGTGGCGCGTGCCGCGGGACCCGTCGTCGTCCGCCCAGGACCAGCCGCCGGTGTTCCAGTCGATCGCGATGCCGGGGGAGAACGAGGCAGCCTTCTCGATCACCTCGCCGTTCGTCCCGGCGACCACCAACGGTGAGGGCGGCCGCGAGATCTTGCGCGGGCTGCTGGCCGTCGATGCCGATGCCGGCAACCAGGCCGGGCAGCCGGCGGCCGACTACGGCCTGCTCCGGCTGCTCGAGTACGGCTCGGCCACGCCGTCCGGACCGGGCCAGGTTCTCAACCAGATCAAGAACTCCCCGGAACGCTCCCAGAACGAGTCGGAGCAGCTCTCGCTGGCGCAGTACATCACCCAGAACTCCAGCGGTGGCAAGACCCTGACCTACGGCAACCTGCTGTCCTTCCCCCTCGAGGGCCGGATGTTCTACGTGCAGCCGCTGTACGTGCAGGCGGCCTCGGGGTCCGGGTCCTTCCCGCAGAACAAGGCCGTCGTCACGGTCTACGGCAACACCGTGGCCTGGGGCGACACCCTCGGGCAGGCGGTGAGCGGCCTGTTCGGCGAAGGCGCCGCCGCGGACGACCCGACCGAGCCCAACGGCCCCACGACGCCCGGGGGCACGGCAGCCGCGCAGCTCACCGAGGCACTCACCGAGATCCAGGCGGCCTACCAGGCCGGCCAGGACGCCCTCAAGGCCGGCAACTTCGCTGCCTACGGCGACGCGCAGAAGCGGCTCGACACCGCCATCAAGCGTGCCCAGGCGCTGGCGCCGCAGCTCGCCCTCGCCGGGGCCACACCGAGCCCGTCACCGAGCGGCTCGGCAAGTCCTTCGCCCAGCCCCTCGGCCACGGCGTCACCGACCGGCTGACCCCGCCCTCGCGGGGTCGCCCGGTCCGGCCGATTTGTCCTGCGCCGGGTGGTTCACGTACGCTCGAGCCATACCGAGCACGGGTTCTTCGAAGCCGTGACTCACTCGACGCGGGGTGGAGCAGCTCGGTAGCTCGCCGGGCTCATAACCCGGAGGTCGCAGGTTCAAATCCTGCCCCCGCTACCAGGAATGAAGGGCCCGACCGGAGACATCCGGTTGGGCCCTCTTCCTATGGTGGGTCAGGTGCTTCCGGGTCAGTAGGCGACGTGGACGTTGGGCTGTAGTCGCGCACGTATCGGCTAGCCGCGCCGAGGAAGTAGAAGCGGTAGTAGGTGCTCCGCTTCGGGCTGCTGCTTCGACGTGACGTACCCGGCGCGAGCTGGTGCGCAACGTGGCCACGGTGGTCCAGGTGGTCGACCCGGCGTAGCGGCGCTGCAGGTACGACCGTCTGGGCCGGCACCGCTGTCCCGCCAGGGGTGAGCAGTCGGCCGGTGAACAGGTCCGGCCGGCCCACGGTCACCCGGCCGTACATCACGGTCGGGGTGGTCAGGGTGACCCCGGCCGCGGAGGGCAGGGCGGTGGTGGACCCGGTGTACGACATGACCGCGACGGTGGGCACGTTCGGTGAGTAGCCGTACGCCACCTGGCCTGCAGAGTTGGTCTTGACCCGTTCCCGCGGTGGTGTAGGCGGTGGCGGTCACGGCGCGGCGCTTGATGGTCACCGCTGCCCCGGCCATGACCGTGCCGGTGCTCTTGTTGCGGATGGTGGCGACGCGCGGCCGGGTGCCGCTGATCCCGATGATGGCGGTGGTGGTGGCCTTGGTCGTGGTGGGGATGGCGGGGGCTGTGCACGTCCCGAAGTACTGCCAGTGCCACGCCTCGGCACGTGAAGAGCCCTCCGACGCCCAGGTGGGCTGTGCCCAGCCGTACTTCGGTGCGTTCGCAGAGAACCACACGTGGCGGGCGTTGCCGAAGATGCCGACACCGCAGCCGAGGTCGGCCGCGATGGCCCACCCGTGGTTGGTGGTGCCCGGGACTGCGGCAACCTTCGGGCCGAGCTCGTTGTAGAGGGCGACCTGCGTGGCGTAGGAGCGAAAGGCGTCGTTGACGCAGATGGTGGCGCCGAACTTTGCCTTGTAGAGGGCGTTGAGGGACACGAACTTCGCGAGCGCGTCGCAGGGCAGGTGGTCGACGGTCTGCCAGGGGACCGGGCACATGGCGGACGCGGGGATGTAGCCGTTCTGGTACCCGCCCCATCCGTCCCCGGCCCCGGCCGCGGTGGCGGCGCCGGCGACGGAGGCGGGTTCGGCGCCGGGGGAGGGGGATGGGGAGGTGGAGGTGGCCACGATCGGGGCCGGAGCGGGTGCTGTGGCGGGGGATAGGTGGGCTGCGGTGGCAGACAGGCCCATCACCAACGGTAGGGAGGTCAGGCTTCACCCCGAGGGAGTGGACGCTCCGTGATGCGGGCGTCCCCCACGAGCGGTCGTGCCGGGCAAACCGGGTGCTGGTGGGGTTCGGCGACACCCGGGTCCGGCCGTGAGCGCGCCCACGGCTGGCAAAGGCCTCGGCCAGCCCCTGACCTTGCCGAGCGGAGCGTCACAAGCCGTTGAGCTCTTCCCAATACCGTTGTCCACCTTGCATCTTGGCGCAGGTCATTGACGACTTCATCACGTCGTCGAGCCCCCGTGCTCTCAACGTTCTCTCACCGGGCTGGTCCGGCGGTCCTCCGGGTGCCACGCTGGCGCGGGAGGTGTGCCATGGCCGAGGCCGATGACGTCCTGTGGATGGTGCGGGGCGCCTGGGTGTCGCTGTGCCTGCGGGCGGCGTGCGAGCTCGAGGTCTTCGACACCCTGGACCATCCACGCACCTGTGCCGAGGTCGCCGAGCTCGTGACCGCGGACCCGACGGCTCTGCAACGTCTGCTGCGCGTTCTGCTCGACCTCGACCTCCTTGGCCGCGACGGCGAGCACTACACCGTCACGCCGAGAGGTGCCGTGCTGCGCCGGGGCCACCCCAGCGGCCTGCGTGACCTGACCCTCATGCAGACGGTGGTCCCGAACCTCACCGCCTGGAGCCACGCGTCGGACGCCGTGCGTGACGGCCGCTCGGTCTACGAGCAGCTCACCGGCATGACGAGCTGGGCGTGGCTCGCGGCGCACCCCGACGAGGAGGACTTGTTCAACGCGGCCATGGCCCGTCGGGCCGCCCTCCAGGTCGAGGCGATCCGAGCGGCGGTGGACCTGTCGAGCACCCGGCTCGTCGTCGACGTGGGCGGGGGCCGGGGCGCCATGCTGGCCGGCCTGCTGGCGGTGCAGCCGGCGCTGCGCGGCATCGTCGCCGACCGGCCACCCGTTGCGGCCGCTGCGACGGCCGCCCTGGCCGCGGCGGGGCTGGGCGCGCGAGCGCGCGGCGAGCCGGCGGACTTCTTCGTCGGGGTCCCGGCCGGTGGCGACCTCTACGTGCTCTCCAACGTGCTGCACGACTGGGACGACGACCTCGCGCTCGCCATCCTGCGCACGGTCGGCGCCGCCATGGGCGAGGGTGCCCGCCTCCTCGTCGTCGAGACCGTGCTCGACGCGCCGGGCCGCTCGCCGGAGCAGCAGCGCGACGTGCACCTCGTCGACCTGCACATGCTGGTGATGTTCGGTGCGCGCGAACGCACCCGGGCCGAGTACGACGCGCTGCTCACGGCGGCCGGGCTGGCGGGCTCGACGACGGCACCCTCACCGAACACCTGGAACGTCCTGGTGACCCACGCTGCCGGCCGCTGAGCCGCGCCGACCGCCCCTCAGGGCGCGATCGGCGTGAAGGGGGCCACCTCGTCGTCGGAGCCGTGCACCAGCACGCTCGAGGACTCGGGGATCTCGCGCCAGGCCCCGGCCAGGTCGCCGAGCGGCTCGGAGACCACGAGCCGCGCGTCGTCCGACAGGTCGTGCAGCACCGGGTTGTCCGGGTACTGCGCGCGCAGCGTCGAGACCTCGGTGCTCTGGAACAGCGAGCGCGACCTCCCCTCGCTCGAGTAGCGGAACGCCCAGGTCGTGTCGCCGTCGGTGGTGGCCACCGTCATCTGCACCGGGAAGCCGATGCCGTGGCTGCGGCCCACCTCCTCGACCAGCCCCACCGCGCGGGCCACGCCGGCGCGCGGGTCGTCGCGCAGCCCGAAGCTCAGGGCGAGGTAGAAGAGCATCTCGGAGTCGGTGGAGCCCTGGATGTCGGCGAACAGCGCCGGGTCCACCTCCATCGCGAGGTCGCGCTTCATCTCGTGGAAGCCGGCGAGGTAGCCGTTGTGCATCCACAGCCAGCTGTCGTGCCGGAACGGGTGGCAGTTGGTCTGCTGCACGGCTGAGCCGGTGGACGCCCGGATGTGCGCGAAGACCCGACCGGCCGCGGCGTGCGCGCACAGCTCGCGCAGGTTGAGGTCGTTCCAGGCCGGCTCGGTGCTGCGGAAGAGCCCGGGGGTCTCCGCCGCGCCGTACCACCCCACGCCGAAGCCGTCCCCGTTGGTCGTCGTGGCGCCCATCATCGAGTGCTTGCTCTGCGCGACCAGCGAGTTCTTCGGCTTGTAGAGCAGGTCCTCGAGCAGCACCGGTGATCCCGAGTACGCCAGCCAGCGGCACATGATGGCCTCCTCTTCCCGTCGTGGGGCGTTCTCCAGCCAACCCCCGAGCGGCCCCACCCGCCTCATCCGCGCCGGGTGACCGGGCAGCCCGCGCGCAGGGCGCCGGCCCCAGCGCCGGAGGTGACTTCCGGCACGTGCCTGGTATGGGGCATACCGTGCAGACCCCCCACGTTGACCCGCTCGTGAGCACCCCCCACAGAGTCGTCGTCATCGGTTCGGGCTTCGGAGGCCTCTTCGGCACCCAGGCGCTGCGGCGCCGCAAGGACGTCGAGGTCACCCTCATCGCCCCCACCGCCCACCACCTCTTCCAGCCGCTGCTCTACCAGGTCGCGACCGGCATCCTGTCCGAGGGTGAGATCGCGCCGAGCACCCGCGAGGTGCTGGCGCGCCAGAAGAACGCCCGGGTCGTGCTCGGCACGGTGACCGCCGTCGACCTCGAGGCCCGCACGGTGACGTCCCAGGTGCTCGGGCGCGTGCACGTGACGCCCTACGACAGCCTGCTGGTCGCCGCCGGCGCCGGGCAGTCCTACTTCGGCAACGACCGGTTCGCCCAGTACGCCCCCGGCATGAAGTCGATCGACGACGCGCTCGAGCTGCGCGGGCGGATCTTCGGCGCCTTCGAGCTCGCCGAGCTGGCCGACGCACCCGCCGAGCGCGAGCGGGCCCTGACCTTCGTCGTCGTCGGAGCCGGGCCGACCGGGGTCGAGATGGCCGGCCAGATCGCCGAGCTGGCCAACCGCACCCTCAAGAACGACTTCCGCCGGATCGACCCCACCCAGGCCCGGATCATCCTCGTCGACGCGGTCGACACCGTGCTGCCCTCCTTCGGGGAGCGGCTCGGCGGGGCCGCCCGGCGCCGGCTCACCGAGATGGGGGTCGACGTGCGGCTCGGGACCATGGTCACCGACGTCGACGCCACCGGCATCACCGTCACCGAGCCCGATGGCAGCTCCACCCGCATCGAGGCCCTCACCAAGGTCTGGGCCGCCGGGGTGCAGGCCAGCCCGCTGGGGCGGCAGCTCGCCGAGCAGTCCGGAGCCGCCACCGACCGCGCCGGGCGCGTCCAGGTGCTGCCCGACCTCACCGTGCCCGGGCACCCCGAGGTGTTCGTCGTCGGCGACATGATGTCCCTCGACAAGCTCCCCGGGGTCGCGCAGGTCGCCATCCAGGGCGCCCGGTTCGCCGCGAAGCAGATCACCCGCCGCCTCGACGGCCAGGTGACCGAGCCGCGCTTCGAGTACTTCGACAAGGGCTCGATGGCCACGATCTCGAGGTTCAGCGCGGTGGCGTCGATCGGGCGACTGCGCTTCTCCGGCTTCGTCGCCTGGGTGCTCTGGCTCGCCATCCACCTCGTCTACATCATCGGGTTCAAGCACCGGGTCACCACCCTGCTGCACTGGGCGGTCAGCTTCCTCGGCCGCGGCCGATCCGAGCGGGCCGCCACCGAGCAGCAGGTCTTCGGTCGCCTGGCCATGGACGGCCGCGCGCACGGCGCGCTGCCGGTCATCCCCACCGACCCGGCCGACGGCGAGGTCAGCGGCGTCGCCGAGCTCGAGGGTCGTCACCGGGCGAAGGCCTGAGCGAGCGCTGCATCTGCACGTAGGGTGACCGCCATGCCGCTGGACTACCCCATCCACCGCCGCACGCTCCCCAACGGGATGCGCGTCGTCGTCAGCCCCGACCACACGGTCCCCAACGTCACGGTCAACCTGTGGGTCGGGGTGGGCTCGCGCCACGAGAGCCCGGGTCGCACCGGCTTCGCCCACCTCTTCGAGCACCTGATGTTCCAGGGCTCGCGCAACGTGCGCAGCGGTGAGCACTTCGAGGCGCTGATGGCGCAGGGCGGCCGGCTGAACGCGACAACCTGGTTCGACCGCACGAACTACTTCGAGACCGTGCCGACGGGGGCGGTCGAGCTGGCCCTCTGGCTCGAGGCGGACCGGCACGGTCACCTGCTCGACGCCGTCACGCAGGAGAACCTCGACAACCAGCGCGACGTGGTCAAGGAGGAGAAGCGCCAGCGCTACGACAACCAGCCCTACGGCAACGCGCTGATCGACGTCTACGCCGCCGTCTTCCCCGAGGGACACCCCTACCACCACCCCACGATCGGCTCGATGGAGGACCTCGACGCCGCGAGCCTGGACGACGTGCACGCCTTCTTCCGCGCCCACTACGGCCCGGACAACACCGTCATCACCCTGTGTGGCGACCTCACCCCCGAGCACGGGTTCGAGCTCGCGGAGCGCTACTTCGGCGACCTCGAGGCAGGGGCCGCGCCGCGTCGGCCCGACCACGCGCAGCTCGCCCCGCTGGAGCACCCGGTACGCGTCGACCGGCGTGAGGCCGTGCCCAACGACCGCCTCCACGTCGCCTTCCGCCTGCCCGTCGACGAGACCGACGAGTTCCTCGCGGCGGCCGTCGCGCTCGACTGCATCGGTGGCCTGGCGACGTCCCGCCTCGTACGCCGGCTGGTCCGTCGCGAGCAGACGGCCCTCGGCGCCCACGCCACCGCCTGGGGCTTCGTCGACGGCGCCTCGCTCGGCTTCGTCGTGCTCGACGTCGCACCGGGCACCGACGCCGACCTCGTCGAGTCCGCCTTCGTCGAGGAGCTCACCGGCTTCCTCGAGCAGGGCCCGACCGACGTCGAGCTCGAGGCCTCGCTCGCCCAGTCCGAGCGGTCCTGGCTCTCCGCGCTGGCCAGCCAGGAGGAGCGCGCCGACCTGATCAGCCACCACCTGCTGCTCCATGACGACCCGGGCGTCGTCAACACACACCTCGACCGCCTGCGCGACGTCACGGCCGAGCAGGTGCTCGACGCGGCACGCCGCTGGCTGCGACCGGAGAACCGCGCCACGGTCGCCTACCTGACCGCCGACCAGGGCTCGGATGCCGCCGCCGACCGGGCCGAGGACGTCGCGTGAGCGCCCCCCGACCCGACGTCACGCCGCCCCAGCCGTGGACCTTCCCGGTGCCGGTCGAGCACCGGCTCGGCAACGGGGTGCGCGTGCTGGCGCACGACCTGCCCGGCCAGTACGTGCTGTCGCTGCGCGTCGTCGTGCCCACCGCACTGTCCGACGAGCCACCCGGCAAGGAAGGCATCGGCGCGATGACGGCTCGGCTGCTCGACGAGGGCACGGCCGCCCACGGGTCCGAGGAGTTCGCCGAGCTGATGGAGCGCCACGGCATGGTGCTGGGCGCGGGGGTGTCCGACGGCGGCCTGCTCGTCGACGTCGACGTGCCGCAGCGCCACCTCGCCACCGCGGCCGCGCTGCTCACCGAGGCGCTCGCCGACCCGGTCTTCCCCGACGACGAGGTGCGCCGCATCCTGCGCAACCGGCTCGCCGAGATCGAGCAGGAGCGTGCCTCGTCGGCCCACCGCGCCGCCCGCGAGCTGGCCCGCACCCTGTGGAGCCCGCAGGACCGGGCCAGCCGGCCCACCGCCGGGACCCCGGAGTCCATCGGGAGCCTCACCCGCGAGGATCTCGTCGAGTTCCACGCCACGGCGGTCGGCCCCCAGGCAGCGACCGTGGTGGTGGCGGGCGACCTCACCGACGTCGACGTCGTCGCGGTGCTCGAGTCGACCCTCGGGAGCTGGGCGGCGCCGCGCCACCGCCCGATGACCAGGCCGGTTGCCCCGGTCCCCGCGGCCGATGCCGCGCGCGTCGTCGTGGTCGACCGCCCCGGGTCGGTGCAGACCGAGATCGCCGTCGGCCGCCCCGGGCCCGACCGGTCCACCCCGGAGGGCTGGGCACCCCACCCGGTGCTGTCCTTCGTGCTCGGCGGCTCCCCGAGCGCCCGGATCGACGCCGTGCTGCGTGAGGAGAAGGGCTACACCTACGGCATCCGCAGCTCGTTCCGGCCGCGGGTCGCGGGCGGGTCGTTCGTCACGTCGGGGTCGGTGCGCTCCGAGGTCACGGGCGAGGCGGTCGAGATCCTGCTCGGCATCCTCGACGGTGCCCGTGAGGGCTTCACCGACGCCGAGGTGCGTTCGGGCGTCGACTACGTGGGCAAGACGGCGCCCGGCCGCTACGCCACGGCGGATGCCGTCGCGGACGAGACCGCCGCGCTGGCCCTGGAGCGGCTGCCGCTCGACTTCACGACCCGCAACCTGCGCGCGGTGGCCGAGCTGGGTCGCGACGACCTCGACGCCGCCTACCGCCGCGTGGCGACGGGGGAGTGGAGCGTGGTGCTCGTCGGCGACGCCACCACAGTCGTGCCGGCCCTCGACGGCCGGGTCGAGGGGCCGGTGAGCACGGTTGCCCTCTGAGCACGGCGGTTCGCGCTCGGTCGTGATGGGTTCACCCGTCGGCCGGCTCGAGCTGGTCGAGGCGGGTGGTGCGCTCGTGGCCGTGCACTTCGGTGCCCCGGCCGACGGCTCGCCCGGGCACGAGCGCGGCGGCTCGGCGGTGCTGGCGGAGGCTCACCGGCAGCTCGCGGAGTACTTCGACGGCATCCGTCGGGAGTTCGACCTGCCACTGCGACCGGCCGGCACCGAGTTCCAGCGCCGGGTGTGGGCGGTGCTGCAGACGGTGCCGTGGGGCACGACCACGACGTACGGCGCCATCGCCGAACGCCTCGGGATGCCGCCGGGAGCCTCGCGCGCCGTCGGCGCCGCCAACGGCGCCAACCCGATCGCCATCGTGGTGCCCTGCCACCGGGTGATCGGCTCCGACGGCCGGCTGACCGGCTACGCCGGCGGGCTCGAGCGCAAGGCCAGCCTGCTGCGCCTCGAGGGCGTGTCGACCGAGGCCGACCAGAACGCCCTCTTCTGACCGACTCATTGCGGAACAGCCACGTCGACCAGCCCGGATCCGGGCTGCCTCGGGTGGGTGATTCGCATTCAGTCGAGTGTCCTACAACCCGATTCGCGCGAGCACCTCGTCGTGCAGGATGCCGTTGGTCGCCACCGCGTTGCCACCGAACGGCCCGTCGACGCCCGACAGCGAGGTGAACCGGCCGCCCGCCTCCGTGACGATGGGCACCAGCGCGGCCATGTCGTGCAGGCCGAGCTCGGGCTCGGCCGCGATGTCGACCGCTCCCTCGGCGAGCAGCATGTAGGACCAGAAGTCGCCGTACGCGCGCTCGCGCCAGCAGGCCCGGGCCAGGTCGAGCACCTCGTCCTGGCGCCCGACGGCGCCCCACGAGGTCCAGCTCGAGCAGGAGATCGAGGCGTCCTCCAGCCGCGCGACCTGCGACACGTGCAGCTGCTTGGCCGAGGTCAGGCTGCGCCCGGCCCAGGCGCCGGACCCCAGGGCCGCCCACCAGCGCCGGCCCAGGGCCGGCGCGGCCACCAGGCCGATGACCGGGATGCCGTCGTCGACGAGCGAGATCAGGGTCGCCCACACGGGCACGCCCCGCACGTAGCTGTGCGTGCCGTCGATCGGGTCGACGACCCACTGGCGCGGGCTGGACCCGGTGTTCGGGAACTCCTCGCCGATGACGGCGTCGCGCGGCCGGGTGCGCTTGAGCTGCGCCCGGATCAGCTCCTCGGCGTCGCGGTCGGCGTCGCTGACCAGGGTGAGGTCGGGCTTGGTGTCGACCCGCAGGTCGTCGGCCCGGAAGCGCGCGAGCGTGATGCGCTCGACGGCATCGGCGAGCACGTGGGCGAGGCGCAGGTCGTCATCGTAGCCGGGCACGGCCCCCAACCTAGCGGCCGGCCGCCGAAGAATCTTCGGCGCGGCGACGATCCGGTCGCGCTTCGGTCACAATCCAGTCTCGGGTGCATCTAATGCTTCCGTTGCGGCCAACCATGGTCTTTCATGGAGCACGCACGCCGGAGGGCGATGCACTCCGAGACGCCCCCGATCGGGAGCGGCTCTCGGCACCCGGCCACCCGACCAACGGGTGGTGACACCACTTAACGTAGGAGGACATCCATGCGAGGAACCACTCGCACGGTCGCGGTTGCGGCCCTGTCCGCAGTCGCCCTGCTCGCCGCAGGTTGCGGCAGCAGCGACAGCGGCGACACCGCGACCTCGGCAGCTGGCGCCAAGACGGGCGGCGAGATCACCGTTCGCGGGTGCAACCCGCAGAACCCGCTGGTCCCGAGCAACACCAACGAGACCTGTGGTGGCAACGTCATCGACGCTGTCTTCGCCAAGCTCGTCCACTACGACGCCGAGACGGCCAAGCCCGAGAACGACATCGCGCAGTCGATCGAGACGACCGACAACCAGAACTTCACCATCAAGCTGAAGCCCTACAAGTTCCAGGACGGCACCGAGGTCACCTCGAAGAGCTTCGTCGACGCGTGGAACTACGCGGCCTACGGCCCCAACGCCCAGTTGAGCGGCTACTTCATGGAGCCGATCGAGGGCTTCGCCGACCTCCAGTGCGCCGGCACGGCCAACCCCGACGACCCGTGCGAGGGCTACACGCCGAAGGCCAAGGAGATGACCGGCCTCAAGATCGTCGACGACAAGACCTTCACCATCAAGACCACCGAGAAGGTCTCGAACCTTCCCGTGCGGCTCGGCTACTCGGCCTTCGCGCCGCTGACCGAGTCCTTCTTCAAGGACCCCAAGGCCTTCGGTGACAAGCCGGTCGGCGCGGGCCCCTACAAGCTCGACTCGTGGACCAAGGAGCAGGCGATCGTCCTGTCGAAGTTCGCCGACTACTCGGGCGACTTCGGTGGCAAGGTCGACAAGGTCACCTTCAAGATCTACCAGGACCCCGACGCCGCCTACAACGACGTCATCGCCAACAACCTCGACGTCACCGACGAGATCCCGGCCAGCGCCCTGATCGACGACAAGTACAAGTCGGACCTGCCCGACCGCAACGCGCAGAAGGAGTCCGGAGTCATCCAGACGATCACTGCGGCGCCGAGCAAGGTCGACCCGAACTACGCCGACCCGAAGATCAAGCAGGCCATCTCGATGGCGATCGACCGCGACACCATCATCAAGCAGATCTTCAACGGCACCAAGGTGCCCGCCACCGGCTGGGTCTCCCCGGTCGTCGACGGCTACAAGGCCGACCAGTGTGGCGAGTTCTGCAAGTACGACGCGGCCAAGGCCAAGGCTCTCCTCGCGGAGGCCGGCGGCTTCAAGGGTGACAAGATCACCCTCTCCTACAACGCTGACGCCGCTCACAAGGAGTGGACCGAGGCCACCTGCAACAGCATCAAGCAGGCGCTCGGTGTCGAGTGCCAGGCCGTCGGGGTCGTCGACTTCGCCACGTTCCGCGGCCAGATCACTGACCGCAAGATGAAGGGCCTGTTCCGCACCGGCTGGCAGATGGACTACCCCTCGATCGAGAACTTCCTCGCCCCGATCTACAAGACCGGCGCGTCCTCGAACGACGGCGACTACTCCAACCCGCAGTTCGACAAGGACATCGTCGACGCCGCGGCTGCCACCGACCCGGCAGCTGCCAACGCGAAGTACCAGGAGGCTGAGGCTCTCCTGGCGAAGGACATGGCCTCCATCCCGATGTGGTACGGCAAGGCCACGATGGGCTGGTCCGACAAGGTGACCGGCGTGAAGATCACCGCCTTCGGGACGATCGACATCCCGTCGATCTCCTTGAAGTGAGCTAGCTGAACCACCAGCTTCACCCCACGCGACGTCGGCCTGTCAGCGCCTGCTGGCAGGCCGGCGTCCGTGTGCGGGGCAAAACCACCCACGGATGCCGGGTCCGCGGGGTTGGGTGCCCCCGCACAGTGGGCTAGGTTCGTCCCGGTACGAAACTGACGACGCCGTCACACCGCAAGGGACGGCCTGACAACCAGGAGGTGGCGTGGGCACTTACATCATCCGACGGTTGCTGCAGATGATCCCGGTGATCCTGGGCGCGACGTTCCTCATCTTCGCCATGGTCTTCGCCCTCCCGGGCGACCCGTTGGCCGGGAAGTGTGGAGAACGTCCGTGCTCGGCGCAGTTCGCCGCGGCGTTCCGTGCGAAGTACAACCTCAACGACCCGCTACCGGTGCAGTACGGCAAGTACGTCGCCAACCTCGCTCGGGGTGACCTGGGAGAGACCTACAACGGCATCAAGGTCACCGACCAGCTCAAGCTGCGCTACCCGGTCACCGCCAAGCTCGCCATCATGGCGATCCTGTTCGAGTCGATCATCGGCATCTTCGCCGGCGTGCTCACCGGCATCCGAAGGGGCGGCTTCCTCGACAACCTCGTGCTCGTCTCGACGATCGTGGTGATCTCGATACCCACGTTCGTGATCGGTTCCGTGTCGCAGTACTTCCTGGGCGTCAAGCTCGGCCTGTTCCCGGTCACGGTCACCTCGTCCAACCCGTCGGTCTACGAGCTGCTGCTGCCCGCCATGGTGCTGGGCTCGATCTCACTGGCCTACGTCGCCCGCCTCACCCGCACCAACCTCACCGAGAACCTGCGCGCCGACTACGTGCGCACGGCCGTCGCCAAGGGCCTGACCCGGCGTCGCGCGATCGGCCTGCACGCCATGCGAAACTCGCTCATCCCGGTCGTCACCTTCATCGGCTTCGACTTCGGCGCCCTGCTCGGCGGTGCCATCGTCACCGAGCGCATCTTCAACATCCCCGGCATCGGTGGCTACATCTACAACTCGATCCGGGCTCGTGACGGCGCGTCCGTCGTCGGGGCGGTGACCGTCCTCGTCATCGTCTACCTGTTCGTCAACCTGCTCGTGGACCTGCTCTACGGCCTGCTCGACCCGAGGATCAGCCATGACTGAAGTCGCCGCCGTTGCCGAAGTAGCCCTCGACCCGCTCGACGGGGGCGACATCAACGAGGAGCGCTCGCTCGCTTCCGACGCCTGGCGGACCATGCGCCGCAACCCGCTGTTCTGGGTCGCCATGTCCCTCATCACGGTGTTCGTGCTGATGGCCATCTGGCCCAGCCTTTTCACCAGCACCGACCCCACCAATGCCGTCCTCGCGAAGTCGCGCGAGCGGCCGGGGGCCGACGCGTGGTTCGGCCGCGACATCCAGGGCTACGACATCTACGCCCGGTGCGTCTACGGCGCCCGTGCGTCGATCATGGTCGGTGTCATGTGCACCATTGGCACCGTCCTGATCGGCGGCACCATCGGCGTCATGTCCGGCTACTCGGGCGGCTGGGCCGACTCGGTGATGTCCCGTATCGGCGACGTGTTCTTCGCCATCCCCCTGCTCCTGGGCGCCATCATCTTCCTGGTCTCGCTGCCCGACTTCTTCAACGACAACTACTTCCTCATCGTCTTGAAGGTCGTGCTCGCGCTGGTCATCCTGGGTTGGCCGAGCCTGGCGCGACTCACCCGCAGCAGCGTCATCCAGGTCAAGCCCAACGACTACGTGCAGGCTGCCCGCGCGCTCGGGGCGAGTCCCAACCGCATCGTGCGTTCCCACGTGATCCCCAACTCCCTGGCCCCGGTCATCGTGGTCGCCACCATCAACCTCGGCGCCTACATCGCCGCCGAGGCGACCCTGTCCTTCCTGGGGATCGGCTTGCAGCCGCCGGCCATCTCGTGGGGCATCGACATCAGCGCGGCGCTCGTCGGCCTGCGCACCACCCCGCACATGCTGTTCTTCCCCAGCCTCTTCCTCTCCCTGGCAGTGCTGGCGTTCATCATGCTCGGCGACGTGGCGCGTGACGCCCTCGACCCGAAGAACCGCTGATCATGACGGAGGAACAGTGACCACCCAGGACACCAAGCCCCGGTCGAAGACCTCGGGCAGCGAGTACACCTACACTCCGCAGGACGGCCTGCTGCTCGAGGTCGAGGACCTCTTCGTCGAGTTCCACACCCGCGACGGCGTGGCGACGGCGATCAACGGCGTGTCGTTCAACCTGCACCAGGGCGAGTCGCTCGCCATTCTCGGCGAGTCCGGGTCGGGCAAGTCAGTGACCGCGCAGGCGGTCATGGGCATCCTCGACATGCCCCCGGCCGTCATCCCGGCCGGGCACATCCGCTACTGCGGCCAGGACCTGCTCTCCATGCCCGACGAGCAGCGGCGACTCACCCGCGGCCCGGAGATCTCGATGATCTTCCAGGACGCCCTGTCCTCGCTGAACCCGGTGTTCCCGGTCGGCTGGCAGATCGCCGAGATGTTCCGCACCCACCGGGGCATGAACAAGTCCGACGCCCTCGAGCAGGCGGTCCGGCTGATGGAGCGGGTGTCCATCCCCGCCGCGCGCGAGCGCGTCAAGGCCTACCCGCACCAGTTCTCCGGCGGGATGCGCCAGCGCATCATGATCGCGATGGCCATCGCCCTCGATCCGGCGGTGCTCATCGCCGACGAGCCGACGACGGCACTCGACGTCACCGTTCAGGCGCAGATCATGGCCCTGCTCCAGGAGCTGCAGGAGGAGCGCCAGATGGGGCTCATCCTCATCACGCACGACCTCGGCGTGGTCGCCGACGTCGCCGACCGGATCGCCGTGATGTATGCCGGGCGCCTCGTCGAGACCGCGACGGTGCACGAGCTCTACGCCTCGCCGGCGCACCCCTACACCCGAGGCCTTCTGGAGTCGATCCCGCGCCTGGACCAGAAGGGCCAGACCCTCGCCGCCATCGGTGGGCTGCCCCCCAACCTGCTGCGCATCCCACCGGGCTGTCCGTTCAACCCGCGCTGCCGGATGGCCCAGGACGTCTGCCGCACCGACCGGCCCGCGCTGCGCGAGGTCGCCCCCGGCCGCTTCTCGGCCTGCCACTTCGCCGAGGAGGTCATCAATGCCTGAGGTCATTCTCAGCGCCCAGGAGCTCGTCAAGTACTACCCGATCAAGAAGGGGGTGCTGCGCCGGGTCGCCGGTCAGGTCAAGGCGGTCGACGGTGTGAGCTTCGACCTGCACAAGGGCGAGACGCTCGGCATCGTGGGCGAGTCGGGCTGCGGGAAGTCGACCCTGGGCCGGCTGCTCATGCGCCTCGAGGAGCCCACGGCCGGCAAGGTGATCTTCGAAGGCGCTGACTGGAGCTCGGCCTCGGGGCGTGAGATGCGCCGGATGCGCCGCGACATCCAGATCGTCTTCCAGGACCCGTACACCTCGCTCAACCCCCGGATGACCGTAGGCGACATCATCGGCGAGCCGTTCGAGATCCACAAGGACGTCGTACCCAAGGGCGGGCGTCGCCGGCGGGTCCAGGAGCTGCTCGACCTCGTGGGGCTCAACCCCGAGCACATCAACCGCTACCCCCACCAGTTCTCCGGCGGCCAGCGGCAGCGCATCGGGATCGCCCGCGGCATCGCCCTGAACCCCAAGGTGCTGGTCTGTGACGAGCCGGTGTCCGCACTCGACGTGTCGGTGCAGGCCCAGGTGGTCAACCTGATGGAGAAGCTGCAGGACGAGCTCGGCCTGGC
This sequence comes from uncultured Actinomycetota bacterium, assembly GCA_963833495.1. GTDB lineage: Bacteria > Actinomycetota > Actinomycetes > Actinomycetales > Dermatophilaceae > Fodinibacter. Next base: position 115,830 of record CAWHYJ010000020.1, on the reverse strand, counting down.
CTATGTCTTCATCGCGCACGACCTGTCGGTCGTGCGGCACATCTCGGACCGGGTCGGGGTCATGTACCTCGGCCGGATGGCCGAGCTGGGCGAGGAGGACGAGGTCTACACCCGCCCGACGCACCCCTACACCCAGGCGCTGCTGTCAGCCGTGCCGGTGCCCGACCCGACGCTGCGCGGCAAGCGTGAGCAGATCGTGCTGGTCGGTGACGTGCCCTCGCCGGCCAACCCGCCCTCCGGATGCCGTTTCCACACCCGGTGCTGGAAGGCGCAGGAGATCTGCTCGCAGGAGGAGCCCCAGCTCGAGCCGCGCTCCGACGGCGCGGGCGAGCACCTGTCGGCGTGTCACTTCGCCGAGCCGCGCACGATCGTCGAGACCATCGACGTGTCCGACCTCGAGCCGGACTCCCGGTTCGTCGACACCGACCTGCGCGACGACGGCCTGGCCGCTGACGCCCCGGTCGACCTGGAGCAGATGGCCGAGCGGTCCGGGCAGCTCAACGACACCACCGGTCTTGCTCCGCAGGAGACCACCCGGATGGTCGACGAGCAGCCGGGCGACAACCGCACCTCGAACAACGGCTGACGGCTGCTCGTTTCACGACGTATTGCGGATGATCCACCCTACGCAGGCGCCCGCCGGGCGTCTTTGAGGTGGATTGTCCGCAATACGTCGTGGGCTCAGTCGTCGGTCGTGGGGGTGCGGGCGCGCAGGAGGCGGCGCAGCGAGTCCAGGCGGGAGGCCCCGGCCGGGCCGGCCGCCCCGCTCTCGACCCAGGCGTCGAGGGCGCACTCCTCCTCGTCGTGCGTGCAGCCCCGCGGGCACTGTGCTGTGCCGGGCTCGAGGTCGGGGAAGTGCTGGATGATCCGGGCCGGGTCGACGTGGGCCAGGCCGAATGAGCGGATGCCCGGCGTGTCGATGATCCAGCCGTCGTCGTCGGGCAGCGCGAGCGCCACGGCCGACGACGAGGTGTGCCGGCCGCGGCCGGTGACGTCGTTGACGACCCCGGTGGCCCGCAGGGCCAGCGGGACCAGGGCGTTGACCAGCGTGCTCTTGCCGACCCCGGAGTGGCCGACGAGCACGCTGACCCGCCCCGAGAGCGCCTCGCGCAGGGCGTCGAGGCCGTCGGTGCTGCCGTCGTGCCGAGCGGTGACGAGGTGGCGCACCGACAGCGCGGCGTACTGCTCGAGGAAGGGGCCGGGGTCGGTGAGGTCGGCCTTGGTCAGCACCAGCAGCGGCTCCATGCCGGCGTCGTAGGCGGCGACCAGGCAGCGGTCGATGAGCCGGGGCCGCGGCTCGGGGTTGGCCAGGGCCGACACCACCACGAGCTGGTCGGCGTTGGCCACGAGGACCCGCTCGACCGGGTCGGTGTCGTCGGCCGTGCGACGCAGCACCGTGCCGCGCGGCGCCACCCGCACGATGCGGGCCAGGCTGCCGTCGGCGCCGGTGGTGTCGCCGACGAGGAAGACGTCGTCGCCGACGACGATGCCCTTGCGGCCGAGCTCGCGGGCCCGCATGGCGATGACCACGTGCCGGTCGGAGCCGTCGCCGACCAGCGTGGTGTAGCGGCCCCGGTCGACCCCCGTGACCCGGCCGGGGACGGCATCCTCGTGGGCTGGTCTGTCCTTGCTGCGCGGGCGAGTTCCCCTGCGGTTGGGGCGGATTCGCACATCGGACTCGTCGTAGGTGCCCGCCGCCCGTGCCATCAGGCGCCCGCCGCCCGTGCCATCAGGCGCCCGCCGTGACCCGGTCGCTGAGCATGTGGGCCCACAGCTGGGTGAACTCCGGCATCGTCTTGGCGACGGTGCCGACGTCCTCGACGACGAGGCCGGGCAGCACGAGGCCGAGCACTGCAGCGGCCATCACCATCCGGTGGTCGGCGTACGTGTGGAACGTGCCGGTGTGCAGTGGCCGGGGGGTGATGCGCAACCCGTCGTCGGTCTCGTCGACCGCGGCACCCAGCCCGCTCAGCTCGGTGCGCAGGGCGGCGAGGCGGTCGGTCTCGTGCCCACGGATGTGCGCCACTCCGCGGATGACGCTCGGCGAGTCGGCCAGCGCGCACAGCGCGGCGACCACCGGGGTGAGCTCGCTGGAGTCGTGCAGGTCGACGTCGATGCCGGAGATGCCGCCACCGCTGCTGACGGTGAGCCCCGCCCGGTCGAGGACGACCTCGGCGCCCATCATGTCGAGCACGTCACGGATGAAGTCGCCCCCCTGGGTGGTGTACTGCGGCCACCCCGGCACGTGCACCCGGCCGTTGGTGACCATGGCGGCGGCGAGGAACTGCGCCGCGTTGGACAGGTCGGGCTCGACCTGCACGTCGAGGGCGTTGACCTCGCTCGGCTCGACCCGCCAGGTGTGCACGTCGGCGTCGTCGACCACCACCCCCGCATCGCGCAGCGTCTCGACGGTCATCTCGATGTGCGGCAGGCTCGGCACGGCCTTTCCCTCGTGGTGCACCGTGACGCCCTCGTCGAAGCGGGCCCCGGAGAGCAGCAGCCCGGAGACGAACTGCGATGACGCCGAGGCGTCGAGGGTGACGACCCCGCCGCGAACGGTGCCGTGGCCGTCGACGGTGAACGGCAGACCGCCGCGGCCATCGTCGTCGACCGCGACTCCGAGGGAGCGCATTGCCCCGAGCACCGGTGCCATGGGGCGCAGCCGGGCGTGCGGGTCGCCGTCGAAGCGCACGGGGCCGTTGGCCAGCCCGGCCACCGGCGGCACGAAGCGCATGACGTTGCCGGCCAGCCCGCAGTCGACCGTCCCTCCGCCCACGAGCCGAGCGGGGGTCACCAGCCAGTCACCGTCGTCGACGTCGTCGATGACGGCGCCCAGGGTGCGCAGCGCCCCGGCCATCAGGAGGGTGTCGCGCGACCGCAGCGGTGAGCGCAGCCGGGACACGTCGTTCGCCAGCGCGGCGAGTACGAGGTAGCGGTTGGTGAGCGACTTGCTGCCCGGCAGGACGACGCGTGCGTCGACCGGCCCGGCCGCGGTGGGAGCCGTCCAGTCAGCCGATGGCATGCTGCGCCTGGACCGCCTTCAGCTTGGCCTCGCGGGCGGCCGCGTGCGCCAGGTGCTTGGCCTCGCGGCGGGTCTGGCGTGCGGTGCGGTGGGCGCTGTCGTTGACCATGTGCGCGCGGTAGGCCAGCCCCGGCCTGCCCTCGGTGTCGACGGCCGCGAGAAGCAGACCACCGAGCAGGCCGAGGTTCTTGAGGAACTGGGTGCGCTGCCGGGCACGGGCCTCGGGGTCCTGCTCCGACCAGTAGGCGTGGCCGGCCAGGGTGGTGGGCACCAGGGTCGCCGCGAGCACCGTGGACGCGATGCGGGGGAGCCTGCCCAGGGCGAGCAGCGAGCCGGCCCCGACCATCGCTGCGCCGTTGGCGCGCACCAGCAGCTCGGGGTCGTCGGGCAGGCCGAGCACGGGCGCGACCTTCTCGAGGAGCGGAGCAGCGGCGTCGGTCTTGCGACTCGGGTGCTTGAGCTGGTCGAGGCCGCCGACGACGAACATGGCGGCGAGCATGGGGCGGGCGACGCGTCGCACCAAGGTCATGGGGGTCCTCCCGGTCAGTACCTGCTGATCTGATGTGAAGTCCCTACGGTAGTTCCTCGTCGCCCGGGTCAGTACCCTGACGCCCATGTGTGGTCGGTATGCCGCGACGGCGAACCCGGACGAGCTGGTGCTCGAGTTCGAGGTCGACGACGACCGCACCGGTGAGCCGGGGCGCAGCGTGCTGGTGAACCCGCAGGACCCGCCTGCGGGGCGGCCCGACCACAACATGGCCCCGACCAAGCGCGCGCCCGTCGTGCTGGCGCGGGCGCCTCGCGAGGACCGGGATGCCGCGCCGCGCCGGCAGCTGCGGCTGCTCACGTGGGGCCTGGTGCCGAGCTGGTCCAAGGACCCCGGGGGAGCCGCCCGGATGATCAACGCCAGGGTCGAGTCGGTCGCCGACAAGCCCGCGTTCGCCCGGGCGCTGGCCGCCCGACGGTGCCTGGTGCCGGCCCGCGGGTGGTACGAGTGGCAGGCCTCGCCGACCGCCCGGGACGCCAAGGGCAAGCCGCGCAAGCAGCCGTTCTTCACCTCTCGCACCGACGGCACGAGCGTGGCGATGGCCGGTCTCTACGAGTTCTGGCGCGACCGCGCCGTCGCCGACCCCGACGACCCCCTGGCCTGGCTGACCACCTTCACCGTGGTCACCGGGCCTGCGGAGCCGGGCCTGGACCGCATCCACGACCGGCAGCCGCTCGTGCTCGAGCCGGAGGAGTGGGCCACCTGGCTCGACCCGGCCACCGGCGCCGCCGACGTGCTCGACCTGCTGGAGCCGCGCGCCCCCGGCCGGTTCAGGGCCTACCCCGTCTCGCGGGCCGTCAGCAGCAACCGGTCCAACGGCCCGCAACTGCTCGAGCCGGTGCCCGCCGACGAGCTGGTCGGGGTCGTCGACCCGGTGACCGGCGAGGTCCTCGGCGGCGACGGGTGACCGACGAACGCCTGGTCGACACCCCGCTGGGACCGGCCCGCACCACCACGACCCGGCCGGACGGCATCCCCGCCGGGTCCCTGGTGCTCGGTCACGGGGCCGGCGGCCAGCGCTGGAGCCTCGACGTGCTGGCGGTGCGCGACGCCGCGGTGGCCGCCGGGTGGAGCGTGGTGCTCGTCGACCAGCCCTGGCGGGTGGCGGGCAAGAAGCTCGGGCCGGCACCGGCATCCCTCGACCGCGCCTGGCTGCCGGTGCTCGAGTCGATCGCACCGGGCCTGGTGACGGGCCCGCTCGTGGTCGGTGGGCGCAGCGCCGGTGCCCGGGTGGCCTGCCGCACCGCGGCGGCCGTGGGCGCCCGCGCGGTGCTGGCCCTGTCGTTCCCGCTGCACCCGCCCGGCAAGCCCTCGAGCTCGCGCGCGCCCGAGCTCGCGATGCCGTCCGAGCACGGCATCCCCGTGCACGTGGTGCAGGGACGCACCGACCCCTTCGGCACCCCCGCAGAGTTCGAGGCGGTCCTCCCGCCCGGGGCCACCCTCGACGTCGTCACCGGGGCCCACTCGATCGGTGGCTCGGCGGCCGCGGTGGCTGCGCTGGTGGTGCAGCGCCTCCCGACCGGCCGACCAGCGGCCCCCGGCGCAGGGGAATGCCGTCGCCGGAGGGGACGTTGACCGACCTGTCCGCCGCCGCGCCAGGAAAGGTCCCGCCCTCGTGTTCGTGCTCGACACCACAGCCCCCAGCCGGGCCCGGTTAGGCTGGGAGACGATGACCACTCCACCTACTCCCGTCGACAGCCTCCCCGACGCCGAGGTCGACCTCGCCACCGAGACCACCGAGCAGCGCCAGGCCCGCTTCGAACGCGAGGCCCTCCCGTTGCTCGACCAGCTCTATGCCGCCGCGATGCGCACCACGCGCAACCCCGCCGACGCCGAGGACCTGCTCCAGGAGACCTACGCCAAGGCGTACGCCGCGTTCCACCAGTACCAGCCCGGCACCAACCTCAAGGCGTGGATGTACCGCATCCTCACCAACACCTACATCAACACCTACCGCAAGCGGCAGCGCGAGCCGCTGCAGTCCGACGCCGCCGAGGTCGAGGACTACCAGCTCGCGCGGGCCGAGTCGCACACCTCGGTGGGGTTGAAGTCCGCCGAGGTGCAGGCGCTCGAGCACCTGCCCGACTCTGAGGTCAAGCGGGCCCTGCAGGAGCTGCCCGAGGACTTCCGGATGGCCGTCTACCTCGCCGACGTCGAGGGGTTCGCCTACAAGGAGATCGCCGAGATCATGGGCACCCCGATCGGCACCGTGATGTCGCGACTGCACCGCGGGCGGCGCCAGCTGCGCGGCCTGCTCACCGAGTACGCCAAGGACCGCGGCTTCGGCAGCGGCACCCAGGAGGAGTCATGACCCAGGACGCCCACGCCGGACACGGTGACTGCTCCGAGGTCCTGCACCGCATCTACGAGTACCTCGACGGCGAGATGAGCGCCGACGACGTGCGGCGGGTCGCCGCCCACCTCGGCGAGTGCCAGCCCTGCCTCGCCGAGCACGATCTCGACGTCGCCCTGAAGCAGGTGGTGCGCCGCTCGTGCTCGGGCGAGACCGCCCCCGTCGCGGTGCGGATGCAGATCATGCAGCGGATCACGATGGTGCGCCTGGAGTCCGAGGGCTGACCGGCCCCCCTGGGTATCCCCCAACGAGAACACCCGGTATGCCGTCAGGCGTACCGGGTGCTTCCTTTCAGGCGCTCAGGCGTTGGGCTTGCGGCCGTGGTTGGCCTTGTTGCCCTTGCGCGAGCGGCGCTTGCGGGCGCGCTTGCTCATGGGGTGCCTCTCGTCGGGGGAGTGTCCGCCTGGTGATGCGAATTTCGCAGTAAGGCTCGGAATGATTGTCGCACACGACTGCGCATGCGAGACTCGTGTATGTCGGGTCCCCGCCGTCACGGACCGGACGACCGCCTCTGAAAGGATCTCCATGCGCACCCTCCGCGCCGCTCTCGTCGCCGCCGCCCTGGCCGGCGTCGCCCTGATCGCCCCCGCCACGGCATTCGCCGCACCCACCGACGCGGACACGTTCTCTGTACCGGTCGACTCCGCCCTGTCTGTCGCACCCGTCGACGCAGCCGCCTTCTCCGTACCAGTCGATCTCGCCGCACTCATCACCAGGATCGACCAGACCCGGGCGGCGACGCTCGGCTTCGGCTGGAATGAGTGACTTTTTGACCGATGACCGCTGAGGCTTCTCCCGCTGAAGGGGGAGTCCTGCGTCGCGTCGCGGACGCGACGAGCATCTACGTCGGTATCGTCGCCGCGGTAGGGGTCCTCCTCACCGCGGCGGCGATCGTTGTCGACGGCCTTGTGCTCAATGCGACGTTCGGGGTACTGCTCCTCCTGACCGTGCTTTCCTGGTGGTTGGGATCCGTGACCCTGGTCGGGAGCCGGGTCAACCTGTCCTTCGCCGGCATCGTCATCCTCGCGGCCATGGCGCTCGTCGGGCCGGCCGGCGCGGGCGTCATCGGCATGGTCATGGGCCCCTTCCAGGGCGTGGGGGTGCGGCTGCGCACCCGGGTGTTCAACTCGGCGATGTTCGCCAGCATGGGGGTGGCGGGCGGTGCTGCCTACCTCGGCGCTGGGGGTGTTCGCGGCGAGAAGATGCTGACGGGTTCGTGGCAGATCATCCGCTTCATCGGCCTCCCGCTCCTGATGGCGGACCTCGTGCAGTTCGCCGTGAACCTGGTGCTCATCACCATCGTGGTCCGCCTCGCCTCGGGATTCTCGATGCGCGAGCAGGTCTGGCAGATCCTCACCTCAGCAGGGCCCGCGCACCTCGGCTACGGCGTGATCGCCTTCATCATGGTCGTGCTGTGGGGGTCGGGCGGGCTGCGCTGGGCCAGCGTCTTCCTCGTGCTTCCCCCGCTCCTGGTGGCGCAGTGGGCCTACCGCCAGTACTCCGAAGAGCTCAAGGGGCACGAGCGCGCCCTCGACGTGCTGGTCGCGGCCGTCGAGGCCAAGGCCCCCCACCTGGTCGGACACAGCGAGCGGGTGGCAGAGCTGAGCGCATCGATGGCCCAGCATCTCGGCCTGCGCGCCCAGGTGGTCGCCGACGTGCGGGTCGCCGGCATGCTCCACGACCTGGGCCTGACCACGTTGCCGACCGGGCTGGTCCGCAACACCGGGGTGGTCGGTGGGGGCGGCCTGCGCGGCTACCCGCTGCGAGGGGCACGCCTGCTGCGGGGCCTGAGCTTCCTCTCCGGGTCGCTCGACGCCATCAGCCATCACCGCGAGGCGGTCGTGGCCCCGACGTCGTCGCACCAGGAGCTCAGCGTGCCGGCATTCATCGTCGGGCTCGCCGACGAGTACGACCTCCTCACCGAGGTCGGCACTCCGGACGGGGGCCTGGTCACCCGCGACGCGGCCATCACCATGTTGCGCGGAACGCCGGCCGGGCGCGAGAACCTGCTGCATGCCCTGGAGCAAGCGCTCTCCCGTCGCAGCGGGATGGTGCCCTCGTGACGACGTTCTTCCCTCGGGCCCACCTGGTGCGCGCGTGGGCCGTGCTGGCTGTCGGGATCACGGTGCTCCTCGCCGCCGGCTACGCCGGGGGTGCGTCCCTGGTCACCGAGCTCGGTCAGCACTGGCTCACCGTCGTGGTCTTCGCGGTCGCCATCGGCGTCGGAGAGCTCTTCCGGCTGAGGATGCCGAGCGGGCGCGTAGCCGCTCCACTGGCCTCCGCCTCCGCGCTCGGCATCGCGTTCCTGTGCCAGATCAGCGGCCAGACCCCGTTCCACGTCTCGGCCAGCTTCGTCGTGCTGGTCGTCGCGGCGGGCCTGCTGGGCGCCACCCTCGTGGGCGGTGCGCGTGGCCACCCGGTGGGGCTTGACGAGGTGGCCTCCCGCCTGATCGGCGTGGGCGTGGCCGCGGCCCTGACCCGCGGCTTCGCGCCGCGCGGGCAGTCATTGTGGGAGGTCACCGAGAACCTCACGGTGCCGCGGTCGCTGGTGGCGCTGGGCATGGTGGTGGTGGCCGGTATCGGCATCGGCGCCGAGATCGTGCTCACCTCGGCGGTGCGCTCGGAACGCCAGCACACGCCCTGGCTCGCCGCGCTGCGTGACGAGGTGGGCGAGGTGGCACCGCTTACCCTCGCGGTCGTGGCCTCGGGCCCGATGGTTGCGCTGATGGCACCGTCCCTGGGGCTCGTCTCGCTCCCGGTGGCGCTGTTTCCCCTCGCGATGACCTACCTCGCCGTCGGCCGTTACGTGCGCAACCGGATGACCTACCGGCAGACCATCGCCACCCTCTCTCACCTCACCGAGCACGGCGGCTACACCCCGACCGGCCACGCCGAGCGGGTGGCCGACCTCAGCGTCCGGATCGGCCGGGTGCTCGGCATCGCCGACCGCGACCTGCGCGACCTCGAGTACGCCGCTCTGCTGCACGACCTCGGTCAGATCTCGCTCATCGAGCCCCTCCCGGGGGGTGCCACCGTCCTCGCCGCGCCGAGCGACCAGCGCGACATCGCCGAAGAGGGGGCGCGGATCATCCGGCACGCCGAGGGGCTGGAGGACGTGGCCGACTACGTCGAGGCGCAGACCATCCCCTACCGGCAGGTGCGCGAGCTCGGGGAGGAGGTGCCGGTCGCGAGCCGGATCATCAAGGTCGCCAACGCCTTCGACGACCTCACCGGCGGCAGTGGCGATCCGCACGACATCCGCACGGCCAACGAGCGCATCCACCTCGGCCTGGGCTACCAGTACGACCCGGAGGTGGTGCAGGCGCTGGCCGTGGCGACGACGGACTCTCCGGTAGGGCGGGTCGGAGAGCGCGAACCGGCCGCGCGTTAGCATCGGGGTACCCCAGCAGTCACCTCCGAGAGGGCCCCGTGGACCGCCTGACACCCGTCATCTTCACCGACGCGTGGGGATCGTACGTGTCCATCGCCAGCCTGCAGGGCCGCGACATCCCGAGCCCGGAGCGGGAGTCCGAGCTGTGGATGGGCGCCCACGAGGAGGGCCCGGCCCGCACCGACCGCCCGGGGGCCCCCGACCTCGCCACGGTCGTGGCGGCCGACCCGGTCGGTGAGCTGGGCGAGGACAGCGTGCGGCGCTTCGGCCCGCGGCTGCCGTTCCTGCTCAAGGTGCTCGCCCCCGGGCGCGCCATCTCGATCCAGGCCCACCCGAGCGCCGATCAGGCCACCGAGGTGCGGGCCACCACCGGCGACTCGGTCTACGTCGACGACTGGGGCAAGCCCGAGCTGCTGCTGGCCATCGCGCCGTTCGAGGTGTTCGTCGGGATGCGCGTGCACGACGAGGTGGCCGACCTCGTCGGCCGGCTCCGCGTGCCCGCGCTCGTCGAGATGGTCGAGAAGGCAGCGGTCACCGACGACCCGGCCCACGCGATGCTCGGCGCGGTGCTCGCCACCCCCGCCGACGAGGTCGAGGGGCTGGCCCGCGAGGTCGTGGCCGCGTGCGTGCGGCTCGAGGCGTCCGGTGACGAGTTCGGCCGGGCCGCGGCGGCCGTGGTGCAGGTGGCCGAGGAGCACCCCGACGACATCGGCCTGGTGGTGCTGCTCCTCATGCACCACTGGGTGCTGCAGCCGGGGCAGTACATCGACGTGGCCGCGGGGGTGCTGCACTCCTACGTGCGCGGGCTGGGCATCGAGGTGCTCGCCAACTCCGACAACGTGGTGCGCGCCGGCCTGACGAGCAAGGCGGTCAACGTGCCCGAGCTGCTGCGCATCGTCGACCCCCTCGCCGACGGCGTGGCCGGCCGCGGCCGCGTGGTCGAGCCCGGGCTCGAGGCGTTCGACAGCGCCTCCGACCGGTTCCGGCTCCACCGCGTCACCCCGGGTCGTCGACTGCCCGGCGAGCACAGCCCCCGCATCGTGTTCTGCCTGCGCGGCCGGGTGACGCTGGCGTCGGCCACCCGCAGCCTGGACCTCGGCGACGTCGAGTCGGCCTTCCTCCCGTTCGGCGAGGGCGCCGTCGACCTCGAGGGCACCGGCGAGGTCTTCGTCGTCACCGTGCCGGAGGCCTGACCACCCACGAACGACGAAGGCCGCCCCTGGCTCTCGTCGGGGCGGCCTTCGTCGTGCGGTGCGGACCTCAGCCCTTCTTGGTCTCCGCGAAGATGCGGGCGATCTCGTCGATCTTGGCGAGCAGCTCGTCGGCCTTTGCGGCGTCGAGCTCACCCTTGGTGCCGGACGCGCCGGCCAGCTTGGTGGCCTCGTTGACCAGGGTGTGCAGCTCGGGGTACTTCTCGAAGTGCGGCGGCTTGAAGTAGTCGGTCCACAGCACCCAGAGGTGGTGCTTGACGAGCTCGGAGCGCTGCTCCTTGATGAGGATGGCGCGGGTGCGGAAGTCGGGGTCGGGGTTGTCTGCGACCTTGGCGATGATCGCCTTGATCGACTCCGCCTCGATGCGGGCCTGCGCGGGGTCGTACACGCCGCACGGCAGGTCACAGTGCGCCGAGACGTCGGTGATGCGGAACAGGGACAGCATGGGTCTCTCTCCTCGGGGTTCAGGACGTACGGTCCTGCCAAACCTACCCCAGTGGCCGCCAGGCCAACCCGACGACCACCGCGAGGATGTCCTCGTCGCCCAGGGATCCGACGTCGAACGACGTGACGCCCTCGGCCGCGTTGTCGGAGTCGATCCACCAGCGCTGCGGCGCAGCCGGATCGGGTCCGTTCACCCGCTTCACCGACAGCGGCCGGGGGTTCCCCGCGGCATCCGGAGGGAGGCGGACCACGGCGGCCCGCCCGGGTCGTGCCCGGATGCCGCGCAGCACCAGCAGCACGTCACCGTCGCGGTAGGTGGGCAGCATCGAACGGCCCCGGACCCGCACCAGGGCGGGCCACGGCATCCAGGGTCGTGCGGTGGTGCTGCGGCTCACCGCTGCTGGCTGGCGTCCCGCGCGTTCTCGATCGCCGCCCGGGCCGCCTCGTCGTGCTCGGCGTCGGCTTCGGCGATCGCGGCGAGCGCCTCGGCGTTGCCGCTGACCGTGGCGACGACCGCCTCGGCGTGGGCGGCCTCCTCCTGGCGCATCCGCGACAGGAACGCCTTGGTGCGCTTGTGCTGGGGGTTGGCGATGACCTGCGAGGGCGGGCCCTCCTCGACGACGACACCGGCGTCCATGAACACCACGCGGTCGGCGACCTCGCGCGCGAAGCCCATCTCGTGGGTGACCACGATCATCGTCATGCCGCCGTTGGCGAGGTCGCGCATCACCTTGAGCACCTCACCGACCAGCTCTGGGTCGAGCGCGCTCGTCGGCTCGTCGAACAGCATCAGCTTGGGGTCCATCGCCAGGGCCCGGGCGATCGCCACGCGCTGCTGCTGGCCACCCGAGAGCTGTGACGGGTAGGCAGACGGCTTGTCGCCGAGGCCGACCTGCTCGAGCAGCTCGAGGGCCTTGGCGGTGGCGTCCTTCTTCTTCACGCCCTTGACCTGGGTCGGCGCCTCGATGACGTTCTCGAGCACCGTCTTGTGCGGGAAGAGGTTGAACCGCTGGAAGCACATCCCGATGTCGCGGCGCTGGGCGGCGATCTGCTTCTCCTTGAGCCGGTGCAGGGTGCCGCTGCGGTCCTCGTAGCCCATCAGGTCGCCGTCGACCCAGATCCGGCCGCCGTCGATCGTCTCGAGCTGGTTGATGCAGCGCAGGAAGGTGGTCTTGCCCGACCCGGAGGGGCCGAGCAGCACGACGACCTCGCCGCGCTGCACGTCCATGTCGATGCCCTTGAGCACCTCGGTGCCGTGGAAGGCCTTGGTGACGTTGACGGCGTGGACGAGGGGGTAGCCGTCGCTTCCCGTGGTGTCCTGGGTCATCAGTGGTCAGCCCCGATCTCGGTGATCTTCTGCTTCGCCTTCTTGGGCATCGCCCCGAAGCCACGCCCGTAGTAGCGCTCCAGGCGGGACTGCCCGACCATGAGGATCGAGCAGACGATGAGGTACCAGAGCGTGGCCGCGACGATGCCGGGCATGATCTGGAAGCTGCGCGAGCCGAACTGGTAGCTCTGGTAGAACAGCTCGACGATGAGTGGCACCGCCGCGAGCAGCGAGGTGTCCTTGACCATGGCGATCGTCTCGTTGCCGGTGGGGGGCACGATGACGCGCATGGCCTGGGGGAGCACGACCCGCCGCATGGTCTTGCCCGGCGGCATGCCCAGCGCCTGGGCCGCCTCGGCCTGGCCCTTGTCGACCGACAGGATGCCGGCCCGGGCGATCTCGGCCATGTAGGCGGCCTCGGACAGGCCCAGGCCGAGGATGCCGACCCAGATGGTGCTCGAGATGCTGTTGTAGTCGAGCGAGAAGAAGGTCATGTTCGTGTCGAGGCCGAGCAGGTTCGAGATCTGCTGCCCGAACGGCACCCCGATGTCGAAGGCCGGGTAGAGGAAGCCGACGCCGGTGCCGAGCAGCACCAGCAGCACGTAGCGCGGGATGGCCCGGAAGAACCAGATGTAGACGAATGCGACCCCGCGCAGCACGGGGTTGGTCGACAGCCGCATCACCGCGAGGATGACGCCCAGACCGATGCCCAGGATCATCGCGCCGACCGTGCCGAGGATGGTGCCCTTCCACAGGCCCTCGATGACCGGGGTCTGCTGCATGATCTCGAACGCGTACGGGAAGTTCCACTTCTTGTTGGTCGCGAACGAGCTGAGGATCATCGCGAAGACGATCGCGATGATGACCAGGGCCACCCACCGTCCGGGGTGCCGGACCGGCCGGGCGTCGATGGCGCCCGGCCGGTCCTGGGTCGACGCGGTCATGGCGTCAGCTGACCGTCGGGTTCACGGCGAAGTCGCTGATGGCGCCCTGCTGCGTCTTCCACTTGGTGAGGATCTGGTCGTAGGTGCCGTCGGCCTTGAGCTGCTTGAGGGCCTCGACGATGGCCTCACCGAAGGCGGTGCTGGCGGCGTCCTTCGGCAGGACGTAGCCGTAAGGAGCCGAGTCGTACTGCTCGCCGAGCAGCTCGAGGGTGCCGCCGGTGGAGTCGACGGCAGCGATGGCCGGCGGGAGGTCGACCAGCATGGCGTCGGCCTTGCCGGACTGCACGGCTGCGGTGACCTTGGCCTGGTCGGCGTCGACGAGCACGTTGATGTCAGGCTTGCCGGCGGCCTTGCAGGCGGCCTGGCGCTTGGGGATGTCGACGTCGGCCTGCACGGTGCCCTTCTGCACGGACACGTTCTTCCCGCAGGCGTCGTCGGGGTTGATGCCCTTGGGGTTGCCCTTCTGGGTGACCCACTGGGTGCCGGCCTTGAAGTAGCTGACCATCGTGGCCTGCTTCTCGCGATCGGCGTTGACCGAGAAGCTCGAGACACCCGTGTCGTACTTGCCGCTCTGCACACCGAGGATGATCGCGTCGAACGCCGAGGGCACCCAGTTGGTCTTGATGCCGAACTTCGCCATCACCGCGTCGAACAGGTCGACGTCCATGCCGATGACGGTCTTGCCGTCGGCGTCGAGGTACTCGTTGGGCTGGTACGTGGCGTCGGTGCCGATGTTGATCGTGCCGGCACTCTTGATCTTCGCCGGCAGCTTGGCAACGAGCGCGGGGTCGACAGTCGGGGCGCTGGCCGAGGTGGCAGATGTTGCGCTCGGGCTCTTCTGCGACAGCGAGTCGGAGCCGCAGGCGGTGAGGGCGAGAGCGGTCGTGGCGAGAGCGGCCACCGCGATGGCGCGGGTGCGGAACATGGGGGTCCTTTCACGGGGGTGCACCGAGGGCAGAGGACGCCACGGTGCGGTGTACGGGGCCGATCCTGCCACCGGCAGTCGTCGTGCGCGTCACACCCCGGTAACTATCTCGTTGTGCGATGATGCTCACCCGCGGCCACCCCCGCGCGCAGCGAACGGCGGAGAAGCACCCCCCTCGGCCACGCGCACTGCCCGGCCCCCGCCTCGCGCCGGAGGGCCACACCACGCACTTCCCCCCAGGAGCTGCCCATGGCCGCGTCGCCCCACGCCCCCTTCTTCGACCCGAGCAGCCCGGTCTTCCGTGCTCACGAGGGCGGGAAGCTCGGGGTACACGCGACGCAGCCGCTGCGCGGGCGCGAGGACCTGGCCCTGCTCTACACCCCCGGCGTCGCCGAGGTCTCGCTCGCGATCGCCGCCGACCCGAGCCTGTCGACCCGCTACACCGCGCGGGGGAACACCGTGGCCGTCATCAGCGACGGCACCGCCGTGCTCGGCCTGGGCGACATCGGCCCGCTCGCGGCGATGCCGGTGATGGAGGGCAAGGCGGTGCTGTTCAAGCACTTCGCCGGCATCGACGCCGTGCCGGTGGTCATGGAGACCGGAACCGTCGAGGAGCTGGTCGAGGCGATCGCGCGGATCGCACCGTCCTACGGCGGTATCAACCTCGAGGACATCTCGGCGCCGCGCTGCTTCGACATCGAGGAGCAGCTCAAGGAGCGGCTGGACATCCCGGTGTTCCACGACGACCAGCACGGCACCGCCATCGTGGTGCTCGCCGGCCTGCTCAACGGAGCCCGGGTGCTCGGGCGCCCGGTGCCCGACCTGCGCGTCGTCGTCTCCGGCGCCGGCGCGGCCGGGGTGGCCGTGACCCGGCTGCTGCAGCGGGCCGGGGTGCGCGACGTCGTGGTGTGCGACTCGCGCGGCATCATCTCGACCGACCGCCAGGACCTCACCGGGCACAAGAGCAGGGTGGCCGCCTCGACCAACCCGCGGGCGGTCCAGGGTCGCCTCGGAGCCGCCCTGCGCGGCGCCGACGTGTTCGTGGGCGTCTCGGGCGGGCAGGTGCCCGAGGACGAGGTGGCCTCGATGGCGCCGGGCTCGATGGTCTTCGCGCTCGCCAACCCGACGCCCGAGGTGCACCCCGACGTCGCCCGCCGGCACGCGGCCATCGTGGCCACCGGTCGCTCGGACTTCCCGAACCAGATCAACAACGTGCTGGCGTTTCCCGGCATCTTCCGGGGCGCCCTGGACGCCGGGGCGACCCAGATCACCGAGGCGATGAAGCTGGCGGCGGCCCACGCCATCGCGGACCTGGTGCCCGAGCCGACGGTCGACTGCATCGTGCCGTCGGTGTTCCAGGAGGGCGTCGCCGAAGCGGTGGCCGCCGCGGTGCGCGCGCTCGCGCCCGGCGTCGACCACCGGGGCCACCCGAGCACCGGGTGACCACGCTGGCGGCGAGATGGCGACCAGCACCCCCACGCCCCCGCACGCCTTGGTCGGCCGGCCGATGGACGAGGGGTCCGCGGTGCGGCTGAGCGCCAAGGGACTGGCCGACGACGCCTTCCGGGCCAGCCTGCTCACGCCGCAGCTGCTGCAGGAGCAGGCGGTGGTGCTGGTGATGGCCACCGAGCACAAGGAGCCGGTGCTCGACGAGGCGCTGGGGGTGCACCGGCGCACCTACACCCTGCCGCGGACCCCTACGCCCGGGGCGACCGCGCCTTCGACCGATGGTCGCGGAGGTCGACCCGGCGGTGCGCTCGCTCGTGCTGTGGGAGCGTCAGTTCCCGCGCTGAGCGAGCTGGTCCGCCCAGGCCCGGCACCCGGCATCCGTGGGCAGCCGCCCGGACGCCACGGCGACCGCGAGCGAGGGCGCGGCGTCGTCCTTGGGGGAGAGCAGCGGGTCGATGCCGGCCGGCAGCACCAGCCCCACCTCGGGGTCGAGCGGGTGGATGCCGTGCTCAGCGGTCGGGTTGTACGTGGCAGTGCACAGGTACATGGCGGTCGTGCCGTGCTCGAGCGCGCAGAAGGCGTGGCCCAGGCCCTCGGACAGGTAGACCGCCCGGCGCTCGACGGCGTCGAGGGTGACGGACTCCCACCGCCCGAAGGTCGGTGACCCGACCCGGAGGTCGACGACGTAGTCGACGAGTGAGCCGGCCAGCACCGTGACGTACTTGCCCTGGCCCGGTGGGACGTCGGCGAAGTGGATACCGCGCACCGTGCCGCGCGCGGACACCGACACGTTGGTCTGCACGATGTCGGGGCGGTGGCCCAGGTGCTCGGCCAGGTGGTCGCCGCGGAACGACTCGAGGAAGACGCCGCGCTCATCCGGGAACTGGCGCGGCGTGACGAGGTAGGCGCCCGCGATGGGCAGGGGCTCGATGTCCATCAGCGGCCGGCCCTCCCGCGGGCGAGGCAGTCGTGGATGTAGCCGCCGTAGCCGGACTTCACGAGCTCGTCGCCCAGGCGCCGGAAGGTGTCGTCGTCGACCCAGCCGGACCGCCAGGCGATCTCCTCGACGCAGCCGATCTTGTAGCCCTGCCGGGCCTCGACGACGTGCACGAACTGGCTCGCGTCCATCAGGCCCTCGAACGTTCCGGTGTCGAACCAGGCGGTGCCGCGCGGCAGCACGGTCACCGTGAGGTCGCCGCGCTGCAGGTAGGCCTCGTTGACGGCGGTGATCTCGAGCTCGCCCCGGGCGCTGGGCATGAGGTTGCGGGCGATCTCGACGACGTCGTTGTCGTAGAAGTACAGGCCGGGCACGGCGTAGCTGGAGCGCGGGTGCTGCGGCTTCTCCTCGACGGACAGCACGGTGCCGTCGGGGTCGAACTCGACGACGCCGTAGGCGGTGGGCTCGCTGACGTGGTGGGCGAAGATGTGCCCGCCGCGCACGTCGGTGAGCTGGCGCAGGGCCGTGCCCAGGCCGGTGCCGTAGAAGATGTTGTCGCCGAGCACGAGTGCGACGCTGTCCTCGCCGATGAAGTCGGCGCCGATGACGAACGCCTGGGCCAGGCCGTCGGGGCTGGGCTGCACGGCGTACGAGATCTCGATGCCCCACTGCCGGCCGTCGCGCAGGAGGCGCTCGAACTGGTCGGCGTCCTGGGGGGTGGTGATGACGAGCACCTCGCGGATGCCGGCCATCATCAGCGTCGACAGCGGGTAGTAGACCATCGGCTTGTCGTAGATCGGCATGAGCTGCTTGGAGATCCCCCGCGTGATGGGGTGCAGTCGCGTGCCCGAGCCGCCGGCGAGGATGATGCCCTTCATGGTGGGTGAGCCTAACGGCGCCGGCGGCGGGGAGGAGCCACCGGCCTTGGCGGTCGTCGCCGCGCGGCTGGAGGCCGAGCGGACCGCCGCGCAGGCTCGGCTGGCCCGCACCGGCGCCGACCTCACCGCCCTGTTCGCGGCGTCGCGGGACTCCAACGCCGACGACGAGCACGACCCCGAGGGCCAGACGATCGCCTACGAGCGGGCCCAGCTCACGGCGTCGGCGGACTCCGCCCGGGAGCACCTGCGCGAGGTCGACGCGGCCGCCGCCCGGCTGGCCGCCGGCACCTACGGTGTGTGCGAGGTGTGCGGCCGCCCGATCGGCGCCGGGCGCCTCGAGGCCCGACCCACCGCCCGCACCTGCATCGAGCACGCACCCGGTCCCGGACGCGTGCGCTGACCCCAACGCCCGAACCGGTGGTCGACCCCCGGCCGATACCCTTGCGCGCATGAAGGTCCTGGTCACCGGCGGAGCCGGGTTCATCGGCAGCAACTTCGTCCACCTCACCCTCGCGACCCGCCCGGACGCCGAGGTCACCGTGCTCGACGCGCTCACCTACGCGGGCTCGACGGCGTCGCTCGACGGTGCGATGGACCGGATCACCTTCGTCGAGGGCGACGTCGCGGATGCCGGCCTGGTCGACCCGTTGGTCGCCGGGGCCGACGTCGTGGTGCACTTCGCGGCGGAGTCGCACAACGACAACTCGCTCGACGACCCGAGCCCCTTCGTGCGCACCAACCTGGTCGGCACCTTCACCCTGCTCGAGGCCGCGCGCCGGCACGACGTGCGCTACCACCACATCTCCACCGACGAGGTCTACGGCGACCTCGAGCTCGACGACCCGAAGAAGTTCACCGAGGACACCCCCTACAACCCCAGCTCGCCCTACAGCTCGACCAAGGCGGGCTCCGACCTGCTGGTGCGGGCCTGGGTGCGCTCGTTCGGCCTGCGGGCCACCATCTCGAACTGCTCGAACAACTACGGCCCCCGCCAGCACGTCGAGAAGTTCATCCCGCGCCAGGTCACCAACGTGATCGACGGTATCCGGCCCAAGCTCTACGGCGCGGGGCTCAACGTGCGCGACTGGATCCACGTCGACGACCACAACTCGGCCGTGTGGACGATCATCGACAAGGGCACCATCGGCGAGACCTACCTGATCGGCGCCGACGGCGAGGTCAACAACCTCGACGTGGTGCGCCTCATCCTCGAGCTGATGGGGCAGGACCCCGACGCCTTCGACCACGTGACCGACCGGGCCGGCCACGACCTGCGCTACGCCATCGAGGCGGGCCGGCTGCGCACCGAGCTGGGCTGGGAGCCGCGCTACGGCAGCTTCCGCGACGGGCTGGCCGCGACGATCGACTGGTACCGGGACAACGAGGCCTGGTGGCGCCCGATGAAGGACGCCACCGAGGCGAAGTACGCACGCACCCAGCAGGTCGTGGCCCGCTGATGGCGCGGTGGTTCGTTGCAGGTGCCGCCGGCATGCTCGGGCAGGACCTCTGCGAGGTGCTCGAGGGCGTGGGCCACACGGTGACCCGCGCCGACCTGCCCGGGCTCGACATCCTCGACCCGGCCCAGTGCGTCGAGCAGGTGGCCGGTCACGACGTCGTGGTCAACAGCGCCGCCTACACCGCCGTCGACGCGGCCGAGACCGACGAGGCCCGCGCCTTCGCGGTCAACGCGGTCGGCGCGGCCAACCTGGCCCGGGCCGCGCACACCGCGGGGGCGGCGCTGGTGCAGCTGTCGACCGACTACGTCGTCGCCGGCGACGGGCACGAGCCGTATGCCGCCGACGCGCCGGTGGCCCCCGCCACGGCCTACGGCCGTACCAAGGCCGCGGGTGAGTGGGCCGTGCGTGCCGAGTGCCCCCGCAGCTGGGTGGTGCGCACGGCGTGGCTCTACGGCGCGCACGGCAAGAACTTCCCCGCGACGATGCAGCGCCTGGCCGGCGAGCGGGAGCGGCTGACGGTGGTCGCCGACCAGGTGGGCCAGCCGACGTGGACCGTCGACCTCGCGGAGGGCATCGTGCGCATCGTCGACGCGGGGGCACCGTTCGGCACGTGGCACGCCACCGGGGCGGGGGAGTGCTCGTGGTTCGAGCTGGCCCGGGCGGTGTTCGAGGAGCTCGGGCTCGACCCGGAGCGGGTGTCGCCGATCCCCTCCACGGAGTTTCCCCTGCCCGCGCCCCGACCGCCGTACAGCGTTCTCTCGCACCAGATGTGGGCCGCAGCCGGGCTCGAGCCGTTGCCGCACTGGCGCGACGCGCTGCACCGCGCGGCGCCGTCCGTCCTCGGCGGCTGACCTACGCGTCCGTGGTCAGACCGGCTCGGCGGCAGCGGCGACGGCGGTCGGCTCGGACACCGGGTGGCCGGGCTGCATCGGGCGCGCGACCACCACGAACTGGTAGGTGAGCAGGTCGCGGAGCCCCGGGACCCAGCCGACCAGCAGGGCGAGCTTGTTGAGCGCCACGGGGGCGTCGACGAAACGCTGGGACCGCTTCCAGGAGACCGGCTGGAGGGAGGCCCCGGCCAGCAGCTCGGAGATGTCGTTGCGGGCGAACCACCGCACGTGCGTCGAGTCGTGCAGCCCACGGTCGCGACGCGGCCAGGTGCGGCGCAGGAACACGGCGGTGAAGGTCGACAGGTGGCCGACGTTGGGCAGGCTGACGACCACCTCGCCGTCGGGCGTCAGGTGATCACGGAACGCCTCGAGGCAGCCCCACGGGTCCTGGAGGTGTTCCAGGACGTCGGCGAAGACCATGCAGTCATAGGGCCCGTCGAGCTGGGCCAGGATGCTGCTCACGTCGTTGAGGTCCCCGGTGACGACCGTGTCGAGCCGCTCCCTCGCCTCGGTGGCCAGCGTCTCGTCGTACTCCACGCCGGTGACCTGCGCGCCCTGGCGCCGCTTGACCGCCGCACCGAGCACCCCGTTCGAGCAGCCGACGTCGAGCACGGTGCGCCGGTCCGACCCGATGCGGGAGAAGATCTCGGGCCGCAGCCCGGTGTAGGCGGAGTAGCGCGACAAGGTCTTCATGGGGCGCAAGTCTGCCGTACCGCTGGTGCTCGCCCGTACCGGGCGGTCTGCCCCTAGGGTTGGCAGATGCTCGCCGTCACCTGCGTCAGCCAGTCCGCCTCCGACCCGCTGTCCGGCCTCGAGGTGGGTGAGCACCCGGAGCCGCAGGTGCCCGACGGGTGGACCACCGTGCGGCTGCGCACGACGGCGCTGAACCACCATGACATCTTCTCGCTGCGCGGCATCGGCCTGCCCGCCGACCGGCTGCCGATGGTGCTGGGCTGCGACGGGGCCGGGGTCGACGCCGACGGCAACGACGTGCTCGTGCACGCCGTGGTCGCCTCGCCGGGGTGGGCCGGCGACGAGACGCTCGACCCGCGCCGCAGCCTGCTCAGCGAGGTGCACGACGGCACGTTGGCCGAGGTCGTGGCCGTGCCGCGGCACAACCTGGTGCCCAAACCCGAGAGCCTGTCCTGGGAGCACGCGGCCTGTCTGCCGACCGCGTGGCTCACGGCGTACCGGATGCTGTTCACCAACTCGGGCGTGCAGCCCGGCGGCACGGTGCTGGTGCAGGGAGCCGCCGGCGGGGTCGCGACCGCGCTGGTGCAGCTCGGCACGGCGGCCGGCATCCGGATGTGGGTGACCAGCCGGGATGCCGCCAAGGGCGAGCAGGCGGTGGCCCTGGGCGCCGACCGTGCCTTCGAGAGCGGGGCCCGGCTGCCGGAGCGGGTCGACGCGGTCATGGAGACGGTGGGCGCGGCCACCTGGTCGCACTCGGTCAACAGCCTGCGCCCCGGGGGCACGATCGTGATCTCGGGGGCGACGTCGGGGGATGCCCCGGCCAAGGCCGAGCTGACCAAGATCTTCTTCAAGCAGCTGCGCGTCGTCGGGTCGACCATGGGCTCGCGCGACGAGCTCGAGCGGCTCGCCCGCTTCGTGGTCGACGCCGGCATCGAGCCACAGGTCGACTCGGTGCGACCCCTCGCGCAGGCCCGCGAGGGCTTCGAGCGGATGGTGCAGGGCACGGTGTCGGGCAAGGTCGTCTTCACGCTCTGAGGCCGGGGTCCACCGTGTGGGACCGGCCACGGCGGCCGGCCGGTAATGGCTACCGGGCGGTAACATGATCTGGACCACCCGCCCACCCGAGGAGCTCGCCGTGAGCGCGACGTCCGCAGAGCGCACCGTCACCTTGCACGGCCACGCGTTCTCCTACACCGACAGCGGATCGGGGCCGGCGCTGCTGTTCATCCACGGCATCCTCGGCTCGCAGAAGCAGTGGGGACACCTCGTCGACCGGCTCGACGACAACCACCGGCTGATCGTGCCCGACCTCTTCGGCCACGGCGAGTCCGCGAAGCCGATTGGTGACTACTCGCTCGGCGCGCACGCGGCCACCCTGCGCGACCTGCTCGACAAGCTCGGCATCGCCCAGGTGACCCTGGTCGGGCACTCGCTCGGCGGCGGCATCGCGATGGTCTTCTCCTACCTCTTCCCCGAGCGGGTCGACCGGCTCGTGCTCGTCGCGAGCGGCGGCCTCGGGCGCGAGGTCAGCCCGCTGCTCCGCTCGGCCACCCTCCCCGGGGCCGAGTACGTGCTGCCCGTCATCGCGTCGGGGTGGATGCGCGACCGGATCGCCTCCGCCGGAAAGCTGCTCGGGCGGGTGGGGGTGCGGCCCGGTCGTGACCTCACCGAGGTCTGGGACGGGTTCACCTCGCTCAGCGACGCCGACACCCGCCGCGCGTTCCTGGCCACCACCCGGGCCGTCATCGACCCGGGCGGCCAGAGCGTCAACGCCCATGACTACCTGCCCGACTCCACGCCCATCCCCACGCTGGTCGTGTGGGGCACCAAGGACCGGATGATCCCGGCGTGGCACGCGGCATCCGCGACCGCCTCGATGCCGAACTGCCGGGTTGAGCTGTTCCAGGGTGCGGGACACTTCCCGCACCTCGATGACCCCGACCGGTTCGCCGCGCTGGTGCGCGAGTTCATCGCCCGGCCGGCCTGACCGGGGGCGCAGGCAGCCCGCGGCCTCAGGAGATCTGGAGCCAGTCGTCCCAGCCGTTGTGCAGCACCAGCCAGGCGATCAGCCCGTAGCCGGCCTGGCCGGGGTGGTGACGCACCCGGCTGGCGGCGAGGTCGCTGCTCCACTGGTCGTGGCCCATCAGCGGTGCGAAGCAGTCGACGAAGGGGATGCCGCGGCGGGCGCAGACATCGGCCTGGGCGTCGACGAGCACCTCGAGCCGCTCGTTGAGCTCGGCGTCGTCGGTGGGCGGCGGGCTCACGACGAACGCGCCGACCCCCGAGGCGGTGGCGTCGTCGAGCAGGTTGGCGAGGTTGAGCCGGTGGCGGGCCAGGGTGATGCCGCTGACGACGTCGCTGGTGCCCACCGACACGACGACGCGGCGCTCGGTGCGCCCGGCCCACCTCAGCGGCACCTCGGTGCCCCAGCGCTGCAGCACGTTGGCGGAGGTGTCGCCGCGCACGCCGAGGTTGTAGGCGGTCAGCTCGAGGTCGGGGTGCTGGGTGCGCCCCACCACCCGGGTCACCCAGCCCTGGCCCTTGGGGTCGCCCACCCCGGCGACGAGGGAGGCACCCAGGAAGACGAGCGCGAGGTCGCGGGCACCCTCGGGCACCACCTGCGCCTCGACGCTCGGGCGGAACTCGATCGGCGACATCGCGTCGTCGTGCTGCTCGTCAGGCATGGGCTCGTTCACTCGTCCTCGTCGTCCAGGCGGGCCAACCAGGTCGCCAGCCGCTCGACGGGCACCTCGAAGTCGGGGTTGAGGTCGACGAAGGTGCGCAGCTGCTCGGCCAGCCAGTCGAAGGTGACCTCCTCGTCACCGCGACGGGCCTGCAGCTCCTCGATGCCGCGGTCCGTGAAGTACACGCTGCGAGGTTACCCGTCGCGCGACGGCCCGGTCCGCAGACCCGCGGTCACCGGTCGAACGACTGCGCCACCAGGTCGGCCTGCTCGGCCTGGTGCTTCTTGGTCGAGCCGGTCGCCGGCGAGGCCGACGCGGCTCGCGAGATGACGCGCAGCGGCCGGTGCTCGCCGTGCTGGGCCAGCGCCTCGGGCAGGTTGAGCGCCAGGAAGGGCCAGGCGCCCTGGTTCTTCGGCTCGTCCTGCACGACGACCACCTCGGCGCCGGGGTAGGTGGCCAGCTCACGGGCCAGGTCGGCCGCCGGCAGCGGGTAGTACTGCTCGAGCCGCAGCACCGCGGTCGAGGTGTCACCACGCTTCTCGCGCTCGGCGAGGAGGTCGTAGACGACCTTGCCGGCCGCGATGAGCACGCGGGAGACCTCGTTGGTGGTGGCGGAGTCGGAGATGACGGGCAGGAAGCGGCCGGAGGTGAAGTCCTGCGGCGCGCTGCTCGCGGCCTTCAGGCGCAGCATCGACTTCGGCGTGAAGACGATGAGCGGGCGGCGCGGGCGGGCGTAGGCCTGGCGGCGCAGCAGGTGGAAGTACGACGCCGGGGTCGACGGGTAGGCCACGGTCATGTTGTTCTCGGCGCACATCGTGAGGAAGCGCTCGATGCGGGCGGAGGAGTGGTCGGGGCCCTGCCCCTCGTAGCCGTGGGGCAGCAGGAGCACCACCGAGGAGCGCTGCCCCCACTTCTGCTCCGAGCTGGAGATGAACTCGTCGATGATGGTCTGGGCGCCGTTGAAGAAGTCGCCGAACTGGGCCTCCCAGAGCACCAGGGCGTCGGGTCGCTCGACCGAGTAGCCGTACTCGAAGCCCATCGCCGCGAACTCCGACAGCAGGCTGTCGTAGACCCAGAACTTCCCCTGGCCCTCACCGAGGTAGAGCAGCGGGGTCCACTCCGCGGCGTTCTGCTTGTCGATGAGCACCGCGTGGCGCTGCACGAAGGTGCCGCGCCGGCTGTCCTGTCCGGCGAGGCGCACCGGGGTGCCCTCGATGAGCATCGAGCCGAAGGCGATGAGCTCGCCGGTGCCCCAGTCGATGCCGCCCTCGCGCACGCTGGTGGCCCGCTTCTCGAGCATCTGGCGCAGCTTGGGGTGCACGGTGAAGCCGTCGGGGACGTCGACGAAGGCGTCACCGATGCGCTGCAGCACCTCGGGGCTGATGGCGGTCTCGGTGGAGGAGTGCTTGGTCGCGTCGGCGTTGCGGGCCTGCGCCGCCGGCGGCTCGAGCCCGGTGTGACCTTCGGCGTCGGTGCCCGAGTAGCTCTCGTCGGCGGCCTCCCGCTCGGCCTGCTTCAGCGCGGCCTTGGTCTCGACGAAGACCCGCTCGAGCTGCTGCTGGTAGTCGCGCAGCGCGGCCTCTGCATCCTCGACGGTGATGTCACCACGGCCGATGAGCGACTCGGTGTAGAGCTTTCGCACGCTGCGCTTGGCCTCGATGAGGTTGTACATCAGCGGCTGGGTCATCGACGGGTCGTCGCCCTCGTTGTGCCCGCGGCGGCGGTAGCAGACCATGTCGACGACGACGTCCTTGTGGAACTCCTTGCGGAACTCGTAGGCGAGCTCGGCCACCCGCACGCACGCCTCGGGGTCGTCGCCGTTGACGTGGAAGATCGGCGCCTGGATCATCCGGGCGACGTCGGTGGAGTAGGTGGAGGAGCGCGAGCTGCTCGGCGAGGTCGTGAAGCCGACCTGGTTGTTGATGACGACGTGCACGGTGCCGCCGGTGCGGTAGCCGCGCAGCTGGCTGAGGTTGAGCGTCTCGGCCACGACCCCCTGGCCGGCGAACGCGGCGTCGCCGTGCATCAGCACGGGCAGCACGGTGAAGTCCTCGCCGGCGAGGTTGAGGCGGTCCTGCTTGGCGCGCACGATGCCCTCGAGCACCGGGTTGACCGCCTCGAGGTGCGAGGGGTTGGCGGCGAGGTAGACCTTGGTGGTCTTGCCGCCCTCGGCGGTGAAGGTGCCCTCGGTGCCGAGGTGGTACTTCACGTCGCCCGAGCCCTGCACCGAGCGCGGGTCCTGCTTGCCCTCGAACTCGCGGAAGATCTGGCCGTAGGACTTGCCCGCGATGTTGGCGAGCACGTTGAGGCGCCCGCGGTGCGGCATCCCGATGCAGACCTCGTCGAGGTCGTCACTGGCGGCCAGCGACAGCACCCGGTCGAGCAGGGCGATGACCGACTCGCCGCCCTCGAGCGAGAAGCGCTTCTGCCCGACGAACTTGGTCTGCAGGAAGGTCTCGAACGCCTCGGCCGCGTTGAGCCGGCGCACGATGCGCAGCTGCTCCTCGCGCGTGGTCTTGGCGTAGCCGACCTCGATCTTGCTCTGGATCCACTCACGCTGCTCGGGGTCCTGGATGTGCATGTACTCGACGCCGATGGTGCGGCAGTAGGAGTCGCGCAGGATGCCGAGGATCTTGCGCAGCTTGAGGAACGGCTGGCCGCCGAACCCGCCGGTGGCGAAGGTGCGGTCGAGGTCCCACAGGGTCAGGCCGTGCGTGGTGACGTCGAGGTCCTGGTGGCGGCGCTGCTTGTACTCCAGCGGGTCGGTGTCGGCCATGAGGTGGCCGCGCACGCGGTAGGCGTGGATGAGCTCCTGCACCCGGGCGACCTTGTTGATGTCGTCGTCGTGCGAGGTGTCGACGTCGCGCACCCAGCGGATCGGCTCGTAGGGGATGCGCAGGCTCTCGAAGATCTCGTCGTAGAAGCCGTGCTCGCCGAGCAGCAGCGAGTGCACCACGCGCAGGAAGTCGCCGGACTGGGCGCCCTGGATGATGCGGTGGTCGTAGGTGCTGGTGAGCGTGAGGATCTTGCTCACGGCATTGCGGTTGAGCGTCTCGAGGCTGGCGCCGAGCCACTCGGCGGGGTACTCGAGCGCGCCGACGCCGATGATCGTGCCCTGGCCCTGCATCAGGCGCGGCACCGAGTGCACCGTGCCGATGGTGCCGGGGTTGGTGAGCGAGATCGAGGTGCCCTGGAAGTCCTCGACGGTCAGCTTGCCGCCGCGGGCCTTCTTGACCATCTCCTCGTAGGCGGTCCAGAAGTGGGCGAAGTCCATCGTCTCGGCGGCCTTGATCGAGGGCACCAGCAGCTGGCGGGTGCCGTCGGGCTTGGCGAGGTCGATGGCCAGGCCGAGGTTGACGTGGGCCGGGGAGACGAGCACCGGCTTGCCGTTGGCGTCGTGGCCGAACCCGTTGTTCATCTCGGGCAGCACGCCCAGGGCCTTGACCAGGGCGAAGCCGATGATGTGCGTGAAGCTGACCTTGCCACCGCGGCTGCGGGCCAGGTGGTTGTTGATGACGATGCGGTTGTCGATGAGCAGCTTCGCGGGCACCGCGCGCACCGACGTGGCGGTGGGCACCTCGAGCGAGGACTCCATGTTGGTGACGACCCGGGCGCTCGCCCCGCGGATGGGGGTGGAGCTGGCGTCGTTGAGCGGGCCGGCCGCCTTGGGGGCTGCGGCCTCGCGCGGCTTGGGGGTCGTGGATGCCGTGGGCTCGGGACGGGTGGGCGCCGACTCTCTCGCCTGAGGGGCCTTCGCCGGTGCCGCCGCCGGCGCGGGGCCGGCCTGCTTCGGCGCCGGAGCCGGGGTCGCCTGCTTCGCCGCCGGGGCGGGGGCCGGTGCCGGGGCAGGCGCCTTGGCGGGGGCCTTGGCCGGGGCATGGCTGCCGGAGCCGTTGCTCGTCGGGCCGCTCGCGCCGTCGGCCGTGCGGCGGGCCGCCGAGGCCGCGTCGCGACCCAGGGCGCCCTCACCGGGCGTGTAGTCCTTGAAGAAGTCCCACCAGGCCCGGTCGACGCTGTTGCGGTCCTTCGTGTACTGCTCGTACAGCTCGTCGACCAGCCACTCGTTGGGTCCGAAGGAGGTCAGGGGGTCGCTGGACGGGGACTGCTCGGCCACGGAGGATGCGCCTCTTTCTCGGCTCGTCGATAGTCGTGAGGGATGTCGGTCAAGCCTATCCCCGCTGCTCGCACCCGACGCCGTGAGATGGGCGAGTGGTGGGCGCGCCGCGACGGCCGGTTTGCCGTGGTCCGGGCGAACCGGCCGTCGTCACCGACGCCCGTCCGACGCCCCCGGTCGGGGGCCGTGGCTCAGCTGATGTCGGCCCGCGTCGTGCGCCAGATGCCGAAGCCGGCGAACGCCACGGCGTACGCCGCCAGGACCAGAGCACCGCCCCACCACTCGAGCCGCACGGCGTCGGGGTTCTGCGAGATGCCGTTGACCACGGCACTGGTGGCCTGCGACGGGAGGTACTCGACGATGTGGTCGCGCCCGAACGCCCAGGCGCCCAGCGCCAGACCGAGGATCGGCTCGACGATCCAGGCCACGCCGATGCCGATGAGCAGGGCGGCCACCTGGTTGGGGATGAGGATGCCGATGCCGAGGCCGATGAGCGCCCACAGACCCAGCACCAGCAGGCTGAGCGCGAGCGAGCGGACGACCGCCGAGGAGGGGAAGAGCGGCTGGTCGATCAGGGTGAGGCCCACCGCACCGACCGCGACGGACCCGATCAGGCTGAGCAGGCCGTAGACCGCGCCGATCCCGATCAGGGAGAAGACCTTCGCCAGCATCGCCCGGGTGCGCCGGGGCGTCGCGAGGAAGGTGGCGCTGATCGTCTTGTGCCGGTACTCCGAGCCGATCGACATCACGCCGATGGTCAGCATCAGCAGGTAGCCGACGCTGATGCCCGAGGTGTAGACGGTGTTGGCGATCTGGGTGTCGTCGCCGACGATCGGGCTGCTGCCCGGGCCGCCGGTCGTTCCTTGGTGCACGACGAAGGTGAACAGGGCGGCGAAGGCACCACCGGCCACGAAGATCGCGATGGCCATGCCCCACCAGAGACGGGTGGTGAAGAACTTGCGGAACTCGCTGCGGATCGCCGGGATCACAGGTTGGCTCCTTCCTGGCCGGTCACGGCATCCTGCTCGGGCGTGGCGCCCCCGGGCGTCTCGTTGCGGTTGGTGCCCTCGGTGAGCTCGAAGAACAGCGCCTCGAGGTCGGCGCGCTTGGGCTCCAGGCCGTAGATCGGCAGGCCGGCGCGCAGGGCGACGTCGCCGACCAGGCGCAGGTCGGTGGTGTCGGCGACCAGGGTGTCGTCGTCACCGGGGGAGCTGGTCACGTCGGCGACGCGCAGCGCGCCCGCGAGGCGCTCGCGGTCGGAGGTGCGCACGATCGACCCCGGCGTGCCGTAGAGCTCCTTGATGGCACCGGCGCGAACCAGCCGGCCGTTGGCGATGATCACCACCTCGTCGACGGTCTGCTCCACCTCCTGCAGCAGGTGGCTGGAGATCAGGATCGTCTTTCCCTGCGAGCTGAGGTGGCGCAGGAAGCCGCGCAGCCAGCGGATGCCCTCGGGGTCCAGGCCGTTCGCGGGCTCGTCGAGCACGAGCACCTGGGGGTCGCCGAGCAGGGCGGCGGCCAGGCCGAGCCGCTGGCGCATGCCCATGCTGTACTCACCGGCGCGCTTGCGGGCCGCGGCCGGGATGCCGGTGAGCTCGAGCAGCTCTTCGACCCGGGTGTGCGGGATGGAGCCGGCGTCGGCGAGCACCCGCAGGTGGTCGCGCCCGCTGCGGCCGGGGTGGAAGTTGGTGGCCTCGAGCGCGGCGCCCACGGTGGACTGCGGGGCTGCGAGGTCGACGTAGCGCTGGCCGTTGATGGTGGCGGTCCCGCTGGTGGAGTGGACCAGACCGAGCAGCATCCGCAACGTGGTGGTCTTCCCGGCGCCGTTGGGCCCGAGGAAGCCGGTGATGCGGCCGGGCTCGACGTCGAAGCTCAGGTCGTCGACCGCGACGAAGGAGCCGAAGCGCTTGGTGAGCCCCCGGATCTCGATCCTGGCCCCGGTGACGGGCGACGTGCTCATGGGGTGCCTCCTGGTGTCATGCCCCGATCCTCGCAGCCTCCCCCGGCGTCAGGGTCAACCCCCCGGTGGATGCGGCTCCCCCGCAGGGCGGACGCCGCAGGTCGGGAACGGTCGCACCGCCCCCATACGATGGTCCGATCATGACCGCATGGCTGCTGCTGCTCCTCGGCGTCGTCCTCACCGTGGGCACGGCCCTGTTCGTGGCGGCCGAGTTCTCGCTGGTCGCGCTCGACCGGCCCACGGTGCAGAAGGCCGTCGACGCGGGTGAGCCCGGGGCGCGCTCGGTGCTCACCTCGCACCGCCGGCTCTCGACCCAGCTCTCGGCGTGCCAGCTCGGCATCACCCTGACCACCCTGGTGCTCGGCTTCATCGCGAGCCCGTCGATCGGCGCCCTGCTGATGGGGCCGCTGCAGTCGCTGGGCCTGTCGGAGTCGACGGCCTCGTCGGTGGCGTCGGTGCTCGCCATGCTCATCGCCACCGTGTTCTCGATGATCGTCGGCGAGATGGTGCCCAAGACCCTCGCCGTGTCGCTGCCCCTGGCCACGGCCAAGGTCGCGGCAGCGCCGGTGCGCTGGTTCGGCATCGCGATGAAGCCGATGATCCTGCTGCTCAACGGTGTCGCCAACCGCACCCTGCTCGCGCTCGGCATCGAGCCGCAGGAGGAGCTCTCGGCGGCCCGCAGCCCGGCCGAGCTGGCCTCGCTCGTGCGCTCCTCGGCCGAGGCGGGCACCCTCGACCGCAGCACCGCGCGGCTGGTCACGGCATCCTTGGGGTTCGCCGACCAGACCGCCGCCGACGTGATGACCCCGCGGTCGCGGGCCACCTCGATCGAGCGCACGGCGACCGCCACCGACGTCGTCGCCCTGGCGAGACGCACCGGGCACTCACGCTTCCCCGTCGTGGGGGCCGACTGGGACGACATCGACGGCATCGTGCACGTCAAGAAGGCGATCGCCGTGCCGTTCCACCGCCGATCGGACGTGCCGGTCTCGGCGCTGATGGGGCCGGCTGTGCTCGTCCCCGAGACGCTGCGCCTCGACCCGCTGCTGCTCCAGCTGCGGCAGGGCGGCCTGCAGCTCGCGGTCGTGGTCGACGAGTACGGCGGCACCTCCGGTGTGGTCACGCTCGAGGACCTCGTCGAGGAGATCGTCGGCGAGGTCAGCGACGAGCACGACCGCTCGCAGACCACCGGCCGCCAGCTGCGCGACGGGTCCTGGACGGTGCCGGGGCTGTGGCGGCCCGACGAGGTGCGCGCCCGGGTCGGAGCGGTCATCCCAGACGGGCCGGCCTACGAGACGATCGGTGGCTGGGTCATGTCGACCCTGGGGCGGGTGCCCTCCGTGGGCGACACCCTGCCGGTCGACGGCTGGGTCGCCCGCGTCGTCGACATGGACGGCCACCGGGTCGACCGCGTGCGCCTCGAACGTGCCGAGCCCGTGCGCGGGCCGGATGAGGCAGAGCCGGAGGGACGATCGTGAGCGGCTGGTTCGTCGTGCTCGTCACGCTCGTGCTGCTCGGCGCCAATGCCTTCTTCGTCGGTGCCGAGTTCGCCGCCATGTCGGCCCGGCGCAGCCAGCTCGAGCCGCTGGCCGACGCGGGCAGCAAGCGTGCCGAGGTGGCGCTCGAGGCCATGCACCGCACCGGGCTGCTGCTGGCCACCGCCCAGCTCGGCATCACCGTCTGCTCGGTGCTGCTGGGCGCGGTGTCGGAGGCGGCGCTGCACCACGCCCTGGTGCCGGTCGCCGAGCGGCTGGGCGTCTCCGACGGCGTCGCGGACGCGGTGGCGCTGGTCATCGCGCTCGCCATCGTCGTGTTCCTGCACGTCGTCTACGGCGAGATGATCCCCAAGAACATCTCGATCGCGCGGCCCGAGCGCTCCGCGGTGGCGCTGGTGCCGGCGCTGGTGATGGTGTCGCGGGTGCTGGCGCCGGTCATCTCGGCGATGGACTGGCTGGCGAAGGCCGGCATCCGGCTGTTCGGGGTGGAGCCCAAGGACGAGGTGGCGTCGGCCTTCACGGCCGAGGAGGTCGCGCACATCCTCGACGAGTCGCGCGACGTGGGCCTGGTCGAGCACGAGCACTACGAGCGGCTCGGCGCCGCGCTGGAGTTCAGCGACAAGGATGCCGCCGACGTGGGCGTGCCGCTCGCCGGGCTGGTCACCGTCACCGGCGCTGCGACCCCGCTCGACATCGAGCGGCTGGTCGCCCGGCACGGCTACTCGCGCTACCCGGTGCTCGACGACGACGGCGACCTCGGGGGCTACCTGCACCTCAAGGACGTGCTGTACGCCGACGAGGTCGAGCGGCTGGAGCCGGTGCCCGCCAAGCGGGTGCGCCGGATGGCCAACGTGCGCCGCGACGACGAGGTGGAGTCGGTGCTGCAGACCATGCAGCTCACCGGCTCGCACCTGGCCCGGGTCGTCGCCGACGACGGCCAGGTGGTGGGCGTGGTCTTCCTCGAGGACGTCATCGAGGAGCTCGTGGGTGAGGTGTCCGACTCCTCCCACGGTGAGGCCCGTCGGCGCTGACGCCGGCGCTCGGCACGGTGTCGGAGGGAGCCCGAATCCGGGCAGGACGTGGGCATGCGCATCCGTGACCACGACAAGGCGGACCTCGCCCTGGCCGCCCTGACCCTGTCCGTCACCGCGGCCGCGGCCGTCAGTGAGGCGGTCCGCTGGGGTGCCCGGCGCCGGCACCGTCGTCCCTCGGGGCGCCGGGACCCCCGGTAGGAGCCGCGGGCCGAGCCGGTGCGTTCCTCACCGCCTCAGTTCACGCGTCCCACTGGTGGAACGGTCGAGGGGGCCCGACCACAGGCGCTTCGCGCCACGTGGTCGGGCCCCCTCGATGGTGCCCCCGGTAGGATTCGAACCTACGCTCCCGCCTCCGGAGGGCGGTGCTCTATCCCCTGAGCTACGGGGGCCTGAAGTCGGCCTTGTGCCAGATTCTTGATCTTGCTTTAACGGTGGTTTCCAGCGCTCCGCGAGGGTAGCAGCCTAGTCTGGCGTCCATGCAATCCGGGACCGGCGCCAGCGGTCCGGCACCCCGAGTGCTCGTCTGCGACGACATGGAGCCGATCCGTCGTCTTCTGCGCATCAACCTCGAGCTCGCCGGCTTCACCGTCGAGGAGGCCGCCGACGGGCACGAGGCGATGGCGCGCCTCATCGACCCGGAGCGTCCCGCCCCCGACGTCATCGTGCTCGACTCCGAGATGGCGCCCTACGACGGTTGGTGGGCCATCGCCGCCATCCGGTCGCACCACCGCCTCGACCCGGTGCCGGTGCTCCTCGTCACGGGGTCGGTCGTCGTGCACGACGCACCGGAGGCGAGCGGTGCGGGGTTCGACGGCTTCATCTCCAAGCCCTTCGACCCCGACGAGCTCGTGGCCGCCGTCTCACGGCTCGCGGCCACCGGAAGGGCGCCGAAGCGCCGCCCATAGAATTGCGCGGTGACCCCCGAACAGCTCTCGGCCGCGATCCGTGCCGCGCTCCAGTCCGCCGTCGACGCCGGTGACCTGACCGTCACCGTGCCCGCGGAGGTCCGGGTCGAGCGTCCGCGCAACCGCGACCACGGGGACTGGTCGACCAACGTGGCCCTCCAGCTCGCCAAGGGCGCCGGCATCCCGCCGCGCGACCTGGCCGTCGCGCTGGCGACCCACCTCGCCGGCGTGCCCGGCGTCGCGGCCGTCGACGTCGCCGGCCCCGGGTTCCTCAACATCACCCTGGATGCCGCGAGCGCCGGCGAGCTGGCCCGCTCGATCGTCGAGGCCGGCGCCACCTACGGCCACAGCACCGCCGAGGCCGGGCGTGTGGTCAACCTCGAGTTCATCTCGGCCAACCCCACCGGCCCCATCCACATCGGCCACACCCGGTGGGCGGCGCTGGGCGACTCGATGCGCCGCCTGCTCACCGCGGCCGGTGCCCAGGTCGCGGCCGAGTACTACATCAACGACGCCGGCGCGCAGATGGACAAGTTCGGCGCCTCGGTGCTGGCGCGGGCCGCCGGGCAGGAGCCACCGGAGGACGGCTACCCGGGCGAGTACGTCGCCGACCGGGCGGCCGAGGTGCTGGCGCAGCGCCCCGACCTGCTCGAGCTGCCGCACGACGAGGCCTTCGCCATCGCCCGCGACCTCGGCTACACCGCCCAGCTCGCCGCCATCCGGCACACCCTCGACGAGTTCGGGGTCTACTTCGACGTCTGGTTCTCCGAGCGCGCCCTGCACGAGGGGCACGCCGTGGAGCAGGCCGTCGCCCGGCTGCGCGAGCAGGGCCACGTGTTCGACGCCGAGGGTGCCGTGTGGCTGCGCACCACCGACTTCGGCGACGACAAGGACCGCGTCCTCATCCGCACCGACGGCAGCCCCACCTACTTCGCCGCCGATGCCGCCTACTACCTCAGCAAGAAGGACCGCGGCTTCGACGAGAAGGTCTACCTGCTCGGCGCCGACCACCACGGCTACATCAACCGGCTCAAGGCCATCGCGGCGTGCGCGGGTGACGACCCCGAGCACAACATCGAGGTCAAGATCGGCCAGCTCATCTCCATCGCCGGCCAGCGGATGGGCAAGCGGCTGGGCAACGCCATCTACCTCGACGAGCTGATCGAGTGGATCGGCAAGGATGCCGTGCGCTACTCCCTGGCGCGCTACCCCTCCGACAGCCCCCTCTCGCTCGACGGCGAGGAGCTGCGCAAGCAGACCAACGACAACCCGGTCTTCTACGTGCAGTACGCCCACGCCCGCACCGCCAACGTCGCCCGGCTCGCCGGCGAGGACGGCGTGCACCGCGCCGACGGCTTCGACGCCGGCCTGCTCACCGACCCCACCGAGGCCTCGCTGCTCGCCGTGCTCGGCGACTTCCCGCGGGTGGTCGCGCAGGCCGCGCACCTGCTCGAGCCGCACCGGGTCGCGCGCTACCTCGAGGAGCTCGCCGGCCGCTACCACAAGTGGTACGACACCTGCCGGGTGCGCCCGGTGAGCGTCGACGAGGAGGTCACCGACCTGCACCGCACCCGCCTGTGGCTCAACGACGCCACCCGCGTGGTGCTCGCCAACGGCCTCGACCTGCTCGGCGTCAGCGCGCCCGAGCGGATGTAGGGGAGCCTGACCGATGCGTTCGCACGAGGCCGGTGTCCTCCACGCCGAGGGCTACGGCGGCCCCCCGCTCTACCTGCCGTTCCCCGCCGACGTCATGGAGCTGCTGCCGCAGCTCTGGCCCCGCACCGTCGGCCGCGACGACGAGGGCCGGCTGACCGTCGGTGGCGTCGACGTGCTCACCCTCGCGCGCGAGCACGGCACGGCCGCCTACGTCCTGGATGAGGACGACTTCCGTTCTCGCGCAGCCGAGTTCCGCGACGGCTTCGCGTCGGCCTTCGAGCCGCTGGCGGGGGCCGACGTCTACTACGCGGGCAAGGCGTTCCTCTGCACGGCCGTCGCGCGGTGGGTGGCCGACGAGGGCCTGCACCTCGACGTCTGCACCGGTGGCGAGCTGGCCGTCGCGCGCCGGGCGCAGTTCCCGCCCGCGCGGATCGGCTTCCACGGCAACAACAAGACCACCGCCGAGATCCGCGAGGCGCTGACCTACGGGGTCGGGCGCATCGTCGTCGACTCCTTCCACGAGATCGACCGGGTCGCCGCGGTGGCGGCCGAGCTCGGCGTCGTCGCGCCGGTCATGGTGCGGGTGACGGTCGGGGTCGAGGCGCACACCCACGAGTTCATCGCCACCGGCCACGAGGACCAGAAGTTCGGCTTCAGCCTCGCCGGTGGCCAGGCGCTCGAGGCGGCCGGCCGGCTGCTGGCCCGCCCCGACGTGTTCGACCTGCGGGGGCTGCACAGCCACATCGGCAGCCAGATCTTCGACACCGGCGGCTTCGAGATGGCGGCCCGCCGCCTGGTCGGCCTGCACGCCCAGCTCGTCGACGAGCACGGCTACCACTGCCCCGAGATCGACCTCGGTGGCGGCTACGGCATCGCCTACACCTCGCAGCACACCCCGCTGTCGGTCGCGACGCTCGCGCAGGAGATGGCCGACATCGTCGGGCGCGAGCTCAAGGCGGTCGGCGACGGCGACAACACCCGCGTCCCCCGGGTGTCGGTCGAGCCGGGCCGCGCCATCGTCGGCCCGAGCACCTTCACGCTCTACGAGGTGGGCACGGTCAAGGACGTCGAGGTGGGCGGTGGCCACACCCGCACCTACGTCTCGGTCGACGGCGGGATGAGCGACAACGCGCGCCCCGCGCTCTACGAGGCCGACTACTCCTGCACGCTGGCCAGCCGCCGCTCCGAGGCGCCGCCCCGCCTGTCGCGGGTCGTCGGGCGGCACTGCGAGAGCGGCGACATCGTCGTGCTCGACGAGTACCTGCCGGCCGACCTCGTGCCGGGCGACCTCGTCGCCGTCCCGGGCACCGGCGCCTACTGCCGCAGCCTGTCCAGCCAGTACAACCACACCCCCCGCCCGCCCGTCGTCGCAGTTCGCGGAGGTCGCTCACGCGTGCTCGTGCGGCGTGAG
This sequence comes from uncultured Actinomycetota bacterium, assembly GCA_963833495.1. Lineage (GTDB taxonomy): Bacteria > Actinomycetota > Actinomycetes > Actinomycetales > Dermatophilaceae > Fodinibacter. The sequence goes on along the minus strand of CAWHYJ010000020.1, from coordinate 80,102 downwards.
ACCATCGAGGACCTGCTCGCCCTCGACGTGGCGGACGCGTGAGCACCCACAGCGAGGAGATGGACCCCACCATGGCGCACGAACCCGGTGCCCCCCTGCGCGTCGCGCTGCTCGGCTGCGGCGTCGTCGGGTCCGCCGTCGCCACCCGGCTCGTCGAGAACGCCGACGACCTCGCCGCCCGGGTGGGCGCCCCGCTCGAGCTCGTCGGCATCGCCGTGCGCCGGCCGCAGCGGCCGCGCCCCGACGTGCCCGTCGACCCCGCGCTCTTCACCGCCGACGCCGACGAGCTGGTGACCCGCGCCGACGTGGTCATCGAGGTGATCGGCGGCATCGAGCCGGCCCGCGGCCTCATCCTGCGCGCCATGGAGCACGGTGCCTCGGTCGTCTCGGCCAACAAGGCGCTGCTCGCCGAGGACGGCCCGACCCTCTACGCCGCCGCCGACAAGTACGACGTCGACCTCTACTACGAGGCCGCGGTCGCCGGCGCCATCCCGATCCTGCGCCCCATCCGCGAGTCGCTCGCCGGCGACGACGTGCGCCGCGTGCTCGGCATCGTCAACGGCACCACCAACTTCGTGCTCGACAAGATGGACACCACCGGTGCCGGCTTCGCCGAGACCGTCGAGCAGGCGCAGGCCCTGGGCTACGCCGAGGCCGACCCCACCGCCGACGTCGAGGGCTTCGACGCCGCCGCCAAGGCCGCGATCCTCGCCAGCCTGGCCTTCCACACCCGGGTGTCGTCGCTCGACGTGCACCGCGAGGGCATCACCGAGGTGACGCGCCGGTGACATCCAGGCGGCCACCGAGATGGACTGTGTCGTCAAGCTGCTCGCGATCTGCGAGCGGGTCGTCGGCGCCGACGGCTCGTCCGCGGTGAGCGTGCGCGTGCACCCGGCGATGATTCCCGCGCAGCCACCCGCTGGCCAGCGTCCGCGAGGCGTTCAACGCCGTCTTCGTCGAGGCGGCCGCCGCCGGTGAGCTGATGTTCTACGGGCGGGGCGCGGGTGGCGACCCCACGGCATCCGCCGTGCTCGGTGACGTCGTCGCGGTGGCGCGGCACAAGGTGGCCGGTGGACGCGGGCCGGGGGAGTCGGCCTACGCCGACCTGCCGGTCGTCGACATGGGCTCGTCGCTGACGAGGTACCACATCAGCCTCGACGTGGCCGACCGCCCGGGCGTGCTCGCCCAGGTCGCCGCCGTGTTCGCGAAGCACGACGTCTCGATCGAGACGGTGCGCCAGCAGGCCGCCCCCGGCGACGGTGAGCGCGCCAAGCTCATCGTGGTCACCCACCGCGCCACGGATGCCGCGCTCGCCGCCACCGTCGACGACCTCGGCGACCTCGAGGCCGTGCAGGACGTCGCCTCCGTGATGCGCGTGGAAGGAGCCTGAGCCGTGGCGCACCAGTGGCGCGGAGTGATCCGCGAGTACGCCGCCCGCCTGCCGATGCTGGAGGGCGCGCCGGTCGTGACCCTCCTGGAGGGCGGCACGCCGCTCATCCCGTGCGAGAGCCTGTCCGAGCTGACCGGGGCCAACGTGCTCGTGAAGTTCGAGGGGCTCAACCCGACCGCGTCGTTCAAGGACCGCGGCATGACCACGGCGATGTCGGTGGCCAAGCGCAACGGCGCGAAGGCGGTCATCTGCGCGAGCACCGGCAACACCAGCGCCAGCGCCGCCGCCTACGCGACCAAGGCCGGCATGACGTGTGCCGTGCTCGTGCCCGACGGCAAGATCGCGATGGGCAAGCTCAGCCAGGCCGTCGCGCACGGCGCGACGCTGATCCAGGTCGAGGGCAACTTCGACGACTGCCTCACGGTGGCCCGCAAGCTGGCCGAGGCCTACCCGGTCGAGCTGGTCAACTCGGTCAACCCGGCGCGCATCGAGGGGCAGAAGACGGCCGCGTTCGAGGTGGTCGACGCGCTCGGTGACGCTCCCGACATCCACGTGCTGCCGGTGGGCAACGCCGGCAACATCACGGCGTACTGGCAGGGATACACCGAATACGCCTCTGCGACAAAGGGGCTCGGTGGTGAGGTGTTGGCTCCGGTCGCCACCCGCACGCCGCAGATGTGGGGCTTCCAGGCGGCCGGGGCGGCGCCCATCGTGCTCGGCCACCCGGTCGACCACCCCGAGACGATCGCCACCGCCATCCGGATCGGCAACCCCGCGTCGTGGCGCCAGGCCGAGGCCGCGCGCGACGAGTCGGGCGGGCGCATCGAGTCGGTGACCGACGACGAGATCCTCGCGGCGCACCGGCTGCTGTCCTCGACCGAGGGCATCTTCGTCGAGCCCGGCTCGGCCGCGAGCATCGCCGGCCTGCTCAAGGCGCACCGCGAGAAGGCGATCCCGCGCGACGCCACGGTCGTGTGCACGGTGACCGGCCACGGCCTCAAGGACCCGCAGTGGGCCCTGCGCACCGCCGACGGGTCCGACATCCAGCCCGTGCGCGTGTCCGGTCGACGCCTTCAGCGTCGCGGCGGCGCTCGGCCTCGAGGGGTGACGTGAGCGGGGACCGGCTGCGGGTCGGAGTCGACGTCGAGGTGCGGGTCCCCGCGAGCAGTGCCAACCTCGGCCCGGGCTTCGACTCGGTCGGCTGCGCCCTCGGCGTCTGGGACCGCTGCCGCGCCACCGTGACCGCTGAGCCCGGGCTGTTCGTCACGGTCAGCGGCGAGGGAGAGGGCGCCGTGCCGCTCGACGCCACCCACCTCGTGCACCGCGCGATGCAGGTGGCCTGGGCCGAGCTGGGCGTCGAGCCGCCGGAAGGCCTGGCGCTGGAGTGCGTCAACGCCGTGCCGCACGGCCGGGGGATGGGATCGTCCGCGACGGCCATCGTGACCGGCATCGTGGCGGCGCAGGCCCTGCACGACGTCTCGCGCGGCCTGGCCGGCGACACCGTCGACCTGGCCTTCGCCAACAGCCTGGCGTCCCGGCTCGAGGGGCACCCCGACAACGCGTCGGCCAGCGTCTACGGCGGCGCCACCCTGTCGTGGACCGACGACCTCGCGGGTCGGCACCACGACCGTGCACCTGCCCGTGCACCCCGACGTCGAGCCGGTCGTCTTCGCGCCCGACGTGCAGCTGTCGACCGCCAAGGCCCGGTCGGTGCTGCCGCAGCAGGTGCGCCTGGCCGACGCTGCCGCCAACTCGGCCCGCGCCGCGCTGCTCACGCACGCGCTCGGCACCGCCCCCGAGCACCTCTTCGCGGCCACCCGCGAGTGGCTGCACCAGGAGGCCCGGCGCACCTCGTACGCCGACTCCATGGCGCTGGTCGACGCGCTGCGCGGGGCCGGGCACGCCGCCGTCATCTCCGGCGCCGGGCCCTCGGTGCTCGTGCTGGCCCACCGCCACCGGGTCGCCGACGTGCGCGCCTTCGGTGGTGACGCGTGGCGGGTGCTGACCCCCGGCATCCCGCCGCACGGCGCGCGCGTCGAGGTGCTCTCGCGCGGCTGACCGGGTCGCCTGCGACGACCCGCGAGACCGGGTACGGTCGGTCGCGCGTCACGTCCAGCGTGCGGTGCTACTGTGTGCCTCGCGACCGCAGCCGATGCCGGGTGTTCCCCGATGCCTGCCGCACGTCGCCCTCCACGACCAGGGCCGCCGTCCAGCCATGCGCTGCGCGTCCGGCGTGGGCTCCCACATGATCGGCCACATCGAGGCCATCCACGAGCGAGGGGAAGGATCCTTCGTGACAGACACCACCACACTCGAGGCGACATCGGGCGCCAGCCCGCGCCGCTCCGGAGCGTTGACCGCCATGCGGCTCGCCGAGCTCCAGGGCCTTGCCTCGAGCATGGGCATCAGCGGCACCGCCAAGATGCGCAAGGGCGACCTCGTCGCCGCCATCAAGGCCCGCCAGAACGGCGAGAGCGGACCGGCCAGTGCCGCGCCGCCGCGCCGCGCCGGCCGCCCCGCGGGCACGGCGACCAGCGCCAAGAGCACCGCGAGCACGCCGAGCACCGAGCCGGTGCGCGAGGAGCGCGGCAGCCGCGAGGAGCAGGCTGAGCGCGACGAGAACACCCAGCAGCGCGACACCGCGCGTCGCGAGCGCCGAGACCGCCAGGACCGGCAGGAGCGGCGGCAGGAGCGCACTGACGCCAACCGGCAGGAGCGCGCCGACGGCGCCGACACCCCGGCGGCCGACGCCGGTGAGCGTGAGGACCGGCAGGAGCGCACCGACGCCAACCGGCAGGACCGGCAGCACCGCACCGACGGCTCCCAGCACGACCGCCAGCAGCGCACCGACAGCCGGGACGCCGACGGTGCCGACCGCGCCGACCGCGGCGACCGGCCGGAGCGTACCGACGGCAACCGACAGAACCCGAACCAGGGCCAGAACCGCACGGCGCCGCAGGGCCAGGGCGGCTACGACGACGAGGACGGCCGCGGCGGCCGCCGTCGCCGCAACCGCGGTCGCAACCGCGACAAGCGCCGCACCCCGGGCGCCCCCGGCGAGGGCCAGGTCGAGGAGTCGCAGCCGCAGATCGCCGAGGACGACGTGCTGGTGCCCGTCGCCGGCATCCTCGACATCCTCGACAACTACGCCTTCGTGCGCACCACCGGCTACCTGCCCGGCAGCAGCGACATCTACGTGCCGCTGCAGATGGTCAAGCGGCACGGGCTGCGCAAGGGCGACGCCGTCACCGGCTCGATCAAGGCGACCGGCGAGGGCGAGGAGCCGATGCAGCAGACCGTCGGCGGCCGCAACAGCCGCGCCAAGTACACCCCGCTGGCGCGCCTCGACACCATCAACGGCCAGAGCCCCGATGACGCCCGCCGGCGCCCCGAGTTCGGCAAGCTGACGCCGCTCTACCCGCAGGACCGCCTGCGGCTCGAGACCGAGCAGAACCTGCTGACGACGCGGATCATCGACCTCGTCGCCCCCATCGGCAAGGGCCAGCGCGGCCTGATCGTCGCCCCGGCCAAGGCCGGCAAGACGATGGTGATGCAGGCGATCGCCAACGCGATCACCACCAACAACCCCGAGTGCCACCTCATGGTCGTGCTGGTCGACGAGCGCCCCGAGGAGGTCACCGACATGCAGCGCGCCGTCAAGGGCGAGGTCATCTCCTCGACCTTCGACCGGCCCGCCGAGGACCACACCACGGTGGCCGAGCTGGCCATCGAGCGCGCCAAGCGCCTGGTCGAGATGGGCCACGACGTCGTCGTGCTGCTCGACTCCATCACCAAGCTCGGTCGCGCCTACAACCTCGCGGCCCCCGCGAGCGGGCGCATCCTCTCCGGTGGTGTCGACTCGGCCGCGCTGTACCCGCCGAAGAAGTTCTTCGGGGCGGCGCGCAACATCGAGAACGGCGGCTCGCTCACCATCCTGGCCACGGCGCTCGTCGAGACCGGCTCGCGGATGGACGAGGTGATCTTCGAGGAGTTCAAGGGCACCGGCAACATGGAGCTCAAGCTCGACCGTCAGCTCGCGAACCGCCGCATCTTCCCCGCGGTCGACGTCAACAACTCGGGCACCCGCAAGGAGGAGATCCTCCTGGCTCCCGAGGAGCTGCGGATCATGTGGAAGCTGCGCCGGGTGCTCGCCGCACTCGACTCACAGCAGGGCATCGAGCTGCTGCTCGACCGGCTGCGCAAGACCAAGACGAACTACGAGTTCCTCACCCAGGTGCAGCAGACCGCCACCATCCGGCTCGAGGACGAGAACGACAGCTGAGCCGAGCCCGACGACAGCAGAGAACACGCCGCTCCCCGTCATGGGGAGCGGCGTGTTCTCTACTTCCGACCAGCCCTCAGCGGGGCACGGGAAGGCACATCGCCGGGAACTCACGCACCGTGAAGCCGCGCGCGGCGTAGATCGGTGCCCCGAAGCGGGTGGCGAACAGGTCGACCCGGGTGACGTCGGTGTCGCGCTCGAACCAGCGCAGCAGGTCGTCGGTGCAGGCGGCGGCCAGGCCCCGGCCCCGCCACGGGTGCAGGGTCGCGACGTTGGAGATGAGGCCGACCGAGCCGTTGACCGTGTTGGGGCCGGGGATGAGCGCGGTCACCTCGCCGACCGCGCCGGAGACCACCTGCCCCTCGGCCTCGGCCACCACGATGCGCACCCCCGGCGCCCCGGCCTGGGCGCCGAACCAGTCCTGCGCCGCGCCGCGCCATCCGGGGTCGGCGATGGCCTCGGGTGCCGTGCCCATCGCCTCGAACATCACCGCCCGCAGCACGACCATCGCCGCAGCGTCAGCCGGGGTCGCGACCCGGATGACCACGGCGGAAGGTGCGACGGCGTCGGATGCCGGGAGGCCGGCATCCGATGTCGTCGCCCGTCGCGCAGGCGGCATCGTTCCTCGTTCCCCTGGCGAGGTCACCGGCGGGGGCCGAGCGCCAGCCGGCGGCGGACCTCGGCGACACCCTCGGGGGAGTCGGGCAGGTCCCACCACGACTCCACCCACCAGGTCGCGCCCGCGTCGGCCCACGGCTGCACCGGCGGGCGCACCCCACCGAACGAGCCGTGGCTGTCGCCCTCGACCACGACGTCGTAGTCGTCCATGCCGAGGCCGGCATCCGCCCGCAGCGACCCGATGCGGTCGACGACCTCGCGCAGCGCCTCGGTGGTGAGGTGGGAGTGCGGCTCTTCGAGCGTGCCGCCGGCGTAGGAAGGGAAGACCCCCTGCCAGCGTGCCGCGCGCTCGAGCGAGCGCTGTCGGGGGCGCCCGGGGACGAGCATGCCGACGCACCAGACCGGTGGGTGCGGCTGCTGCACCGGCGGTGGGGGAATGAGCTCGGGCACCGGCCGGGCGCTGAAGTGCTCGCCGGTGAACTCGAAGGGCTGTCCGCCCATCAGCCCGGCGTAGATCGCGAGCACCTCGTCGAGCTTGGCGGCCCGCACCGCCCGTCCCTCGTCGGGCTCGAACGCGAGCCAGTTGCCGTGCAGGGCGCCGAGCCCGACGCCCAGGGTGACCCGGCCGGCGGAGAGCCGGTCGACCGACGCCACCCGCGAGGCGAGGTCCCACGGCCGGTAGCGGGAGGCCGGGGTGAGCAGGGTGCCGAGTCGGATGCGCTCGGTCACCATCGAAGCGGCGGCCAGGGTGGCCCAGGCGTCCTGGCCCCAGACGGCCTCCCACGAGAACACCATGTCCCACCCGGCGTCCTCGGCGAGGGCCGCCAGCTCGGTGAAGGTCCGCTCGTCGGCATAGGGGATGACGGCTCCGAAGCGCATCGCCCGACGGTACCGAAGCCCACCGACAGCAGGCCGCTCGGCGGGCGGGAATGCCGGAAGCGCGCCATGGCGTTTAGGTCACCGTGTGCCCGCTCTGGCACACTTGACCGCTGGACCGGTTCACGGCATCAGATGCGTTTCCTGAGCGCCTCCCTCACGAGGGGCGCAGGCGGGGCGCCAGAGGGTTTGCAGCACCGTGCTGAGCCCGCCGACCCGGACGCATCCAAGGAGAAATCGTGAAGAAGGACATCCACCCCGACTACGTCGAGACCACGGTCACCTGCACCTGTGGCAACACGTTCACCACCCGCAGCACCGCGAAGAACGGCGTCATCCACGCCGACGTCTGCTCGCAGTGCCACCCGTTCTACACGGGCAAGCAGAAGATCCTCGACACCGGCGGCCGCGTCGCCCGCTTCGAGGCCCGCTACGGCAAGAAGGTCGCCGCCAAGTAGCTTGCTCGACCGCGCCGGTCCACCCCTCCCGGGTGGGCCGGCGCGTCGCGTTCCACCGCCCGCAGGCACCACCGCAGCCACCCGACCAACGGAGAACCCCGTGCTCGACTCCGCGCAGGCCCTCGTCGACGAGCACGCCGCGCTGGAGCGCCAGATGGGGGACCCGGCGATCGCGTCCGACCCCGACGCGCAGCCGCGAGCTGGGCAAGCGGTATGCCGCGCTCGGCCCCACCGTGGCCGCCCACCAGGCCTGGGTCAGCGCCCGCGACGACCTCGGCGCCGCCCGCGAGCTCGCCGCCGAGGACCCCGCCTTCGCGTCGGAGATCCCGGCGCTCGAGGCCACCCTGGCCACCGCCGAGGACCGGCTGCGCCGGCTGCTCATCCCGCGCGACCCCGACGACGACCGCGACGTCATCCTCGAGGTCAAGGCGGGCGAGGGCGGCGAGGAGTCGGCGCTGTTCGCCGGCGACCTGCTGCGCATGTACCTGCGGCACGCCGAGCGCCGGGGGTGGCGCACCGAGGTGCTCGACGCCACCGAGAGCGACCTCGGCGGCTACAAGGACGTGCGGGTCTCGGTCAAGGCCCGCGGCAACCCGCAGGCCGGCGAGGCCCCCTGGGCCCGGCTGAAGTTCGAGGGCGGCGTGCACCGCGTGCAGCGGGTGCCGGTCACCGAGAGCCAGGGCCGCATCCACACCAGCGCCGCCGGGGTCTGGGTGATGCCCGAGGCCGAGGACGTCGAGGTCACCATCGACCCGCACGACCTGCGCATCGACGTCTTCCGCTCCAGCGGCCCCGGCGGCCAGAGCGTCAACACGACCGACTCGGCGGTTCGCATCACGCACGTGCCCACCGGGGTGGTCGTCTCGTGCCAGAACGAGAAGAGCCAGCTGCAGAACCGCGAGGCCGCCATGCGCGTGCTGCGCGCCCGGCTGCACCAGATGGCGATGGACGAGCGGCACGCCGCCGACTCCGACGCCCGGGCCAGCCAGGTGCGCACCGTCGACCGCTCCGAGCGGATCCGCACCTACAACTACCCCGAGAACCGGATCAGCGACCACCGCACCGGCTTCAAGGCCTACAACCTCGACACCGTGCTCGACGGCGACCTCGACCCGGTCATCCAGTCCTGCGTCGACGCCGACGAGGCCGCCCGCCTGGCCGCGATCGCCGACCGGTGAGCGACCTGCGCACGGCGGTGCGGGAGGCGACCGCGCGGCTGGCCGCGGCCGGCATCGCCTCGCCGGAGGTGGATGCCGTGGAGCTCGCCGCCCACGCCAGGGGCACCGACACCGGCGAGGTGCGGCGTGCGATGGTGCTCGGCGCACCCGAGCCGGACGGCTACGCCGAGCTGGTCGGCGAGCGGGTGGCCCGGGTTCCCCTGCAGCACCTCACCGGGCAGGCGCACTTCCGCCGGCTGACCCTCGCGGTCGGCCCCGGCGTCTTCGTGCCCCGGCCCGAGACCGAGGTGACGGCCGGGCACGCGATCGACGCGGCATCCGCGGTGGGACCGGATGCCGTGGTGGTCGACCTCTGCACGGGGTCGGGAGCGATCGCGCTCGCGGTCAAGGACGAGCTGCCCGGTGCCCGGGTGCTCGCGGTCGAGCTGTCCGACCTGGCCCACGGCTGGGCGGTGGCGAACCGCGACCGGCTCGGCCTCGAGGTCGACCTGCGCCTGGGCGACGCGACGACGGCGTTCGACGAGCTCGAGGGCGTCGTCGACGTGGTGGTGAGCAACCCGCCCTACATCCCGGTGGGTGCCGTGCCGGTCGACCCCGAGGTGCGCGACCACGACCCCGAGGTCGCCCTCTACGGCGGGTCGGCCGACGGGCTGGCGATCCCTCTGGCGGTGGCCGCCCGCGCGGCCGTGCTGCTGCGCCCCGGCGGGGTGCTGGTCATGGAGCACGCCGACAGCCAGGGCGACACCCTGCCGCAGGCGCTGCGCGCCACGGGGGCCTGGGACGAGGTGGCCGACCACGTCGACCTCTCCGGCCGGCCTCGCACGACGGTGGCCGTGCGGGCGCCCGGCCCGTCGTCCTGACGGGGGCGGAGGCGGCGGGAGCCGGGCACGCTGTTCGACCCAGGCGCCCGCGCGGGTGCGTCAGACGCGGTTGAGGATGAAGATCAGCAGCGCGATGATGAGCAGGACACCGACGATCGTCCAGATCAGGTTGGAACCACGCATGGGGGAGCACCTCTCGGTAGGAGTCGGCGCGGGCGGTCGCTCGCGCGCGGATCGACACTAGGGGCGCGGCCGCCCGGTGAGCCGTGTCCGTGCACGCCAATCCGGAACCCTAGGCTGGCCCCCATGAGTCCCGTCTTCGACTGCACCACCGACCACGGACGGGCCGACGCGATCCCCAAGGCCGCCGCCGGTGTGCGGGGGGGCTCGCTCGTCGTGCTCCCCACCGACACGCTCTACGGCATCGGCGCCGACGCCTTCTCCGCGACCGCCGTGCGCGCGCTGCTCGCGGCCAAGGGTCGCGGCTCCGACATGCCGCCCCCGGTGCTCGTGCCCGACGCCCGCACGGTCGACGGCCTGGCCACCGAGGTGCCCGACTACGCGCACGCCCTGGTGGCGGCGTTCTGGCCCGGGCCGCTCACCATCGTCGTGCGCGCCCAGCCCTCGTTGATGTGGGACCTCGGTGACACCGGCGGCACCGTGGCGCTGCGGATGCCGGACGACCCGGTGGCGCTGGAGCTCCTGCGCGAGGTGGGCCCGATGGCGGTGAGCAGCGCCAACCGCACCGGCCACCCGGCATCCCGCACGGTGGTCGAGGCCGCCAGCCAGCTCGGCGCGGCCGTGGAGTTCTACCTCGACGGCGGGCCGGTCACCGGTGGGCTGGCCTCGACCATCGTGGACTGCACCCGCGAGGAGCCGGTGTTCCTGCGGGTCGGGGCCCTCTCCGAGGCCGACGTCATGGAGGTCGTGGAGCGGGTGCGCGCCGACGCCCTAGAGTTGGGCGCCGCCTCCACCCCCGAGCCGACCGACGGCACCAGCGGCTGCCGACGAACCACTGCCGACCGAGGGACCAGCGGCGCCCGAGGACCCAGTGGTTGCCGACCAGTCCGGGTGGGCCCAGGGGCCGGCAGCGCCCGAGGGGCAACCCCAGCCTGGACATCACCGAGCCTTCTGACATCACCGAGCCTTCTGACACCACAGTGCCAACCAACACCACAGCGCCAACCAACACCACAGCGCCAACCGAACACCACAGCGCCAACGAACACCACCGAGCCATCCGAGCACCCCGATCAGCGAAAGACCACCGACGATGACTGACACGTTCTACGGATCCGACTTCGGCGCCCTCGAGGCCTTCGACCCCGACATCGCGGGGGTGCTGCTCTCCGAGCTCGACCGCCTGCGCGGTGGCCTGCAGCTCATCGCGAGCGAGAACTTCTCCAGCCCCGAGGTGCTCACCGCGCTCGGCTCGACGCTGTCGAACAAGTACGCCGAGGGCTACCCCGGGCGCCGCTACTACGGCGGCTGCAGCGAGGTCGACATCGCCGAGCTGCTCGCCATCGAGCGGTGCAAGTCGCTGTTCGGGGCCGACCACGCCAACGTGCAGGCCCACTCCGGCGCGAGCGCCAACCAGGCCGTCTACGGCGCCTTCCTCAAGCCCGGCGAGAAGATCCTCGCGATGAGCCTGCCGCACGGCGGCCACCTCACCCACGGCACCAAGGTGTCGTTCAGCGGCAAGTGGTTCGACGCCGTGCACTACGGCGTCGACAAGGACACCGAGGACATCGACTACGACCAGGTCGAGCAGCTCGCGCGCGAGCACCGCCCCAAGGTCATCCTCGCCGGCGGCTCGGCCATCCCGCGGCTGATCGACTTCGAGCGGTTCCGCGCCATCGCCGACGAGGTCGGCGCCATCTTCTGGGTCGACGCCGCGCACTTCATCGGCCTGGTCGCCGGGAAGGCCATCCCCAGCCCGGTGCCGTTCGCCGACGTGGTGTCCTTCACGACCCACAAGGTGCTGCGCGGCCCGCGCTCGGGCGCCATCGTCTGCAAGGAGGAGCACCGCGCCGCCATCGACAAGGCCGTCTTCCCGATGATGCAGGGCGGCCCCCAGATGCACTCGATCGCCGCCAAGGCGGTCAACTTCAAGGAGTGCGCGACGCCCGAGTACGCCGCCTACACCCGCCAGGTGGTCGCCAACGCCAAGGTGCTGGCCGAGGCGCTGGGGGAGCGCGGCATCCGGCCCACCACCGGTGGCACCGACACCCACCTGTCGCTCCACGACCTCCAGCCGGTCATGGTCACCGGCGTCGACGCCGAGGCCCGCTGCGACGCGGCCGGCATCACCTTGAACAAGAACGCCATCCCCTTCGACCCGCAGAAGCCCAACGTGGCGTCCGGCATCCGGGTCGGCACGCCGTGCGTGACCACGCAGGGGATGGGCGAGGACGAGATGCGCGTCGTCGCCGACCTCATCGCCCGTGCGGTCGTCGACGGCGACGCCGACCCCGAGCACGCGGTGTCGCGCGAGGTGCGCGGGCAGGTGTCCGAGCTGCGTCGGCGCTTCCCCGGCCTACCCGCGACCGGATGACCGCGGCTGAGACGCGGGCGCCCGTGACCGACGCGAGCCCGGGGCAGGGGCCTGTCACCCCGCTCCTGCGACGGCTCAACCGTCGCGGGTTCCGGATGGTCATGCTGCTCGACGGCCTGGCCGTCTTCGGGCTGTCCGTGCTCAGCATGGTGGTGCGCAACGGCGCCCCGCCGTGGCCGACCTACCCGCTGAGCGCCTACCTGCTCTCGTTCAGCGTCTCCACCCTGATCTTCATCTCCGCCTTCTACTTCGGCGGGCCTCTACGAGCGCGAGCCACGGCTCGGCGGCGCGGCCGTGCTGCCCCGGGCCGCCCGGCTCTCGCTGGCCGCCGGCAGCTTCGTGGCGCTGCTGAACCTCGCGCTGGGCGGCCTGCTGCGCCAGCGCGGGTCGGACATCGGCCGGGCGCTGCCCTTCCCCATCCCCAACCTCATCGCGGTGATCGTGGTCGCCGGCATCGCCGTCGCCATCAACCGGGGGGTCGTGCACAGCCTGCGCACCCGGCGCGAGGGACTGCCCCAGGTGGTGCTGGCAGGTGACCCTGCTGACCTCGAGCTGGCCCGCGCGCACCTCGTGGCCAACCAGGCCCACCTCGTGGTCGTCGCCGAGGTCGACGACCCGCGAGCGGTGGTCGAGGTGGCCCGGGAGTCGGGTGCCACCGACGTGCTGCTGCTGACCGCCGGCTGGCTCGACGAGTGGTACCCGCGCACCATCGGCCGGCTCGACCGGCTCAACGTGACGACCCTGCTGCGGGTCACCGGGCGCGAGACGCTCTTCGGGCTCGACCGGCTGCGCGAGGTGGGCGGCCTGCCCTTCGTGCTGCTGCTGCCGCAGACGATGCCGACGTCGCAGCGGCACTTCAAGCGCCTGCTCGACCTGTTCCTCCTGCTGGTCACCGCGCCGGTCTGGGTGCTGCTGCTCGGCGGGGTCGCCCTCTACCAGCTCGCCGTGGCCGGCCGGCCGCTGCTGTTCCGCCAGGTGCGGGTGGGGGTGGGCGGGGAGACCTTCGAGATGGTCAAGTTCCGCACCATGCGCCTCGACGCCGAGTCCGACGGCGTGGCGCGGCTCGCCACCGACGGCGACCCGCGCGTCATCCCCGCCTGCCGCTGGGTTCGGGCGACCCGGGCCGACGAGCTGCCCCAGATCCTGCACATCCTCACCGGGAAGATGTCCGTGGTCGGCCCGCGGCCCGAGCGCCCGGAGCTCACCAAGGGTTTCGAGAAGGAGATCGCCGGGTACACGCGCCGTCACGAGGTGCCACCGGGCCTGACCGGCCTCGCCCAGATCCACGGCCGCTACCACACCGACGCGGAGTACAAGCTGGGCTACGACCTGCAGTACCTCGTGAACTGGTCACCCGTGCTCGACCTGGAGATCGTCGCCCGCACCATCTGGGTGATCGTCACCCGGCGCGTCTGACCAGCCTCCGCAACAGCCCGGATGCCGTCTGCCGGACACGGTTTGGGCCTTCAGCAACGCTTGTGATAACTTTCACAAGCCGTCCCGGACCCCATCCGCCACGACTCCTCGAAGAGGCCGATCACCGATGACCGACCCCACCCGCAGCAGTGAGCCGCACGCCGGCGCGCCGTTCGGGGCCATGCTGCGGGGGGCCCTGCTCCCGTCGGTGCTGGCAGGTCTGCTCACGGGCGCGGTGCTGGTCGGGGTGCGCGGAACGGATGCGCTCGCCGGAGCCCTGATCGGGCTGGTCGTCTCCGTGGCGTTCTTCGCCTCGGGCATGTTCCTGCTGAGCAAGCTGGTCCGCAGTGCGAGCCCCACGGCCTTCTTCGCCGTGGCGATGGCGGTCTACCTCGGCCAGGTGATCTTCCTGCTGCTCGTCATCATCGCGTTCAAGAACGCGGACTGGGTCGACGGCGTGGCCCTGGGCCTGGTGGTCCTGGTGGTGACCCTGGTCTGGCAGGTCTTCGCGATGATCGCGTTGCGCAAGGCCCGGATCCCCGTCTACGACGAGCCGTCGAACACCCCCGAGGAGACCCGGTGATCAGCGTCTTTCAGCCCGCAACCCTGCGTCGCCCAGACCCGGAGGGGTCCGGTAGCGTACGTCCCGTTCCCCCGGGTGCCCGTCGAGGTTGCCTGTGAAATCCCCGAGGAGAGGCTGTGAGCCTGAGCGTGGTTCCCGCATCCTGGCTGCAGGTCGGCATCGCTGCCGCCGACGGCGACGGGGGCTTCGCAGGCCCCCGGTACCTCCGACTTCTACTGGCCGGTCATCGGCGGCGACAGCAACTGGGCGATCACCCGCCCGATGGTCGTCATGGCCATCTCGGTGGTCGTGCTCGCCTGGTTCTTCGTGACGGTCGCCGGCAAGCTCACGGTGGTGCCGAGCAAGCGCCAGTGGATGGCCGAGCAGGCCTACGGCTTCGTGCGCAACTCGATCGCCCGCGACGTGATCGGTGCCAAGGACTTCAAGCAGTTCATCCCGCTGCTCATGACGCTGTTCACGCTCATCCTGTTCAACAACGTGATGGGCGTGATGCCCTTCGTGCAGTTCCCGACGATGAGCCGCATCGCGTTCCCGATCGTGCTCACCCTGATCGTCTACGTCGTCTACCACACGGTCGCCATCCGTCGGAAGCACGGCGTCATCGGCTACCTCAAGTCGCTGGTCCCCCCGGGCCTGCCGCTGTGGCTGCGGCCGATCATGTTCGTGCTCGAGTTCATCACGTACTTCTTCATCCGGCCGCTGACCCTGGCCCTGCGACTGTTCGGCAACATGCTCGCCGGCCACCTCATGCTGCTGGTCTTCATCCTCGGTGGTGAGTACCTCCTCATCCACGGCAGCAGCATCCTCATCCAGCTCTCCGGCATCCTCGGCCTGGCCTTCGGCGTCGTGATGACCTTCTTCGAGCTCCTCGTGCAGTTCCTCCAGGCCTTCATCTTCACCCTGCTCACCGCGCTCTACATCTCCGACGCGGTCAGCGAGCACCACTGACCACGGGTCCGGCCCGCCGCACCACCAGCACGCACCTCGTAGAACACCCGACGCCGGGACGGACCCGGCGGCCTCGAAAGGAAACGCAATGACTGGGAACATCACCTACCTCGGCTACGGCCTCGCCGCCATCGGCCCCGGTATCGGTGTGGGTCTGATCTTCGCCGCCTACCTCAACGGCGTCGCGCGTCAGCCCGAGGCCCGCGGCATGCTCCAGACCATCGCCTTCACCGGTATGGCCCTCACCGAGGCGCTCGCCATCCTCGGTCTGGTGTTCGTCTTCGTCTTCGACTCCACGCCCTGACGACACCGACTCGACCTTTCCGCTTGACCGACAGATAAGGAAGCGACGTGGTTCTCGCATCCGTTCCCGCTGCTGAAGGTGTGGGCTGGCCCGACGCCCTGCCGCTGTTGCCGCACCCCGCCGAGCTGATCATCGGCCTCATCTCTTTCGCGATCCTCTACTGGATCTACGCGACCAAGGTCGTCCCGAAGATGGAGGTGATGTACGAGGAGCGTGCCGCCGCGATCGAGGGTGGCATGCAGCAGGCCGAGGAGGCCCAGGCCGAGGCCAAGGCGGCGCTGGACAAGTACAACGCCCAGCTCGCCGGCGCCCGCACCGAGGCCAACGAGATCCGGGAGTCCGCGCGTGAGCAGGGCGCCTCGATCGTGGCGGAGATGCGCGGCCAGGCCCAGGCCGAGGCCGCGCGCATCACCGAGTCGGCCAAGCGCCAGGTCGACGCCGAGCGCCAGCAGGCCGTCGTCTCGCTGCGCCAGGAGGTCGGCGCCCTGTCGACCACCCTCGCCAGCAAGATCGTCGGGGAGTCGCTCGAGGACGAGGTGCGCCAGAACGGCATCGTCGACCGGTTCCTCGCCGAGCTCGAGGCCGGCGACGTGAAGCCCGAGAAGGTCACCCCCGCGGGTCAGGACGCCTGATGCGCGGCTCGTCACGGGGTTCGGCCAAGGCGGCGCAGGCGGCGCTCGACGCCGCCCTCGCCGGCGACCCGGGCTGGGACACGATCGCGGAGGAGCTCTTCGCGGTCACCGGTGTCGTCGACGGCAACGCCTCGCTGCGCCGCGCCCTCGCCGACCCTTCCCGTGAGGCGTCCGACAAGTCGGGCCTGGCCCGTTCGCTCTTCGGCGGCAAGATCGGTGAGACCACCACCGGCCTCGTCGCCGACGTCGCGGGCCAGCGCTGGTCGGCCGAGCACGACCTCGCCGACACCCTCGAGAGCCTGGCCGTGCAGGCCCTGCTCGCCACGGCCGAGCGGGAGCGGCGCATCGACCGGGTCGAGGACGAGCTGTTCCGCTTCGAGCGCATCGTCGCGGGCAACCCGGGGCTGCGCGACACCCTGTCGGCCCGCAACACCGACGGGGCCGGCAAGGCCACGCTGGTGCACGGTCTGCTCGAGGGCAAGGCCGCGCCCGAGACCGTCCGGCTGGTCGAGCAGGCGGTGCGCGCCCCGCGCGGGCGGCGCCTCGACCGGGTGCTCGAGGAGTACCTCCGGCTCGCCGCGGTGCGACGCGACGAGCTCACCGCGCTGGTGACCGTCGCCGCGCCGCTCACCGAGCAGCAGCACGCCCGGCTCGCCAGCGCCCTCGAGGCGCACTACGGCAAGCCGGTCACCCTCCAGCTCGTCCAGGACCCCGCGGTCATGGGCGGTATCCGCATCCAGGTCGGCGACGAGGTCGTCGACGGCACCGTGCTGCGCCGTCTCGAAGAGGCGCGCCGGCACGTCACCGGGGGCTGACCGGCATCCCGCCGGTTCGCGCGACCACCGAACTCCACACGCACCACCGACCACAGACTTCGGCCCCAGCGGGGGCCGGTGACCGAGGAGAAGATCAGAACATGACGGAGCTCTCGATCCGTCCGGACGAGATCCGGGATGCCCTGGACAGCTACGTCCGGTCCTACGAGCCCGGCGATGCCGCGCGCGAGGAGGTCGGCCGCGTCACTGACGCCGGTGACGGCATCGCGCACGTCGAGGGCCTGCCCTCGGCGATGACCAACGAGCTGCTCCAGTTCGAGGACGGCACCCTCGGCCTCGCGCTGAACCTCGACGTGCACGAGATCGGCGTGGTCATCCTCGGCGAGTTCTCCGCCATCGAGGAGGGCCAGGAGGTCAAGCGCACCGGCGAGGTCCTCTCCGTGCCCGTGGGCGACAACTTCCTCGGTCGCGTCGTCAACCCGCTCGGCACCCCGATCGACGGCCTCGGCGAGATCGTCAGCGAGGAGCGCCGCGCGCTCGAGCTGCAGGCGCCCAACGTCATGCAGCGCAAGTCGGTGCACGAGCCGCTGCAGACCGGCCTGAAGGCCGTCGACGCCATGACCCCCATCGGTCGCGGCCAGCGCCAGCTGATCATCGGTGACCGCCAGACCGGCAAGACCACGGTCGCGGTCGACACGATCATCAACCAGAAGGAGTTCTGGGACAGCGGCGACCCCGACAAGCAGGTGCGCTGCATCTACGTCGCCATCGGCCAGAAGGGCTCCACGATCGCGGCCGTGCGCGGCACCCTCGAGGATGCCGGCGCGATGGAGTACACCACCATCGTCGCGGCCCCGGCGTCCGACTCGGCGGGCTTCAAGTACCTCGCGCCCTACACCGGCTCTGCCATCGGCCAGCACTGGATGTACCAGGGCAAGCACGTCCTCATCGTCTTCGACGACCTGAGCAAGCAGGCCGAGGCCTACCGCTCCGTGTCGCTGCTGCTGCGCCGCCCGCCGGGCCGCGAGGCCTACCCCGGCGACGTGTTCTACCTGCACAGCCGGCTGCTCGAGCGTTGCGCGAAGCTGTCCGACGAGCTCGGCCACGGCTCGATGACCGGCCTGCCGATCATCGAGACCAAGGCGGGTGACGTCTCGGCGTACATCCCGACCAACGTCATCTCGATCACCGACGGCCAGATCTACCTGCAGGCGGACCTGTTCAACGCCAACGTCCGCCCGGCGATCGACGTGGGTGTCTCGGTCTCCCGCGTCGGCGGCGCCGCGCAGATCAAGGCGATGAAGTCGGTCGCCGGTCGCCTCAAGCTCGACCTCGCGCAGTACCGCGCGCTCGAGGCGTTCGCGATGTTCGCCTCCGACCTCGACCCCGCGTCGCGGGCCCAGCTCGCGAAGGGTGCTCGCCTCGTCGAGCTGCTCAAGCAGCGCCAGGCCTCGCCGTCCCCGGTCGAGGAGCAGGTCGTCTCGATCTGGCTCGGCACGACCGGCAAGCTCGACGACGTCGCCGTCGAGGACGTCCGCCGCTTCGAAGCCGACTTCCTCGACCACCTGCGCCGCAGCAAGAACGAGCTGCTCGCGGCCATCCGCGAGACCGGCAAGTTCGAGGAGGAGACCGAGCAGGCGCTCGACGCCGAGGTCACCACCTTCAAGCACAAGCTCTTCCAGGGCACGGGTGCCGACGGCATCCAGGCCAGCCAGCTCGAGGAGGACGACGCGGCCGCCAAGGCGCAGGAGTCCGAGCAGGAGCAGATCGTCAAGCAGAAGCGCTGACCGGGCACCGAGCACACAGAACTCAGGAAGGCGGAAACGTATGGGAGCGCAGATCCGGGAGTACCGGAACCGCATCCGTGCCGTCAGCTCGACGAAGAAGATCACCCGGGCGATGGAGCTCATGGCCGCGGCCCGCGTCGTCAAGGCGCAGGAGGCGGTGCGTGAGTCGAGCCCGTACGCCCGTGCCCTGACCCGCGCGGTCTCGGCCGTCGCGACGTTCTCCAACGAGGAGCACCCGCTGACCTCCGAGAAGGAGGACGTCAAGCGCGCCGCGGTCGTCATCATCACCTCTGACCGTGGCCTGGCCGGGGCCTACAGCTCCTCGGTCATCAAGGAGAGCGAGCGCCTCGTCGCGGCCCTGCGCGAGGAGGGCAAGGAGGTCGTTCCCTACCTGCTCGGCCGCAAGGCGATCGGCTTCTACAAGTTCCGCCACCGCGTGAGCGCGGCGGAGTGGAGCGGCAACTCCGAGAAGCCCACGTTCGAGACGGCCCGCGAGGTGGGCCAGCGCTTGGTGAACGACTTCACGGCACCGCTCGACGAGGGCGGCGTCGACGAGGTGCACATCGTCTTCAGCCGGTTCGTCTCGATGGTGACCCAGGAGCCCGAGGTCATCCGGTTGCTGCCGCTCGAGGTCGTCGAGGGTGGGGAGGCCCCGGAGGCTGACGACCTCCTGCCGCTGTACTCGTTCGAGCCCAGCGCCGAGCAGGTGCTCGACGCCCTGCTGCCGAAGTACGTCAACGCCCGGCTCTTCAACTGCATGCTCCAGGCCGCCGCGTCCGAGCTCGCCGCCCGCCAGCGGGCGATGAAGTCGGCCACGGACAACGCCGAGGAGCTCATCAAGAAGTACACCCGCCTGTCCAACCAGGCTCGTCAGGCCGAGATCACCCAAGAGATCAGCGAAATCGTCGGCGGCGCCAGCGCGCTGGCCGAGAGCAAGTGAGCGAGAGAGAGACCATGACTGCATCTGTCAGCGAGCGGAGCGAGACCCACGCCGTCGGCGGCGTCGGCCGCATCTCGCGCATCATCGGCCCGGTCGTCGACGTGGAGTTCCCCGTCGACGGCATGCCCGAGCAGTACAACCTGCTCACCACCGAGGTCGAGGTCGAGGGCGTCAAGCGCCACCTGAACCTCGAGGTCGCGCAGCACATCGGCGACAACATGGTGCGCGCCATCTCCCTGCAGCCGACCGACGGCCTGGTCCGCGGCACCCCGGTGCAGGACACCGGTGGCCCGATCACCGTGCCGGTCGGCGACGTCACCCTGGGCAAGGTCTTCAACACCACCGGTGAGGTCATGAACCTCGCCGAGGGCGAGACCTTCGAGCCCACGGAGCGCTGGGGCATCCACCGCACCGCGCCGGCCTTCGACCAGCTCGAGTCCAAGACCCAGATGTTCGAGACCGGCATCAAGGTCATCGACCTGCTCACCCCGTACGTGCAGGGCGGCAAGATCGGCCTGTTCGGCGGTGCGGGCGTCGGCAAGACCGTGCTCATCCAGGAGATGATCGCCCGCGTCGCGCGCGACCACGGTGGTGTGTCGGTCTTCGCCGGTGTCGGCGAGCGCACCCGTGAGGGCAACGACCTGATGGTCGAGATGGAGGAGGCCGGCGTCCTCGGGCAGACCGCCCTCGTCTTCGGCCAGATGGACGAGCCGCCGGGCACCCGCCTTCGCGTGGCCCTCTCGGCGCTGACGATGGCGGAGTACTTCCGCGACGTGCAGGGCCAGGACGTGCTGCTGTTCATCGACAACATCTTCCGGTTCACCCAGGCCGGGTCCGAGGTCTCCACGCTGCTCGGCCGGATGCCGTCCGCGGTCGGCTACCAGCCGACCCTCGCCGACGAGATGGGCACGCTCCAGGAGCGGATCACCTCGACGCGTGGCCACTCGATCACCTCGATGCAGGCGATCTACGTGCCGGCCGACGACTACACCGACCCGGCCCCGGCCACGACGTTCGCGCACCTCGACGCCACCACCGAGCTCTCGCGCGAGATCGCCTCGCTCGGCATCTACCCGGCCGTCGACCCGCTCACCTCGACCAGCCGCATCCTCGACCGCCGGTACATCGCGGAGGACCACTACAGCACCGCACTGCGCGTCAAGGGGATCCTCCAGCGCAACAAGGAGCTGCAGGACATCATCGCGATCCTCGGCATCGACGAGCTCTCCGAGGAGGACAAGGTCCTGGTCAACCGGGCCCGTCGCCTCCAGCGCTTCCTGTCGCAGAACACCTACGTGGCCAAGCAGTTCACCGGCATCGAGGGCTCCACGGTGTCGCTGGCCGACACCATCGAGGGCTTCACGAAGATCTGTGACGGCGACTTCGACCACGTCGGTGAGCAGGCGTTCTTCATGTGCGGTGGCCTCGACGACGTCGAGCGCCAGTGGGCCGAGATCCAGAAGAACCTCTGATGCCGCTCCAGGTCGAGATCGTCTCCGCGGACCGCAAGGTCTGGGAGGGTGAGGCGAGCCAGGTCAGCGCGCGCTCCATCGACGGCGACCTCGGCATCCTGCCGGGTCACACCCCGATCCTCTGCGTGCTCGCGGAGGGCGAGGTGCGGGTCAACGCCGACGGGTCGTGGCGCTCGGCGCAGATCGACGGCGGGTTCCTCTCGGTCGACCACGACCGGGTGACGATCATCGCCGAGTCGGTCGACGCCAGCGGCATGGGCTCCTGACATCGAGGGCCGGGGACCGCTCGCATGACGCCGTTCGTGGCTGCCGAGCTGGTCCTCGCCCTCGTCGTCCTGCTCGTCGTCGGCGCGCTCACCTTCGTGTGGGCGCGCCGACGCTTCATCTCCGGCGACGGCCGCCCGGTCATGCTCTGCGCGCGGCGCCAGGGCGAGGCCGGCCGGTGGCGGCTGGGCCTGGCCCGGCTCAGCTCGGACCGCTTCGAGTGGTTCAGCATCGTCGGGCCCTCGCTGGCGCGCCGAGGTGTCCTGGCAGCGCGGTGAGCTCGACTTCGGCACGGCAGTGCCGCTGCTCGACCCGATCCCGGGGCTGGCCGACCCGGTGGCCGTGCAGGGGCGGGCGGGGACCCAGGCGTGCGAGTTCGCGTTCGTGCCGGCCGCCTACACCGCGGTGCGTGCCTGGCTGGAGTCCAGCCCGCCCGGCTTCAACGTCAACGTCGCCTGAGCTGCCCTCTTCTCTGCCGACTTCTTGCGAATTTCCCACCGCTGAGCGGCCCCTGACGTTCGTTCGCGGGGTGGGAAATTCGCAAGAAGTCGGGGTAGGTCAGCTGGGGGCCTGCTCGCGGCCGCCGCCGGGGGCCCAGAGCACGTCGCCGCCGGGGAGGTTGGCGCAGCGCGCCAGCACGAAGAGCAGGTCGGAGAGCCGGTTGAGGTAGGTGGCCGTGACCGGGTTGACCCCGCCCTCGCCGCGGGACTCGCCCGGCTCGGTGCCGTAGGCCTCGACGGCCGCCCACACCGACCGCTCCGCCCGGCGCACCACGGTCAGGGCCAGGTGCAGGTGTGCAGCGCCCGGGGTGCCGCCCGGCAGGATGAAGGACCGCAGCTTCTCGAGCCGCTCGAGGTAGCGGTCGCAGTCGGCCTCGAGCTCGCCGACCCACTCCTCCTTGACCCGCAGCGGGGGGTACTCGTAGGTGCGCTGCAGCGGGGTGGACAGGTCGGCGCCGATGTCGAACAGGTCGTTCTGCACCCGGGTCAGCACCACCCGCACGTCCTCGGGGAGGTCGCCGCAGGCGATGGCGAGGCCGAGGGCCGCGTTGGCCTCGTTGGTGTCGGCATAGGCCGCCAGCCGCGGGTCGGTCTTGCGGGTGCGGCTCAGGTCGCCCAGCGAGGTGCTGCCGTCGTCGCCGGTGCGGGTGTAGATGCGGGTGAGGTTGACCATGGCCCCAGCCTCGCAGACCGAGACACCGCCGCCAGCGCTGGCATCAAGGTGACATTGTCCATTCTTTGCCCGCTCTTTACCCGAATGTGGGTGACGCGCATACCCCCCGGTCTGTCTAATGGACCCACGACGATGTGAGAGGGGGCATTGTGGCGGGACAGGGGACGGCCATCGTGACCATCACCGAGTTGAACGATGACCGTGGTTGCCACGTCACGCTGCGGGGGCGGCTCGACGTGCGCACGGTCGCAGACCTGCGCCTCACGGTGCACCGGTTGATCGCCGAGGGCGCCACACCGGTGCTGCTCGACCTCGCCGAGGCCGAGGTGGGCGACGCGACGGGCTTCGGTTTCCTCGTCGAGTGCCAGCGACGCGCCCGCCGCGCCGGGCGCCCGCTGCGTATCGTCGCCGCCGACGAACGCACCCGCCGACTGCTGCGTCGCGCTCGGCTGCACTCCCTGCTGGCGGCACTGCCCACCACGGCCACCGACGAGCCGGCCCTGGCCGGTGCGGCCGGCTGACCACGGCCTGAGCCCCCGCCGACGAGGCGCCGGGTGCCCGCTGGTGTGGGCACTCTCACCGCGCCGGTCGCTACCCGCACCCGTGCGCCGCGGCTAGCGTTCACCGCATGCCCGAGAGCCCCGACGCCACCCGCCCCGAGCGTGACCGCCCGTGGGTGATGCGGACCTACGCCGGCCACTCCAGCGCCGCCGCCAGCAACGCCCTCTACCGACGCAACCTCGACAAGGGCCAGACCGGCCTGTCCGTGGCGTTCGACCTGCCCACCCAGACGGGCTACGACCCGGACCACGTGCTCGCGCGCGGCGAGGTCGGCAAGGTCGGCGTGCCCGTCTCGCACATCGGCGACATGCGGGCGCTGTTCGCCGACATCCCGCTGTCGCGGATGAACACCTCGATGACGATCAACGCCACCGCGATGTGGCTCCTCGCGCTCTACCAGGTGGCCGCGGAGGAGCAGGCGCAGGCAGGCGGGCGAGGACCCGGCATCCGCGGTGCTGGCGCTGGCCGGCACGACCCAGAACGACATCATCAAGGAGTACCTCTCGCGCGGGACCTACGTCTTCGCCCCGGGGCCTTCGCTGCGGCTGATCACCGACATGGTGACCTACACCGTCTCCGAGATCCCCAAGTGGAACCCGACCAACATCTGCAGCTACCACCTGCAGGAGGCCGGCGCGACGCCGGTGCAGGAGATCGCCTACGCGATGTGCACCGCCATCGCCGTGCTGGATGCCGTGCGCGACTCGGGCCAGGTGCCCCCCGAGCGCTTCGGCGAGGTCGTGGCCCGCATCTCGTTCTTCGTCAACGCCGGCGTGCGCTTCGTCGAGGAGATGTGCAAGATGCGCGCCTTCGTGCAGCTCTGGGACGAGCTGACCCTCGAGCGCTACGGCGTCACCGACGCCAAGCAGCGCCGGTTCCGCTACGGCGTGCAGGTGAACTCGCTGGGGCTCACCGAGGCGCAGCCCGAGAACAACGTGCAGCGCATCGTGCTCGAGATGCTCGCCGTCACCATGAGCAAGGACGCCCGGGCCCGCGCCGTGCAGCTGCCCGCGTGGAACGAGGCGCTGGGGCTGCCCCGCCCCTGGGACCAGCAGTGGTCGCTGCGCATCCAGCAGGTGCTGGCGTTCGAGAGCGACCTGCTCGAGTACGACGACCTCTTCGAGGGCTCGACGGTGGTCGCGGCCAAGGTCGCCGAGCTCGTCGAGGGAGCGCGCGCCGAGATCGACCGGGTGCAGGCCATGGGTGGCGCGGTGCCGGCGGTCGAGGGCGGCTACATGAAGAGCGAGCTCGTGGCCTCGCACTCGCGCCGTCGGCAGCGCATCGAGTCCGGCGAGGACGTCGTCGTGGGGGTCAACCGCTTCGAGACCACGGAGCCCAACCCACTCACGGCTGACCTCGAGACGGCGATCCAGGGCGTGGATGCCGGCGTCGAGGCCGCCGCGGTGGCCGCGGTCCGGCGCTGGCGGGAGGAGCGTGACGCCGACCCGGAGCGTCGGGAGCGCGCGGCATCCGCCCTGGCCCGGCTCATCGCGGATGCCGGCACCGACACCAACCTGATGCCGGCGACCTTGGAGTGCGCGCGGGCCGGGCTGACCACGGGGGAGTGGGCCGGGGCGCTGCGGTCGGTCTTCGGTGAGTTCCGGGCCCCGACCGGGGTCAGCGGCTCGGTCGGTGTGGGTGCCGGGTCCGAGGCGCTGGCCGACGTGCGGGCGATGGTGGCCGCCACCAGTGACGAGCTGGGCGAGCGGCTGCGGCTGCTCGTGGGCAAGCCGGGGCTCGACGGCCACTCCAACGGTGCCGAGCAGATCGCCGTTCGGGCCCGCGACGCCGGCTTCGAGGTGGTCTACCAGGGCATCCGACTGACGCCCGAGCAGATCGTGGGCGCGGCCGTGGCCGAGGACGTTCACCTCGTGGGCATCTCGATCCTGAGCGGTTCGCACATGGAGCTCGTGCCCGAGGTGCTCGAGCTGATGCGCGAGGCCGGCGCCGGTGACGTGCCGGTGATCGTGGGCGGCATCATCCCCGAGGCCGATGCGGTGAAGCTCAAGGCGATGGGCGTGGCCGAGGTGTTCACGCCCAAGGACTTCGGGCTCAACGACATCATGGTGCGCTTCGTCGAGGTCATCAGGGCTTCACGCGGCCTGCCCGCCGACGCGGCGACGCCCGCCCACGCCTGAGGCGAGGACGGGCGTCGGCTCCGAGCCGGAAGGCGTCAGGCGTCGACGGACGCCGACAGCGCCGCGGTCAGCTCGCGGGTGAAGGCGGGGATGTCGTCGGGGTTGCGGCTGGTGATCAGGTTGTCGTCGACGACGACCTCGCGGTCCTCCCAGGTGGCGCCGGCGTTGCGCAGGTCGGTCTGCAGGCTGGGCCAGGAGGTGACGGTGCGGCCGCGCACGACATCGGCCTCGATGAGGGTCCACGGTGCGTGGCAGATCGCGGCCACCGGCTTGCCCGACTGCACGAACTGGCGCACGAACGCCACCGCATCCGCGTCGGTGCGCAGCGCGTCGGGGTTGGCGACGCCGCCGGGCAGCACGAGGGCGGCGTAGTCGGCGACGTCGGCCGACGCCACGGTGACATCGACGTCGAAGGTGTCGCCCTTGTCGAGGTGGTTGAACGCCTGCACCCGGCCGTCCTGGGTCGAGATGAGCACGGGCGTGGCGCCGGACTGCTCGACGGCCTCCCATGGCCCGGTGAGCTCGACCTGCTCGATGCCCTCGGGGGCGACGAGGAAGGCGACCTTGCGCTGCTCGCTGGTGTTCGTGGTGGTGCTGGTGTCGGTCGTGCTGGTCATGGTGGTGTCCTCTCGGTCCGACGGAAATGGCGACGGCGCCCTGGTGCGGCGCCGGTGGTCGACAACTGGGCCCCTACCCACGGCATTCCCCGGTATGCCGAGACCGCCGCGGCTGTCGAAGGTGCGCGTAGCGTGCCGGGCATGGCCCTGCACTGCGCCGCCACCCTGGTGCTCGTGCCCGTCGGAACGGCGCCGGATGCCGCGGCCGGCGCCGGTGCCGTCGTGGCCCGCCCGCTGCGCCCGGAGGCCGATGTCGTCGAGGAGCTGCAGGCGCTCGCCGACCTGCACCGCGGCGAGCGCGTCGTCGTGCCGGTGACTCCTGACCAGCGCGATGCCGTCCTGCACCACCTCGGCCGCGCCCGCCGACCGGCGCGGGACGTCGTCGTGCTCGAGATCGGTGACGACGGCTGGGCCGTGCTCCCGGCGTCCGGCTGACCGGGCGTCCCGCATCTGACCTGTTGGTCGACTCCGGGGCGGGTCAGAAGAGGCGGTGCTCGCTGTTGTCGATGCCCTTGAGCGCGTCGTAGTCGAGCACGACGCAGCGGATGCCGCGGTCCTCGGCGAGGGTGCGCGCCTGCGGCTTGATCTGCTGGGCCGCGAAGACGCCGGTGACCGGCGCCAGGTGCGGGTCGCGGTTCATCAGCTCGAGGTAGCGGGTGAGCTGCTCGACGCCGTCGATGTCGCCGCGCCGCTTGATCTCGATGGCCACCGTGGCGCCGGCGCCGTCCTTGCAGAGGATGTCGACGGGCCCGATGGGGGTCATGAACTCGCGGCGGGTCAGCGTCCACCCCGTCGCCGAGCGTGGTGATGTGCTCGGCGAGCAGCTTCTGCAGGTGCGCCTCGACGCCGTCCTTGACCAGGCCCGGGTCGACCCCGAGCTCGTGGGCGCTGTCGTGGTGCACCTCGTGGATCTTCACGCGCAGCCGGTCCTCGGACTTGGCGTGCTGCACGACCCAGACCGCCGTGACGCCCTCGGCCGCCTCGCCCTCGTCGGGCTCGACCTCGGCCATCGCGCACGGCGGCGACATCCAGTTCAGCGGCTTGTAGGACCCGCCGTCGGAGTGCACGAGCACCGAGCCGTCGGCCTTGACCAGGAGCAACCGGGTCGCCAGCGGCAGGTGGGCGGTGAGCCGCCCGTCGTAGTCGACGCTGCACGTCGCGATCACGAGTCGCACGGTCGACCACCCTACTGCGGGGATGCGTGAATCCGTTGTGCTGGCGGGAGTCCGGGCGCACACTCGTGGGTAGGAACCGGAGCACGGTCGCGGTAGAGGTGAGGCCAATGAGGGCAGCCCTGTGGACAGGGGTCCTGCGTCGTGCTGCCCGGGCTCTGGTTCGTCGCCCAGGGGGCCGCGCTCAACTGGTTCACCGGCGGCGAGCCGCCCCGCGTGCTGCGCCCGCTCGCCCGGCGGCTCGGGCCGCACGCCGAGCGCCTGCGGCTCTGGCGCCGCCGGGTGCTCGGGCGCCCGGTGCCGCAGCCGATGCCGCCCGTGCTGATCGCGCTCGAGCTGCGCCGGCTCGAGGTCGAGATCCGCCGGGTGGAGGAGGGCGACGCCCCCCACCAGGCGGCGCGGCTGCGCGCGGTGCTGGCCGCCTACGACCAGCTGCTCATCCAGCTCTGCCAGCAGGTGCAGGTGCCCACCGACGGGCTCGGCCTGCCGCCGCTGCACTCCCGCGAACGGGTGACCCTCGAGGCCGAGCTGGTCGCGGCGGGTCACGACTGGTGAGGGGCGCGGGGGAGGCGTGACGGCATCCGGGGTGCTGACGCCGGTCGCACGGACCCCGGGGGTAAGAAGTGTCACGCCGTGCTGGTGTCGTGGGTCCCGCGCCGCTCTGAGAGGATCGCGACCATGACGCGTGACTTCACCAGTGTGGGTGTGATCGGACTCGGGACGATGGGCGCGGGGATCGTCGAGGTCTTCGCGCGCAACGGGATCGACGTGATCGCCGTCGAGGTCGACGAGGCCGGCATCGAGCACGGCAAGGCCGTGCTCGGGGGCAGCACCGGCCGGGCCCTGACCCGCGGCAAGCTGACCCAGGACGAGCACGACGCGCTGCACGCGCGGGTCACCTTCACCAGCGACCTGGCTGACCTGGCCGGGTGCCAGCTCGTGGTCGAGGCGGTGCCCGAGCAGCTCGACCTCAAGAAGGAGCTGCTCGGCAAGGTCGACGCCGTGGTGTCCGCGGACGCCGTGCTCGCCACCAACACCTCCTCGCTGCCGGTCACCGAGATCGCTGTCGCGACGTCGAACCCCAAGCGGGTCGTCGGCATGCACTTCTTCAACCCGGCCCCGGTGCAGCAGTTCGTCGAGGTAGTCCGCACCGTGATCACCGCGGACGACGTCTTCGAGGACGTCAAGGCGCTGGCCGAGCGGCTCGGCAAGAAGCCGGTCATCGTCGGCGACAAGGCGGGCTTCATCGCCAACGCCCTGCTCTTCGGCTACCTCAACCACGCGGTGTCGATGTACGAGAGCCGCTACGCGACCCGCGAGGACCTCGACGCTGCCATGCGCTTCGGCTGCGGCTACCCGATGGGGCCGCTCGCGCTGCTCGACCTGATCGGGCTCGACACGGCCTACGAGATCCTCGACACGATGTACAAGCAGGGCCGCGACCGGCTGCACGCCCCGAGCCCGATCATCAAGCAGATGGTCAGCGCCGGGCTGCTCGGCCGCAAGAGCGGGCGGGGCTTCTACACCTACGCCGAGCCGGGCTCGCCGCAGGTGGTGGCCGACGCCCAGACCCCGTCGGGCGGCCCGCCGCCCGGGGTGTCGCTGCGGCCGGTCGCGTCGGTGGGCGTGGTCGGGTCGGGGACCATGGCGACCGGCATCATCGAGGTGTTCGCCAAGGCCGGGTACGACGTCACCTATGTCGCCCGCGGCGACGCCAAGGTGGATGCCGTTCGCGCCGCGATCGCCCGCAACAACGCCCGGGCCGTGGAGAAGGGCCGCATGACGGCCGAGGACGCCGGGGCGCTGCTCGGCCGGGTGAGCGGTGCGACCACGCGCGAGGCGCTGGCCGACGTCGACCTGGTGGTCGAGGCGATCGCCGAGGACCTCGCGGTCAAGCAGGACCTCTTCCGCGACCTCGACCGGATCTGCAAGCCGGGCGCCATCCTCGCCACCACCACCTCGTCCCTGCCGATCATC
Source organism: uncultured Actinomycetota bacterium (assembly GCA_963833495.1). GTDB lineage: Bacteria > Actinomycetota > Actinomycetes > Actinomycetales > Dermatophilaceae > Fodinibacter. Next base: position 51,165 of record CAWHYJ010000020.1, on the reverse strand, counting down.
GACTGCGCCAAGGTGACCTCGCGGCCGCAGGACGTCATCGGCATGCACTTCTTCAACCCCGCCGCGATCATGAAGCTGGTCGAGGTCGTGCACACCGTGTCGACCGCGCCCGACGTCACCGCCACGGTGCAGGACCTCTGCGCCAAGGTCGGCAAGGTGGCCGTCACCTGCGGCGACCGTTCGGGGTTCATCGTCAACGCGCTGCTCTTCCCCTACCTCAACGACGCGGTGCGGATGCTCGAGGCCAACTACGCCAGCGCCGACGACATCGACACCGCGATGAAGACCGGCTGCGGCCTGCCGATGGGCCCGTTCGAGCTGCTCGACGTCGTGGGGCTCGACGTGTCGCTGGCCATCGAGCGCGAGCTCTACACCGAGTTCCGCGAGCCCGGGTACGCCCCCGCGCCGCTGCTCGAGCACCTCGTCACCGCCGGCTACCTCGGCCGCAAGACCGGGCGCGGGTTCCGCACCTACGCCTGAGGCTCCGTGTCGTTCCTCGAGTGCAGGCACCACGCCGAGGTGCGAGCCGCCGGCGCCTGCGCGTTGCCTGCACTCGACGAGCGGCTCAGGTGATGTGCAGCGTCGCCGGGGCGAGGCCCATGGCGAGTGCGAACCGGGTGACGGTCTCGCGTCGGCGCGGGGCTCGGAAGACGTCGTCGGAGTAGAGCTCGAGCACCTGCCAGCCTTCGTCGCGAAGGAGGCCGTTGCGGTCGGCGTCGTAGCTGGGTTCCGGGATGCCGCCGTGCACTGCGCCCTGGTACCCACCGATGACCCGTTGGGCTCGCCAGACGAGATCACCCTCCGCGAGCCACCCGACGTCCCGGGCGTGGACCGGTGCGTTGACCTCGGGCTCTCGGGCCCCGTGCGACGCGCTGCCCGGTGCACGCCCGCGGGTGACGACCTCATCGGCCACGATGACGAGGTCGTCGAGGTCGAGTCCGCGCGGCACCACCTCACCGAGGTGTTGCCTGCACTCGACCCGTGGCGGACGCCGCCGAGCCGGTCGATATGGTCGACGGGTGAGCACCGCTGCCCGGCCCGACTCGTCCTCCGCCCCGTCATCGCGCGCCCCGGGGAGCCTTCCGGAGCGGGCGCGTGTCGTGGTCATCGGGGGCGGGGTGATCGGGGCCTCGATCGCCTACCACCTGGGCCACCTCGGGGTCACCGACGTGCTGGTGCTCGAGCGCGACCGGCTCACCTCGGGAACCACGTGGCATGCCGCCGGGCTGATGACCTGCTTCGGCTCCACCAGCGAGACCAACACCGCGCTGCGCCTCTACTCCCGCGAGCTCTACGCGCGGCTCGAGCAGGAGACCGGCGTCGCCACGGGGTTCAAGCGGGTCGGGCTGATCGAGGCCGCGGCCGACGCCGACCGGCTGCACGAGTACCGGCGCGTCGCGGCGTTCCAGCGGCACCTCGGCCTCGAGGTCGAGGAGATCGGCCCGGGGGAGATGGCCGAGCTGTTCCCGCTGGCGCGCACCGACGACCTGCTCGCCGGCTTCCACGTGCCCGGCGACGGGCGGGTCAACCCGGTCGACCTCACGATGAGCCTGTCCCGCGGCGCCCGTAACCTCGGCGTGCGGGTGGTCGAGGGCGTGTCGGTGCAGCAGGTGCTCACCCGCCCGCGCGGCCTGGCCGAGGAGGTCGTCGGCGTGCGCACGGATGCCGGGGACGTCGAGTGCGAGCTGGTCGTCAACTGCGCGGGGATGTGGGCCCGCGAGCTGGCCGAGCGCAACGGCGTGGCCGTGCCGAACCAGGCGGCTGAGCACTACTACCTCATCACCGAGCCGATCGACGGGATGAGCCCGGACGCCCCGATCTTCGAGGACCCTGCCGCCTACGGCTACTACCGCGAGGAGGGCGGCGGCATGATGGTCGGCCTCTTCGAGCCGCGGGCGGCCGCGTGGTCGGTCGACGGCATCCCGGCCGACTTCTCGTTCGGCGAGATCCCCCCGGACTGGGACCGGATGGGGCCCTTCGTCGAGCGCGCCATCTCGCGCGTGCCGGTGGTCGAGACGGTCGGCATCCGCACCTTCTTCTGCGGGCCGGAGTCGTTCACGCCGGACCTCGCGCCGGCGGTCGGTGAGGCGCCCGGCGTCCACGGCTACTTCGTCTGCGCGGGGCTCAACTCGGTGGGCATCCTCTCGGCCGGTGGCCTGGGGCAGGTGGTCGCGCAGTGGATGGTCGACGGGCGGCCCGACGTCGACGTCACCGGCTTCGACGTGGCCCGGTTCCGCGACTGGCAGCTGAACCCCAGGCACCGCGCGGAGCGCACCGCCGAGGTCCTCGGCACGGTGTATGCAGCGCACACCCCGGGCATCGAGCTCGCTTCTGCGCGAGGGGAGTTCCGCTCACCAGTGCACGACCGGCTGGTGGCGGAGGGGGCGAAGCTGCGCGACGTCAGCGGGTGGGAGTCGGCCGCCTGGTATGCCGGGCGCGGGCAGACGCCGACCGCCGAGCCGGGCTGGGGCCACCAGCCGTGGTTCGAGCACTGGGCCGCCGAGCACCGCGCGGTGCGCGAGGCCGTCGGACTGATGGACATGTCGTTCATGGCCAAGTTCTCGGTGCGCGGCGCCGACGCCGGTGCGGTGCTCGACCGGCTCAGCGCCGGTGCCGTCAACGGGGCTGACGGGGTGATCACCTACACCCAGTGGCTCGGTGACGACGGCGGCATCCTGGCCGACCTCACCGTCACGCGGCTGGCTCCGGACGACTTCCTCGTGGTCGTCTCCGACACGGCTCACGGCCGGGCGCTGGCCCTGCTGCGCCAGGCTGTCGGGGATGCCGCGGTGACGGTCGACGACATCACGACCGACCTGGGCCTGCTCACCGTTCAGGGCCCGGCGTCGCGCGCGACCCTGGCCGCGGCGGCACCCGAGGTCGACTGGTCGACGCAGGCCTTGCCGTTCCGGGCGGCCCGGCGGGTCGTGCTCGCCGGCGTCGACGTGCTCGCCATCCGGATCACCTACCTCGGCGAGCTCGGCTGGGAGCTCTACGCCCCGGCCGACCGCACCGTCGAGGTCTGGGATGCCGTGCTCGCGGCGGGGGAGGCGCACGGCATCCGGCCGGCCGGCCTGCGGGCGCTGTCGAGCCTGCGCATGGAGAAGGCCTACCGCGACTACGGGCACGACATCGACAACACCGACGACGTGTATGCCGTGGGGCTGGGGTTCGCCGTGGCGCTCGACAAGCCCGGCGGTTTCCGCGGGCGCGAGGCGACGGTAGCCGCCAAGGAGCGCGGCACGCCGCACCACCGGCTGGTGCAGGTGCTGCTCGAGGACCCCGAGCCCTTGCTCTTCCACGCGGAGCCGGTGCTGCGCGACGGGGTGGTCGTGGGCTACCTGCGGTCGGCGTCGTACGGCTGGACCCTCGGTGGGGCCGTCGGGCTCGCGTTCGTCGGTTCTGACGGGCCCGTGACCCCCGCGTGGCTGGCTGAGGGCAGCTGGCAGGTCGACGTGGCCGGCACCCTGTACCCGGCGCGGGTCTCGCTCCGACCGATGTACGACCCGACCAGCGCCCGGGTGACCGGCTGACGGCATCAGCGGCGCGGTCCGGGACGGCGGTGGTCGTCGGGGACAATGGGCGCATGCCCCGTGCCAACCGCCGCCGCCGCGACCTCGAATCGCGGCCGATGGCGGGTTCGGGCGAGGTGGCCACCGAGTCGTATGCCGGGAAGCCCTGGCACGTGCGCCGGCTCACCGGCGCGTCGTCCTCGCGCGAGTACCGGTGCCCGGGGTGCCACCAGGGCATCGTGGTCGGCACGCCGCACCTCGTGGCCTGGCCGGCGCAGGGCGTGGGCGGCATCGACGAGCGCCGGCACTGGCACACCCGGTGCTGGGCCGCGCGGCACGCCGCCCGACCCTGAACGGCACTGTCCCTGGGGCGCCCTCACCGGATGCCCGGCACCGGGCGCCGATCTGATCTTGCGGGCACCTTCGCCGATCGCGTTGACCAGCGCCCGCCCAGGGCAGATTCTGTGGATGCAGGCGAGCCTCCGCGAGGGGGTGCGTGCGCGCGCAGTGAGGCAACGGTCGTGGCTGGGACGTGGACTGGGCGGCTGGGCGCGGCGAGCACGGCAGCACAGGCCGTCGCGGCGCAGGCAAGCGGCCCGGACAGCTCGGCATCGGGCCCGGCTCGGGAGGTTCGCGGCGCCCCGGTCGACCCCACACCGCGCACCCTGACCCAGCCCGACGGAACGACCTTCACCGGACGCTGGGGCACCGCAGACCGACCCGGCCATGCCGTCCCGGGGCTTCACCGGGCAGCAGAAGACACTCGTCATCCTGGCGCAGTTCGTGGACCGGGGCTCGATCGGGACGACGCCTGCCGACTGGACTGGCGCTTCTTCGGTGCCACGGACAGCGTGCGCGAGAAGGTCGGCCCGCACGCGGTAGTTGGCGCGCGGCATCCGAACTGCTGCGTGCCGGCCCCGCACCCGAGCCGGGTCAGGCGCGGTGCTGCCTCGGCACGAGCACTTCCTCGTAGAGCAGCAGCAGACCGGCTGCGACCGGGATGGCGAGCAGGGCGCCGAGCACCCCCAGCAGCGCCGCGCCGGCGAGGGCGGCGACGATCGTCACCGGGCCCGGCACCGACACCGTGTGCTGCATGACCCGGGGGGCGACGACGTAGTTCTCGAGCTGTTGGTAGACGAGGTAGTAGATCAGCGCGATGAGGGCCTTCTTGGGCTCGTCGAAGAACGCGACGATGCACACCACCGCCGCACCGAGCGTGGCACCGATCATCGGGATGAGGCCCAGCAGCCCGACGGTGACGGCCAGCACCGCGGCGTAGGGGATGCCGACGATGGTCATCATCACGTAGGACAGCAGGGCGTTCAGGGTCGCGATGACGACCTGGCCGATGGCGTAGGACCCGGTGCGTCGCATGATCTCCTCGGAGAGCGACTCGACCCGGGGGCGGCGGGTTGCCGGCACCATCGCGTAGGCCGCGTTCTTGACCCGGGGGAGCGAGGAGAGGAAGTACAGGGTGAGCACCAGCACGGTGAAGACCTGGAAGAGCCCGTTGAGCACGGCCCGCCCGGCGCCGAGGATGCCGCCGAGCACGCCCTCGAGGAACTGCTGGTCGGTCATCCGCGCCTGCAGCTCGGCGCGCACCTTGTCGATGACGTCGTAGCTCTTGTCGAGCTCGCGCACCCAGCTGCTGCCGAGCAGGTTCTCGATGTACTTGGGCGCCTGCTGGGCCAGCTCGGTGCCCTGCACGACGACCGGCGGGATGACGAGGAAGCCGATGAGCACGAAGGCGACGAGCAGGCCGGTGAAGACCACGGCGACGGAGCCGGCCCGGCGCACCCCGCGCTCGACGAGGGCGTCGACGATCGGGTTGAGCGCCAGGGCGAGGAACATCGAGACGATCAACAGGGTCAGGGTGGTGCTGAGCCGGCCGACCATCTGCCACAGGCCGATTGCCAGCAGGGCTCCCGTCGCGCCGAAGAAGCCGATGTAGAAGGGCGAGTGACGGTTGAGCGGGCGCCCGACGACGCCGTACGTGGGGTTCCGGCCCAGGGGCGGCTCGGCGGGGGCCACCGCCTCCGGGGTGGTCGAAGACGCGCGCACCGCGGCACCGTCGGCCGCCCCCTCGAGGTCGGGCACGGCATCCACGGGGGCCACCGTCTCGAGTCGCACGGCGTCGGGTGCTCCGTCGTCCTGCGCCAGCGCCGCGATCCGGTTGCTCTGCTCGAGGGCAGCGAGCTGGCGCCGACGGAAGTCGGCCCACCGCGTCACCGGGCTCCACAGCCTGGACATCGTCACCCGCCACCTCCCCGCCACACCCTAGTGGCGGCTCGGCGCCCGTCCGCGGACACCTGGCTCAGGCGTCGCGGAACCGGTTGATCGCGGTCTCGAAGCGAGCCCGCTTCTCGGGGTCGGTGATGCCGAGACCCTCCTCGGGCGAGAGGGTCAGCACGCCGACCTTGCCCTGGTGCAGGTTGCGGTGCACGTCGAGCGCGGCTGCGCCGACGTCCTCGAGCGCGTAGGTGCGGCTCAGGGTCGGGTGGATGAGGCCGCGGTCGACGAGCTCGTTGGCCTGCCACGCCTCGCGGTAGTTGGCGAAGTGCGAGCTGATGATGCGCTTGAGGTTCATCCACAGGTAGCGGTTGTCGTACTCGTGCATGTAGCCCGAGGTCGAGGCGCAGGTGACGATCGTGCCGCCCTTGCGCGCCACGTACACGCTGGCGCCGAAGGTCTCGCGGCCGGGGTGCTCGAAGACGATGTCGACGTCGTGGCCGCCGGTGAGCTCGCGGATCTTCTTGCCCAGGCGCTGCCACTCCTTGGGGTCCTGCGCGGTGCCCTCGGCGTTCCAGAACCGGTAGCCCTCGGCCGAGCGGTCGATGATCAGCTCAGCGCCCATCGCCCGGCAGATCGCGGCCTTCTCGGGGGAGGAGACCACGCAGATGGGGGTGGCGCCGCCGGCCAGGGCCATCTGGGTGGCGTACGAGCCCAGGCCGCCCGAGGCGCCCCAGATCAGCACCCGGTCGCCCAGCTTCATGTGGGCGCCGTTCTTGGAGATCAGCTGGCGGTAGGCGGTGGAGTTGACCAGCCCCGGTGCGGCGGCCTCCTCCCAGGACAGGTGGGTCGGCTTGGGCATCAGCTGGTTCGCCTTGACGATCGCCAGCTCTGCCAACCCGCCGAAGTTGGTCTCGAAGCCCCAGATCCGCTGCTGCGGGTCCATCATCGTGTCGTCGTGGCCCTCGGCGTCCTCGAGCTCGACGCTCAGGCAGTGCGCCACGACCTCGGTGCCCGGCTTCCACTTGGTGACGCCGGGACCGGTGCGCAGCACGACGCCGGCGAGGTCGGAGCCCACCACGTGGTAGGGCAGGTCGTGGCGCTTGGCGAACTCCGAGGTGCGCCCGTAGCGCTCGAGGAAGGAGAACGTCGACACCGGCTCGAAGATCGAGGTCCACACGGTGTTGTAGTTGATCGCGCTGGCCATGACGGCGACGAGCGCCTCGCCGGGCGCCAGCTCGGGCGTCGGCACCTGCTCGACGTGCAGCGAGCGGCGCGGGTCCTTGTCACGGGTCGCCATCCCCGCGAACATCTCGACCTCGTCCTTGTGCACCGTGGCGGCGCGGTAGGTGGGCGGGACGGCGATCTCGGCATAGGTCTGGGTGGTGCGGTCCCCGGAGAGGATGGCCTCGCGGATCTGGTCCATGCGGTCGTGCTCCTTCGGCGGTGAGGGCGTGCTCAGGGCGTGTTCGATCGGCGGTGGCGAGCCCGCCCGGCGAACCTAGTCTCCCCGCCGCGGCGGGACGGGGCCTATGACGGCCCTCACGACGTGATCCGGCTCACGGCCGACCGGGACGCCGGTCAGGCGTGCGGCATACAGTTCCGTCGTGGCCCTCACCCCCCTCTCGCGCCGGAAGCTGGTGCTCGGCACGGGTGGGGTGCTCACCTACGGGGCGTTGGCGTGGTGGAGCGTCGAGTACCGCATCCGGCGCGCCGAGGTGCCGCTCTACAGCGAGACGGTGGCCTTCTCCGCGCCCGGCGTGCGCGAGCTGGTGCCCACCGGCCACCCGGATGCCGTGGTGCCCGGCACCCGCGTGCTCGCCGCCCGGCCGTTGAGCACGATGCTCGTCGAGGACGAGCAGGCCTGGCTCGAGGGCTGCGCCCCTTGGGTGCGCACCGCGCTCGACGGCGGTGACGACGTGCTGCGCTCGGCGCTGCTCGACCTGCGGGCCCTGTCGGTGGGGCTGCCGGTGTGCGTCGCCGGGTGGAGCGAGAAGTGGCGCTACGCGTGGCCGCGTGACGTGTCGTTCGTGGCGACCGCGCTGGCCCGCACCGGCCACCCCGAGCACGCGGCCGAGCAGCTGTCCTTCCTGCAGGCGGTGCAGCGCCACGACGGCTGGTTCGAGGCGCGCTACGACCTGCGCACCCTACGCACGCCCGACGACCGGGTGGCCCAGCTCGACGGGTCGGCCTGGTCGGTGTGGGGCGCCCACCAGCTCGCGCTCGCCGCCCCCGACCGGGCCGTCGAGCTGCTGGCCCCCCTGCGCCCGATGCTCCTGCTCAGCACCCAGCGGCTGCTCGCCTCGCTCGACGCCGACACCCTGCTGCCGATGGCGTCGTCCGACTACTGGGAGCTCGTCGAGCGCTCGGTCACCCTCGGCACGGCGGCCTCCGTGCTCGCCGGGCTGCGCAGCGCCACCGAGGTCTTGCCACTGGTCGGCGAGCACGCCCTGGCCGAGCGCACCCGGGCGGCGACGCAGTCGCTGGCAGCCCAGGTGCACGGGCAGTTCGGGGCCCGGGGCTACCCGCGCATGCTCGACGACCCGGCGGCCGACGCCGCGGTCACCTTCCTCGCCGCGCCGATCGGCGGGGCGGGGGTGGACGACGGGGTGCTGTCGGCGATGGGGCGCGCCCAGACCGCCATGGCCCGCCCGGCCGGCGGGGTCGCGCCCGGGGTGCAGTGGAAGGACGACGGCATCAGCTGGACCCCCGAGACGGCCCTGTTCGCCGCCGCCTGGGCTGCCAGCGGCGAGCACGCCCGTGCCGAGGCCCTGTTGGGCTGGCTCGGCGAGCACCGCACCGACGCCGGGTCCTTCCCCGAGAAGGTGCTCTTCGACGGCCGGCCGGCCGCCGTGGCGCCGCTCGCCTGGACCGCCGCACTGGTCGTCATCGCCCGGCACGAGCTGGTGCACGCGTGAGGCGATGGGCCGTGCTGGCGGCACTCGCCGTGCTCACCCTGCTCGGCGGGGCTCCGCTGGCCAGCGCGACCGGCGACCCGGCATCCGCGCGCCTGGTCGTCGTCGGGGTGCCGGGGCTGGCCTGGTCGGACCTCGACGGGGCTGACCTCCCCGCCCTCCACGCCCTGGTCGGTGACGGGGCGCTGGGGTCGATGACGGTGCGGGCCGTGGGCAGCAGATCGTGCGCGGTCGACGGGTGGCTGACGCTCGGCGCCGGCCGCCGGGCGGGTGACGTCGCCGGGCCGTGCCGGGTGCCGCCGCCGGTCGTCGACGGCCGGGTGCCGCGCTGGGCCGAGTACCTCGCGGCCGCGGCCGCAGGGTCGTACGACGCCCACCCGGGCACGCTGGGGCAGGAGGTCACGGCATCCGGCGCCTGCGTGGAGAGCGTCGGTGCGGGCGCCGCGATCGGGGCCGCGAACCGCACCGGTGAGGTGACCAGCTACCAGACCGACCTGCCGGCGCAGCTCACCTGCCCGGTGGTGCTGGTCGACGGCGGCGTGCTGCCGGCACCCGGCACTGCGCGGCAGGCGGCCCTGCAGCGGCTCGACGCGCTCGTGGCGCAGGTGCGCGCGGCCGACCCCGCGGCCGACCTGGTGGTCGCCGGGGTGGCCGACGGCGCCTCGCCGGTGCGCCCCCGGGCCATCGTGGCGGCCGGGCCGTCGTTCCCGCGCGGGCTGCTGGAGTCGGCGTCGACCCGGCAGCCGGGGGTCGTGCAGCTGCAGGACCTCACGGCCACCGCCCTGGCCCGGGTGGGTGCGAGCGTGGCCGAGGTGACCGGTCGACCGCTGACAGTGGCGCCCGCGACCACCTCGGCGGCCGCGCTGGTCGCCGGGCGCGTCGGTGTCGAGACCCGGGCCGCGACGCTGCGGGCGCTCAGCCCCCAGGTGACCGGCTGGCTGGCCGGGGGCTTCGCACTGTGGGCGGTGGCCGTCGCCGTGCTGTGGTGGCGGCGGGGGAGCGGGGCGGATGCCATGCCGGCGGGGGTTCGCGCCGCGGGGGTGGCGGTGGCGGCCGTGCCGGTGTCGACGTTCGTGGTGAACCTGGTGCCGTGGTGGCGGGGGAGCTCGCCGGCGGTGCTGTTCGTCGGTGCACTGGCCGTCGTCGTGGCCCTGGTGACCGCGGTGGCGCTTCGGGTGGGTGCGGCTCGGCGGGTGGGGGCGCTGCGCGTGGTGGCGGTGCTGACCCTGGTGGTGATGGTCGGCGACGTGCTCACCGGGTCGGGCCTGCAGCTCGGGTCGGTGTTCGGGCAGAACCCGGTCGTCGGTGGCCGGTTCTACGGCCTGGGCAACACCAGCTTCGCGCTCTACGGGCTCGCCGTGCTGGTGGTCGTGCAGTGGGTGGCGGTGTCCGGGCGCTCGCGTCGCGTCGGCGCGGCGCTGGCGCTGCTCGTGCTGGCCGCGGCCCTCGCCGTCGAGGCGCTGCCCTCGCTCGGGGCCGACTTCGGGGGGCCGCCCGGGCTGCTGCTCGGTGGCCTGCTCGTCGTCGCCACGGCCGCCGGGGCGCGGCTGACCTGGCGCCGCGTGCTGGTCGCTGTCGTGGCCGCGGGTGTCCTCGTGGCGCTCGTCGCCGTGGCCGACTGGCTCCGGCCGGCCGACGCGCGCACCCACCTCGGTGACTTCGTCGAGTCGGTGGTGTCGGGGGAGGCCGGAGCGGTGGTCGGGCGCAAGCTGGCGCAGAACGTCGCGAACCTCGGCTCGCCGCCGCTGCTCGTCATCGCCGTTGCCACGGTGGTGCTCGTCGTCGTCGCCCGGTGGGTGCGGTGGCGGCCGGTGCCCGACGGTGCCGTGGTGCTGCGCGGGGCGGTCGTGATGGCCGTGGTGGGGTTCCTGGCCAACGACTCCGGGCTCGTCATCCCGGCATTCGTGGCGCTCGTGCTGGCGCCCCTGCTCGTGGCCGCCGGCCCTTCGCACGAGGAGGTTCAGGTCAGCAGGGGAACCGAAGCCCTGCGAACGTGAACCTTCCGGGATCGGGCGGGAAAGCTGGGACTCAGTGCTCGGGGTCGGTGGCCGGCTCGACCAGCTCGACGAGGATGCCGCGCGCGTCCTTGGGGTGGATGAAGTTCACCCGCGAGTTGCTCGTGCCCCGCTTGGGCTCGGGGTAGAGCAGGCGCAGGCCGCGCTCGCGCAGGGTGGCGCTCACGGCATCCAGGTCGGCGACCCGGTAGGCGAGCTGCTGGATGCCGGGGCCGCTGCGGTCGAGGAACTTGGCGATCGTCGACTCGGGCGACAGCGGCGCGAGCAGCTGGATGCACGAGCCGGAGTCGCCGACAGCCATCATCGCCTCGCGCACGCCCTGCTCGGGGTTGGTCTCCTCGTGCAGCAGGCGCATGCCGTAGGTCGAGGAGTAGAACGCGATCGCCTCGTCGAGGTCGGGCACGGCCACGCCGACGTGGTCGATGGCGGTGAACAGGTCGGTCGGCAGGGCAGTCATGGCACCAAGCCTAGGAGCGCAGGCGTCACCGGGCGACCGCCGGGTGGTGAGGGTCACCGACCGGCGGGGGTGGCATCGGTGGCGCCCGTGACTAGAGTCAGGGAGATTCCCCGAACCCGATCCTGGAGGGCCTTCCATGTCCACCGACCCCACCGTCATCGTCGCCGGCGCCCGCACCCCGATGGGCCGGATGAGCGGCTCGCTGAAGGGCTTCAGCGGCTCCGACCTCGGCGGCTTCGCCATCAAGGGCGCACTCGAGAAGGCCGGCGTGGCGCCGGAGGACGTCGACTACGTGATCATGGGCCAGGTGCTCACCGCGGGCGAGGGCCAGATCCCGGCCCGCCAGGCGGCGACCAAGGGCGGCATCCCGATGACCGTGCCCGCGCTGACCATCAACAAGGTCTGCCTCAGCGGCATCGACGCCATCGCGCTCGCCGACCAGCTGATCCGCGCGGGTGAGTTCGAGGTGGTCGTCGCCGGCGGCCAGGAGTCGATGACCAACGCCCCGCACCTGCTCGAGAAGAGCCGCGACGGCTTCAAGTACGGCGACGTCACGATGCACGACCACATGGCGCAGGACGGCCTGTGGGACGCCTTCACCGACCAGGCGATGGGCCTGCTCACCGAGTCGGCCAACACCGGCGACCTCGCCTTCACCCGCGAGGAGCAGGACGCCTTCTCGGCCCGTAGCCACCAGCTCGCCGCCCGCGCCTGGAAGGACGGCCTGTTCGACGACGAGGTCGTCACGGTCACCATCCCGCAGCGCCGGGGCGACGCCCTGGAGTTCCGCACCGACGAGGGCATCCGCGCCGACACCACCACCGAGTCGCTCGGCCGGCTGCGTCCCGCCTTCAGCAAGGACGGCACCATCACCGCCGGCTCGGCCTCGCAGATCTCCGACGGCGCCGCCGCGGTGGTCGTCATGAAGAAGTCGCGCGCCGAGTCGCTGGGCCTCACCTGGCTGGCCGAGATCGGCGCCCACGGGGTCGTCGCCGGCCCCGACTCCACCCTGCAGAGCCAGCCGGCCCGCGCCATCGCGAAGGCCTGCGAGCGCGAGGGCATCGCCCCCACCGACCTCGACCTGGTCGAGATCAACGAGGCGTTCGCCGCCGTCGGCCTGGCCTCCACCAAGGAGCTCGGCCTCGACGACGACAAGGTCAACGTCAACGGCGGCGCGATCGCCCTCGGCCACCCGGTCGGCATGTCCGGCGCCCGCATCGTGCTGCACCTCGCGCTCGAGCTGCAGCGCCGTGGCGGCGGCGTCGGTGCCGCAGCGCTCTGTGGCGGTGGCGGCCAGGGCGACGCCCTCGTCGTCAAGGTCCCCGCGCAGGGCTGACCGGGCACCCCGATCGGGCCGCGCTCCGTCGACGTCCCCTCCCTCGTCGCCTCGGCGAGGGAGGGGCGTCCGCGTGCGGTGGCCCGGCTGATCTCGCTGGTCGAGGACGGTCACCCCGCGCTGCGCGAGGTGATGGCGCTGCTCGCGCCGGATGCCGGGCGCGCCCACGTCGTCGGCGTCACCGGGGCGCCGGGAGTGGGCAAGTCGACGACGACCAACGCGCTGGTGGCGGCCCACCGGGCGGCGGGGCACCGGGTGGGTGTGCTCGCGGTCGACCCGTCCTCGCCCTTCTCCGGCGGCGCCCTGCTCGGTGACCGGATCCGGATGTCGGACCACGCGGCCGACCCGGAGGTCTTCATCCGCTCGATGGCCTCGCGCGGCCACCTCGGCGGGCTGTCCTGGGCCGCTCCGCAGGCGCTGCGGGTGCTCGACGCCGCCGGGTGTGATGTCGTGCTCCTCGAGACGGTGGGGGTCGGTCAGTCCGAGGTCGAGGTGGCCGGCACCGCCGACACCACGCTGGTGCTGCTCGCTCCCGGCATGGGTGACGGCATCCAGGCGGCGAAGGCCGGCATCCTCGAGGTGGCCGACGTGCTCGTCGTCAACAAGGCCGACCGGGAAGGCGCCGACCGCACGGTGCGCGACCTGCGGCATGCCGCGACGCTGGGCGCCGGGTCCGACCCGGGGGGCTGGCGGGTCCCGGTGGTGCGCACGGTGGCCACCGACGGCACGGGGGTGGAGGAGCTCGTGGCGGCGGTCGATGCGCACCGCGCCTGGCTCGGCGCCGAGGGGTTGCGGGGCCGCCGGGTGCGTCGCGCGTCGCGGGAGATCGAGGGGCTGGCCCTGGAGTCGCTGCGGGCCCGGGTCGGCGGGCTGAGCGGCGACAGCCGGCTGGAGTCGCTCGCCGACGAGGTGGTGGCCGGGCGCACCGACCCCTACGCCGCCGCCGACCGGCTGGTGGGATCACTCAGCTGAGCAGCGCGTCCCCAGATCGACCAATAGGTCAGTCGAGGGACGCTCTCGGCTTTCGCTCCTCCTGACCGCTGCGCGGTGGGATGCCGTGTGCGGCCTGACTTGATGTCGGCTACGGCGCAGTAGGTGCTGCGATCAGGCCATCTACCAGGCGGTAGCCAGGGTCGGGTCTCGGAGACGTGACCAACCGCCGCGCCATCCGCGGGGTGGATGTCCCTGGATCGACCAATAGGTCACAGGAAGGTCGACTGGTCGGCTGAGTCGGGCGGCCCATCGCTCAGGTCGGCTCGGGCAGGATGTGCCGGTGGATGGCGTCCCTGACTTCGCGAGCAAGCCCGTCCTCTACGGGCGGCTGGTCACGCTGCGGCCGTTTCGGGAGGGTGATGCCGAGGTGATGGCCGAGATCATCTCCGACCCTGAGGTGCGGCGGCTGACCGGCAGTGTGGAGTCGAGCGTCGATGCTGAGCATCCCGACGTGGTGCTCGACGACCGGTTGCGCGACTGGTACGCGACGCGCAACGAGCAGGTCGACCGGCTCGACCTCGCCGTCGAGGACGCGGCGAGCGGCATCCTGGTCGGTGAGGTGGTGCTCAACGAGGTCGACCTGGTGGCGCTCACCTGCAACCTGCGGGTGCTCATCGGGCCCGGGGGCCGCGAGCGCGGGCTGGGGACCGAGGCGGTCGGCCTCGCCACCGCGTACGGCATCGAGCGGCTCGGCCTGCGCCGGATCACCCTCGAGGTGTTCGAGTTCAACCCGCGCGCCCGCCGGGTCTACGAGAAGGTCGGCTACGTGGTGACCGGGGTGCGCCCGGGCGCGCTCGTGTTCGACGGGGTCGAGGTCGCCGCGGTCGACATGGCGGTGGATGCCGGGCACTGGCTCGGGTTCCCTGCCGACCGGAACGGCTGAGCCCGACCGGTCAGTCCGGCCCGACCGCCGCCGGCTCGACCATGCTGAGGTCGACGGAGGCGTCGGGGAGCTCCTCGCCCTCGAGCGGAATCGCCGACGGCACACCGGCGGTGATCCGGCTGCCGTCGGCCCGGGTGCCGCCGGTCTGCGGACGGTTGCCGAGCGTCCCCGGGATGCGGGGGCCGTGCCCGTCGAGCTCGATGACGACCGGCTCCCGCTCGTCGACGGCATACGTGGAGCCCTGCACGTCGATCGGCACGGGCAGGTCGCCGGCCTCGACGTCGAAGGCCAGCGCCGTGGGGGTGAGGGTCACCCGCACCCGCGTGCCGCGCCAGGTGACCCGGAAGGTCAGGGACTGCCACCCGTCGGGGAGGCGCGGGTCGAAGGAGAGCCGCCCGTCGTGGTCGCGCATACCGCCGAACCCGTTGACCAGCGCCGACCACACCCCGCCCGTGGAGGCGACGTGCAGCCCGTCGACGGTGTTGTCGTGCGCGTTCGCGAGGTCGACGTAGAGGGCGTCGAGGAAGTAGCCGTAGGCCACCTCGTGGTAGCCGACCTCGGCGGCGATGACCGACTGCACCACGGCCGACAGGGTGGAGTCGCCCGTCGTGATCGGGTCGTAGTACTCGAAGTCGAGCTGCTTCTCCTGCGCCGTGAACCGGTTGCCCTGGAGGAACAGCGCGAGCACCACGTCGGCCTGCTTGAGCACCTGGAAGCGGTAGATCACGAGCGGGTGGTAGTGGAGCAGCAGGGGCCGCAGCTCCTCGGGGGTGCGGCTGAGGTCCCAGACCTCGCGGTCGAGGAAGAAGTCGTCCTGCGGGTGGATCTGCAGGCCGTCGTCGAACGGGATGTGCATGCCGGCAGCGCAGGCCGCCCACTCGGTGACCTCGCCGTCGCTGAGATGCAGCTTCTGGGCGATCCGGGCGTACTCGTCGGGCTCCTGTTCCCGCGCCCACTGCACCCACTGCACGGCCTGCTCGAGGTTGTAGCGCGCCATGACGTTGGTGAACAGGTTGTTGTTGACGACGGTCGTGTACTCGTCGGGCCCGGTGACGCCGTGGATGTGGAACGACCGCTCTCCGTTGCTGCGCCAGAACCCGAGGTCGGCGTAGAGCCGGGCGGTCTCGACGAGGATCGCCAGCCCGTCGCGCACCAGGAAGCCCGACGTCGCCCGTGGCGTTGACGTACTGCACGAGGGCGTGCACGACGTCGGCGTCGATGTGCACCTGCGCGGTGCCGGCCGCGTAGTAGGCCGAGGCCTCCTCGCCGTTGATGGTGCGCCACGGGAACAGCGCCCCCCGCTGGCTCAGCTCGCGGGCCCGGTCGCGCGCGGCGGGCAGCATCCGGCTGCGGAAGTGCATGAGGTTGCGGGCCAGCTCGGGCCGGGTGTAGCTGAGGAAGGGCGCAACGTAGACCTCGCTGTCCCAGAAGTAGTGACCCTCGTAGCCCGAGCCGGTGACCCCCTTGGCCGCGACGCCGTGCCCGTCGGCCCGCCCGCTGGCCTGGGCGAGCGTGAACAGGTTGAACCGGATGGCCTGCTGGATGGCCGCGTGGTGCGGGTCGTCCGAGACGACCTCGACGTCGCTCGCCGCCCAGAACTCGTCGTACCAGTCGCGCTGCTCCACCAGCCAGTGGTCCAGGTCGTAGCGGGCCGTGCGGTCGAGGGTGCGCCGGCAGCGGTCGGACAGCTCGCGCACGGGCAGACCGCGCGAGGTGTGGTACGCCACCGCCTTCTCGATCCGCAGCGTGCTGCCCTCCCGGGCGTCCACCCGGATGACCATCTTGGTGAGGTCCGGCTCGTCACCCAGGACGACCTCGCAGGGGTCTGGCGTGCGCACCACGTGGTCGGCCGCGACGACCACGGTCATCCGCGAGTTGGCGCACTGGTAGCCCAGCATCATCCGGTCGTCCTTGGCCATGGAGATGCGCGGCAGCAGCACCCGCCCCTCGAAGGCACCAGCCTTGCGCGGGTCGGCGTGCACCCCGCTTGGTGTCCGCCTGCAGGTGGTACTCGTCGACGCCGTCCTGACGGTTGAGCAGCTGCGACGAGACGACCAGGGGTGCCTCGCCGGCGAGCATGGTGACCTCGAGCGTGAGCAGCACGAGGTGGCGCTGGGTCATCGAGACCATCCGGGTGGAGTCGACCTTGACCCGCTTGCCCGATGGCGTGCGCCAGATGAGCGTGCGGCGCAGCACACCGTCGCGGAAGTCGAGGGTGCGCTCGTAGTGCTCGAGGTCGGCGGTGCCGATGACGAGCGGCTCGTCGTCGACGTAGAGCTTCATCAGCTTCGCGTCAGGTGCGTTGATGATGGTCTGCCCGGTGCGGGCGAACCCGTAGGCCGCCTCGGCATGGCGGATCGGCCAGGTCTCGTGCAGCCCGTTGACGTAGGTGCCGTGCTCGAACGCGTGGCGGCCCTCCTCGGGGTTGCCGCGCATGCCGATGTAGCCGTTGGCGACGGTGAACAGGGTCTCGGTCACCCCGAGGTCGGCCCGGTCCGGGTCGCACTCGACCAGGCGCCAGGGGTCGACGGGGAAGCGACTGCGGTCGAGCGGGTCGGCCGAGGCGCGGCGGCGCTTCACGCGAGGTCCCCGAGGTCGCGGACGACGAGATCGGCGCCGGCGGCGGTGAGCACGTCGGCACCCGCGCCGCGGTCGACCCCGATGACCAGCCCGAACGCGCCGGCGGCGCCCGCCCGCACGCCGGACACGGCATCCTCGACGACGACCGAGCGGGCCGGCACGGTGCCGCACTCGGTGGCGGCGTGCACGAAGGTGTCGGGGGCGGGCTTGCCCGGCAGGCCCAGCCGCGTCGCGACCCGGCCGTCGACCACGGTCACGAACCGGTCGGCGAGGCCGGCGGCCTCGAGCACGGCCGGTGCGTTGGCCGACGACGAGACGACCGCGAGCGGCATCCGCAGGTCGCGCAGCGCGTCGAGCAGAGCGACCGAGCCGGGGTAGGCGACCACGCCGTCACGCTCGAGCACCACGTTGAAGGCGTCGTTCTTGCGGTTGCCCAGGCCGCACACGGTGTCGGCCTCGGGCGGGTCGGTCGGGTCGCCCTCGGGCAGCCGGATGCCGCGCGCCGTCAGCAGGTCGCGCACGCCGTCGTAGCGGGGCTTGCCGTCGACGTGCGCGAAGTAGTCGGCGTCGGTGTAGGGGGAGGTGTCGGCGCCGGGGGCGTCCCAGCCGGACAGGAAGGCGTCGAACATCTCCGCCCACGCGCGCATGTGGACCTCGGCGGTGGGCGTCAGGACGCCGTCGAGGTCGAACAGGACCGCGTCGTGCTCCGACCAGGTCACCGGCATCGCTGTGCTCACCTCCCGAACGTTAGGGACTGCGAGAGCGCTTGCGCAATCGGCCCCGCCGCATTGACCAGGGAGCGGTCAGGTTCGGCTGCCAGACTGGCGCCCGCCCGCGTCCCGACGCGGCGCGAAACGACCCCGATCAACCTTCCACAACCCCTTGCCCCGATCACTAGGGTGTGATCATGCCGCCACTCCGGCTGAACGACGCGGACTCCGCTTCGCTGCGTGCCCTGGTGCTCCTGCAGCGCTACTCGATGCGCCTCACCGAGGTGTCCGACCGGGCGCTCGGCGAGGCCGCGACCGACAACTTCGACATGCAGCTGCTCGTGCACCTCCAACGGCACCCTGGGGTCAGCCCGTCGCAGCTGGTGTCCGGCCTGCGCCGGCCGCGCAGCACGGTGGCCCGCGGGCTCGCCCGCCTCCTGGATGCCGGCCTGGTCGAGCGCCGGACCCACCCGGTCGACCGTCGCCGCGCCGAGCTGCACCTCACGTCGCGCGGTCGTGCGGGGGTCGCGCACTTCGAGCAGTCACTGGGCGACTTCTTCCGCGAGGGCGAGCCGCTCGTCAAGGAGGTCATGCTGCTGCTGGGGCGCGACCCCGAGCGCATCCACCGCACGACGTCGCGCGCCGGCGTCCTCGAGCTGGCCGAGGTCATGAGCGCGGCCGGTGCCGCGTACGCCCGCGAGGTGCTGCCCATCGTGCGCCAGGTGGGGGTGTCCGAGGTCGTCGACCGCTTCGCGCTCATGGTGCTCGCCCAGGACTGGGCCCGGCCCTCCTGGCTGTCCGACGAGCTGCGGCTGAGCCCCGCGGGAACCAGCAGCCAGCTCGAGCGGCTCGAGGCGGCCGGCCTGGTCGTGCGGGAGGCGGGCGTGCTCGACAGCGACCGGCGGGCGGTGGTCGTCCACCTCACCCCCAAGGGCCGGCGCACCGCACGGGCTCAGCTCGAGGTCTTCCGCCGGCACCAGGACTCCCTGCTCGACGCCCTCGAGCCCACGATCGGCTTCCCCGGCGTGTCCACGGGCTCGGCCTCGCTCGCGGGCTGACCCGGCGCTCAGCGCCCGCGGCGCAGGGTGGGGCGCGAGCGCCGCTTCGCCTTGCCGTAGAGCCGGCCACCCCAGCCGCTCGGGTCGGCGCGGTCCTCGGCGATGCGCTGCGCCGCAGGGCATCGGTGGTGGGGGAGGGCGCAGGGTCGAGGCGCGCCGTCGTCGCCCAGCCGAGCAGCAGGCCGGCGAGGTCGGCGTTGCGGGCCGGCAGCGGGCCGTGCAGGTAGGTGCCGATGACGTGTCCCTGCCGCGCGGCGTCGCGGCTGCCGTCGTTGCCGTGGCCGAGCTCGAGGGTGCTGAACGGCGCGGCGCCGAGCCCGACCTCGGTGGTCCCGGAGTGGCTCTCGTGGCCGTTGAGCGCAGCCAACTCCAACGTTGACCGCGAGCACCACGGCGCCGGCGGCGACCCGGTCGGCCGGCAAGGTCGTCGTCGACGGCCCCGCCCGGATCGGCGGTGACGACGTGCTCTCGCTGCGGCTGCTCCAGGCCCGCGACCCCGCACTCGTGGGGCGCCCGTTCTGGGCCGGGCGTCGGCCGCGGCCGCCTGGGTCGACGAGCTCGAACCGCGCCCCGGGTTCGGGGAGGCCGGGCTGCCGGTGTCCCCGGCCTGATCGAGGCGCTGGCCCGTGGCGCCGAGCGCTCGACTACGGTGCGGGGTGTGAGCCAGCCGGTGCGCCTGCCGTTCGACCCGATCGCCCGGGCGAGCGAGCTGTGGCGCGACCGCTGGGGCGAGGACTCGCGCTCGGTCTCGATGGCCACGGCCACGTCCGTGATGCGGGTGCAGCAGCTGCTGCTCGGCCAGTTCGACGGCATCGCGGGCCGGCACGGGCTCACGTTCGCGCGCTACGAGGCCCTGGTGCTGCTGGCCTTCAGCCGTGAGGGCCGGCTGTCGATGTCGCGCATCGGTGAGCGCCTGATGGTGCACCCGACCAGCGCCACCAACATCGTGCAGCGGCTGGCCGCCCAGGGGTTCGTCGAGCGGGTGCCCAACCCGACCGACCGGCGCGGCGCGCTCGCCGTCATCACGGACGCCGGGCGCGCGGCGATGGAGGCCGTCACCGCCGAGCTCGAGGCCGCCGACTTCGGTCTGGGCATGCTCGACGAGGAGCAGCACGCGGCCCTGTTCGGCCTGCTGCGCGAGGTGCGCGTAGGGGCTCGCGACTTCGACGACTGAGCGGCTCGCCGCGGATGCCGTGGCGCGGCGTCCACGGTGCGGCTCACCTGCCGCGGACCCCCGCCGCGACGTGGCGCGCGTCACGTGATATTGGGCCGGGATTTGTCCGCACGGGGTCTGGTTTGTCATGGTGGAAGGCCAGCCCGCCGCCCGGACCCGCCTCCGGGACGCTCCGCAGACAGCAAGGACACCCCCTGACATGGCCACCATCGTGAAGCGCGTCGTCGGCGCGCTCCTGGCGCTCGTCGGCCTGGCGCTGACCGTCGTCGGCGTCTGGTTCGCCGCCCAGCTGGGCACCTCCGGAACCGCCGAGTTCGTCGTGCACCCCGCCACGGCCGACCCCGTGCTGATCGGCCCCGACGTGCTCAACCGGGTCGACGCCGACGTCGTCGTCACCGCGACCCCCACCTCAGGCGGCTCGATGTGGATGGCGCTGGCCAACCCCTCCGACGCCGACGCGGTCGTGGCGGACTCCAAGCACCTGGCCGTGACCGGCGTGACGGTGAGCGACTGGTCGCTCGACACCGCCAGCACCGGCACGGGTGCCGCCCCCGAGCTCGGCGCCGCTGACCTGTGGCGCCAGCAGGACGAGGCCAAGGGCCCGGTGACGCTCACCGTGAAGCAGTCCGGCGCCCCCGAGACGCTCGTGGTCAAGTCCCAGGGCGGCCAGGTGGACACGCTGACCCTGCGGGTCACCGACAAGTCGTGGTTCGTCGAGGCGGTCGTCGCGGCCCTGATCGGGCTGTTCCTGCTCGTCGCCGGCGTGGTGCTCCTCACGGCCCGTCGCCTGCGGCACCACGGTGCCGTCGAGGTGCCGCCCGTGCCAGCGGTGCCGGCCGCCCCGGAGGTTGCGGAGGAGGCGGCGGCCCCGACCGGAACTTATGACGCCGACCGGGCCGTTGGAGCCGGGGATGGGGCCGCTGCCACGGCCCCGCTGTTCGCCACCACGGTGCGCAGCCCCCGCCCGGCCACCGACGAGGCTGACACCGACGTCATCGACCGAACCCACGCGAACCGCACCGACGCGGACGGTGCCGACTCCGACCGCACCGACGTGCACGGCATCCGCGGCACGGACGCCGACGCACCCGAGCACACCGACCCGACCGACCCCCACGACCCCCAGGAGGTCACCCGATGACCCCGCGCCCCCCGACCACCCCCCGCACCCTGAGCCGGCTGGCCGCCTCGACCACCCTGCTCGGCGCCCTCGTGCTCGCCGGCTGCGGCATGCAGACGCCCAGGACGCCTTGGTCGGCCTGCACGCCGCCCCCGTCGAGCAGACGGCCGCCGCGCCGCTCGACGCGGAGGGCGCGACCGCCGTTGCCGCCCGGCTGCTCGCGGCCAAGGACGCAGCCGCCGCCGGGGACCTCAAGGACGCCAAGGCCGCCGCCGCCGCCCGGGCCGAGGTGCTCACCGGCGACGCGCTGACCCTCGCCAACGCCGAGGCCGCCCGCAAGATCACCTCCGGCGAGACCACCGAGCTCGCCCCCGAGCCGACGCCGACGATCGTGGCCCAGTCGCAGGGTCGCCAGTGGCCGCGCGCCATCCTCGCGTCGACGCTCGACGAGGCCACCAACACCCAGTGGCTGCACGTCATGACCTCCGCCACGCCCGACCAGCCGTTCCACATCGCGGCGAGCGTGCCGATGTTCGGCGGCGCCGAGCTGCCCGCGCTCGGCGAGAAGCTGGCCGGTGCACCGCTGCTCAAGGCCGCCGACAAGAACGGCCTGCCGGTCTCCCCGGCCGACGCCGTCAAGGCCTACGCCGCCGCGGTGGCCCAGCCCAAGGGCAAGGCCACCGACGTCGTCGCGTCCGACGACCAGTTCGCGACCGGCCTGAGGACGGCGGCCGCCACCCAGGCCAAGGCGCTGGGCGTGCTCGGCACCCTCACCCAGACCCACAGCCCCCGGCTCGACGACGCCATCACCTTCCGGCTGGCCGACGGCGGGGCGGTCACCTTCACGATGATGCAGCGCACCGACACGCTGACGCCGAAGAAGGGGGCCAAGGAGCTCGTGCTGCCCGCCGAGTACGCAAAGCTGGTCGGCACCCCCAAGGTCACCAAGTCGCTCGTCCTGAACAACCTCGAGCCGATCGTCGTGGTGCTGCCCAAGACCGGCCAGGCCGAGGTCATCGGCGCGAAGCGACCTGCTCGTCTCGGGACGGGCCCGCTGAGCCCCCACCGACCGCCCCTTTGACAGAATCGGGACCATGAGCGAGACCACCCCGCCCGCGGGCACCCGCGGCGCCGTCGACCTGTCCTCCGTCGCCGGGATGACGGCACCCACCGCCGCGACCGCCGGGGCCGGGATGCCGGCCGGCACCCTGCCCGGGGACCCGGCCCAGCAGCAGCGAGCCGTGCCCGGCGGCCTGGTCGTCCAGGTCGACGACGCCAACCTCCAGGAGGCGCTGAACCGCACCCTGCAGGTGCCCGGAGTGCTGGTGCTGTGGGGCTCGGCCTACCCGCAGACCCGCGAGCTGTTCGACACCGTCGTGCGGGTCGCGGCCTCGCTCGAGGGGCGCGTGCTCGTGCTCAGCGCCGACCTGTCCACCTCGCCGCAGCTGCTCCAGGTCTTCCAGCCGCTGCTCGAGCAGGCGTTCGGCCAGCCCAGCGTGCCGGCCACCTTCGGCCTGCTCCAGGGCCAGCCGGTGCCGCTGTTCCCGGGCATCGTGCCCGAGGACGAGGTGCGGGCGGTCTTCGACCAGCTGCTCCAGGCCGCGGTGCAGAACGGCATCACCGGCCGGGTGCAGCTCGAGGCCGTCGAGGGCGTCGACGACGGAGGTGCCGCTGCCGCCCCTGCACGAGGAGGCCTTCGACGCCATCGAGCGCGGCGACCTCGACGCCGCGGTCGCGGCCTACCAGCAGGCGCTGGCCGAGGATCCCAAGGACACCGACGCCGAGGTCGGGCTCGCCCAGGTGCGCTTGATGCAGCGCACCGCGGGCGTCGACCTCGCCACCGCCCGAGCGGCCGCCGCGGCCGCCCCCACCGACGTCGAGGCCGGCATCCTGGTGGCCGACCTCGACCTGCTCGGTGGCCACGTCGAGGACGCCTTCGCCCGCCTGCTCGACCTCGTGCGCAGCACCTCCGGTGACGAGCGCAACCGGGCCCGCACCCACCTGCTCGAGCTGTTCTCGGTCGTCGGCAGCGCCGACGAGCGGGTGCGCAAGGGCCGCCAGGCCCTGATGAGCGCGCTCTTCTGACCGGTGGGCCCCAAGCTCCTCGACGACCACCTCCGGTTCCGCCTCGACCTCGCCGATCCCGCGATCACCGGGGTGGTGCTGCAGTGCGACCGGGTCGTGGGTGGGCGGCGTGAGTTCCGGCGCGATGCCGGCGGGTGGGTGCTCGACGTGCCGCGCCCGGCCCTGCAGCGCCTCGAGTACCGCTTCGCGGTGGCGCGCGGCGACGACATCGAGGTGGTCCTCGACCCGGTCAACCCGTGCAGCGTGCGCACGGCGTTCGGTGACCGGTCGGTGCTCGAGCTGCCCGGCTACACCCCGCCGTGGTGGCTGTCGGCGCCGACCGTCGAGGGCCGGATGGAGGCGATGTCGCTGGCCGGCGAGACGGCCGACGAGGTGCCCGTCACGGTGTGGAGCCCGCTCGACCTCGCCGACGACGACCCCGCGCCGCTGCTGCTGGTGCACGACGGCGCCGAGTACGACCAGCTCGCCGGCATCACGGCCTACTGCGGTGCGCTCGTCGCCGCCGGCCGGCTGCCGTCGCACCGGGTGGCGCTCGCACACCCCGTGATGCGCGACGCCTGGTACTCCGGGTCACCCCGCTACCTGCGCACCATCGCCGAGGCCGGCCTCGACCGGCTGGGGGAGCGGTATGCCGTGCGTGCGCCGGTCGTCGTCGTCGGTGCCAGCCTGGGCGGCCTCACCGCTCTGCTGCTCGGCCTGCTCGCGGCACCTCGGGTCGGTGGGGTCTTCGCGCAGTCCGGCTCGTTCTTCCAGGTGCGCCACGACGACTCCGAGAGCGGCTACCGCTACTTCGGGCGCATCTCGCGCCTCGTGCAGAGCGTGCTCGACATGCGGCACGCCGAGCACCCGCTGGTGGTGGGCCTGACCTGCGGGGCGCTCGAGGAGAACGCCGCCAACAACCGCGACATGGCCGCCGCCCTGCGCCGGGCCGGGCACGACGTGACCCTGCGCGAGGTGGCCGACCTGCACAACTACACCGCGTGGCGCGACGCCCTCGACCCCGGCCTCACCGAGGTGCTGCGCGCCGGTCTGGGGGTAGTCGCGCCGGTCCTTGGTTGCGAGGCCGGATGCCGACCGGCAGGGTGGGGTCGCATGGAGACCACGAGCGTGCGACTTCGGGTGCCGGGGCACGACGCCGACCTCGAGGTCGTCCGGCACGGCACCTGGGGTCGGCCGGTGCTGCTCTTCCCGTCCGAGGCTGGTTCGGCTCGCGATGCCGAGCACAACGGCACGGTCGATGCCGTGCAGCACCTCATCGACGCCGGCCGGATGAGCCTGTTCTGCGTCGACTCGCTCGACGGCTGGTCGTGGTCCGACAGCGACCTCCCGACCGAGGAGCGCGCCCGGCGCGGCCAGACCTACACCGCCTGGCTGTCCGACGTCGTGCTGCCCTGGGTGCTCGACCAGGTGGGCTGGGACCAGCGGGTGATCACCGTCGGGGTCTCGCTCGGCGCCTACCACGCGGTGCACCTCACCTTCCAGCGTGCCGACGTCGCGCCGCTGGCCATCGGGCTGTCCGGCAACTACGACCCGTCGTCGTGGAACGGCTGGGGGGACCTCGGCGACGCGACCTACTTCGCCAACCCCTCGGCATACGTCGCGAACATGCAGGGGGGCCACCTCGACTGGATCCGCCAGCGGGTATCGGTGCTGCTGGTGGTGGGGCAAGGTGCCTTCGAGGTGTCGCCCACCCAGGCGCTACCGTCGACCCAGGCGTTCGCGCACCTTTTGCAGGACAAGGGGATACGTCACGAGCTCGATGTGTGGGGCTATGACAGCGCCCACGACTGGCCGTGGTGGCACCGCCAGCTCGCGCACCACCTGCCCCGCTTCGTCTGACCCGCACCAGGAGAGAGAAGGAGACCGCATGGCCCCCACCACCGACCACCTGGTCGGGCTGCTGCTCGGCGCCGAGGAGGACTGGCCCACCGCGTTCGAGGCGCTGGCCCGGCGGCTCGGCGTGCTGCGCGCCCCGGACGGCGGCCAGCACACGCTGACCACCGAGCGGCTGACGATCGAGCCGTTCAACCTGCGCGACAAGGCGCGCCACGAGCTGGTCATCGACCGCCTCGCGCACTGGTACTACCACCCGCGCGAGTGGCTGAAGAAGGTCGCGCTGATGGACGACGTCTACCTGCTCAACAGCCCGTTCACCTTCCAGTCGATGGAGAAGCACTCGGCGTACTGCGCCCTGATGCGGCTCGGCATGAACGTGCCCGAGACCGTGCTGGTGCCCTACAAGCACCCGGTCGACAACGCCCGCTGGGCCTACACCTCGGCGCGCTACAACCGCGGCTTCGACCTTGACTCGGTGGCCGATCCGCTGGGCTACCCGCTCTACATGAAGCCCTTCGACGGCGGCGGCTGGCGCGGGGTGTCGCAGGTGCGCGACCGGGCCGACCTGCACCGGTCCTACGACGACTCCGGCGAGATGCTGATGCACCTGCAGGCGTCGGTGCCCGACTACGAGCACTTCGCCCGCTCGCTCACCATCGGCCCCGAGACGATGGTGATGAAGTTCCGCCCCGAGGAGCCGATGCACGAGCGGTATGCCGTGGCCCACGGGTTCCTTTCGGAGCAGACCGGGCGCGAGGCGATCACCATCTCGCAGACCGTGAACGCGTTCTTCCGGTGGGAGTTCAACTCCTGCGAGATGCTCGTCAAGGACGGCGTGGTCTACCCGATCGACTACGCCAACGCCTGCCCCGACGTCGCGGTGACCTCGCTGCACTACTACTTCCCGTGGGCGATGAAGGCGCTGCTGCGGTGGACCGCCTACTGCGTCGTGACGGGACGCTCACCCCGCACCCAGGTCGACACCGGCCCATGGTTCGCCGTGGCCGACGACCCGGAGCTCGACTACCGGGGCAAGCTCGCGGCCTACCAGCTGCTGGCCGACGACTACTTCGAGAGCGAGCGCTACCGCTCCTTCTGCGAGACGGCGCTGCCGCACGTCGACGAGATGGTGCTCGAGTGGATCGACGGCCCTGACTTCACGTCACTGCTGCACTCGACGATCCAGCAGACCTATCCACCGCACGAGTGGGAGAGGTTCGAGGCGCACTTCGGCGGCCTGCTCGGGATGTGGGTGAGCGACGAGCGCCGGATCCTCGGTGCGGACGTCGCCTCAGGCTGAGGCGCCAGGCCGCTGGTCCCGGCGGCGGTCGGCGTCCATGACCCCGTGGCGCACGGCGAGGCGGATGACGAGGTAGCCGACCGCCAGGGGAACGGCGAACATGAGCACCAGCAGGAGCAGCTCGAGCGGGTTGATGGACATCATCCTGGAACCGTAGCCGCTTCCCGCACTGCTGGTGAGTTCCACCGGAACCGTCGCGGGGCGCCCACCCGGTGCGCGATGATCCGAACGAACCGGAGGTGCTCCGGCACCGGGCGAGGGCGTGCGACGGTGCGACGCCGGGACAGGAGCGCAACGGTGAGCAGCAACGGCGAGGACGGTCGCGACCTTGGGCTGCCGCCCGGCTTCCGCTTCGGCACGAGCACGGCGTCGTACCAGATCGAGGGCGCGGTGCACGAGGACGGCCGGGGCCCGAGCATCTGGGACACCTTCACGGCCCAGCCCGGCCGGGTCGTCGACGGCAGCACCGGCGACGTCGCGTGCGACCACTACCACCGGTGGCCCGAGGACGTCGCGCTGATGACCCGTCTGGGCGCCGACGGCTACCGCTTCTCGATCGCCTGGCCCCGCGTGCAGCCCGACGGCAGCGGCCCGGTCAACGAGCGCGGCCTGGCGTTCTACGACCGGCTGCTCGACGGCCTGCTCGAGGCCGGCATCGCACGCCGCCGACGACGCGGCGCTGCCCTTCGAGTACCGCGACATCGCGGGCTACCCGACGACCGCCTTCGGCTGGCCCGTCATTCCCAGTGGCATGACCGACCTCCTGGTGGGGATGGCGGAGCGCTACCCCGGCATGCCGCCGATCATCATCACCGAGAACGGCGCGTCCTACGGGATGGGGCCGGACGCCGACGGCGTGGTCGACGACCAGCCGCGGATCGACTACCTCGACGCCCACCTGCGGGCCGTGGCTGAAGCGGTGCGCCGGGGCGTCGACGTGCGGGGCTACTACTGCTGGTCACTGATGGACAACTTCGAGTGGGCGCACGGCCTCACCCAGCGCTTCGGGCTCGTGCACGTCGACTTCGACACCCAGGTGCGCACCCCGAAGCGGTCCTTCGACTGGTACTCCGACGTCATCGCGGCCCACCGCGCCGCGCGGCTGGGCAGCGCGTGACGACCCCCGCCCACCCGGTCGACCGCGCGCTGCAGGAGCCGAGCGAGCGGGCCTCCCGGCTCTGGGTCGGCTGGCTGGTGCTGGCCAGCATCGGGCTGTGGTCGGGCTTCTTCGGCCCCATCCAGGTGCTGCTCGCGCAGCAGTCCGAGGCGATCTCGCCCGACCACAAGGCCGCGGTGCTGTCGCTGGTGACCGGCGTCGGTGCGCTGGTGTCGACGCTGCTCAACCCGGTGTGGGGCGCCTTCTCCGACC
This sequence comes from uncultured Actinomycetota bacterium, assembly GCA_963833495.1. Lineage (GTDB taxonomy): Bacteria > Actinomycetota > Actinomycetes > Actinomycetales > Dermatophilaceae > Fodinibacter. Next base: position 23,593 of record CAWHYJ010000020.1, on the reverse strand, counting down.
GCACGACCCTGCGGTTGGGCCGCCGGCTGCCGTGGGTGCTCGGCGGCGCGGTCGGCGGCGCCGTGGCGATGCTGCTGCTGTCCGGCGCCGACTCCGTGTGGCGGCTGGTGCTCGCCTGGGCGCTCGCGCAGGCGTCCCTGAACGCGATGCTCGCCGCCATCACCGCGACCGTTCCCGACCAGGTGCCGACCCGCGAGCGCGGGGTGGTGGGCGGCGTGCTCTCGATCGCCCAGACCGCCGGGGTCATCGTGGGGTCGGGCATCGCGGCGGCCACCGGCAGCATCGCGGCCGGCTACCTCACCATCGCGGTGGTGCTGGTCGTCACGACGCTGCCGTATGCCGTGAACTCCCGTGACATCGCGCTGCCCCGCGAGCTGCGCCCCGAGTTCCGCTGGGGCACGTTCCTGCGCAGCTTCTGGGTGTCGCCGCGCCGGTACCCCGACTTCGGGTGGGCGTGGCTGACCCGGTTCCTGATGAACCTGGGCAACTCGATCCTCATCCTCTACCTGCTCTTCTACCTCAAGGACGAGGTGCACCTGAGCGACAGCGCCGCCGAGGACGCGGTGTTCACGCTCACCGCGGTCTACGGCCTGGTCACCGTGGTGACGGCGCTGGTGGGCGGCTGGTGGTCGGACCGGATCGGCCGGCGCAAGCCGCTCGTCATCTGGTCGGGCCTGATCGCCGCCGCGGCGCTGACGCTGTTCGCGTTCGTGCACACGATGCCGGCCGCCTACCTGGGTGCGGTGGTGCTCGGCATCGGCTTCGGTGCCTACACGGCGGTCGACTTCGCGCTGATCACGCAGGTGCTCCCCGGTGCGGCCGACCGCGCCAAGGACCTCGGGGTCATCAACATCGCCAACGCGCTGCCGCAGGTGCTGGCCCCGGTGCTCGCCGCGGCGGTGCTCGGGCTGGGGCTGGGCTACCCGGGGCTGTACCTCCTGGCCGCCGCCGTCAGCGTGCTCGGCTCGGTGCTGGTGCGCCGCATCCGCTCGGTCGAGTGAGGAGCGGTCCACAGGCGGTGTGACTGGCCGCCGGCCGTCCACAGGTGCAGTGCCGCGGTTCTGGCGTCGAGTGGCCGGGTGTCTGCTGACCCCATGGACCTCACCCCGTACGACGATCCACAGGATGCTGTGGGCGTCGCCTTCCGACTAGCTCGCCGACGGCTGCGGCTGAGCCAGCGGGAGCTGGCGGATTCGCTCGGCTGGGATGCCGCCAAGGTGGGTCGCTGGGAGAGCGGCCACGTCGCACCGGCTCTGGCTCGGGTCGACGGCGTGTTGCGCGGCATGGGTTTCCGGCTCGCTGTCGTGGCGTGCGACCCCGAGGAGTGGGCCGACGTTGAGGAACCGCACGAGCACGCGGTGGACCGCGGGTTCCGGCGCCTACCGGCCCACCTGGAGCAAGACGTGCTGGAGGTCAGGCATCGAAAGTGGTGGGCACGGCACCGTCATGATCGCAGCGCCCTGGCGCCGATCTGGACCTACCGCAGGCGTGGAGGATGGCCCGAGAACCTGGCGGACCTACTCGCCGAGTGCGCGGCCGCCGCTGTTGCAGCTGAGGATGAACCTGCTGGCACGGGCGACGCGTCAGGAGAGGTGTGAGCCGACGCCTCGGTTCTGCTGCGTTCTGGCGCAGCAGAACCGGGCTGCCGGTGGATGGCTCCTGAGGCTCACTGCTGCTGCACCGTGGCGAAGCAGCAGTGAGGGTGCCAAGGGGTGGCTGGCTGGGCCTCGGCGCTACTGCAGCGTGAAGCAGCAGCAGTGAGGGTGAGAGGGGGTGGCCGGGTTGGCCTCGGCGCTACTGCAGCGTGAAGCAGCAGCAGTGAGGGTGAGAGGGGGTGGCCGGGTTGGCCTCGGCGCTGGTGCGCCTGGGCGCAGCAGGCGTGAGGACGCGACGTGGTGGTTCACTCGGGCTCCGTACTGCTGCACCGGAGCGCAGCAGCGCCGAGGGCCGCCACGCACTACCCGCGGCGGCCCGAGCTCGAGCCCGGGAATACACGTCCCCGGGGGCTCAGCCGCCGAGGGCGGCCGAGACGACCTCCTTGGCCTCGGCCTGCACCTGCGCGAGGTGGTCGGGCCCGCGGAAGGACTCGGCGTAGATCTTGTAGACGTCCTCGGTCCCGCTGGGCCGGGCGGCGAACCAGGCCGACTCGGTGACCACCTTGAGCCCGCCGATGGCGGCCCCGTTGCCGGGGGCCTCGGTGAGCTTGGCGGTGATCGGCTCGCCGGCCAGCGACTGCGCCGACACGTCGTCGGGGGAGAGGGCACCCAGCTTGGCCTTCTCCTCGCGGGTCGCGGCGGCGTCGATGCGGGCGTAGGCGGGCTCACCGTGCCGCTCGACGAGCGAGCGGTAGTGCTCGCTCGGGCTCTTGCCGGTGCGCGCCTGGATCTCCGAGCCGAGCAGGGCCAGCAGGATGCCGTCCTTGTCGGTGGTCCACACCGACCCGTCGTGCCGCAGGAACGAGGCCCCGGCCGACTCCTCACCGCCGAACGGGCCCGACCCGTCGAGCAGCCCCGGCACGAACCACTTGAAGCCGACCGGCACCTCGACCAGCCGGCGGCCGAGGTCGTCGGCGACCCGGTCGATCATCGAGCTCGACACCAGCGTCTTGCCGATGAAGCCGTCCTCACGCCACTGGGGCCGCGCGCCGCCGTAGAGGTACTGGATCGCGACGGCGAGGTAGTGGTTGGGGTTGAGCAGGCCGGCATCCGGGGTCACGATGCCGTGCCGGTCGGCATCCGCGTCGTTGCCGGTGGCGATGTCGTAGACGTCGCGCTGGGCGATCAGGCTGGCCATCGCCGACGGGGAGGAGCAGTCCATCCGGATCTTGCCGTCCCAGTCGAGCGTCATGAACCGCCAGGTCGCGTCGACGAGCGGGTTGACGACCGTGAGGTCGAGGCCGTGCCGCTCACCGATGGCCCCCCAGTAGTCGACCGACGCCCCGCCGAGCGGGTCGGCGCCGATCCGCAGGGCGGACCCACGGATCGCGTCGATGTCGAGCACGTTGGGCAGGTCGTCGACGTAGGTGGCCAGGAAGTCGTAGCCGGATGCCGCGGCCCGGGCCCGCGCGAACGGCACCCGCTTCACGCCCTCGAGCCCGGCGCGGATCAGCTCGTTGGCCCGGGCGGCGATCACCTTCGTGGCGTCGGAGTCGGCCGGCCCACCGTGCGGCGGGTTGTACTTGAACCCGCCGTCGCTCGGCGGGTTGTGCGAGGGCGTGACCACGATGCCGTCGGCGAGGCCGGCGTGCGCCGGCATCCCGTCGACACCGGTGACCTTGCCCCGGTTGGCCGTGAGGATGGCGTGCGACACCGCCGGCGTGGGGGTGTAGCGGTCGCGCGAGTCGACGAGCACCGTGACGTCGTTGGCGACCAGCACCTCGAGCGCGGTGGCCCAGGCCGGCTCGGACAGGCCGTGGGTGTCGCGCCCGATGAACAGCGGCCCGTCGAAGCCCTGCTCGCGCCGGTACTCGCAGATCGCCTGCGTGGTGGCCAGGATGTGCGCCTCGTTGAACGAGGTCTTCAGGCTGGAGCCGCGATGGCCAGAGGTACCGAACGCCACCTGCTCGTCGACGTTCTCGGGGTCTGGCTGGCGCGTGTAGTAGGCCGTGACGAGGGAGGCCACGTCGACGAGGTCGGAGGGTTGGGCGAGGTGTCCGGCACGGGGCGCGTTCATGCCTCCGATCCTGTCAGAGGTGTCGCCGGGATCACACCTCAGCGGTGGCCCGGGTCACCGCGGGATAAATACCCGTAGGGGTATACCTGAAGACATGCCCACCCCCATGAAGAACCTCGTGGTGCTCGGCGCGGGCACGGCCGGCACCATGGTCGTCAACAAGCTCCGCCGGGCCCTGCCCACCACCGACTGGACCATCACCGTCGTCGACCGCGACGACATCCACGACTACCAGCCGGGCTACCTGTTCATGGCGTTCGGCACCAACAGCCCCGAGCAGGTCCGTCGCGAGAAGCACCCCTTCATCGGGTCGGGCGTCGAGCTGGTGCTCGCCGAGGTCGACCGGGTCGACGCCGACGCCCGGGTCGTGCACCTGGCCGGCGGCCGTGACCTGCCGTACGACCAGCTGGTCATCGCCACCGGCACCACGCCGCGCCCCGACCAGGTGCCCGGCACGCTCGGCCCGCAGTGGCACCGGGAGATCGGCGAGTTCTACACCTACGAGGGCGCGCTGGCCCTGCACGACCAGCTCGCCGCGTTCAGCGGTGGGCGGCTCGTCGTGCACATCACCGAGATGCCGATCAAGTGCCCCGTCGCCCCGCTCGAGTTCACCTTCCTCGCCGACGACTTCCTCACCCAGCGCGGACTGCGTGACCGCACCGAGATCGTCTACGTGACCCCGCTCGACGGGGCGTTCACCAAACCGGTCGCCAGCGCCGCCCTGGGCTCGATGCTCGAGGAGAAGGGCGTCACCGTCGAGCCCGACTTCATGGTCGAGCGGATCGACCAGGACCGGAAGGTGATCGTCTCCTACGACGAGCGCGAGATCGCCTACGACCTGCTCGTCACCGTCCCACTGAACATGGGTGCCGACTTCGTCGCCCGCTCTGGCCTGGGCGACGAGCTCAACTACGTTCCGGTCGACAAGCACACGATGCAGGCGACAGCCCATCCGGAGATCTGGGCCCTCGGTGACGCGGGCAACCTGCCCACCTCCAAGGCCGGCTCGGTCGCGCACTTCTCCGTCGAGGTCTTCGTCGAGAACTTCCTGCAGATGGCCGCCGGCCGGCCGATGACCCACTCCTTCGACGGGCACGCCAACTGCTTCGTCGAGTCGGGGCACCAGAAGGCGCTGCTCCTGGACTTCAACTACGACACCCAGCCCCTGACCGGTCACTTCCCCTTCCCCAAGGTGGGCCCGATGACGCTGCTGGGCGAGTCACGCGCCAACCACCTCGGCAAGCTCGCGTTCCGGCACATCTACTGGAACGCCCTGCTCCCCGGTCGCCCCCTCGGGCTGCCCGCCGCGATGTCGATGACCGGCAAGAACCCCGCCTGACCCCACCCCCTCCCGACAGGAGATGCAGACCACCATGACCACCACCATGATCGCCGGCCACCAGGTCGACGTGAACGAGGAGGGCTTCCTCACCCAGCCCGCCCAGTGGGACGAGTCGCTCGCGCCCGAGCTCGCCACGGCGATCGGCCTGGAGCTCACCGACGCGCACTGGACCCTCATCCGCTTCCTGCGCGACGACTACGCCGTGCAGGGCGAGACCGCGACGCTGCGCCGCGTGTCGACCCAGACCGGCACCCCGGTCAAGGAGCTGTTCGCGCTGTTCCCCGGCAAGCCTGCCAAGAAGATGGCCTACGTCTCCGGGCTGCCCAAGCCGAAGGGATGTGTCTGAGCCATGACCGCCACGACCCGACCTGCCGACCCCACCGGATGCCGTCCCGCCCCCGATGATCGTCCCGTCGTTCGACAACCCGAGCCAGTGAAGGCCGCAAGCTCGCCATCATCTGCTCCAAGGGCAACCTCGACATGGCCTACCCGGGCCTGATCCTCGCCAACGCCGCCCTGGGTGAAGGGGTCGAGACCCACCTGTTCTTCACCTTCTGGGGCTTCGACATGATCAACAAGGCGACGATGGGCGACCTGAAGTTCTCCTTCGTCGGCAACACCGCGATGCACCCGCCGGGCCACAGCGGCATGGGCATCCACCACATGCTCGGCGCCCTGCCCGGCGCCACGGCCGCCGCCACCACGATGCTCAAGAAGCAGATCGCCGAGCAGGACGTGCCCGAGGTGCCTGAGTTCCTCGAGCTGCTCTCCGCCTCAGGCGCCCACCTCTGGGCCTGCCGGATGTCCGCCGACATGAACCACCTCACGCAGGACGACCTCTACGAGGGTGTCGAGGCGATCATCTCGGCGAGCGACTTCATCGAGCTCACCGAGGGCGCCCAGCTCCTCTTCATCTGACCGAGCCGCCCGGGACACCCCAGGCCGACCGATGCCGGTCGCACCTCGCGCGCCGGATCCGGCTCAGCTCGCGGCGGGCGCCAGGTAGAGCGTGGCCAGCGCGGCGACCCGCACCGTCACGGAGTACGGCTGGTCGTGCCACGGCGACGCCTCGGCATCGAGCACAGCGCCGGCCTGGCTGGGGCTGCTGCCCTCGTCGAAGCCGCTGGTGTCGAGCACGACCTCCCAGCGGCCGCCGCGCGGCACCCCGACCCGCACCCAGGCCTTGTCGTCGCCGCTGTAGTTGACCACCGTGGCGACGACGTCGCCCTGCTGGTCGGCCTGGGCGAAGCGCAGGTAGGACAGCACGTTGCCGGTGTTGTCGTCGGCGTCGAGCCAGCGGAAACCGGCCGGCTGCGAGTCGAGCTGCCACATCGCGGGGTGCTCGCGGTAGACCGGTTGAGCTCCTTGACCAGGGCGTGCACCCGGTAGTGCGCGGCGTGGTCGAGCAGCCACCAGTCGAGCGAGCGGCCGTCGGCCCACTCGCCGGGCTGGGCGAACTCGCAGCCCATGAAGAGCAGCTGCTTGCCGGGGTGGCTCCACATGTAGGCCAGGAAGGCCCGCAGCGTGGCGAGCTGGTCCTCGCGCGACCCGGGGATCTTGGTCAGCAGCGAGCCCTTGCCGTGCACGACCTCGTCGTGGCTGATCGGCAGCAGGTAGTTCTCGCTGAAGGCGTACATCAGCGAGAAGGTGAGCAGGTTGTGGTGGTACTGCCGGTGGATCGGCTCCTCCTTGAGGTACCGGAGGGTGTCGTTCATCCAGCCCATGTTCCACTTCAGCCCGAAGCCGAGCCCGCCGCTCGAGGTCTCCTTGGTGACCCCCGGCCACGAGGTGGACTCCTCGGCGATGGTGACGATGCCGGGCACGCGCTTGTACGACGTGGCGTTGGCCTCCTGGAGCAGGCCGATGGCCTCGAGGTGCTCTCGGCCGCCGTGCACGTTGGGGATCCACTCGCCGTCCTTGCGCGAGTAGTCGAGGTAGAGCATCGAGGCGACGGCGTCGACCCGCAGCCCGTCGACGTGGAACTCCTCGAGCCAGTAGAGCGCGTTGGCGACCAGGAAGTTGCGCACCTCGAGCCGGCCGAAGTCGAACACGTGGGTGCCCCAGTCGGGCTGGTCGCCACGGCGCGGGTCGGGGTGCTCGTAGAGCGGCAGACCGTCGAAGCGGGCCAGCGCGAACGCGTCGCGCGGGAAGTGCCCCGGCACCCAGTCGAGGATGACGCCGATGCCGGCCTGGTGCAGCCGGTCGACGAGGTACTTGAAGTCGTCGGGGGTGCCGAAGCGCGCGGTCGGCGCGTAGTAGCCGGTGACCTGGTAGCCCCACGAGGGGCCGTACGGGTGCTCCATCACCGGCAGCAGCTCGACGTGCGTGAAGCCGAGGTCGGCGACGTAGTTGACGAGGTGCTCGGCGAGGTCGCGGTACGACATGCCCTGGCGCCACGAGCCCAGGTGCACCTCGTAGACGCTCATCGGCCCGTCGTGGGGGTTGCGCCCGGAGCGCTCGTCCATCCACGTCGTGTCGGCCCACTCGTGGCCCGAGTGGTCGACGACCGAGCCGGTGTTGGGCGGGCACTCGGTGCGCCGCGCCATCGGGTCGGCCTTGGTGCGCACGACGTCGTCGGCGCCGCGGATCTCGTACTTGTAGATGTTGCCGACGCCGACCTCGGGCACGAACAGCTCCCACACCCCTGAGGAGCCGATCAGCCGCATCGGGTGGATGCGGCCGTCCCAGTCGTTGAAGTCACCGATGACGCGCACGGCCTTGGCCCGCGGCGCCCACACCGCGAACGCCACGCCGCGCACGGTGCCCATCGGGCCGGGGTACTCGTGCAGCCGCGCCCCGAGCACGGTCCACAGCTGCTCGTGGCGGCCCTCGTTGACCAGGTGCAGGTCGACCTCGCCGAGGGTCGGCGCGAACCGGTAGGGGTCGTCCTGCAGGTGCTCGATGCCGTCGGCCCACGCCACGAGCAGGCGGTAGTCCATGGTTCGGGTCGCGTCGGGGCGCACCGCGGTCCACACGCCCTCGGCCTCGTGCGCCAGCTCCAGCTCCGCGCCGTCCTCGAAGCGCACCCGCACCGACTGCGCCAGCGGCTTGAGCACCCGGATCCGCAGCCCACCGGGCTCGAGGTGCTGGCCGAGGAGGTCGTGCGGCTGCTGGTGGCGTCCCTGGACGAGGGCGGTGATCGCGCCGCCGACCTCGGGGCTGGGCGTGGGGGTCACGACGGGTCTCCTTGCGTGGTGGGGTGCTGCGAGAAGTGGGCGGTGAGGCGGCGGACGGCGCCGAGCGGGATGGCGACCCAGCCCGGGCGGTTGCGGGCCTCGTAGACGACCTCGTACATCGCCTTGTCGAGCTCGAACGCGGCCAGCAGGGCCCCGAGCGAGCGGGGGTCGCGGCCGGCGCGGGCGGCGTAGCCGTCGAGGAAGGCCTGCTGGGCCGAGCTGACCCAGTCGCGGGCGGAGGCCCCGCCGGCCTGCTCGCGGGTGCCGCCGACGTAGTCGAAGCTGCGCAGCATCCCGGCGACGTCGCGCACCCACTGGTCGGGCAGCGAGCGCTCGGAGAGCGGCCGCAGCGGCTCGCCCTCGAAGTCGAGCAGCACCCAGCCCCGCTCGGGCGAGTGCAGCACCTGGCCGAGGTGGTAGTCGCCGTGGATGCGCTGCAGCGCAGGCCAGCTTCGCGTCGGCGGCCGCGTCGAGCACCGCGTCGACCGGGCCCCGCACGTCCTCGAGCCCGGGCTCCTCGGCCACGGCCGCCTCGAAGCGCGCCCGCATCTCGGCGACGATCGTCGCCGCCTGCTCGGGCGTGGTGGGCTCGGTGCCGAGCGCCTCGCGCGAGGGTGTCGTGCACCTCGGCGGTGGCCTCGCCCAGCGCGCGGGCCGGCCCGGTGAAGTCGGTGCCCGCCTCGGCAGCCTGCAGCGCCACGCGCCAGGCGTCCTCGACGCCGGGCAGGAACTCCTGCGCGAAGGCGAGGTGCCCGGATGCCGGCTGGTCGCCCTCGGTGCCCGGGTGCGGCCAGTGCCCGGTGACCGACCCGACGACCGCGGGAACCCGGCGGGAGCCGGCATCCACGAGCGCGCCCTGCAGCACGACGTCGGGGTTCTCGCCGGGCGAGAGCATCCGGAAGACCTTGACGATGAGGGGGGTGTGGTGGCCGTCGGGCAGGTCGCAGTCGAGGATGACCGAGGTGTTGGACTGCTCACCGGACAGCACGCGCGAGGTGCGCACGTGCACCTCGGTGCCCCAGCTCGGTTGCGGCACACCGGCAACGGACTCCTCGACCGCACCGGACACCTTCGACGACGCGGCCTGCACCCGGCCCTGCACGAGCTCGAGCAGCTGCGCGGCGTAGACCGGGTCGTGCGGGCCGTCGTAGACCCAGCGGCGGCCGAGCACCGAGTGCTCCATGGTGCCGACCAGGGCGTGGTCGGCGCTGCCGAGCGGCTCGCCGCGGTAGGTGAGGGGCACCTGGTAGACGACCGGCTCGGGCCCGGCCTCGTCGGCCAGGACCAGCGTCTCGACCCCCACCTCGCCGGTGGGGTCGTCGAGGCGCCAGGTCGCGAGCAGCCGCAGCCGTGGGCTGCTGGCCCTTCGCGGCGTACCAGCGCTGCTCGCCCATCCAGCCCGAGACCAGCTCGACCTTGGTCGGGCTGAGGGACGCACCGGTGTGGATCTCAGCCACGCACCTCACCTCGTCGCGGTGCGAGGGCCAGCCAGAAGAAGTCACGTGAGCCGAGCGTGATGGTGATGGTGCCGTCGGGGGCGATGTCGGGAAAACCGCTGCCGCCGAACAGGTCTCGGGTCTCCCAGTCCCACAGCTCCTCGGGCAGCGTGATGGTGGTGGACTGCGGCCGCGACGACAGGTTGTTGACGCACAGCACCGCCAGGGCCGAGCGGTCCTCGCTGTCGCGCTCGCGCCGGTCGACCCGCACGAACGAGAGCACCCGGTCGTGGGTCGACCCGCACACCTCGAAGTCGCCGAGCCCGAACACGGGGTGCTCGCGGCGCACCGACAGCATGCCCCGCAGCCAGTGCAGCCGGGAGGAGCCGCTCGCCATCTGCGCCTCGACGTTGACGTGGTTGTGGTGGTAGACGAGCGACTGGATCACGGGCAGGTAGAGCTTGCCGGGGTCGGCGGTGGAGAAGCCGGCGTTGCGGTCGGGGGTCCACTGCATCGGCGTGCGCACGGCATCGCGGTCGTTGAGCCAGATGTTGTCGCCCATGCCGATCTCGTCGCCGTAGTAGAGGCACGGGGAGCCGGGCAGCGACAGCAGCAGGGCGTGGATCAGCTCGAACTCGGGGCGCGAGTTGTCGAGCAGCGACGCGAGCCGGCGGCGGATGCCGACGTTGGCGCGCATCCGCGGGTCGGGGGCGTACCAGCCGTACATCGCGGCGCGCTGCTCGGGCGTGACCATCTCGAGCGTCAGCTCGTCGTGGTTGCGCAGGAAGGTGCCCCACTGGGCGCCCGTTCGGGATGGCCGGGGTGTCGGCGAGCACGTCGATGATCGGTGCCGCCTTCTCCTCGCGCAGCGCGTAGTAGAGCATCGGCATCACCGGGAAGTGGAAGCACATCTGGCACTCCGGCGCCTCTTCGGTGCCGAAGTAGTCGACGACGTCGCGCGGGGGCTGGTTGGCCTCGGCCAGCAGGATGCGCCCGGGGTACTCGGTGTCGACCATGGCGCGCAGCTCGGCGAGGAACTGGTGCGTCTTCGGGTGGTTCTCGCCGTTGTGGCCCTCCTCCTCGAAGAGGTACGGCACGGCATCGAGCCGGAAGCCGTCGATGCCCATGTCCATCCAGAACCGCACGACGTCGTACATCGCCTCGTGCACCTTGGGGTTCTCGAAGTTCAGGTCGGGCTGGTGGCTGAAGAACCGGTGCCAGAAGAACTGCCGGCGGATCGGGTCGAAGGTCCAGTTCGAGGTCTCGGTGTCGACGAAGATGACCCGGGCGTCGGTGTACTTGTCGTCGGTGTCGCTCCACACGTAGAAGTCGCCGAAGGGGCCGTCGGGGTCGCTGCGCGACGCCTGGAACCAGGGGTGCTGGTCGCTGGTGTGGTTCATGACGAAGTCGGTGATGATCCGGATGCCGCGCGCGTGCGCCTGGGTGATCAGCTCGCGGAACTCCGGCAGCGTGCCGAACTCGGGCAGCACCTGGGTGTAGTCGGAGATGTCGTAGCCGCCGTCGCGCAGCGGGCTCGCGTAGAACGGCGGCAGCCACAGGCAGTCGACGCCGAGCCACTGCAGGTAGTCGAGCCGGTTGACGATGCCCGCGAAGTCGCCCTCGCCGGAGCCGGTGCTGTCGCCGAAGGCGCGCACGAGCACCTCGTAGAAGACCGCGGTGCGGAACCACTCCGGGTCGTGGCGCAGCCCGGGCTGGTTGGCGCCGAGCCCGGGGGTCGAGTGACCCATTCCGAGGATCGCCGTCACCAAGGCCTCCTCACGGCGATGACGTGCACGGGTTCGACCTCCGGACCGAGCCGCACGTAGTTGTCGCGCTGCCAGGTCCAGCGCTCGTCGGTGACGAGGTCGTGCGCCTCGAAGCTGTCACCCGGCTCGAGGCCGAGCGCTGCCATGTCCAGCCGCACGGTGGTGGCGCGGGTCGAGTGGGGGTCGAGGTTGGCGACCACCACGACGACGTCGTCGGTGCCGTCGGGCAGCCTGCGGCGCTTGGAGAAGGCCAGGAAGTTCTCGTCGTCGACGTGGTGGAACGTGATGTTGCGCAACCGGTGCAGCGCGGGGTGCGCCCGCCGCACGTCGTTGATCATGGTGAGCCAGCCGGCCAGGGAGCGCCCGGCCTTGCTGCCGCCGGGCTCGTAGTCCTCCCAGTGCCGGTTCTTGAACTCGTACTTCTCGTTGTCGATCTGCTCCTCGGCGCCGGGTCGTGCCACGTGCTCCATCAGCTCGTAGCCGGCGTAGATGCCGTAGGTCGGCACGAGGGTGGCCGCGAGCATCGCCCGCAGCTTCCAGGCGGCCGGGCCGCCGAACTGCATGTAGGGCGTGAGGATGTCGTGCGTGGTGGGCCAGAACGACGGGCGCATGTAGGCGGCGGCCTCACCGGACAGCTCGGTGAGGTACTCGCGCAGGTCGTAGGCGCTGTTGCGCCACGTGTAGTAGGTGTAGCTCTGCTGGAAGCCGACCTTGCCCAGCGTGTGCATCATCGCGGGCTGGGTGAACGCCTCGGCCAGCCAGATCACCTCGGGGTGGTCCTTCGCGACGTCGGCGATCAGCCACTGCCAGAACTCCACCGGCTTGGTGTGCGGGTTGTCGACCCGGAAAGCGGTGACCCCGTGGTCGATCCACACCTGCACGACCGCGCGCACCGCGGCGTAGATGCCGCCGGGGTCGTTGTCGAAGTTCAGCGGGTAGATGTCCTGGTACTTCTTGGGCGGGTTCTCGGCGTAGGCGATGGTGCCGTCGGCGCGGGTGGTGAACCACTCGGGGTGGCTCGTGACCCACGGGTGGTCGGGGGAGCACTGGAGCGCGAGGTCCATGGCGACCTCCATCCCCAGGCGGCGCGACTCGGCCACGAAGGCGTCGAAGTCGTCGAAGGTGCCCAGGTCGGGGTGGATGGCGTCGTGGCCGCCGTCGGCCGAGCCGATGGCATAGGGGCTGCCGGGGTCCTCGGGGCGGGCGTCGAGGGTGTTGTTCGGGCCCTTCTTGGCCGCCTGCCCGATCGGGTGGATGGGCGTGAGGTAGACGACGTCGAAGCCCATCGCCGCGATGGCGGGCAGCCGCTTCGCGGCGGTGCGCAGGGTGCCGGTGGTCCAGCGGTGCTCCTTCTCGTCGTAGGTCGCGCCCTCGCTGCGTGGGAAGAGCTCGTACCAGGCGCCGCACAGGGCCAGCTCGCGCTCGACGAGCAGGGCGAGGTCGGCGGACGGGGTGACGTGGTCGCGCAGCGGGCGTGCGGCCAGCTCGCGCTCGACGGAGGTGTCGGTGCCGGCCTTGAGGCGCACGGCGGCGGGCCGGGTGGTGTCGCGCAGGCCCAGCACGGCATCCGAGAGCACCGCCTTCTGGGCCGCCGTGCGCGGCACCTCGTCGCGGGCGCGCTCGAGCAGCAGGGCGCCCTCGGCGAGCATCAGCTCGGTGTCGACGTCGGCCTGGACCTTGATCGTGGCGTCGTGCTCCCAGGTGCCGTAGGGGTCCGACCAGCCCTCGACCCGGTACGACCACCAGCCCGTCGAGGTGGCGGACACCGTGGCCACCCAGGTGTTCAGGCCGGGGTTGGTGCAGGTCATCGGCAGCACGAGCTCGGCGCCGGTGGGGTCGGTGAGCACCACCGAGGCGTTGACGGCGTCGTGGCCCTCGCGGAAGACGGTGGCCGTGACCTCGACCTGCTCGTCGACCACCGCCTTGGCGGGGCGGGCACCGTTGTCGACGCAGGGTCTGACGTCGAGGACGGGGATGCGGCCGATCGGGTGCTGGGGGGCAGAGGTGTGAGGGGCTGCAGACACAACGACGAACCTACCGGCCACGACCGGGGCGGAACACGCCACACGGCATCCCGGATCTCGCACCGCAAGATCATGACGACCGCGTGAAAGTTCCGGATGAAAGCGTTTTACCCACGTGCCCTACGATGACCCCTCGTGAAGGCCATCCGCCGCTTCAGCGTGCGCCCCGTGCTCCCTGCCCGCATCGCCGCGCTCGGCGACCTCGCGATGAACCTGAGGTGGAGCTGGCACCCCCCGCTGCGCGACCTCTTCGAGTCCATCGACCCGGCCCGGTGGGCCGCAGTGGGCGAGGACCCCGTCGCGATGCTCTCGGCCGTCGAGCCGCTCGAGCTCGAGCGGCTGGCCAACGACCCGGCCTTCGTCGAGCGGGTCGACACCGCCAAGGAGGCCCTCGACCGCTACCTCGGTGAGGACCGCTGGTACCAGCGGTGGGGCAGCGAGCAGGAGGAGGGCGTGCCCTCGGCGATCGCCTACTTCAGCGCGGAGTTCGGCATCACCGCCGCCCTGCCGCAGTACTCCGGCGGCCTGGGCATCCTGGCCGGCGACCACCTCAAGGCGGCCTCCGACATCGGCGTGCCGATCGTGGGCGTCGGCCTGTTCTACAAGACCGGCTACTTCCGGCAGAGCCTGAACCGCGACGGCTGGCAGCAGGAGGACTACCCGGTGCTCGACCCCGACGGGCTGCCGCTGTCGCTGCTGCGCGACGAGGACGGCGAGCCCGCGGGCGTCACCATCGAGCTGCCCGGCGGCCGCGAGCTGCACGCCCACATCTGGCGGGCCCAGGTCGGCCGGGTGCCGCTGCTGCTGCTCGACTCCGACGTGCACGAGAACGACGAGGCCGCGCGCAGCATCACCGAGCGCCTCTACGGCGGCGGCGGCGAGCTGCGCCTGCAGCAGGAGATGCTGCTCGGCATGGGCGGCGTGCGCGCGCTGCGGCTGTGGTCGCAGATCACCGGCGCCCCCACCCCCGACGTCTACCACGCCAACGAGGGCCACGCCGGCTTCCTCGGCGTCGAGCGGATCAGCGAGCTCGTGCGCGCCGAGGCGATGAGCTTCGACGAGGCGCTCGAGGCCGTGCGCGGCGCCACCGTCTTCACCACCCACACCCCGGTGCCCGCCGGCATCGACCGCTTCGACTCCTCACTCATCGAGCTCTACTTCGGCGGGGCGCAGGCCCTCGAGGGCGTGCCCGTCGAGCGGCTGCTGCAGCTGGGCGCCGAGACCTACGAGGGCGGCTCGGCCGGCATGTTCAACATGGCCGTCATGGGCCTGCGGCTCGCGCAGCGCGCCAACGGCGTCTCGCAGCTGCACGGCGTCGTGAGCCGCGAGATGTTCGACGGGCTGTGGCCGGGCTTCGACGACACCGAGGTGCCGATCACCTCGATCACCAACGGCGTGCACGGCCCCACCTGGGTCGACCGCAAGGTGTTCGAGGTGGCCCGCACCCACGCCGACGTCAAGGACCTCGACACCCAGGAGTCCTGGGAGCGGTTCTCCACCGTGCCGCGCGATGCCGTGTGGGCGACCAAGCGCGCGCTGCGCCTGCAGCTCGTCGAGGAGGCCCGGCGCCGCACCCGGCAGTCGTGGCTCGAGCGCGGGGCCTCGCCGGCCGAGCTGGCCTGGACCGACGAGATCCTCGACCCCGACGTGCTCACCATCGGCTTCGCCCGCCGCGTGCCCACCTACAAGCGGCTCACCCTGATGCTGCGCGACCCCGTGCGGCTCAAGAAGCTGCTGCTGCACCCGACCCGGCCGGTGCAGCTGGTCATCGCCGGCAAGTCGCACCCCGCCGACGAGACCGGCAAGCAGCTGATCCAGCAGCTGGTGAAGTTCGCCGACGACCCCGAGGTGCGCCACCGCATCGTCTTCCTGCCGAACTACGACATCGCCATGGCGCTGCACCTCTACCCGGGCTGCGACGTCTGGCTCAACAACCCGCTGCGCCCGTTCGAGGCCTGCGGCACGTCCGGGATGAAGGCCGCGCTCAACGGCGCGCTCAACCTGTCCATCCTCGACGGCTGGTGGGACGAGTGGTTCGACGGCAAGAACGGCTGGGCCATCCCCACGGCCGACGGCGTCGAGGACCCCGAGCGCCGTGACGACATCGAGGCCCGCGCGCTCTACCAGCTCGTCGAGCGCCAGGTCGCCCCGCGGTTCTACGACACCGACGAGAACGGCCTGCCGCAGAACTGGCTGGCGATGATGCTGCACACGATCACCACCCTGGGGCCGAAGGTGCGGGCCAGCCGGATGGTGCGCGACTACACCGAGAAGCTCTACGTGCCCGCGGCCCGCTCCGGCTGGGCGCTGCGCGAGGGCGACTACGCCGGGGCGCGCGACCTCGCCACCTACAAGGCCAAGGCCCGCAGTGCCTGGCGCGAGGTGCACGTCGACCACGTGGAGTCCTCCGGCGTCGGTGACAGCCCCGAGCTCGGCGAGACGCTGCACGTCACGAGCTACGTCTCGCTCGGCGACCTCACCCCCGACGACGTCGAGGTGCAGGTCGTGCACGGGCGCACCAACCACCACGGTGACGAGCTGCACGACGTCTCGTCGGTGCCGCTGGCGCACGTGGAGTCCTACGAGCACGGTCGCCACCAGTTCGCCGGCGACCTGGTGCTGCGCTCCTCGGGTGCGTTCGGTTACACCGTGCGCGTGCTGCCCAAGCACGACGGGCTGGCCCGGCCCAGCGAGCTCGGTCTGGTCGCCAACGCCTGACGCCCCCCGGCATCCCGACCGTCCCGCACCGGGCGAGAAAGTTGTGGCGGGTCAGTGGGGGAGGGGGGCCTCGACGAGGCGGTCACTCGTGATGTCGGCCAGGGTGCGGCAGCCGGTCAGGGCCATCGTGAGGTCGAGCTCGGCGCGCAGGTTGCGCAGCACCTCGGCGACCCCCGCCTGGCCGGCGATCGCCAGCCCGTAGACGTGCGGCCGCCCGATGCCGACGGCACCCGCACCGAGGGCGAGCGCGAGGAACACGTCGGCGCCCGAGCGGATGCCGCTGTCGAACAGCACGGGGACGTCGGAGCCCGAGAAGCGCACGGCATCGACGACGCCGGGCAGCGCGTCGAGGGCCGCGACCGAGCGGTCGACCTGCCGGCCGCCGTGGTTCGACACGAGGATGCCGTCGACCCCCTCGTCGACCGCGCGCCGCGCGTCGTCGGGGTGCAGCACCCCCTTGAGCACCACCGGCAGGCGGGTCAGCTCGCGCAGACGTGGCAGGTCGGCCCAGCTGAGTGAGGGACGGGAGAACACGTCGAGGAAGGTCTCGACGGCGGCCCGGGGCTCGGGGGCCGACAGGTTGTGCCGGGTGTCGCCGGGGTGGTTGCGGCTCAGGGACACCAGCGTGCGCACCGCCGCCGGTGTGCGGCCGCGGCTGCGGCTCGGCGTCGGCCCGGGCGTTGGCGGCGACCCGGTCGGCGACGAGCCGGCGGAAGACCGGGTCGGAGGTGTACTGGGCGATGCCCTCGCCGCGGGCGAACGGCAGGTGCCCCAGGTCGAGGTCGCGTGGACGCCAGCCGAGGTATGCCGTGTCGAGGGTGACGACGATGGCCTCGCTGCCGCACGCCTCGGCCCGGTGCACCAGGCTGGCGACCAGGTCGTCGTCGCTGCTCCAGTAGAGCTGGTACCAGTGGCCGGCGCCGCCGAGGGCGGCCGCCACCTCCTCCATCGGCACCGAGCCCTGGGTGCTGAGGATGGGCGTGACCTCCTGCTCGCGCGCCGCCCGGGCGACCGCGAGGTCGGCGTCGGAGTGCGCCGCGGACAGCACGCCGATGGGGGCGACGAGCAGCGGTGAGGGGTGCCGGCGCCCGAACAGCTCGACCCCGAGGTCGCGCTCGCTGGTGTCGACGAGCATGCGGGGCACCACCCGCCACCGGCCGAACGCCTCGCGGTTGGCGCGGGCGGTCTCCTCGCTGCCGGCCGACCCGGCGACGTAGGCGAACCCGCGCCGCGACATCGCCCGCCGGGCGGTCCGCTCGAGTGCTGCACCGTCGGTGGGCACCTCGGGGCGACGGCCGAAGGTGCCGGCCCGGTAGATGGCGGACTGGGCGGCCTTCCCGACGTCGCGAAACGGCATGCGGCCTCCTGCAGGGCTGGCGGTGGGCGGGCGGTGGGCGCACCGCGGCTGCCGCCTGTCTACCCGATGGCACCGGCGGGCGGAAGGTCGACCCGCCGGTGGCCGGGCCCGCCTAGGGTGTGCGCCATGCCGCGTTTCAGCTGGGCCGCCTGGGGCCTCCTCGTCGTCGTGCTCGACCTCCCGCTCTTCGGCTGGGACGTGCTGCCCGACCTGGTGGGCTACGCCTGGCTGTTCATCGGCCTGGCCGGCGGCCCGGCCCTGCACGCCGGCTTCGCCCGGGCGCGGGCGGCCGCGCTGGTCGGCATCCCGGTCTCGGTCATCACCGGGACGCCGTTCACCAACAGCGTGGCCAGCATCGAGTACGGCGCTGCGTTCGCCGGCATCCTGGTCAACGTCGTCGTGCTGCACCAGCTGGCCACGGCCATCCGCGACCTCGACCCTGTCGTGGGCGACAGCGACCAGCGGCGGTGGGCGAGCGGCATCCGGGTCGCGGCGCCCGTCGCGGGAGCCGTGCAGCTCGTGGGCCTGGTGCTGCTGGCCACGCCCCTGGTGATCCTGTACGTGCTCGGACTGCTCGCGCTCGTGGTCGTGGGCATCATCACCGTCGTGCTGCTGCACCGGGTCAACCGGGCCGGCTGGCTGGCGCCGGCCCAGACCGTGGTCGCCCCGGAGTGATCCGCCCGATCGGCACCGGGTGGACGGTGCGCGCCGCGGCCGGCCCGGTGCCCGAGGCCCTGCGGGATGCCGTCGTGCCGGCAGAGGTGCCCGGGGTCGTGCACCTCGACCTGCTGCGGGCGGGCCTGATCCCCGACCCCTACCTCGACGACAACGAGGCGCTGCTCGCCTGGATCGGGCTCGTCGACTGGACCTACGAGTGCGCGCTGGTGCTCACCGCGGACGACCTCGCTGGGGCACAGCGCCACGAGCTGGTCTTCGACGGGCTCGACACGGTGGCGACGGTGCTGCTCGACGGCGAGGTGGTGGCCGAGGTGGCCAACCAGCACCGCGGGTACCGCGTCGACGTCACCGACCGGCTGGGGGCTGGCGAGCACCACCTCGCTGTCGCCTTCCGGAGCCCGGTGCGCCACGCGAACGCGCAGAGCGTCGCCCTCGGGGCCCGGCCGCGGCCCTACCCGATGCCGTACGAGGCGATCCGCAAGTCGGCCTGCAGCTTCGGGTGGGACTGGGGCATCGCCACCTGCACCAGCGGCATCTGGCGCCCGGCGCACCTGGTGTCGTGGAGCACGGCCCGCCTCGACGAGGTGCGCGTGCTCGCCGAGCCCGACGGCACGGGCGGCCGGGTGCGCGCGACGGTGCGGGTGGCCCGCGCCCTTGGCATGGAGACCACCAGACCTCACGGCCACCCTCGACGTCGCCGGCACCACGGCATCCGCGGTGCTGCCCGCCGGCCACGACGAGGTGACCCTCGAGGTCGAGCTCGGCGCCGTCGAGCGCTGGTGGCCGGTCGGCCACGGCGCCCAGCCGCTCTACGGCGTGCGGCTCGAGCTCACGGCCGGTGACGAGGTGCTCGACACGGCGACCCGCCGGGTCGGGTTCCGCACGCTGCGCTGGGACACCGAGCCGGATGCCGTGGGCACCCCCTTCCAGCTGGTCGTCAACGACCGCCCGATCCTGGTCAAGGGCGTCAACTGGATCCCCGACGACGCGTTCCCGACCCGCGTCGACCGGGCCCGGTACGCCACCCGGCTGGCCCAGGCGAAGGCGGCCAACGTCAACCTGGTGCGGGTCTGGGGCGGCGGCATCTACGAGCCCGACGACTTCTACGACGTGTGCGACGAGCTCGGCCTGCTCACCTGGCAGGACTTCCTCTTCGCCTGCGCGGCCTACCCCGAGGAGGAGCCGCTGCGCAGCGAGGTCGAGGCCGAGGCACGGCAGCAGGTCGCGCGGCTCGCCCACCACGCCTCGCTGGCCCTGCTCTGCGGCAACAACGAGAACCTCTGGGGCCACGAGGACTGGGGGTGGAAGGAGCGGCTCGACGGCCGCACCTGGGGGGCCCTCTACTACTACGAGCTGCTGCCCGGCATCGTCGACGAGCTCGCACCGCACGTGCCGTACGTGCCCGGCAGCCCGTTCAGCCCGCACGGCCAGCACCCGAACGACGAGTCGCACGGCGCGATGCACCTGTGGGAGCAGTGGAACACCCGGGACTGGGCGACCTACCGCGAGGTGCGCCCACGGTTCGTGGCCGAGTTCGGGTGGCAGGGGCCACCGGCCTGGTCGACCCTGACCCGCGCCGTCAGCGACGACCCGCTGACCCCCGAGTCGCCGGGGATGATCGTGCACCAGAAGGCGCTCGACGGGAACGTCAAGCTCAGCTCGGGCCTGCTGCCGCACTACCGGGTGCCCGACGACATGGAGACCTGGCACTGGGCCATGCAGCTGAACCAGGCCAACGCCGTCTCGTGCGCGCTGGGCTGGTTCCGCTCCCTGGCGCCGCACACGTCGGGCGCCGTGGTGTGGCAGCTGAACGACTGCTGGCCGGTCACCTCGTGGGCGGCCGTCGACGGCGACGGCCACGAGAAGCCGCTCTGGTTCGCCCTGCGCGACGCCTTCGCCCCCCGGGTCGTGACGCTGCAGCCGGACGGCGACGGCCTGCGGGTGTCGCTCGGCAACGACACCGACGACCAATCGGAGGGCGAGGTCGTGCTGACCCGCCGCCGGTTCGACGGCACGGTGCTCGTCACGGCCCGGGTGCCGGTGACGGTCGCCGCCCGGTCTTCGCGCTCGGTGGAGGTGCCGGCATCCGTGGGTGCGTTCGAGGACCGCGCGGGTGAGCTGCTCGTGGCCGAGGGCCTCGGCACGCGGGGGCTGTGGTTCCCCGCCGAGCCCCGGCACAGCGAGCTGCCGCCGCCCGCCGCCCGGGTCGAGGTCGCCGAACGTGGAGGCATGGCGGGGGAGGGCATCACCGAGGTGACCGTCACCGCCCAGGTGCTGCTGCGCGACGTCACGTTGCTCGTCGACAAGCTGCACCCCGGCGCCACGGTCGACCGGGGGCTGGTCACCCTGCTGCCCGGTGAGTCGGCCACCTTCTGCGTGCGGGGTGCGCACGGCATCCCCGTCGAGCGGTTCTCGGACCCCGGGGTGCTGCGCAGCGCGAACCAGCTGGTCGGGCCGCCCCCGACCGGACGACAGTAGAGAACACGCCGCCCCGGCGAACCGGAGGCGGCGTGTTCTCTACTGTCGACGGGCGCGTCAACGCAGGAAGGGGACCTCGCGGTCGAGCAGGCCGCGCTCCTTGAGCTCGGCGCGCAGCGGGATCTCGTCGTCGATCCAGCCGCTCTGCTTGATGCCCCAGAACGACGCGTGGTCGGGGCCGTATCCGAGCAGCTGCTGCTGCAGGGGGGTCAGGCCCTTGAACCAGTCGGAGCCCTGGTCGGCGACGGCCTCGTCGAGCGGGCGGATCCAGCGGTAGGTGTAGCCGATGAACATCAGCTTGCGGATGCGCTCGCTGGTGTTCATCGAGCGCGAGTGCCACAGCCGGCGGTCGAAGATGAACGCGTCGCCGGGGTTGAGCAGCACCTCGACGGCGCCCTCGGGCTCGATGATCGGGTCGCCGGCCTTCTCGGGGCGGCCGGCCAGCGTGTTGCTCTTGTGGCTGCCGGGGATGACCTTGGTGTTGCCGTAGCCCGGCTCGGAGAGGTCGGTGAGCGCGTAGCTGATCTTCGTCATGAACATCGGACGCACGTCCATGTCGATGTCGGAGTTCTGCCGGTAGCCGTCCTGGTGCCAGTTCCAGAAGGGCGGCTCGTCCTTCGGGGGGTTCACGTCGATGTGGTTGTGGTGCGTGTAGATGTTCCAGCCCATCGTCCCCCAGATGTACGGGAACGTCCGCGGCCAGGTCAGCAGCTCGACGAAGCGCGGGTCGCGGTGCATCCAGCCCATGACGTGGATCGAGCGGTCGGGTCGCAGCTCCCCGGCGGCCTCCTCCTCGGCGTAGATCCGGTCGACGGCGTCCTCGAAGTAGGCGCGGTCCTCCTCCGGCAGGGCGTTCGGGATCACGACGAAGCCGTCGCGGTCGTACTGCTCGCGGATGGCCGGGTCGAGCGGCTCGAAGCCGGTGGGCGCGGGCACGGTGGCGGTCATGCGGTGAGCTCCCAACTGGTGCCGACGGACGCGGGGGCACCATCCCGCTGCGGGCTGCCCGGTGGCAGCTGCCGCCTCCATGCCGGCCAGTCTAGGTCTGCGGCCTCGTCGTTCGTCGCACCCCGCGCACCGTGCCGACACCAGAGCGCTCAGGTGACGTCGGCCGCGGCATACACGCGCAGGCTGGTGCCGGGCACCGTCACCGGCCCGGGCTTCTGCGGCGGCCCGGCCGGCGCGGGGCGGTCGTCGTCGCTGTCCCAGAGCAGCCGGTATGCCGTGACGCCGGGGGCCGGCGCGAGTGTCACCTCGTGCTCGTCCTTGCTGCCGTTGATGACGAAGAGCGCCGACTCGGCGCCCATCCACGTGCCACCGACGTACATCTGCACGACCCGGGTGCCGTCGTCCCATCCCCGACCCATCGCCGTGCCGTCGGCGGCGTACCACTCCATGTCGCGGCTGCCGTCGTCGTCCACCTGGCGCCCCAGGGCCCAGACCCGCTGCCGCAGCGCCGGCAGCTCGCGGCGTACCCGGGTCAGGTGCCGGGCCGTGGCGAGGAGGTCGTGCTGCCACGGGGCGAGGTCCCAGTTCAGCCAGCTGGTCTCGTTGTCCTGGCAGTAGGCGTTGTTGTTGCCGCCCTGGGTGCGACCCATCTCGTCACCGGCGTTGATCATCGGCACGCCGGTCGAGAGGAGCAGGGTGCCCAGCAGGTTGCGGATGGTGCGGGCGCGGGCCGCCGCGACGGCGGCGTCGTCGGTGGGGCCCTCGACGCCGTGGTTCCAGGAGGTGTTGCCGTTGCTGCCGTCGCGGTTGTCCTCGCCGTTGGCCTCGTTGTGCTTGTGGTCGTAGGCGGTGAGGTCGGCCAGGGTGAAGCCGTCGTGGGCGGCGACGAAGTTGACCGAGGCCGTGGGGCCGCGGTCGCGGTGCCCGAACAGGTCGCGCGAGCCGGCGAGTCTGGTGGCGAGGTCCTGACAGGCCGTGCGCGTGCTGGCCGTGCACCTGGGCGCGCACGTCGATCACCCAGAAGCGCCGCACCGCGTCGCGAAAGCGGTCGTTCCACTCCATGAACGGCGGGGGGAACTGGCCGGTGCGCCAGCCGTGCATCCCGAGGTCCCAGGGTTCGGCGATCAGCGTGACCCGGGAGAGCACCGGGTCGGTGCGCAGCGCGACCAGGAACGGGTGGTCGGGGTCGAACTCGTCGCCGCGCCCGCGGCCGAGCGCGACCGCGAGGTCGAACCGGAAGCCGTCGACGTGGAACTCCTGCACCCAGTAGCGCAGCGAGTCGAGCACCATCCGGCAGACGACCGGATGCCGCAGGTCGAGGGTGTTGCCGCAGCCGGTGACGTCGATGTCGCGGCCGCGCTCGTCGAGGCGGTAGTAGGCGCGCTGGTCCAGGCCGCGCCACGAGACGTCGCGCCGGTGCGGTCCTGCTCGGCGGTGTGGTTGTAGACCACGTCGAGGATGACCTCGATACCCTCGCGGTGCAGCAGTTTGACCATGCCCTTGACCTCGTCTACCACGCCCTGCGGGTCGGTGGCGGCGGCGTAGCCCGGGTGCGGCGCGAAGAAGCCGAGCGTGTTGTAGCCCCAGTGGTTGGCCAGGCCGCGGCGCACCAGGTGCGGCTCGGAGGTGAAGACGTGCACGGGGCAGCAGCTCGACCGCGGTGACGCCGAGCTCGCGCAGGTGCGCGACCGACGCGGGGTGGGCCAGCCCGGCGTACGTGCCGCGCAGCTCGGCGGGCACGTCGGGGTGCAGCGCG
Source organism: uncultured Actinomycetota bacterium (assembly GCA_963833495.1). Lineage (GTDB taxonomy): Bacteria > Actinomycetota > Actinomycetes > Actinomycetales > Dermatophilaceae > Fodinibacter. Next base: position 242 of record CAWHYJ010000020.1, on the reverse strand, counting down.
GTCTGGTTGCGCACGTGCGCCTCGTAGATGACCGTCTCGCTGCGGGTGCGGGCCGGCGGCAGGTCGCCCTCCCAGTCGAAGGTGTCGTCGACGACCACGCAGCGCGGCACGAGGCCGCGGCTGTCGAGGTCGGAGCGCACCTCGCCGTCGCCGTGCCACGCCGGCGTCGACGACGTGGCCGTAGACCTCGGGGCCCCAGGTGACCTCGCCCTCGACTGCCCGGGCGTAGGGGTCGAGCAGCA
>CAWHYJ010000019.1:0-74521 GCA_963833495.1 uncultured Actinomycetota bacterium | reverse complement strand
CGCCCGTGAGGTCACTGCGTCGACTCCGGGTCGATGAACAGCGGGCGAACGGCCGCTCTGGCCCCATCGCAGGACGTCACGCAGAACATCCCACCGTAGGGCTCCAGCCATCCCGTGCGGGCCTTGGCTGCGGAGACGTTCGTCCTAGGACGAACGTGCACTTGTCGCCGTCGTGGCGCCACGAAGACGGTGGGTCATGCCCGGGTCCTCCGGGCACCGACAAAGGAGTCAGCAGATGCCACGCAGAGCGCAGATCGTCAGGACGGGGATGGTGGCGGCAGCCCTGCTGGCCCTCGCCACCACCGCAGCACCAGCGCAGGCCGCGTCCTCGAACGGGTGCGAGGGAGGCGGGTTCCGGCTGGTCAACCTCGCCACCGGAGCCACCGTCGCGCAGGCCGGTGCCGACCGGGTGCGCACGACCATCCCCGCCGCGCAGTTCGGCAGCACGTTCGGCGTCCGCGGCCGCTACGCACAGTTCGACGTGCGGTCGGCCGACTTCGCCGTGCTCGACCAGGCGTTCACCGGGGCCGCCAACCCGATGGACATGACGGGTGGCCGGTTCACCCCGGTGTTCGCCAGCAAGGTCCCCGACCATCGCGGGCTGGTGCTCAGCAGCGCCGTGTCCGTCGAGCTCGACGACGAGGACCTCGTGGTCTCGCGCGCGGGTACCGGCCTGTCGATGAAGGTTCAGGCCAAGGACTGCGCCCAGGGCGGCATCTTCCAGATGGAGCCGCAGCGGTCCGACGGCACGACCACCCGCATCACCCACATGCTCGCGACGTCGGCCACGCCCGGGCTCACCCCGTTCTACTTCGACAACCCGAACTTCCGGGCCCGGGTGGGCCAGTTCCTGGGGTCGGGCTGCACCAGCGTCGTCACCGGCCCGCCCGGCCAGTTCTGCGTCCAGGTGAGCACCCGCGTCAACATCGCCAACGACGTCTCGCCCCGCTTCGTGGCTCGGGACAGCGCGCAGGTGGCGACGAGGGTGCCGCAACCGGCGTGCAACACAGAGGTCCCCGTGACCCCCAGCGTGCGGCACTGCGGCGGGATGTCGGTGTGGGACGTCGCCAGCGGTGGCCGGATGGGGTTCGTGACCGGTGAGGATGCGACCGAGGTCGCGAACTCGCCCACCAACTGCACCAGCAACTGCCAGGCGCAGAACCAGGTGCGCGGTCGGCTGGTCGTGCTGGGGCACCCGTTCCCGGTGCCCGCCGGGAGCCGGCTGGTGCCCAGCACGGCGGAGGTGCCCGCTCCCTGAGCCGGGCTGCGTGGTGGTCACCCCCGGTCGCCCACCGGGGGTGACTACCGCCGCATCGCTTGCGCCACCCGCAGGGAAACCCCGATTCTCTGGGGATGGACCCAGCACACGAAGCGCGCCAGATGGCCGAAGTGCAGGAGCGCCTCGAGGCCAGGTTTCCCGACCTCGACCCCACCGTCGTGGAAGCCGCCATCCAGGTGGCGGCGGCCGGCATCACGGGCCCGGTCCGCGACTACGTGCCGCTGCTCGTGGAGCGCGCCGCACGGGAACGGCTGAACCGCGCGGTGGCCGGTGGCGCGGCGTCCCTCGAACCGGCCGAGACCGAGCCCGACCGTGCGGTGACCTCGGGATGAAATGACGCCCAACGCCGGGTGAACTCCTCCGCCACCACCTTGTGGCCGGCCCGTGGGGCACCGACGCTGGTCGTGGTTCGGACGAGTGCGGTCCGAACCTGGGCCGAAGGGGCCCCCGCGGCTGCGTCCACAGCTCAGCGCGGGGGCCGCTTCTTCCCCGCGAAGGGACGTCAGTGATCCGGGCGCGAAGGCTGCGGCGGTGGGACGGTCGCTACGACCTGCTCGATGGCAACCGCAGGGTCGCCACGTGGGAGGGCGCCCACTGGTCGACGGGTGGTCGGTTCACCCTCGACGGACGCAGCTTCACGGTGCGGGCCGACCTGCAGGGCGATGTGGTCACCCTCACCGAGGGCGGCGGCCGGCAGGTGGCCACGGCGCACGGGGTCGGCCGGCGGCACTGGGCGATCGAGGCTGCGGGGACCACCTACCAGTTCTCGCGGGGTGCGCCGTGGCACCGCGAGGAGACGCTCCACGGCGAGGGACGACGACTGGGCTCGGTGAAGCGCACCAGCCTCTGGCGGGGGGATGCCGCGGCCGACCTCCCCGGCCTCCCGCCCGAGATCGCGGTGTTCGCCATCGCCGTGGCACTCACCCGGTGGCAGGCGGACGCCGCCCCGACCGGGTGAGCCGCCCACGCCACGTCGGAGCGGCTGGCAGGATGCAGCGCATGCATTCAGGGGACGCACCACCTGCCGGCGCCAACCGCCCCCGCACCGGGCTCCTGGTCCTGCTGGTGGGCGGAGCCGCCCTGCTCCTGCTCGGGGTGGGCCTCGTCGCCGCCGAGCGGTTCGCCCCGATGGCCCCGACCGAGTTCGGCTGGTTCGCCTACGCCGACGGCACCGGCGGCTCCGAGCCGGTGTTCGTCGTGCTGACCACCCGCGACCTGTGGGGGCTCGCCGCGGCGGCCGTGGGGCTGGCGGCACTCGCCGCGGGCGGCGGGTACGTGCTCGGTGGCCGCCGCGCCCCGCGTGTTCCATGATGGGCGCCAGGAGGGTGGCGATGGACGACTTCGACCAGCTGCAGACGGCGCTGCCCGACGCCCTGGCCGCGAATTCGCCCGGCTCCGGGCAGGACCACGCCGTCGTCGCCATGGCGTCGTTCAGCCTGAGCGACTCGCTGCTCGCGCACTACGGCCCGCGCCTGCCCGCCATGGAGCACCGCTACCTCAACGCCTCGCTGCTGCTCAACCGGATCGACGCCGACCTCGTCTTCGTCTGCTCACTCGCCCCGGATCCGGAGGTGCTCTCCTACTACCGCGAGCTGGTGCCACCCGACATCGCCGACCGGATGCGCCGGCGGCTGCACGTCGTCGCCCTCGACGACCCGTCGCCCCGCCCCCTGGCCGAGAAGCTGCTCGACCGCCCCGAACTGCTCGACGAGGTCCGCCACCTCGTCGACGGGCGCCCGGCCGTGATCGAGCCGTGGAACGTCACCGAGCACGAGGTGGCGGTGGCCCTGGCACTCGGCATCCCGGTCAACGGCACCGCGCCCGGCCTGCGCTCCGAGGCGTTCAAGAGCGCCGGCCGGCGGCTCTTCCACCGCGCCGGTGTCCCGGTGCCGCTCGGCCGCGAGGACGTGCACCACGTCGACGACGTGGCGGCCGCGGCCGAGTGGATCCGGGCGTCGCGCCCGGCTGCGGGGGCGGTGGTGGTCAAGCTCGACGACAGCGGGGCCGGTGACGGCAACGTCGTCGTGGCGCTGCGCGACGACGACGGCACCGCGCGCGACCCCCACGAGGTGCTCGCCGACGTGGCCGCCCTGCCCGACTGGTTCCGCGAGGAGCTCGCGGAAGGCGGGGGAGTCGTCGAGGAGATGATCGTGGGCGACCGGCTGCGCAGCCCCAGCGTGCAGGTCGACCTGCTGCCGGGCGGCGAGGTGCGGGTGCTCGCCACGCACGACCAGGTGCTCGGGGGCGACAACGGGCAGGTCTACCTCGGATGCCGGTTCCCCGCCGACCCCGCGTACGCCGCGGACCTCGCGCGCCACGGCGACGCCGTCGGCCGCGAACTGGTGGCGCGCGGCGGCGTGGGCCGGATCGGCGTCGACTTCATGGCCGCCCGCACCGGCGACCACCCCTGGTCGCTGACCGCCCTCGAGGTGAACCTGCGCAAGGGCGGCACCACCCACCCCTTCTCGGCCCTGCGCAGCCTGGTTCCCGGCCACTACGACTCCGAGTCGGGCACCTGGCGCGCCGACGCCGACGGCAGCACCCGGGCCTACCGCTCCACCGACAACTTCGTCGACCCGTCCCTGGCCGAGCGGCATCCGCAGTCGGTCATCGACGCCGTGCGCGACGCGGGCCTGCAGTTCGACGGCGCGCGCGGCACCGGCGTCGTGCTGCACATGCTGGGCTGCCTGGCGGTCGACGGCCGGTTCGGCGCCACCGCCATCGGCCGCACTCCCGAGCACGCCGATGAGCTGTATGCCGCGACCCTCGCCGCCGTGGTGCCGCGCGGCGCCGACGCGGTCGAGCTGTCCCGCTGACCCCGGAGAAGGGGCTCAGAGCGCCGAGGCCATCCGCCGCACGGCATCCTCGAGGATCGCCGGTGAGGTCGCGAAGTTGAGCCGGGCGAACCCGCGCCCACCCGTGGACCCGTACCGCGGACCCGACCCCAGGGCCACCCGCCCGCGCTGGAGGAAGGTGGCGGCCGGGTCGTCGCCGAGCCCGAGGTCACGGCAGTCGAGCCAGGCCAGGTAGGTCGCCTCGGGGGCCTGCCACCGCACCCCCGGCAGGTGCTCGGCGAGCAGGCGTCCCAACAGCGCACGGTTGGCGTCGAGCTCGCCGACGAGCTGCGCCTGCCACTCCCGCCCGTCGGCCATCGCGGCGACGTGGGCGATCGCGCCGATGTGCGACGAGCCGTGCGTGTGCACCTCGGCCAGCCGGGCAAAGTCGTCGACGGCGTCGCTGCCGGCCATCGCGAGCGCCGACTTGAGGCCCGCGAGGTTCCACCCCTTGGAGGGGGCGAACACCGAGAAGCCGCGCTCGCCCCCCGGCACGGTGAGGTACGGCGTGAACGGGGTGCTGCCGGCATACACGACCGGTGCGTGGATCTCGTCGGCCACCACCCGCACCCCGTGCTCGTCGGCCAGGGCAGCCAGGGTGGCCAGCTCGGCCGGCGTGTGCGCGACCCCGGTCGGGTTGTGCGGGTTGCACAGCAGGTATGCCGCCCGCTCGCCGCCCGCGGTCGCCTCCCGGAAGGCGGTGCGCAGGGCCTCGGGGTCGAGCCGCCCGTCCGGGCCGAGGGGGGCGTCGACCCGCCGCCGGCCGATGGCGTCGACGAAGCCGAAGAACGAGTCGTACACCGGGGGAGAGACCACGACGGGGCCGCCCTCGTCGGTCAGCAGCCGCAGCAGCTCGGTGGCGCCGATCATCACGTCGGGCACGATCATGGCCGCCGAGGTGTCGACCTCCCAGCCCCAGGCGTCCAGGGCGTAGCGCGCCACCGCGTCGGCATACCGCGGGCTCCAGCCGTACCCGGTGTCGCCGCGCTGCATGGCACCGGACACGGCGTCGGCGACCACCGGGCAGGGCGCGGCATCCATCTCGGCCACCCACAGCGGCAGCACGTCGGGTGGGTAGGCCACCCACTTCACGCTGGTGCGGTCGCGGCGCAGCTGGGCCTCGGTGGCGCCGAGCAGGGGAGTCGACATGGCGACACCCTAGGCGGCGCCTCGGCCCCACCTCTGCGCGCCCGCTCGGGTCGACCGCCTACAGTGGCGGCATGTCCACGGGGGCGCCCGAACAGCAGGTGAGCGACCGGGTGCTCACCGTGCCGAACGCCCTGTCCGCCGCCCGGCTGCTCGGCGTACCTGTGTTCTTGTGGGCGATCCTCTCCGAGCGCGACGGCCTGGCCCTGGTGTTGCTGTTCCTCGCCGGCCTCACCGACTACCTCGACGGCAAGATCGCGCGCAGGTACAACCTGGTCTCACGGGTGGGCCAGCTGCTCGACCCCGTCGCCGACCGGCTCTACATCGTCTCGACCCTGCTCGGGCTGGCCTGGCGCGAGATCATCCCGTGGTGGCTCGTCGGGGTGCTGTTCGCGCGCGAGCTGTTCATGCTCGTCGTCATGATCGTCGCCAAGCGGCACGGCTGGGTCGGCCTGCCGGTGCACTTCGCCGGCAAGGCGGCCACCTTCAACCTGCTCTACGCGTTCCCGCTGATCCTGCTCGGTGAGGGCAGCGGCACCCTGGCGACCATCGCCCAGCCGGTCGGCTGGGCGTTCGCCTGGTGGGGCACCGGTCTGTACTGGGTGGCCGGCATCCTGTATGCCGTGCAGCTGCGCCAGCTGGTCGCGGCGCAGGAGCGGGCGGTGCCCGCATGACCCGCCCGGCACCGACCGACCGGCGGCCCGACGCGTCGATGACCCTGCTCACGACGATGCTGCAGCGCCCGCTCGACCCCGGCTACGCCGCCGCCGCCGACCGCCGCGAGGCCCAGGGCAAGCCACGCTCCACCTCGCTGCGCTCGCCCCTGCTGGTCATCGCCACCGTGCTGATCGGGCTGCTCGTGGGGGTGGCGTCGTACAACCTCACCACCGCCAACAAGCCGCGCTCGCAGGCCCGCGCCGAGCTCATCGGCCAGGTCGAGGACCGACGCGACCAGGTCGACGCCCTCACCGCCAAGGCCCAGACCCTGCAGGGCCGGCTCACCGCCCTGGAGAACGCCCAGCTCGGCGACCCCTCGCTCACCGACCGCACCCGCCAGCTCTCGGCCGCGGTCGGAGCCGTGCCGCTGCACGGCCCGGGCTTCACGCTCACGCTCGACGACGCCCCTGGCTCGGGAGCGGACGAGGCGGCCCCGGGCGACACCCAGGCCCAGCAGGGCCAGGTGCAGGCCAAGGACCTCCGCTACGTCACCAACGCGCTGTGGGAGTCCGGCGCGGAGGCGGTGAGCATCAACGGCAAGCGGCTGACGGCGACCTCGGCCATCCGGTTCGCCGGGTCGGCCCTCGTCGTCGACTACCGGCCGCTGACCCGGCCCTACGTCATCACGGCCCTGGGCGACCCGCAACGCTTCCCCGCGACCTTCGCCGACGGCGCCGGCGGCACCTACCTCTCGACGCTGCGCAACACCTTCGGCATCCGGGTCGACACCAAGGTGTCCGACGACCTGACCGTGCCCGCCGCGGTGGGCCTGACCACGCGCTTCGCCCGCTCCGGGGATACTGGTGACGCCACCGCGTCGCCCGGCAGCACCCCGTCGCCGACCACCCGCTGAGGACAAAGGAGCCCCTGTCGTGATCCCGGCCATCGGCCTGTCCCTCGGCATCATCATCGGCCTGCTCCTGCAGCCGGCGGTGCCCGTGTGGCTCCAGCCGTACCTGCCCATCGCGGTCATCGCCGCGCTCGACGCGGTGTTCGGTGCGGTGCGCGCGATCCTCGACGGCATCTTCGACGACAAGGTCTTCGTCGTCTCGTTCCTGTCCAACGTGGTCGTCGCCGCGTTCATCGTCTTCCTCGGCGACAAGCTCGGCGTCGGCAGCCAGCTGTCCACCGGGGTGGTCGTCGTGCTCGGCGTGCGCATCTTCTCCAACGTCGCCGCCATCCGCCGCCACCTGTTCGACGCATGACCGAGCCGCAGCGGCCGGAGCAGGAGCGGCCCGAGCAGGAAGGGCCCGAGCAGGAGCGGCCCGAGCAGGAAGGGCCCGAGCAGGAGCGGCCCGAGCGGTCGACGACGCGGGCGCCGGTGCCAAGCCCCTTCCTGTTCGAGGGGCCGCAGGCCCCCGGGCGCGCTGACCAGCCGGCGCCGAGCGATCCCGATCCCGACGACACCCCTCAGCGGGCCTGGCACCGGTTGTGGCGGGCCGGCGCTCCCCGACTCACCCGGGCCAACCTGCTGGCGATGCTGCTCGCCGGCGCCCTGGGCTTCGCGATCATCGTCCAGGTGCGCCAGACCTCCGACGAGGGCCTGGACAGCCTGCGGGAGGACGAGCTGGTGCGCATCTTCGCCGGCGTCGACCGCGAGGGAGAGCGGCTGGCCGACGAGATCCGTGGGCTGCAGTCCTCGCTCGACCTGCTCGAGAGCCAGTCGAGCAACGACGCCGAGGCGCAACGCGCCGCGCGCGAGCGGCTGGCCGCGCTGGGCATCCTCGCCGGCACGCTCCCGGCCACCGGCCCGGGCATCGTGCTCACCATCAGCGACCCCGAGGGCAAGGTCGACGCACCGATCGTCCTCGACACCGTCCAGGAGCTGCGTGACGCCGGTGCCGAGGCGATCCAGATCAACGACGTGCGGGTGGTGGCCGACACCTGGTTCGCCGACACCGACGGCGGCCTGTCGGTGTCTGGCACGACGGTGGGGCCGCCCTACGTCATCAGGGCGATCGGTGACGCCAACACGCTCGCCGGCGCCATGGAGATCCCCGGCGGGGTCACCGCCACCGTGCGCCGGGTCGGCGGCGACACCGACGTGCAGATCGAGGACGAGGTCGCGGTCGACGCGTTGCTGACCCCGGCGTCGCCTCAGTACGCTCGGCCCGTACCCACCCCCACCCCCTGATGGGTCGCGCGCGACCCGACCAAGGAGCGACATGAGCGACCTCGAGTACCCCGCCGGCCTGCGCTACACCGCCGAGCACGAGTGGGTGCGCGCCGACGGCGACACGCTGCGGGTTGGGATCACGTCGTTCGCCCAGGAGGCGCTCGGCGACGTCGTCTACGTCAGCCTCCCGGCGGTCGGTGACGCGGTGGTGGCCGGTGACACCTGTGGCGAGGTCGAGTCCACCAAGTCGGTCAGCGACCTCTACGCCCCGGTGAGCGGAGAGGTGACTGCCGTCAACGGTGCGCTCGACGCCACCCCCGAGCTGGTCAACACCGACCCCTACGGCGAGGGCTGGATGTACGAGCTGACCGCCACCGACGCCGGTGCGCTCGACGCGCTGATGGATGTCGACGCCTACACCGCGCAGCTCTCCTGACGACGCCGCGATCCTGAGGTCACCAAACGGTGGGCCAACGACCGCGCCGTGATCTAGGGTGTGACCCTCGCAGCACCGACGACGGAAGGCTGACAGCGAATGACTGACGAGCGCGAGGAACCGCGCGCCGCGCCCCACGAGCCGACGACCATGCGGCTGCGGGCGGTCGAGGGTGCCGAGACCCCGGAGCCGGTCTCCGAGAGCGAGCACGTCCTCACCCGGGCCGACCTGGCGACCGTCGAGGCACTGCGTCCGGGCACTGCCCTGCTCGTCGTGCTGCGCGGCCCCAACACCGGCGCCCGCTTCCTGCTCGACGACGACGAGGTGCTCTCGGGGCGTCACCCCGACAGCGACATCTTCCTCGACGACGTCACGGTCTCGCGCAAGCACGCCGTCTTCCGGCGCACCGAGGGCGGTTTCATCGTGCGCGACGTGGGTTCGCTCAACGGCACCTACGTCAACCGCGAGCTCGTCGACGAGGCCGTGCTCACCACCGGTGACGAGGTGCAGATCGGCAAGTTCCGGCTCGTCTTCTACGCCAGCCAGGCCTGACCCGTCCCGTGACCACCCCGGCAGGGCGTCGCCTCACCGTGGGTGCGGTGGTCGGCGCCCTGTCCGAGGAGTTCCCCGACGTCACCATCTCCAAGGTGCGCTTCCTCGAGGCGGAGGGCCTGGTCACGCCGGCCCGCACTCCTTCGGGCTACCGCCAGTTCACCCCCGACGACGTCGAGCGGCTGCGCTACGTGCTGCGCGCCCAGCGTGACCGGTTCTGGCCGCTGAAGGTGATCAAGGACAACCTCGAGGCCATCGACCGCGGGCTCACCCCCGGGGATGCCGGCGACGCGCGCGCGCAGCCGCCGGCCCCGACCCCCGACCCCGACGTGCCGGATGCCGCCGGCCTCGCCACGCGCCGTGCCCTGCGGCTCACGGCCGCCGAGCTGGCCAGGGCCACCGGGCTGTCGCCGGCCGAGGTCGCCGACCTCGTGTCGCACGGACTGCTGCGCCCCGACAGCGCCGGCCTGCACGACGACGCCGACCTGCAGGTGGCCCACGCGGCCGCCGGCCTGGGGGCCTACGGGGTCGAGCCTCGGCACCTGCGGGGCTTCCGGGCGGCCGCCGACCGCGAGGTGGGGCTGGTCGAGCAGGTGGCCGGCCCGAGGCGCGGTGCCGACGCCTCGCGACATGCTGCGGAGGTGGCGCACCTGTGCCTGTCCCTGCACGCCGCGCTGGTCCGTGGCGGACTGTCCGGCCGTGAGGGCTGACCGACCCGCAGGTGCGCGGGGTACGGTGACGCAATGAAGGTCCTGGACGTGCTCGGTGTGCGGGTCGAGATGCCCACCAACCAGCCGATCGTGCTGCTGCGCGAACGTGACGGCGACCGCTACCTGCCGATCTGGATCGGGGCGGCCGAGGCCACCGCGATCGCCTACGCCCAGCAGGGGGTCGTGCCCCCGCGGCCGCTGACCCACGACCTGCTCCGCAACGTCATCGACGAGCTGGGCCACGAGCTCACCCGGGTGCGCATCGTCGCCCTCAAGGACGGCGTCTTCCACGCGATGCTCGACCTCGACGGGGGTGCGGCGGCCGGGGGCACCGACATCGAGTCGCGCTCCTCCGACGCGATCGCGCTGGCCCTGCGGGCCGGTGCCGAGATCGTCGCCGAGGAGGAGCTGCTCGACGAGGCCGGGGTCGAGATGGCCGAGACCGAGGACGACGAGGTCGAGAAGTTCAAGGAGTTCCTCGACCACGTCTCGGCCGACGACTTCGACACCGAGGCCGACACCGACAGCTGAGCTCGGCGCGGTCCGGGCCGGGTCGGTGCGACACGCCGGGCAGGCGTGCGGTCCTCGTGGTCGTTGACCCGAGTCACACCTGCCCCTAGCGTCACTCCTGTCACACCTGTGGCGTGTAAGTGACGTCCATGTCATTCGTGGGCGTACAGTCGCAAGCAGTAGGTCGAGCTCAGGAGGTACACGTGGTCTCCACCGGAGAAGCGCGGCAGTCCGGGGGTTCCCCGGTGCCCGCGCAGGGCGTGTTGTTCCAGGGCGACCTGCCCGAGCTCGACGAGGAGGCCGGCTACCGCGGCCCCACCGCCTGCAAGGCGGCCGGCATCACCTACCGCCAGCTCGACTACTGGGCCCGCACCGGCTTGGTCGAGCCGTCCGTGCGCCCGGCCGGCGGCTCGGGCACCCAGCGCCTCTACGGTTTCCGCGACATCCTCGTGCTCAAGGTGGTCAAGCGGCTGCTCGACACCGGCGTCTCGCTGCAGCAGATCCGCGGCGCCATCTCGGTGCTGCGCGCTCGCGGCGTCGACGACCTGGCGGGCATCACCCTGATGAGCGACGGCGCCTCGGTCTACGAGTGCACCTCCTCCGAAGAGGTCATCGACCTGCTCCAGGGCGGGCAGGGCGTGTTCGGCATCGCCCTGGGCAAGGTGTGGCGCGAGGTCGAGGGCGAGCTCGCGCACCTGCCCAGCGAGCGGGCCGAGCAGGAGATCGACAGCACGCCCCAGCCGGGCGACGAGCTCGGAGCCCGAAGGGCAGCCCGGCTCGCCTGATAGATTGGCGCCCGCCGCTCACACCGTGTGGGAGAGACCTCGACGCACCACGTGTCGGGGCGCCGAAGGGGCAAACCTCCCCGGAACCTCTCAGGCGCAAAGGACCACGCGGGACAGGCACCTCTGAAGCACCCGGCCCCCGCGCCGGTGCGTGACAGAGGGGGAGACGTCGACGCCGTCTGCCCTCCAGGAGCCACCGTGAGCACCTCGTCCACCGACCTGCCCGCCTTCGCCGCCCGCCACATCGGCCCGCGCGAGGACGACGTGGCCGCGATGCTGCAGGTCGTCGGCCGCAGCTCGCTGGCCGACCTGGTCGACACCGCCGTCCCGGGCGGCATCCGCGGCGCCGAGGCGCTCGACATCGAGCCGGCCGCGTCGGAGGCGGCCGTGCTCGAGGAGCTGCGCGAGGTCGCTGCCCGCAACCGCCGGGTCGCCTCGATGATCGGGCTGGGCTACTACGGCACCCTCACCCCGGCGGTGGTGCAGCGCAACGTGCTCGAGAACCCCGCCTGGTACACCGCCTACACGCCCTACCAGCCGGAGATCTCGCAGGGCCGGCTCGAGGCCCTGCTCAACTTCCAGACCGTGGTCAGCGACCTCACCGGGCTGCCGATCGCCGGGGCCTCGCTGCTCGACGAGTCGACCGCCGCGGCCGAGGCGATGACCCTGATGCGCCGCTCCAGCAAGGCGCCCGACGACGCCGTGCTGCTCGTCGATGCCGAGGTGTTCCCCCAGACGCTCGGAGTGGTGCGCACCCGGGCGCTGCCGCTGCGCCTCGCCGTCGTCGTCGCCGACCTCACCGGGGTCACCACGGCCGAGGAGCTGCGCGCCGCCGCCGGTGGCGCCGAGGTGTTCGGTGTGCTGGTGCAGTACCCCGCGATGGACGGCACCCTGCACGACCTCACCGCGCTCACCGCCGCGGCCCACGACGCCGGCGCGCTCGTCACGGCATCCGCCGACCTGCTCGCGCTCACCCTGGCCACGCCGCCGGGGGAGTGGGGCGCCGATGTGGCGGTCGGCACCACCCAGCGCTTCGGGGTGCCGATGGGCTTCGGCGGCCCGCACGCCGGGTACCTGAGCGTCCGCCAGGGCCTCGAGCGCACGATGCCGGGCCGGCTGGTCGGCGTGTCGGTCGACGCGGTCGGGGCACCGGCCTACCGGCTGGCCCTGCAGACCCGGGAGCAGCACATCCGCCGCGAGAAGGCGACCTCCAACATCTGCACCGCCCAGGTGCTGCTCGCCGTGATGGCCAGCATGTATGCCGTCTACCACGGGCCCGCCGGCCTGCGGGCCATCGCCCTCGGGGTGCACGCGCACGCCGAGGCGCTGCGTGCGGCGCTCCGTGAGGGTGGCGTCGACGTCGCGGACGGGCCGATCTTCGACACCCTGCGGGTGCGGGTGCCGGGCCGCGCTCACGAGGTCGTCGACACCGCGCTGGCGGCGGGGGTCAATCTGTGGCGGGTCGACGACGACACCGTGCAGCTCAGCGTCGACGAGACCACCGGCCTGGTCGACCTCGGCCGGGTCGCCAAGGCCTTCGGCGTCGTCGCCCCGGATCAGGTGCGCGTGGCACGGCCGCAGTGGGATGCCGCCCTGGTGCGCACGTCCGACTACCTCACCCACCCGGTGTTCTCGACCCACCACTCAGAGACCGCGATGCTGCGCTACCTGCGCCGCCTGGCCGACCGCGACTTCGCGCTCGACCGCGGCATGATCCCGCTCGGCTCGTGCACGATGAAGCTCAACGCCACCACCGAGATGATCGCCGTCACGTGGCCGGAGTTCGCCAACGTGCACCCCTTCGCCCCGCACGAGCAGACCCGCGGCTACCGCGGTCTGGTCGAGGAGCTGAGCGGCTGGCTGTGCGAGATCACCGGGTACGACGCCGTGTCGCTGCAGCCCAACGCCGGCTCCCAGGGGGAGCTGTCCGGCCTGCTCGCCATCGCTGCCTACCACCGCTCGCGCGGCGACGACCAGCGCACCGTGTGCCTCATCCCGAGCAGCGCCCACGGCACCAACGCCGCCAGCGCGGTGATGGCCGGCCTGCGCGTCGTGGTCGTCAAGACCGACCCGATCACCGGCAACGTCGACCTGGACGACCTCAAGGCCAAGGTCGAGCAGCACCACGAGACGCTCGCGGCGATCATGGTCACCTACCCCTCGACGCACGGGGTCTTCGAGGACACCATCACCGACCTGTGCGCGATGGTGCACGACGCCGGTGGCCAGGTGTACGTCGACGGCGCCAACCTCAACGCCCTGGTGGGTGTCGCCCGGCCCGGCAAGTTCGGGGCCGACGTGTCGCACCTGAACCTGCACAAGACCTTCTGCATCCCGCACGGCGGCGGCGGCCCCGGCGTCGGCCCGGTCGGTGTGCGCGAGCACCTCGCGCCCTTCCTGCCCAACCACCCGCTCGACCCGGCCGCCGGGCCCGAGACGGGGGTCGGCCCGGTCTCCGGGGCGCCGTACGGCTCCGCGAGCATCCTGCCGATCTCCTGGGCCTACGTGCGCCTGATGGGCGGTGCCGGCCTGCGCCGCGCCACCGAGGTCGCCGTGCTCAACGCCAACTACGTCGCGGCCCGGCTGCGCGAGCACTACCCGGTGCTCTACTCCGGCACCGACGGCCTCGTCGCGCACGAGTGCATCCTCGACCTGCGCGGCATCACCAAGGACACCGGCGTCACCGTCGACGACGTCGCCAAGCGGCTCATCGACTACGGCTTCCACGCCCCGACGATGTCGTTCCCGGTGGCCGGCACGCTGATGGTCGAGCCCACCGAGAGCGAGGACAAGGGCGAGCTCGACCGGTTCTGTGACGCGATGATCGCCATCCGGGCCGAGATCGACGAGGTCGGCTCAGGCGCGGTCGCGGCTGGCGAGAGCGTGCTGCGCGGTGCGCCGCACACCGCGCAGGCCCTGGCCGGCGAGTGGCAGCACCCCTATGACCGCACCACTGCGGCGTTCCCGGAGGGTGTGGACCCCACCGCGAAGTACTGGCCGCCGGTGCGGCGCATCGACGGCGCCTACGGCGACCGCCACCTGGTCTGCTCGTGCCCCTCGCCGGAGGCGTTCGAAGAGAACTAGGCGGCCGGCTCCGCCGCCACTCCCGTGCGCACCTCGACGGTGCTGCCGCTGGCGCCCTTGTGCACCACCGCCTGGTGGGTGATGCGGGCGCGCAGGTCGGCCACGTGGCTGACCACGCCGACGGCCCGACCGCCCTCGCGCAGCCCGTCGAGCACGGTGAGCACCTGCTCGAGGCTGTCGTCGTCGAGGCTGCCGAAGCCCTCGTCGATGAAGAGCGTGCCGAGGTCGAGGCCACCGGCCTCCTCGCGCACGGCATCCGCCAGGCCGAGGGCGAGGGCCAGCGAGGCCATGAAGGACTCGCCGCCGGACAGGGTGGCGGTGTCGCGGACCCGGCCGGTCCACTGGTCGAGCACCCGCAGCCCGAGCCCCGACCGTGCGCCGCGGGCGGCCCGCTCGTCGGAGTGCTCGAGGAGGTAGCGCCCGCCGCCCATGACGGCCAGCCGCTCGTTGGCCAGCGCGGCCACCGTCTCGAGCCGCGCTGCGAGCACGTAGGCGGTGAGCCGCATCCGCAGGGTGTTGTCGGGGCCGGTGCCGCTCGTGGTGTCGGCGAGGTCGCGCACCCGGGCGTCACGGTCGGCGGCCGCGGCGACGGCGGCGCACGCCTCGTCGACGAGGGGCAGCAGCCGCTCGAGCTGGTGCAGCGCGCGGGCCGCGTCGTGCTGGGCGGCCTGGGCTGCGAGCATCGCCTCGCGGGCGGCGCGGTCGGCGGCCTCCGCGCCGGCCAGGTCGGGCGGTTCGGCCGCGAGGGCCGCGACGACCTCCGGCTCCTGCGCCACGGCGCGGGCGGCGGCGGTGTCCTCGACGTGGGCGGTGACGGCGGCCCGCAGCCGGACCAGCTCGGCGGCGGGCAGCAGCGCCGCCCGGGCCGACTCGGCGTCGTCGACCCCGGCGGCCTCGAGCGCGGACTCGAGGTCGGCGGTCGCCGATGTCAGTCGGTCGGCGGATCGGGCCAGGTCGTCGACGGCCGCGGCGAGGTCGGTGAGCGCCCGCCCGGCCCGCCCGTGGTCGGCCGGCACGGTCGAGCCGCAGGGGCAGACGGCGTGCTCGGCCACCACGGCCTCGACCCGACCGGCGGCGCCGGCCTCGGCAGCCGTCAGCTCGTCGATGGCGGCCAGGGCCGCCTCGAGGCGCGTGGCGCAGCTGGTGACCAGCTCGCGGTGGACGTCGACGGCTCGTGCGGCGGCCTCGAGCCTGTTGGCCGCCTCGGTGTGCGCGACGGCGTCGGCGCGCGCGGTCGTGAGGGCCGCGTCTGCCTCCGCCACCGCCACCTCGAGGGTGTCGCGGTCGGCGCCGCC
The DNA here is from genome assembly GCA_963833495.1 of uncultured Actinomycetota bacterium. Taxonomy (GTDB): domain Bacteria; phylum Actinomycetota; class Actinomycetes; order Actinomycetales; family Dermatophilaceae; genus Fodinibacter. Next base: position 59,057 of record CAWHYJ010000019.1, on the reverse strand, counting down.
GAGCCCGGTCAGCAGCGTGTCGGCTCGGGTGCGCAGCGCTTCGACCTCGGCCTCCAGCGTGCGCAGCTGCCCCTCGGCGTCGCTGAGCCGCCGCTCGGCGACGGTGATGTCGTCGGGCAGCACCGGGTCGGAGCTGGTTGCCGGAGAAGGATGTTGGCGAGCCCCACACACGGGGCAGGGCTCGTCGGCGGACAGCGACCGGGCGAGCTCGGCCGCCATGCCGTCGAGCCGCAGCTGGCGCAGGTCGAGCAGCTCGGTGCGGCGGTCGAGCACCGTCTCGCGCAGCTGTGCGTGCCGCGGGGCCAGTGCGTCGGCCCGGGCGAGGTCGCGCTCGGCGGCGTCGAGCACTGTGACGTGGGACCGTGCGGCGTCGAGCCGCAGCTCGAGCTCGGCCACCCGGCCGGCGCCCTCCGCACGCGCCCGGGCCTCGGCGGCCAGCAGCGCTCGGTGGGCCTCGAGCTCGGCGAGCTCGACCCGGGCCCGCTCGGCCAACGCGATGAGCTGCTCGACCCGGTCGTCGAGCTCGGCCCGCTGCCGGGTGCGCCGCGCCTGGTCATCGGCCTCGTGTGCCAGCGCGGCGACGGTGGCGTCGAGGGCTCGCACCCCGGCCAGCGCCCTGCCGGCGTCGTCGTCGGCCAGCGCGGCGAGCTGGCCGGGCAGGGTGGCTCGCACCGTGTCGACCCGGCGCGCCTGCCGGGCCAGGTCGTCGTGCGCCCGGTCGAGTGCCGTGAGGTGACCCGCCACCCCGGCGGCCCGTTCGGCGGCGGCGACCTGCGCCACCCGCGCGACGTGGCTCTCGGCGGCGGCTTCGAGGGCCTCGAGCCGGGCCACGGCCCGTAGCCCTCGGGTGCGCTGCTCGTCGAGGGCGCGTGCTGCGGCGAGCGCGTCGGCGGCCGCGCGCTCCGCCCCGGATGCCGCGTCGAACGCCGCCATCGTCGTGCTCACCCGGGCGTCGAGCTGCTCGGCCACGGCGTGCAGGTGCGTTGCCACCGACTCAGGAGGCACCGGCGAGGCGTCAGCGGCGGAGCCGGCCTGGGCGAGCACGTCGTCGGCGCGGGCGACCACGGACGCCAGGGCCGAGCGGGCCGTGTCGAGGTCGGCCCCGGCCGAGCGCCTAGCCTGCGCCAGCCAGGCCTCGACGTCGCTGAACGCGGAGATGTCGAACAGCCGCTCGAGCACCTCGCGGCGGTCGTCGGGGGTGGCCCGCAGGAACGCCGCGAAGTCGCCCTGGGGGAGCAGCACCACCTTGGCGAACTGCGCCATGCCCATGCCCAGGGCGTCCTTGACGACATCCGCGACCTCGTCGTTGCGGGTGCTGAGCGCGACCCACCGGCTGTCGCGGCGCTCCTCGAGGGTCACCATCGCCTGCACCGACACCGTGCCGTTGCCGCGCTTCTTGGGCCGCACGAACTCGGGGGAGCGGGTGATGCGCAGACGCCGGGTGCCGGCGGTGAGCTCGAGCGTGACCCGCGGCACGGCATCCGGCCGCGCGTGGTCGCTGCGCAGCCCGCGCTTGGAGCGCGACCCGGGCACGTCGGCATACAGGGCGAAGCAGATGGCGTCGAGCAGGCTGGTCTTGCCGGACCCGGTGGGGCCGTGGATGAGGAAGAGGCCCTCGGCCGACAGGGCGTCGACGTCGACGACGACCCGGTCGGGGAACGGCCCGAACGCCTCGATCTCGAGCCGGTGCACCCTCATGCGGCGCCCACTGACCCCACGTCCGCACCGGACCCCGCGGCGACCCCCTCGTCGTCACCGACCTGGCGGGCGAGCCGGCTGGCCTCGACGGCCTCGGCGAGCAGCGCCCGCTCGTCGTCGCTGGCCGCGCGCCCGCCACGGACGTGCCCGAGGAAGTCGCAGCACACCTCGACGTCGGTGGCGGTGGCGACCCGGGCCGCGTACGGCCGCAGGGGCACGGTGGCGCCCTGGGGGTCGAAGCGCAGCTCGAGGGTGAAGGGGAAGCGGCGGCGCACCTGGTCCATCGCCCCGAGCGGGCGCTGCGGGTCGGTGAGGGTGACCTGGCACCAGGCCGCCTCGGCGCCGCGGTGGGCGGGGGAGGTGAGCAGCTCGTCGAGCGTGCCGCGCAGCAGGGCCAGCGGGCGCTCGACGGGCGCCTCGACGTGCTCGACCACCGGGGTGTCGCCGGAGAGGTCGACGAGCAGGCTCCCCTTGCGGTGCGACCACTCAGAGAACGACATGGCGACCGGTGAGCCGCTGTAGCGCACCCCCTCGGCCACCTCCTGCCGGCCGTGCAGGTGCCCCAGTGCGGTGTAGTCGACTCCCGCGAACACCTCTGGCGGCACCGCCGAAACACCCCCGACCGAGATGTCGCGCTCGGACTCGCTGCCGACCCCGCCGGTGACGAAGGCGTGGGCCATGACGACGGTGCGCCCACCGCGCTGGCCGGCGTCGGCGCGCACCCGGGCCATCGCCGCCCGCAGCACCCCGGCGTGGGTGCGCTCGGAGGCGCCGAGCACGTCGGCGGCCAGCGCCGGCTCGAGGTAGGGCAACGGGTGCACCGCGACGTCGCCCACCAGCACCGGCCGGCCGACGTCGGCGACGGAGGTGCGCAGGTGCAGCCCGGCTCGCTCGAGCAGCCCGGACGCGAACCCGAGGCGGATGGCGGAGTCGTGGTTGCCGCTGCTGACCACCACCTGGGCTCCGGCGTCGACCAGCCGCACGAGGCTCTGCGAGAGCAGGTCGACGGTCTCGGGCGAGGGCATCGCCCGGTCGTAGACGTCACCACTGACCAGCACGGCGTCGACCCGCTCGCGACGCACGACGTCGACGAGGGAGTCGAGGTAGGCCGCCTGGGCGCCGAGCAGCCCCACCTGGTGGAACGAGCGCCCCAGGTGCCAGTCGGAGGTGTGGATCAGCCGCACGGCACCCACGCTACGAGGGGGGTGCGACACCGCTGGTGACCGAAACGCGGTTCCGGCTACCGGCTCGGGTCGGTTAGTGGTTGGCTGACGCCATGGGAGCAGAGGTCCAGGCGCAGAGCTACAGCCGTGAGGAGCGCCAGCGCTACCGCGAGAAGGTGCGCCAGAACCTCGACGTCTTCGAGCGGATGCTCACCACCAGCTCGTTCGAGTTCGACCGGCCGATGACCGGGCTCGAGATCGAGCTCAACCTCGTCGACACCGACATGCAGCCGCACTTCCACAACGCGCAGGTGCTGCACGCCATCGCCGACGAGAGCTACCAGACCGAGCTCGCGCAGTACAACATCGAGCTCAACGTGCCCCCGCGGCCGCTGCCCGGCGACTCCGCGCTCGAGCTCGAGGTGGAGCTGCGCGACAGCCTCAACGCCGCCGACCGCGCGGCCAAGGAGGTCGGGAGCAAGATCGTCGCGATCGGCATCCTGCCCACGATCATGCCCGAGCACTACGAGGGTGAGTGGATCAGCGGCAACAACCGCTACACCGCCCTGAACGACTCGATCTTCGTCGCGCGCGGTGAGGACATCTACCTCGACATCGAGGGCCCGACCGGCGAGCGGGTGGCCACCTACTGCGACTCGATCGCGCCCGAGTCCGCCTGCACGAGCGTCCAGCTGCACCTGCAGGTGGCCCCCAGCGAGTTCGCCGCGCACTGGAACGCCGCCCAGGCGCTCTCCGCGCCCCAGGTGGCCCTGGCCGCCAACTCCCCGTTCTTCTTCGGCAAGCGGCTGCACGCCGAGACCCGCATCGAGCTGTTCAAGCAGGCCACCGACACCCGGCCGATCGAGCTGAAGAACCAGGGCGTGCGCCCCCGCGTCTTCTTCGGCGAGCGCTGGATCACCTCGATCTTCGACCTGTTCGAGGAGAACGTCCGCTACTTCCCGACCCTGCTCGCCGAGACCAGCGACGAGGACCCGATGGCGGCGCTCGAGGCCGGTGTCGCCCCCGAGCTGTCCGAGCTGCGGCTGCACAACGGCACGGTCTACCGCTGGAACCGGCCGATCTACGACATCGTCGGCGGCACCCCGCACCTGCGCGTCGAGAACCGAGTGCTCCCGGCCGGCCCGACCATCGTCGACGTGCTGGCCAACGCGGCGTTCTACTACGGCGCCATCCGGATGCTGGCCCACGAGGACCGCCCGGTCTGGACCAAGATGAGCTTCGCGGCCTGCGAGGAGAACTTCCGGCGGGCCGCCCGCGACGGCATCGACGCCCGGCTCTACTGGCCCGGCTTCGGGGAGCTGTCGACCGACGAGCTGGTGCTGCGCCACCTCCTCCCGCTGGCCCACGAGGGGCTGCACGAGTGGGGTGTCTCGGACGCCGTGCGCGAGCGGTTCCTCGGCGTCATCGAGGGGCGCTGCAAGTCGGGCGTCAACGGCGCCGAGTGGCAGAGCCGCACCGTCCAGTCGTTCCAGGATGCCGGGTGCGACCGCCGCGAGGCGCTGCGCCGGATGCTCGAGCAGTACACCCTGCACATGGACTCCAACGAGCCGGTGCACACCTGGCCGCTGCCCTGACCCCGCGCGTACGGTGGAGCGCATGCTCGAGACATCGAAGGCGTTCAGCGGCATCGCCGTGAAGGACATCGCGCAGTCCAAGCACTTCTTCGGCGAGGTGCTCGGCCTGCAGGTCGACGAGGGGGACATGGGCATGCTCGTGCTGCGCCCCACCGGGGGCCGGCCGATCCTGCTCTACCCCAAGCCCGACCACGTGCCCGCCACCTACACGGTGCTCAACTTCCCGGTCGACGATGTGGCGGCCACCGTCGCGGCCCTCACCGAGCGCGGCGTGGCGTTCGAGCACTACGAGGGCAGCCCGGCGCAGACCGACGACGACGGCGTCTTCCGCGGGGGAGGCCCGCTCATCGCCTGGTTCACCGACCCCTCGGGCAACGTGATGTCCGTCATCGAGGGCCCCGGGCTCGACCGCTGAGCTCAGCTGTCGGTCTGGTTCCACGACCGGATGCCGGGCACCCCGTGCTCGCCCTCGAGCACGCACACCGCGCCCGCGTCCAGCAGGAGGTGCGCGCCGAAGCGGGCGTCCTCGCGCAGGTAGGTGGCGGCGAGGATCCGCAGCAGGTGGCCGTGCGCGACCAGCGCGACGTCGCCGTGCTGCAGGGGCTCCTGCACCCGCACCAGGACCCGTGAGGCCCGGGCCGCGACCTCCTCGACGGTCTCACCGGGGGTGTTGCCGGCCGCCACCCCGTTCGCGAAGACCGTCCAGCCCGGGTCGCCCCGCAGCTCGCGGATCTCCGGGGTGGTGCGGCCCTCGCAGTCGCCGTAGTCCCACTCGACCAGGTCGTCGTCGGTGGTCGGCTCCAGGCCGGCGAGCTGCGCGGTCCGGACGGCCCGGTCCAGCGGCGAGGACAGCACGAGGGCGAAGTCGAAGCGGGCCAGCAGGGGGGTGAGCCGGCGCGCGTCGCGCTCCCCGGCATCCGTGAGTGGTACGTCGGTGCGCCCGGTGTGCCGCCCGTCGCGGCTCCACTCGGTCTGGCCGTGGCGGACCAGGACGAGGCGTCCGACGGCGTCGGTGGCGGAGGACATTGCCCCACTGTGGCAGGCCGGTGACAGGATGTGCGCCATGCCGTCCTACGTCGCGTTCCTGCGGGCCGTCAACGTGGGCGGCCGCTTCGTGAAGATGGCCGAGCTGCGCGGCGCGCTCGAGGATGCCGGGTTCACCGACGTCGCGACGCACATCCAGTCCGGCAACGTGTTCGTCCGCAGCGGGCGCCGTTCGTGCGCGGCCGTCGCCACCCAGATGTCCACGGTGCTCGAGGAGTTCGCCGGGTTCTCGGTGCCCTGCGTGGTGCGCACCCCGGCGCAGCTGCGCGCCGACCTCGCCGAGGTCGACGCCGTGCCACCGTTGATCCCCGGCGGGAAGCGCTACCTGGCGCTGGCCGACGCCGCCATCCCGGCGGCAGCGGCGAAGGAGCTCGACGCGTGGGACGCTCCGGGCGAGCGATGCCTCGTGCTCGGCTCGCAGATCCTCGCCGAGATGAGCGGCGGCTTCCAGAAGACCAAGCTCACCAACGCCCGCATCGAACGCATCACCGGCCGAACGACCACCTGGCGCGACCTCGAGGTGGTCCGCGCCATCGACCAGAAGTGGGGAACCTGATGGCCCAGCAGCACCAGCAGCACCAGCAGGAGACCGGCGGCACCGGCCCCGGGCACCGCAGCGTCCAGATGAGCCGCACCGGCACGGGCACCTACCTCGTCACCAACGCGCGCGGCGGCACGATGAGCATCGGGTCGGGGGAGTCGCCGGACTTCACCCCGGTCGAGCTGCTCCTCACGGCGATCGCGGGGTGCAGCGCGGTTGACGTCGACTTCATCACGAGCCGGCTGGCCGAGCCCACCGAGTTCACCGTCACCGCGGGCGGCGAGAAGCTGCGCGACGAGCACGGCAACCACATGGGCGAGATCGAGGTGACCTTCCGGGTGCGCTTCCCCGACGGAGACGCCGGCGACTCGGCCCGTGAGCGGCTGCCCCGCGCGATCGCCCAGAGCCACGACCGGCTGTGCACGGTGAGCCGCAGCGTGCAGCTCGGCACGCCCATCCACATGCGCGAGGACTGAGCGGGCCGGGGTGGAGCCCGACCCGGCCCTGGCAGCCGTCAAGACCTACAACTACCTGCGCATCGCCCTTGCCGCCCTGGTGCTGCTGCTCTACACCTCGGTCGTGCTGGAGTGGTGGGCCGCCGGCCGCTGCCTGCAGCCGTCGATCAGCGCCTACTACTACACGCCGGTGCACGCCGTGCTCATCGGCGTGCTCGTCACGATGGGCGTGTGCCTGGTGGCGCTGAAGGGCAACACCGACGGCGAGGACGTGCTGATGAACCTCGCCGGGATGCTGGCCCCCGGGGTCGCGTTCATCCCCACGCTGGCCGTGCCCGGGTGCGGGTCCACCGAGCTGCTGGCTCCCGACATCCCTGCCTTCGTCGGCAACAACATGCCCGCCCTGTTCTTCACCGCGGCGGTCGTCGGGGCCGTGGCCGTCGTGATCACCCTGCGGCAGGGCGGGTTCGACGGCCTGAGCACGGTCGAGCGGCTCGGAGCCGCCCTCACCGTGGCCGTGCTCGGCGGTGGGGTCGTGTGGTTCGTCGTCGCCCGCGACAGCTTCATCGCGCACGGCCACGACGCTGCCGCCATCCCGATGTTCCTGGCGATCATCGGCGTCGTCTGGCTCAACGCCCGCGACGTCCAGGAGGCGGTGCGCCACGGGGCCGCCCCGTCGACCCATGGTCGCTACGTCGCGATGTACCGGATGATCGCCGTGGCCATGCTCGCGGCGCTCGTGGCGACGGTGGCCATCAACCTCGCCACCTCGTCGACCACCCTGGTGTTCTGGGTCGAGGTCGTGCTGATCACGCTCTTCGCGGTCTTCTGGGTGGTGCAGACCACCGAGCTCTGGAACCGCGGGCTGCGGAGCACCTGACCTCTATCGTTGGCGCATGGCTCGCTACCTCGACGTGCACCCGGTCGACCCGCAGCCCCGGGCCGTCGCCCAGGCGGTGGCGGTGCTGCGCGACGGCGGCCTGATCGCCTACCCGACCGACTCGGGCTTCGCCCTCGGCGCGATGGTGGGCAACCAGTCGGGCAAGGACCGCATCCGCGAGATCCGCCGGCTCGACGACCGCCACCACTACACGCTGATCTGCCGCGACTTCGCCCAGCTCGGCCAGCTGGTGCACGTCGACAACTCGGTGTTCCGGGCGGTGAAGGCGTCCACGCCCGGCCCGTTCACCTTCATCCTGCCGGCCACCCACGAGGTGCCCCGCCGGCTGCAGCACCCGAAGAAGCGCACGGTGGGCGTGCGCATCCCCGACCACCCGGTGGTGCGAGCCCTGCTCGCGGAGCTCGGCGAACCGCTGCTCTCCTCGACCCTGATGCTGCCCGGCGAGGACGAGCCGATGACCGACGGCTGGACCGTCAAGGAGGAGCTCGACCACGTGGTCGACGTCGTCATCGACTCGGGGGAGTGCGGCACCGAGCCCACCACTGTCGTCGACTTCTCGAGCGGGGCCGCGGAGGTCGTGCGGGTGGGGTCCGGGGACCCGTCCCGCTTCGAGTGAGCCCCGTCAGGCCGGGTCGGCGCCTCCGGCCGCCGCCCGCAGCTCGGTGAGCACGCGCGCGTCGATGCCGCCGAGGGAGCGCCGGGTCTCGAGGTTGACCTCCGACATCCAGGCCTCGAGGGCCGCGTCCACGTCACCCCGGTGGATGCCGCGTCCCACCGCCGTGAGCAGCGTCGCCACCTCGTCGCGCAGGGCGCCCTGGAGCGGCTCGACGTCCTCGGGACCGCCGAAGAGCAGTGTGGACAGGTCGTGCAGGCGGGCCAGCTCGCGCGGTGCGTCGGGGTGGTCGTCCACCCGCAGGTCGGCGAGCACGCCGCAGCCGTCGTAGCCGGCGCCCGGGGCGTGCGCGAGGATCGCCGCGCTCTGCCGGCCGCGGGAGTCACCACCGGCGGCATCCCCGGCGAGGACGGTGGCGACCAGCCGGGCGTCGAACGGCTGCCCCGCCGTGCCGAGCCAGGCCGCCTCCATCGCCTCGACCACCTCCGGGCCGGTCAGGATGTTGCCCTGGATGGCGTAGGCCGAGTCCGCGTCACCGGCGGCGACGCCGCCGGCCCAGCTCAGGCAGCCCTCGCCGGTGAAGGTGGCCGCACCGGTCGGGCCGACCGCGCCGACCTGGCGCTGGGCCCGGCCGTCGTCGCCCGCGACGGCATCCGCCAGGGCGGCGCCGACCTCGGTCCCCGCCGCGAGCGCGTCGAGCACCTCGTCGAGGTAGGCGACCCGGGCGAGCGACTGGGTCGCGACCGCGCCTACTCCGGGGCGCACGGCCGGCACCACCGACCCGACGGCGAGGAACTTGCTGGCGACGGCGACGCCCCAGGCGTCCCCCTCCCGGGCGGCGATCGAGAAGGTCACGCCCGACAGCGTACGACCGGCTCAGACGACGTCGAAGAGCTCGGTGTGGATGCGCCGGCCCGGCACCCCCCGGTCGCTCACGATGCGGGTGGCCGCAGCGACCATGGGCCCAGGCCCGCAGATGAAGTAGTCGACGACCTCGCGGCGCCGCCGCCCGGGCAGAGCCCGCTCCAGCACCTCCTGGGTGAAGCGCCCGATCTCGCCGTCCCAGTCGTCGGGCGGCTCCTCGAGGATCTCGACGAGCTGGAGGTTCAGGCGTTGGTCGAGGTGCTCGGAGTCGGCCCGGTGCAGCATGTCATCGGCGGTGCGGCCGGCGACGACGAGCAGCACCGGTCGGGGGTCGGCGACGTCGGCCAGGGTGCGCAGCATGCTGAGCATCGGGGTGATGCCGACCCCTCCGGCGATCATGACGAACCGCTCGGAGGTGAGGCCGTCGAGGGTGAACGACCCGTGCGGTCCGTCGAGGAACACGTTGCGCCCGGGTCGGAGCCCGGCGACGAGCTCGCTGAAGTCACCGATCCCCTTGATGGTGAACTCCTTGCGCCATGGCTCGGTCGCCGCGGAGGCGATGGTGAAGGGGTGCTCCTCGAACACGAAGGGTGAGGTGCCGATCTTCAGCCAGGCGAACTGCCCGGGGCGGAACTCCACCCCGGCGTGGCCGGCCGCGTGCAGCACCAGGGTGACGGCGGTCGTGGACTCGCGACGCACCTCGTCCACGACGTAGCGGTTGCGGCGCGAGCGCAGGGGTCGCCAGATCCAGCGGTGGGCGACGGCCAGCAGCATGGCCACCCCGATGCCGACGAACCACCACCGCGCCTCGGGGTAGCGGGTCAGGTCACCCAGCCACAGCACGTGCAGGGCGGTCGCGAGCAGCGCGAGGTTGGCCAGCACCACGTGGCCCAGCCGCCACCCCTCGTAGCGCGGCCGGCGACGCCGCCGGCTCAGCCCCAGCGCCACGAGGCCGAGCAGGCTGAGGGTGGCGATGGTGGCGGCCCACACCCGCGGGGGTGCCCTGCGCAGATCGAGCACCGCGATGCCGATCTCGGGACGCAGCAGCACGGCCGCCACGTGCACCAGCACCAGGGTCACGGCCGCCAGTGCCAGCGCCCGGTGTCCCCGCAGCAGCCGCTCGACCCCCAGGTATCCGGTCAGAGGCCGGAACCGGCTGGGCAGCACGAAGGTGAGCACCAGTAGCGACGCCGCCGACAGCGCCGTGCTGAGGGAGACCCAGCGCAGCAGGCCCTGGTGCGCGTACTCGGGCGCCGACCAGAGCGCCCAGAGGGGGATGAGCACCGCCGTTGCCACCAGCAGTGCCCACAGGGCGGGAGCGAGCCGACGACGTGCTGCGCCTCCCCCCCGACCTACCCGCAACCGCCGTCCGCCGATGGATTCAGTGGCCACGAGGCACCATCCTCTAAAGGGGAGGTGCCAGAGCCTAGGAACGGGCCGGGCGGCGAATACTAAGAGTGCATCAACGGAACGTTAAGAAACCTCGTCCCGCAGGCCGGCGGGACACTCACGTGCTGCCCACCCGGTTGTTGCGCGCGACGTGCTCCAGCTCTGCCTGGCCGAGCAGCTCCAGCACCGCTGTCGCGTAGTTGGCGAAGCGGCGAGCGACGAGGCCGAGGCGCTCGGGGTGCTCCTGGCCGCTCCGGTGCCCGAGCTGGCCGAGCTGGGGTTGGCGGGTGCCGCGGCCCGCGCCCACTCGAAGCTCGTGGTGGCGCGGCCACCGATCCCGACCGCAGGGTGCGCGCGCTGGCCGACGCGATTCGCGTTCGCCGGGTGGTGCGCCTCGACGCCCGGTCGAGCACACCGGTGATGGTGCACCCCGTGAGGCTGCTGCGGTCCACTGACGAGTGGGCCGTGGTCGACGAACGCGCACCCGATCACGCTGTGCTGCAACGGCGCTGGCGCACCGTCAACGTCTCGGCGCTGGGCTTCTGACGGGCGCAGCCGCTAGCCGCCCCGGCGGAAGAGGCCCACCCAGGCGTCGGGCCCCCCCGGGCGCAGCGGGTGTGGTCCTCGGCTCAGCGACACCAGCGCGACGTCCCCGGCGGCGAAGGACTCCATCTCCGCCCGGGTGACCAGCCAGGGTGGTCCGTCGTCCTCGGGCGCGTCGTCCTCGTGCACGAACTGCACCGCGAGCAGCTCACCGCCCGGAGCCACCAGCGAGCGGATGCCGTCGACGGCCGCTTCGCGTAGCGGCCGGGGGAGGGCCTGCACCGTGAACACGTCGACGACCAGGTCGAATGCGCCCACCAGGTCGTCGGGCAGGTCGAGCAGGTCGGCGACCCGGTAGTCGACGGCGCTGCCGGGGTGCCGTGCCCGGGCGAGCTCGATGGCTGAGGGCGCGAGGTCGAAGGCGACCGTGCGGTAGCCGCGGGACGCGAGCAGCTCGGCATCCGCCCCGAGCCCGGCACCCACGACGACGGCGCGCCGACCGGCTGCGTCACCCGCGGCATCGACGAGGGCGAGCACCGGCGGGTAGGGCGCGGTGCGGTCCCAGGGCATGTCGACCTCGTCGCGCGCGGCCTTCGACCACAGCTCCTCGAACCACCGAGTGGGTTCGCCGTCGGCCTCGGCCTCGCCGGCCAGCCTGGTGCCCTCGGCGTCCCAGTTGCGTTCGTCCCCCATCGCCCCACCGTAGCCGGGGGCCCACCCGTCAGCGGCGCTCCAGCCGCAGCATCACCTCGGTGTGCGGGGTCTGCGGGAACATGTCGAAGACCCGGCCGGTGACCGGGGTGAGCGACGGCATCGCCGCGAGGTCTCGCGCCAGCGAGTCGACGTTGCAGCTGGAGTAGATCACCTCGGCCGCCGTCGACGCGTCGAGCCAGCAGGCGAGGTCGCGGCCGATGCCGCGCCGCGGCGGGTTCACCACCACGAGGTCGGGGGCGGGGGAGCGGCCGGCCGTCGTGGCGTCACCGACCTGGAACCGCGCCGCATCCGGTCCCTGCCCGGCCGCGGCGCGCGCCGCGTCGACCGCGTCGGTCGAGGTCTCGACCCCGAGCACCGTGCGGCCCGGTGCGGTGGCGTGCATCGCGAAGCCGCCGACGCCGCAGTAGAGGTCCCACACCACGGACGGGGCCGCGTCGTCCACCCAGTCGCGGGCCTGGCGGTAGAGGGCTGCGGCCACCGAGGTGTTCGTCTGGAAGAACGACCGGGGCCCGAGCAGCAGCGTGGCGTCGCCCACCCGCATCGGCAGCAGGGTCTGCTCGGTCAGCGGTACCTCGGTCTCGCCCTCGAGCACCGCCTTGTGCTCCGGGTGCAGGTTCGCGGTGACCACGCGCACCGACGGCAGGTCGGAGAGCAGCCGGGGGAGCGCGGCCCGCAGCTCGGGGAGGTGGCGCTTCGAGCGCAGCACGAACCGCACGAGGTGCTCGCCGTCGGGGGAGTGCGTGACGATGAGGTACTTCAGCTCGCCGCGTCGGGCCGGCACGTCGTAGGGCTCCAGGCGCAGGTCCGACACGAAGCGGTGCAGCGGGTCGAACGTCGCGGCCAGGCCGGGTTCGTACAGGCCGCAGCGACGCAGGTCGACACCGCGCCCGCGCTCGTCGAGGATGCCGAGGGTCGGGTTCCCGGCGTGCCCGCCGACGACCAGCTTGGCCTTGTTGCGGTAGTGGGATGCCGGGCTGCGCGCGGGGTCGAGCCATGCCAGGTGGGGCGCGACGCCGGTCAGGGCGGCGGTGGTCCGGTGCTGCTTGGCGGCGACCTGGTCGGCATAGGGGGTGCCCATCAGGGTGCACGAGCGGCACCGGCCGGCGTCGAAGTAGTCGCACTGCATGGTGCGGCCAGCGTAGGTGCTACATCTTGGCGAGCTCGTGCACGACGACGCTGGTGATCATCGGGTTGGTCCGGGCCAGGGCCAGCGCGGCCTCGCGGTCGTCGGCCTCGATGACCGAGTAGCCGGTGAAGGAGTCCACGCCCAGCTCGAGGTCGGTGGTGCCGGCGGGGGTGACTTCCGCCCCGCCGCTCATCGGGTGGCCACTGTCGACCATCTGCTCGCCGACCGACTCGAACCACTGCATCCAGTCCCGGCCGATCTCGGGGGTGGGGGTGACGTAGCCCTTGTAGAGGAAGAGGAACGTGCTCATGCCGTGCTGCCTTTCCCGCCGGGTATGCCGGCCTGGTCGGTGGCGCGCGCTGGGGCGGCCGCATGGTTGTCGAGGGTCTCGGCGTCGGTGCCCCACCACGGGGTGAACTGGTCGGTCCAGTCCTGCAGCTGCCGCAGGGCCAGCCGTTCCAGGGCCAGGAGGTTTCCCCGTCCGAGCCGGGTGCGCCGCACGAGGTGCGCCGCCTCGAGGAGCTTGATGTGCCGGTGGATCGCCGGAAGGCTCAGGCCGACCCGGTGCGCCACCTCGGTGATGGTGGCCGGCCGCTGCGCCAGCAGCAGCACGACCTCGCGCCGGTGGGAGTTCGCCAGCGCCGTGAAGACCGCGTCCAGCTCGTCCGCGGGAGGTGTTCGTGAGTTCACAACAGTGTTAAGTATGCACCGCGCCCATGGCGGTGGCAACGGCGGGGCGGGGCCCCTGACTGCCCGCAGGCCGCTGTCGGCGGCCTGATCTAGCGTTGACCGCGCAAGGGCTCGGCGATCACCAGGAGGAGACCGACATGACAACCCTCGAGCACCGCCCCAACACCGCACTGCTGGTCATCGACGTCCAGAACGGCGTCGTGGTCGGTGGCCACGACCGCGACCGCGTGCTCGGCAACATCGCCGGGCTGGTCGACCGGGCCCGCGCCGAGAACGTCCCCGTCGTGTGGGTCCAGCACTCCGACGACGGCCTGGAGCAGGGCAGCGACGACTGGCAGATCGTCGACGAGCTCTCGCCGGGCGAGGGGGAGCCCGTCGTGCAGAAGAACTACGGCGACTCCTTCGAGGCGACCGACCTCGAGGACGTGCTGGCGGCCGGGGGAGTCGGGCGGGTCGTGGTCAGCGGCGCGCAGAGCGATGCCTGCATCCGCGCCACGCTGCACGGCGCGCTGGTGCGCGGCTACGACGTCACGCTGGTCGGCGACGCGCACACCACCGAGGACCTCACCGACTACGGCGCTCCCGCACCCGAGCAGGTGATCAGCCACACCAACCTCTACTGGTCGTGGGCCACCGCCCCGGGCCGCCGGGGTGACGTGGTGTCCAGTGCTGAGGTCACCTTCGGCCCGATCGCTGGGTGAGCGCGGTTCCGGTCGTCAGATCGGGGCTTGGCAGCGGAATCCGAAGGCAGGTAGGGTGATCCCGAGTGATATCCGAACCCGCAGACGTGACCCCACCTCCCGGTGGGGGAGGAGGCCCCGAATGACCGACCAGCTGCAGACCGCACCCGCCGTGCCCGCGCACGACCCCGGCACCTACCGCCGTCTGCCCGAGCGCACCCGGCCGGTCGACCCCGAGGTCGTGGAGCGGCTGCTGGCCGCCGAGTGGGCGCGGTTCACCTCATGGTCGGCGGAGTCGGGCGCCCACAACGAGCGGGCGAGCAAGACGCTGCCGCTCGGGGTCACCAGCTCCTTCCAGCACTGGGAGCCCTACCCGGTCTCGATCGCCTCGGCCCGCGGTGCCTGGCTCACCGACGTCGACGGCAACCGGCTGCTCGACCTGTCGATGGGTTTCGGCGCGATGCTCGTCGGCCACCTCAACCCGCACGTCGTCGAGAAGGTCACCGAGGCACTCACCGACACCGGCACCCTTTTCGTGACGCCGTCGCCCCAGGCCACCGAGATGAGCGAGCGGTTCTGCGACCGGTTCCAGCTCGACATGATCCGGTTCACCAACTCGGGCACCGAGTCGCTGATGTACGCCATCCGTTGTGCGCGGGCCTACACCGAGCGCAAGGCGATCATCAAGATCGAGGGCGGTTACCACGGCGGTTACGACGCGCTGCAGGTCTCGGTCAAGCCCGGGCTCGACGAGATCGGCCCGGCCGACGCACCGACCCCGCAGGTGCCCTTCGACGTCGAGGCCGGCACGGTATACGTGATCGCCTACAACGACCTGGGGCAGCTCGACCGGGTGCTCGCCGAGCACGGCAGCGAGATCGCCGCCCTGGTCGTCGAGCCGGTCATCGAGAACCTCTCGATCGTGGTGCCCGACGAGGGCTACCTCGCGGCGGTCCGGGCCGCCTGCGACGCGCACGGCGTCGTGCTCATCTTCGACGAGGTCAAGACCGGCCTGACCGCCGGCTACGCCGGTGCAGCCCAGCGGCTCGGCGTCACCCCCGACCTGATCACCCTGGCCAAGTCGATCGGCGGCGGCCTGCCGCTGGCGGCGTTCGGTGGCAAGCGTGAGGTCATGGAGGTCGTCGTCGACGGTCGGATGGCCCACTTCGGCACCTACAACGGCAACCCGCTGGTCATGGCGGCGGCACGTGCGGTCGACGAGATCTGCACCCGCGAGGCGCTCGCCGAGGCCGAGGCGGTCAACGTGCGCGCCCTGCAGGCCATCGACGCCATCATCGACGAGTACGAGCTGCCGGCCCACACCGTCGGTCTCGGGGTCAAGGGGTGCGTCACCTGGTCGACCACCCCGGTGCGCAACTACCGCGACTACAAGGCCACCGACTTCGCCCTCGCCGAGCTGTCCTGGCTCTGGGGCGTCAACCGGCACATCCTCACGCCGCCCGGCCTCGACGAGCAGTGGCTGGTCTCGCTGGTGACGACCGACGACGACATGGCCACCCTGGTCGACGACTTCCGTCAGCTGGCCCAGGCGCTGCGCGCCTGAGCGCTCGCTCGCACGCAACGTGCGGCGGCCCGCCGGAACTCGTCGTCAGGGGGGCGCCGCACGTCGCGCTCCGGGCCCGCAGCAGACGTCCAAGGCCGCTGGCCCTCCGGCCTGCCACTCGAGGGGAGTGGGCCATCCGCACCGCTTCGGCGTGATTGACATAATGTTGATTATCGGCGTTATCTGACCGTGCGGGACACCCCTTCTGGGCCCCGTCCTGCGCTCAGGTCGCTGCCGACCCCGGGCGCGGCGTCCTCACCGGTACCAGCTCACGCTCCAGCGCCGCCATCGACGCGGGCGAGCCCTGCGACGCCAGCGACACCACCGGCATCACGAACCGGTGCCGCCGCACGCACCGCACGTGCACGTGCTCGACCGGCCCGTCGGTGCTCGGCCAGACGTCGCGGTCGACGATCTCGGCGATCGAGTCGCACTGCGGGCACCGGGTCCACTGGATCCACTGCATGTCGCCACCTCCCGGGCCGAGCCCTTCGAATGTGTGTCAGGAGGCCCGTGGTGGTGGGCGTGATACGTCCGCGCAAGGTCGATGGGTCACAATGTTCGCTCGTCGTCACACAACCGCAGTGAGGAGCACCGGGTGAGCAAGTCGTCCAGGCCGCAGGGTGGTGCCCGGGCCGGCCGGGCCAAGGTCGACGAGGTGCGCCAGGCGCAACGGGCCAAGGAGCGCCGCTCCCGCCTGCTGCTCATCGCTGCGGTGGCCACCGTGGTGCTGGTCATCGCCGGCGTCGTCGGGTTCACCGTCTACAACGACGTGTCGAACCGGCCCACGCTCGACGGCGTCAAGACCTACAAGGTCACCCGCGACCACACCACCGACCCGGTCACCTACGCCCAGACGCCGCCCGTCGGGGGCAACCACAACCCGACCTGGCTGAACTGCGGCGTCTACACCTCGCCGGTCAAGAACGAGCTGGCCGTGCACGCCCTCGAGCACGGCGCCGTCTGGGTGACCTACGACCCCAAGCTCCCCGCCGACCAGGTCGCCAAGCTCACCGCCGAGCTGCCCGACACCTACATCGTGCTGTCGCCCTACCCTGGTCTGCCCGGGCCGGTGGTCGCCAGCGCCTGGGGCACCCAGCTGGTGCTCACCGGGGTCGACGACCCGCGGCTCCCCGAGTTCGTCAAGGCCTACCGGCAGGGCCCGCAGACCCCAGAGCCGGGTGCCGCGTGCACCGGTGGCAGCGTGGGTGACCTGCCGCCGGCAAGCGGATGAGCGCGACTCCGGTGGACGACGCCGACGAGCGAGACGGCCACCGACCCGACGACGGCTACGACGACGGCGACCACGAGCCCGAGCCGGAGCGGCAGCACCATGGTCGTGGTCGGCTGCTGCTGGTCGGTCTGGCCGCGCTGCTCGTGGGGGCGCTCGGCACGCTGTGGGTCGTGCACGCGCGCAACGCTCCACCCACCGACTTCGGCGCCGACGCCGGCTTCGCGCGCGACATGCAGACCCACCACGCCCAGGCCGTCGAGATGGCGTTGCTGGTGCGCGACCGCAGCAAGGACGACGAGGTGCGCACCGTCGCCTACGACATCATCACCAGCCAGCAGCAGCAGGCCGGGCAGATGTACGGGTGGCTCGTGCAGTGGGGCCTGCCCCAGACCGGCTCCCGGCCGCCGATGGCCTGGGTCGGCGGCGAGCACGCGGCGGCGCACACCGGGCCGGACGGCTCGATGCCGGGCATGGCCACGCCTGCCCAGCTGGCCGAGCTCAAGGCCGCCACCGGTGTCGAGGCCGAGCGGATCTTCCTGCGCCTGATGATCGCCCACCACACCGGAGGGGTGGCCATGGCGCAGGCGGCGGTGGCTCAGGCGCGCACCCCCGAGGTGCGCACGCTGGCCGGTGCGATCGCGGCCGCGCAGACCTCCGAGATCGCCCTCCTGCAGCAGATGCTGGACGCTCGGTCCTGAGGCTCAACCGCTGTCGGCACGACGCCGAGTGACCCGGCGCGCCTCGACCTCGTAGCGGCTGGCCACCGCACCTCCGGCGCGGAAGAACCGGCGGCGCAGGGCGCCCTCGACCTCGATGTGGTCGTCGACCGCGCACCGGGATGCCGACCGTCGCGCCGCCGCGGTCCAGCACGCCACGTCGATGGTGTCGACGCCGGGGCGGGCCGTGTCACGGCGCTGCGCCCGAGGAACCACCACCCGCAGGGTCAGCACGGTGTCGCCGCTCGGCAGCTCGCGCGGCTCCCCCGTCGCGGTGACCCGGCCGACCAGGTGCACCGAGTTGACATAATCCATTGCCACCCTCCCTCTGGGGCGAACTGCCCCATGGCAGCCACCTTGCCCCGCACCGTCCGCGGCCACCACGGTGTCGCCCCGCCTGTGGACGACGACCCCGTGACCCCGCCACCTGTGGACGACGTATGGCCCGAACGGGTGGTATTTGGGCGTCCGGGTATCGCCCGGACGGCGGGCGGCCTATCGTGGGGCGTGGTTCGTGCGGCAGGGGCGCGTGCTGGGCGCCCGTGGGCGTCGTCGAACATCACAGGAAGACAGAAGTCGTGCGCTGGGCGCCTTGGATGCGGGTGACGACCGGGTCGGTCGTGCTCGCTGCGGTCGTGGCCGCAACGGCTGGCACTGCCGCTGCTGCACCGGTGCCCGTGCCGTCACCGTCGACCACCATCTCGCGCAGCTCGAGCCCAACGCCCACCCCGCCCACCCCGACCACCCCGACGACGCCGACCTCCCCCTCCCCCACCCCCACGGCCACGACCCCCAGGCCCGGCCCGAGCACCAGCGCCACGCCGGGTCCGCCGCCCACCAAGGCCGCGCCGGCCGAGGGCGAGCCCGACCAGCAGGTCGCACTGTCCGGACCGTTCCTCTCCGCCCAGATCGCCGAGGCCGACCGCATCGCGTCAGCGCTGCTCGCGAGCAACTCCCAGGTCGCCGCAGCCACCCGCGAGATGAACGCGCTGTCCGACAAGTCCAACGCCCTGCTCGAGTCGCTGGTCGCCGCCCGCGAGACCGAGCGGGCCGCCACCGACGAGGCCGCCTCGTCGCACACCGACCTGGCCGTGCTCGAGGCTCGCCTGGCCACCGCGCACCGGCTCCTTCGTGACTGGGTCTTCTCCGTCTACGCCGGGGGTGGTGGCGACGCCGACCTCGCCGGCATGCTCGACGCGATGGGCTCCGAGCCCGACCAGGTCGGCGACCCGCTGGGCGACCTGTCCTACATCACCGAGCAGCGCACCTTGGCCTTGCGCGACGTCAAGGTGCTCACCGCCGAGCAGGTGCGGCTGAGCGCGGCGGCCGATGCCGCCCAGGCCTCGGCCGCCGCTGCCACCCGGGTCGTGCAGCGCGAGAAGGGCGCACTGGACAAGGTGGTGCTCGCCCAACGCTCGAAGATGGCCAAGCTGCGCAGCCTGCAGGTGGCCGAGGTCGAGAAGGCCGGCCCGGTGGCCAGCCTGCTCGTCGGCGCCCGCACCCCGAAGGCCAAGGCCGCCGCCCAGCGGCTGCGCGACGCGCTGTCCTCCGCCTCGGTCGACACCACCGCGATCGGCAAGCCGTGCACCAACGACGCGACGATCTACCCGAACGGCATGATCCCGCCGAGCGGCCTGTGCCCCATCTGGCGGGCCCCGGGCGAGAGCCTCTCCCCCGCCGCTGCCGCCAGCTTCAACGCAATGAGCCAGGCGTATGCCGCCCAGACCGGCATCGCGCTCTGCATCACCGACTCCTACCGCTCGCTGCCCGACCAGATCTCGATCAAGGGCAAGCGCGGCCGCTTCGCCGCCACCCCCGGCACCAGCCGGCACGGGCTGGGCCACGCGGTCGACCTGTGCGGCGGGGTGCAGGACTTCGGGTCGCCCGCCCACCAGTGGATGCGGCAGAACGCGCCGCTCTACGGCTGGTTCCACCCGTCCTGGGCCGCCGCGGGCGGTTCACTGCCCGAGCCGTGGCACTGGGAGTTCGCGGGCTGACGCCCGAGCCCAGGACACGGGCGGCGCCGACTACCGCAACCTGCAGTGGGCACCGCACCGGGTGTGGAACGCTTCGCGCATGACGACGCAGTCCGAGCGGGTCGACGCCTACGCCGAGACCGGCCGCTACCACCGCCCCTGGTACTGGTACGACTGGGCGAACTCGGCCTTCGTCACCACGGTGGGCACGGTGCTCTTCGGGCCCTACCTCACCACGGTGGCCAAGGAGGCCGCCTGCCCCGGCATCGACTCCGACGCCAAGTGCGGCACCGACCTGTACGTGGTTCCGGCCGCCCAGGACCTGCCGCGCTGGATCTCCACGGTCGCGTTCGTCGCGGTCGTCGCGCTGCTCGTCCTCCTCGTGCTCGGGATCGTCGCCTACGCGCGTGACACCCGGGTGCTGGTGCGCCCCACCACCCTCATCGTGCCGCTCGCCCTGGCCGCGGTCGTCCTGGTGCTCACCGCGCCCCTGGACCCCGGGTCGATCGCCCCGTACACCATCACCCTGGCCACGATCATGTCGGCGCTGCTGCTCATCATGGTCGGCGCGATCGCCGACCGGTCCCAGCGCCCGGCCCGGCTCCTGGGCCTGTTCGCCTGGGTGGGCTCGGCCGCAGCGGCCGGGCTGTTCTTCCTCGTGGGCAGCAACTGGCGGTTCGGCGCCGCCATGATGGTCATCGCCTCGATCAGCCTGGGCGCGAGCCTGGTCGTCTACGACGCCATCCTGTGCCGGATCGCGAGCCCAGACGACCGCGACAAGGTCTCCAGCCGTGGCTGGGCGCTCGGCTACCTCGGCGGTGGTCTGCTCCTGGCCGTCAACCTGGTGATCGTCACGAAGCCCGACCTCGTCGGCGTCGACACCGAGACGGCCGTGCGGATCAGCCTGCTGTCCGCGGCCCTGTGGTGGGCCGTCTTCACGATCATCCCGGTCGTCGGCCTGTGGAGCCTGCGCGGGAACGCCCCCAGCGAGATCGACGCCCCCCGCGCCGGCGCCGTGAGGGGCAGCCTGACCCAGCTCGGCCACACCTTCCGCGACCTCAAGAACTACCCGAACACCATGCTGTTCCTGCTGGCCTACCTGTTCTTCAACGACGGCATCCAGACCGTCATCACGTCGAGCAGCCTCTACGGCGCCGAGCAGCTGAAGTTCGACGAGAGCCAGCTCATCGCGCTGATCCTGCTCGTGCAGTTCGTGGCGTTCGGCGGCGCGCTGCTCTTCGGCTGGGTCGCGGGGCGCTGGGGGGCGTGGCGGACCATCCTGCGCTCGCTCATCGCGTGGTCGCTGATCGTGGTGGCCGCGTTCTTCCTGCCCGAGGAGGCTTTCCTGCCGTTCGTCGTGCTCGGCGTGCTCATCGGCATCGTGCTCGGCGGCAGCCAGGCGCTGAGCCGCTCGCTGTTCAGCCAGCTCGTGCCGCACAGCCGGGAGGCGGAGTTCTTCGGCTTCTACCAGGCCATGGAGCGCGGCACGTCGTGGTTCGGCGCGTTCCTGTTCGGCCTGGTGCACCAGCTGACCGGCTCCTACCGCCCGGCGATCGTGGCGCTGATCATCTTCTTCGTGCTGGGCTACGCCATCCTGCGCAAGGTCGATGTGCGGCAGGGCATCCTCGACGCCGGCAACGAGGTCCCGCGCGTCGTCTGAGCCGGGCGGTGTCCGAACTGTAAGACGGTCTGGCCCGTAGGCATCCTGTGAGGGGTCTCACACCGAACCCTTCACACGACGGCGAGGCGACGGAACAACGCCACCGGTCCGGTCGTTGGACGCGCTAGACCCGGTCGGGGCGACCTGCCGATCCGGGACACCACAGACTCCGGGAGAATCCCATGGCAGAACGCAGCCTGCGCGGCAGCCGACTCGGCGCGCTGAGCATGGAGACCGACGCGAACGTCGTCCCCAGCGAGCGCAACATCACGACCTACCTGTGCCCGAACGGGCACACCATCAAGCTTCCGTTCTCCGTCGAGGCCGACGTCCCCCACACGTGGGAGTGCCGTTGCGGTGCCGAGGCGAAGCTCCAGGGTGGGGGCCCGGAGCCGGAGGCCAAGCCCGTCAAGCACGTGCGCACCCACTGGGACATGCTGCTCGAGCGTCGCTCCATCCCCGAGCTCGAGGAGCTGCTCGAGGAGCGGCTCACCCTCCTGCGCGAGTCGCGCGGCGAGCGCCCCCGCAAGCGCAAGTCCGCCTGACCGACCGCTGACGGATGCCGGGCACCCACCAGGGTGCCCGGCATCCGTCATGTCCGGGCTTGGTCGACCAGCCGCCCCCCTCAGGGGAGGTCGGGGTCGACGATGGTGCCCTCCACGACCTCGCCCGGGACGACGTCCGGGTGGCCACCGCCCGCTGGTCCGGATGCCGGACCGCCGGGTCCGCGCGCGGCTCCCGGCACCGGGCCGGAGGCCGGCCACTCCCCCATCGGCCCGAGCAGCCGGCGGGCGACCACGCGCTCGAGCCAGACCCGGGTGATCGGGCGGGTCAGCGGCAGGATGAAGAAGAACCCCACGAAGTCCGTGACGAACCCCGGGGTGAGCAGCAGCGTGCCGCCGATCAGCACGAGGGCGGCGTCCGAGAGCTGACGGCTCGGCATCCGCCCGGTGCGCAGGGCCTCCTGGAGCGCCGCCCAGGCCTTCCCTCCCTCCCGCTTGACGATCCAGGCCCCGAGCAGGGACTCCAGCACGAGCAGGAGCAGGGTCTGCCACCCGCCGATCACCCGGCCGACCGCGATGATCGCCGCGATCTCGACGACCGGGACGATGAGCAGGGCGAGGAACACCCAGCGCATCACCCGAGGACGCCGCCGGCGGGAGGCGTACGGGGTGGCGCCGGTGCGGCTCACAGCGTGTGCCACCTCGGTTCGCGGGCTACGCCGAACAGCTCGCGCAGCTGCCGGGCGCGGTGCCGCACGCCCCAGCCGGTGATCCGGCTCAGGGACTCGGTCATGATGTCCCGGCTCATCTTGGAGTCGCCCACCTCGCGCTCGACGAACGTGATGGGCACCTCGACGACGGTCAGGCCGGCCTTGACGGCACGCCAGGTCAGGTCGGTCTGGAAGCAGTAGCCCTGCGACGCCACGCCGTCCAGCCCCATGGCCCGCAGGGCGTCGCTGCGGTAGACGCGGTAGCCGGCGGTCGCGTCGTTGACCGGCATCCCGAGCAGCACCTTGATGTAGAGGTTGCCCCCCATCGAAAGCGCCTTGCGGTGCACCGGCCAGTTGACCACCGAGCCGCCGGGCACCCAGCGTGAGCCGATGACGGCATCCGCGTGCTCGGCCGCGGCGAGCATCATCGGCAGGTGCTCGGGGCGGTGCGAGCCGTCGGCGTCCATCTCGACGACGGCGTCGTAGCCGGCATCCAGCGCCCGCCGGAACCCGGCGAGGTAGGCGGCCCCGAGGCCCTCCTTGCCGGCCCGGTGCAGCACGCTCACCTGGGGGTCGGCCGCTGCCAGGGCGTCCGCCACCGCACCGGTGCCGTCGGGCGAGTTGTCGTCGAGCACGACGACGTCGACCTGCGGCGCGACCTCGCGCAGGCGGCGCACGGTGACGGGCAGGGTGTCCCGCTCGTTGTACGTCGGGATGAGGACGGCGACCCGCTGCAGCGGCGGTCGGGCGGTCTCGGTCAAGGTTGTGGGTCCTCGTCAGGTCGGTCGGGGGGAGAACTGGCCTTCGAAACCCTAACGCTCCGGGCTGCCCGGGTGCTCCCGACGACGAGCAGGAGCAGGCCCAGGGCGGCCAGCCACTCGGGCACTGCACCGATCCGGTCGGCCGGGGTGCGCTCGGTGCGCACCACGGGAGCGGCCATCCGCTGGTCAGCCGTGAACAGCCCGGTCTTCTCGGTGACCGTCCCGTCAGGCGCCACGAACCCGGACACCCCGACGGTGGAGACGTGCACCACCGACCGGCCGTGCTCGATGGCCCGGATCCGCGAGATCGCGAACTGCTGCTCGGACTCGTCGGTGTAGCCGAAGGTGGCGTTGTTGGTCTGCACCACGAGCAGGCTGGGGTCGTCGCCGGCGGCCCGCACGCTGTCGCGCATGAGGCCGTCGTAGGCGACCTCGAAGCAGATCGTCGGCAGTGCGACGTAGTTGCCTCCGGCGGCCGGAACGGTGAAGACGCCGATCTGGTCGCCGGCGACGAAGTTGCCCGCGAGGTCGGCCATCGGGGTGAAGATGCGGAAGAAGGCGCGAGCGGGGATGTACTCGGCGAAGGGAACCGGGTGCAGCTTGACATAGCGCTGGGGCTCGGCGACCCCGGGCAGGTAGAAGAGCGACACGTTGGAGCTGAAGCCCGGCGGCTCGGCGAGGACCGCGCCGATCAGCAGCGGCACCCCCACGGCGGCGCGGGCGTTGTCGATCTGGGCCGCGGCATCCGGGTTGCGGAACGGGTCGATGTCCGAGGAGTTCTCGGGCCACACGACGAGGGTGAGGTTGTCCGGGGCCTTGCGGGCGAGCTGCTGCGTGCCTGCCACGTGGTTGTCGAGCACGGCGCGGCGCTGTGCGTTGAACTCCAGGCCGGCCTGGGGCACGTTGCCCTGCACGAACCCGACCTCCACCGGGCGGCCGTCCGTCGGCAGTGGAATGGCGAGCGGGGCGATCCCGAGGAGCGCGAGGGCGGCCACGGCCGCTCCGGCGGCGCGCGCCCAGGACCGCTGCACGGCGCAGGTGCCGGCGACGAGCAGGAGCGTTCCGACAGTGGCCACGGCCAGGGTCACCCCGGGGGCGCCGAGCCATCGGGCCACGTGGGCGAGCGGGCTGTCGGCCTGGCTGAACGCCAGTCGCGCCCAAGGGAACCCGCCATACGGCGTGGTGGACCGGGCCCACTCCTGCACCACCCAGGCCAGCGGGATGACCACGTAGGCCACCCCACGGTGTCCGGCATCGGTCAGGCGTCGGCCCGTGTAGCCGACGACGGCCGACATGGCCGCGACATAGAGCGCCTCGAGGATGGCCAGGGCGAACCACGGCAGGGCGCCGACGTAGACGCCCGACCAGGACAGGACCGGCACGAAGAAGGCCAGCCCGGCGAGCATGCCCAGCAGCGCACCGCGCCGGCCGCCGGCCGTCAGGGTCGCCGCGCCGAGCAGTGCCACTCCCACGGGTGCCAGCCACCAGAGGTTCGCGTCGGGAAAGGCCAGCCACAGGCACAGCCCGGCGCCGACGGCGGCTGCCGGGCGCGCGGCATACCGGAGCGGGGTGGGCACCCGCCAACGGTAGGTCACCCGGCTGGAGGCACCACCACGACCCCGCGCGCGGTGGTGGCCACCACGGGCGGGTCGAGCACGTCGGCCGAGGATGCGCCTCGCTCGGGAGCTCCGCGGCCGACAACCCGCACCTCGAACTCCATCTCGCGGGAACGGGTTCCGACCCGCACGAGCCGGGCCTCGATCTCGATCACGTCACCCGCCCGGACGGGCGCGAGGAACTGCACCGAGGAGTAGGAGGCGAACAGCCCCTCGTCACCGTCGGTGCGGATGCACATCTCGGTGGCGACATCACCGAACGCCGCCAGCGAGTACGCGCCGTCGACGAGGTTGCCGGCGTAGTGCGCGTGGCTGTAGGGCACGTAGCGCCGGTGGACGACGGTGGCACCGACCTCTGCACGGGTCATCGCTGGGCTCCTCGGGGGTCGGGGTGGGTGCGGGAGGAGACGAGCTGGTGCACCAGGTAGGACGCCACCTCGCCGGGAGTGGTGCCCCGGCCGAACACGCGGTCGACGCCGAGCGAGGAGGCTGAGCCCTCCTCGAAGCGCGGGCCGCCCACGACGAGCAGCGGCACCGACCCGGCCGGGAACGCCTCGCGGAAGGCGGCCGACATGGCCTCGGTGTTGTGGATGTGCGCGTCCTTCTGGGTGACGACCTGCGAGACCAGCACGGCATCCGCGCGCACCTCGCGGGCGGTGTTGACCAGGTCGGGCACGAGCACCTGGGCGCCGAGGTTGACCACCGTCATCTCGCGGTAGTACTCCAGCCCCTTCTCGCCGGCGAACCCCTTGATGTTGAGGATGGCGTCGATGCCTACGGTGTGCGCGTCGGTGCCGATGCAGGCGCCGACGACGACGAGCTTGCGGCGCAGGCGCTTCTTGATCTCGGTGTTGATCTCCTTGGAGGTCAACAGCGGGAACTCGCGCTCGTGCACCTCGACCTCGCGCACGTCGACGAGGTGGGTGACCGAGCCGTAGACGACGAAGAAGGTGAAGTGCGGGCCCATCGCCTTCGCGTGGACGAGCAGCGCCGGCTCCATGCCCATCTTCGCGGCCAGCTGCAGGGCGGCACCCTCGGCGCGCTTGTCGTGCGGCAGCGGGAGGGTGAACGAGACCTGCACCATGCCGTCGCCGGTCGTGTCGCCGTAAGGCCGCACGATCGGGCCGGGCTCGGTCAGGCTGAGGTCGCCCTCGACGGCGGGCTCCATGCGGCGCTGCGCGTCGTGGGCGTCGCGGCGGCGGGTCATCGGGTCGCCCCTTCCTCGAGCAGGGTGGTCGCGGGGTTGTCATAGCCGTCGGCCTTGACCGCGACGCCGTCGAGCCCCTTGCCCTTGGTGGGCGGGCGCTTCATCGAGCCGAAGGTGCCATCGGCGATGGCCGCCAGCAGCGGCTGCGGGTGGGCCGTGCCGCGGGTGGTGGTGTCGCTGACGATGGTGTCGAGCAGGTCGACCGCCTCGGCCAGCACCTGCCGGGCGCGGGTCTGGATCAGCCCGTCGTGCGGCGGGTGGAAGTCCTCGGTGAGCCCGCCCGCCGCGTTGAGCACGTAGCGGACGTTCTGCAGGGCCAGGTCGCGGTCGGACAGCCACGGGGTGACCACGGCCTCGGTCATCATGCCGACGAGCAGGATGCCCTGGCCGGTCATGGCGCCGACGAGGTTGAAGAAGCCGTCGAGCAGGTAGCCGCGGAAGACGTCGCCGGTCATGTGCTTGGTGGGCGGCATCCACTTCAGCGGGGCGTCGGGGAACAGCTGGCGGGCGAGCAGGGCGTGGGCGAGCTCGAGGCGAAAGCTGTCGGGGATCTCGGGGGTGATCTCGAAGGCGTGACCGAGGCCCAGCTGCCAGTCCTCGAGACCTGCCTCCTTGGCGAAGTACTCGTTGAGCAGCTGGCTCACGGTGACGGTGTGCGCGGCCTCGACGGCATCCGCGGTGGTGAGGTAGTTGTCCTCGCCGGTGTTGATGATGATGCCGGCGCGGGCGTGCACCTGACGGCTGAAGCGCTGGTCGACGAAGGTGCGCACCGGGTTGATGTCGCGGAAGAGGATGCCGTACATCGAGTCGTTCAGCATCATGTCGAGGCGCTCGAGGCCGGCCAGCGCGGCGATCTCGGGCATGCACAGGCCGCTGGCGTAGTTGGTGAGGCGGACGTAGCGGCCGAGCTCCTTGCTCGACTCGTCGAGCGCGGCGCGCATCAGGCGGAAGTTCTCCTGGGTGGCGTAGGTGCCGGCGTAGCCCTCGCGGGTGGCGCCCTCGGGCACGAAGTCGAGCAGGCTCTGGCCCGTGGAGCGGATCACGGCGATGACGTCGGCGCCCTCGCGGGCGGCCTGCTGGGCCTGCGGGATGTCCTCGTAGATGTCGCCGGTGGCGACGATCAGGTAGATCCACGGCTTCTGCTTCGGGTCGCCGAAGCGACGCACCATCCGGTCGCGGGTGGCGCGCTGCCGGTCGATCTCGCGGATGCCGCGGGCGACCGCCGTGCGGGCGGCCTTGCGGCTCGCGATGGCGTCCTTGCCCTCGGGCAGGTGGAAGGTGACGGCGCCGCTGGCCGACTTCTGCGCCAGGGTCAGCAGGTCAGGGGCCTCGCCGCGGCGCAGGGCGTCCCAGACCGGGGTCGTCACGCCGTGCTCGAGGCCGACCCCGTCGCGGACGGCGTCGACGAGGTGGTTGACCCAGGGGATGTTCTCGTGGTCGGCGCCGGACAGTCCGGCCAGCCGCAGGGTGGCCCGCTCCACCGACACCGTCGTGTGGCTGCGGGCGAGGTCGACGACCGGCTTGCCGGCCCGTCGGGCCAGCGTCCGGGCGCGGCGGACCGTCGCTGGGTCGAGATCGAGAAGAGGGCGCGCGCGTGAAGACACGACGCCAATCTAGCAACCTTCGCGGGAGTATTTACGGCCCTACCGGTCCCGCGCGACAGGATCTGTCGGTCTCGTGCCGTTACGAGGCTCCTGCTGATCGTGCGTAGCACCAGAGGTCGGCCTCGGCCGTGGGGCATGGTGGGCTCATGACCGAACGACTCTCCCGCCTGCACCCGCCGTTCGCGGACCCGCGCCGGCAGGCGCTGCATGCCGCCATCGTCGGCGGGCGGCGCGGTGCAGGGCCGCAGGCGTTCGACCTCGCGGCGCCCGACGGGTCGCTGGTGGGACCGTTCGGCCTCATGCTCCAGGCGCCGCACCTCGGTGGACCGCTCCAGGAGCTCGGGGCGGCCGTGCGGTTCGCCACCTCGTTCACGGACCGGGCCCGCGAGGTCGCGATCCTCACGGTCGCGGCGGTGACCCGGAGCGAGTACGAGCAGTACGCGCACGAGCGGTTCGGCGCGATGGTCGGCCTGAGCCGGGCCGATCTGGACGGCATCCGCTCGGGGGCGTTCGCGCATGCCGTGGGCGTGGACCCCGTGGAGGCGATGACCTGCCTGGTCACCCGCCGGCTGGCCGAGCACCGGCCGCTGGATGACGACGACTACGCCGCGGCCGTCGGGGTGCTGGGCGAGCAGCAGCTCCTCGAGCTCGTTGTGCTGGTCGGGTACTACTCCATGCTGGCGCAGCTGATGTCGGTGTTCGGTGTGGGGGTGCCGGATGCGCCCGGGATGCCGGACGCGCCCTGACCCGGGGCCGGCTCACCCGGCAGCCAGCACCACGCCGTCACGGACGGTGAACCGGCACGTGGGCAGGTCCTCGCCGGCGCGCACTTCGGGCAGGCCGTGCTCGTCGGTGGCTGGTGCGTGCCAGGCGGCGAAGGTGGCCGGACCGCCGACCCGCAGCACCCCTCCCCCGTCCTCGCGGGCCGCGTCGTACCCACCGGAGGTGTGCGCCGTGAAGGCGGTCTCGACGTCGAGCCGCTGGTCCGGGTCGTGATGCTCGACGGCCGCGCGCACGGCAGCCCACGGGTCGAACGGTGTGACCGGTGAGTCCGATCCGAGAGCCAGGCGCACTCCCGCCCGGACCATGCCGGCGAACGGGTTCGTGCCGGGCACCCGGGCCTCGCCCAGGCGCGCCTCGTACATGCCCGCGGCGCCACCCCACATCGCGTCGAATGCCGGCTGGACGCTCGCGACGAGGCCCAGGCGCGCCATCCGGGTGATGCCGTCGGCGTCGACCATTTCGGCGTGCTCTAGCCTCGGTCGGCTGGCCCGCACCAGGTCGACACCGACGAGCCGCGCGGCGGCCTCGTAGCCGTCGAGCACGGTGTCCATGCCGGCGTCGCCGATGACGTGGAACCCGCTCTGGATGCCGGCGACCGCGCAGGCCGCGACGTGGTCGCACACGTCGGCGCTGGACCGGTAGGTGGTGCCGACACAGCCGGGGTCGTCGGTGTAGCCGGTGCGCAGGTGGGCGGTGCGCGAGCCGATCGAGCCGTCGATGTTGAGGTCACCGCCGAGGCCGGCCGCGCCGTGCAGGGCGAGCAGTGCGGTGGCCTGCTCGGGGTCGGTGACCGCCTCGGCCCAGTAGCCGACGGTGCGTGGGAGGTGCGGGAGCCGGCCGAGCTCGAGGACGTCGGCGAAGTCGCCGGCGGAGGTGAGCAGCGGTCCGCCGCACTCGTGCACGACGGCGATGCCCTGGGCTGCTGCCGTCCGTAGCGCGTCCTCGATGTCCTCGCGCCGCTGGTCGGCGCTGCGTGCCGCGTCGAAGGCGGCTCGGGCGGCATTCTTCGCATCACGGGTGACGAACCCGTCCCCCTGCCAGCCGTCGAGTCGCTGGGCGCCGGAGATCATGGCCAGGGCGCTGGACACCACGGCCGAGTGACCGTCGATGCGTGAGGCGTAGACGACTCCGCCGAAGCTGGCCCGGTCGAGCTCGGCCGCCGTCATCGCGCGGTCCTCGGCCCAGTCGTGCTCCTGCCAGTTGAGCACGAAGGTGGGGCGCCCGCCGCGGCGGCGCACGGCGTCCTCGACGGCCCGCAGCGCCTGGGTCACCGAGGTGGTGCCGGCGAGGTCGACCCCGCGCAAGCCCATCCCGGTGTGCGAGAGGTGTGCGTGCGCGTCGACGAATGCCGGCAGCAACAGTGCGCCGTCGAGGTCGACGACGGCGTCGACGACCTCGGCATGGCCCTGGGCGCCCTCGTCGTCACCGACCCACCCGACCCGGCCGTCGACGACCACCAGGGCGGTCGCGTCTGGTCGGTCCGGGGTTCGGACCCGCCCGTGTCGGTAGAGCGTCGTCGCCATGGCGTCACTCTAGGAGCGCGACCAGGTCGGCCACTCGCCGGGCGTCGGACCCGCGACGAACCTACGGTGATCAGATGGCTATCCCTCGTGCCGTCGGGAAGTTCAACAAGGTCGCGACCAACAAGGTGCTCGTGCACCTTGCCGGGCACGGCCCGTTCGTCGAGCTGGAGCACGTCGGCCGACGCTCAGGTCGCGTCTACCACGTGCCGCTCAACGCCTTTCGCTCCGGCGCCACCGTCACCTTCGCGCTCACGTACGGCCCGAAGGTTGACTGGCTTCGGAACGTACGGGCCGCCGGTGGGTGCCGAGTGCGCTTGGGTCGGGAGATTCTCACGCTGGGAAAGCCGGTGGACCTGGCGACCCACACAGGTCTTGCGAGGATGCCGGCGCCGGCCCGGGTGGTGCTGCGGCTCGCCGGAGTCGATCACTTCGTCGAGATGCCGGTCGTCACGACCGTCCCGGTCAGCTGACTACTCGACCAGCACGTCAACGACGATCCTCGACCGCTCCTGCATCGCGACGTCGGGTCAGGTAGCGGCAGAGCTGTCGTTCGAGGTGGCTGGTCAGGCGTGGTCGTCGTGTCGGCCGTGATCGTGTCGGCGTCAGGGAGCTGCTGAGCGTCCGCGCGCGCCGCAACGCCCGCTTGCGCCGCTGGACAGGTGCGGGGCCGCCCGACCGCCCAGCGGTGGCCGATGGAAAGCTCTGGCTGCCCCAGCCGAGCAGGGGCGGTGGTTCGGCGTCGTAGGAGTGCCCGAGCGGGGTGGTCACCCGCACCACCCGCCTCGCCCGCGCCTCGTCACCGCGGGGGCCGGTGCGCTCAGGTGGCGGCTCGTCGACGCCGGGCCGTGTGAGGATCACGCGGGTTCGCCAGCCGGGCGCTTCCTTGCCGTAGTTGCACCGGGTGCACTTGCCGTTGCCCTCCACGAACGAGGTCGCGCTGTGCTCGCGCACCGGCCTGGCGTGGTCGGCGTGCACGATCGGCGCCTGGCACCACGCAGTGGTGCACACGTCATCACGCAGCACCAGCATCCGCCGCAGCATCCCCCCGAACACCCGACGCCGCGAGTCCATCGCCACCAGGTCCCGACCCTCCGGAGTCGTGTACAACCGGCGCACCCACACCCGAGCAGCCGGCGGCAGCTGCAGCGCCGTGCCGGTCGCCGAAGCCGGCTCAGGCCCGGTTGCCGGTGAGGCATCGGCCGCAGGGCGGTCGCGGGCGGCGGTGGGTCCTCGAGGCCTTCGCGCAGCCAGGCCCGAGCCACCGGGGCCGGCACGCTGCCGTGGCCGGGGATCCGGGCCGGCTCAAAGGGTGACCGGCCGCCGTCGCCGGTGCCGAGCAGGGCCCGGTCGGTCATCACCAGGTGCACCTCCACCGGCTGCAGCTGACCCACCGCCCGCCCCGACAACAACCGCAACGCCGTATCCGCCGCGACCGCACCCACCCCACGACCGGCCGGGCCCTCCTCCGGGCACTGACCACCGACCACACCGCGCGCGCGGGCCTGCACCGCGACATGCGCCCCGACCACGTCCTTGAGCGGCCCGAGCACGGTCAGGTACGCCATCCCGTCCGGCGCCGGCCGCACACTCACCCGCCGGCTCTTGACCGCCGCCTCCATCCGCGCCACCACCGACGCAGCATCCAGCTCGGCCGCGACCCGGGCCGCCGCCGCACCGGCCTGCCGCACCCCCAACCGGGCGATCACCGGCCCAAGCCGCCGGTCGACCTCGGCACGGTCCTGCACGCTCAACGTCGCCGTCGCCGCAACCACCGCGACCGCGACCCGCTCACCGCACTCACCGGCACTCAGCGCAGCCATCAGCTGCGGCATCTCGTGCACCAACGCCCGCGACAACCCCACGAACCGGTCCCCCAACGTGGGCGACTCCCGCCGCGCCAACGCCACCACCGACCCCACCGAACGAGCGACATCCTGCGGCGCCACCACCTCCCGCGAACACCGCAACACATCCGTCGCCCGCGCCTGCACCGCCGACGAGGCGCCCTTGACCCGCTCGAGGCTGGCGACCAGATCCACCCGCTCCCGCTCGCTGAGCGCGTCGGCATCCACGCTGGCCAACCACGCCCGAAACGAGTCCACCACCCCGACCGGCGGCTCACCCCCGCTCCTCAGCGAGCCAGCGGCTGGCTCCCCGCCCGCGACAGGGTGCGTCGCCACGACAAGCGGCGGCCTCACGACATCCGAAAAGCGGCCCGGCACCGCCGAACCCGGGCCCACGACCCGCCCCTCCAACGTCCCTTCATCCATGCAGTAATCGTACGCATGTCCACCAATAGGCACCCGGCCGTGACCGCCACCTGTGGACAGCCACCAACCCGAATGCCGCCTGTGGACAACCAGATCCGAGCGACCATGAGAGCCAAGGGCCTCCCGGAACCCGAGCCGCTCCGCATGCTCCAACGCCGTCACCCCGTCGCGGTCGCCGATCGAGGCGGCGGCACCACCCAGGCCGACCACAGTCCCGAGACGCGCCGCCGATGCGCAGACTCCAACACAGTCGTGGACAACCGAATTCGCGACGGAGCCCACCTTCCCGACCGGCGCTCAGAGCGCGTTCGGCACACCGGTGACCATGAGCGCGGCCCGGCCGATCTCGCGCTCCTCGTCGGTCGGCACGACCCACACCTGCGCAGAGCTGTCCTCCGCGGACACCCGACGCTCCGCCGGCCCCTCCGCGTTGGCCGCAGCATCGAGCCGCAGCCCCAGCACGCCCAACCCGTCCACAACGGCAGCCCGCAGCACGGGGCTGTGCTCACCGATCCCACCGGTGAAGGCGATGGCGTCGAGGCGGCCCAACACCGCGGCATACGCGCCCACGTACTTGCGGATGCGGTGCACGGTCACGTCGAAGGCGAGCCCCGCCTCGACATCACCCGTCTCGCGTCGCTCCGCCAGGGAGCGGAAGTCGGAGACCCCCGCCAGACCCAGCAGCCCGCTCTCCCGGTTGAGCGCCCGGTCGTAGTCCTGCGCCGACAGCCCGAGCACCCTGGCCAGGTAGCCGCCGAGCGCCGGGTCGACGTCGCCCGAACGAGTGCCCATGACCAACCCCTCGGCCGGTGACAGCCCCATCGAGGTGTCGACGCTGCGGCCGCCGTCGACGGCGCACGCACTGGCCCCGTTGCCGAGGTGGAGCACCACCATCCGCACCTCTTCGAGCGGCCGGCCCAGCAGCGCCGCGGTTCGCCGCGACACCCACGCGTAGGAGCTGCCGTGGAAGCCGTAGCGCCGTACGTGGTGCTCGTCGCGCCACGCTGCCGGCACGGCATACGTGTACGCCTCTGGCGGCAGCGTGCGGTGGAAACCGGTGTCGAACACCGCGACGTGCGGGATGCCGGGGAACGCCGCCTGCGCCCGCACGATCCCCTCGATGTTGGCGGGGTTGTGCAACGGGGCGAGCGGCGAGAGGGTCCGCAGGGCCGCGACGACCTCGTCGTCGACCACGACCGGCTCGGTGAAGCGGCGACCGCCGTGCACGACGCGGTGACCCACCGCGACGAGGGCGTCGTCGTCGACCCCCGGACCGTGCTCCGCGAGGGCGGCGCGGGCGGCCGCGAACGCGGCCCCGTGGTCAGGGCAGTCGAGGTCGCTCTCGTGACGCTGCCCACCAGCCTCGTGGCGGTGCCGGCTCGCCCCGCCGATCTCCGACACCAGGCCCACCGCGACGGTCACCCCGCTCGTGGCGTCGAGCAGCTGGTACTTGAGCGACGAGGACCCCGCGTTGACGACGAGGACGTGCGGGTGGGCGCTCATGCCGGGCCGCCCTGAACCGCCGTGATGGCCACCGTGTTGACGATGTCACGCACCAGGGCACCTCGCGAGAGGTCGTTGACCGGCTTGTTCAGGCCCTGCAGCACCGGGCCGATCGCCACCGCGTCGGCACTGCGCTGCACCGCCTTGTAGGTGTTGTTGCCGGTGTTCAGGTCCGGGAAGACGAGCACCGTCGCCCGCCCTGCCACGGCACTGTGATCCAGCTTGGCCCGGGCGACCCGCGGGTCGACGGCGGCGTCGTACTGGATCGGACCCTCGACGAGCAGCTCGGGCGCACGCTCGCGGACCAGCGCCGTTGCCTCGCGCACCTTCTCGACGTCGGCGCCCGAGCCGGACGAGCCCGTGGAGTACGACAACATCGCGACCCGCGGCTCGATGCCGAACCGGGCGGCCGTGGCGGCCGATGAGATCGCGATGTCGGCGAGCTGCTCGGCGGTGGGATCCGGGTTCACGGCACAGTCGCCGTAGACCAGCACCCGGTCGGCCAGGCACATGATGAACACGCTGGAGACGACCGAGACACCCGGAGCCGTGCGCACCACCTCGAGCGCCGGCCGGATCGTGTGCGCGGTGGTCGTGATGCAGCCGGAGACCATGCCGTCGGCCAGGCCCGCGTGCACCATCATCGTGCCGAAGTAGGACGGGTCGACGACCCGGT
This sequence comes from uncultured Actinomycetota bacterium, assembly GCA_963833495.1. GTDB lineage: Bacteria > Actinomycetota > Actinomycetes > Actinomycetales > Dermatophilaceae > Fodinibacter. The sequence continues at coordinate 24,735 of CAWHYJ010000019.1, read as the reverse complement.
CGTAGGCGAGCTCCGGGGTGACACCCTTGTGCGCCCGCATCGCTGCGTACTCGACCGAGAACTGCTCGCGCCAGGAGCTGGTCGCCGGGTCGACCACGGCCGCCTGCTCGATGTCGACGCCGAGCTGGCGCGCGCTGGCCCGGATCTCGCCCTCGTCGCCGAGGAGCGTGAGGCGGGCGATGCCGCGCGAGAGCACCTGGTCGGCCGCCCGCAGGATCCGCTCCTCGGCACCCTCGGGCAACACGATGTGGGCACCCGAGGCCCGGGCCCGCTCGACGAGGTCGTGCTCGAACATCAGTGGCGTGACGGCTCCCTCGGCCGCACCGACCCCTTCGCCCAGCAGGGCGTCGAGGTCTGCGTCGTCGGCCTGGTCGAGCAGCGCGACCGCCGCCCGGATCTTGCGGGCCGACTCAGCCGTGATCCGCCCCTCGATCCGGTAGAGCGCGGACGCGACGGCCATGGTGCCCTGCTGGGCCGACACGATCGGGAGCCGCACCTCCAGGCCGGCGATCAGCCGATCGACCTGCGGCGAGAGCTGGAACCCGCCGTTGAGCACCACCCCCGACAACGTGGGCAGGGTTCGCGCGTTGTGGGCGAGCAGCACGCCGAGCACGACGTCGTCGCGGTCGCCGGGGACGATCACCGTGGCGCCCTCGAAGAGCCGGTCGATGACGTGCGGCATCGACATCGCCGCCACGACCAGGCCCAGGCTCTCGCGGTCGAGCAGCTCGGCATCCCCGTGAACGAGGGTGCCGTCGCACGCCGACACGAGGTCGGCCACGGTCGGGGCACGCAGCAGCGGGGCCTCGGGCAGCGACCAGACCGGCACGGCGCCGAGCCGGCCGCGCACGGCGGCGACCAGGTCCTCCCGCTGGTCGTCGGCCACCTGGTTGAGCACCAGGCCGGCGACGTGTGCGTGGTTGGCCCGGGCCGCGGCCACCGTGGCCGACGCGCTCGCCGCCAGCTCCCGCAGGTCCCGATCACGGGCCGGCTCGACCAGCACGAGGGGCGTGCCGAGGTCGGCGGCGATCCTGGCATTCGTCGCGAACTCGGTCGGCGCGACGACGTCGGTGTAGTCGGACCCCACGACCAGGACGACGTCATGTCGCTGGGCGATCTCGTGGTACCTGTCGACGACGGTGCCGAAGGCCGCGGCGGGGTCGGCGTGCAGCGCGTGGTGGGTGACACCCCACGCCTCGTCGACGGTCAGGTCGGTCGGCGCCTCCTGCAGGAGCACGCGCAGCAGCTCGTCGGGGCCGCCGCCACGCACGATCGGCCGGAACACGCCGACCTTGGCGTGCCGCCGGGCCAGCCTCGCGACCAGCCCCACGGCGACGGCCGACTTGCCCGACCGTGCCTCGGTGCCGGCGAGGTAGATGCCCCTCACCGGCGTGGCTTCGTGCAGTGGGATGCCGTGACGCTGGGCGAGCTCATGGCCCCAACCCAACTCCGCCACGCTGGAGGAGGCAACTCCGGTCCACCTGAGCAGACTGTCCGGCCGCGTGGGCCCCACGTCAGAACCGCGGGGTGACACGGCGACGGCCCGGTCCCCTCGAGGGGACCGGGCCGTCGCCGGCGGTGGGTCAGCTCTGCTCGACCTCGTCGGCGATCGCGTGGATGTCCTTCGCCACGACGTCGTTGACCGCGTGCTCGACGATGCCGTTGGCCTTCGCGAGGGCTTCACGGATCTCGACCGCACCGGGGTCCGACACCAGGGCCACGATGCCGGAGTGGCCGGGGGCCACCGCATCGGAGAGGTCCTTCTCGAGCCCGTGCTTGTCGTGCAGCTGGTGCACCTTGCCGAGCGCGGCTCCGCCCGCACCCAGGGCGGCGGCACTGCCGATGATCGACGGCGGGAAGACCAAGCCGAGGACCGCACCGCCGACCACGCCCCACTTCAGGCCCTTCTTGGTGGAGTGGTCAGTGGCCTTCTCGACCTCCAGCTTCCCGTCGGCGTCGCGGTGGACGACGATGACGCCGTCGATGGCGAAGTGACGGCCGTCCTCGATCGACTTCAGCGCCTGGTAGGCCTCATGGGCCGCGGCGGTGTCGTTGAAGTCCGCGATGAACAGGGTGTGCGCGCCGTCGCTGACGGCGGCGACCTCTGCGGTGAGCTCCGGTGCCTCGTCGGTGGTGACGTCGGTGACCTCGGCGGTCGGCTTGGTGGTGTCTTCGGACATGGGTGTTCCCTTCGGTGGTGGTCGCACGGCCTGGTGCCGCGGTGGGTGTGTCAGGTGGATGCGGTCGACCGGCGGCCGCCCGGGTGGGTCAGTTGTTGGGGCACAGCTTGCCGACGGCTGCGGTCACGGATTCCATGGCCGTCTGGATGTCCTGCTGGGCGGCCGTGATGTCGGCGCCGAGGTCCTCCTGTGCCTTGGCCTTGTCCTCGGTGAGCTTCGCCTTGAGGGCGTCGGCCTTCTGGTTGAGGGCTCCGATCACGGCAGCCGCCGGGCCGCCGTTCGACTCCCTCATCAGCGTCTGGAGGTCGTCACGGACCTTGTCCGCCTTGCCCGCCAGCTCGTCGGCCTGCTGCTGCAGCTGCTCCGGGGTGCCGCTGGCGTCGACCTTGGTCGCCACCAGGTCCGCGGCGTTGGTCTTCAGGCTGGCGAAGCTGCTGCACAGGGCCTGCGAGGCTGCCCCGGCGGCGCTCGACGCTGCCGCTCCGGCCGTGGGCGCGTCGGTCGAGTCGCTGGAGGAACATCCCCCGGCCAGCAGCGCGAGGGCGAGGGCGGCGGCCGGGGCGAGCGATCGGGTGAAGGTGCGGGTCATGGTGGCTTCCTGAGCGGCGCGAAGCTGGACGTGTCGAGCCCCTCGACGCTAATTCCGGCGGATGCCGGCTGCGTCACCCGCAGCGGGTGAAGGAGCCGCCCGGTATCGCCGTCAGTCGGCCAGCCGGGCCTCGAACAGGGCCCGCACGGTCGGGGTGCGGCGCAGCAGGTCGAGCGCGAGGTCGGCGTGGCCGGGCACGTAGCCGTTGCCGACCAGCATCCGCACGTCGGCGGCCAGGCCTTCGGCACCGAGCGCCGCGGCCGAGAAGCTGGTGGCCATCGAGAAGTAGATGATCGTGCCGCCCTGGGCGGTGGCAAGGATCGCCGGCTGCTCGCACCCGGGCACGTCGACGCAGACCACGGTGACGTCGGCCGGGCCACCCGCGGCCGCCACGGCGTCGGACAGGCCGAGCGGTGAACGGGCGTCGGCGACGACCACGGCATCGGCCAGGCCGCTCGCGCGCAGTTGCTCGGCCTCACGCTCGACCGGCACGACCCCGATGCAGCGTGCCGCCCCGGAGTCGCGGGCCGCGGCCAGCGACAGCGAGCCGGACTTGCCGGCGCCGCCGAGCACGGCCACGGTCGGCGCGACCCCACGCGAGGCGTACTCCCCCACCACCCGCGCGACCAGGGCGGGAGCACCACAGACGTCCATGACCATCAGGGCCAGGTCGGGCGAGAGGTCCTCGGGCAGGCGGGCGGCGATGGAGCGGCCGAAGAGGACCGCGGTGCCCTGCGCGGGGACCCGCTCGGAGCGACCGTCCCACCGGGCCAGCCCGTCGGTGATCGTCAGGGGCGTCAGCGAGAGCGAGACGAGGGTGGCCACCCGGTCGCCGACCTCCAGCCCCAGCGGCGAGTCGGGACCCACCTCGGCAACGGTGCCGATGAGCATGCCGCCCGAGCCGGTGACCGGGTTCTGCATCTTGCCGCGGGTGGCGACGATGTCGAGCACCTCGGCGCGCACGGCATCCCCGTCGCCGCCGTGCTTCTCGGACAGCTGACGGTACGACGCCGCGTCGAGGTTGAGCGTCTCGACGGCGATCAACACCTCGTCGGGCCAGAGCTCGGGCGACGGGTCGATCGTCCGCGCGGCCTGGGGCAGCGCTGCCCCGGCGGGGTCGGTCACCCGGTGCAGGCCGACCGGTGAGGACGGGGTGGTGCGCACAAGAATCTCCTCGTCATCCGACACGACACCGCAGTATTTGCGGTCAGAACGTGACGCGGGCGTCATCCATTGCGTATCCTGCCACGCATGACGACGAACATCGACCAGCCCTACGTCTACCGGCGTCGCGAGCTGATTGAGCCCGACTGGACCCGCATCCCGGGGTGGCATGACGTCACCAAGGAGCAGTGGGCCGACGCCCAGTGGCAGCGCGCGCACTGCGTGAAGAACGTCGGGCAGCTGCGCGCCCTCATGGGCGACCTGCTCGAGGACCGCTTCTACGCCGACCTCGAGCGCGACCAGGCCGAGCGGGCCACCATGTCGATGCTCGTCCCCCCGCAGATGATGAACACGATGGTGCCGGCCACCGGCGACCCCATGCCCCGTGCCGGGGCGGCCTTCACCGACGCCTTCTACGCCGACCCGGTGCGCAACTACATGCTCCCGGTGTTCTCGGACCGGCGCACCGACTGGCCCAGCCACCCGTTCGCCACCCGCGACAGCCTGCACGAGGCCGACATGTGGGCGGTCGAGGGCCTCACCCACCGCTACCCCACCAAGGTGCTCGCCGAGATGCTGCCGACGTGCCCGCAGTACTGCGGCCACTGCACCCGGATGGACCTCGTCGGCAACTCCACCGCGCAGTTCGCCAAGCACAAGCTGGCCGGCAAGCCGGTCGACCGGTATGCCGCGATGCTCGACTACCTGCACCGCACCCCCGGCGTGCGCGACGTCGTGGTGTCCGGCGGCGACGTGGCCAACATGCCGTGGAAGAACCTCGAGGGGTTCCTCGACAAGCTGCTCGAGGTCGATACCATCCGCGACATCCGGCTCGCGACCAAGGCGCTGATGGGCCTGCCGCAGCACTGGCTGCAGCCCGACGTCGTCGAGGGCGTGGCGCGCATCTCGGCCAAGGCCCGCGCGCGGGGGGTCTCGGTCGCCATCCACACCCACGTCAACAGCACCCAGTCGGTCACGCCGCTCGTCGCCGACGCGGCCAAGGCCATGCTCGACGCCGGGGTGCGCAACGTGCGCAACCAGGGCGTGCTGATGCGTGGGGTCAACGACTCCCCCGAGGAGCTGCTCGACCTCTGCTTCGCCCTGCAGGACGACGCCTTGATCACGCCCTACTACTTCTACATGTGCGACATGATCCCGTTCGCCGAGCACTGGCGCGTCTCCCTCAAGGAGGCCCAGGAGCTGCAGCACGCGATCATGGGCTACCTGCCCGGGTTCGCCACCCCGCGCATCGTGTGCGACGTGCCGTTCGTCGGCAAGCGGTGGGTGCACCAGGTCGAGACCTACGACACCGAGCGGGGAATGTCGTTCTGGCGCAAGCACTATCGCACTTCCATCGAGGCCGGTGACGACCAGGCGCTGTCGCGCGAGTACGTCTACTACGACCCGATCTACACGCTCGACGAGGCCGGGCAGCGCTGGTGGCGCGAGAACCACGACATGGATGCCGTGCACGAGGCGGCGCTCGTCGGTGCCGGTGCCAGCCACGCGGCCTCCGTCGCCGACCTCGCCTGAACCGATGCCCTCCGGGACGCCCGCCACGGTGGCACTCACCGCGGCGGGCGTCGCGTTCACCCAGCACACCTACGAGCACAACCCCTCGGCGCGCTCGTTCGGGCTCGAGGCGGCCGAGGTGCTCGGGCTGCCGCCGGAGCAGGTGTTCAAGACCCTGCTCGTCGACACCGGCGACGGCCTCGCGGTCGCAGTGGTGCCGGTGACGGGACAGCTCGACCTCAAGGCGATGGCTGCGGCAGTGGGAGCCAAGCGGGTCGCGATGGCAGATCCGGCTGCGGCACAGCGGTCCTCGGGGTTCGTGGTCGGCGGGATCTCACCCATCGGCCAGAAGCGTGCCCTGCCCACGGTCGTCGACGAGAGTGCCGAGCTGTTCGACGTCGTCTACGTGTCGGGTGGGCGACGCGGGCTCGACCTCGGGCTCTCGCCCACCGACCTGGTGCGGATCACCGGCGCGACCGTGGCCGACATCGGCCGCTGAGTCCTCGCGCAGGATGTCCGCGTGGCCGGCGCGTCGAGCGGCAGATCACCGATCGCGGCATCCGACAGGTCCCACACCGACCGGTGGAGGCCGGCGAGGTACTCGCGGCTCTCGCTGGCCAGTGGCCACATGTCGGCGCCTTCCCACACCGACCCGTCGGCGTTCCACGGCAGCACCGGCGCCTGGCGACCCACCGACTCGACGAGGTAGCCCAGCTCGACCCCGGCCGCGCTGTAGGTCGGCCGACGGGCCGGTGGGCCGCGTCACTCCCACGGTGTCGAGAGCACGACCGTCGTGCGGGTCGAGACGTTGGCCACCCCGCGGATGGCGGCGATCAGCTCCTCGAGCTCGGACGGGGTGGCGACCCGCACCTTGAGGATGTAGTTCTCGTCGCCGGCGACCGAGTGGCACTCCTCGATCTGCGGCACCTCGTGCAGCCGCTCGGGGATGTCGTCGGGAGCGGCCGGGTCGAGTGGGGTGATCGAGATGAAGGCGGTGAGCTGCTGCCCGAGTGCCGTGTGGTCGATCTTGGCCGTGTAGCCCTTGACGACGCCGCGCTGTTCGAGGCGACGGACGCGCTGGTGCACGGCGGACGTGGACATGCCCAGGGCCTTGCCGAGGTCGGTGAAGCTGATCCGGCCGTCCTTGGCGAGCAGGTCGACGATGCGACGGTCGAGGTCTTCCACCCGCTCAGGGTAGTGCGCCGGCAGTTCACCGAGCGGCAGGGTTCGTCCGCTCGGCGTGGTCACCTGCGGCGGCTACTGTCGGGCGCATGCCGGAACGCCTCATGCTGCTGGACTCCGCCTCCCTGTACTTCCGCGCCTTCTTCGGCGTGCCCGACCAGCGCACGAGCCCCGACGAGACACCGACCAACGCGCTGCGCGGCTTCCTCGACATGATCGCCACGCTGGTCACCGCGCACCGGCCGACGCACCTCGTCGCCTGCTGGGACGACGACTGGCGGCCGCAGTGGCGCGTCGACCTGGTGCCCACGTACAAGACGCACCGGCTGACCGAGGGGTCCGCGGTCGTGGAGGAGAGCCCCGACGACCTCACCCCACAGGTGCCGCTCATCCGCGACGCGCTGCGCGCCATCGGCATCGCGCGCCTGGGAGCGCCGGGCTGCGAGGCCGACGACGTCATCGGCACGCTCAGCGAGCGGCACCGCGGCGTGATGCCGGTCGACGTCGTCACCGGCGACCGCGACCTGCTCCAGCTGGTCGACGACGCACACGGCATCCGGGTGCTCTACACGGGCAAGGGCGGGGTTCGCGACCCCGACCTGGCGACCCAGGCCTACCTCCACGAGCGGTATGCCGTGCCCACCGGTGAGGCCTACCTCGACATGTCGGTGCTGCGCGGCGACACGAGCGACGGGCTGCCCGGCGTCAAGGGCATCGGCGACAAGACGGCCGCCCAGCTCATCGCCACCTATGGGTCCCTCGCCGGGCTCCGCGCGGCGGTCGACGGAGGCGACTCGGCGCTCAAGGGCGCGCGACGAGCCAACCTCGAGGCGGCATCCGCCTACCTCGACGTGGCCCCCACCGTGGTGCGGGTGCTGCGCGACGCCCCGGTGGCCGACGTCGACCTGGCCCTGCCCCGCGAGGTGGCCGACCCCGAGCTGCTGGAGCAGCTCGGCGAGGCCTACGGCGTCACCAACCCGGTCGGCCGGGTGCTCAAGGCCCTGGGTCTGGTCTGACGTCCTGCTCCGGGCTCAGCCTCTCGCCGGCCGGGCGGGTCCACCGCATCCGGAAGGTGGTGGGGACGAACGCCGTCGCCGGGTCCGCGCCGGTGCGGAAGGCCGAGGGCGAGGTGCCCACGATGTCGCGGAACGTGCGGCTGAAGGTGCCCAGGCTGGAGAACCCCACCTCCATGCAGACGTCGGTGACCGGAGTGGCCGTGGTGCGCAGGAGAGTCATCGCGCGCTCGATCCGTCGCCGCTGCAGGTAGCGGTGCGGCGTCTCGCCGAACGTCGCCCGGAACTCACGGATGAAGTGCGCCCGTGCCATGTGCGCGGTGGCCGCCAGCAGGTCGACGTCGAGCGGCTCGGTGCTGCGCCGGTCGATGAGGTCGCGGGCGCGCAGCAGCCGCCGGTTCCGGTCCTCCTCGGCCACGCCCACGCGGACCACCGTAGGTTGTGCTGCCCGGAGAAGCGCACTTTCGGAGAAGCAGGTCCCCAGGCTCCGCACCTAGCGTGACGACATCAGCTTCCCCGCAACGAAAAGGAACGCCAATCATGCTGAAGCGCAACAACATCTCGTCCATCTTCGTCCTCGACCAGGACGAGGCCCTGACGTTCTACACCGAGGTGCTCGGTCTCGAGGTGGGCGAGGACATGGATTTCGGGCCGATGCGGTGGCTCACCGTTCGCGTGCCCGGGGACGACAAGACCATCCTGCTCGAGAAGCCGGGGCCGCCGGCACACGACGAGGCCACCGCCGAGCAGATCCGGGCGCTCGTGACCAAGGGCGCCGGCGGCGGCTGGCTCGCCTTCACCACCGACGACGTCGAGGCCGCGTTCGCGCGGGTCAAGGAGTCGGGGGCCGACATCACCCAGGACGTCGTCGCCCAGCCCTACGGCCGCGACTTCGCCCTGCGCGACCCGTTCGGCAACCACATCCGGATCGGCGAGGTCTACTGACCGACCTCAGTCGAGGCGGTCGGCGGCGACGACGCCGCGCAGCACGGCATCCACCGCGGTGCGGGCCGTGCGGCGCAGCTCGCCGTCGGTCGCCGCCTTGGCCACCTGGTCGAGCAGGTCGACGATCTGCTTGCACCGGCGCACGAAGTCGCCGGCCGCCATGTCCTGGCCACGCAGCACGGTGTCGAGCCGCTCGCCGGAGGCCCACCGGTGCACCATCCACGCCATGCCACCGTCGGGCATCGACGTCGAGGGCAGGTCGTGCTCGGTCTCGAGGTCCTCGATCAGCGACCACAGCCGCGACATCCGGGTGAGCGCCTCGGCCACGTCGTCGTTCGGCATCCGGGGCGAGACCTCGGCCTCCTCGTGCCGCGGCTCGTGCACCAGGGCCGACACGGCGGCGGCCAGCCCCGCGGCATCCAGCCGCTTCCACACGTCGTGGCGCAGGCACTCGGCGGCGAGCAGGTCCTTCTCGGTGTAGAGCCGGCGCAGCCGCTCGCCACGCTCGGTGACCACCGTGCCACCCTCGGCGAGGTAGCCCAGGGCCTCGAGGGCGTCGCAGATCCGGTCGAAGGTGCGCGCCACGGTGTTGGTGCGTCCCTCGACCCGGCGCTGCAGGCCGACCGTCTCGCGCTTGAGCCGCCACCAGCGCTCGGCCCACCGGGCGTGCGTCTCACGGTCGGGGCACTGGTGGCACGGGTGGGTCGTGAGCTCGTGGCGCAGCTGCGCGACGCGCTCGGACTCCCCCGCCGTCACCTGCCGGGCGCGACGGCGCGGCGAGTCCTCGATGCCGTGTGGGACGGCGATGCGCAACGAGGTCGCCAGGTCGCGGCGCGACTTCGGTGACTTCGGGTTGAAGTTCGGCGGCACCTTCACCTGAGTGACCGCCTCGACCGGCTCGGGCACGTCGACCAGGGTGAGCCGCCGGAACTGCTTGTCCTCGGTGACGACGGACGGACCGGTGGGGGTGCCCTTTCCCGCACGCGACGGCTGCACCACCACCGCCCACCCGGCACGCCGTCCGGCCGGGATGCGGATGACGTCGCCGATGCGCAGCGCCTCGAGCGAGACGGCTGCCTCCGCCCGACGTGAGGCGGAGCGGGACTTGACGCCCTCCTTCTCGGCATCGGCCAGGGCCCGGCGCAGGGCGGCGTACTCGCGGAAGTCGCCGAGGTGGCAGTGCATGGCCTCGGCGTAACCCTCCATGCCTTCTTCGTTGCGGCGCACCGCAGTTGCAATGCCGACCACCGCCCGGTCGGCCTGGAACTGGGCGAACGAGGTCTCGAGGATCTCGCGGGCCACCTCGCGCCCGACCTGCGCGACGAGGTTGACGGCCATGTTGTAGGTGGGCCGGAAGCTCGAGCGCAGCGGGTAGGTGCGGGTGGAGGCCAGCCCGCCCACGGCCAGCGGGTCGACACCGCGGGCCCACTGCACGACCGCATGGCCCTCGATGTCGATGCCGCGCCGGCCCGCCCGCCCGGTGAGCTGGGTGTACTCGGCGGGCGTGATGTCGACGTGGGCCTCGCCGTTGAACTTGACGAGCTTCTCGAGCACCACGGTGCGGGCCGGCATGTTGATGCCGAGCGCCAGTGTCTCCGTGGCGAACACGGCCCGGATGCGGGCCGCGGTGAAGAGCTCCTCGACGATCTCGCGGAACAGCGGCAGCATGCCGGCGTGGTGGGCGGCGAACCCGCGCGAGAGGCCCTCCACGAAGTCGAAGTAGCCCAGCACCGAGAGGTCCTCGTCGGCCAGGGAGTCGACGCGCTCCTCGACGTGCCGCCGGATGCGCAGCCCCTCGCGCTCCGGGATGAGGCGGGTGCCGGCGGCGAGCAGCTGGCTGACTGCGGCCTCGCACCCGACCCGGCTGAAGATGAAGGTGATGGCGGGGAGCAGCCCGTCGCGGTCGAGCTCGTCGATGACCTCGGCCCTCGTGGCCCCGCCCCCGGGGCGACCACCACGGGCGAACCCGGCACCGCCGGCTCCCCCGCCGGGCCCCCGGCCCCCTCCCCCACGACGGTTGCCGCCACGGTGGGAGCGCGCCGGGGGGCCACCTCGCCCGGAGCCTCCCCGCCGCGGCTCGTCGTCCCAGCGCCCGCGCTGCTCCGAGGTGCGGATGGCAGCCAGCAGGTCGGGGTTGACCCGGTTGCCGGCGAACAGGTCGAACAGGGTGGTGCCGACGAGCACGTGCTGGGACAGGGGCACCGGCCGGTGCTCGGAGACCACCACTGCGTGGTTGCCCCGCACCTCGGCGAGCCAGTCGCCGAACTCCTCGGCGTTGCTCACGGTGGCCGACAGCGACACGACCTGCACGTGCTCCGGGAGGTGGATGATGACCTCCTCCCACACCGCCCCGCGGAACCGGTCGGCCAGGTAGTGCACCTCGTCCATGACGACGTAGCCCAGGCCGTCGAGGGTGCGCGACCCGGCATACATCATGTTGCGCAGCACCTCTGTGGTCATCACGACCACTGGTGCCTCGCCGTTGACGGAGGAGTCCCCGGTCAACAGCCCCACCTTGTCGGCGCCGTGCACCCGCACCAGGTCGTGATACTTCTGGTTCGACAGCGCCTTGATCGGGGTGGTGTAGAACGCCTTTCGCCCGGTCGCGAGGGCGAGGTGCACCGCGAACTCGCCGACGATGGTCTTGCCGGCGCCGGTTGGAGCGGCGACGAGCACCCCCTGGCCCGCCTCCACGGCCGCGCAGGCCTGCAGCTGGAACTCGTCGAGCGGGAAGTCCAGGCCGGCCGTGAAACGGCCGAGCTCGGAGCGGCTCTGGCGGCTCCGGGCGGCAGCAGCGGCATACCGCTCGGCGGGGCTGGGCATGGCCTCAGGCTACGTCAGCGTTCAGGCCAGGACGGTGAGCGCGCCCGGCACGACCTCCATGCTCATCGGCAGCGGTGCGAAGCGCTCTCCGTCGGCGTACGACACGATGCCGGTGGCCTCCAGCCGCACCGTGCGGGCCCGCAGCACCTGGACCTTGGGGTGGGTGATGTGGGTGCCCTTGAACACGGTCGGGAAGACCCGCAGGAACTCGGCGGTCGAGATCTTGTGGAGCACCAGCACGTCGAGCAGGCCGTCGTCGAACTCGGCGTCGGGGGTCACCCGCATGCCACCGCCGTAGGACGGTCCGTTGCCCACCGCCACGAGCATCGCCTCGGTCTCCATCCGGGTGCCGTCGAGCTCGAGCACGTAGGGGATCGCGCGGAACAGCGGCAGCTCGCGCATGATCGCCAGGTTGTAGCGCATCGGCCCCTTGGGCCAGCGCCACTGGTTGGCGCGCTCGTTGACGACCGCGTCGAACCCGGCCGCCAGAACGCCCAGGAACCACCGGTCCTCACGCGTCGCCATGGTGGACCGGGCCACATCCACGCGTCGCGTGCCGCCGTCGAGGATGCGCTCGACGGCCTTCGCCGCGTTGCGCACCGGCAGGCCCAGCTCGCGCGCGATGTCGTTGCCGGTGCCGGCCGCGATGATGCCGAGCGGCACGCCCGTGCCGGCACACAGGTTGGTGCCGAGGTGCACCATGCCGTCACCGCCGGCGACCACGATCCGGTCCACGGCACCATCGGCGATCGCCGAGCGGCCCTTCTCCATCGCGCTGCGCGCGTCGGCCGCGCTCAGGTCGAGTATGTCGACGCCCGCGGCCCGCAGCAGGGTGAGTGCCTCGGTGCCGATCCGGGCCCCGGTGTTCTTGCCGGAGGTGGGGTTGACGATCAGACCGAGGCGCGCCATGGCCGAAGGCTAGCGGGGCCCTGTTGAGGGCCCTGGGCTCACAGTCCCTGGCTGCGCAGGTGCGCGACGACCTCGTGGCCGGCGCTCGCCCAGTCAGTCGAGCCTCCGGGAGCCACTTCGGTCGAGCCCGTGGCGCGCAACGCGAACGGCGACCCTGGCTCGGTCTCGGGTCGGTCGTCACGCTGCCGCATCAGGTCGATGAACTCGCCGATGGTCACGCCGCTCTCGACGAGGTGGCGTAGCCGCTGTTCCCGGCAGACGATGTAGTGGTTGCGACGGCCCACCCGCACCCTCGCGACGACCCCGGCCTGCACGAGGTCACCGATGATCTGCTGCACGGCCCGCTCGGTGATGCCGATGCTCGCCGCGACGTCGCGCACCAGGACTTCAGGGTCGGCGGCCAGGCACACCAGTACGTGCCCGTGGTTGGTGACGAAGGTCCAGCCGTCCCGTGTCATACGAATGACGATAGGGGAACCGGCACTCGCGAAACCGCCGTCAGGGCTTTCCCGACCCCCCAAATTAGGGGTGAGATCCGTCACCTCCCGAGGCCCTCCGGCTGGGCCCTACGGGAGGCGTTACGCCCCGACCTGCGGGGCTGGTGAGCAACTCCGTAATGCTGTTTCACGAATGGGTTTTCCTGCACCGGAGTTCCCTTGTGCCCCCCATACCCCGGGCCTACTTTCCGACTGACACCGCCAGCAGGGGCGGATGTGTTGGCAGGCGCTCGTCTGTCCTGAGCACAAGAGGGTAGTCATGTCCCGGATAACACGCAGAACCGTCACGATCTTTGTCTCCGTGCTCGCCATGGTGCTCGCCATGGCGGCCACTGCACTGGGCACCGGAGCCGCCGTCGCTGCGGTCGGACCACCAGATCCATCGAAGGTCCCCCACTACTTCGGGCCCTGGCCCAACTGGGCCAACAGCCCACTCACGCTGAGCAAGGCCTCGGTGACGTTCGACAACGTCGGATCGGGCACCGGGGCCACTGCCATTGCGCAGGTGGACCCCAAGGCGCCCAACGGCATCGCGTCCGTGGAGATCACCAACCCGGGGCATGACTACGCTCCGGGCACCACGGTCACCATCAGCGGCGGCTCCACCGCCGCGGCCGCTACGGCCACGGTGAGCACGTCCAACGTGGTCACCGGCTTCACCAACGTGACGGCCGGCGCCCACTACACGACCTTCGCGGTGGCCCTCAGTGGGGGCGGCGGCACCGGGGCCACCGCCATCGGCTCCGGCGGAGTCGACGCGGTGAACGTCACGGCCGGCGGCTCGGGCTACAGCATGCCGACCGTCGACTTCGACTTCCCGGACGACCCGAACGGCACCCAGGCGACGGCACACGTCGTCTGTGTCGTGACGCCGGACGTGGCGGCGGACTGCACCCACGCCGCCGACATCACCGTGTCGGTCGACTCGGTCGTCGTCGACAACCCCGGCTCGGGCTACACCAGCGCCCCCGGGGTCGCGATCCTCAACGGCACGCAGGCCGACCCGATCGCCCTCGCCACCGGCGGCACCGCAGCCACGGCCACCTCTACCCTCGCGCTCAGCGCGGTCAACGTGCTGGAGTTCGGCACCGGCTACGCCAGCGCACCCACCGTCGACATCACCGACCCGCAGGGCACCGGCACCGGCGCCTCGGCCACTGCTGTGACCGACGGCGGCGCGATCACCGCCGTGACCGTCGACACCCCCGGTGAGGGCTACCTCACCCCGGGGATGCGCAAGTTCGTCGACGAGCTGCCGATGCTCTGCAGCCCGCCCGCCTGCCCCACGACCGGTAAGTACCTCCAGACGGCCGTCCCAGAGGTGAAGAAGTACACCGACACCAGCGTGACCCCCAGCCGGGACATCGCCGCCGACGAGTACGTCATCGGCCTGGTGCAGTACCGGACCTCGTTCTCGTCCGACCTGCCGCCCACCCTGGTGCGCGGCTACGTCCAGCTCGAGACACCCGCCAACGACGGCAGTGAGCCAGCACTTCCCGCTCACCAACGCGAACGTGGACCCCACCAAGGCCGACACCCCGGTGATGGTCAACGGAGTCCAGGCGCTCGGCGTGACCCCGCCGCAGTACCTCGGACCGTTCATCGCGGCCACCAAGAACAAGCCGACCCGGATCGTCTTCCGCAACCTGCTGCCGACCGGTACCGACGGTGACCTGTTCCTGCCGACCGACAGCTCGATGATGGGCTCGGGCATGGGCCCGATGGCCATGGCCGACCCGACCGACCTGAAGACGACCGACGACGCCATCCGCAACCCGGAGTGCACGAAGAGCCCCAAGCCCGCCGCGTGCTTCAAGGACGACCGCGCCACCCTGCACCTGCACGGCGGCACCACCCCGTGGATCAGCGACGGCACCCCGCACCAGTGGATCACCCCCGCCGGTGAGACCACACCGTGGCCGCAGGGCGTCAGCGTCAAGAACGTCCCCGACATGAAGGACGCCGGCGGCGCCACCGTGTGCGACGCCAAGGACGACGGCTGCCAGACGTTCTTCTACACCAACCAGCAGAGCGCGCGGCTGATGTTCTACCACGACCACGCGTGGGGCATCACCCGCCTCAACGTGTATCGCCGGCGAGGCCGCGGGCTACCTGATCGCCGACGCCACCGAGAAGAAGCTCGTCGCCGACGGGACCATCCCCGGTGCCGCCGACACGCTGCCACTCATCATCCAGGACAAGACCTTCGTGCCCGGTGACGAGCAACTTCTCGACAGCCCCACGTTGGACGCTGATGGCAACCCCATCACGTACGGGCAGGACCCGACGTGGGACAAGAGCCGCTGGGGCGGCAAGGGCAGTCTCTGGTACCACCACGTGTACATGCCCGCCCAGAACCCCGGTGACGCCTCCGGCATGAGTGCCTACGGGCGCTGGATGTACGGGCCGTGGTTCTGGCCCCCGGCCACCGGCACCAAGTACGGACCGATCCCCAACCCGTACTACGAGCGCTGAGCTGCAAGGTCGACGACCCGTCGACCTGGCAGTACCAGACCGACCCGTTCTGCGAGCCCGAGCTCATCCCCGGCACCCCGAACATCTCGGCCGGCATGGAGCAGTTCAACGACACCCCGCTCGTCAACGGCGTCGCCTACCCCAAGGTCACCCTCGACCCCAAGCCGTACCGGCTGCGGATGCTCAACGCCGCCAACGACCGGTTCTTCAACCTGCAGTGGTACACCGCCGACCCGCACCCAGGGCGACGGCACCACCGAGGTCAAGCTGAACCCGGCCGAGCTGCTCGCGGCGCAGACCGACCCGAACGTCTCCCCGACGCCGGCCGACGCGCACAACGACGCGTCCGGTCCTGACTGGGTGCAGTTCGCCAACGAGGGCGGCTTCCTCCCCACACCCACCGTCATCGACGGGCAGCAGCCCACCACCTGGATCACCGACCCGACCCGGTTCGACGTCGGCAACGTCGACCAGCACTCCATGCTGCTGGCACCCGCCGAGCGGGCCGACGCCGTCGTGGACTTCTCCAAGTTCGCCGGCAAGACGCTGATCCTCTACAACGACGCACCGGCAGCCTTCCCGGCCCGCGTCCCCGGCTACGACTACTACACCGGAGCCCCGGACCTCAGCCCCACCGGCGCGCCGACCATCTTCCCCGGGTACGGGCCCAACACCCGCACCGTCATGCAGGTCACCATCGCCAACACCACTCCGGCGCCGGCGTACAACGTGACGGCGTTGAAGAACGCCTTCGCCCACAAGGCGAACGGGTCCGGCGTGTTCGAGTCCAGCCAGCACCCGCCGATCGTCGGGCCAGGCGGCCTACAACTCGGCCATGGGCAGCAGCTTCGCCGCCACCGGTGAGTGCAAGGCGGCCGGCGTCACCAAGTGCGACGGCCTGGTCCGCGTCAACGACACCGGCAGCTTCACCTTCAACACGCTGAAGTCCCCGACCACCAAGACGACGGTGGCGATGGAGCCGAAGGCGATCCACGACGAGACGAACTCGACGACCTTCGACGAGTTCGGGCGGATGCAGGCCAACCTCGGCATCGAGGCGCAGCCACCGACGCCAGGAGCGCAGAACGTCACGCTCTACCCGTACGTGAACCCGCAGACCGAGCTCATCGACGGCACCAACCTGCCCAAGCAGGCGGTCACCGTCGACTCGGTCACCGGAGAACCGGTCAGCGACGTCAAGATCACGCCGCTCAGCGACGCCAAGGACGGCACCCAGATCTGGCGGGTCACCCACAACGGTGTGGACACCCACCCGATCCACTTCCACCTCTACGACGTGCAGGTGCTCAACCGGGTCACCTGGGACAACATCATCATCCCGAACGACGCCAACGAGAACGGGTGGAAGGACACCGTGCGGATGAGTCCCCTCGAGGACACCATCGTCGCGCTGCGCCCGATCATCCCGCAGGTTCCCTTCGAGGTGCCCAACTCGGTGCGGCCGCTCAACCCGATGATGCCCGCCGGCTCACAAGCGGCGTTCTTCAACACCGACCCCCAGGGCAACCCGCTGGCCACGAACATCACCAACCAGACCATCAACTTCGGCTGGGAGTACGTGTGGCACTGCCACATCCTCAGCCACGAGGAGATGGACATGATGCGCCCGGTCTCGCTGGCCCTACCGCCGATCAAGCCCGACGGGTTGACCTCCACCTTCGTCAACGTGCTCGACAAGAACGGCAAGGTCGTCGGTCAGAACGTCAAGCTGACCTGGAACGACAACTCGATCACCGAGACCCGGTTCGTCGTCAAGCGCACCACCGACGGGACCACATGGACGACTGTGACCACTGTGCCCCAGCCCTTGGGCAACGGGAACACACACGGCGTCCTGACCTACACAGACACCACGTCCAACGGAACGACGGCGTACAAGTACCAGGTCATCGCCGAGAACGTCGTCGGCTACGGATCGGGCATGCCGTCCATGACGGTGTCGTCCGCCACGGCAGTCCTCGGCGTCAACGTGCCAACCGCTCCGACCGGGCTGGCGGCGACGCTCGCCGGCAGCGCCGCGGCCCCGCGGGTGAACCTCACCTGGCAGGACACGGCCACCTCCGAGGCGCGGTTCATCGTCCAGCGGTCCACTGACAACGGTGCGACCTTCACCCAGCTCGCGACGGTCGGAGCGAGGGCCGGGACCGGTTCGGTGACCTATGCCGACACCACCGTCGCCCTGAACAGCACCTACGTGTACCGGGTGGCAGCGGACAACATCGCCGGCACCTCGGCGTGGAGCACTCCCGTGACCGTGCCGGTCGCGGCTCCCGCGGCACCCACGATCCTGACCGGAGTTGCGGTCCGCGCCGGTTCGCAGGAGCGGGCGACCATCACCTGGTCGGCTGCCCCTGGAGCGACGAGCTACGTCATCCAGCGCAGCCTGGACTCCACCTTCGCCACCGGTGTCACCAGCACCACGGTCGGCGCGGTCACCACGTACACGACCGGCAACATCAGCCGCACCGCCAACTGGTACTTCCGGATGGCTGCGGTGAACGTCCTCGGCCAGTCCGGATGGTCGGGCACCCAGACGGTGACTCCGGCTCCCTGACGGAGGCACCACCTCGCCCACCCTGGCGTCCTCTCGCCGGGGTGGGCGAGCCGCTGCGCCGAGGCCGGTGAGACGCCAACCACGCGGAGTGGAAGGATCATCGGCGTGACCGCGATCTTCGAGCAGCTGGCCGACGCCCCCCTGCTATTGCTGGCCGTCCTGCTGGCGCTCGGTGCGGCGGTGGGCCACGTGCGGGTGGCCGGGGTGCGCCTCGGGCCGGCCGCCGTGCTCTTCGCGGCCCTGGGCGTCTCGGCCTGGGCCACGTCGACCGGCGTCGAGCTGGAGATCCCCGAGGTCATCGGCATCTTCGGGCTCGTGCTCTTCACCTACACCGTCGGAGTGGTGTCCGGCACCCACTTCTTCGCCTCGCTGCGCCGGGGCTGGCCGAGCATGCTGGTCGTGGCCGGGGCGCTGGCCCTCGTCGGAGCCGTCGCCGTCCTGGTCGGGCGCGCCCTGAGCCTCGAGCCGGGCACCGTGGCCGGTGCCTACGCCGGTGCGCTCACCAACACGCCCGCGCTCGCAGCGGCATCCGCTCGCGCCGCCGACCCCACGGCCCCGACGATCGGCTACTCGATCACCTACCTGGGCGGCGTCATCATCATGCTCGCGGTCGCGGCCTGGGCGCTGCGGCACCCGGGAGCGCACCCGCGCCGCGAGGAGATCGGCCACCTCACGGTCCGCGTCGAGGTCGACGAGCCGTTGACGGTGTCGATGCTCACCGAGGCCCACGACCGGCAGGTCGGCGTCTCCCGTCTCAAGCACGCCCACGCGGCGAACCCGACCATCGTACCGGCGGGCACCGAGACGATCGGCCACAACGACCTCGTCACGGTCGTCGGCCCCCGGGCCGTGCTCGACGACGTCGCAGGGCGGCTCGGGCACGTCTCGTCCCACGACATCGTGGAGGACCGCCACGACCTCGACTTCCGCCGGGTCACCCTCTCGAACAAGCCGCTGGTCGGCCACACGGTCGGCGAGCTCGACCTCGACCGGTTCGGGGCCACCGTCAGCCGGGTTCGCCGCGGTGACGTCGACATGGTCGCGCACGACACCTTCGTGCTCGCGATGGGCGACCGACTCCGGGTCATCGCTCCCCGCGACAACATGTCCGACGTCGGCGCGTACCTCGGTGACAGCGACCGCGGCATGTCCGACATCAACGTCGGCGGGCTCGCGCTCGGGCTCGCGGTGGGCATCGCCATCGGGCTCATCCACGTTCCCACCCCCGGCGGCGGCTTCACGGTCGGCTCCGCGGCCGGAACCCTGCTCGTCGGGCTGGTCTTCGGGCGCCTGGGTCGGGTCGGGCCGGTCATCACCTCGATGTCGCACGGCGCCGCCCAGTCGCTCTCGGCCCTGGGCATGGTCACCTTCCTCGCCTACGCGGGCGTCAACGCCGGACGCACGATCACTGAGGCGCTCACCTCGAGCGCCGGGTGGCGCGTCCTGGTGCTCGGGCTGGTGCTCACTGCCTCCGCCGCGGCCCTGTTGGTGCTCGGGGTGCACGTCCTGCGACGGATGTCGTGGCTCGAGACCGCCGGTGCGCTCGCGGGCAGCCAGACCCAGCCCGCGATCCTTGCCTACGTCAACGACAAGACGAGCTACGACACCCGGATCGGCGTGGCCTACGCACTCGTCTACCCGGTCGCGATGATCGCCAAGATCGTCGTGGCCCAGGTGCTCGCCGGCCTCTGACGCCTCAGCGCCGCTGAACCCCTCAGAGGGGTGATGCCTCGTTGTCGTCGACCTCGAGCCAGTCGGGCCGGGTCTTCTCCTTGCGCTTGTCGAGGATGCGGCAGACGAACCACGCCGCGAAGTAGAGCGCGGTCAGCGGCGCGGCGAAGACGAACATGGTGAACGGGTCGGCGGTCGGGGTGGCCACGGCGGCGAAGACGAAGATCAGCACCACCGCGACCCGCCAGCCCTTGATCAGCCGGCTGGCCGGCATCACGCCGACCGCGTTCAGCCCCACCAGGACCACCGGGAAGAGGAACCCCAGCCCGAACACCAGGATGAACCGGGTGACGAACGAGAAGTACATCGACGCCTGCTGGATGTTCGACGTACCGGCCGGGCTGAGCCCGTACAGGATCTTCAGCGACTGCGGCAGGATGTAGTAGCCCAGGAAGCAGCCGAGCAGGAACAGCGGGATCGTCGCGCCGAGGAACGCCAGCGAGATCCGCTTCTCCTTGCGGGTCAGGCCCGGCACGACGAAGGCCCACAGCTGGTAGAGCCAGATCGGGCTCGACACGATGACGCCCACGAAGATCGACAGGCTGATCAGGTTCGACAGGGCGCTGGTCGCCTCGGCGAAGTTGATGCTGGCGGTGACCTCCGGGCTGGAGCGCGCGTACTCGTAGAACGGCGCAGTCAGGAAGTCGAAGACCTTGTCGTAGTAAAGGCCCGCGATGATCGACGCGACGAGGATCGAGGCCGCGGCGATGAACAACCGCCGCCGGAACTCGCGGAAGTGCTCGCCGAGCGTCATCCGCCCCTCGGGGTCGCGCGGGCGACGGCGCAGTCGAGCCATGGGGTCTGTGGCGGGCGGGGTGGAGGAAGGGTCAGGCCACGGGGCCGGGCTGGTTGTCCGTGCGCGGGGCGTTCTCGTGCACGGCGTTGCCGTCGGTGCTCGGCACGGTGCGGTCGACCGGTGCGGCGGGCTCGATGGGCTCACTGCGCACCGTGGTGGTCGACGCCTCCGACGTCGGCTTCGCGGCCTCGTTGTCCTTCTTCATCTCGTCGACCTCGGACTTGAACACCCGAGCGGAACGGCCGAGGCTGCGCGCGGCGTCAGGGAGCTTCTTCCAGCCGAAGATGACGATGATCAGCACCGCGACGATGATGATCTCGGTGGGTCCGATCCTGCCCATGGGGTCCATCTCCTGTGAAGTCGTGAAGCCTGCGTGACTGCCCTGCGCGGTCTCGCGTCAGTGTACGCGCGCCCACGGCGGAAGCCGGTCGGTTCGCTGTGCGCGCCGGGCCGCCTTGGTGGTCGCCCGTTGCTCCCGATACTCCGCCCGCATCCTGTGAGTTGGCTGGACGACGGCGACCAGGGAGGGCTCCACCTCGCGCAGCTGGTCGGCGCGGGCCTCCAGCTCGGCCACGATCCGGCTCGCCCGCTGCACCTCGCGCGCCAGCGCCGTGGTGCGGCCCCAGACCTGCCGGGCGCGCCACCCGAGGAACGCCGCCGACCCGAGCAGCACCACGAGCCAGACCAGCACCCACCCCCACCACGGCAGCACGGCGTCAGTCACCCGCCTCGGATGCCGGGTAGGCCGCCAGGGCGGCGCCCGCGCCGTCCCGCACCTCCGCGACCACCTCCGGCGGGTCGAGCACCGTGCCCCGGCCCCCGAGTCGCCACACCAACCGCCGCAGCCACGCCGTGTCGGCCGTACGCATCCGCACCCGCAGGCCCCCACCCTCGGATGCCGGCACGTCCTCCATCGACTCGACGGGGTAGTAGTCGGCCACCCAGGTCGCTCCGGGGAGCAGCCGCAGGGTGACGACGAGGTCGTCGGGTGCCGGTCGGAAGGTGCCCTCGGACAGGTCGCGCTCACGGGCACCCGCCGGCGGGGTGCCGTCCACGTCGAGCACGGTGAGCTCCTCGACGCGGTCCATCCGGAACATCCGGGTGTCCTCGGCGCGGTGGCACCAGCCCTCGAGGTACCAGCTGCCGTCCATGCCGACGACCCGCATCGGGTCGACATCGCGCTCGGTGGCTTCGTCACGGGCCGGCACCAGGTAGCGCAGGTGCACCCGGCGGTGGTCGGCGATCGCCTGCTGGGCCAACGCCAGGAGCTCGGGCGAGGCGCCGTCGGCCACCTCCGCACGCACCCGGCGGGCGGGAGCGGCGGCGGCGCCCGCGGCATCCTCGAGCTTGGCGAGGGCGCGCTCGACGGCGTCGCGGTCGCCCAGGCCCGGCACCTCGCGCAACGCACGAAGCCCGACGACCAGCGTCACGGCCTCGTCGACGCCCAGCCGCAGCGGGCGGGCGATGGTCTCGGCGTTGCCGACGAACACCCGACCCTCCTCCCAGTCGGCCTCGATCAGCTCGTCGGGCAGCTGCCCGTAGCCGCAGAGGAAGAGCAGGTTGAGGTCGGCCTCGAGCTGCTCGACGCTGACCCCCAGGTCATCGGCGGCCTGCTGCAGGTCGATGCCCTGGCGGTTGACCAGCCACGGCACCATCGTGAGCAGCCGCGCCAGCCGGGCGGTGGCGGTCTCCTGGGCGAACCCGGACATCAGCGCGCACCCCCGTGCGCCACGAGGGCGCCGCGCAGCCGCCCCACCACCGACTCGACCAGCTCGGGCGGCGCCTCGACGACGACGTCGGCGCCGTAGCCGGCCAGCTCCTCGGCGAAGTCCTCGAGGTCGGCGTAGTCGAGGTCGACGAGGTCCCACGCGTCGTCGACCTCGCCGACGGTGCGTGCCCGGCGGCGCAGGCTGTGCCCACTCCCCCGGCGCACCCGCAACACGGCCGGGCTGGGCTGGGTGGGGGGCGAGGCCACCCGCTGCACCATCAGCTCGGGCTCGTGGTCGTCGGGCACCTCGAAGGACCCGGGGCGGCCCGCGGTGCGCACCGCCCCGACGATGCGCGAGAGCCGGAAGACGCGCGCCGCGCCCCGGTCGACGTCGAACGCGTTGAGGTACCAGCGGCCGTGCCACGACACCAGCGACCAAGGTCGCACGTGCCGCTCGCTCGCCTCCGCGGCCTCCGGCCGGCGGTAGGAGAACCGCAGCGGCACCCGGCGCAGCACGCCGTCCTTGACCGCGTCGAAGGCCGGCTCCGTGGTGCGCAGCCGCGGCTCGATGCCGATGAGGGCGTCGACGTCGCGCTCCACACCGGCCGCACGCAGCTTGCGCAGCGCCTGGGCCGCCGGGCCGGCGAGGCTCGCCTGGGCCCAGGTGCGGCTGGCCAGCCCCAGCACGGCCAGCTCGTCGGGCTCGAAGGAGATGTCGGGCAGGGCGTACTCGCGCTGGTGGATGCGGTAGCCGGGCTCGTCCTCGTGCAGCGGGTCGATGTCCTCGGTGACGAGCGGGATGCCGAGCTCGCGCAGCTCGTCCTTGTCGCGCTCGAACATCCGCTCGAAGGCCTCGGTCGAGGCCGACTGGCCGTACTGCGGCACGAGCTGACGGATCTGCCCCTTCGCCAGGGGCCGTCGGGTGTAGAGCAGCACGAGCACCAGGTTGAGCAGCCGCTCGGTCTTGACCTGGGCCGCTGACGGGGCCGCCGGGCCGGGCTCGCTGCTCACCCGCCAGACGCTACCCGACGGATACGCTGCGGACCGTGATGCAGTGGCGAGCGGGAACCGTGGCCGAGCAGGTGCGCCACTGGCCCGGAGCCGTGGAGTGCACCGTGGTGCTCGACGACGCCCCAGGGATGCCGGTGCGCGCGCTGGCCTACACCGCGATGGTGGGTTCCCCGCAGGCCGGCGAGCGGGTGCTGCTCAACGCATCGGCCCTGCTCAAGGGCCTGGGCACCGGCGGCCTGGCGTTCGTCGTCGCCCGGCCCGACCACCTCCCCGCCGACCCGCCGGCCGGGCCGGGCCACATCGTCAAGGCGCGCTACACCCCGATGCAGCAGATGCTGCTCGCGGTCGACGAGCAGGACAGCCCGCACCACGACGCCCTCGCGGACGCCGACGACCTCGCCGGGATGCCGGTGGTGGTCGCCGACCTGCACTCGGCGCTCCCGGCGGTGCTGGCCGGCATCCGCGCGGTCAACCCGGATGCGACCGTGGCGTACGTCATGACCGACGGCGGCGCGCTGCCCGCGGCGTTCTCCCGGGCCGTTGCCGGCCTCGCGGATGCCGGGTGGCTCACCGCCACCCTGACCGTCGGGCAGGCCTTCGGTGGCGACCACGAGGCGGTCACGACCCACACCGGGCTGCTCGCGGCGCGGCACGTCGTGAGGGCCGACGTCACGGTGGTCGTGCAGGGCCCGGGCAACGTCGGCACCGGCACCCGGTGGGGCTACTCGGGCGTGGCCTGCGCCGACGTGCTGCACGCCGCCGACGTGCTCGGCGGCCGGGGCGTCGCCGCGCTGCGCGTCTCCGGGGCCGACCCGCGCGAGCGGCACCGCGGCATCAGCCACCACAGCCGCACGGCCTACGGTCGGGCCCTGCTCACCCCGGCCGACGTGCCGGTCACCGCGCTGCCCGACCCCGAGCTCGACGCGCTGGTGCGTGACCAGCTCGCCGAGCTGGTCGCCGGCGCCCGGGCGGCACTGACCGTCGTCGAGGTGCCCGTCGACGGGCTCCTGGAGGCGCTGCACGCCTCACCGGTGGCCCTGACGACGATGGGGCGGGGTCTGGATGCAGACCCCGCCCCGTTCGTCGCGGCGGCCGCCGCGGGTGCTCACGCTGGTGCGCTCAGCGCACGTCCATGAGGTCGACGACGAAGATGAGCGTCTCGCCGGGCTTGATCGCCCCACCGGCGCCGCGGTCGCCGTAGCCGAGGTGCGGCGGGATGGTGAGCCGGCGCCGGCCGCCGACCTTCATCCCCTCGATGCCCTGGTCCCAGCCGGCGATGACCATGCCGACGCCGAGGCGGAACTCCAGCGGGTCGCCGCGGTTCCAGGAGGCGTCGAACTCCTCACCGGTGGAGTGGGCGACACCCACGTAGTGGGCGCGCACGGTGTGCCCCCTGGTGGCCAGCGGGCCGTCCCCGATGGTGATGTCCTCGATGACCAGCTCGGTGGGAGGCTCGTCGCCCGGGAAGTCGATCTCGGGGCGGGTGGGCTGGTTGCTCATGGAGGACAAACCTGTCAGAAGGCGGCGAGGATGTCGACGACGAACACGAGGCTCTCGTTGCCCTTGATCTTCGGCGGGCTGCCGGCGGTGCCGTAGCCGTCGGCCGGCGGGATCACGAGGAGCAC
>CAWHYJ010000018.1:0-54009 GCA_963833495.1 uncultured Actinomycetota bacterium | reverse complement strand
GATGTTGACCGCGTACCCCTTGATGTGGGTGTTGACGTCGGCGCCGAAGTCGAGGCCCGTGGTGTACCACTCCCTGGGAAGCAGCGCGCCGAGTCCAGGGTCCCGGCTGTCCAGCATGCGGGTCGGTTCGATACCGGAGTAGCCGCCGTAGCCGGCCTTGGCGGTGCTGGTGGCGCCGTGGTAGTAGCCCATGACGTCGGCGATGACGTGGGTGTTGCCCGAGGCGTTGAAGAAGCGGACCTTGCCCCCGGTGCCGAGCTTGACGGTGACCAGGTTCGCGCCGGTGAAGCCCGCGTTGAAGTTGACCGACGACGCGACCGGGCGGGTGGCACCGGTCGGGTAGAGGGTGACGTAGCCCTGGCTCGTGGGCGCGACCACGGTGACGTTGAGCACGACCGCGGTGGCTCCCGCGGAGGGGACGCCACCCCTCGTGGACACCTGCAGGTCAATGGTCTTGCCGGGGCCGATCGGCGTGATGGTCGAGACGCCGATCTTCTTGCGGGTGTCGAGCAGCCGGGCCGCCTTCAGCGGGGTGTACGCGCCGGTGGCGGTGTCGAAGCCGTAGGCGGTGACCGGGATCTTCCGACCGGCGCCGTTGTCGGGCAGCGTGATGACGTCCTGGGCCGCGCCGAAGAAGTCGGGGGTGGCCGTGAGGGTCAGCGCGCACGTGGTGCCCGCCAGGACCACACCGGTGCACGTGTTGGCCGTGACCTTCACCTTGGCGTCGGCGCCGGTGCCGACCGGGGCCCCGAAGGTGACGTCGGAGGCGCCCGCCGCCACCGTGACGACCTCGGACCTGGGCGTGCTGACCGGGGCGCTGAGCACGATCAGCGGCACCGTGGAGTCGAACCGGACCTCCTGCGCGAAGCCGACGCCCGGCTGGCCGGTGCCGCAGGTGCCGCGCACCGAGCCGGCGAACGCCGTGACCTCGCCGCTCACGGCGGTGACCTCGTGCACGGTGAGGGTGCCGTTGATGGCGTCGGCGCACTCGGCCGGCACCGTGGGCCCGGCGAGCGCGAGGCCCGCCTCGGTGGCGGTGGCGACCTGCTTGACCGGGTAGGTGCCGACCGCCAAGGACGCCGTGGTGGGCGGCGTGATGGTGGTGCTCTCGACCGCGGCGGCATCGGTGCCCTGCACGGTCACGCCGCCCCCCGTGACTGCCGAGCCGGTGATGGCGGTGGTGGCTGGAAGCGGGTGCCCCAGTCGACACCCGGCCGCGGCGCGGTGAAGAACGCGTAGCCGGTCGTCGGTGGACTGGGCAGCGTGGCGGCCTGGGCCGGCACGGCGGTCAGGGCGGCGGCGACGGTGGCCGCAGCAGTGAGGATGGTGGCAAGGCGGCGCATGGGTCCCCCGGTCGGAGCGTGAACGTGATCGGGAGGAGCGTAGCCCTACCCCCTGCATCCGCCGCGAAACCTGCGAGAACTCGCAACCGGGCCCGTGAGGGCGCTTCTCACACCTCGGTGCGCATGACGCAGTTGCGCAGCCCCTTGGGCCGGACGTAGGTGAAGCCGACCCGCTCGAAGAGCGCCCGGGTGCCGTCGTAGAGCACCGACACCTTGCGCCCGTCGCTGGTGTCGTGGGGGTAGCCCTCAAGCACGCCGCCGCCCGCCTCGCGGATGAGGTCGAGCGCCCCGCGCAGGGCGGCCTCCGTGACGCCGTGCCGGCGGTGCTTCTTGTCGACGAACATGCAGGTGATGCGGAAGTCGGGTGCGGGGTCGCCCGCCTCGTCGTACTCCTTGCGGTGGTAGATGTTGGGCAGCTCCTCGGGAGGACCGAACTGCGCCCAGGCCACCGCCTCGTCACCCTCCATCACCAGTGCCGCGTGGGCGCGGCCCTCCTCGACGAGCCGCTGCTTGAGCGCGCGGTTGTCGGCGGCGTCGTAGGTCTTCTCGCCCGCCATGGTGTGGAAGTACGTGCACCAGCACCCGCCGAAGACACCGTTGTGCCGCTCCATCATCCGCGCGTAGGCGTCCCACGTCTGCGGGGTCAGTGCCTCGACCCGGTGGTCACCATGTCCCGCCCCCTCACTGTCGAGCCTGCACGCATCCTGCCACCGCGCTGTCGGTGCTGGGTGAGAGGCTGGCACCGACATGTCCGGCGACGTCCTCGAGCGCTTCTCCCCCGCCACCGCTGCCTGGTTCCGGGGCAGCTTCAGCGCGCCCACCACCGCCCAGGAGGGCGCCTGGGAGGCGATCAGCAGCGGGCACCACGCCCTGGTCGTCGCCCCCACCGGCTCGGGCAAGACGCTCTCGGCGTTCCTCTGGGCCCTCGACCGGCTCGCGTCGCAGCCGCTGCCCGACGACAAGAAGGCGCGCTGCCGGGTCCTCTACGTCTCGCCGATGAAGGCGCTCGCCGTCGACGTCGAGCGCAACCTGCGCAGCCCGCTGGTCGGCATCCGGCACGCGGCCGCCCGGCTCGGGGTGCCCGAGCCCGACATCACCGTGGCGGTGCGCTCCGGCGACACCCCGGCCGACGAGCGCCGCGCCTTCGCCCGCACGCCCACCGACGTGCTCATCACCACGCCCGAGTCGCTGTTCCTCATCCTCACCTCGGCCGCCCGCGAGGCGCTGGCCGGGGTCGAGACCGTGATCATCGACGAGGTGCATGCCCTCGCCGGCACGAAGCGCGGTGCCCACCTGGCCCTCTCGCTCGAGCGCCTCGACGCCCACCTCGAGCGCCCGGCCCAACGGATCGGGTTGTCCGCCACCGTCCGACCCGTCGAAGAGGTCGCCCGCTACCTCGCGGGCGGCCGCCGTCGACGTCGTGCAGCCACCCTCCACCAAGCAGTGGGACCTCAAGGTCGTCGTGCCGGTGCCCGACATGGCCGAGCTCGGCCAGCCGACCGGTGACCTCAGCGGTGCGGCGGCCGGCCAGGAGCAGCGCGCCTCCATCTGGCCGCACGTCGAGGAGCGCATCGTCGACCTGGTGGCCGAGCACACCTCCACGCTGGTGTTCTCGAACAGCCGGCGGCTCGCCGAGCGCCTCACCACCCGGCTCAACGAGATCTGGGAGGAGCGCGTCGAGGCGGCCGACGGTGCCGACACCGTGCAGGCGCCGGATGCCGTGCCACGCGCCGCCGCGCTCACCCGCAGCCCCGCGCAGGTGATGGCCCAGTCAGGCGCCGCGCGCGGCGCCCCCGCTGTGCTGGCGCGCGCCCACCACGGATCGGTGAGCAAGGAGCAGCGGG
This sequence comes from uncultured Actinomycetota bacterium, assembly GCA_963833495.1. Lineage (GTDB taxonomy): Bacteria > Actinomycetota > Actinomycetes > Actinomycetales > Dermatophilaceae > Fodinibacter. The sequence goes on along the minus strand of CAWHYJ010000018.1, from coordinate 50,822 downwards.
CCACCATCGAGGAGGACCTGAAGTCGGGGCGCCTGCCCGCGGTGGTCGCCACGAGCAGCCTCGAGCTCGGCATCGACATGGGCGCCGTCGACCTCGTGGTGCAGGTCGAGTCGCCGCCGTCGGTGGCCTCGGGACTGCAGCGCGTCGGCCGGGCCGGGCACCAGGTGGGCGCGGTCAGCCGCGGGGTGCTCTTCCCCAAGTTCCGCGGCGACCTCGTGCAGACCGCCGTCGTCGTCGAGCGCATGCTGGCCGGCCAGATCGAGGCGCTGCACCTGCCCAACACCCCGCTCGACGTGCTCGCCCAGCAGGTGGTGGCCATGTGCGCCCTCGACGAGTGGACCGTCGACGACGTGCTGGCCCTGGCCCGCCGCTCGGCCTCGTACTCCACGCTCACCAGGCCGGTGCTCGAGTCCGTGCTCGACATGCTGGCCGGGCGCTACCCGAGCGACGAGTTCGCCGAGCTGCGCGCCCGCATCACCTGGGACCGGTTGTCCGACACCCTCACCGGCCGCCGTGGCGCGCAGCGGCTCGCCGTCACCTCCGGGGGAACCATCCCCGACCGCGGGCTGTATGCCGTCTTCCTCGCCACCGGTGAGGGCCCCGGCCGGCGGGTCGGCGAGCTCGACGAGGAGATGGTCTACGAGTCGCGGGTCGGCGACCTGTTCACCCTGGGCACCAGCACCTGGCGCATCGAGGACATCACCCACGACCGGGTGCTCGTCACGCCGGCGCCGGGGCTGCCCGGCCGGCTGCCGTTCTGGAAGGGCGACTCGCTCGGCAGGCCCGCCGAGCTCGGCCGCGCCGTCGGCGCCTTCGTCCGCGAGGTCGAAGCACTCACCCCGGGTGCCGCGCGCGAGCGGGTGAAGGCCGCCGGGCTCGACGACTGGGCCGCCGACAACCTGCTGGGCTACCTGCGCGAGCAGCGAGAGGCCACCGGGCACGTGCCCGACGACCGGGCGATCGTCGTCGAGCGGTTCCGCGACGAGCTCGGCGACTGGCGGGTCGCCATCCTCTCGCCGTTCGGAGCCCAGGTGCACGCCCCGTGGGCCCTGGCCGTCAGTGCCCGGATGCGCGACCGGTTCGGTGTCGACGTGCAGGCGATGCACGGTGACGACGGCATCGTGCTGCGGCTGCCCGACCTCGAGCTCGACGAGGTCGACGGTGTGCGCGAGCGCGGGGTGGGTCGCGAGCTGCTCGACCTGGTCACCCTCGACCCCGACGACGTGCGCGCCCTGGTCACCGAGGAGATCGGCGGCTCGGCCCTGTTCGCCGCGCGGTTCCGTGAGTGTGCCGCCCGGGCGCTGCTGCTCCCCCGCCGCCGCCCCGACCGCCGCCAACCGCTGTGGCAGCAGCGCCAGCGAGCCTCGCAGCTGCTCGAGGTCGCCAGCCAGTACCCGACCTTCCCGATCGTGCTCGAGGCGGTGCGCGAGTGCGTGCAGGACGTCTTCGACGTGCCGGGGCTGGTCGACCTGATGCGCGACATCGGCTCACGCCGGGTCACCGTCGTCGACGTCGAGAGCAGCACCCCCTCGCCGTTCGCCAAGTCGCTGCTCTTCGGCTACGTCGCGCAGTTCCTCTACGAGGGCGACTCGCCGCTGGCCGAGCGCCGGGCCGCCGCCCTGGCCCTCGACCCGAGCCTGCTCGCCGAGCTGCTCGGCACCAGCGAGGGGCTGGCGCTGCGCGACCTGCTCGACGCCGAGCAGATCGCGCGCACCGAGGCCGAGCTGCAGCGGCTCACCCCCGAGCGGGCCGCCCGCGACGCCGACGACGTGCTCGACCTGCTCCGCTCGCTCGGGCCGCTGCCGGTCGACGGCATCCTGGCCCGGTGCCGCGAGGGCACCACCGGCGACGACGTCGAGCGGTGGCTGGCCGGGCTCAACGACCAGCGCCAGGTCATCGCCGTCCGGGTCGCCGGGGAAGACCGGTGGTCGGCCATCGACGATGCGTCCCGGCTGCGCGACGCCCTCGGCGTCTCGCTGCCCCCCGGGGTGCCGCAGGCCTTCCTCGAGCCGGTCGACGACCCGCTCGGCGACCTCGTGGCGCGCTACGCCCGCACGCACGTCCCCTTCCACGCGACCGAGGTGGCCCGGGCCTACGGTCTGGGCTCGGCCGTTGCCGCCACCGCCCTGGCCCGCCTGGTCTCGTCGGGCCGGGTCGTCGAGGGCGAGCTGCTGCCCACTGGCGGCGGCGGCACCGAGTTCTGCGACGCCGAGGTGCTGCGGATGCTCCGCCGCCGCTCGCTCGCGGCCCTGCGGGCCGAGGTCGAGCCGGTCACCCCGGTCGAGCTGTCCCGCTTCCTGCAGGAGTGGCAGGGCGTCGGCGGCCGGCTGCGCGGGCGCGACGGCCTGGTGCGCGTCATCGAGCAGCTGAGCGGGGCCGTGCTCCCGGCCAGCGCCATGGAGTCACTCGTGCTGCCCAGCCGGGTCGCCGACTACTCCCCCGCCCTGCTCGACGAGCTGATGGCCACCGGCGAGGTGCTGTGGTGCGGCCACGGCTCGCTGCCCGGCGACGACGGCTGGCTGTCGCTGCACCTCGCCGACTCGGCACACGTCACGCTGCCCGGCCCCGATCCCGACAAGGTGCCCTCTCCTGAGGGCCTCGCCGTGCTCGACGCGCTGGCCGGCGGCGGGGCGCACTTCTTCCGCACGCTGTCCGACCAGGTCGGCTCCACCGACGACTCGGCCCTGGCCACCACGCTGTGGGACCTCGTCTGGTCCGGTCGGGTCACCGGCGACACCTTCGCGCCCGTGCGGGCCCTGCTGTCCGGTGGGCGCACCGCGCACCGCCGCACGCCGTCCGGCCCCCGCCGCACCCGGTATGCCGGCCGGCGTGGGCCGCTCGGCGGCCTCGGGGCGGCCCCGGTGCGGCCGTCGCTGCCGGCACGCACCGGCCCACCGCAGGTCACGGGGCGCTGGTCCCTGCTGCCCCCGGTCGACCTCGACCCCACCCTGCGGGCCTACGCCACCGCGGAGCTGCTGCTCGACCGGCACGGCATCCTCACCCGCGGCGCGACGGCGGCCGAGGACGTCCCCGGCGGGTTCGCCGCGATCTACCGGGTGCTCGGCCGCGCCGAAGAGGCCGGCCGGGTGCGCCGCGGCTACTTCGTCGAGGGGCTGGGCGCCTCGCAGTTCGGCACCACCGGGGCCGTCGACCGGCTGCGCAGCGGCACCGGCGGGGTGGGCAGCGCCGGGGGCGCCGTCGGTGACCGCGGCCGAGACGCCCTCTCGGCCGTCGTGCTCGCCACCAGCGACCCGGCCAACCCCTTCGGCGGCGCCCTGCCCTGGCCCGACCGCGCCGTCGACCCGGCAGCCGACGGTGCTGCGGGCACACCCGCAGACAGCTCGAAGCCCGACAAGCGCCGCCGTCACCAGCCCGGCCGCAAGGCGGGCGCGGTGGTCGTGCTCGTCGACGGCGACCTCGTGCTCTACGTCGAGCGCGGCGGCAAGACCCTGCTCACCTACTCCGAGCAGCCCGACCTGCTGCGAGCGGCGGCCACCGCCCTGGCCGATGCCGTGCGCCGCGGCAGCCTGGGCCGCATCACCGTGGAGAAGGCCGACGGCGGCCAGCTGCTCGGGTCGGGCCACCCGGTGGTGTCGGCCCTCGAGGATGCCGGCTTCCACCTCACCCCGCGCGGGCTGCGGATGCGGAGGTGATCGGCGGTGCCCGAGGGTGACACCGTGCACCGCACCGCCGACCGGCTCGACGCCGCCCTGCGCGACGCCGTGGTCGAGCGGGCCGAGCTGCGCTGGCCCTCCGTGCCCGACGTCGACCTGTCGGGGTCACGCACCCTCGAGGTGGTCGCACGCGGCAAGCACCTCCTGCACCGGTTCGACACCGGCGCGACCCTGCACACCCACCTGCGGATGGAGGGCCAGTGGCGGGTCGAGCACCCGGGTGAGCGCACCGAACGGGTGCTGCGCCGCCAGGACCTGCGGGCAGCGGTGCTCACCGACACCTGGTCGGCGTTCGGGCTGCGGCTCGGCATGCTCGACCTCGTGCCGACCAGCCGCGAGTCCGACCTGGTCGGCCACCTGGGCCCCGACATCCTGGGCCCCGACTGGGACGCCGCGGTCGCGGCAGCGCGGGTCACGGCATCCGAGCGGTTCGTCGGTGACACCCTGCTCGACCAGCGGGTGCTCGCCGGCGTGGGCACCTTCTGGGCCAGCGAGATCCTGTTCCTCGAGCGCGTGCTGCCCTGGACCCCGGCCCGCGACCTCGATCCCGAGCGGGTCACCGCGATGCTGACCCGGCTGCACCGGCTGATGGACACCGCCCGCCGCACCGGCTGGCAGGCGAGCACCGGCATCCAGCGCTCCGGCGAGGAGGCCTACGTGCACGCGCGGTCGGGCCGGCCGTGCCGGCGCTGCGGCGACACGGTGCGGGTGGCCACCACCGGCGACGCACCGCGCCAGCGCACGATGTTCTCGTGCCCGACGTGCCAGGGCGGCGTGGCGCCCACCGACGACGGCCGACCGCAGCGCCCGCTGGGCAGCGGGAAGCGGCGCTACGCCTGACGGCTCAGGCTGCCGAGGCCGACACGGTGTCGGACAGCGCGTGCCCGACGGGCAGCGAGACGGGGGCGGAGAGGGTCTCGATCCGCTCGACGCGCTCGCGCACCAGCTCGAGCACCTCGGACAGGCTCAGCCCCAGACCCGTGCACACGGAGGCGAGCAGCTCGGAGGAGGCCTCCTTGGTGCCGCGCTCGAGCTCGCTGAGGTAACCGAGGGAGACAGCGGAGGACGACGCGACGTCGCGCAGCGTGCGGCCCTGGTCCTGGCGGATCTCGCGCAGGACCTCGCCGAGCTCGTGCCGAAGCAGGATCACGGTGCCTCCTCTCCTTCGTGGGTGCGGACCATCGGTCGATCTGTCACGTCAACGGTACCCCGAGGTTCCCACGCCGTCGCGGAGGTTCTCCAGAGCCTGTTCCAGGAGGGTCAGCACGGCCAGCACGCTGGCCGTGCGGATCTCCTCCCGGTCGCCGGTCAACACCAGGCGCTCGACGAGGATTCCCCAGGGCCCGCCGGCGCCCACGAACACGGTGCCCACCGGCTGCCCGTCGGCGGGGTCGGGGCCGGCCACCCCGGTCGTCGACAGCCCCACGGAGCAGCCCAGAAGCCCTTGGATGCCGGTGACCAGCTGGGCCGCGACCGGCTCGCACACCGCGCCCGCACGGGCCAGCAGGTCACGGTCGACGCCGAGCACGTCAGCCTTGACCTCGCTCGCGTAGGCCACGACTCCACCCCGCACGACGGCCGACGCCCCGGGGACGCTCGTCAACGCCGCGCAGACCAGGCCGCCGGTCAGCGACTCGGCGGTGCCGACGGTCAGGCCGCGCTCGACGAGCACCGGCACGAGGCGCGCGGCGAGCAGCCCGGCATCCGCCGGCACCGGTGCGGGGCTCACGGCGTGCGGCTCACGGCGTGGGGGGCTGCGACCTGGCCGCCGCGGCACGCTCGGCCCGCTGCGCGCGCTCGGCCCGCTTGCGCACCGCCCGCTCGCTCGTCCGGCGCAGCCGGATCGCCTGGTGCAGGTAGTCGATGCCGGTCACGACCGTGACGACGACCGCCGCACCGAGCACGATCGAGGCGAGCCACTCCCACAGGTCGGGGAACGGCAGCGTCCAGCGCGGGATGACGAACAGGCCGATGCCGAAGGTCTGCAGCAGGGTCTTGACCTTGCCACCGCGCCCCGCGGCCATCACCCCGTGGCGGATGACCCAGAAGCGCACCGCGGTGATGCCCCACTCGCGCACCAGCACCACGATGGTGACCCACCACCAGACCTCGCCGATGATCGACAGCCCGACCAGGGCCATCGTCACCAGCGCCTTGTCGGCGATCGGGTCGACGACCTTGCCGAAGTTGGTCACCAGGCCGCGGCTGCGGGCGAGGTCGCCGTCGATCCGGTCGGTGATCATCGCCACGGTGAACACCCCGAAGGCGAGCCAGCGGTACGTGGCCGACAGCCCGTCGTCGACGAGCAGCAGCCACCCGAAGACCGGCACGAGGAGCAGCCGCAGCATGGTGAGGTAGTTCGCGATGTTCCACACGCTCGGGCCGGTGGCGGGCACGACCGGGCTGGCCGGGTCGACCCCGACGCGGTACGGGTCGGTGGCGCGGCCCTCGGCGAGCGGGCCGGGGCGCACCGGGCGCAGGGGCTTCTCGCTCATCGGGCCTCCACGACCAGGTCGACCCCGACCGCGTCGACGACCACGCCCTCGACGAACGAGCCCACGACCGGTAGGGCGCCCCCGGCCCCCGCGCGCACCAGGCACACGCCGTCGACGTCGGGGCCCTGGTGCTCGGCTCGGCCCACGGCCACCGTCGGGTCCTCGTCGTCGTGCTCCTCGACGAGCACCACGACCGACTCCCCCACCCGCTCCAGGGCCCGCTGGGCGGTGAGCTCCTCGACGAGGGCGGTGAGCCGCTCGACCCGCTCGGCGACCACGTCGTCGGGCAGCTTGCCGTCGAGGCTCTCGGCCTCGGTGCCGTCCTCGTCGGAGTAGCCGAAGACACCCACGACGTCGAGCCGGGCGCCCACGAGGAAGCGCTCGAGCTCGTCGACGTCGGCCTCGGTCTCGCCGGGGAAGCCGACGATGACGTTGCTGCGCACCCCGGCCAGCGGCTCACGGGCCCGCACCCGCTCGATGAGCTCGAGGAACGGCTCGGTGCCACCGAACCGGCGCATCCGGCGCAGCACGGTCGGCGAGGCGTGCTGGAAGGACAGGTCGTACCAGGGCATCACGCCGGGGATCGCCGGCCATCGCCTCGAGCAGGCCGGGCCGCACCTCCGCCGGCTGCAGGTAGCACACCCGCACCCGGTCGACGCCATCGACGGCGGTCAGCTCGGGCAGCAGCTTCTCGAGCAGCGCGAGGTCGCCGAGGTCCTTGCCGTACGACGTCGAGTTCTCGCTGACGAGGAACAGCTCGCGCACGCCCTGCTGCCCCAGCCAGCGCGCCTCGGCGATGACGTCGGTCGGCCGGCGCGACACGAACGACCCGCGGAACATCGGGATCGCGCAGAACGAGCAGCGCCGGTCGCAGCCGCTGGCGATCTTCAGCGGCGCCCAGGGACGGGCGTCGAGCCGCGAGCGTACGAACTGCTCACCGTCGCCGTGGCCGGGCAGCGCCACGCCGCCCGCGGCATCCGAGCGGTCCACCGGCGACAGCGGCAGCAGCATGCGCCGGTCGGACGGCACGTGGGATGCCGGGCGCGCGCCACCGAGGATGGCGGTGAGGTGGCTGGACATGTCGCGGTAGCAGTCGAACCCGAGCACCGCGTCGGCGTCAGGCAGCTCGTCGGCGAGGGTCTGGCCGTAGCGCTCGGCGAGGCAGCCCACGGCCACGACCGCCCTGGTGCGGCCGGTCTGCTTGAGATCGGCGGCCTCGAGGAGGGTGTCGATGGAGTCCTTCTTGGCCTGCTCGACGAACCCGCAGGTGTTGACCACCGCGACATCGGCGTCGGCGGCGTCGTCGACGAGGGTCCAGCCCTCCGCCGCGAGGCGGCCGGCGAGCTCCTCGGAGTCGACCTCGTTGCGGGTGCACCCGAGGGTGACCAGCGCGACGCTGCCGCGGCTCGAGGAGGACGCCATGCAGCCACTCTAGTTCGGTCGTGGCTCGCCCTCGCGCACTCCGAGTATGGTCGCGCGCATGCCGTCGGACACCCCTGCCCGGATCCGCGACCTCCTCGCCGAGCACCCGGTGGTCGACGGGCACAACGACCTCCCCTGGCAGGCTCGGGAGCGGGTCGGCTACGACTGGGGCCGGCTCGACATCTCCCGCCGGGGGTGCCCGACCCACACCGACCTGCCCCGCCTGCGGGCGGGTGGCGTCGGGGCCCAGTTCTGGTCGGTCTTCGTGCCCGGCACCCTGCAGGGTGACGCCGCGGTGACCGCCACCCTGGAGCAGGTCGACGCCGTGCACGCCATGACCGCCCGGTATGCCGGTGAGCTCGCCCTGGCGACCACCCGCGGCGACGTGGAGCGCGCGTGGGCGCACGGCCAGATCGCCTCGCTGGTCGGGGCCGAGGGCGGCCACAGCATCGACTCCTCGCTCGGGGTGCTGCGGATGCTGCACGCCCTGGGCGTGCGCTACCTGACCCTCACGCACAACGACAACGTGCCGTGGGCCGACTCGGCCACCGACGAGCCGGTGCTCGGCGGGCTTTCGCCCTTCGGCCGGGAGGTGGTGCGCGAGATGAACCGGCTGGGCATGCTGGTCGACCTCTCGCACGTCTCGGCCGACACGATGCGCGACGCGCTCGACGTGGCGGAGGCGCCGGTGCTGTTCTCGCACTCCTCGGCGCGCGCCGTCTGCGACCACCCCCGCAACGTGCCCGACGACGTGCTCGCCCGGCTCGCCGACAACGGTGGCGCCTGCCTGGTCACCTTCGTGCCCAAGTTCGTCTCGCCCGCCGTGCGCGAGTGGGACCTGGCGACCCGCGATGCCGCCGAGCGGGCCGGGGTCGACGCCCGCGACGACACGGCATACGCCGCGTTCGTGGCCAGGCACTCGCAGCGGCACCCGGCGCCGCGGGCCACGCATCGACGACGTGGTCGCCCACTGCGAGCACGTGCGTGAGGTGGCCGGGCGCGAGCACATCGGGCTCGGCGGCGACTACGACGGCGTCGACGTGCAGCCGCTCGGCCTCGAGGACGTCAGCGGCTACCCACGCCTGCTCGCAGCCCTGGCCGACCGCGGCTGGAGCGACTCCGACCTGGCCGCCCTGACCGGCGGCAACGCGCTGCGGGTGCTCGGTGAGGCCGAGCTGCGCTCGGGCGAGATCGCGCGGACCCGCGGCCCGAGCCTGGCCCGGATCGAGGACCTCGACGGGGTGCTGACCACCTAGGTGCGTCGCCTCGGGCCGGTCACTGCCGCGAGCGCATCACGGTGAGCGCGACGAGGCGGGAGATGACCATCGCGACGTACATGACGCCGGCGAGACCCTCGATGATGCCGACGGCCCGGGCCTGCGGCAGCACCGGGCTGACGTCACTGAGCCCGACGCTGGTGAGCACGGCGCCGGAGTAGTAGATCAGCTCCAGGAACGATGCGCTGACCCTGCCCGGCGAACGACGTGAACGAGCCCTCCCAGACCTCCTGGATGGCGAGGTACAGGTACGCGAACGCGAAGACGAGCACCGTGAAGCAGGCGCCGACGGCGAACAGCTCGTCCTTGGTGACCCAGTAGTCCTCGAACATGTACGAGATCAGGGCGTAGGCCGTGTAGAAGTAGAAGACGGACAGGGCGCAGTGGGCGAGCACCAGGATGGTCGAGCGCTCGTCGAACAGGCTCCAGATCTCGAACACCGCGGCCGGGCAGGGCCAGCGTCACCGAGAGCCAGGTCAGCGCGGGTGTGCTGCGCACGGTGAACACCGCGGTGATGACCGCCGACAGGCTGAGCAGCGAGATGACCGCGCGGCCTGCCGTGGAGTTCTCGAGCACCGGCAGCAGCAGGATGACGAGCACCTGCACGGCCAGCAGGAAGGCCGAGGGCTGCTTGCGCAGGGTGGCCCGCCAGCGAGCCGCCCGTGACGGCGGCTCGCGCAGGTCCTCCCACATCGTCGTCATGGCCACACTGTAGGGGCGGCTGGGTGACAATGCCGCTATGCCCAGCCCCTTGCTGCTCCCCCTCCTCGCCTGCGCCGTCGTGCTGCTCCTCAGCGGTGTCGCCAAGCTGCGCGCGCCCCAGACGGTCGACGCGGCGTTCACCGCCCTCGAGGTGCCAGCGGTGCTCGACACGGCCGTTGTGCGGCGGCTCTCACCCTGGCTGGAGGTGGCCGTGGGCGTCGGCCTGCTGCTGGCCACCGGGGCAGCGCTGGTGGTCGTGGCGGTGCTCACCCTCATGCTGTTCGTCGCCTACCTGTTGCTCGTCGTGCGGGCCGTGCGCCGCCCCGAGCCGGTCGACTGCGGCTGCTTCGGGGCTCTGGGGGACTCCGAGGTGACCCCGATGACGGTGTGGCGCAATGTGCTCCTGGTGGTGGCCGCCCTGCTCGCCGTGGTGGCCGGGCTGCAGGGCGGGGGGTTGGTCGGGTCCCTCGGTGACGAGGGGGTGCTGGCCTGGGTCGCCAGCGCCGCCCTGACGGCCGCGATCGCGGTGCTGGTCGCCTACCGCGCTCCGGCTACGGGAGCGCCGGCGGCGGCCCCGCCGGTCGAGGCTGACGGTGGCTACGAGCGCGTGGAGACACCTCGGGCCCAGGTGCTGAACCAGCGCGGTGAGCTGGTGCTGCTGGCACACGAGACGATGACGTCCGCGCTTCTGCTGGTCTTCCTCAACCCGGGGTGCGGACCCTGCGAGCGCATCGGCCCGGACCTCGCCCGGTGGGCGGAGGAGCTGCACCCGGTGACCCTGCGGGCGGTGGTGACCGCGACACCGGCGGTCGTCGAGTCATACACCTACTTCGAGGGGCTCGCCTACTACGACCCCTTCGGCATCGCCCGGGCGGCCTTCGGGGTCGGCACGCCGGCGGCCGTGCTGCTCGGCACCGACGGACTGCTGGCCGGCGGCCCGGTGCAGGGCGAGGCCGACGTCCGATCGTTCGTGGCGGAGGTGGCCGAGCACCTGCGCGAGGCGCTGGAGGCCGGCGGGCTCAGCGACGCCCGGTGAGCTCCCAGGCGTCCTCGTCGGGCTCCTCGTCGCCGTGGTCGAGCGCCTCGGGGCGCGACGCCAGGTCGGCCGCGACGGCATCGCCGCCGTAGCCGGGCACCGCGACCTCCGAGGTGTCGTCGGTCGAGCCGTCGGTGACCGCGGCCGGGGCCGGGCGTCGACGTACGGCTCGGGCACGTCCTCGCCGCGCAGCAGCGCCAGCGTGGTCGGCAGGTCGTCGGGCTTGACCAGCACGTCGCGCGCCTTGGACCCCTCGGAGGGTCCCACCACGCCGCGTGACTCGAGCAGGTCCATCAGCCGGCCGGCCTTGGCGAACCCGACCCGCAGCTTGCGCTGGAGCATCGAGGTCGACCCGAACTGCGTCGTGACGACGAGCTCGGTGGCCTGCAGCAGCAGGTCGAGGTCGTCGCCGATGTCGTCCTCGACCACCTTCTTGGCCGCCACCACCGTCACGTCGTCGCGGTAGCGCGGCTTGAGCTGCTCGGTGACGTGCTTGACCACGGCGTGGATCTCGGACTCGGTGACCCACGCGCCCTGCACTCGCATCGGCTTGCTCGCGCCGCTCGGCAGGAACAGGGCGTCGCCCTGGCCGATCAGCTTCTCGGCACCGGGCTGGTCGAGCACCACGCGCGAGTCGGTGACGCTCGAGGTCGCGAACGCCATCCGGCTGGGCACGTTGGCCTTGATCAGGCCGGTGACCACGTCGACGCTCGGCCGCTGGGTCGCGAGCACGAGGTGGATGCCGGCCGCGCGCGCGAGCTGGGTGATCCGGACGATCGACTCCTCGACGTCGCGGGGCGCGACCATCATCAGGTCGGCCAGCTCGTCGACGACGATGAGCAGGTACGGGTAGGGCGAGATGACCCGCTCGGAGCCGGGCAGCGGCTTGACCTTGCCGGCCCGCACCGCCTTGTTGAACTCGTCGACGTGCTTGAACCCGTAGTGCGCGAGGTCGTCGTAGCGGGTGTCCATCTCGCGCACGACCCACTGCAGGGCCTCGGCGGCCTTCTTCGGGTTGGTGATGATCGGGGTGATGAGGTGCGGGATGCCCTCGTAGGCGGTGAGCTCGACCCGCTTGGGGTCGACGAGCACGAGCCGCACCTCGTCGGGGGTCGAGCGCATCAGGATCGAGGTGATCATCGAGTTGACGAAGCTCGACTTGCCCGCGCCGGTGGCCCCCGCCACCAGCAGGTGCGGCATCTTGGCAAGGTTGGCGATCACGTAGCCGCCCTCGACGTCCTTGCCGACGCCCATGACCATCGGGTGGTCGTTGCCCCGGGCCACCTGGCTGCGCAGCACGTCGCCGAGGCTGACCTTCTCGCGGTCGGTGTTGGGGATCTCGATGCCGATCGCGGACTTGCCCGGAATCGGGCTGAGGATGCGCACGTCGGCGGAGGCGACGGCATACGCGATGTTCTTGCTCAGCGCGGTGACCCGCTCGACCTTGATGCCGGGGCCGAGCTCGACCTCGTAGCGGGTGACGGTGGGCCCGCGGCTGAAGCCGGTGACCTGCGCGTCGATCTCGAACTGGTCGAGCACCGTGGTGAGCGACTCGACGACCCGGTCGTTGGCGGCGCTGCGCGCGCGGTGCGGGCTGCCCGGCTCGAGGATCGCGGCATCCGGGAGGGTGTAGGTGACGTCGCCGGCGAGCGAGAGCTGCTCGACGCGCTGCGGGATCGCAGCGGTCGGCGGCGCCTCCAGCGGAGCCTTGTCGGCGACCGGCCCGCGCGCGGCGGGAGCCACGGCCGGGTCGACGCCCGCGGCCGGCGGGTTCGGGCGCTTCTGGCCCGGGCGCAGCCGCTTGCCGGTGACCGGGTCGACCAGGGCGGCCTGCTCGAACGCCTCGTCACCGACCCGTGGCCCGTCGACGTCGGATGCCGCGCCGCGCCGGCCGCGCCGACGCGCGGTGGGCTCGGGGCTCGCCTCGGTGGGCTCCTCGGGGGTGTGTCCGGTGAGCCGGTTGACGGTGGCGCGCAGCCGGTCGGGCACCTGGTGCAGCGGCGTTGCGGTGATGACCAGCAGGCCGAACAGGCCGAGCAGGAGGAGCAGCGGCACCGTGCCGTAGACCGAGACCGCGGCCTCGAGGGGGCTCGAGGCGAGGAAGCCGATGATGCCGCCGGCGGCCCGCATGCCGTCGGCGCCCTCGGGCGGGGTCGGGATGCCGGCCGACACGTGGGCCAGTCCGCAGGCGGCGAAGGCGAGCGCCGTGGTGCCGACGGCGGCGCGGGAGGTGGCGGCGTCCTCCTTCGGGGCGCGCAGCATCCGGATGCCGAAGGCGAGCAGCACCAGGGGAACGGCATAGCCGATCTTGCCGAAGGTGCCGGCCACCACGGCGTGCACGACGGTTCCCACGGCGCCCGGCATCCCCCACCACTCGCGGGCGGCGACGACGACGGCGAGGGCGATGAGCAGCAGGCCGAGACCGTCCCTGCGGTGCTCGGGCTCGAGGTCGCGGCCGGTGTCACCGACCTTGCGGGCGACGGCACCGGTGGCGTGCGCCAGGCCCATCCAGGTGCGCTGGACGGCCCGCAGCGGCAGCGGCAGCGCACCGGAGCGAGTGCGGGCGGGTCCCTTGCGGGGCCGTGACGCAGGGCGCCGGTTCGCCGGCCGGGACGTGGAGCTCCGGCCGCGCGCCGAGGAGGACGTGCGAGTCGCCATGGTCGCAGGCTAGTCGACCGCCCCATAGGACTCACGTGTCACACGCGGCACGGTGGTGACATTCGTCGGCAGGGGGGCGCCAGGCCGTCCAGGCCCGGAACGAGGTCCGCGCCCGGACGAATGCCTGCTGGCATTCACCCGGGCGCGGATCCGGTCCTACCCGCCCCCCTGCAAGGCGGATATGACCGACGACGCCTGACCATGGTGCTGTCCGAACGTCGAAGTCCTGCAACTCCGTGAGGAACTGTCCTAACTGTTCCCTGACCGTGACTTTACCTTGCCTTTACCTTCGGCGCACTCATTTTCTGCGTCTTGTGTCGGCGTGTCGCGGTCGGGATTCGTGAATTCCGCTGCGGGTTTTCCGCGGAACCCGCAGGTCAGCGACCTAGCGGTGTGGCGGGTGGGACCTGAGGTGTCGGGTGGGGCGATGCCCGACCCCGTTCCGGCACCCGCCGGCGCTCGCACGACGGAATCCGAAGGCCGAGCGAACCGCGGTCAGGCCTCGATGACCATCGGGATGATCATCGGCCGGCGGCGGATCTTGCGGCCCACCCAGCCGCCGACCGAGCGCCGGATCACCTGCTGCAGCTGGTAGGCGTCGGTGACGCCACCGGCGGTGGCCTCGTCGAGCGCCGTGACGAGCTGCGGCATCACGTCGTCGAACACCACGTCGTCCTCGACGAAGCCGCGGGCGGTGATCTCCGGGCCGGCGATGACCTTGCCGGTCATCGAGTCGACGACCACGATCACCGAGATGAAGCCCTCGTCGCGCAGGATGCGGCGGTCCTTGAGCAGGGTCTCGTCGGCCTCGCCCACGGACGCGCCGTCGACGTAGACGTAGCCGCAGGGCACGGCACCGGCGACCGCCGCACGCCCGCCCACGAGGTCGACGACCACGCCGTCCTCGGCGACGACCACCCGGTTGCGCGGGACGCCGGTGAGCACGGCGAGCTCGGCGTTGGCCACGAGGTGGCGCCACTCGCCGTGCACCGGCATCACGTTCCTGGGCTGCACGATGTTGTAGCAGTAGATGAGCTCCCCGGCGCTCGCGTGCCCCGAGACGTGCACCTTGGCGTTCCCCTTGTGCACGACGTTGGCGCCCAGGCGCATCAGGCCGTTGATGACGCGGTAGACGGCGTTCTCGTTGCCGGGGATGAGCGAGCTGGCCAGCAGCACGGTGTCGCCGGGGCCGACGTCGATGCGGTGGTCGCGGTTGGCCATCCGCGACAGCGCGGCCATCGGCTCGCCCTGGCTGCCGGTGCAGACCAGCACGATCTGGTCGTCGGCCAGGTCGTCGAGCTTCTTGACGTCGACGAGCACGCCGTCGGGCACGTGCAGGTAGCCCAGGTCGGCGGCGATGCCCATGTTGCGCACCATCGAGCGCCCGACCATGGCGACCTTGCGGCCGGCCTTCTCGGCGGCATCCAGCACCTGCTGCACGCGGTGCACGTGCGAGGAGAAGCAGGCCACGATGATCCGGCGCTCGGCGTGCCGGAACACCTTGTCGATGGCCGAGGAGATGTCGCGCTCGGGCGTGGTGAAGCCGGGCACCTCGGCGTTGGTGGAGTCGGTGAGGAAGAGGTCGACGCCCTCCTCCCCCAGCCGGGCGAAGGCGCGCAGGTCGGTGAGCCGGCCGTCGAGCGGCAGCTGGTCCATCTTGAAGTCGCCGGTGTGCAGCAGGGTGCCGCCGGAGGTGCGCACCGCGACGGCCAGGGCGTCGGGGATCGAGTGGTTGACCGCCACGAACTCGCAGTCGAAGACGCCGAGGCGCTCGCGGTCGCCCTCGCGCACCCCGAGCGTGTAGGGCTGGATGCGGTGCTCCTTGAGCTTGGCCTCCACCAGGGCGAGGGTGAGCGTCGAGCCGACGAGCGGGAGGTCGGGCTTGAGGCGCAGCAGGTAGGGCACGGCGCCGATGTGGTCCTCGTGCCCGTGGGTGAGGATCACCGCCTGCACGTCGTCGAGCCGGTCCTCGAGGTAGTCGAAGTCCGGGAGGATCAGGTCGATGCCGGGGTGGTGGTCGTCGGGGAAGAGCACGCCGCAGTCGATGACGAGCAGCTGGCCGCGGTGCTCGACCACGGTCATGTTGCGGCCGATCTCGCCGAGGCCGCCGAGCGCGACGACGCGCACCGCGCCGTCGGCGAGAGGGCCGGGAAGCTCGAGCTCGGGGTGCGGGTGGCTCATCGGGTGGGGAGCGTCGCGAGGGCGGCCCGCAGCAGCTCGAGGTGCTCCGGCGGCGACTCCACCAGGGGCAGCCGCACGGTGGCCGACTCGATGACGCCGAGCTCGACCAGGGCCGCCTTGGCCATGATCGCCCCCTGCGAGGTCGTCATGATCGCGTCGACGACCGGGATGAGCGAGGTGTGGATGGCCCGCGCCTCGCGCCAGGTCGCCACGGTCGACCGCGGCGACCATCGCGGCGTAGTGCTCGCCCGGCGACGTGCCCGACCACGGAGACCACGCCGGTGGCGCCCAGGGCGAGCAGCGGCAGGTTGAGGGCGTCCTCGCCGCTGAACCACAGCAGGTCGGTGGCGGCCTTGACGTGCGTCGACGCCCACAGGTCACCCTTGGCGTCCTTGACCGCGACGATGTTGGGGTGCTCGGCGAGGGTGACCAGCGTGTCGGTGCTGAACGGGATGCCGGTGCGCGCCGGGATGTCGTAGAGCATCACCGGGAGGTCGGTGGTGTCGGCGACGGCCCGGCAGTGCGCGATGAGGCCGGCCTGGGTCGGCTTGTTGTAGTAGGGCGACACGAGGAGGAGGGCGTCGGCACCGGCATCCGCCGCCAGGCCGGCCATCTGCACGGCGTGACGGGTGTCGTTCGACCCGACCCCGGCGACGACCTTGGCCCGGTCGCCGGCGCGCTGCTTGACGCGGCGCACCATCTCGATGCTCTCGTCGCTGCTCAGCGTGCTGGACTCGCCGGTGGTGCCGTTGACGACGAGGCCGTCGTGCCCGGTGGCCAGGAAGTGGTCGACCAGCGAGTCGGTGCCCTTGTCGTCGATCTCGCCCCCGGGCGACATCGGGGTCACCATCGCGGTGAGGACACGGCCGAAGGGAGAGCTCGTCATGCGGCAAGGGTAGTGCCGTCGCGGCGCGCCCCGTCGAGACCGACCGGCAGCGTCGTGCGCGGGTAGGCTCCGGGCGTGCGCCAGTACCTCGACCTGCTCGACCACGTCATGACCACCGGTGTCGACAAGTCCGACCGCACCGGCACCGGCACCCGCAGCGTGTTCGGCTACCAGATGCGCTTCGACCTCACCGAGGGCTTCCCGGTGGTCACCACCAAGAAGCTGCACCTGCGCTCGATCATCGGCGAGCTGCTGTGGTTCCTGCGCGGCGACACCAACGTGCGCTGGCTGCAGGAGCGCGGCATCTCGATCTGGGACGAGTGGGCCGACGAGCTCGGCGACCTCGGGCCGGTCTACGGCCACCAGTGGCGGTCGTGGCCGACCCCCGACGGCCGCGAGGTCGACCAGGTCGCGAAGGTGATCGAGGCGATCCGCACCAACCCCGACTCGCGGCGGCACATCGTCTCGGCATGGAACGTCGCCGACGTCGACGCCATGGCGCTGCCGCCGTGCCACACCATGTTCCAGTTCTACGTGCGGCCCGCGGCGGACGGCGGGCGCGGCCTTCCTCGACTGCCAGCTCTACCAGCGCTCGGCCGACATCTTCCTCGGGGTGCCGTTCAACATCGCCTCGTACGCCCTGCTCACGATGATGGTCGCGCAGCTCACCGACCTGCGCCCCGGCCACTTCGTGCACACCCTCGGTGACGCCCACCTGTACTCCAACCACGTCGAGCAGGCGACGCTGCAGCTGACCCGCACGCCCTACCCGCTGCCCACGATGCGCATCACGCCTCGGCCCGGCATCGACGACTACGACCTCGACGACTTCGAGCTGGTCGGCTACCAGTCGCACCCGGGCATCAAGGCGCCGATCGCCGTCTGAGGAGCTGTCGATGACCCGCATCACCCTCATCGCCGCCGTCGCCCGCAACGGCGTCATCGGCGTCGCCGGCGGGATGCCGTGGCACCTGCCCGACGAGCTCGCCCACTTCAAGGCCACGACCATGGGGCACGCGCTCGTCATGGGGCGCACGACCTTCGAGTCGATCGGGCGGGCACTGCCGGGCCGGCGCACCATCGTCGTGACGCGCAACCCGTCGTGGCACCACCCCGACGTCGAGACGGCGCACTCGTTCCCGGATGCCGTGTCGATCGCCGGGCCGGCCGACGAGGTCTTCGTCGCGGGGGGCGCGCAGATCTATGCCGAGGCCCTGCCCTACGCGCAGCGCCTGCTCATCACCGAGGTCGACGTCGAGCCCGAGGGCGACACCTGGTTCCCGGACTGGCCGCGCGACGAGTGGCGCGAGGAGCTGCGCGAGCCGCACGACGGCTGGTCGCGGGTGGTCTACGAGCGGGTGCGCTAGCGCGTCGGGACGTCACCGACGGCGATCGCCGGCTGCACCAGGCTGCCGAGCCAGACCCTTCCCTCGTGCTCGCGCACCCCGGTGGCGAGGTGCCAGCGGGTCGCGTCGAAGTCGAGGTCGTGCACCACGCGGCCGACCGAGTCGAGGGCCATCACCCGGGCGGTCTCCTTGGGCTTCGGCTTCAGGCGCTCGGGCAGCCGGCGCACCATCCCGCGCACCGCTCGAGGGCTCTTCTGCAGCAGCGTGAGGGCCTTGTCGGTCGGCGAGGCCACCGTCACCCAGACCAGGCCGTCGCTGCCGAGGGCGATGTTGTCGGGGTGGCCGGGCAGGTCGTCGACCCAGACCGTGCTCGCACCCGGGGTTCCGTCGACGTTGAGGTGCACCCGGCGGATGGTGCGGGTGCCGGTCTCGGCGACCAGCACGGCATCCGCCTCGCTGGTGAGGGCGACACCGTTGGCGAAGCACAGCTGGTCGAGCACGGTGGTGACCTGGCCGTCGGGGGTGCGGCGGAAGAGCCGGCCGGTGCGGGTGTGCTCGATGAGGTCGCTCTTCCACTCCTCGACCCGCCAGACCCGGCTCGAGTCGGAGAACCAGATCGTGCCGTCGGCGGTGACAGCGGCGTTGTTGCAGAACAGGAGCCGCTCGCCGTCGACCTCGGTGAGGAGGGTCTCGAGGTCTCCGGTGGCGGGGTCGAGGGCGAGCAGGCCGCGGTGCGCGTCGCAGATGAGGATGCGGCCGTCGGGGAGGTTCTCGAGGCCGAGCGGGCGGCCTCCCGTGGCGGTGACCGTGGTCGTGTCGCCCGTGGCCGGGTCGTGCACGTGGATGGCGCCGTCGGCGGTGCCGGTCCAGACCCGGCCGTCGGGGGCGACGAGCACGTCCTCGGCTCCGGGGCCGGGGATCGGGATGACGGTCAGCGGCAGGGGCATGGGCTCACCGTAGGGGTGGCGCGGGTTCGAGGGGTAGGCGGACGCGCGGTGCCGACGCCGGCGAAGCCCCCGACGGCCTCACCTCGGTGCGCTGCTGACCCACTCTGGGCGCTTGAGATGACGGGTGGCCGGCTCCCAGGCCAGGTCACCTCGTCGCTCGGGTCCGGTTCGGCAAGGCGCTCGGGATGACGGGTGGTCGGCTCCGCGACCGAGTCGCCTTCCGCTGGGCCACCCTGCACGTCGATCGCCGCGGCCACAACAACGTTGGGAGTTTTCGGTGCCATCACCCGGAAGAGTCGCACCGCTCTTCTCATGTCAGTGGATGACGCTGCCCCGCAACGACTTTCGCTGTGGACAACCCTTGGAGTCGTACGTGTGTTCGGATATGATGAGGTATGTCGACCAGCACGCTCCGCACCCGGATCGCCGCCCTGCGCGCCGAGGCGTGCCGCGATCGGGGTCGAGCTGGCCGAGCAGGCATCCCGGATGGAGTCCGGTGAGCTGTTCGAGGTCGCCGGGGAGCTGCAGGGCGCGGTCAACGCGGTCGAAGGGGCGCAGCTGGTCGCGATCGCGCACGCGTCCTCGCTGGAGATCCGGCTGACCGAGCGGGCCCGGTCGACGTGCAGCGCAGCGATCTCCTGGTCGTCCATCTCGGACAGGATCGCCTCGGCCGCGGCTGCTTCCTGGTCGTCCATCAGGTGTCTCCTTCGCTCTGTTGGGCATCTGCGGAGGAGACCGGACCCGTTCGACCGGGGCGGCCCATCGTCGCGACCTACAGGCGACGATAGGCCGCCCGTGTTCAGGCGCTGACCGCGGCCTTGACCGAGTCGATCATCGCCTGCTCGCGGTCGCTGACCCGCACGGCGTGGAAGCCCATGAAGCCACCGTCCTTGGCGGCATCCGCAGCAGCCTGGGCCGCGGCCACGAGCCAGGTGCCGAACGCAGCCAGCTCCTCGGGAGTGGCCTTGGCCGCGACGATCGCCGCCACGCCGCGCAGCTCCTCGAGCACGCCCTCACCGGGGTTGGGCCCGGCAGGCTTGAACCCCTTGATCGGGTTCTCGCGCTGCTGTGCCATCTGCTGGATGTCGAGGGCGACCTCGGAGAGCAGCTGCTCGCGTGACGGCGGGTTGGTGGCGTTCTTCAGGGTCGCCATCGACTCCTTGGCGGCCTCGATCGGGCCACCCGGGTCGGCCAGCGACACCGCGAGACCGGCCACGAGCGGTGCCCGGCGAACCCGGTTCCACTCCTCCTCGGTGAAGTCCGACTTCGTCGTCATGAGGCGTCCTGGAAGTGCACCTCGAGCGTGATCGGCACGGCCGACAGGGCCTGGCTCACCGGGCAGCCGACCTTGGCGGCCTGGGCGGCCTCCTCGAACTGCTCGGCGCTGATGCCCGGCACCGCACCGACGACCTTGAGCGCGATGCCGGTGATGCCGGTGCCGGGCTGGAAGGTGACGTCGGCGGTGGTGTCGATCGTGGTGGGCGGGGTGCCCGCCTGGGCGAGGCCGTGGGACAGGGCCATCGAGTAGCAGGTGGAGTGGGCGGCCGCGATGAGCTCCTCCGGGCTGGTCTTGCCGTTGGCCGCCTCGGCGCGCGAGGGCCAGGACACGTCGTACGTGCCGATGCCGCTCGACTCGAGCGACACCTGGCCGGCGCCCTCCATGAGGGAGCCCTCCCAGTGGGCGGAAGCGGTGCGAGTGGTCGCCATCAGTTGTTCTCCTCGTGTCAGGGTTCGTGCCGGTTGGTGCCCGGTGGTGCCGAGTGTGCCGCCCAGCCTTGTCGTCCCGGGCGATCATGACAACCCGGTGCCGAAGGTCGGGCGTCGACGTCACGGACCCGGCCCGGCATCCAAGCACCCGCTCGGTACTGTCGTGGGGTGCCCATCCACCTCGAGATGACCGACCGGGTCGCCACCGTCACCATCGACCGCACCCACCGCCGCAACGCGCTGAACCTGGAGGCGCTCGAGGATCTCCACCGCGCCGTGGTCTCCGCCCGCGCCGATGGCGCCCGTGCCGTGGTGCTCACCGGCGCTGACGGCCACTTCTGCGCAGGCGCCGACCTCACCGAGCTCGAGGACGTGTCCTTCACCTCCCGCCTGGCCGAGGTGCTCGAGCACCTCGCCGCCGCCCCGATGACCACCGTCGCCGCGATCGACGGCTCCTGCATGGGCCTCGGGATGCAGCTCGCCATCGCCTGCGACGTGCGCGTGGTCGCGCCCGCCGCAAAGTTCGCGGTGCCGGTCGCCAAGCTCGGCCTGATGGTCGACCACTGGACCCTCGACCGGGTGGGCCGCACCTGGGGCGAGGGAGCCGCCCGCCTGATGGTGCTCACCGCCACCGTGCTCGACGCCGACGACGCCTGGCGCCTCGGGTTCGCCCAGCAGCGCGGCGACCTCGCCGACGCGCAGGCGCTCGCCGCCCGGGCTGCGGCACTCGCCCCGCTCAGCCAGACCGGCTCGAAGATCGGCTTCGACGCCCACCACGACAACACCGCCGAGGTCGCCCGCTACGAGGCCGCCTTCGCCCGGGCCTGGGCCAGCGACGACCTCGCCGAGGGCCGCCGCGCCTTCACCGAGCGCCGCACGCCGGCCTTCCGGGGGCACTGACGTGGCCGACCCGCACGGCCACGACCACGGCCACTCCCACGAGCACGCCCCAGCACCCGATGCCGGGCCGCTCGCCGATGCCAGCGTGCGCCGCGCCCGCCCCAACGACGCCCCCGCGGTGGGGATGGTGCAGGCCACCGTGTTCCGCACGACGTATGCCGGCCGCGTCCCCGACGATGTCGTCTCCCTCTTCGAGCCCGACGCCTTCGCCCGCGGCTGGCGAGAGAGCCTGACGGCCCCGCCCGAGGGAGTGCACCGGCTGCTGGTCGCCTGCGCCGGTGAGCAGGTGGTCGGCCTCGCGGCGATCGGCCCCGCCCAGGACCCGGATGCCGGGCCGGCCGCCGGTGAGGTGACCGTGCTCGCCGTGCACCCCGACGCCCGGCGCCAGGGCCACGGGTCGCGCCTGATCAACGCCAGTGTCGACCTGCTCGCCGAGGCCGGTGCGGAGTCGGTCACGCTGTGGCTGCTCAGCGACGACGAGAGCACCCGCGCGTTCCTCACCGCCTCGGGTTTCGCCCCCGACGGCGCCTACCGCGACCGGGTCGTCTCCCCCGATGGCGACACCCTGCGCGAGGTGCGCCTCACCGCCGACATCGGGGAGGACCCGGCGGGGTGAGCGACGCAGCGAGCGGGCCGGGGGGCGACGGCGCACACGAGGGGGCAACCGACTCGGCGCTGCCTGCCGACCGGCGCCGCGAGGTCATCCGGCAGGCGTGGAGCGTCGGCATCGCCAGCGGCACCTACGGCATCAGCTTCGGTGCGCTCGCCGTCGCCGCCGGACTGAGCCTCTGGCAGGCGCAGCTGCTCTCGGTGCTGATGTTCACCGGGGGCTCGCAGTTCGCGTTCGTGAGCATCATCGGCACCGGGGGCCTGTCCGCGGCCCCCGCCGCGATAGCGACGGCGTCGATGCTCGGCATCCGCAACGGCCTCTACGGCCTGCAGACCTCGCGCTTCCTCGGCGTCACCGGCATCCGCCGCGTCGTGGCCGCCCAGCTGACGATCGACGAGTCGACCGCGGTGGGCATCGCCCAGCCCGAGCTACGCGGCCCAGCGCCTGGGCTTCTGGCAGACCGGTCTCGCGGTCTTCGTGCTCTGGAACCTGTCCACCCTCGCCGGCGCGCTGCTGGGCAACGCCTTCGGCGACCCGCGCACGCTCGGCCTGGATGCCGCCGCTGCCGCCGCCTTCGTCGCCCTCCTCTGGCCGCGCCTGCGCAGCCGCGACGCCACCGCCACCGCCGTGCTCGCCATGTTCATCGCCCTGGTCACCTCGCCGGTCCTGCCGGCGGGGGTGCCCGTCATCCTGGCCGCCGTCGCGGCCCTCGCGGTGGGGCTGCGTCGCCCCGGCCGGCACGAAAGCGCGCTCGAAGGCGCCGACGGCACCCTGCCCGGGTCGGACCCGACGCCATGACGCTCTGGGTCGCCGTCGTCGTCGCCTCCGTGGCCTCGCTGCTGATCAAGCTGGCGGGCTACCTCGTGCCCGAGACCCTGCTCGAGGGTGAGCGCACCTCGCGGGTCACCACGCTGCTGCCGGTCGCGCTCCTCGCGGCGCTCGTGGTCGTGCAGACGGTCGTCGGGCCGGGAGGGTCGATCGTGCTCGACGCGCGCATCGTCGCCGTGGGCGTGGCGGTGGTGCTGCTCCTGCTGCGCGCCAACTTCCTGGTCATCGTGCTCGCCGCCGGCGCCACGGCGGCCCTGCTGCGCGCGATCGGCTGGGGCTGAGCCGTCCGGGCCCGACGGTGTCCTACGCCTCGAGCGCGGCCCGGTAGCGGGCCAGCACGATCTCGACGACCAGCGGGTGCGGCGCGATCGGCCCGGTCACCACGTCGGCACCCGACTCCTCGAGCCGCCGCTGGAAGAACCCGGGCGCCAGCAGGTACGACGCGACCGTCACGGGCGCGTCCGGCGCCGAGGCACGAGCAGCCGCGACCGCATCCGACACGGTCGGCGTAGGCCCGGCGGCGAACCCGAGCTGAACCGTTGCGCCCCAACGCTGTTCGAGCCGCGCCGCCATGTCGGAGCTGTCGGCCTGGGCGCGGGCGTCACTCGACCCGGCCGGCGCCAGCACGACCACGCCCTCGCGAGGTGCCCCGGCAGCCGCCAGCCGCTCCACCAGCACGTCGACGAGCAGGTCGTCCGGGCCCAGGGCCCCGGTGGCCCGCACATC
Organism: uncultured Actinomycetota bacterium; assembly: GCA_963833495.1. Lineage (GTDB taxonomy): Bacteria > Actinomycetota > Actinomycetes > Actinomycetales > Dermatophilaceae > Fodinibacter. Next base: position 27,427 of record CAWHYJ010000018.1, on the reverse strand, counting down.
CGCCCGGCCGGCCACGGCCGCCGCGATGTCGACGTGCACGTGGTAGCCGGCCGCCAACAAGAGCGGCACCACCACGCCGGCCACGGCATCCCCGTCGGCGCGCGGTAGCCCGGCGACGACCTCGGCGACCTCGGGCCCGTGCACGTCGACGTAGGCCTCGAGCACCTCGACGTCGGGCAGCCGCTCGGCGACAGCAGCCAGCACGGCCCGCACGGTCTCGCGCCCGAGCGGGTCTCGGGTGCCGTGGGCGCAGAGCACCAGCGCCGGCGGCCGCTGCTCAGCCACCGCCGCCCTCCGTGGCACAGGCCGGGTCGTCGATGAAGCCCGGCGCGGCCACCGCGCCGACCACCACCACGGCCGGCGACCGCACCTCCGCAGCGGCCGCCACCTCGGCGGCGCTCGACAGCGTCGCGTGGGTGACCCGCTCCCCCGGCGTCGAGCCCCGCTCGATGACGGCCACCGGCAGGTCGGGGTCGACGCCGGCCGCCATGGCCGCCGCGCAGATCTCGGCCAGCGTCGCCACGGCCATGAGCAGCACCAGCGTCGCGCCCTCGGCCAGCGCAGCGATCGCCGCGGCATCCGGGCCGGCATGTCCCGACGCGATGTGCACCGACGAGGCGACGCCGCGCTGGGTCAGCGGGATGCCGGCGAGCACCGGCACGGCGAGCGCCGAGCTGATGCCGGGCACCACGTCGACCTCGACGCCCGCCTCGCGGCAGGCGTGCACCTCCTCGCCCCCGCGACCGTAGACGAACGGGTCGCCGCCCTTGAGCCGCACCACGACCTGGCCGCGGCGGGCCCGCTCGACCAGCAGGTCGTTGATCTCGGCCTGTGGCACCGGGTGCCGCTTGGCGGTCTTGCCCACGTGCACGACCTCGACGTCGTCCGGCAGTCGCTCGAGCAGCCCCGTGGTGCCGAGCCGGTCGGCGACGACGACGTCGGCAGCGGCCAGCGCCGCCAGCCCGGCCGCGGTGACCAGCCCCGGGTCCCCGGGCCCCCCGCCCACGAGCACCACCCGGCCGTGGTGCTCGCGCCGGTGGCGAAGGTCGACCTGCCCCGTGGACAGGTGCAGCGCCAGCCGCGTCGCGCACGGCCGCGACCCGTCGGGGGTCGGGCTCGGCGTCCGACACCACCCCGACGACGAGACCGTCGTGCCGGGTCACGGCCACGCTGCGCGCGCTGCCCTCCGCGCCGCGGATGCACCACGTGCGGCGCTCCTCGCACCAGCGGGCCACCGCGGCATCCACCTCCGGGTTCGCGGTCGCGGCCACGACCAGCCATGCGGGGTCGACGTCGGCCTCGGTCACCGGCCGCTGCACGAGCTCCACCCGCCCGGCGGGCGGCGACTGCGCGAGCCCGCGGGCGGCATCCGACGGAGAGGGGTCGACGAGCACCACGTGCGCCCCCCCGGCCGCGAGCCCGTGCGCCCGCCTGGTGCCCACCGCACCGGCTCCGGCGACGAGGACCTGCCGCCCCACGAGGTCGAGCCCGACCAGGGTGGTCACGGCGGGGTCAGTCGCCCAGGCCGAGGTAGTGCTCGAGCCCCACGGTGACGCCGGGGTGGTCGGCGACCGCGCGCACCCCGGCCAGCACCCCGGGCATGAAGGAGACCCGGTCGAAGGAGTCGTGCCGGATGGTCAGCATCTCGCCGGCGTTGCCGAGCAGCACCTCCTGGTGCGCCACGAGCCCGCGCAACCGTACGGAGTGCACCGGGATGCCGTGCACGCGCGCCCCGCGGGCGCCGTCCGGGTCGGAGGTGGTGGCGTCCGGCACGGCGACCAGGCCGGCATCCTTGCGCGCGGCGCCGATCAGGTCGGCGGTGCGGGCGGCGGTGCCCGAGGGGGCGTCGACCTTGTCGGGGTGGTGCAGCTCGATGACCTCGACCGACTCGTAGAACCGGGCGGCCTTCGCGGCGAACGCCATCATCAGCACGGCGCCGAGGGCGAAGTTGGGCGCGATGAGCACGCCGACCTCGGGGTGCCCGGCTGCCTGGTCGCGCAGGGTCACCAGCCGCTCCGCCGACCAGCCGGTGGTGCCGACCACCACGTGCACGCCCCGCTCGACGCAGTGGGCGACGTTCGCCGGCGAGGCGTCGGGCACCGAGAACTCGACGACCACCTCAGCGCCACCGAGGTCGCCCAGCTCGTCGCCGACGTCGAAGCGCCCGACCAGCTCGAGGTCGTCGGCCTCCTCGACCGCGCGGCACACGGTCGCGCCCATCCGCCCCCCGGCACCGATGACGGCCACAGTCGTCGCACTCATGCAGGCACTGTAGCCATGGCAGACGGTCGGCCCGGAGGCGGTCTCCACGGTGGTTGCGGCCACTCAACGGGGCAACGGACACGCCATCCGTTCACCTTCCGTTCATCTTCCCTGCGGCAACCGGGGTACCCTTCGGTGAACAACAGGTGAACGACCCCAAGAGGAGGGGCCATGAAGAAGGTCGCCAAGACCACCCACAGCAACGGCTTGTCCCTGCGGTGGGTCGCCGTCAGCGGCAACGACGGGCGAGTGCGCATGGAGATGCGCTGGACCGCCCCGCCCACGGTGCGCAAGCGCACCGCCGCCTGAGCGACAGCTCCGTCGAAGGCCCCTGCACCCACGGTGCGGGGGCCTCGTCCGTTCCCGGGCGAGGCCACCCGATCCGCCTCGGGGAAGGTTCGGGGTGGATCCCCATGCCGGCTCTCTCCCGGCTCCCCCCGCGTTTCTGACCCTGGAGCTGGACGCGACGAGGGCCCGCACCCCATGGGGATGCGGGCCCTCGTCGTTCAGGCGGTTGTCACTCAGGCGTCGGTGGACGCGCCCTCGGACGGCGACCGGTCGCCACGACCGCGGTTGCCGCCACGGCGGCGGTTGCGGGGGCGACGCTCGCCGCGCTCCTCGCGCTCACCGTCAGCGGCGGGGGCGTCGCCCTCGTCGGTGTCGGTGTCGGTGTCGGCGTCCGCTGCCGGAGCAGCGACGGGAGCGGCTGCCGGGGCCGAGTCGGCCGCGGGGGCCTGCTCGTCACCGGACTCGCCCTCGGGCAGCACCGCGGCGAGGCTGAGCTTGCCGCGCGGGTCGATCTCCTTGAGCTCGACCTGCACCTTCTGGCCCACGGCGAGCACGTCGTCGACGTTGTCGATCCGCTTGCCACCGACGAGCTTGCGCACCTCGGAGATGTGCAGCAGGCCGTCCTTGCCCGGCAGGAGCGAGATGAACGCACCGAAGGTCGTCGTCTTCACGACGGTCCCGAGGAAGCGCTCGCCGATCTCCGGCATCTGCGGGTTGGCGATGGCGTTGACCATCGCGCGAGCCGCCTCGGCGGACGGGCCGTCGGTCGCACCGATGTAGACCGTGCCGTCGTCCTCGATCGAGATCTGGGCGCCGGTCTCGTCCTGGATCTGGTTGATCATCTTGCCCTTCGGGCCGATGACCTCGCCGATCTTGTCGACCGGCACCGTCACCGCGATGACGCGAGGAGCGTAGGGGCTCATCTCGTCGGGCGCGTCGATGGCCTCGTTCATGACGTCGAGGATGTGCAGGCGCGCGTCGCGGGCCTGGGTCAGCGCGCCCGCCAGCACGTCGGCGGGGATGCCGTCGAGCTTGGTGTCGAGCTGGATGGCGGTGACGAACTCACGGGTACCGGCGACCTTGAAGTCCATGTCGCCGAACGCGTCCTCGGCACCGAGGATGTCGGTCAGCGCCGCGTACTCGGTGGTGCCGTCGACCTCGGCCGACACCAGACCCATGGCGATGCCGGCGACCGGGGCGCGCAGCGGCACACCGGCATTCAGCATCGACAGGGTGGACGCGCAGACCGAGCCCATGGACGTCGAGCCGTTGGAGCCGAGAGCCTCGGACACCTGGCGGATCGCGTAGGGGAACTCCTCGCGGGTCGGGAGCACCGGCATCAGGGCCCGCTCGGCGAGCGCACCGTGGCCGATCTCGCGACGCTTCGGCGAACCCACCCGGCCGGTCTCACCGGTCGAGTAGGGCGGGAAGTTGTAGTTGTGCATGTAGCGCTTGCGCGTCACGGGCGACAGGGTGTCGAGCTGCTGCTCCATGCGGAGCATGTTCAGCGTGGTGACGCCCATGATCTGGGTCTCGCCGCGCTCGAAGATCGCCGAGCCGTGCACCCGCGGGAGCACCTCGACCTCGGCGCTCAGCGCGCGGATGTCGGCGAGGCCACGGCCGTCGATGCGCACCTTGTCCTTGAGGATGCGCTGGCGGATGAGCTTCTTCTGCACCGCGCGGTACGCGGCGGACAGCTCCTTGTCGCGACCGTCGAACTGCTCGGCGAGCGAGTCCTTCATCGAGGCCTTGATCTCGTCGAGGCGGTCCTCGCGCTCGGTCTTGCCCGCGATCTGCAGCGCAGCGGCCAGGTCGGATGCCGTCGCGGCCTCGACCGCGGCGTAGGCGTCGTCCTCGTAGTCGAGGAAGATCGGGAACTCCTGCACCGGCTTCGCGGCCGTGGCGGCGAGCTCGGACTGGGCCTCGCAGAGCACCTTGATGAACTTCTTGGCGGCCTCGAGGCCCTGGGCGACGATCTCCTCGGTGGGAGCCGTCTTGCCCTGGGTCTTGACGAGGTCCCAGGTCTGATCGGTGGACTCGGCCTCGACCATCATGATCGCGACGTCGTCGCCGGCGATGCGGCCCGCGACGACCATGTCGAACGTCGAGCGCTCGATGTCGCTGAAGTTCGGGAACGCGACCCACTGGTCGTCGATCAGGCTGACGCGGACGCCACCGATCGGGCCGGAGAACGGCAGACCGGAGATCTGGGTCGAGGCGCTGGCCGCGTTGATGGCGAGCACGTCGTACTGGTGGTCGGGGTTGAGCGCGAGCACCGTGATGACGACCTGGACCTCGTTGCGCAGGCCCTTGGTGAAGGTCGGGCGCAGCGGGCGGTCGATGAGGCGGCAGGTGAGGATCGCGTCGGTGGAGGGGCGGCCCTCACGGCGGAAGAACGAGCCGGGGATCTTGCCCGCGGCGTACATCCGCTCCTCGACGTCGACGGTCAGGGGGAAGAAGTCGAACCCCTCGCGCGGGTGCTTCCCGGCGGTGGTGGTGGACAGGAGCATGGTGTCCTCGTCCAGGTAGGCCGCGACGGAGCCGCCGGCCTGCTTCGCGAGCCGGCCGGTCTCGAACCGGACGGTGCGGGTGCCGAACGTGCCGTTGTCGATGACGGCTTCGGCGGAAGTGATCTCAGGACCCTCCATGGGTCCTCCTTTTCTCTTGTACGAAAGCCCTCGTGCATCGTCGTTGTGCACGGGCTTGTCCAACAGGCGGGGTGCCACGAACGGCATCCGCCTCTCACGCGAAAGGGCGGCCCTCACGGTTGACGTGAGGACCGCCCCTCGCGGAAGTCCTTATCGGCGCAGGCCGAGACGCTTGATCAGCGTGCGGTAGCGCTCGACGTCGACGCTCTCCAGGTAGCGCAGGAGGCGGCGGCGCTGGCCGACCAGCAGCAGCAGGCCGCGCCGGCTGTGGTGGTCGTGCTTGTGCTGGCGCGAGTGCTCGGTGAGGTCCTTGATCCGCTGGGTGAGCAGCGCGATCTGCACCTCGGGGGAGCCGGTGTCGCCCTCGGTGGTGGCGTACTCGGTCATGATCTGCTTCTTGACGTCAGTGCTCAGAGGCATGGGGCGACGACTCTCTTCCTGTGGTTTCGCTGCGCGGCGCTCCCGGGCTGGTTCACCGGGGCTCTCTGGATCCGCGGCCGATTCTCACGGCAGTGCTCAAGGTTACCAGCGCCCCGAGCACCCCCCTAATCGGATGCCGGGTGCTCACCGCGCGCCAGCAGGGTGCGGGTCCAGACGTCGAGGACCATGGTGGCGTAGTCGGCCGGTCCGCGACCGCCGCTGGTGGCGAGGCGGTAGAACGCGGCGCTGTTGGTGGTCCACAGCAGGTGGGCGACCTGCTCGTCGGTGAGGTCGGGGCGCAGCTCGCCGGTGGAGCGCAGGTCGGCGGCGAACTCGAGCATGTTGGCGGCCCGGCGGGCGTCCAGCCCCTGCAGCACCTCACGACAGGCCGGGTCCCGGTCGGCGGCCACCCGCAGGGACTCGGCCAGGGGCACGACCGACGGGAACCGCTGCGCCAGTGCCGCGGCATACGTCTCGAGCTTCGCTCGGGCACCGCTGGCCGCCAGGATCGCGGTGACGTAGTCGCGGCCCCGCGCCGGCGACGCGTCGTCACCGCCGCCGAGCGCCATGTCGTGCACGGCCAGCAGCAGCTCGGGCTTGCGGCCGACGCTGGTGTAGACGGTGTCGACCGACACCCCGGCCAGGCGCGCCACGTCGGCGACGGTGGTCGCGGCATACCCGGTGGTGGTGAACAGCTCGCGCGCGGCCACCAGCACCGCCCGGCGGGTGGCGGCCGCCTGCTCGGCGCGCACCGGAGACCGGTAGGGGCGGCTCTTGACGGGCTCGGGCACGAGACCTATCGTACCAATATTCGTCCGAAGCAACTTCGGGTCAATTCGGTGGGGAGGTCGCCATGAGCGCATCGGTCGTCGTGCACCAGGTGGGGGAAGGCCCGGGCACCTGGGCGATGGGGTCGCTGTTCGAGCACCTGGTCACCGCCGAGCAGACCGGCGGCACCCTCGGGATGTCGCTGGTGACCCAGCCGCCCGGCATCGCCACGCCGTTGCACCGGCACACCCGTGAGGCGGAGGCGTTGTTCGTCCTCGACGGGGTCATCGAGTACCGCGCCGGTGAGGAGACCTACGAGCTGACCTCCGGCTCGTTCCTCTACCTGCCGCTGGCGGTGCCGCACGCCTTCCGGATCCGCGGCACCTCACCTGCCCGGTTCGTGTCGCTCACCGCGCCCGGCGGGCTGATGGGCCTCTACGACGAGGTGGGTGTCCCCGCTGGCCGCGATGCACGTCCCCGGCGAGGGCGATGGGCTGACGATGGCCGAGGAGATCGCCCGTTGGAACGAGGTGGGGCCCCGCTACGGCCTCGAGGTGGTAGGACCTCCGCTTCCCGTCTAGCGGGCGCGCGTAGAGTTGCGACGCAGGTCACACTCAGCGCAGAGGAGTCGACGAACGTGCGTCAGCGAGGCCCCGGCCCGGCGCCGGCACCCGCCCCGGCAGACCCCGTGCGGGCGGCATCCGTGCGGGCCATCGCCGAGCAGCTGGGCAGCCTGCGTGGGCCGCTGCTGCCGGTGCTCCACGAGGTCGTGGCCACCCACGGGTACGTCACCGACGACGACGTCATCGTCGTCGCCGAGGTGCTCAACCTCTCGCGCGCCGACGTGCACGGGGTCATGACGTTCTACTCCGACCTGCGCCGCACTCCCCCGCCCGCGCACCGGGTGGCCCTGTGCCGGGGCGAGGCCTGCCAGTCGCGCGGCGCCGAGGGATTGCATGCCGCCGCCACCGACCGCTGGGCCGGGTCGGCCGGCGTGGAGGTGGACGAGGTGTTCTGCCTGGGTCTGTGCGCGGTCGGCCCGTCGGGCACCGTCGACGGTGCGCTGCACGCCGCGCTCTCCCCCGAACGGCTCGACGCCCTCACGTCCGGGTGGCGGGGATGACGACCGTCTGGGTGCCGTGCGACGCCGCCGCCGTGGCGCTCGGTGCGGATGCCGTCGCCGACGCCGTTGCTGCCGCCGGGATCACGGTGCGGCGCAACGGCTCTCGCGGGATGCTGTGGCTCGAGCCGCTCGTCGAGGTCGAGACCGAGCGCGGTCGGGTGGGCTACGCGAACGTCACCGAGGCCGAGGTCGGCCCGCTCCTCGACGGTGCCCTCGACGGCACCGACCGCTGCATCGGGGTCGTCGACGAGCACGAGTGGCTCGCCCGCCAGCACCGGGTGTCGTTCGCCCGGGTGGGGGTCATCGAGCCCACCGACCTCGCCGCCTACCGCGAGCACGGCGGCCTTGCCGGGCTCCAGCGTGCGCTGTCGCTCCCCCCGCAGGACGTCGTCGCCGAGGTGACGGCATCGGGCCTGCGCGGCCGCGGCGGCGCAGGCTTCCCGGCCGGCATCAAGTGGGAGACGGTGCGCACCGCCACCGCCGACGTGAAGTTCGTCTGCTGCAACGCCGACGAGGGCGACAGCGGCACCTTCGCCGACCGGATGCTGATCGAGGGCGACCCGTTCACGCTCATCGAGGGGATGACGATCGCGGCGCTGGCGGTGGGCGCCACCGAGGGCTACGTCTACCTGCGCAGCGAGTACCCGCACGCAGTGCGCACGCTGCGCCGGGCCATCGACATCGCCTACGCCCACGGCGTGCTCGGCGAGTCGGTGCTCGGCAGCGGCCGCCGCTTCGACCTCGACGTACGGGTGGGCGCGGGCGCCTACATCTGCGGCGAGGAGACCTCGATGCTCGAGTCGCTCGAGGGCAAGCGGGGCGAGGTGCGCGCCAAACCACCGATCCCCGCGCTCGAGGGGCTGTTCGGCCGGCCGACGGTGGTCAACAACGTGCTGACCCTCGGCGCGGTGCCGATGGTGCTCGCCGACGGCGGCGAGGCGTATGCCGCGCTGGGAACGGGCCGCTCGCGCGGCACCCAGGTGTTCCAGCTCGCCGGCAACGTCGCCCGCGGTGGCATCGTCGAGGCCGACTTCGGGGTGTCGCTCGGCGAGCTCGTCGAGGGCTTCGGTGGGGGCACGGCATCCGGGCGCCCGGTGAAGGCGGTGCAGGTGGGTGGGCCGCTCGGGGCCTACCTGCCGCCGTCGCGGTTCGACCTGCCGATGGACTACGAGGCGTTCGCGGATGCCGGGGCGATGGTCGGGCACGGCGGCGTGGTCGTGTGGGACGACACGATGGATGCCGCGGCGATGGCGCGCTTCGCGATGGAGTTCTGCGCCAAGGAGTCGTGCGGCAAGTGCACCCCGTGCCGCATCGGGTCGACCCGGGGGGTCGAGGTCATCGACCGGATCCGCGCGGCGTCCGACGACGGCGTGCGGCGCACCCAGCTCGTGCTGCTCGAGGACCTCTGCACCACGATGACCAAGGGCTCGCTGTGCGCCATGGGTGGGTTGACCCCGATGCCGGTGCGCAGCGCGCTGGAGCACTTTCCCGAGGACTTCGGCGTGCCGAGCGACGACGGCCACGCGGCCGCGCACGGCATCCCCGAGTCGGCGACGGTGACGACGGAAGGAGCGCGGCCATGACGATCATCGACGAACCCGCCCTCGAGACCCCCGACCGCGGCACCCCGGCCGTCCTCGGGGAGGCCACGGCCCACGTGACCATCGACGACATCGCCGTGATGGTGCCGGTGGGCACCTCGGTGATGCGGGCGGCATCCCTGGCGGGGGTGACGGTGCCGAAGCTGTGCGCCACCGACTCGCTCAAGGCCTTCGGGTCGTGCCGCCTCTGCCTCGTCGAGGTCGAGGGGATGAAGGGCACGCCGGCGTCGTGCACCACGCCCTGCGCCGACGGCATGGTCGTGTCGACCCGCACCGAGCAGGTGCAGCAGCTGCGTCGCGGCGTGATGGAGCTCTACCTCAGCGACCATCCGAGCGACTGCGCCGGGTGTGAGCGCGGGAACTGCGAGATGCAGCGGCTGGCCCACGACGTCGGGCTGGCCGAGGTGCGCTACGGGCTGGGGGGCGCCTCGCACCTGGCCGAGCCTGCCGACGAGTCGAACCCCTACTTCGCCTACGACCCGGCCGCCTGCATCGTCTGCTCGCGCTGCGTGCGGGCCTGCTCCGAGACCCAGGGCACCTTCGCCCTGACGGTGTCGGGGCGAGGGTTCGAGTCGCGGATCACCCCTGGAGGCACCGACTTCCTGAGCTCGGAGTGCGTGTCGTGCGGCGCCTGTGTGCAGGCCTGCCCCACCGACGCCCTCACCGAGAAGTCGGTCGTCCAGCTCGGGATGCCGACCCGCTCGGTGGTCACCACCTGCGCCTACTGCGGGGTCGGCTGCTCGTTCAAGGCCGAGGTGCAGGGGTCGGGGGACGACACCCGGGTGGTGCGGATGGTGCCGTGGAAGGACGGTGGCGCCAACGAGGGCCACTCGTGCGTCAAGGGCCGGTTCGCCTACGGCTACGCCTCGCACCGCGACCGGCAGATGTCGCCGATGGTGCGCGACTCGATCGACGACGAGTGGCGTGAGGTCTCGTGGGAGGAGGCCATCGAGCGCGTCGCCACCGGCTTCCTGGGGCTGCGCGACAAGTACGGGGTGGGTGCGATCGGCGGCATCTCGTCGTCGCGCTGCACCAACGAGGAGGTCTACGTCGTCCAGAAGATGGTGCGGGCAGCGTTCGGCAACAACAACATCGACACCTGCGCGCGGGTCTGCCACTCCCCCACCGGCTACGGGCTCAACCACGCGTTCGGCACCTCGGCCGGCACCCAGGACTTCGCCTCCGTCGAGCACGCCGACGTGATGCTCGTCATCGGCGCCAACCCGACCGATGCGCACCCGGTGTTCGCGTCGCGGATGAAGCGCCGGATGCGAGCGGGTGCGCGGGTGATCGTCGCCGACCCGCGCCGGATCGACCTGGTGCGCTCGCCGCACGTCGAGGCCGCCTTCCACCTGCCGGTGCGGCCCGGCACCAACGTCGCCTTCGTCAACGCCATGTGCCACGTCATCGTCACCGAGGGGCTGTGGGACGAGGAGTTCGTGCGGGCCCGCTGCGAGGACGCCGACTCCTACCTCGAGTTCATCGCGCGACCCGAGCACTCGCCCGAGGCGACCGAGCTCGAGACCGGCATCCCGGCATCCGAGCTGCGTTCTGCCGCACGGCTGTACGCCGCCGGACCGAACTCCGCGATCTACTACGGCCTCGGCGTCACCGAGCACAGCCAGGGCTCGACCATGGTCATGGGGATGGCCAACCTCGCGATGCTCACCGGCAACCTCGGGCGCGAGGGCGTGGGCGTCAACCCGCTGCGCGGGCAGAACAACGTGCAGGGCTCGTGCGACATGGGCTCGTTCCCGCACGAGCTGCCCGGCTACCGGCACGTGTCGCGGCCCGAGGTGCGTGAGATCTACGAGTCGCTGTGGGGCGTGACCATCCAGTCGGAGCCGGGGCTGCGCATCCCCAACATGTTCGACGCCGCGATCGGCGGGTCGTTCAAGGGCCTCTACGTGCAGGGCGAGGACATCGCGCAGAGCGACCCCAACACCCAGCACGTCGAGGCGGCGCTGCGCTCGATGGAGCTGGTCGTCGTGCACGACCTGTTCCTCAACGAGACCGCACGGTTCGCGCACGTGTTCCTGCCCGGCGCCTCGTTCCTCGAGAAGGACGGCACGTTCACCAACGCCGAGCGGCGCATCAACCGCGTGCGACCCGTGATGCCGTCGCGCGTGGGCAAGGACGAGTGGCAGGTCGTGTGCGAGATCGCCACCGCGATGGGCTACCCGATGTCGTATGCCGCGCCGAGCCAGATCATGGACGAGATCGCCGCCACCACACCGACGTTCGCAGGGGTGTACGTTCGCCCGGCTCGACGCCGAGGGGTCGATGCAGTGGCCGGTCACCGAGGCGGCCCCGCACGGCACGCCGACCATGCACGTCGGGTCGTTCGTCCGCGGGCTCGGGCAGCTCACCACGACGGTCTACGTGCCGACCACCGAGCGGGCGAACCGGCGCTACCCGCTGGTGCTCACCACCGGGCGCATCCTGTCGCAGTACAACGTCGGCGCCCAGACCCGGCGCACGCCCAACTCGACGTGGCACCCCGAGGACGTCCTCGAGATCCACCCGTCCGATGCCGAGCTGCGCGGCATCACGTCGGGCGACGTCGTCGAGCTGTCGTCGCGGGTGGGCACCACCCGCCTCACCGCCGTGGTGTCCGAACGGATGCCGGCCGGCGTGGTCTACACGACCTTCCACCACCCGGTGACCGGCGCCAACGTGGTGACGACCGAGAACTCCGACTGGGCCACCAACTGCCCCGAGTACAAGGTGACCGCCGTGCAGGTCGAGGTGGTCACCGAGGCTGCCCGGGCCGACGCGGTGGCCGCGGCGGCGCTGCCCCGATGACCGGTCCCACCGGGCACGGAGAGCCGCCGGTCGTGCGGCTCGGCCACGACCTGGTGCGCAACTTCGAGGCCTTGCCGCCCGACAAGGCCGCGGTCGAGATCGCCACGCACATCCGCAAGTTCTGGGAGCCGCGGATGCGCCACGAGCTGGTGGCCCGGGTCCGCTGGGGTGACACCTCACTGCACCCGCTGCTGGTCCTGGCCGCCGGCGACCTCGTCGACGGGGAGGTCGACCGCTCGGAGGTCAAGGAACCCTCGGGCGGCTGACCGGCACCAGTGACGACGAAAGGCGTGTGATGGCGAACCTCGACGGCGAGATCCTGCATCCCGGTGTATTCGTCGAGGAGCTCCCGGGTGGGGTCCACCCGATCGACGGGGTCGACACCACGTCGCCGACCACGACGAGGCGTCGGATGGCGGCCGTGCTCGTGCTCGTGGGTGGCACGGCGCTCGCCGGCTGGTGGTGGCGACGGCGAAGGGGCACTTGACAACCTACAACCAGTTGGTTGTATGTTGGTTCCGTGACCGAGAGCAGCGAGGACCGGGCCGACGCCCTGTTCCACGCCCTCTCCGACCGCACCCGGCGCGACATCCTGCGCCGCGTGCTGGCCGGCGAGCACTCGGTCACCGCCCTGGCGGCGAGCTACGACATGAGCTTCGCCGCCGTCCAGAAGCACGTCGCCGTGCTCGAGAGGGCCGGCTTGCTCAGCAAGCGGCGGTCCGGCCGTGAGCAGCTGGCCAGCGGCGACGTGGAGGCGGTCCGGTCCGTCGCCTCGATGCTCGACGAGCTCGAGAGCGTGTGGCGGGGGCGGGTCGCCCGAATCGACGCACTACTACTTCCCAAGGAGAGCTGACATGCCTGTCACCGACATCACCAAGGACATCGAGAACCGCACCCTCGTCATCACGGCCGAGTTCGCCGCTCCGGTCGAGCGCGTCTGGGGCCTCTACGAGGACGCCCGTCAGCTCGAGCAGGTATGGGGGCCGCCGACCTACCCGGCGACCTTCGTCGACCACGACCTGCGCCCCGGCGCCCGGTCGACCTACTACATGACCTCCCCCGAGGGCCAGAAGTTCGCGGGCTACTGGGACATCACGGTGGTCGAGGCGCCGCACCGGCTGGCCTTCCTCGACGGCTTCGCCCACGAGGACCTCTCGCCCAACCCCGACCTGCCGGTCGGCGAGAACGTCTACGTCCTCGAGCCCGTCGAGGGCGGCACGCGCGCGACCTACACGAGCACCTTCGCCACCGCGGAGGCGCTGCAGACCGTGCTCGACATGGGCATCGAGGAGGGCGCCACGAGCGCCATCAACCAGATCGACGGCTTCCTCGCCGACAGCACCCAGAACGCCTGAGGAGAACGCATGTCGCACCCGGTCGTGCACTTCGAGGTCATCGGCAGCGACCCGCAGGCGCTGCGCGCCTTCTTCGGTGAGCTCTTCGAGTGGGAGTTCGACACCTCCTCGCCCGTGGCCGACGAGGTCTCGGATGCCGGCCAGTACGGGTTCGTCGACCTCGTCACCACCGACGACGGCACCGGCATCCGGGGCGGCGTGGGAGGTGGGCCCGGGCGCACGCCGAGGGCGTTGTTCTACGTCGCGGTCGACGACGTCGAGGCGGCGCTCACGCATGCCGAGCGGCTCGGCGGCACCCGGGTGATGGGGCCGGCCAGGTCTCCCTCGGGGCTCGTCGTCGGCCACTTCACCGACCCGGAGGGGAACCTCGTGGGAGTCGCCGGCGGCGCCTAGCCCGCCGTACCCGCGGTGGTGCGCGGCGGCACGGTGCTGCCGCGCACCACCAGCCGGTGCGGCACCATGATGCTGTCGCCGTCGGGGGTGCTGGGGTCGTCGAGGCGGCGCACCAGGCTGTCGACCGCGGCGCTGGCCAGCACGGCGAGGTCGACGGCCACCGTGGTCAGCCCCGGCACGTGGTGCCGCCCCTCCTCGATGTCGTCGAAACCCACGACGGCCACGTCGCCCGGCACGTCGAGACCGTGCCGGCGCAGGGACTCCATGGCGCCGAGCGCCAGCAGGTCGTTGAAGCAGAACAGCGCGTCGAACTCCGTTCCCGCGGCGACGAGCTCGTTCACCGCCCGGATGCCGGCCGCCCGGGTGAAGTCCTCGGTGGGCACCTCGAGCGCGCCGTCGAGACCGACCCCCGCCTCAGTGAGCGCCTTCTCGTAGCCGGTCAGGCGCAGCTCGGCGGTGGCCGCGGTGGACCCGCGCTTGGCACCCACGGCGGCGACCCGGCGTCGGCCCAGCCGCAGCAGGTGCGCGACGGCCTCGGTCGACGCGGCGACGTTGTCGGCGGCGACCCGGCTGCGCTGGCTGGCCATCAGGTGCTCGCCGAGCAGCACGAGCGGCACCGCCGGTGACGCCTCGTCGAGCGCGACCTGGGTGACGGAGATCGGCGAGAAGATCAGCCCGTCGACGATGGTCGGCCGCCGCCCGAGCAGCACGTCGTTCTCGCGCACGAACTCGCCACCGGTCTGCTCGACGAGCACGGACAGCCCCTGGGCGGAGGCGGCGTCGATGACCGCTGCCGCCACGTCGCAGAAGTAGGGGTCGGTGACGCGCGGGACCGCCAGGCCGATCAGGCCGCTGCGACCGGTGCGCAGGGAGCGGGCCGACACGTTGGGCACGTAGCCGAGCGCCTCGATCGACGCCTGAACCTTCGTCCGCATCGGCCGGCTCACGGAGGGGTGGCCGTGCACGACGTTGGAGACGGTCTTCACCGAGACGCCGGCATGGTCGGCGACGTCCTGCAACCGAACCGCCATGACCTCTCCCGTCGTCGTCCGTCTCCACAAGCATCGTGCCACCTTTACAACGTTGTAACAACGTTGCAATAATGGGCGCACGCCATTCCACCCAGCGTTGGAACAACGTTGTAGATGGGTGCGAGCACCACCGCCACACCGCCGTAGGAGAAGGGGACCGACCGTGCAGCAGTCGACCATCGTGCTCGACCCCGCCTTCACCATCGGCGCCGTCGACCGGCGCCTGTTCGGGTCCTTCGTCGAGCACATGGGCCGCTGCGTCTACACCGGCATCCACGAGCCCGGCCACCCCACCGCCGACGAGCACGGGTTCCGTGGCGACGTCGCCGCGCTGACCCGGGAGGCCGGCGTCAGCCTGGTGCGCTACCCCGGCGGCAACTTCGTCTCGGGCTACCGCTGGGAGGACGGTGTGGGACCGGTCGAGGACCGGCCGGCGCGCATCGACCTCGCCTGGCGCAGCCTGGAGCCCAACACCGTCGGGCTGAACGAGTTCACCGGCTGGGCCCGCCGGGTCGGGGTCGAGCCGATGCTCGTGGTGAATCTGGGCACGCGGGGGGTGCAGGAGGCGTGTGACCTGCTCGAGTACACGAACCACCCCGGGGGCACGGCCCTCTCGGACCTTCGTGCGCAGCACGGCCACCCCGAGCCCCACGACGTGCGGCTGTGGGGTCTGGGCAACGAGATGGACGCCCCCTGGCAGGTCGGCTACGCGACCGCCGAGGCCTACGGCCTACGCGCGACCCAGACGGCGCGGGCGATGCGCCAGGTCGACCCCCGCATCGAGCTCGTGGCGTGCGGCAGCTCGAGCCGGGACATGCCGACCTTCGGCGCCTGGGAGGCGGCCGTGCTCGAGCAGGCCTACGACGACGTCGACTACATCAGCGTGCACGGCTACTACGAGGAGCGCGAGAGCGACCTCACCAGCTTCCTGGCCTCCTCCGTCGGCATGGACGAGCACATCCGTGCGGTCATCGCCACGGCCGACGCCGTCGGCGCCCGGCGGGGCAGCCGCAAGCGGGTCGACCTCGCCTTCGACGAGTGGAACGTCTGGTACCAGCACGAGTTCGTCGGCCACACCAAGCTCGACATCGCCCACACCCCGCGTCTCATCGAGGACACCTTCTCCGTCGCGGATGCCGTCGCCGTCGGTGGGTTCCTCAACGCCTTCCTCCGCCACGCCGACCGGCTCAAGATCGCCTGCCAGGCGCAGCTCGTCAACGTCATAGGGCTGCTTCGCACCGAGGAGAACGGCCCGGCCTGGGCGCAGACGATCTTCCATCCGTTCGCGCAGACCGCCCGCCTGGCCCGCGGCACGTCGCTGCGGGTCGAGCCCCGCGGCGCCCGGCACGCCACTGCCGATTTCGACGAGGTCGACACCGTCGACGCCAGCGCGACCCACGACGAGGAGACCGGTGACGTCGCAGTGTTCCTCGTCAACCGGCATCCGAGCGAGCCCGTGGTGGTCACCGTCGACGCGCGCGGCTTCACGGGCCTGCAGGTCACCGAATGCCTCCGCCTCGAGGATGACGACCCCCGCCACGCGAACACGGCAGGGCACCCCCGAGCCGTCCAGCTCCGGCCCGATCCCGGCATCCGGGTCGAAGGGGGGTGCTTCGAGCTGCGGCTGAGCCCGGCGTCGTGGACCGCCGTCGCCCTGACCTCCGACCCCTGAGCCGTCGACCACACCGGCTCCGCTCCCCCGCCACACCCCTGGGCACACCGCGCGACCACCCTGAGGAGACCACCCTCATGTCCGACACCAACACCCCAGAGGACCTCTCACGCCGACTGTCGACCCTGCAGAGCGCCTACACCACCGACTACGCCACGATCCTCGCCGGTGGTGCGATCGCCAGCATCCCGGTGCTGATCCTCTTCCTGATCAGCCAGCGCTTCGTCATCGAGGGCATCGCCCGCGGTGGCCTGAAGGGCTGAGCGACCACCTCCGCCTGGCCGCCCGTCGAGGGCGGGCGGCCAGGTCCCGCCACCACGAGGAGCCCCTGTGACCACGCACCGCCCTGTCGACCTCCCGTTCCCTGCGCTGTGGGACGGCTACTGCGCCGACCCCTTCGTCGTCCGTGCGAGTGACGGTCGGTTCGTCATGTACGGCACCACCCCCGACCTTCCCGGCGGGCGGGCCTTCCAGATGCTCGTCAGCAGCGACCTCGACCACTGGGACGATGCCGGTGGCGCCCTCGTCGCCGACGCCGCGGCTCCGGCCGGCACCGAGTACTGGGCCCCTGAGGTGGCCTTCGCCGACGGCCGCTACTGGATGTACTACTCGCGCGGCATCGGGGATGCCGGGCACCAGCTGCGCGTCGCGACCGCCGCGGACGCGACCGGCCCGTTCGAGGACACCGGTGACGTGCTCACCCCCGACCTGCCGTTCGCCATCGACCCCTCCCCCTTCCGTGACGCGGCCGGCTGCTGGTGGCTGTTCTTCGCCACCGACCTCGTCGAGGGCGACCGGCCCGGCACCGTGCTCGCGGTCCAGCGGCTGCGCGACATGACCCGCCTGGAGGGCGAGCGCACCATCGTCCTGCGGGCCACCGCCGACTGGCAGCGTTACGAGGCCGATCGGGAGATGTACGGGGGCATCCACGACTGGCACACCCTCGAGGGTCCCGCCGTCCTCGACGACGGTGCGGGCGGCTGCATCCTGCTCTACTCCGGCGGCAACTGGCAGACCCCCGGCTACGGCGTCGCGGTCGCCACCGCACCCGGCCCCTCGGGTCCGTGGCGCGAGGCGCCGGATGCCGACCCACTGGTGACGAGCGCCAGCACCGGCCTGGTCGGGCCGGGCCACTGCAGCGTGCTCAGCGTCGACGGCGTGCACCACCTGTTCCTCCACGCCTGGGACCCGGGTGTCGAACGCAGGCGGCCGCACCGGATGCGGTTGTGCGTCGACGACTCCGGAGCCGTCACCGTGGGGCAGGCCGGGACGGGCGAGGCCCTGACGGGGGGCCTGGTGTGAGCCCGGCTGCCGAGGTCGCCGGCCGGCTCGGTGACGGCTCGCCGGTGCAAGTGCACACCATCGGCGGCCATGGCCGGCCGGAGCTGCGCATCCTCGACCTCGGTGCCACGATCGCCTCGCTGCGGGCCTTCGAGCCGGACGCCCGAGGGAGCCGCCCCAACGTGGTGCTGGGGCACCCGGGCCTGGCGGGCTACACGACCAACCCGACGCCCTACTTCGGAGCCATCGTCGGCCGCTACGCCAACCGCATCGCGAGGTCGCGGTTCGACCTGCACGGCGTCACGCACACGGTGGCCGCGAACGAGGGGGACAACTGCCTGCACGGTGGCCCCGGAGGGTTCCACAGCCGGGTCTGGAGGGTGACGGATGCCGGCCCGGACAACCTCAGCCTGGAGCTCACCAGCCCCGATGGTGACCAGGGCTTTCCCGGTGAGCTGACGACGACGGTGACCTACCGCGTGACGCCGAGCAGCGTGCTGGTCGACATCACCGCCTCCACCACGGCGCCGACGGTCGTGAACCTCACCAACCACACCTACTGGAACCTGTCCGGAGAGGGCCATGGCACCGTGGACGCCCACCTGCTGACCGTCGACGCCGACGAGTACCTGCCCATCGACGAGCAGTCCATCCCACTGGCCGGCCCCGCCCCGGTGGCCGGCACCGGGCTCGACCTGCGCTCAGCGCGAGAGATCGGCGCGGTCGCCCGCCTCGACGAGGCGCAGACGGCGACCACCCGCGGCCTCGACCACTGCTTCCTGGGAAGCGGGGACGGCCTGCGCCGGGTCGCGCGGCTGGAGGACCCCGTCACGGGGCGGGTGCTGGAGGTGCACACCGACCAGCCGGGTCTGCAGGTCTACACGGGCAACTACCTCGACGGGTCCATCGTCGGCACGTCAGGCCACCGCTACCGGCAGGGGGACGGCATCGCCCTCGAGACCCAGAACCTGCCCGATGCGCCCAACCGGGACTGGGCCCCGTCGCCCGTGCTCTCCCCCGGTGAGGTCTACGCCTCCACCACCGAATGGCGGTTCGCCGGATGAGCACCAGTGCAGCACCCGCCGACCTGGAAGCCCTCGGCCGTGACGGCATCATCGCGCACCGCGCGGCCTTCGATGTCGCGTGGGTGGACCGGCTGCACCTGGACGTCCTCGCGGCGTTCGAGGAGGCCCGCAGCCGTGAGGGTGGGGCGATCGGCCGTGGGCCGCAGCGGTGGTACGTCGAGGTCCACCCCGAACAGCTCAGCGGCTTCGTCGACCTGGTGACGCACCCATGGGTGGTCGCGATCTCGCAGGCCGTCCTGGGGCCGGACTACCAGATCATCGAGATCGGCTTCGACGTGCCGCTGGCCGGAGCCGTGGACCAGCCCTGGCACCGCGACTTCCCCTCCCCCGAGCAGACCCATGCCGGGCACCGCCTCACCTCGCTGGCCTTCAACATCAGCACGGTCGACACCACGCCGGACATGGGTCCCTTCCAGATCGCTCCTGGCACCCAGTACGAGCCGGGGCTGGACTGGCAGGCCCAGATGTTCCCTCCTCGCGAGGAGTGGCCGCGCTACCAGGCCATGTCACAGCTGCGGATGCCGCAACGTGGTGACATCTCCGCACGGTCCGCGCTGGCGTTGCACCGCGGAACGGCGAACCTGAGCCCGCACGCCAGGCCCGTGGTGGTGCTCGGGGTCATCGCCCCCGACACCGGCCCCCGCGACCGGCACGACATCACGGTGACCCACGGCTACTGGGCGACCCTGCCCGACGACGTCCGCCGGCACCTCGACGCGCGGGTCGTGGACCGCCTGGACCCGGTCGTGCAGAAGCACGACATCGAGGGCCTGGTCATGGGTGCGGCCGAGGACTGATCCGGCGCCGGATGGCCCTGAACCCGGAACCACCGTCAGACCACCACCGCACGAAGGCGAGCACCGCGAATGACTTCGAACCACTGACGAGACGTCGTCATGTCTGAGACCCACCGCATCCCGACGATGGTCTCGACCGACCTGGTCAACTGGACCTACGTGGGCGACGCGTGCCCTGCGGGTGGCGGCGCACTGCCGACCTGGATCGACCCGTCGGCAGCCTTCTGGGCGCCCGAGGTGGTCTTCCGCAGCACCACCGACCGCTACTACCTGTTCGTGACGGTCGACCGGCCCGTGGACGTGGTCGGACCAGCCGGTGGTCCGGCCCGGCTCGACCCCGACGGCGGCGAGTGCTCCTACTTCTGGACCTTCGACCCGGAGGTGCTCGGGGACACGCTCACGAACACCGGCATCCTCTACTACGGCTCCTACTATGGCGGCGTCTTCGCGACCCGGGTGGACTTCACCCCTACCGGTCGCGACGGCCCGCACTACGAGCACCGCCGACGACACGCGCATCACGATCGGCAACCGCTACGAGGGCGGGAGGTCGTCTGGGAGGGCTACTACTACCTCTTCGGCTCCGCGACGAACTGCTACGCCCAGGCCGGGCTCGTGGTCAACGGTGACGACGACAACTTCGTCAAGCTGACCGACATCTCGATCTGGGAGACACGGCAGACGGAGTTCGCCAAGGAGAAGAACCCGGTGCCGGCCGGGTGGAGCCGCTACGGCAACACTGTCGTCGCCCCCCCGGTGACGACTGGACGTGGCTGCGGATCGTCGTGGAGCGGCTGAACGGGTCGCAGCGGCGCGCGGCCGGCGCTACACGGCCTACACCAGCCAGGACGGCCGCACCTGGGTGCGGGGCGGGGTATGGACGCACGGGATCCCGAACGCGCGGATCGGGCTGGTGTCGATGGGCGCCACCGACCAGGTGACCGCTCCGATCACGGCGGAGTTCGACGACGTGAAGGTCTACTCCGTGCACGAGGGGCCGCGCCCGCACCACTGACCCCGGTCAATGCCTGACCGCTGTCAGGCGCTGACGGGTTGCCTCGAGTCCGGCACCGGCGTGGCCGGTGCCGGCTCGGGGCGCCGCACCTGCAGCCGGCGGCGGGCGGGTCGCTCGACCAGGGTGTGCACAGCCCAGGCGATGCCGGCCAGCGCGACGACGAGCCCGGCGACGACCAGGGCGCTGGCCCACCACGACCCCTGCGCCCACTCCCGCAGCGAGTGCACGAACGGCTGCACCAGCAGGTGGGTCATGTAGAGCGCGTACGACGCCTCACCCGCGGCGACGACGACGGGCCACGACAGTGCGGTGGTCAGCCAGCCCCTCGAGGCTGCCAGGGCAGCGACCCCAAGCCCGAGTGCCGGCGCCGCCCAGTAGTGCCCGGCCGAGGCGGCTGGCACCAGGGCCAGCACGACCAGGGTGGCCGGCAGCAGCACCACGAGGCCGCCGAGGCGGGCACCGCCCCGCACCCAGGCCAGGCAGAGCAGCATCCCGCCCACGAACTCGCCGAGGATCCGCACGTAGAACATGTGCTCGAGGTTGCCGTTGGGCAGCGCCATCGTGGCGAACACCGCGAGCATCGCGGCGTACGACGCCCCGGCCAGCAGGAGAGCCGGGCCGGCCCGCCGAACCCGCACGGCGGCCACGAAGAGCAGCGGCGCGAGCAGGTAGGCGAACCACTCCGAGCTGATCGACCAGGCCGGGGCGTTGAAGCTCGGCCGGTCGTTGAACCAGGTGTGCACCATGGCGAGGTTCTCGACGTACGCCTGCGGGGTGCGCCGGTGACCGTCGACCCCCACGCCGAGCGTGCCCACCAGGGCCGCGATGGCGAGGTCGAGGTTCAGGGTCAGCACGTGCACCGGCCAGACCCGCGCGAACCGGTTGCGGACGAAGTCGCGACTTCCCCGCCACGAGAACGTGCCGAGCCGGTCGGCGTAGGTGTAGGCCAGCACGAACCCGCTGAGCGGGAAGAACAGGTCGACCCCGAGGTAGCCGGCGCGCATGAACGTGTCGAGCGGCGCCAGACCCGGCACCAGCGCCAGCAGGTCGTCGCGGTAGTGGAAGAGCACGACCCACACCGCCGCGACGGCGCGCAGGCCGGTGAGCGCGGGCAGCGGGGGGCGCGCGGTGTGGACGTCATCCGCTCCACGCTGCCAAAGCGGCTCGACCGGTCCAAATCCCCCGGATGCCGCCGTCGAGGCCGCCCGCGAAGGGCGCCAAGGCGCGTCGCCGCAGGTCAGGGGTCGGATGCCGGTGGTCACCCGGACCTCATTCCCGACCGTCCGTGCGACAAACCTCACCGCCCGGCGGCGCTACCGGCCGCTGCCCCCGAGGAGGTCAGACCAGGCGGCCGGCCGTTGCAGCGAGGATGACGCCCAGTGCCTCGTCGATCTCGTCGGCAGCCTTGCGTGCTGCTGCCCTCCCCCGGCCGTAGGGGTCCGTGACGTCCCACGTCATGGAGTCGGGGGCGCACGCCCGGTGCGCGTCGTCCACGAGGCGGACTCCGGTGCTGGCGGGCGAGGTTCGTTCGAGCGCGTCGACGAGCTGGTGCAGGCCGAACAGCTTGTGCGTCCATCCGGGGTGCGACTCGAGGATCCTCAGTCGCTGGGCGAGCTCGAAGGTGATCACCAGGTCCGCCAGCGCCAGCATGTCGGTGGTCAGGGAACGGCTGACATGGCCGTTCGGCTCGCCGCCGCGGGCGCGGAGCTGCTTCGCCATCTCCGGATCCATGTCCCGCCCGGGATGACCGGGGATGCCGGCACTCGCCACCGTGATCCCGTGCCCGTCGAGCCCTTGCATCCCGCAAGAGGTGCGCGGCCCGGCGTTCTGCGAAGGGCGAGCGGGAGATGTTCGCGGTGCAGACGAACAGCAGCCGCAGCGGGGCCGGTGAGGGCACGCGCGTCTGGGTCACGAGCACAGGCTAGTAGGGCGGATGCCGCCGCAGAGCCGACCCGAAGTAGTTGGGTAGGGTTCTCGCGCAAGCCCGGCGGCATCGGGCGTGCCCCTACTGCCCCGCGAAGACCAGGAGAGCGACGTGCCCCCTCTCCTGCGCCTGCACGGCCTCGGCGCGAGCGTCGATCTGCAGTGCAGCGGTGACCGCGCGGACCTCCTCGCGTCACGCCTGCGCGACGCCTGGTCACGATGCCTCGTCGATCTCGGAGCGCGAGACAACTGCCGACCTCCGCACGGGACCACCGGTTGAGGCACACCTCGACCGTGAGGGCGACCTCGCGCACCAGCTGATGGTGACCACCCAGTCCGTCACCCGCGCACTCATCACCGCGCAGGTCGGGCGCCTCCTCATGCTGCACGCCGGCGCGGTCAGCCACCCGACGACGGGGGCGACCCTCGTGTACGTCGCGCCCGGCGGCACCGGCAAGACGACGCTCAGCCGCCTGCTGGGCCAGCGGTTCGGGTACGTCACCGACGAGACCGTGGGCATCGACGAGGGGCTGAACATCCTGCCCTACCCCAAACCGCTGTCCATCCGACCGCCCGAGGGTGGAACCAAGGACGAGGTGTCGCCCGACCGCCTGGGCCTGTCCGCGGTGGCCGCAGCACCCCACGCGACGCGGCTGGTCCTGCTCGGCCGGCACACGTCACACGGCTCGGCGCCAGAGATCGAGGAACTGACCCTGATGGACGCCCTGTTCGCCCTCGTCGAGCAGACCTCGTCGCTGACCGCAGCTCGAGCGCCCGCTACAGCGGCTGGCCGACCTGATCGAGCGGTGCGGGCCAGTGCTTCGCGTGCGCTACACCGAGGCGGCGGACGTCGCGGACGACCTGGCGCAACTCATCGGAGGCGCTGCGTAGCGGCCGGTACACCCTCAGGTGCGCGCCTCGGTCTTGCGCCGCGCGCACGCCTCGACAGGCTGCGGCCTCCTCCAGTTCGAGACGGCAGGGAGCCCCCTCCGACTGGAGAGGGCTCCTGCCGTGCGCGAATGACGATGTACGTCAGGTGGCCGACGGGCAGGTCCCGAGGTCGCCAGCCGCGCAGTCGGGCGGAGCATCGACGCGGCGGGGGAGGGCGCGGCGAGCCGCATCCGGGTTTGCCCCGATGGAAACCAAGAGGACGTCCAGCCGAGTTGGTGCCGTTGAACGTGATGGTGCCCGTCGAGCACCCATTCGCACCAAGCGTGATAGGGCCCTGGAAGAGGATTGGGTCTGCCCCCGGTGTTGGCCCGGATCACCACACAGAACGTGTCGAACCCGGCGCGGGGGCGTCACAGGTCGCCGTGTCGGGACGCAGACACTGACGAAGTAGTTGAAGTTGTTCTGACCGTTCCCTGGGCACTTGCAACTGCCGTATCTGAGAATGTGATCGTCGGGAACGCAGGCCCCGCTCGCCGCATACGCCGGCGCCGCGGCCGCCACGGCGACCACAGGAACTGCCCATGCGGTTCCCCGGGCGACGGTACGGCGAGAAAGGCGCCTGCCCTCGCGCTCCTCAGTCATGGAAACTCCCTGCTAGTCGTGGAATTCGTGCCCAACGTACCATCGCGCGGGCAGCGCCACGGACCATGGCTCGATCGTGATGCCCCCCACTGCGCTCGTGCGGTTCGCCGAACACTAGCACTACCTCAGGGCTCAGGGGAGTGCCGTTACCACGGACGCCGTATCCACGTCCAAGAGACCACGTCCACGAGGTCGACGAGGTAGTCCGTGACGTCGTCAGCGACGTCACCGCGATCGACGCCCGACGAGGTCCTCGACGGCGCCGGCCACGTCGCCCTCTCCTGCGCTGCGAGCAGCCAGATCCAGGCCGCCGTGTCCCGCAGGATCACCGGGACTCCGTCGGGGAGCTCCATGAGGAACACCGTGTCCGCCGGGTCGGGCTCGCCGTCGGGCACGACGTGGGCCAGCCGCGCGCGGAATGCGGTAGGTCGTCACTGTCCTCTCCCGAACGGCGTCCGCCCTGGTCCGCAGGGTGCTGCCAGATCTCGCGCACGCCCCACCTCGCCCGAGCCAGCGTAGGCCCTGGACAGCTCGCGATTGGTCGGCGGCCTCCCCAGGGTTGCCTCCATCCGGTGCGGGTTCGGCACCAGGAGGCGCACCGCCGTGCGCACCGCGGCTGGCCGGGTCGGCGCCGCCTTCACCCGAGCCATCCAGATGCGCACGAGGGATCGCTCGCGCGTCGAGAGCGCGCGCCACAAGCTCGTACTCACGTGCTCCCCTGTACTCATCGAGCCGACCGGTGCCGGCGGCGAGCGCCACCTCGGCGCCGACCTCCAGCGCCAGCTGCTGCACCGCATCGCGCTCCGCGTCGGTGGCCGCCGTCCAGCTGCGCCGGATGTCGGGGTGGTCGAGGTCACCTCCGCGCGCGGCGTGGACGATGAGGACGAGACGCTGGGCGGTCACCGACGGCACCGGGCACGGCATCCCGGCGATGATAAGCGTGTGGCGGTCGGTCCAGAGCCGTTCGAACGCGGTCGCCGCGTCGATCCCGAGGCCCGGAAACCGACGATGGACGTCGACTGGGGCGAGCACCGGGTGCACGAGGGTCGCAGCGTGCTCGAAGGCCGAGCCGTCCTCGAACCGGTACTTCGTCGTCCAACCGTGGCGATGCATCACGTCGACCAGGCGGTCGACGTGGGCCGGGCCGGACGAGCACGTCGGCATCGATGCTGCTCCTCGACACCGTCCCTCGGCGTCGTCGGCTGTTCGACCTCCCCCGGCGCGGGCTCACGGACCTCGAGCAGGCTGTCGTCGACGGCCGGGCCTTTGATGTGCAGCAGGTCGATGCCGTTGTCGTCGGCAAGCACCTGGAGGGCCGCGTGCGCGAAGCGGATGCCCACCGACGGCGGCATGGTGATTGTCTCCACGGAACGACAGTATCGGCAGGCGCCCCGCACTTGGCGCCTGCCGAGGTCGCACTTCCGGTGATACCGTGCGGGCGTCATGCCCGGGAGGGCGCACGCCACCTCGGCACGGGGGAACCGCACGTGAAGGTCGTCGTCACCGGTGGGGCCGGCTTCATCGGCTCCAACCTGGGTGCGAGCTGCTCGCCCGCCCCGACGTCGACGAGGTGGTCGCGCTCGACGACCTGTCGACCGGCGACCGGGCCAACCTCGACGGCACCGGCATCCGGCTGCTCGAGGGCACCATCCTCGACCCCGACGCCCTCGACGCCGCCTGCGACGGCGCCCATGCCGTCATCCACCTCGCGGCCCTGCCGTCGGTCCCGCGCTCGGTCCTGGACCCCGTCGCCTCCCACCACGCCAACGCGACCGGCACCCTCGAGGTGCTCCAGGCGGCGCGCCGCGCCGGCGATCTCCACGTCGTCGTCGCGTCGTCGTCGTCGGTCTACGGCGCCAACCGCGAGCTTCCCAAGCGCGAGAGCATGCGCACGGCGCCGATCTCCCCCTACGCCGTGAGCAAGCAGGCGACCGAGGCCTACGCGATGTCGTTCGGGCACACCTACGGGCTGCCGACCCTCGCGTTCCGTTTCTTCAACGTCTACGGCCCCCTCCAGCCGGCCGGCCACGCGTATGCCGCGGTGGTGCCCGCCTTCGTCGACGCCGCCCTGCGCGGGGTTCCGCTCACCATCCACGGCGACGGTGAGCAGACCCGCGACTTCACCAACGTGGGCACGGTCACCCGGGTGCTCGCCGACGCTGTGGCTCGCACGGTCACCGACCAGGAGCCGGTGAACCTCGCGTTCGGCAGCCGCACCTCTCTCAACGCGCTCGTCGACCAGCTCACCGACATCCTCGGCTTCGCCCCGGAGGTTGAGTACGTCGAGCCGCGCGCCGGAGATGTGCGCGACTCGCAGGCCGACAACGCCCGGCTTCGCCACCACTTCCCCGACGTCGAGCCGGTGGCGCTGCGCGACGGCCTGCAGCAGACCGTCGACTGGTTCCGGACCCTGCCCGACCACCGGGCCTAGCCCGTGCGACGGCTTCTCGACGCCGTCGGGTGGCCGGAGCGGGCCGCCCTGACCCTGATAGTGCTGTGGGTGGCCTGGTCCTGGGCGGCTGCCCTATTCGCCGGGCGTGTGCCGTTGCTCATCTCTCCGTACGTCCTCTCGCCCGTGCTCCTGGTCGTCGGTGTGGTGCTCGGTCGGATCGTCGCCACGCGGATGCCTCCCGATGCCATCGTCGCCGGCCTGGTCATCGTCACCACGGTTCTCGTCGTAGGCGTCATCTGGACCGACGGCCCCGCTAAGCGGCCTACCGCCTACGCCAACGCGAATGCGGCGCTGGCCGTTCAGGTGATCGGACTCGCGGGCCTGGCGATGCTCGGGATGGACCGTGGCCGCAGAGTGGTCCTGTGGCTCACCACCGCAGGGGCCCTCGGCGTCATCGCGGCCAACTCCTCCAAGGCGGCCTTGGTGGTGGCCGTGCCGCTGCTCGCCGTGATCGCCCTGATGTCGTGGCGACCGGCCCGCCGAGCGCGGTGGGCCGTGCTGGCCGGAGCGGTGTCGATCGTCGCGGTGGCGCTCGCCGTGGTCCACCTGGCCGGGCTCGAGCCCTGGCCCCCCGAGGTCACCAGGGCGTTGGACCCCGCTCGTCAGATCCTGTGGAGCGACGCGCTCTCCCTGTGGGTCGCCCACCCCGTCACCGGAGGCGGGCCCGGGTCGCTGGCGGAGTACAGCACCCTGGGCAGCGACCCCGACACGGCCGCCGCGCACTCCTCGGTGCTCCAGGTGGGCGCCGAGACCGGCTGGGTCGGTGTCGTCCTGTTCGCTCTGGTGGTCCTGGCCGGGCTGTGGTGGGCCGCCCGGGGCAGCGCGCCGTGGGCCGTCGTCGCGGCGGCAGCGTGGACGGCCCTCCTGGTGCACTCGCTCACCGACCACCTCCTCGAGTTCGGCCCTGTGGTCCTGGCAGCAGGTGTCGCCGTCGGGTGGGCTGGTGCGTCGCGACCGGGCCGGGGCGAGGCGGCG
>CAWHYJ010000017.1:0-134029 GCA_963833495.1 uncultured Actinomycetota bacterium | reverse complement strand
AGTTCTGCCTCGCTCAGTACCAGTGCGGGGAGCGGGACTGCCACGTACTCCAGGTGGCACACGGTGAGCCGTACACCTGCTTGATGTAGCCCATCCCCCACTGGATCTGGGTGGCCGGGTTGGTGAGCCAGTCACTTCCCGCACTGGCCATCTTCCAACCCGGTAGGGCCTGGGGGATGCCGTAGGCGCCCGACGACGGGTTCGCGGCACTCCAGCTCCACCCGGACTCGCTGTTCCAGAGGTCGACCAGGCAGGGGAGCTGGGTGGCGGGATCCCAGCCGAAGGAGGCCATCTTCGACAGCGCGATCTGCTGGGCGGCCCTGGGGCCACCCTTTGCGGCCTGCACCCCCACCAGGGCCGTCGTGGCCAGCCGGGCTGCGGCCTCGCGCTGGTTCACCAGGGTGGTGGCGCCCTTCCTGAGCTCCTCCAACCGCGCCGCGAGGGCCTCCTGCTTCTGGCTCAGTGTGGCGGCTTCGGCAGAGGCCTTCGCGGCATCCTTCTTGGCTGCGGCCAGCTCGTCGGTCGCCCGGGCGGCGGCGATGTCGCGGGCGTTGCGGGCCGAGACGAGCACCCGTTCCTGCAGGTCGGCCTCGCGCGCCGCAGTGGTGGCGTTGTCGAGGTCGTCGCGCACCCGGTGGGCGTGCGAGTCGATCACCACGGCGAGGTCCGACATCACGTTGGGTGGGGACAGCACCAACGTGGTCATGTCCTGCAGGTCGCCCCCCTGCATGTACATCTGGGCCGCGGTGCCCGACAGGAAGCGGTCGGCGCTCTCGCGGGCGGCGCGGGCCCGCGCCAGGTCTGCCGTGGCCTGCGTCACCGCCGACTCGGCGTCCGCCAGCTGCTGTTGGGCCTGCTGCTGGGCGGCCACCGACTGGGCCACCTGCGCCTGCAGCGCCTCGAGCCGGGCCTCGGCCTTGGTGACCTGCGCCGTGATGTCGGCCACCTCCTTGGCGGCGGCCGCGGCGGCATCCTTGGCCTTCTTCACCTCGGCGTCGGTCGGCACCGACGGGGTCGGGCTGGGGCTGGGGCTGGTCTTGCTGGCGACGGGCACCACCGGGGGCGCCACGGGTGCGGCTGACGCTGCGGTCGCGCCGAAGGGCACGACGGCCACCGCGAGTGCGACGACCACCGCACCGGTCCGGGCCCGACGCGACAGAGGCATTGTCGAATCATCTCCCCGGCTCACCAGCCTGTCATCCCCCAAATGGACCGATGCAAACGTGTTACTCGCCACGGTCCCGCCCGGCGTTGTGCCGGGCGTAGAGGCCGTGGGTGCGCTTGTAGATGTCGCGGAACGCCGCGTACTGCCGGTCGTGCACGGCCCGAGCAGCCGGGTCGGGGGTGTAGGTGGCGGCCACCGCGACCCGGGACGGCACGTCGGCCCAGTCGAGGGCACCGACCCCGATGGCCGCGAGCAGTGCGGCGCCGCGGGCGTTGGCCACGACCGGGTCGGCCACCTGCAGCACCGGGGTCTGCAGCACGTCGGCCATCGTCTGGCACCACAGCGCCGAGCTGGCGCCGCCGCCGATGAACCGCAGCGACGAGAACCCGGCCGGCTGCCCGCGCCGGGTGAAGCGCTCGACCACCTCCAGCATCCAGCGGGTGTTGAGCGCGATGCCCTCGAACACGCTTCGGGCCAGGTCGGCGCGGGTGGTCGACAGCGACACGTTGAACCAGCCGCCTCGAACGGTCTCGTCGTCGACCGGGGTGCGCTCGCCGTTGAGCCAGGGGGTGAAGACGACCCCGTTGCACCCGGGGGGCGCACTCTGCGCCAGCGCGTTGAGCCGCTCCAGGGCGTCGGCCGGCCGGGGCGACGCGTCGAGCATCCCGTCCTGGGCGTAGACGACCGAGTCGAGCAGCCAGTCGACGGCCTTGCCGGCGACGTCCTGAACCGTCGCCACCCAGTAGGCGTCGGGCACGACCGAGGGCAGCGAGGCGATGTTGTGCCGGATGTCGGTGCGCTTGAACGGCACGTGGCAGCTCAGCCACGCCGACGTGCCGACGTAGAGGTGCGCGTCGTAGAGCTCGGTGGCGCCGGCGCCCACGGCCGCCGCGGTGGTGTCGCCGGTGCCGGCGACCACCCGCACCCCGGCGGGCAGCCCCAGCTCGGCGGCGACGTCGGGCAGCACGGTGCCCACCACGCTCGCCGGGGGCACCAGCTCGGGCAGCCGGTCGACGTCGAGGCCGCAGCGGGCGGCCAGCTCGGCGTCCCAGGTGACCGCGGACGGGTCGCGGTTGTCGCTGCACCAGCGCAGCACGGCGGTGTCCCAGCCGGCGACGGCCCGCCCGGTCAGCCGCATGGTGAGGTACTCGGGCACGTCGAGGAGCCAGGCCGCGGCGGCATCCGCCTCGGGCCGTTCGTGGCGCAGCCACGCTGCCTGGCCGACGGGGTCCTTGCCGGTGCGGGTCGGCACGCCCCCGGTGAGCGACAGCCAGTGCCGCAGGGCCCGCGCGTTGTAGCCGCCGGGCACCCGCAGCCCGCCACCGGTCAGCTGTTGGGAGTATCGCGCGCCGCGCGCGTCCATCCAGGTCAGTGCGGGGTGCACGGCGTTGCCCTGCGCATCGACCGGCACGAGCCCGCCCCACTGGCTGCTCATGCAGATGGCGGTGACCCGCTCGTACTCGCCCGGATGCCGGTCGCGCAGTCGCCGGCACGCCGCCACGATCGCTCGCCACCAGTCATCGGGGTCCTGCTCGGCGCCCCCGCCGGGCAGCAGCCGCAGGCCGACGGTCTCCTTCTCGTGCCCGACCAGCACCCCGTCGGTGCCGGCCAGCGCCACCCGCGGCCCCCCGGTGCCGAGGTCGACGCCGAGGACGACGTCGGTCACGGCGCCGGCTCGGCTGCCCGGGCGGCGCTGCTCTCGTCGTCGCGGTGCGACCCGCCGTGCGAGGGCAGCCGGCTCGCGACGATCACGCCCGGCACGGCCAGCACGGCGAACGCGCCGAGTGCCAGGTAGGGGTTGCCCACCACGACCTGCACGACGAGCACGAGGATGGCGCCGCCGAGGTTGCCGGCCAGCAGCAGGAAGCCGGTCGCCGTGGCGGCCCGCTCGGGGCCGGCCTCGAGCTCGGACCAGTCGAGCGCGATGGGCAGGCCGGCCAGCAGGAAGAAGCCGACGACCGCGAGCGCGGCCGCCACGAGCCACAGGGTGGGCAGCACCGACACCAGCGGGAAGGTGACGACGGCGAGCACGGTGGTGGTCAGCAGCACCGTGCGCCGGCGGTCGCGCCGGGCGGCGAGGTCGGGCAGCACGGCCGTGCCGACCAGCCCCGCGATGGTGGTCGTCGCGATGATGGTGCCGCCGGCGTTGGGCATGCCGAGGTCGGCGAGGATCGGGTCGAGCCAGGTCGCCAGGGCGTTGAACAGGCCGACGCCGACGAAGAGCATGGCGGCGAGCTTGAGCAGCAGGCGGTCGTGCCGCAGCCAGCTGAGCGACGGTGCGGGGCCGGCATCCGGGGCGAAGGCGGGCGGCACCAGGGCGAGGGCGACCACGAGCGCGACGGCTCCGATGGTCGCGACGCCGGCGTGCACCGCGAGCAGCAGCGACAGGCCACCGGCATCCATGAGGTGACCCGCGGTGGTGGCCGCGATGAGGATGCCGAGGAACTGGGCGCCGCTGCCCACGGCGATCGCGCGGGTGCGCTCGGTCGCCGGGAACCAGCGGGCCGCCACCTTGGTGGTGGCGTTGAGCACCAGCGGCTGGCCCACGGACAGCACGACCTGCCCCGCGAGCACCCACCCGTACGAGTCCGGGTTGACGGCCCGCAGCAGCGCGCCGCCGGCGGTGAGGGCGGCACCGGTCGACAGGGCGAGGCCGAACCGGCGGTCGGCCCACCGGCCGGCCGGGATCGCGAGGAGCACGTAGAGCACCGGGTTGACGACGGCCAGGTCGCCGACCGCGCCCTCGGAGACCCCGAGCGCGTCGGCGGCGCGCGTCGTGACCGGCGCGAAGGAGAGCCAGAGGATCTGGGTCGAGGCGACGAGGGCCGCGAAGGCGAACAGCAGCGCCCAGCGGGCGGTGCGCACCCGGTGGTCGAGGCCCCGGGCCGCAACCACCTCAGACACCGTCGACCATCGAGAAGACCCGGTCGAAGCGCTCGAGCGCGTCGTCGATGACGGCGTCGGTGTCGGCCATCGAGGTGTAGAGCCGCGAGCCGGCCAGGGTGATGATGCCGTTGGCCGTGTACGCGGCACCCATCTGCTCCATCAGCTGCTTGCGGGGCTTGTTCTCCTTGAGCAGCTTGAGCGGGTTGTGCATGTCGAGCAGCATCACGCCGCTGCACTCGAGGTGCACGATCGAGCCCTGGTTGTAGACCACGTACGGCAGTGCGTGCTTGCCGACGAGCCGCTGCAGCCCGGCGGCGAGCCGGTCACCGGCGCGGCCCGCGACGACCGGGGCGTTGGTGCGCGCCATCTCCTCGATGGCGAAGTAGCCGGCCGCACAGGACAGCGGGTTGGCCGACAGGGTGCCGCCGACCTGCACGTGGGCGCCGCTCTTGCCGTCGAGGCCCGAGCCGAAGACCGCCATGACGTCCTCGCGCCCGCCGACGCCGCCGGCCATCGGGTAGCCGCCCGAGACCGCCTTGCCGAGCACGGTGAGGTCGGGCGTGACGCCGAAGTAGCCCGCGGCGCCGCCCATCCCGACCCGGAAGCCGGTGACGACCTCGTCGAAGACGAGCAGCGCGCCGAACTCGTCGCACAGCTCGCGCACCTTGGCGTTGAAGTCCTCGGGCACCGGCCGGGTGCCCGACTCGGGGCCGAGCGGCTCGAGCACCACAGCGGCCGTGCCGCCACGCGCCCGGTTCTCGATCAGCTTGCGGCGCAACGCTTTCAGGTCGTGCGGGAAGGCCTCACGGGTGGCGCTGGTGGCGCCGAACGGGATGCCCTTGGCGTTCATCCGGAAGGTGCCGGGCACCCGCAGGCCATAGACCAGGGTGTCGGACCAGCCGTGGTAGGCGCCGCCGACCTTGATGACGACCGAGTGGCCGGTGTGGGCGCGCGCGGCCCGCACCGCCGCCATGACGGCCTCGGTGCCCGACCCGAGCGAGCGGTACATCTCGATGTGCGGCATGTAGCGGTGGATCGACTCGGCGAGCTTGAGCTCGTACTCGTGGAAGAGCCCCGTCACCGGGCCCGACTCACGCACCACCTCGGCGACCCGCTCGTTGACCGGCCCGTAGTTGCTGCCGAGCAGGGTCGGGCCGCCGGCCTGGAGGAAGTCGATGTAGACGTTGCCGTCGCGGTCGGTGAGGTGCGCGCCGTCGGCGCGGTCGATCGCGAGCGGGAACGGGTGGTTGAAGGCGAGGTTGTGCTGCACGCCTCCGGGGATGCGCGACTTGGCCCGGTCGGTGAGCTGCTTGCTGCCCTGGCACTTGGTCTCGAACCACTCGAGCACGTCGTTGAGGGCGTCGTGGCGCAGGCCGCGCACCGGCTGGTCGACCAGGGCCTTGAGCCGCGCCATGGTGTCGTCGACGTCGGGGTAGCTGCTGATCGCGTAGCCGAGGCGGGCCGACTCGGCGCCGGGGGCCTCGACGGCGGCGACGGGCTCGGCCACCGAGAAGGCCTCGCGCGCGGTCACCACGGCGCTCGCCGCGGCGTCGGCGCTGGGGAGCGGCACGGCATCCGGAACCAG
This sequence comes from uncultured Actinomycetota bacterium, assembly GCA_963833495.1. GTDB lineage: Bacteria > Actinomycetota > Actinomycetes > Actinomycetales > Dermatophilaceae > Fodinibacter. Next base: position 128,393 of record CAWHYJ010000017.1, on the reverse strand, counting down.
CTGCGCGGGAACGGACTTCGTGATCTGGGCGGCGATCCGCTTCTCGTCGGTGCGCAGCTTGGCGAAGGCGATCTCACGGATCGCCGTGGGGATGGTGTAGACCTTGCCGGACTCGGTAGCAAGCGCGAGCAGGTAGGCGATGGAGACCTTCTCGAGCAGGGCCATGTTGAACACGGCGCGCTCCGGGTCGGTGCCGACCGCCACGATGCCGTGGTTGGCGAGGATGAACGCGTTGTCGCCGCTGGTGATCTTCTTCTGCACGTTCTTGGCCAGGATGCCGGTGCCGGAGGGCGCGTAGTCGATGATCGCCACCTCGCGGCCGAGGAAGCGCACCTGCTCGTCGGTGAGCGCGGGGATGGGGCGGCGCAGCACCGCGAGGGCGGAGGCGTAGGGCTGGTGGGTGTGCACGATGGCGTTGACGTCGGGCCGGGCGCGGTAGATGTTGGCGTGCATGCCGCACTCGATCGACGGCGCGAGCGCAGCGGCGGAGCGGTCGGCGTCCGGCACGTGCTGGCCGTCGAAGTCGACGATGCAGACGTCCTCGACGCGCATCCGGTCGTAGGAGTAGTTGCTCGGGGTCACCGCGTAGAGCCGTCGGCCGGGCACGCGCACCGAGACGTTGCCCTCGGTGGCCTTGAGGTAGCCGCGCTCGAGCATCGTGCGACACATGTCGATGACGTGCTGGCGGGCGGAGACGTGCTCCACGGGGTCCTCCTGTCGCGCTCGGGCAGGGTCGCCCGCAACAAGGGTGCCAGCAAGTCTGGACGAATGTCCAGACTGTTGGCACAATCGGACCATGCCGATCCGACCAGCCACCCACCGCGCGAGCGGCCGGGCTCGCCGAGCCGCCCTGCTCGACGCCGCGGTCGAGGTGATCGCCGAGCAGGGCGTCGCGGGGGTGACGCACCGCGCGATCGCGGCGCGGGCCGGCATGTCGACGTCGACGACGAGCTACTTCTTCTCCTCGCTCGACCAGCTGGTGGCCGCCGCGCTGCACGTCGTCGGCGAGCGCATCGTGCAGCGGGTCGAAGCCGTGACCGCCCAGGTCGCGGAGGCCGACCTGGGCCCGCGTGAGGCGATCGACCGGTTCGTCGACGCCGTGATGTCCGAGCCGGAGCCCGACACGGTGGCGCAGTTCGAGATCTACCTCGAGTGCCGGCGCCGGCCACAGCTGCAGCCCACCGCGCACCGGATCATGGCGAGCATCGAGCGCGGCGCCGAGGCCTCGCTGCAGGCGCTGGGCATCGCGGATGCGGCCGAGCGCGCACCGATGGTCGTGGCGCTGCTCGACGGGCTGGCCCTGCACCGGCACGCCCGGCCCCGGCCCTCCGACCGGCAGGTGCTCACCGAGGCGCTCTACTCGCTGCACCGCGGCTTCGTGGAGGCGGACATCGATGCCGAGGCGGAGGCCGAGGCCGTGGTCCGGCCCTAGAGCACCTGGTTGCCGTACATCTCCCCGAGCGGGTCGGCGATGAGCTCGATGCGCGCACCGTCGGGGTCGCGGAAGTAGACCGACACCCCGCTGTGCACCTCGTGCTCGACGCCGGCCTCGGCCAGCCGCTCGACCAGGGCCTGCCACCGCTGCGGCTCCACCGAGATGGCCATGTGGTGCAGCCCGCCGAGTACCTCGGCGTAGGGCCCGACGTCGAGCCCGGGGAAGTCGAAGAACGCCAGCAGGTTGGAGTTGCCGATGTCGAAGAAGAAGTGCGACGAGCCGGGGTAGTCGCGGTTCTCGATCAGCTCGGTCAGCGGGAAGCCGAGCACGTCCTGGTAGAAGCGCACGGTGCGCTCGACGTCGCTGCTCACCAGGGCGGTGTGGTGCAGGCCGCGAGCGGTGGATGCCGGGCGCTCGCCGGTGGGGCGCAGGTGCGCCTCGCGGATCTGCGGCCCGGCGGGTCTCGAGCTCGGCGGGGCTGGGCACGGACGGGTCGGTCGTCGTCATCGGGTCTCCTCGATCAGGTGTGGTGGCTGGGTGGCGGGCGCGGCGCCGAGGGCAGCGCCGCGGATGCTGGTGGCCTCGATCGTGCTCCCCTGCGTCGCGTCGGTCAGCAGCCCGACGATGCCGTCGCGGTCGACCGGCCGCGGGTTGGGGTAGGGCCGCGCGGTGGCCAGGTCGGCGGCGCGCGGCACGTCGGCGAGGGTGAACCCCAGGCCGTCGAGGTGCACCGGGCCACCGAGCTCGGCGACCAGCGCCTGCAGACCGGATGGCGCGTCATCCACCCCGAGCGCGGCGGCGGCAGCGCTCATCGCCTCCCGTGCGGCCGGGGCGTTGTAGGCCATGGCGTGCGGCAGCACCACGGTGTGGGTGGCCGCGTGCGGCAGGCCGAAGCTGCCGCCGAGGGTGTGGCAGAGCTTGTGGTGCAGGCCCATGCCGACGGCCTCGAGGCACCGGCCGGCCAGCCACGCCCCGTAGAGCAGGTCGGCGCGCGCGTCGAGGTCGTCGGCGGTCGCTCCGCAGCGACGCGCAGCCCGTCGGCCAGCGCACGCAGCCCGTCGACGGCCATCGTGTCGGTCTCCGCGGTGCGGTCCGGGGCGTAGAGCGCCTCGACCGTGTGGGCCATCGCGTTCACCGCGCTGGTGACGCTGACCAGCCACGGCAGGGTGGTGGTGAGCGCCACGTCGTAGACGACCACCCGCGGCAGGATCTCCGGGCCGGTGCGGGTCACCTTCTCGCCGTCCGCCGTCTCACCGAGCAGCGAGGTGACCTCGGAGCCGGCGTAGGTCGTGGGCACCACCAGGTGCGGCAGCCCGGTGCGGGCGGACATCGCCTTGCCGAGCCCGGTGGTCGAGCCGCCGCCGACCGAGACGAGCGAGTCGGCGGCCAGCTCGCCGCCCGCGCCAGCGCCACCTCGGTCACCTCGACCGGCGTGTGTGGTGCGGCGCCGTCGAAGACGCCGACCGCGGCGTCGCCGAGCACGTCGGCCACCCGCTGCGCGAGACCCCGCTGACCGGGGGTCGAGAGCACCAGCGCCCGCCGGCCGCCGAGCCGCCGCAGCTCGGTCGCCACCCGCGACAGCGTGCCGACGCCGAAGACGGTCCGCGACGCGCCGGTGTCGTGCTCGAAGGAGTGCATGGTCCGTCCTCGGATTGCGTTTCCCGATTCTGGCCCAGATCGCCGCGGAAGGGCAGCGGCACCGTGCTGCGGCTGCCCCTAGGGTGGCGCGGGTGACGCTCTCGCCGCGGGTCCGGCTGGTGCTGGCCAGCGCGCTGATGCTGTTCATCGAGCTCGCCCTGATCCGGTGGACGTCGTCGAACAACCTCTACCTCGTGCACCTCACCAACTTCGTTCTCCTCGCGAGCTTCCTCGGCATCGGGCTGGGGTTCCTGCGCGGCACCCGGGGGCGCGACATCTTCCCGGTGGCACCCGCCCTGCTGGCGCTGCTCGTGGCCTTCGTGCTCACCTTCACGGTGCGCACCGGCATCAACACCGCGGGCGGCTGGGCGCTGGTCGGTAACTTCGGGATGGCGCCGCTGCCGCGCTGGCTCTCGCTCACCGTCATCTTCCTGCTCACCGTCGCCACGCTGGGCACCATCGCGCAGGAGGTGGCCCGCACCTTCGCGCGCTTCGAGCCGCTCGACGCCTACCGCCTCGACATCGGTGGCTCGCTGCTCGGCATCGTCACCTTCGCGGGGCTGTCGTTCCTGCGGATGCCGCCGCTCGCCTGGGCGGTGCTCTCGGCCGTCGTGTTCGTCGTGCTGCTCGGGCCGCGGGTGCGGTCGTGGCGCTGGCTGCCCGCGGCCGGCATCGCGGTCACCGTGGTGGTGCTGGGGCTGGAGTCCTTCCTCGGCACCTTCCAGTGGTCGCCCTACTACAAGATCCACACCGACCGGGCGTCGGGCGGAAACGTGCGCATCGACGTCAACAACACCCCGTTGCAGACCACTGCCTCGGTCGCGCAGATCACCAAGGACTCGCCGTTCTACCTCTACCCCTACACGTATGCCGGGCCGCACGACCGCGTGCTCGTCGTCGGCGCGGGCACCGGCAACGACGTCGCGGTGGCGCTGAGCAAGGGTGCCAAGCAGGTCGACGCGGTCGAGATCGACCCGGCGCTGGTGCAGATCGGCCGCGACCGGCATCCGGACCGTCCCTACTCCGACCCGCGCGTGAGCGTGCACGTCGACGACGGGCGCGCCTTCATGGAGCGCACGGCCAACCGCTACGACCTGGTGCTGTTCGCCCTGCCCGACTCCGCCACCATCGTCACCGGGCAGTCGGCGCTGCGGCTGGAGAACTACCTGTTCACCACCCAGGCCCTCACCCGCGCCCGCTCGCTGCTCGCCCCCGGCGGCACCTTCGCGATGTACAACTACTACGAGCCCTGGCTGCTCGACCGCTACGCCAACACCATCCGCACCGTCTACGGCACCGCTCCCTGCCTGCAGCTCGGCCCCAGCAACGGCCCGCGCCAGCAGGCGGTGATGACGCTGCGCGACGACGCTTCGACCGGCGGCTGCACCACCACCTGGACCCCGCGGGTGGGCAACCTCGAGCCCTCGGTCGACGACCGGCCGTTCCCCTACCTCGGCACCCGCACCATCCCGTCGTTCTACCTGGTCATGCTCGGGCTGGTGCTGATCGCCTCACTGGTGCTGGTGCGCTGGGTCGGCGGGCCGCTGAAGACGATGGCGCCCTACACCGACCTGTTCTTCATGGGGGTGGCGTTCCTGCTGCTCGAGACCAAGAACGTCGTGCAGTTCGCCCTGCTCTTCGGCACCACGTGGGCGGTGAACGCGGCGGTCTTCACCGGGGTGCTGCTCAGCGTGCTGGCGGCGATCGAGGTGGCCCGGCGGGTGCGCATCTCACGCCCGGTGCTGCTCTACCCCGCGCTGCTGGCGGCGCTCGCGCTGGCCTGGCTGGTGCCCGGCGACCTGCTGCTCGACCTCTCGCCGGTGCCGAGGTTCCTCGTCGGGGTGACCATTGCGTTCCTGCCGATCTTCGTGGCCAACCTGATCTTCGCGGTGCGCTTCAAGGGCGTCGGCGAGTCGACGACCGCCTTCGGCGCGAACCTGCTCGGGGCGATGGTCGGCGGCGCACTGGAGTACCTCGCACTGATCCTCGGCTTCAACGCCCTGCTCGTCGTGGTGGCCGTCTGCTACAGCCTCGCGCTGTTCTTCGGCCGCAAGCACCTGGTGCCGGCCGGCCCCTAGGCCGGTGCGCCGTCGGGCAGCACGGCCGCGATGGCACTGATCTCGATCAGGCCGCCCGGCACGCCGATGCCGGCCACGAGAGCCGCGGTCACCAGCGGTGGCGCCCCACCGCCGGCCAGCTTGGGGGCGATGGCGCCGTAGGCGGCGTTGAGGTCGGCGTCGGCGTGGATCAGCACGGTCCACTGCACGACGTCGGCGAGCGAGGCACCGGCCGCCTCGAGGGCGACGACGGCGTTGTCGAGCGCCCTGCTCGACTGCTCGCCGACGTCGTCCGAGACGACCGCGCCGGTGGCATCGACGCCGTTCTGGCCGCCGACGTAGATGGTCGTCGCGCCGGCGGGGACGACGGCGACGTGGCTGAAGGCGGGGCTCACGACGAGCCCCTGGGGCTGCAGGCGGGTGATCTCCATGCCGACCACCGTGCCACCGGCCACCGACACCGGGGGCGATCGGTGCCGGACGACCGGGCTAGGCCGCTGTGCGGACCAGCCGGATGACGGGCAGCTCGCGGTCGGGCCCTTCGGCTGGCTCGCAGCTCGCGTGCCGTTCGTCGTGTCGAAGCTCATCAGGCGGTCTCCATCCGGTGGCGCGCTGATCCGGTGACCAGCCCCGGCTCGACGGTAGGTGCCGCGAGGAGCGGGGGCACGGGCACCGGTCTGCCGCGGACACCTGGTGCTAGCCCCACCGCGGCGGCCAGCAGCTCGAGCACGTGCTGGTAGGGCTGGCCGGTCGCCCGCGTCATGCCCAGCTCGCAGGTGCGGTTGCACGACGCGTACGCGTCGAACGGCCCGGCATCCGCGATCTCGGCCGACTGCACCCCGGTCGCCGACGCCGTCAGCTCGGGGTGCAGCATCCCGCGGTCGCCCGCGAAGGCGCAGCAGCCCCACGAGTCGGGCACGAACACCTCGTCGGCCACGGCCCGAGCCACCGTCTGCAGCGCGTCGTTCAGCCCCAGCTCGGTCGACGAGCAGGTCGGGTGCAGCGCCATGCGCCCCACCCGCCGCGGCGCCGGCAGCAACGGCAGCACCTCGGCCGCCACGAAGGCGACGGCGTCGACGACCCGGATGCCGGCATACCGGCTGTCGCTCTCGGCCGCGTGCGCCAGGCTGGTCACCAGGCCCTCGGTGCACGACGCGGCGTCGCTGACCACCTCGAGCTCGCCACCACGGGTCGCCTCCCACAGGGCCTGCGCCACCCGGGCCTCCATCTCGGCCGCCCCCTCGCGCATGCCCTTGGAGCGCCACGGCGTGCCACAGCACAGCCCGGGAAGGCCGGGCGGGGCCACGAGCCGCACGCCCGCCCGCCGGCAGAGCGCGACGAAGGCGTCGCGCACCCCCGGCCCGGCATCGCTCGGCCCGAACATCGACCCGACGCACGCGCCGAAGTAGACGACCTCACGCACCACCGGGGGCGTGGTCGGCGACCCACCCGCGCTCGCGTCGAGCCGGCGCCGGCCGCCACCGGGCAGCTCGCCCGACCAGCGGGGCACGACGTCGGTGTCGCCCACCCGGCGGGCGAGCTCGTTGGGCACCGACACCACGGGGTCCGGCAGCGCCCGCGCCATCGTGAGCGCTGTGGATGCCGCCCGCGTTGCGCCTTCCCAGTGCCGGGCGGCACTGCGCCAGGCAAAGCCGGCGACCGGACCGGCCGCCTCGGCGCGCAGCCGCTTGGTCAGGTCACCGGTGTTGATGTCGACCGGGCACGCGGTCTGGCACATGCCGTCGACCGCGCAGGTGTCGACGGCGTCGTACTCGTAGTCGTCCTCGAGCTCGCGCAGCAGGGCCAGGTCGCCGCCCTGCTCGGCGGCCCGCATCTCACGCCGCAGCACGATCCGCTGCCGGGGCGTGGTCGTGAGGTCCCGGCTGGGGCACACCGGCTCGCAGTAGCCGCACTCGACGCACCGGTCGACCTCGGCCTCCACGGTCGGGGCCACCTTGATGTTGCGGGTGTGCTCGTCGGGGTCGTCGCTGAGGATGACGCCGGGGTTGAGCAGCCCCCGCGGGTCGCACAGCCGCTTGACCTCCTTCATCACGTCGTGCAGCTCGTCGCCGTACTGCAGCCGCACGAAGGGGGCCATGATCCGCCCGGTGCCGTGCTCGGCCTTGAGTGACCCCTGGTGCCCGAGCACCAGCGCCACCATGTCGTCGGTGAACGCGAGCAGGCGGTCCATCCGGCCGCCCTCGAGCCGCTCGTTGAGCATGAAGTGGATGTTGCCGTCCTTGGCGTGCCCGAAGATGACGGGGTCCTCGTAGCCGTGCCGGGCGAACAGCTCGATGAGCCGCTCGCAGGTCGGCAGCAGCGCCGGCACCGGCACCACGATGTCCTCGAGCAGCGCGGTGGTGCCGCTCGGGCGTGCCCCGGCCACCGCGGCATACAGGCCCTTGCGGGTGTTCCAGAGCCGGGCACGCGAGGCGGGGTCGGACGCGAGCGCCGCCGGGGTGCTCACCGGCAGCCGGGTGAGCCCCGGCAGCGCCGCCTCGCCGAGCGCCGCGACCTCGGGTGCGGTGGCGGCCTGGTACTCCACGAGCAGGGCGGCGTGCCGGTCGACCGTGATGCGCCGCAGCGCCTCGTCGGCCTTCGGGTCGACCTGGCCGACCCGAAGCGACGCGGCATCCATCAGCTCGATCGTGGCCGGAGCGGTCTCGAGGATCGCCGGCAGCGACCCGGTGGCGGCGCTGAGGTCGTCGAAGACCAGCAGACCGGTCATCGCGTGCGGCAGCAGCGGCACCGTGTGCATGACGACCGACGCGACGAACGCCAGCGTCCCCTCGCTGCCGACGACGAGGTGGGCCAGCACGTCGACCGGCCGGGTGTGGTCGAGGAAGGAGTTCAGGCCGTAGCCCATCGTGTTCTTCATCGAGAACTGCTGCTCGAGGGTGCGCACGGATGCCGCGTTGCCGCGCACCCGCTCGCGCAGCCGGTCCAGCCCGGCATACAGCTCGGGCTCCAGCGCCCGCAGCCGCTCGTCGGCGTCGGGGGCGCCGGTGTCGAGCACCGTGCCGCTCGGCAGCACCAGCACCAGGGAGTCGAGCGTGTTGTAGGTGTTGGCCGCGGTGCCGCACGCCATCCCGCTGCTGTTGTTGTTGACCACGCCGCCCAGGGTGCAGGCGATCTCGCTGGCCGGGTCGGGGCCGAGCTTGCGGCCGTGCCGGGCCAGCCGGGCGTTCACCGCCCGCACCGTGGCACCGGGCCCGACCTTCACGCGCAGCCCGTCGTCGAGCACCTCGATGCTGCGGAAGTGCTTGCGGGTGTCGACCAGGATGCCGTCGGTGCCGGCCTGCCCCGACAGGCTCGTGCCGCCGGACCGGAAGGTGATGGGGATGCCGTGTGCCGCCGCCGCGTCCAACAGCCGGCCGACCTCGGCCGCGTCGACGGGCTCGGCCACCGCCTGCGGCACCAGGGCGTAGTGCGACGCATCGTGGGACATCTTGAGGCGGTCGATGGCGCGGGTGCGCAACCGGCCCGGCTCCCCGAGCGCCGCGGCGAACGCGCCGACGACGACCGGGTCGGCCGGGGACAGCGCGCTCGTCACGGCGTGACGACCATCCAGCCGAGCACGTCGGTCGACTGCAGGTAGACCAGCGTGCACATGCCGAGCAGCAGGCCCAGGCTCCACCAGATGACCTTGCGGAACAGCACGCTCTCCTTGCCCTCCATGCCGACGACGGCGGCGGCGATGGCGAGGTTCTGCGGCGAGATCATCTTGCCCAGCACGCCACCGGAGGTGTTCGCCGAGGCGAGGAGGTACTCGCTGATGCCGGTCTCCTTGGCGGCCGTCACCTGCAGCACGCCGAACAGCGAGTTCGACGAGGTGTCCGACCCGGTGACGGCGACGCCGATCCAGCCGACCGACGCGGAGAGGAAGGCGAACAGCGCACCGGTCTCGGCGAGCGCGGTGCCCAGGGTGCCGGTCTGGCCGGAGAAGTTCATGACGTAGGCCAGGGCGAGCACGGCGACCACCGTGAGGATGGTGAAGCGGAAGTCGACGATGACCTTGCCGAGCGAGCGCAGCGCCTTGCCGGGGCTCACCCGGTAGACGAGCGCGGTGAGGATGCCGGCGACGAGCAGCACCGTGCCGGCCGCGGTGAACACGTTGAGGTTGAAGGTCGCTGCGGCGGGGGTCTTGCCGGCCGCGTTGAGGATGTCCAGGCCCGGCCACTGGAACTTCCAGCCCGAGTGCGTGTCGAGGTAGGTCTTCAGCGGGCCGAACGAGACCAGGGTGAACAGGGCCACGACGATGAGGTACGGCGCGAAGGCCATCAGCGTCTCGCGGCCGGTGACCGGCCCGGTGGTCGAGCCGCCGCTCTCGCCGAGGTGCGGGGGCGGCTCGGGGTCGTCCTCGTCGACGAGGGCGGTGGTGCCGGCGCTGCCGGTGCTTGCGGTGCTGCCGGCTCCGGAGGCGACCCCCACCGACCGGGCGGCTGCCGTGCCGTGGGCGGTGTCGGCGGTGCCTGCGGAGGAGATGCCGTCGGTGCCGAGGACCTCGGAGGGCGACCAGACCCGCAGCAGCGCGACGACGGCCAGGGCGCCGGCGAACGAGGCGACGATGTCGGCCACCTGGTAGTTCCAGAAGTTCGAGGTGAGGAACTGCCCGATGCTGAAGGCGAGCCCGGCGACGACGGCCGGGAGCCACGCCTCGCGCAGGCCGCGCCGGCCGTCGACCATGAACACCAGGATGAGCGGTACGAAGAGCGCGAGGATGGGGGTCTGCCGGCCCACCATGGCGCCCAGGCTCACCGGGTCGAGGCCGGTGATCTTGCCCAGCGTCGTGATCGGCACCGCGACGGCACCGAAGGCGACCGGGGCGGTGTTGGCCACGAGGGCGACCGCGGCGGCCTTGACCGGGCGGATGCCGACCGCCATCAGCATCACCGCGGTGACGGCCACCGGGGTGCCGAAGCCGGCCAGCGCCTCGAGCAGCGCGCCGAAGCAGAAGGCGATCAGGATCGCCTGGACCCGCTGGTCGGGTGACACCGAGGCGAACGCCCGGCGCAGCACCAGGTCGTAGCCGGTGAGCTCGGTGAGCCGGAAGATCCAGATCGCCGTCAGCACGATGTAGATGATCGGGAAGAGCCCGAAGGCACCTCCCTCGGCGGCGGTGATGAGCGCCTGGCTGGCCGGCATCCCGAAGAAGGCGACGGCGACCACGATGGCGACGACCAGGCTGGTGAGCCCGGCCTGCCAGGCCTTCCACTTCAGTGCTCCGAGGAGCACGAAGAGCGTGATGAGGGGCAGGGCGGCCACGAGCGCGGAGAGCGCCAACGATCCGCCGACGGGTGCTGCTTCTGGCTGGAACACGTGGGACTCCCTTGTCCGGGTCTATATGTTGTCTGACAATATGACCCGTATACTTGTCACGCAATCGGAAGACCGGGTGCCCTGCGTCACACGGCGGCGGCCCGGATGCGTGGTCATTGCTTGGCTGATCCCGGCGAGCCGCAGAGGAGGAGACGCGTCATGAGCACCCTGCGCACCGTGTCGGTGGTCGACGCACTGGTCGACACCCTGCGGGCCCGGGTGCTCGACGGCCACCTGCCGCCGGGGGCCCTGCTGGTGGAGGCCGACATCGCCGCCGAGTTCGGCATCTCGCGTCCTACGGCCCGCACCGCCATCACCCAGCTCGTGCACGAGGGGCTGCTGCGCCGCCAGCCGCACAAGTCGGCCCACGTGCCGGTGCTCTCGCGGGCCGACGTGGAGGACCTCTTCCTGGTCCGGATCCCGCTCGAGATCGGGGTGGTCGGTGCCGTGGTGGCGCTGGGCGCCCCGCCGGCCGGTGCCGGCCGAGCCGTCGCCGCGCTGTCGGCGGTGCCCGACGACGCGCCGCACAGCGTCTTCGTCGACGCCGACCTCGACTTCCACCGGGCCCTGGTCGGCTCGGTGGCCAGCCCGCGGCTCAGCCGGCTCTATGCCGCGCTCAGCGGCGAGATCCACCTGTCGATGGTGCAGTCGCGCTACGTGCTCGGCCGCGACCGGATCGCCCTCGAGCACCGGCAGGTCCTCGAGGCGCTGGAGGCCGGGGATGCCGCGCTCGCGGAGGAGCGGATGCGCGCCCACCTCGAGGGCGCGCGCGAGGCGCTCGCGGACAGCCTGGGCCCTGACGCCGACTGATTGCGGATCTCCCACCCGAAGGCCAGGTGGAGATCCGCAATGAGTCCAGAGGTCGGGGCCACCGGCGCCGAGTCCGCACGTTCTGAGCCGCCCCAGGGCCCGGCCAGAGCCGCCGTTACCGTTTCGTTATGTAGATAGATCCCCGCCGCCGCGCTGCGGTGAGCACTCTGGAGTCAGAAATGTAAGCGCTTTCAATGACGAAGGCAGGACCATGGCTGACGCCGATGACGCACGCCGGGGAGCGACGATCTACTCCGTCGCCGACCAGGCCGGCGTCAGCATCGCCACCGTCTCGCGGGTGCTCCAGGGGTCCTCACTGGTCTCCGAGCGCACCACCCGCAAGGTGCTCGATGCCGTGGCGCAGCTCGACTACCTGCCCTCCGGCGCCGCTCGCAGCCTCGCCGTGCGCCACCACGACACCTACGGCCTGGTGCTGCCCGAGCTCAACGGCCCCTACTACGCCGAGCTGCTCGTCGGATTCGAGACCCGGGCGGCCGACCTCGACCAGAGCGTGATGCTCGTGCTGGCCGACACCAAGGAGGACCGCGACCGGGCCGTGCGCACCCTGGCCACCCGGGTCGACGGCATCGCGGTGCTCGGCTCCGACGCCGCCAACATCGGCAGCATCGGCAAGCCGGTCGTGGTCATCGCCGGCCACGCCCGGGGCGGCATCGAGGCGATCGCCGCCGAGAACGTCGAGGGCGCGCGCCGGCTCACCGAGCACCTGTTCGGCCACGGCCGCACCCACCTGCTCTTCGTCGGCGACACCGACGCGGCTCCTGACCTGTTCGAGCGCTACGAGGGGTTCGTCGCCGCCCACCGCGCGCGCGGGCTGACCGCCGCCGACCCGGTGCGCGCGGAGTTCCGCGAGCGCGACGGCACCGCCGTCGCCGACCGGTTGCTCGCGGGCGACTTCACCGCCGACGCCCTGGTCTGCGGCAACGACGAGCTCGCCCTGGCCGTGATGGCCCGCCTCACGGACGGCGGCGTCGACGTGCCGGGCGAGATGGCGATCGTCGGCTGGGACGACGTCATGACGGCCCGCTACGTGCGGCCCGGCCTGACCACCGTCCGCCAGCCGGTGCAGGAGCTGGGGGCGCTGGCCGCCGACCGGCTGCACGACCTGGTCTCCGGCGCCGCCCCGAGCGCCGAGCGCCGGGTGCTGGCGACCGAGGTGGTGATCCGCAGCTCCTGCGGGTGCCCACCGGGCGACCCCGCCGGGTAGCGACCCGGCCTCCGCCGGCTCGCCACGGCATCCGTTCACAACACCACAACCACCCCACCGATTCACGCATCCCACCAGAAAGTGAGAGACCGATGAGACGCACCTCCGCCATCACCCTGGCCGGCGTCACCGCGCTTGCCCTGACCGTGTCCGCCTGTGGACGTTCCGACGCCGGCAGCGGCGCCGCGCAGACCGGCAAGGCGGTGAGCTCGGGCGCGGCCACGGGCACCATCACCATGTGGGCCATGGGCGCCGAGGGCGAGAAGCTGCCCCAGCTCACCAAGGAGTTCGAGGCCGCCAACCCCGGCGTCAAGGTGCAGGTCACCGCGATCCCGTGGGATGCCGCGCACGACAAGTTCACCACCGCGATCACGGCGAACAAGACGCCCGACGTCGCCATGGTGGGCACCACCTGGATGGGTGAGTTCGCTGGCATGAACGCCCTCGACCCGACGCCCGGCTCCGTCGACACATCGGCGTTCTTCGACGGCGCGCAGAAGACCACCGAGGTGAACGGCACCTCCTTCGGGGTCCCCTGGTACGTCGAGACCCGGCTGGTCTTCTACCGCACCGACCTGGCCAAGAAGGCCGGCATCACCGCGCCGCCCACCGACTGGGCGGGCCTGAAGAACATGGCCAAGGCGATGCAGGACAAGGCCGGCGCGAAGTACGGCATCGGCCTGCAGGCCGGCGGCACCGGCTCGTGGCAGTCGGTGATGCCGTTCGCGTGGTCCGCCGGCGCCGACCTCACCAAGGACGGCGGCAAGGCCTACAACTTCGACAGCCCCGAGGTGCTCAAGGCCTCGCAGTACTACCAGTCGTTCTTCACCGACGGCATCTCCGACAAGGCGGCCCCGGCCACCCCGACGACCGAGCCCGACTTCGCCAGCGGCAAGGTGCCGATGTTCATCTCCGGCCCCTGGATGATGTCCGCGGTCGAGAAGGCCGGCGGCAAGGGCTTCAAGGACAAGTACGACGTCATGCAGATCCCGGCCGACAAGCAGTCCTCGTCGTTCGTCGGCGGCTCGAACCTGGTCGTCTTCAAGAACACCAAGAACCGCGACTCGTCGTGGAAGCTCGTCAACTGGCTCTCCGACCCCAAGACCCAGGTCAAGTGGTACGGCATGTCCACCGACCTGCCCGCGGTCAAGAGCGCCTGGCAGGACCCGGCACTGACCGCTGACAAGAAGCTCGCGGTATTCGGCAAGCAGCTCGAGACCGCGCAGGCCCCCCCGTCGTTCCCGACCTGGGAGCAGGTCGTCACCTCCTTCGACACCGAGATGGAGAAGGTCACCAAGACCGGCGCCGACCCGGCGGCTGCGCTGAAGACCGTTCAGAAGCAGGCCGAGTCCATCGGGACCGGAAGCTGACCATGTCCACCGCCACCGAGCGCGATGCCGCTGCGCTCGCCGCGTCCCCCGGCACCGCCGGGCCGGTTCTCCCCTCCCGCCGCCGGACCTCCGGCCGCCGGCGGGAGGGGTGGGCCGCGTGGACCCTCGCGCTGCCGTTCTGCCTGCTCTTCCTCGTCTTCACGCTCTGGCCGGTGCTCCAGTCACTGTTCATGAGCTTCACCGACACCAAGGCCAAGGACCTGAAGAGCCCGTTCGCGGTCGACATCATCGGCATCGAGAACTACACACGGGCGCTGTCCGACGAGACCTTCCTCCACGCGATTCGCAACACCGCCTACTTCGTCCTCCTCGGGGTCCCCCTGACCATGACCCTGGCGCTGGCCGCCGCGGTCGCGCTGGACCGGGGCATCACGAAGTTCCGGTCGGTCTTCCGGCTGGGCTTCTACACACCGGTCGTGACCTCGATCGTCGCGGTCGCCGTGGTCTGGCAGTTCCTGCTGCAGGACGACTTCGGCCTGATCAACACCGCCCTGGGCTGGGTCGGCATCGACGGCCCGAACTGGCTCGGTGACGCCAACTGGTCGATGCCGGGCCTGATCATGATGGCGTCGTGGCGCAACTTCGGCACGGGGATGATCATCTTCCTCGCGGGGCTGCAGGCGGTGCCGTGGATGCTGCACGAGGCGGCCGCCATCGACGGCGCCAACGCGTGGCAGCGGTTCATCCACGTCACGCTGCCCCTGCTGCGCCCGGTGATCCTCTTCGTCTCGGTGACGACGATCATCGGCTACCTGCAGTTCTTCGAGGAGCCCTTCGTCATGACGAACGGCGGTCCGCTCGACAGCACCATCTCGATGTCGCTGTACACCTACAAGCAGTTCGGCTTCGGCAACTACGGGTACGCGGCGGCCCTGGGCTACATCATCTTCGTCGCCGTCGCGGTGATCACCGCGCTCCAGTTCCGCGCCCTGCGAGAGAACACGTGAGGCCGACATGACCCACCCAACCAAGAGTCGCTGGTGGCTCTACGCCATCCTCTCGATCGCTGTCCTGGCGGTCGCCGCACCGTTCATCTGGATGTTGCTCGGCAGCTTCAAGAGCACCACCGAGCTGCGCCAGAGCCCGCCGACGTGGTGGCCCGAGGACCCGTCCCTCGACAACTACCGGCAGCTGTTCTCCAAGGCGAGCTTCGGCGCGTACTTCATGAACTCGACGATCGTCGCGGTGGTCGTCACCGCGGGCAACCTGCTCTTCTGCTCGATGGTCGGCTACGCCCTCGCCATGCTCGACTTCCCGGGCCGGAACGTGCTGTTCGGCATCATCATGGGGACGCTGCTCATCCCGGGGATGGTCACCTTCGTCCCGCAGTTCGTGCTCGCCGCGAACGTCGGGCTCGTCGACACCCTGCCGGGGCTGTTCCTACCGTTCCTCGTGGCACCGTTCGGGGTCTTCCTCATGCGGCAGTACATCAAGGGCATGCCTCGGGACCTGCTCGACGCCGGACGCGTCGACGGCGCCGGCGAGCTGAGGATCTTCTGGCGCATCATCCTGCCGCTGTGCGGGCCCGCGCTGGCGACGCTCGGCATCCTCACCTTCCTCGGCAGCTGGAACAACTTCCTGTGGCCCCTGGTGGTCGCACAGACCGAGGACACCTACACCCTGCCCGTCGCCCTCGCCCTGTTCTCCAAGGGCCAGAACGCCACGAACTACGGCCTGCTCCTGGCCGGGGCCACGGTCGTCGTCATGCCGATCCTGCTGCTCTTCCTCGCCTTCCAGCGCAAGTTCATCGAGGGCATCGCCACGACCGGCATCAAGTAGACCCCTCCCGTCACGCGCCGCCCGGCCACCCCGGGTGCCAGTGACCCCACCCCGAACGAAAGGCCTGACCATGTCTGACCCGAACATCCCAGGGCGCCGGCACGTCATCGTCGGCGGCGCCGCGATGCTCGCCGCGCTCGGGCTCAGCCCACGCGCGCAGGCGAGCGCCGCCCCGGCATCCGTGCCTGCGGCGGCACCGGCCGGGAAGCCCGGCTCTCCCTCGCGCCTGCACCAGTGGGCCGCCGACACCTGGCACAGCCTCGACGCGATGACCGACCCGGCCACCGGCCTGCCCGCCGACAACATCCCCGAGTCGCTCTCGGCCGGTGACCGCTCGGGCTACACCTCGCCGACCAACATCGGCGGCTACCTGTGGTCGACGGTGGTCGCGCGCGAGCTCGACCTCATCTCGGCGCCCGACGCCAACCAGCGCCTCACCCGCACGCTCACCACCCTGTCGCGGATGGAGCACCACGCCCCCAGCGGGATGTACTTCAACTGGTACGACGAGGCCACCGGGGCGACCCTGCACACCTGGCCGGAGGACGGCAGCCACGTCGAGCCGTTCGTCTCCAGCGTCGACAACGGCTGGCTCGGCGCCGCCCTGCTCGTGGTGAGCAACAGCGGCGGGCCGGCCGCCCGGCTCGCCCGCCGGCTGTTCGACCGGATGCGGTGGGACGCCTTCTACGACGCCGGCGAGATCCCCGGCCACCCCGACGTGCGGCCGGGCGGGCTGATGCACGGTGGCTTCTACGTCTTCGCCGACGGGCGCCCGGGCGGCACCTTCCTCGGCACCCACATCGGCGGCGACCCGGTCTGGCTGACCACCCACCACTACGACACGATCGTGTCCGAGACCCGGATCACGAGCTACCTCGGCATCCTCACCGGCCAGGTGCCGGCCCGGCACTACTACGCCCCGTGGCGCACCTTCCCGGCGACCTGCGACTGGTCGTGGCACGAGATGCAGCCGGTCGGCCGGACCCGCCGCTACCTCGGCATCGACGTCTTCGAGGGCGCCTACACCTACCGCGGCATGCACGTCGTGCCCGGTTGGGGCGGAAGCATGTTCGAGGAGCTGATGCCAGCCGTCTTCGTGCCCGAGGAGGAGTGGGCGCCGCGCAGCTGGGGGGTCAACCACCCGCTGCACGTACGGGCCGAGCGTGAGCACGGCCTGCTCGACGCGCGCTACGGCTACTGGGGGTTCTCGCCCTCGAGCAACCCGGCCGGGGGCTACCGCGAGTACGGAGTCGACGCCCTCGGCCTGAACCCGGAGGGCTACTTCTCCGACCAGGAGCGCACCAACCTCGACGTCGGCTTCGGCGACTGCCGGCCGGCCACCAACCCGAACCCCACCTACGGCGACGGCGTGGTCACCCCCCACGCGTCGTTCCTCGCGATGATGTTCGAGCGCGACGCGGCCACGGCCAACCTCGAGCGCATCCAGGACGTGCTCGGTGCCTACGGGGCCGGCGGCTTCTTCGACGCGGCCGCGACCCGCAGCGGCACCATCGCCCGGCGCTACCTCTCGCTCGACCAGGCCATGGTCATGGGGGCCCTGGGCAACGTGCTCGGCCACAACGTGCTGCGAAAGGCCTTCAGCACCAAGCGCGTCGAGAAGGCGCTGCGGCCCGTCATCGGCATCGAGCAGTTCGGGGCGGGGGTCCCCAGCGGCGCATGAGCCGACCTCCCAGACGCACGACGCGTGCTGCCGCCTGGGCCCGGCAGCACGCGTCCTGCCCATCGCCGAGGATGGACGGACCACACGACGAGGGGGACTACCCGTGAACGAGATGATCAATAACGTCTGGGCGACCACCGACGAGGGGGTGCGCTACCGCGACCTCAACGGCAACGGGGTGATGGATCCCTTCGAGGACCCCCGCCTCGACGTGGAGGCCCGGGTCGACGACCTGCTCGGGCGGCTGTCGATCCAGGAGAAGGTCGGGCTGATGTTCCACACCGTGATCGAGGCCGGGGCCGATGGCACGGTCGTCGAGACCTCGGGGGCGATCAGCAAGTCGCCGACCAGTGTCGTGGTGCTCGAGAAGCACCTGACCCACTTCAACGTGCACGCCCTCGACGACCCCAGGATGGCGGCTCGCTGGCACAACGCGCTCCAGGCGCTCGCCGAGCGGGCGCCGCACGGCATCCCGGTCACCATCTCGACCGACCCGCGCCATGCGTTCATCGAGAACGCCGGCGTCTCGTTCACGGCGAAGTCGTTCTCGCAGTGGCCGGAACCGCTCGGCCTGGGCGCGCTGCGCGACGCCGATGCCGTGCGCGAGTTCGCCGACATCGCCCGCCAGGAGTACGTCGCGGTCGGCATCCGGGCCGCGCTGCACCCGACCCTCGACCTCGCCACCGAGCCGCGCTGGGCGCGTCAGGCCGGCACCTTCGGCCAGGACCCCGCCCTGGTGACCGAGCTCGGCACGGCCTACCTCGAGGGCTTCCAGCAGAAGGTGCTGGGCCCGGACAGCGTGGCCTGCACCTCGAAGCACTTCCCCGGCGGCGGCCCGCAGCAGGACGGTGAGGACGCCCACTTCCCCTACGGGCGCGAACAGGTCTATCCCGGAGGGCGGTTCGCCGACCACCTGGCCCCCTTCCCCGCGGTCATCCAGGCCGGCACGGCCGCGGTGATGCCCTACTACGGGATGCCGGTGGGCCTCGAGGTCGACGGTGAGGCGATCGAGCAGGTCGGCTTCGGCTACAGCGCCCAGGTCGTCACCGGGATGCTGCGCGAGCAGCTGGGCTACGACGGCGTGGTGCTCACCGATTGGGAGCTGGTCAACGACAACCATGTCGGCGACCAGGTGCTGCCGGCGCGGGCCTGGGGCGTCGAGCACCTCGACCCGCACGGCCGGATGGAGCGGATCCTGGCCGCCGGCGCCGACCAGTTCGGCGGCGAGGAGTGCGTCGAGGTGCTGCTCGACCTCGTGGCGCAGGGGCGGGTGACCGAGGCGCGGATCGACGAGTCGGCCCGGCGGCTGCTCGCCGTGAAGTTCCGCCTCGGGCTCTTCGACGACCCCTACGTCGACGAGGACGCCGCGGAGCGCACCGTCGGCCGCGACGACTTCCGGGCCGCGGGCTACGCGGCGCAGGCGCGCTCGGTCACCGTGCTCACCAACGAGCACTCGGATGCCGGCCGGCCCCTCCCCCTCGCCGCCGGCCTGCGCATCTACGCCGAGAACGTGCGGCGCGAGGTGCTGGCGCGGTACGGCATCCCGGTGGAGCGTCCGGAGGACGCCGACGTGGCTCTGGTGCGGCTGAGCGCGCCGTTCGAGCCGCGCTCGGACCTGTTCCTCGAGTCGTGGTTCCACGCCGGCTCGCTCGACTTCCCGCCGGGACTGGTCGTGCGGATGCAGCGGATCGCGGCGGCCTGCCCGCTCGTCGTCGACGTCACGCTCGACCGGCCGGCGGTGCTCACCCCGCTGGTGCCGGTGGCCGCCGCCGTGGTGGCGAGCTACGGCACGAGCGACGACGCCCTGCTCGAGGCGCTCACCGGCGCCATCACCCCGTGCGGGCGGCTGCCGTTCGACCTGCCGCGCTCGATGGACCAGGTGCGCGCCCATCCCGAGGACGTGCCCGGCTTCGACGACCCGCTCTTCCGGTTCGGCCACGGCCTGACCCTGTGACCCGCCATTTCCGCGAAGTCAGGAGCACTTCGCGGGATCAGGGGCGTATGAGCTCCTGACTCGGCGAAGTGCTCCTGACTTCGCGAAGGACCGCCGCAGACGCCGACGCCGGCCGCCCCCTCTCGGGGACGGCCGGCGTCGTGCTGGTGCTGGTGTGCTTCGGGTCAGGCCTTGTCGGTCGAGCCGCCGTCGAGGTGCGGGGTCGACAGGTCGGCACCCTCGGAGGTCGACGAGACCGCGGGGACGGCGGTGTCGTCGGCAGCCTCGTCAGCAGCGTTCGCGAGGTCGTCGGCCGCGTCGGAGACGGCCACCTCGGCGTCGACGGCCTTGTCCTTCGCGGCATCGGTCGCGTCGACGGCCTTGTCCTTCGCGGCATCGGTCGCGTCGCCGGCCTTGGCCTTGGCGGAGTCGGTGGCGTCGCTCGCCTTGTCCTTCAGCTCGCCGGCCTTCTCGACCGCAGCGTCCTTGACCTCGGTGGCCTTCTCCTTGGCAGCCGCGGCGAGGTCGCTGACCTTCTCGGAGACCGGCTTGGGCGGCGTGTAGGAGCCCGCGGTCGCCCACGGGTCGGGGCGCTCGTTGCTCTTGCGCCACGCCATGACGGCGGCACCGGCGGCGAGCGCGCCCAGGAGCAGGATCCACTTGCCGTTGCCGCCCTTCTTCGCGACGGCGTCACCCTTGAGCACGGCGTAGGCGTCGGGCGCGCGGTCGGCGGCCTCGGCGGCGGACTCCCGAGCGGCGGCTGCACCGGCGGCGATCGCGGCGAGCGCGCTGGCGACCTTGGGCAGCACGTCGTCGACGAAGGTCTCGCGGGCGTGCTCGACCTTGGGGGCGATGGCCTCGGCAGCCTCCTGGGCGTACTCCTTGACGGCCCCCGCGGTCTCGCGGGCGACCTCGGCGGCATCGGCCGCCTTCTCCTTCGCGACGACGGCACCGGCAGCGGTGGCCGTCGCGGCCTCGCCGGCCTTCACCTTGAGCTCGGCGGCCTTGTCGACGGCCACCTGGGCGCCGTCGGTAACCTTCTCGGCACCAGCCGCCGCGGCGTCCTTGGCCTGGTCGGTCTTGGTCGGTGTGCGGAACACGTGTCCTCCTCGTGTTGGACGTTTGTCTTGGCCCCATCCTGCCCTGTTTGGGCGATTCCAAGCCATCCGGGGTCGCTGGGATCGGAGGTCGGAGGCCGCTCGTGGCGTGAGAGGATCGACGCCATGAAGGCAACCCTGCACACCAACCACGGGCCCATCGTCGTCGAGCTGTTCCCGAACGAGGCCCCCAAGACCGTCGCCAACTTCACCGGTCTGGCCACCGGGTCCAAGCAGTACAAGGACGACGCCGGCCGCACCAACCCGACCAAGTTCTACGACGGGCTGATCTTCCACCGCATCATCCCCGGCTTCATGATCCAGGGCGGCTGCCCGCTCGGCCGCGGCATGGGTGGTCCCGGCTACGCCTTCGACGACGAGATCCACCCCGACAAGCAGTTCGACCGCCCCTACCTGCTCGCCATGGCCAACGCCGGCAAGCGCATGGGCAAGGGCACCAACGGCTCGCAGTTCTTCATCACCGTCGGCGCCACCTCCTGGCTCAACGGCAAGCACACCATCTTCGGCGAGGTCGCCGACGGCCCGAGCCGCGAGGTCGTCGACACAATCGCCGGCGTGCCCACCGGCCAGCTGGACAAGCCGCTCGACGACGTCGTCATCGAGCGCGTCGAGATCGAGGACTGACCCCGCCACCGCGGGCTCCCGGCGCAGGAACGAGACATCGACGTGAGTGAGCAGCCGGCCTACCCGGATGCCGTCGCGCAGGTGCCCGTGTGCCCGCGCCACCCCGACCGAGAGTCGTACGTCCGGTGCCAGCGGTGCATGCGCCCCACGTGCCCGGAGTGCCAGCGGCCGGCCGCGGTCGGCATCCAGTGCGTCGACTGCGTGGCCGAGGGCGCGAAGACGGTGCGCCAGGCGCGCACCGTCTTCGGCGGTTCGGTCACCGACGGCCGGCCGGTGGCGACGATGACGATCATCGGCATCTGCCTGGCGGTCTTCGTCGCGCAGTACGCCGTGCCGGGGCTGCAGGAGAAGATCGCCTTCGTGCCGGCGCTCGCCAACAGCGAGCCGTGGCGGTTCCTGACCTCGGCGTTCGCCCACGGCGGCATCACGCACATCGCGTTCAACATGTACGCGCTGTGGGTGATGGGCAGCTACCTCGAGCCGATGCTCGGGCGGGCCCGGTTCGTGGCCATCTACCTGCTCAGCGCACTCGGCGGCTCGGTGATGTACCTGCTGCTGTCCAGCCCCACGACCGTCGAGGACGCCCTGGCCGGCAACTACGGGATGTGGCGCACCGGCGCGGTGGGGGCCTCGGGCGCGGTGTTCGGCCTGTTCGGCGCGTTCCTCGTGCTGCAGCGCCGGCTCGGCCGGTCCTCGGCGGGCATGTACGTGATCATCGGCATCAACGCCGTGATCGGGTTCGTCATCCCGGGCATCGCCTGGCAGGCGCACCTCGGCGGCCTGCTCACCGGGGCGGCCGTGGCCGCGGCCATCGCCTACTCGGGCCGCAACCGGGCGCCGATGGCGCCACCGGCGAGCCAGCGCGTGCACTGGTTCTCGATGGGCGGGATCCTGCTCGTGCTCGTGGTGCTGACGATCGGGAAGTACGCCCTGGCCGGCTGAGCCGGTGGGCGGGGGTTACACGGCTGTCATTCGTCCCCAGTGGGGACAACCCCTGTGGACAACTCTCCGCCGACTGTGTGGAAACCCGCCGGCCGCGTGGAATGCCGGTCGGCACCGTGCGGTCAGCGCCAGCGGGTGGTCATCAGGAAGCCCGAGAGCATCAGGCCGAAGCCGACGGCGAGGTTCCAGCGGCCGATCGCGGGGATCGGGAACTGGTTCGCGCCGGAGATGTAGAAGGTGACGACCCAGAGCAGGCCGACGATCATCAGACCGAGCATGAGGGGCACGAACCAACGCGGGTTGGGCGTCGTGTTCTTCTGCGCCGTGCGCGGCGGGGTGTATGCGGGTTTGGAGCGACCCTTTGACTCGGGCACGAACGGTCTCCTCGTGGCGTTGATGGTGTTGGCCTAGCGTAGAGCGTGTTCGGGGAAAGGAGGTGGCCGCCGTGGCCGGTGAGCACGCGGGGCGGGTCGACCGTCCCTCCTTCTGGCCCTGGCTGGTGCCCGTTGCGGCCCTCGTGGCCGGCACCCTGTTCGCCTCCAGCGTGCGGGCGGCCGACGGCGGGGACCTGCGCACCGACCAGGCCCGGCTGCCCGACCTGATCCGCGCGCAGAACCGCACCAACGAGGACCGCGCCGCCCAGTTCGGCACCCTGCAGGGCCGGGTCGACAAGGCCACCGCCGCGCTCGCCCCCGGCGACCTGCAGACGCAGAAGCTCGAGCGCCAGGCCAACGAGATCGCCACGGCGGCCGGCCGCACCCCGGTGCGCGGCCCGGCGCTGCAGGTCACCCTCGATGACGCCAAGCTCGCCGGCGGCGACGTGCCGGCAGGCGCCGATCCCGACGACTACGTCATCCACCAGCAGGACGTGCAGTCGGTGGTCAACGCGCTGTGGCAGGGGGGTGCCGAGGCGATGATGCTGCAGGACCAGCGGGTCGTCTCGACCAGCGCGGTGCGGTGCGTCGGCAACACGCTCATCCTGCAGGGGCGGGTCTACTCACCGCCCTACGTCATCACCGCGATCGGCGACCGGGGCGCGATGCGCTCGGCGCTCGACAGCGACCCG
This sequence comes from uncultured Actinomycetota bacterium, assembly GCA_963833495.1. GTDB lineage: Bacteria > Actinomycetota > Actinomycetes > Actinomycetales > Dermatophilaceae > Fodinibacter. The sequence continues at coordinate 105,375 of CAWHYJ010000017.1, read as the reverse complement.
TCCGTCGGGAACCTGCGCGACTGGTCGATCGCGGTCGGTCTCGGCTACGACGTGAAGAACGTCGGGCAGCGCACCTTCCCGGCCTACGCCGGGTCCATCGTGCCCGAGCACGCCTCCGTCCCCGCGTCGTGATGCTGCACCATTGAGGCCATGACCCGCATCCTCGTCGTCGACAACTACGACAGCTTCGTCTTCACGATCGTCGGCTACCTCGAGCAGCTGGGAGCCGACTGCGAGGTCGTCCGCAACGACGCGGTCGCCCCGGCCGACGGTGCGGAGTTCGACGGCGTACTGGTCTCCCCCGGCCCTGGCACGCCCGAGGAGGCCGGCGTCTCGATGGCGATGATCGAGGCGTGCGGCGAGCGCGAGCAGCCGATGCTCGGGGTGTGCCTGGGCCACCAGGCGCTCGGTGTCGTGCTCGGTGCGACCGTGGGCCGGGCCCCCGAGCTGCTGCACGGCAAGACCTCGCAGGTGCACCACGACGGCACCGGGGTGCTTCAGGGCGCTCCCGACCCGTTCACCGCCACCCGCTACCACTCGCTCACCATCGAGCCCGCCACGCTGCCCGACGAGCTGCTGGCCAACGGCCGCACCGAGAGCGGCATCATCATGGCGGTGCGGCACGCGAGCCTGCCGCTGCACGGCGTGCAGTTCCACCCCGAGTCGGTGCTCACCCACGGCGGCCACCGGATGCTCGCCAACTGGCTGCAGCTGTGCGGGATGCCGGATGCCGTCGAGCGCTCGGCGGGCCTGAGCCCGCTCGTGCACGACGCCGCCGGCGTCGCCCGGATGGTCGCCGCCGGCTGATCGGCATCCGAAGAGCCCTAGGGGCTCGGGGGCACCGTCGGTGAGCTGCTGTCGGACGGGCTCGGCGTCGGGGTGGGCGTCGGGGTCGGGGTCGGGGTGGCCGTGGTGGGCGTGACGGTGGGTGCCGGCTTCTGGGCCACGGTGATCTTGACGGTGCCGCCGATGTCGAGCGTGCCGTCGCGAGGGCTCTGCGAGATGACGGTGCCCTCGGGCGCGTCGTTGGTCTGCTTGAACGAGGTCTGCATCTTGAGGCCGACTCCGGCGAGGGTGGTCTGGGCCTGGCCCTGCGTCGTGCCGACGACGTTGGGCACGGGCACCTTCCCGGTGCCGACCCGCACGTTGATCTTGGTGTCGGGTGCCACGGAGGTGCCGGCCCCGGGGTTGGAGTCGATGATCTTGCCGGCGTCGGTGTCGGGGTCGTCGACCTCGGCGACGGTGCCCACGACCAGGCCCTGGTCGCTGAGCGCGTTCTGCGCCTCCTGCACGGTCAGCCCCTTGAGGTCGGGCACGGTCACCGCGGCCGGGCCGGAGGAGACGAAGAGCTTCACGGTGCTGTTCGGGGCCACCTCGGTGCCGGCGGTGGGGTTCTGGTTGATCACGGTGTCGACCGGCACGTCCTCGCTCGGCTGGCGCACGGGGTCGGCCACCAGCTTGGCCTGGGCCAGCCTGGCGGTGGCGGTCTGGAGGGGCAGGCCGTTGACCTGCGGCACGGCGACCTTCGGGGTCTCGTTGCCGCCGAAGTACGTCGACAGCCCGTAGGCGAGGGCGGCGAGGGCGGCGATGGCGACCAGGGTGAGCACGATCCAGCCGCCGGGGCCGCGCTTCTTCTCCGGCGGCTCCTCGAGCCCGGGGATGGTCTCGGTGCCGGACTCGGCGCCGAGCACCGGGACCGGTGCGATGCCGTAGGCCTGGGTCGCATCGCCGGCCGGGCCGGGCACCATCTGGGTGGCGGCCGCCAGGGCCCCGGCGCCGGCGAGGGCGGCGGCCGAGCCACGGGCCGCGTCGCTGATCGCTCGGCGCAGCCGCACGGCGGCGAGGTCGGCGCGGAACTCGCCGGCACTCTGGTAGCGGGCCTCGCGCCGCTTGGCCAGCGAGTGCAGCACGACCGCGTCGAGGTCCTCGGAGATGCCCTCGACGAGCCGCGACGGCGGGATGGGCGGCTCGCCGACGTGCTGGTACGCGACCGAGACCGGGCTCTCGCCGAGGAACGGCGGGCGGCCGGTGAGCAGCTCGAAGAGCATGCAGCCCGTGGAGTAGAGGTCGGAGCGCTCGTCGACCTGGTGGCCCTGGGCCTGCTCAGGGGACAGGTACTGGGCGGTGCCGATGACGGCCGAGGTCTGGGTCATCGTGGCGTTGGCGTCGGCCATCGCCCGGGCGATGCCGAAGTCCATCACCTTGATCGAGCCGTCGGGGGCGATCATCACGTTGGCGGGCTTGATGTCTCGGTGGACGATGCCGTTGCGGTGGCTGTAGCCCAGCGCGTCGAGCACCCCCTCGGTGATGCGCACCGCCTCGATCGGGCCGACCGTGCCGCGCTCGGTGATCTCCTGGCGCAGCGTCCTGCCGTCGACGAACTCCATGACGATGTAGGGCACCTTGACCTCGGCACCGCCGGTCTCGGTGAGGATGTCCTCGCCGTGGTCGTAGACCGCGACGATGGACGCGTGGTTCAGCCCGGCGGCCGACTGGGCCTCGCGGCGGAACCGGGCCAGGAAGGTGTTGTCGCGGGCGAGGTCGCTGCGCAGCATCTTGATGGCGACCTGGCGGCTCAGCCGGGAGTCGTAGCCACGGTGCACCTCGGCCATGCCACCGCGTCCGAGGAGCTCACCGACCTCGTAGCGTCCCCCGAGCAGCTTCGGGACCTCAGGCATGTGTTGCTCTCCTCATCGGTTCAACCGTGCTTCCATCATCTGCTTGGCGATCGGGGCGGCGACGGTGCCGCCCCCTGCCTCGCTGCCCGCGACGCCGCCGTCCTCGGCGATCACCGCGACCGCGATCGTCGGGTCGTTCGCGGGCGCGAACGAGATGAACCAGGCGTGCGCCTTGCGGCCCTCGCCGTGCTGGGCGGTGCCGGTCTTGCCGGCGACGTCGACGCCCTGCATCTGGGCGCGCCTGCCGGTGCCGTCCTCGACGACGGACTCCATCATCCGGGTGAGCTGGGCGGCCACCTCGGGGGTGACCGCCTGCGAGAGCTCCTGCGGGTCGGCCGACTCGATGACCGCGAGGTCCGAGCCGATGACCGACTCCACGAGGTAGGGCTTCATGACCACGCCGCGGTTGGCGACCCCGGCGGCGACCATGGCCATCTGCAGGGGCGTGACCTGCACGTCGTACTGGCCGATCGAGCTCTGCGCCAGCTGGGGCTTGTTCATCTCCGCAGGCACCCGGCTGGGGGTGACCCGCATCGGCACGGTGAGGCCGTCGCCGAAGCCGAACTTCGCGGCCTGCGACTGCAGTGCGTCGGCGCCGATCTGCAGCCCGAGGTAGGCGAAGGCGGTGTTGCACGACACCGCGAGCGCCTCGGTCATCGTGATCTCCGGGGTCGACCCGCAGGCCCGGTCGTCGTGGTTGGGCAGGTCGGCCGTGGTGTCGGGCAGGTCGAGCACGGCCGGCCCGGGGAGCATCGAGTTCTCGGTGTACTCGCCCGTCGACAGCGCCGCCGCGGCCGTGACGACCTTGAAGACCGACCCGGGCGGGTAGAGCTCGTTGATCGTGCGGTTGAGGGTGGGCTTGTCGGGGTCGGCGTTGAGCGCCTTGGAGTTGCGCTCGACCACCCGCAGGTCGTGGCTCGCGAGGTCGTTGGGGTCGTAGGTCGGGTTGCTGTACATGGCGAGGATGGCGCCGGTCTTCGGGTCGAGGGCGACGGCGGCGCCCTTGATGCCCTTGAGGCCGTCGGCCGCGGCCGCCTGCACCTTGGGGTCGAGGGTGGTCTCGATGTTGGCGCCCTGCGCCCGGCGGCCGGTGAACAGGTCGGACACGCGGCGGTAGAACAGCTTGTCGCTCGAGCCGGACAGGAACGCGTTCTCGGCCTGCTCGAGGCCGCCCGAGGCCCCGAAGAACGAGTACGAACCGGTGACGTGGGCGTAGAGCCGGGGCACGTCGTAGACCCGCTGGAACTTGTACTCGTCGTCGACGGGCACCGACTTCGCGACGGGGGTCTGGCCGACCAGGATCTCGCCGCGCTCGCGGGCGTACGTGGACAGCAGGGTGCGGCGGTTGTCGGGGCGCGCGTTGAGGTCGGCGGCGAAGACGTACTGGATGAGGGTCGTCGAGACCAGCAGCGAGGCGAACAGCACGGCCACGACGAGCGAGAGCCGGCGGACGGGGGCGTTCACGACAGCTTCACCACCTCGGTGCGCGCCTCTGCCACGGGGTTCGGCGCGTTCGCCTCGGGCAGCGGTCTGCGGGCGTGGTCGGAGATGCGCAGCAGGATGGCGACCAGGGTCCAGTTCGCGAGCAGCGAGGAGCCGCCGGAGGACAGGAACGGCATGGTCAGGCCGGTGAGCGGGATGACCCGGGTGACGCCGCCGACCACGACGAAGCACTGCAGGGCGAGCGAGAACGACAAGCCGGCGGCCAGCAGCTTGCCGAAGCCGTCGCGGGTGCCGAGCGAGGTGCGCAGGCCGCGCTGCACGAGCAGCACGTAGAGCATCAGCATCGCGAACAGCCCGATCAGCCCGATCTCCTCACCGAAGGCGGGGACGATGAAGTCGGACTCCGCGAAGTAGGTGAGGTCGGGGCGGCCCCGGCCCAGGCCGGTGCCGAACATCCCGCCGGACGCCATGCCCATCAGGCCCTTGGCGAGCTGGTCGGACGCCTGTAGCGCCTCGGGGCTGAAGGTGTCGAGCCAGAGCAGCACCCGGGTCTGTACGTGCCCGAAGACCAGGTAGGCCAGGTAGGCACCGGCACAGAACAGGGTGAGGCCGATGACGATCCACGACACCCGCTCGGTGGCGACGTAGAGCATCGCGACGAACAGCCCGAAGAACAGCAGCGAGGAGCCGAGGTCGCGCTCGAAGACGAGCACGGCCAGGCTCGCCAGCCAGGCGACGAGGATGGGGCCGAGGTCGCGGCCGCGCGGCAGGGTGAGCCCGAGCACCTTGCGCCCGGCGACCGAGAGGGCGTCGCGGGTCTGCACGAGGTAGCCGGCGAAGAAGATGGCCAGGGCGATCTTCGCGATCTCACCGGGCTGGAAGGAGAACGGGCCGACCTGGATCCAGATCCGTGAGCCGTAGATGGAGGTGCCGATGACGGGGAACAGCGGCAGCAGCAGCAGGCCGAAACCGATCGCGCCGGCGAGGTAGGTGTAGCGCCGCAGCACCCGGTGGTCGCGCAGCACGAGGAGCACGACCGCCGCGATGACCATGGCCACGGCGGTCCACATCAGCTGGCGCAGCGCCACCCCGTCGGCGATGGACTTGCCGTTGGCGATGTCGATGCGGTGGATCATCACCAGGCCCAGCCCGTTGAGCAGGGTCATGATGGGCAGCATCAGCGGGTCGGCGTAGGACGCCCGCCAGCGCAGCACGAGGTGGAAGGCGATGGCCAGCGCCAGGTAGCCGCCGACGAGGGTGAGCGTCCCGGGAGGGATGGTGCCGCTGGTGGCGAGCTCGACGTTGAGGTAGGCCAGCAGCACGATCGCGACGGCCCCCACGACGAGGACCAGCTCGATGTTGCGGCCCCGTCGCGGGGTGTGCGACGAGACGATGCTCATGAGGTCACCGGTCCGCCGGTCGCGACGGCGCCGGGGGGCACCGTGGGCTGGACGGTCGGCGCGATGCTCGGGGTGGCCCCGGGCGAGAGAGTGGTGGCCGTGGGGGTCGGGGTGGGGGAGGACGACGGGCTGGGCGCTGCCGTGGGGCTGGGTGTGGGGGTGGGTGCGGTCCAGGTGGCCGGCACGGTGCGGCACGCCTCACCGTTGAGCTGGGCCCACCGGCAGGCCGTCGCCTGCAGCTGCAGCTCGGCGACCCGCACGTCGGCCGCGGCCCGGTCGTCCACCTCGATGCCCTGCTTGAGGCTGTCCTGGTAGGAGGTCGGCAGGTCGTCGATGGCGATCGTCGTGGCGAACTCGGGCCGGGACAGCGAGATCGGGCCGAGGTTCTGCTCGACCCCGCGGAACACGGCCACGACGCCGTCCTGCTCGGCGAGGTAGTACTGGCGCTGGGACCACGCGTACCCGGCATACGAGCTGCCGGCGGTCACGACGAGCAGCACCAGGGCGATGGCGGCCACGCGCAGCACCGTGCCGCCGCGCGAGCGCGGCCCCTCCTCCGCCAGGGTGACCCCGTCGTCGGCCCCGGCGCCCGTGGCCTGCGCCGTGAGGGCCGCGGCCTTGGCGGCCGGGGTGGTCGGAATCGGCCGGGTTCCGGTCTCGTGCACCGCTGCCGCGCCGACGACCTGCGGCTGGGTGGGTGGGGCGCTCCCGATGTCGACGAGGTCTCCCACCACGACGGTGACGTTGTCGGGGGCGCCGGCGCGCAGGGCCAGGGCGACCAGCCGGTCGGCCGTCTCTCCCGGGTCGCGGGCATCGGTGAGCACCTCGGAGATGGTGTCGTGCGCGACGTAGTCGGTGAGGCCGTCGGAGGCGATGACGTACCGGTCCCCGATCCGGCCCTGGCGCACGACGAGGTCGGGCTCGTCCTCGGGGGCGCCGGTGAGCACCCGGGTGACGAGCGAGCGCTGGGGGTGGCTCTGCGCCTCCTCGGCGGTGATCCGCCCCTCGTCGACGAGGTTCTGCACGAACGAGTGGTCCTTGGTGATCTGGGTGACCACGCCGTCACGCACCATGAACGCCCGCGAGTCGCCGATGTGCGCGAGCACGATCTTGTCGCCGGCCCGGAGCATGGCGATGAGCGTGGTGCCCATGCCCTCGAGGCTCGGGTCGGCGTGGGCCTGGTCGCCGATCTCGTCGTTGGCCTGGTTGATCCGCTCGAGCAGGGCGGAGCTGACGTCGCGGCCGCCGAGGGCCTCGCCGTCGAGCCGCACGAGGGCGCCGATGACCGTGGAGCTGGCGACGTCGCCGCCGGCGTGGCCGCCCATGCCGTCGGCCATGGCCAGCAGGTGGGGACCGGCGTAGCCGGAGTCCTCGTTGTTGGTCCGGACCATGCCCACGTCGGACCGGGCGGCGTAGTGGAACGCGAACGGCATCCGTTACCTCTGCAGCTCCACGACGGTCTGGCCGATCCGCAGCACGCTGCCGACCGCCACCTCGCGTGGCTCGGTGAGGCGCGTCGCGCCGAGGAAGGTGCCGTTGGTCGAGCGCAGGTCCTCGACGCGCCAGGTGCCGTCGTCGTCCTGGAAGATGCGCGCGTGCCGGCCGCTCGCGTAGTCGTCGTCGAGCACCAGGGCGCACTCGGGGCTGCGCCCGATCAGCGTGCCGGCGGGGCGCAGCGGCAGCGTGGTGCCCGACAGCGGGCCCGCCGTGACGGTGAGCTTGGTGGGGCCCTTGCCCCGACGGCCCGACCGGGTCTTCTTCTCCGGCCGTGCAGCGCTCGGCGGCGCCGGGCTCGCACCCCGCGCGGCGGCCTTGGCGGCCCGGCCGCTGCCGGCCCGGCGCTTGACGCGGGTGCCGTAGAGGTCGCCGCGCAGCACGCCGACCACCGCGAAGACGAAGAACCACATCAGCACCAGCAACCCCAGCCGCATCACGGTCAGGGTGAGCTCGCTCAACACGCCGCAGTCACCGTCGGCCGCCCCGGAAGGTGACCGAGGTGCGGCCGACCGTGACCCGGTCGCCGTCCTGCAGGTGCTCGCTGGTGATCCGCTCGCCGTTGACGAAGGTGCCGTTGGTGGAGCCGAGGTCGCGGATGGTGGTGACGAAGTGGGGCCCGTCGGTGGTCACGCGCAGCTCGCTGTGCCGCCGCGAGATGCCCGGGTCGTCGAGGATGATGTCGGCGCTGTCGTCGCGGCCGAGGATGGTGATGGCCCCCATCAGCGGGTAGCGCTCGCCATCGACGTCGAGCCACGGGCGGTCGGCCGGGTTGGCCCGCTTGGGCCGGGCCGGGGCCGGTGGGGCCGGATGCCGGGCGGTCGCGTCGAGCCCGTCGGCGGCGGGGGCGTTGGCCCAGTCCGGGTCGGCGGCGCGGGGAGCCGCGGCCGCGCCGACGGCAGCACCCGCGGCGCCGGCGGGCCCGGACCGGACCACGCCCGGACCGGGGGGTGCGGGCGGAGCCGCGCGACCGGCATCCGGCGGTGCCTGCCTGGACTGCTCGCGAGGGCTGAGGACGCGTTCCTGGCCGGTGTTGCCGGTCGCGCGTGGGCGCGAGGCCTTCGACGGGCGGATGCGGAAGACGCCGGTCTCGAGGTCGTCGTGCTCCTCGAAGGTGATGTCGATGGGCCCGGCGGGCGTGTAGTGCTGGCCGTCGCAGTGCTCCTCGGCGGCGGCGACGAGGTCCATCTCGACGCCGGGCAGGTCGGGGTGCAAACGGTCGTAGTCGGTCGGGGAGAGCTCGATGGTGAACACGTTGGGCACGATGGCGCGGCCCGAGCTGGTGACCGCGCGGTCGTCCATCGCCCGCCGGATGTGGCTGGCGATCTCGACCGGGTGCACGGCGGAGCGCAGGTGCTTGGCGAACGTGCCCTGAACGGCTCGCTCGAGGCCGGCCTCGAGGCGGTCGAACAGTCCCATCCGTGCACCTCCTCCGGGGGGTCTTGCGGCGGCAGCGGTCTCGCAAGACTATCCGCCGGGGCTGGGCGATAACTGAACGGCACGACCCGTACCGTGGACGGATGAACGATGCCGTGCAGCTCATCGTGCCCCGAGAAGTGCCGCTCGGGGGTCCCCGGTCCATGACCGTGCGGCGCACCCTGCCGGCGCGGGAGCGCTCGTTCGTCGGCGCCTGGTGCTTCGTCGACCACTACGGGCCCGACGACGTGTCGGCCAGCGGTGGCATGGACGTCGCCCCGCACCCGCACTGTGGCCTGGCCACCGTGTCGTGGCTGTTCAGCGGCGAGGTCGAGCACCGGGACTCGCTGGGCACGGTGGCCACGGTGCGGCCGGGCGAGGTGAACCTGATGACGGCGGGGCGCGGCATCTCGCACTCGGAGGTGTCGACGCCGGCGACCTCGGTGCTGCACGGGGCGCAGCTGTGGGTGGTGCTGCCCGCGGCGCTGGCCGACGTGGAGCCGCGGTTCGAGCACTTCGTGCCGTCGGTGGTGGAGGTCGGGGCAGGGGTGCGGGCGCAGGTGTTCGTGGGGTCGCTGTGGGGGTCGTCGTCGCCGGTGCGGGTCGAGACGCCGCTGGTGGGGGCCGAGGTGGTGCTCGAGGCAGGTTCTTCGGTGGTGGTGCCGGTGCCCGACGGCTTCGAGGTGTCGGTGCTCGTCGATGCCGGGTCGGTGATGTTCGCCGACTCGCCGGTCGCGCGGGGTGAGCTGGGCGTGATCGGTGCGGGGCGGCATCCGGGCGGGGTGTCGATGACGGCGGGCGGTGGGGGCGCGCGGGTGCTGGTGCTCGGCGGGGAGCCGTTCGGCGAGGACGTCGTCATGTGGTGGAACTTCATCGGCCGCACCAGCGACGACGTCGCGGCGGCCCGGGCTGCGTGGGAGGGCGACGGGTCGGGGCGCTTCGGGGTGGTGGAGGGTTACGTGGGCGCGGTGCCCCGCATCCCGGCGCCCGCGCTGCCGGGGGTGCGGCTGAAGCCGCGCGGCAACCGCGGTAGCTCGGGTTTCAGCGGTGGCGTAGAGGCGCCGGCTGTGTCCTGAGCGGTGATGCGGGGTGCGCGTCAGGGCGCGCGGCGTGCCTCACCCGAGCGGTTCGGCGGGGTCATTTTGTGGGATGCCGGGTGCATCGGGCACACTAGGACGGCTCACGCGAGCGGTCACGCGCAAGTGGCGGAACGGCAGACGCGCTGGCTTCAGGTGCCAGTGTCCGAAAGGGCGTGGGGGTTCAAATCCCCCCTTGCGCACAAAAGTGAACGACCCCGACACGCTCTTCGTCGGGGTCGTTCACTTTTCTGGGTCAGAGCGGGATCCGGCCGTGACGGGTCCCCCCTTTGCGCACACGCTCCGGGATCGGAACGGGATGTGGTGGAGAACGGCTCAGGGTGACGAAGGATCGGGGGAACCACGGATGACGACCGATGCGCCACTCGGCGGGCGGCCGCCGGTGGTGTGGCTGCTCCTGCGCGTCGTCACGACGCTGCTGTGTGCGGGCGGCCTGGTCGGCCCGCGGTAGGTGAGCGCGACCTGCACCGACGAGCGCGCCAGCCCGGCATACGCTGACGGCCCGGCATACGCCGACGGCCCGGCATCCGCAACATGCCGGGTCACCCGCCGGTGATGCCTTCCCGGTGCCGGTCGGTCATCTCGCGCATCGCCTCGAGCAGGTCGAGCATCGCGGCCAGCTCCGCCACGGTGTGCTTGGCGAAGAGCCCCTGCCCCTCGTCGACCAGCGGGGCGTACATCGCGTAGGTCGAGCGCATGCCCAGCGCGGTCATCTGCACGAGCACCCGGCGCCGGTCCGCGTCGTCGCGCACCCGCTCGACCAGACCCTTGGCCTCGAGCCGGTCGATGAGCGCCGTGGTGGCGGCCGGCCGCAGCCCGGTAGCGGTGGCGAGCGCGCCGGCGGTCTTCGGCCCGTCGACCAGCCAGTCGAGGCAGCGCAGGTCGGCCGGCCCGAGACCCAGGGCGCGCCCGACCGCGTCGTCGTAGGCCTGCACGCTGCGCTGGTAGCGCTGCATGGCGCCGCCGAGCTCGGCCACGAGTTGACGACGCGTCACCACTGGGCATACCCTTCGAAAATCGAAATATACGAACCTCGTACAGAAGGACTCGTCATGAGACTACTCGTCGTCGGCGGAGGCGTAGCCGGTCCGGCCGTCGCTCTCGCCGCCAGCCGCCTCGGCCTCGACGCGACCGTGCTCGAACGCCGCCCGGTCGCCGACCCCGACGAGGGCTCGTGGGTGACGGTGGCCCCCAACGGCCTCGACGCCCTCGCGGTGCTGGGGGTGCTCGACGAGGTCCGCGAGATCGGCCACCCGAGCCGGGCCAACCGGATGTACGGCGCCACCGGCCGCCACCTCGGCGACGTCTCGCTCGGCGTACCGCTCGACGACGGCACGGTCGCGCTCACCCTGAAGAGGTCTGCGCTCGCCGTGCTGCTCGGGGATGCCGCCCGCCACGTCGGCGCGGACGTACGGCTGGGTGCCGAGGTGGCCTCGGTGCACGACGACGCCGACGGCGTGCGCGCCGTGCTCACGGACGGGTCCGTGGTCACCGGGGACCTCCTGGTCGCTGCCGACGGGGTGCGCTCACCGGTGCGCCGCAGCATCGACCCCGCGGCACCCGACGCGAGGTACGTGGGGCTCACCAACTTCGGCGGGATCACCAGCGGCACCCTGCTCGGCGACGACCTCACGCCGCAGGCCTGGCACTTCGTCTTCGGCCGTCGGTCGTTCTTCGGCGCGCACCCGCTGCCCACCGGCGACGTCGTGTGGTTCGCCAACGTCCCCCGCCCGGAGATCGGTCGCGAGGAGCGGGCGGCGACCACGCAGGAGCAGTGGCTGGGCTGGTTGGCGGAGCTGGTCGCCGACGACGCGGGGCCGGCATCCGCGCTGGTGGGGGCGGGGCGGCTCGAGCTCGCCGGCGACAGCACCTTCGACCTGCCGCACGTGCCGACCTGGTGGCGCGGGCGCACGGTGCTCGTCGGCGACGCCGCGCACGCCCCGTCGCCGAGCAGCGGCCAGGGCGCCGCGATGGCGCTCGAGGATGCCGTGGTGCTCGCCCGATCGGTCGCGGCGCACGGCACCGACGGGCTCGCCGCCTACGAGGCGGCCCGGCGCGACCGGGTCGAGGCGATCGTCAAGGCCGGCGCCCGCAGCAGCAGCGCCAAGATCCCCGGCCGCCTCGGGCGGGTGCCGCTGGAGACCATGCTGAGCCTGGTCTTCCGCTCCGGCGTCGCGGCCCGCTCGACCGACGGCTTCACGGCCCACCGGCTGGGGGCCGGGCTCACCCCCACCCGCTGAGCGCGATCCGTTGGGCCGTGTCGAGGGTGCGGCGACCGGATCTCGCCGCCGGCACCCGGCATCCCTGAGGATGACCGGGTGAACACCTCCGACGACGCGAGCGCCGCCGCACCGACGACCGCCGCCCCGACCGGCCTGGGCCCGGTGGCGGCGGGCGCCCTCGTCTTCGGCGCAAGTGCGGCGGTGCTCGTGGTCGAGCTCACCGCCCTGCGGCTGCTGGCTCCCTACCTGGGACTCACCCTCGAGACGAGCACGCTGGTGATCGGCATGGCCCTGGCCGCGATCGCCTTGGGCGCGTGGGCCGGCGGTCAGGCCGCCGACCGGATGCCGCCCCGGCGTGCGCTCGGCCCACTGCTCGGTGGCGCGGGGGTGGCGGTCGCGCTGATGCCGTTCCTCGTGCGCGGCGCTGGTGAGACGGCCGGGGCGAGCGGCGCCCTGCTCATGGCGATGGTCGCCATCCTCGTGCCGGGCGCCCTGCTGTCGGCCGTGCCGCCGATGGTGACCAAGCTGCAGCTCACCGACCTGGCCGAGACCGGCACGGTGGTCGGCCGGCTCTCCGGGTTGGGCACCGTGGGAGCGATCGTGGGCACCGTGCTCACCGGGTACGTCTTCATCGCGGCCATCCCGGTGAGCTCGGTGCTCGTCGGCCTCGGCGTCCTGCTCGTCGCGGCGGCGGTGGCCGTCGAGGTGCGGGTGCGCGGAGCCCGGGCCGCCTCTCTCGCAGTGGTCCTGCTGGTGCCGGGTGCCCTCGGGGCGGCCTTCGGGCCGGGGCGGTGCGACGCCGAGACCGTCTACCACTGCGCGCGGGTGCTGGCAGACCCGCAGCGGGCCACCGGGCGGGTGCTGGTGCTCGACGGGCTCCGGCACTCCTATGTCGACCTCACCGACCCCACGCACCTCGAGTTCGAGTACGTGCAGGCCATGGCGGCGGTCTCCGACACCGCCTTTCCCGCGGGTCGGAGCCTGTCGGCGTACCACCTGGGCGGTGGCGGACTGACCCTGCCGCGCTACCTGGCGGCCGTCCGGCCGGGCACGACCAGCGTGGTCTCCGAAATCGACCCCGGCGTCGTCGAGCTGGATGCCGCGCAGCTGGGTCTGGTGACCGGGCCGCAGCTCGAGGTGCGCGTCGAGGACGCCCGGCTCGGCCTGCGCCGGCTGGCGACGGACTCGCGCGACCTGGTGGTGGGCGACGCGTTCGGTGGGGTCAGCGTGCCGTGGCACCTCACCACGAGGGAGTCCCTGGCGGAGGTGCGCCGGGTGCTCGGCGCCCAGGGGGTCTACGCCGCCAACCTGATCGACTTCGCACCGCTCGACTTCGCCCGGGCCGAGCTGGCGACGATGCGGGAGGTCTTCCCCCACGTGGCGGTCGCGGCCGACCCGGCCACCCTCGAGCGCGGAGCCACGGCGGGCGGCAACATCGTGGCGCTCGGCTCGGACGAGCCGCTCGACGTCGCGGCCCTGCGGGCCGCCCTCACCGAGCGCGGCCTCACCTGGGGGGTGCTCGACGGCGCCGACCTCGACGCCTGGGTCGGTGGCGCGATGGTGCTCACCGACGACCACGCCCCGGTCGACCAGCTGCTGACGCCCTACCCAGCACCGGTGCGGCCGGTCGCCTGAGCCGGGGCGTCGTTCGAGCCGCTCACCCCTTCCACCCGGCCACTGCCCCACTGGCCTGGAGAGCGTCGAGCACGGCGTCAGCGAGCCGGGCGTGGCCCGAGGCGTTCGGGTGGTCGCCGTCATCGAGGAGGTCCTCAGTCGGGTCCCGGTGCCCACTGGCACCCTTCAGCGGGGTGTAGGCGTCCACGTAGGTCGCGCCGGTGTCCTTGGCGACGCCGAGGACCACCTGGTTGACGGCCCGGGTGAGCACGTCGCTGCCGGCGACGTAGGTCGAGCCGAGCGAGCGCCCCACCGAGCCGTCGACCCCGACGTTCCAGTACCCGAGCAGGGCCACCCGGGCGCCCGGTGACAGGGCCTGGACGCGGTCGACGACGCTCGTGAGGCCCGACCGCAGCGCCGCGAGCGTGGCGCGGAAGCACGGTGAGGTGCCGGCCGGCGCGCAGGACGCGTCGTTCAACCGCGAGAGGTCGAAGTCGTTGGCGCCGATCTCGACGACGACGAGGTCTGCCCCCGCGACGAGGTCGGCATGCGTGTGTCCACGCGCGAGGTCGTCGAGCACGTCCTGCGTGGTCCAGCCGCTCGTGGCGTCGTTGCGCAGCGCCACGGCGCGCCCCGTGGCGGCGTGCAGATCGGGCACCAGCTGCTCGAGGAAGCCGGCACAGCCGCACGTGTCGGCCGCCGGCACCGAGTCGCCCAGCCCCACCACGCGCAGCGGCGGCCGGGTCACCGAGGTCGCGGCGGCGCCGGGCAGGGGGGTCGTGGGGTGCTCGGCCCTAGGCCCGGCGGGGCTTCCACCCACCCGGCCGGGTGCGTACACGGCATCCACGGTGACACCCACAGCGACGAACGCTCCCAGCACGAGAAGTGCCGCCAGGACGACGAGGACGCGCCTGCGCCGGCCGCGCACGTCAGGGCCTGAACCCGGGCAGTGTCGTCGCGAGCCATGTCAGGGCGGGCCGCACGTACGGCGAGTAGATCGCCGTGCGGTGGCCGCCGACCGGCACGATCGTCGCGCTGACGCTGAGCGGCGACCGGGCCGCGGCCAGGAACCTGGCGGTGGTCGGGTAGGCGAGGCTGTCCTGCCGCGACGCGAAGACCCACATCGCAATGGGTGGGGGCCGGTGGCCGGCGAGGTGCACCAGGTCGTAGCCCCTGAGCTGCGCCGGGCCCAGCGGGTCGTAGCCGGCGAGGAAGTCGGGCTCGAAGTACCCCTCGAAGACGACGGCTCCCCCGAACACCTCCGGGTGCCGCATCGCGACGGACGCGGCGCACCATCCCCCGTAGGAGTAGCCGAGCGTGGTCCACGACGTGCGCTGGGTCTGCACGTGCAGGTGCTCGGCAGCCCACCGGGGCACCACCCTGGCGAGCCAGGTGTCGGTGCGCGGGTCGCCCGACGGCCCGTCGACGCACTCGGTGTCGACGGTGCGCGGGTCGTTGATCTGCGGGATCACCACGATCGCGGGCGCCAGCCGGTGCGTAGCGGTGAGTGCGTCGGCGGTGGCGAGGAAGCGCCCGCGAGTGAAGCTCTGCGGAACGCCCGGCCACCCGTGCAGGCCGAGGATGACGGGGTACGCCCGGGACGCGGCGGGGTCGTAGCCGACCGGCAGGTAGACGAGCACCGGCACCGTGGCGCCCGTCGCGGGGTCACGGACCGTGTAGTGCTGCATCCGCTGCCCCGGCTGCGGCAGGGTGGGGTCGAGCGGGTGGTCGGCCAGCCCTGCGGACGACACCCGGCGCGTGCTGGACAGCGCCGCCGCGGTCGTGCCGCCGTGGTGGGCCAGCGCCTGGGTGCCGCCGGCCCCGAAGAGGTCACCCCAGCTGGTGTAGAAGACGTACTGGTCGTTGAGCGCGGCGAGGCACATGAGCACGACGATGCCGTTCAGCGCCAGCAGCGGGAGCGACCGGCCGGCGGCCCGCAGCAGGACCGGTCCATGCCGGGGCCACCCGGACACGACGGCGAGGAACAGTGCCAGGCCGATCAGGCCCAGGGCCCACAGCAGGCCTGCTCCGGTGAGGGACATCGCGCTCGCACCTCCACCCGGCACGCTCGGCCCGGCGGCTGGGAGCGACGTCCATGCTCCCTGTGGTTTTGTTATGAGGGCGGCGCAGGGGCCGACGGTCAGCCCACCGGGTGGTCGAGCCGCTCGGGGTGGGTGAGCAGCTCGCGCACCACGCTCGCCATCCGCCCCGCGTGCACGCCGTCGACGACCCGGTGGTCGGCGGTGGCGACGAGCACCAGCACCGGGCGCGCCACCACCGCGCCGTCGACCACCACGGCGCGGTCCTGCACCGCCCCGACGGCGAGGTAGACGGGCGTGCGGGCGAAGGGCAGCGGGGCGAGGAAGGCCTCGTCGAGGCCGAGGGTGCCGACGTTGGACACGAAGGCGGTGCCCAGCGGGAAGCCGGGCTGCCCGACCAGCCCGCGGCCCAGGCCCCCCGACACCAGGCTCGACGCCGCCATGACCGGCCGCATCGTCCAGGCCGGCACCAGCCGCACGAGGCGTGAGGTGCGCCGGTAGGCGTGGTCGTTGCCGCGGCGCAGGCGGGCTGCGCCGGCCTCGACCGCACGGGCCACCTCCACCGGGCTGAGCCGGTCGACCCCGGCCACCTTGACCGGGGCGAGGTCGGAGCCGCTGCCGATGTCGACGGCGAAGCCGATGTCGCACGCCTCGAGCGGAACGAGCCGCCCGAACACCACCCGCGCCCGGATCTCGGGCACGTCACGCAGCGCCCGGCCCAGGGCGGCCCCGACCACGTGGGTGAGCGTCACCCGCATCCCGGACTCGGCCCGCACCCGCTCCAGGTAGGCGCGCGCGGCGGTGACGTCGACCTCCATCCGGGCATAGATCCGGCCGTCGCGCGAGGGCCGCCACGTGGCGACGGCGATCTGCCGGCGCACGGGCGTGCGGCGGCGGTTCACGCCGTCACCGGGCGCCCGGGGATGCCGGTGAGCACCGCGCGCACGACCACGCGCGGCGCGTGGGTGAGGGCCGCGACCGGTGCCGCGCGACGCGGCATCCGCAGGTGGTGGCGGCCCTGCTCGACCGCGGTGACGACCCGCCGGGCCACGTGGTCGGGGTCGAGCAGGGTGAGCAGGCGAGCCCGCAGCACGCGCTCGAAGGCGGCGGCGGACGGCTGGTGCGCCCCGATGCGGTCCATCATCTGCGAGCTGACCGGGCCCAGCTCGACCGCGAGCGTGCCGACCGGGCCGCCGCGCAGGTCGGCCCGCAGCCCGGAGGTGAGGTGGGTGAGCCCGGCCTTGGTGGCGCCGTAGGCCGCCAGCCCCGGGAAAGTGGCGACGCCGGCCATCGAGGAGATGTTGACGAGGTGGCCGTGCCGGCGGGCGAGCATGCCGGGCAGCACCTGGCGGCACAGCTCGGCGGGGGCGAGCAGGTTCAGGGCCACGACCTGCTCGAGCTCGTCGGCGCTGAGGTCGGCGAGGTGGGCGGTGGTCTCGACCGCGGCGTTGTTGACGAGCAGGTCGACCGGGCGGTGCCGCGCCTCGACCCGCCCGACCAGGGCGCGCAGGGCGTCGCGGTCGGTGAGGTCGCACGCGACGGCCCGCCCGCCGACCTCGGCCGCGAGGGTGTCGAGGGCGTCGCGGCCCCTGGCGACGCAGGTGACGTCGGCGCCCGCCCGGGCGAGGCGCGTGGCGAGTCGGGCCCCGATGTCACCGGTGGCTCCGGTGAGCAGGACGTGGGCTCCGGCGACGCGCATCTCGCCAGTGTCCACGAAGAGGGGGCCGGAGCCGCCATCCGCCCGGCCTGGTTGTCTCAGCCTTGTCGAAGCTTCGGGTGTCCTCTGCGTCGCAGGTCGGACCGTGCTGGGCCGTTCCGCCCTGCGGAAGGGGGCGGCGCCGAGTTGAGCCGGTCGGGGACAATCTGGTTAGGTAAGCCTCACCTACACCGCTCGGGTGCCGGGGCTGCGAGTCGAGAGGGATGCCGTGATCGTCTGCCACTGTCACGTCGTCAACGACAAGGCCGTCGCCGCTGCCGTCGGTGCCGGGGCCCGCACCCTGTCGGAGGTCTGCCGGGCCACCGGGGCGGGTCGCGACTGCGGAGCCTGCGTCTTCTCGGTGCGACGACTGGTGTGCGAGCATGTGGCACTTGAGGTCCCCGAGAGCGCGGAGGCATGCCATGCAGCCAGTTGACCCCCGGATCGTCGAGCGCCTCAACGACGCGCTCACCTTCGAGCTGAGCGTCGTCAACCAGTACTTCCTGCACGCGCGGATGCTCGACAACTGGGGCTTCACCCGGCTGGGCAAGGTGTTCTACGACCTGTCGATCGACGAGATGCGCGACGCCGACGCCCTCATCTCGCGCGTGCTGATGTTCGAGGGGCACCCCAACATCCAGCGGCTGCACGCCATCCGGGTCGGTGAGGACGCCGAGGAGATGCTGCGCTTGGCCCTCGAGAGCGAGGTCGCGGCCGTCGCCGAGTTCAACGCCTCGGCGCAGGAGTGCCACGACGTCGGCGACCACGCCACGGCGTCGCTGTTCGAGGCGATGGCGCTCGACGAGCAGCAGCACGCCGACTGGTTCGAGAGCCAGATCGAGGCGCTGATGCGCATCGGGCTGCCGCAGTACCTCGCGCAGCAGATGGACACCGCCGCCGGCCCGTGACGCCTGTGGTCGGTGACCTCAGGTCGTGGGCGGTGCGAGCGGCATCCCGTAAACGCGGGGGCCGGATGGGCTGTCGAGCACGGTGAAACCGAGCCGCTCGTAGAACGCGTGCGCGCCGGTGTTGGCCTCGTCGACCCCCAGGTGCACGCCCACGGCGCCGGCCTTGGCCAGGTCGTCGAGCACGGCCTGCATGACGCGGCGTCCCCAGCCATGGCCCTGCAGCCGCGGCAGCAGGTCGACGTGCAGGTGCGCCGGGTGCGTGGCGAGCAGGCCGGCATCCGTGCGGGTGGGATGGTGCAGTCGCTCGACGAGCGCGGCGTCGTCGGGTGTCGTGCCGCTACCTCGCGGGTAGCGCGCCTGCAGCGGCGGCAGCCAGACCCGCTCGATCCACTGCTCGAAGGATGCCGTGTCGGGGACGGCGACGCAGTAGCCCGCCACGCCGTGCTCGTCGTGCACGACCCGGCTCACGGCGTCGGGGGCAACGAGGTAGGGACCGGCCCACACGTGGCCGAGCAGGTCGGGGTCGTCGTGCTGGGCGCTCGCGTCGCCACCGGCCGCGGCGGTGAGCAGGCAGACCCGGTAGGCGCCGGGCAGGTCGTGCACCGTGCCCTCCCGCATCGTCGTCATGGGCGCCACGCTAGCGGCGCCGTGGGGGGCGAGGCTGTCGGACGTCGGCCGTAGGTTGCTCGCCATGAGCGGGTGGGACGAGGTGGTGGCGGCGGTGGGGCAGGCACAGCAGGGGATGCCGGGTGGGCGCGA
The DNA here is from genome assembly GCA_963833495.1 of uncultured Actinomycetota bacterium. GTDB lineage: Bacteria > Actinomycetota > Actinomycetes > Actinomycetales > Dermatophilaceae > Fodinibacter. The sequence goes on along the minus strand of CAWHYJ010000017.1, from coordinate 86,609 downwards.
GGCGCTGCTGGAGCAGTGGTCGGCGACGTCGGGTGACGAGCACGGGCAGCGGTGCGTGCTGGCGCACTACCTCGCGGACGGCGAGCCGGAGCTCGCCGACGAGGTGGCCTGGGACGAGGTGGCCCTGCGTGAGCATGCGCTGCTCGCCGACGACGCGCTCGCGGCGATCGGCATCCCGTCGGCTGGTGCGATGGCACCGAGCCTGCACCTCAACCTCGGCGACGGTTACCGGCGCCAGGGCCGGGTCGTGGAGGCGCGGGTGCAGCTCGAGGCGGGGCTGGCCGCGGTCGACACCCTGGGCGACGACGGCTACGGCGCACTGGTGCGCGGTGGGCTGGATCGGCTCGCCGAGCGACTCGCCGAGGACTAGGTCGGGCCGAAGCCGGTGGTGACGAGCACGAGCTCGCCCGCCTCGTCGGTGGCCGCGAGGTCGAGTTCAGCCGTGATCCGCCAGTCGTGGTCACCGTCGGGGTCGTCGAGGATCTGGGTGACGACCCAGTGGTCGGCATCGTCCTCGTCGATGCGGAAGAGGGCCGGCCCGCGAGCCTGTGGGCCGGTGCCGAGGTCGTCGTACTCGGCGCGGTAGCCGGCGGCCGCCGCCTCCCACTCGTCCTGGGTGAGGCCACCGTCGAGCGCCGCCAGAGCGGAGAACCGGCGAAGTGACACCAGCTCGACCCGCCGGAACATGCTCTGCCGCACCATGACCCGCAGCGCTCGGGGGTTGGCCGACAGGGCACGCCCCTCGCTCGGGCTGCGTACCTCGGTGAGCGGCTCGTCGGTGGGGTTGGCCAGCGACTCCCACTCGTCGAGCAGGCTGGAGTCGGTGTGCCGCACCACCTCACCGAGCCACTCGACGAGGTCGTCGAGCTCCTCGGTGCGGGCGGAGGCGGGCACGGTCGAGCGCAGCGCCCGGTAGGCGTCCGTGAGGTAGCGCAGCACGACGCCTTCGGCCCGGAACAGCTTGTGGTGGGCGACGAACTCGCCGAAGCCCATCGCCCGCTCGAACATCTCGCGCACCACCGACTTCGGCGACAGCCCGCGCGGGTCGACCCAGGGGTGCCGCTGCCGGTAGGTGCGCAGGGCCGCCTCGAGCTCCTCGGCCAGGGGGCGCGGCCAGGTGACGTCGTCGAGGGCGTCCATCCGCTCCTCGTACTCCAGCCCGTCCGCCTTCATCGCTCCGACTGCCTCGCCGCGGGCCTCGAACCGCTGCGCCATCAGCACCGGGCGTGGGTCGTCGAGGGTGGCCTCGATGACGCTCACGACATCGAGGGCGTAGCCGGGCGCCTCGGGGTCGAGCATCTCGAGCACGGCCAGGGCGAAGGCCGACAGCGGCTGGTTGAGGGCGAAGCCGTCGCCGAGGTCGAGCGCCACCTGGAACGGCCCCTCGGCGACGCGCCGCTCGTCGCCGCGCACGAAGTGCTCGAGCGCGCTGACCTCGCGCACTGTGTCTGCTAGCCGCTCGTCGGAGGCCTCCTGCGGCGGGTCGCCGGCCACCGCCAGGGACGGTGCGGGAGCCCGACCCGCGGCGGCGAGCAGCTCGCCGATCGGCCCGAGGTCCTCGTCGGCCACCGGGCCGGGGACGCCGGTGTCCTCGACGACCACCGGTGCCTCACCGGCATCCGGGAGGTCGGCCGGGAGCCAGTGGTCGAGGTCGGAGCCGTCGTCGGGCTCGACCACCTTGGCGCGCAGCAACGACGCCAGCACCTGCACGGCCCGCTCGACGAGGGCCTCGCGGCGCTCGGGCGTCTCGTGGTTGTCGAGCAGCAGGGTGTGCAGGGCGGCCTGCTGGCCCTCCCACTGGTCGAGCACGTTGAGCACCATCGCGTGGTTGACCCGCATCTTCGACGTGAGCGGCTCGGGGGCAGCGGCCACCAGGCGGTCGTAGGCGGCCTCGGTGTAGCTCAGCGTGCCGTCCTGCGGCTTCTTGTGCACCACCTTGCGCCGCTTCTTGGCGTCGTCGCCGGCCTTGGCCAGGGCCTTGGCGTTGAGCACGAGGTGCTCGGGCGCCTGCACCACGACGTAGCCGATCGTGTCGAAGCCGGCCCGCCCGGCGCGCCCGGCGATCTGGTGGAACTCGCGGGCCCGCAGCACCCGCTGCTTGCGCCCGTCGTACTTGGTGAGCGAGGTGAGCAGCACCGTGCGGATCGGCACGTTGATGCCGACGCCGAGGGTGTCGGTGCCGCAGATGACGGCGAGCAGCCCGGCCTGCGCCAGGGTCTCGACGAGCCGGCGGTACTTCGGCAGCATCCCCGCGTGGTGCACCCCCACCCCGTGCAGCACCAGCCGTCGCAGGGTGACCCCGAACCCCTTGCCGAAGCGGAAGCCGCCCACGGCATCCTTGATGGCCGCCTTGCGGGCGCTCGAGACGAGCTCGACGCTGGTCAGGGCCTGGGCCTGCTCCACCGCCGACGCCTGGGTGAACGACACGACGTAGACCGGCCCCTGGTCGTCGCGCAGCAACAGCTCGATGGTCTCGTGGACGGCGGTGAGAACCCACGAGAACTCAAGTGGCACAGGCCTTTCCGCTCCGGCGATGGCGACGGTCTCGCGACCGGTGCGGCGGGTGAGGTCCTCCTCGAAGAAGGCCGTCTCGCCGAGTGTCGCCGACATCAGCAGGAACTGCGTGTCGGGCATGAGCAGCAGCGGCACCTGCCACGCCCAGCCGCGGTCGGGCTCGGTGTAGAAGTGGAACTCGTCCATGACGACCAGCCCGATGTCGGCCAGCTCGCGGTCGCGCAGCGCGTGGTTGGCCAGCACCTCGGCGGTCGCACAGATGATGGGGGCACCCGGGTTCACGGCCGCGTCGCCGGTGAGCATGCCGACCTTGTCGGCGCCGAAGATCTCGACCAGGGCGAAGAACTTCTCGCTGACCAGGGCCTTGATCGGCGCGGTGTACCAGCTGCGCCGGTCCTCCGCCAGGGCCAGCGCGTGGGCGGCCACCGCCACCAGCGACTTGCCCGAGCCGGTCGGTGTGGCGAGCACGACGTGGGCACCCCCGGCCAGTGCCAGCACCGCCTCCTCCTGCGCGGGGTACAGCGAGAAGCCGCGCTCACCGGCCCAGTCGAGGAAGACGTCGAAGGCCGCGTCCGCGCCGGCGGTCGAGGCGCCGGACAGGCGGTCGGTGAGGGTCATCGGGCACGATTCTCCCCCACCGCGGGCGCACCCGGGTCCGCGGACGTGGCGGGGCAGACAGTCGGCAGCACTGGTGGCGCTGTGCCCCGGCTGGGAGGCTGGCCGTGAGGAGATGAGGACGATGCTGGACACCGAGCTGATCCAGGTGCCGTCCGAGACCGTGGCCGTGGTGCGCAGCGTCGTACCGGTCGACGGGCTGGCCGGCTTCTTCGCGCAGGCCTACGGGCGGGTGGCCGGCGCGGTACCCGCGGCCGGCGGAGCGGTCGCCGGGCCGCCGTTCGGCTGGTACCACGGGATGCCGGGTGCCACCGTCGATGTCGCCGCCGGGTTCCCGGTGGCCGGCGACGTGCACGACCCCGATGGCGGGGTGCACGTGGTCGAGCGCCCCGGTGGCCTGGCGCTCACGGCCGTGGTGGCCGGCTCGTACGACGGCCTGGCTGCCGCCTGGGGCGAGCTGGGCCGCGACGCCGCGGGGCGCGGACTGGCACCGCGCGGCGACTCCTGGGAGGAGTTCCTCACGCAGCCCAGCGCCGACCCGCGCGCCCAGCGCACCCGGCTCGTCCTGCCGGTGACCTGAGGCGCGACCTCAGGCTCAGCGAGTGCGGGGAGCGGTCGACTCCCCCACGTGCTCGGTGAGCCAGTCGACGAGCGGGCGCACCGCCCGCCAGTCAGCGCGCACGTGGTCGACGGCATCGGCGGTCGAGACCCAGGCCGGTGCCCCGTGCTCGCGCTTGGCGATGAGGTTCTTGAAGCGCATGAGCTCCAGGCGCGGGTGGTCGGCCGGTACGCCGCGCGGCCGGGTGGCGACCCGGTCGCCGCCGAGGTCGAAGCCGCCGGCCGTGAGCTCGTCGACCACGTGTTGCAGCTGCTGCCCCGACCGCGGTGCGTCGATCGCCGCCCGCAGCCGGGGCAGCTGGTCGGGCCCGGTGGGGTAGAAGCCGCCGCCGGTCATCAGCCCGTCGGCGTTGACCTGCACGTAGAAGCCCATCCCCGGCACCGTCGTGGCGAGCGCACCCTGGTGGTCCTTGTAGGGCGACTTGTCGGCGCTGAACCGCACGTCGCGGTTGGCCCGGTAGAGCCGGGCCGGGCCGAACTCGTCCTCGAGGGCGTCGAGCAGGGCTTCGAGCGGCTCGCGCACCGACGTCGCGTAGCGCGCCGTGTTGGCCTGCCACCACGTGCGGGTGTTCTCGGCGCGCAGCTCGTCGTAGAAGTCGAACGCATCGGTCGGGATGCCGTCGAAGCCGCTCACGCACCCACTCTGGCACGGCGTCCATCCCGCCGTGAGTGCGGAAGTGGCCGCCAGGGCAACCACTTCCGCACTCGCCGCGGAAAGGGCTAGCTCAGGCGGGCCAGCTCGTCGTCGGTGAGCTGCAGCTCGGCCGCCTGCACCGAGTCCTCGATCGAGGCCGGCCGCGAGGCGCCCGGGATCGGCACGACGACGTCGGCCAGGGACAGCTCCCAGGCCAGGGCCACCTGCTGCGGGCTCACCCCGTGCGCCTGCGCCACCTGGGCGAACGCCTCGTGCGTCGACCCCAGCTCGCCCGCCTTCGAGATGCCGCCGAGCGGGCTCCACGGCAGGAACGCGATGCCCAGCCCGGCACAGTGCTCGAGCTCGCCCCGGCTGGACCGGAAGGCGGGCGAGAACTGGTTCTGCACCGACGCCAGCCGGCCGCCCAGCACCTCGTTGGCCTCGTCGATCTGTGCCACCGTGGCGTTCGAGATGCCGGCCCGCACGATGACGCCCTCGTCGAGCAGCTCGACCAGCGCGCCGACCGACTCGGCGTAGGGCACCTTCGGGTCGGGGCGGTGGAACTGGTAGAGCCCGATGGCGTCGACGCCCAGCCGCCGGGCGGAGTCGCGGGCCGCCTGCTTGAGGTAGGCCGGGTCGCCGTTCTGGGTCCACGAGCCGTCGCCGGGGCGCAGGTGCCCGCCCTTCGTGGCGACGACCACCGAGGTCGGGTCGCCACCCCACGAGCGAAGCGCACCCGCGATGAGCTCCTCGTTGTGGCCGACCTCATCGGCGTTGAGGTGGTAGGCGTCGGCGGTGTCGATGAGCGTGACGCCGGCGTCGAGCGCCGCGTGGATGGTCGACACCGAGCGTTCGCTGTCGGGGCGCCCCTCGATCGACATCGGCATCCCGCCGAGCCCGATCGCGCTCACCTTCAGGTCTGCGATGCTGCGCTGCTGCATGTCGTCAACTCCTGTTCGTCAGGTTCTGTGGATGCGGTCCGGGGACGAGGGTGGCCAACAGCCGCGACCGCGCAGACCTTCCCGTCAGCCGGGATCAGCGCCGGCGCAGGGCCGACTCCCTGTGGGCCGCCCTGGCCCCGGTCTTGTCCGACTCGACGATGTAGTACGGGTCGTCGTCGGTGGGCCGGAACTGCTGGCCCTCGAAGGTGAAGTCGCTGGTGCGCTTCTCCCGCACGGTGCCGTGGGTCTCGCCCTGCGAGGTGTTCCAGGCGACCGTGCTCCCCGTGCGAAACGCCATGGTGGCTCCTTTGCGTGGTCGACGCGGGTCGACGTGGTCAGTCCGCCGACGGTAGCCGGATGCCGTGTGCTGGGCGGGGGTGCGCGGCACCCCGAAACCACCCTGTCGAAGCAGGCGAACCGTTCATCCGCCGTTCGCCGAAGAGCCTGTTCCTACAAGTCGCGAGGGCCCCCCTGCGGTGTTACGTTCACGCCGCATCGTGTGCGGGCGAGGCGTCGTGACATCGCGGCTGGCCCCCCGCTGAAACCCTGGAGGGGACCTACATGGCTTTGTCGTTCCGTCGGTTCGTGGGGAGGGTTGCCGTCGGCGCCCTCGCCGTGGCCGTTCCCGTCGTGCTGGCGCCCGTGGCGGCGTCCGCGGCCGCGCCCACCGACCTGTTCTTCTCCGAGTACGTCGAGGGGTCGAGCAACAACAAGGCCCTGGAGATCTACAACGGCACCGGCGCGGCGCGTCGACCTTGCCGCGGGCGGCTACAGCGTCCAGGTGTTCGCCAACGGCAACCCGACCACAACCAACACCATCGCCCTCACCGGGTCGGTGGCCAGCGGTGGCACCCGGGTGATCGCGAATTCCTTGGCGACGCCCGCCCTGCTGGCCCTGGCCCAGCAGAACAGCGGATCGATCAACTTCAACGGCAACGACGCCGTCACGCTGCGCAAGGGCGACACGGTGCTCGACGCCATCGGCCAGATCGGCAACAACCCGGGCGACAACGGCTGGGGGGCCGGCACCTCAACGGCCACCTTCGACCGCACCCTGCGCCGGATGGCCTCGGTCTGCGCCGGTGACCCCGACGCCTCCAACGCCTTCGACCCGGCCGTGCAGTGGGACGGGTTCGCCCGCGACGCCTTCGACGACCTCGGCTCGCACAGCACCACCTGCGCCCCGACCCCGTCACCGACGAGGCCCCGACCGTCACGTCGGTGACCCCCGCGTCCGGCGGCACCGCCCAGGCTGCGGTGAGCCCGACGGTCACCTTCAGCGAGCCGGTCGACCTGGCCGCGGGGGCGATCACCCTGGCGTGCACCCCCGGCGGCCCGGTGGCCGTGACCGTCACCGGTGGACCCACCACCTACACCGTCGACCCGGCCACCAACCTGGCCGACGGCGACACCTGCGCCCTCACCGTCCACGCGGCCCTGGTGGCCGACACCGACGCCAACGACCCGCCCAACAACCCGGCGGCCGACTTCACCTCGACGTTCACCGTCGCGGACTCCTGCGTCGCGACCGCGACACCGATCGGTCAGGTGCAGGGTTCCGGTGAGAACAGCCCCCTCGTCGGCCAGCGCACCACCGTGCGCGGTGTGGTCGTCGGCGACTACGAGGGCCCATCACCGGCCCTGCGCGGCTTCTACCTGCAGGACCGCAAGGGTGACGGCGACCCCGCGACGTCCGACGGCATCTTCGTGTTCAACGGCGGCAACCAGAACCTCGTCGCAGCTCGGCGACCTGGTCACCGTCACCGGCAACGTCGCCGAGAACCAGGGCCAGACCCAGGTGTCGGTGGCCGCGGCGAACGTCGCCGAGTGCGGCACCGGCACGGTCGCGCCCACCGAGGTGACGCTGCCGATGGCGACCCCGACGGCCTTCGAGAAGTACGAGGGCATGTCCGTGACGTTCCCCCAGGAGCTGTCCGTCACCGAGCACTTCCAGCTCGGCCGCTTCGGCCAGGTGACCGTCTCCTCCGACGGCCGGCTGGTGCAGCCCACCAACGTGGTGGCTCCCGGGCCTGCGGCGATCGCCCTCCAGGCGCAGAACGACCTCAACCGGGTGATCATCGACGACACCCTCAACAACCAGAACCCCGACCCGATCATCTGGGGTCGCGGTGGCCGGCCGCTGAGCGCCGAGAACACCCTGCGCGGTGGTGACACGACCACCGGCGCCACCGGTGTCATGACCTACACCTGGGCCGGCAACTCGGCCAGCGGAAACGCCTGGCGCCTGCGCCCGGTGGACCAGAAGGGCACCGGCATCACCTTCGACGCCGCGAACCCGCGGCCGACGTCCGCGCCGGACGTCGGTGGCGCCGTGCAGGTGGCCGGAATGAACCTGCTGAACTACTTCAACACCTTCGACGGGCTGCCCGACCGGGTCGACAACTGCACGGGCGGTGTCACCGGAGCCCCCACCGACTGCCGCGGCGCCGACACGCAGGTCGAGCTCGACCGGCAGACGGCCAAGACCGTCGCGGCGATCAGGAAGATCGACGCCGACGTCATCGGCGTCAACGAGATCGAGAACGACGGCTACGGCTCGGACAGTGCGATCTCCGACCTCGTCGACTCGGTGAACGCCGCGGTCGGTGCGGGGACGTACGCCTTCATCGATGCCGACGCCCGCACGGGCCAGACCGACGCGCTCGGTGACGACGCGATCAAGGTCGGGTTCCTCTACAAGCCGGCAGCGGTCACTCCGGTCGGGGCGACGGCGGTGCTCAACACCGTCGCGTTCGTGAACGGTGGCGACTCGGCGCCGCGCAACCGGCCCTCGCTCGCGCAGGCCTGGCGCAGCGCCGTGACCGGTGGCGTGTTCGTCACCGACGTCAACCACCTCAAGTCCAAGGGCTCGGAGTGCGACGCCCCCGATGCCGGTGACGGCCAGGCCAACTGCGCCGAGGTGCGCACCCATGCGGTGCGCCTGCTGCTCGACTGGCTGGGCAGTGACCCCACGGGCACCGGAGACGAGGACGTGCTGCTCGTCGGCGACTACAACTCCTACGCGAAGGAGACGCCGATCGCGACGCTCGAGGCGGGCGGCTTCACCAACCTCGTCGAGAAGTTCCAGGGCGACGACGCCTACTCCTACGCCTTCGACGGCCAGTGGGGCTACCTCGACCAGGCCCTGGGGTCGCCGACCCTGGTCGACCAGGTGACCGGTGTCGCCGACTACCACATCAATTCCGACGAGCCGTCGGTGCTCGACTACAACACCGACTTCAAGTCGGCGGGGCAGATCGAGAGCCTGTACGCGCCCGACGAGTTCCGGGTGTCCGACCACGACCCGGTGCTGGTCGGCCTGACCCCCGTGCGGTCCTACGACACCGCGGGCCTCGAGGGTCCGCTCGCCCAGCCCGACCGCGTCGTCAAGGCAGGCTCGACGCTCCCGGTGAAGGTCACCTTCACCGCGGCCGACGGGTCCGTGCCCACCGACCTCGACCCGGTCGTGCGCATCGAGCTCGACGGCGAGGTCGTGCTCACCGGCACGGCGACGTTCGTCGACGGTCACTGGGAGTTCCTCGTGCGCACGGGCACCCTGCCCGACCCGCGAGGCGTGTACACGGTGACGGTCCTCGTTCCCGAGACCGGGCAGACGGTCACCGGAAGCTTCCGGCTGCGCCCGTGAGCTGCCGCCCGTGACGGGCGGCTGCACTGGTGACGGGGTGGGCCTTCGGGCCCGCCCCGTCGTCGTTCCCTCCCCGGATGCCGGTCAGGGGGTGACGACCACGCGCCGGGATGCCGTGCCGCGGGCGACGCTCTCCCAGGCGGCCGGTGCACCGGCGAGCGGCACGACGTCGTGGGTGACCTCGAGGCGGCCGGCGGCGGCGTGCGCGAGCACGGTGCCGAACACCTCACGCCGCCGGGCGTCGGTGAGGGAGGTGTTGGTGTAGCCCAGCACCGCGGCCGACCGGCTCCGCAGGGCGGCCGAGTCGACCGACAGCGACCGCCCCGCGGCGCTGCCGAGGTTGACCAGGCGCCCGCCGGTGGCCAGCACCAGCGCCCCGGCCGTGCCCGGGATGCCGGCCAGCGGGTCGACGACGACATCGGCCGAGCCGCCGCACGCGTCACGGAGCCGCTCGGCGAGCGCTGCGGCGTCCGGCTCGGCGCCCAGGTGGACCACGGCATCCGCGCCGGATGCCGTGGCCTGCTCCAGCGCGACGGTGGACCGCGCCGCCGCGACGACCCGGCCCCCGCCGAGCAGCCGGGCGGCCTGCACGGCGACCTGGCCGACGACACCCCCGGCCCCCAGCACGAGCACCGTCTCTCCGGGGCGCAGCGCGGCGCGCCCCTCGAGCACCTCCCACGCTGCCACGGCCGACAGGCCCAGGGCCGCGACCGCGGTGTCGGGGACGTCGACCTCGATGACCACGGCCGACTCCGTTGCGGCGACTGCGAGCTCGGCCATCCCGCCGTCACCGGGCGCCATCCCGGCGGTGGTGGGGAACCACACCCGGCGGCCGACGAGCCCGGCCGGCCCCTCGCGCACCACCCCGACCGCCTGCACGCCGGGAACGTAGGGCAGTGCCGGTGGCCCGAAGTAGGAGGTCCCGGTGGCGCAGAGCAGGTCGAGCGGCGTGATCGGCACGGCGGTCACCGCGACGAGAAGCTGGCCGGCGGCGGGCACCGGGTCGTCGCGGTCGAGCACCTCGGGTGGCCGGCCGTGGGCGGTCAGGGTTGCGGCGCGCACCGGCTCAGGTGGCGATGTCGGGGTAGGGCAGCGACAGGTGGGCCAGGGCGGCGCCGTAGCCCTTCTGGTACGACAGCGGCTCGGGGTGGTCGCGCTCGAACATGGCGATGAAGAGGGTGAGCGTGAGGAACGGGTGGGCCCCCATCCCGAACAGAGCGACGTGGTCGTGCGTCACGAGGGCCTCGCGCTCGGCGTCGTCGAAGGAGAGCCAGGTGCTGGCCTCGGCCTCGGGCACGTTGAGGATGCGGTTGGCCTGGGTCTCCTCCCACCACGCGACGAGCCCGGCCGGGTCGGTGCGGTAGCGCTCGACGAGGTCGGGGTCGCGGTCGACCGTGAACAGGAACTTGTTCAGCAGGTACTTGCTCATGCCGGCGCTCCGTTCGGGTACCAGGTGAAGTAGGCCTCCATCGTGTGGAAGAGGTCGAGGGAGTCGACGTGGTCGGCCTTGGCGTTCTCGCCGGCCACGCCCATCATCAGCATGAAGTCCATGAAGCCGTGGGTGGCGTTGCCGGGCTGGTGCAGGCTGTCCAGGCTCACCTCGCGCAGGCAGCCGTCGAGGTCGCCGTTGGCGATCCACTGCACGGCGCGGTGGTCGAACTCGGGGTCGGGGCCGTGCGGGCCGAACTGGCGTGGCCCGCCGAGCTCGAGCGAGAGGTGCCCGGTGCCGATGATGGCGACCCGCTGGTCGCTGGGCCACGACTCGACGAGGGTGCGGATCTGCTTCCCGAGCTCGACGAAGCGCTTCGGCTGGGGCAGCGGCGGCGCGAAGATGTTGGTGTAGATCGGCACGATCGGCAGGTCGGCCTGCGGGCGCAGGGTGATGATCGGGCAGGTGATCGAGTGGTCGATGCGCAGCTCGTTGCTGAAGGCGAGGTCGAAGCCGGAGTCCAGACCTCCGCGCAGGATGTGCGACGAGAGCTCCTCGTGGCCGTCGAGCCGGAACTTCGGCAGCCCGAACTCGCGCTCCTCGTTGTACCAGTTGGCGTCGTAGACGGGCGCCTTGCCCACGAGGAACTGGGGCATGTTGTCGAGCCAGAGCTGGTGGAAGTGGTCGCTGCCGACCATCACCAGCACGTCGGGCCGGGCCCGGGTCAGCGTCTCGCGGAACCGCTCGATCTTGGCGACCCACTCGTCGGCGAACGGTGGGCGCTCCTCTCCCACAGCCGTGCTCGCGCGGTAGTAGAACGGGTGGTGCGTCGAGGCGATGACGGCGACGACCTGTGCCATGGGCGGTTCCTCTCGGGGTCAGGACTGGGGGTCGACGTACTCGGCGTTGCGGTCGACCGCGAGGTAGACGTCCATGCCGATCGGGCGGCGACGCTCCTCCGCGAGCTGTCCGAGCAGCCCGGCGGCGCGGGCCAGCAGCGCGAACCCGCGCAGCATCTCGACCGGCAGCCCGAGGTCGGCCAGGGCGGCTCCGCACACCCCGGCGCCGTTGAGCGGCAAGCGTCTCCCGAGCACCTGCTCGTGCACCCGCCCGACGGCCTCGAACAGCCGCAGGTGCGGGCCGCGCAGGCCCTCCTCGTGCGCGATGCCGATCAGCACCGGGGTGCGTGGGTCGCCGTCCTTGTGCACCGGGTGACCCAGGCCCGGCACGTAGCGGCCGGCCTCCTTGGTGCGGCGCACCGCGTCCAGCGCCACGGCATCCCACTGCTCGTCGGTCTCGGGGAGGTCTTCACCGAGGTCGGTGACCACGGCGTCGAGGAAGGCGCCGCAGTCCTCGGTGACCCCCAGGAAGCGCGACCCGCCGCCGAGCAGCCCGGCGGCCAGCGCGCCCTGGAGCGAGTCGGGAGCGGAGAGGTAGGTGAGCCGGGCCGCGATGGCGGTGGGGGTGAAGCCGTGGTCGGCCAGGGCCACGAGCACTGCCTCGAAAACCCTTGTCTCGGAGGGGGTCGGCCGGCGCATCGCCACCAGCCAGAAGGCCAGCTCGCCGAAGCCGACCTTGCCCATCAGGTCGGCGGTGAGGTCCTGGCCGAGGAGGCGGATCTCGTCGGCGCTCGAGGTGCCCAGCGAGGTGGGGTAGGTCGTCATGCGTCGCGCTCCTCGTTGCTGCGGGTGGCCGGCTGGGCGAGCCACCGCCGGATCTCGGCGCCGTGCTCGTCGAGCCCGGGCGGGGGCAGCCGGTAGTCGGCCGGCGTCTCGGACAGCCGGATGGGGTGGCGCACCGACGGCACGGCGCTGGCACCCTCGCCCACCGAGACCACCGGGTCGAGCCCGACCGACTCGGCGAACGCGACCCCGCCGTCGATGGTGTTGATCGGGCCGCACGGCACGCCGGCCGCGGTGATCACCTCGAACCACTCCATGGTCGTGCGCGTGGCGAGGCGCTCGACGAGCAGGGGACGCAGCGCGTCACGGTTCGCGGTGCGGTCCTCGTTGCCGCGGAAGCGGGGGTCGTCGGCCAGCTCGGGCAGGTCGAGCACCTCGACGAGCCGGCGGAACTGGCCGTTGTTGCCGGCGGTGATGATCAGGTCGCCGTCGGAGCAGGGCAGCGGCTCGTAGGGGAACAGGCTGGGGTGGCTGTTGCCCATCCGGTTCGGGATGACGCCCCCGGCGACGAAGGCGCTGGACTGGTTGACCAGCCCGGACAGCGCCGACGAGAGCAGGTTGACCTCGACGTGCTGGCCGCGACCGGTCTCGTGGCGCGCGTTGAGGGCGGCGAGCACGCCGATGGTGGCGTGCAGCCCGGCCATGACGTCGAACACCGAGATGCCGGCCCGGTAGGGCGGCCCGTCGGGGCTGCCGGTCAGGCTCATCAGCCCCGAGATGGCCTGCACCATGAGGTCGTAGCCGGGCAGGTCGCGCCCGCCCGGCCCGCTGCCGAAGCCGCTGATCGAGGCGTAGACGATGCGGGGGTTGCCGGCCGAGACGCTGGCGTAGTCGAGGCCGAACCGGGCCAGGCCGCCGGGCTTGAAGTTCTCGACCAGCACGTCGGCCCGTTGGGCGAGCTCGCGCGCGGCGGCGAGGTCGGTGTCGTCCTTGAGGTCGAGCGCCACCGAGCGCTTGTTGCGGTTGACGCCGAGGTAGTAGGTCGAGACGCCGTCGCGCAGCGGGGGGCTCCAGGTGCGGGTGTCGTCGCCGGCCGGCGACTCGACCTTGACCACCTCGGCGCCGAGGTCGGCGAGCAGCATGGTGGAGTAGGGGCCGGCGAGGATGCGCGAGAAGTCGGCGACGAGCAGGCCGGACAGGGGCCCGGAGGGCGCTGCCATGCCGACCACCTCCTATCGCTCGCCGCCGCTGCGGACAGGTGTCCGCGACTCCGGTGCCCTCGAGTCTCAGCGTGCCAGCGCCGCCCTGTCAAGCGCATCAGGGGGGCGATCAGCGCCTTTCGGCGAGGGTCTTGACAGGCGCAGCACGGCGCGCGGACAGTGGGCGTCGACATCCGGATGCCGCTAGACGGACATCCGTCCGAACGTTGAACGGGAGAAGGTCATGGCTCACGACGAGGTGGCCGCCGGCCGGCCGGTGCTGTTCCGCAACGCCACGGTGCTCACGATGGACGACCAGCACCGCGTGCTGACCGGGGCGGACGTGCTCGTGGTCGGCGACCGCGTCGCCGAGGTCGGGCCAGGGCTCACCGCCCCCGACGGTGCCCTCGAGATCGACGCGACCGGCGGCATCGTCATGCCCGGCATGGTCGACACGCACCGCCACATGTGGCAGACCGCCATGCGCGGCTACGGCGCCGACTGGACCCTCACCCAGTACTTCGTCTGGTACTACCTCGAGCACGGCCGCCGCTTCCGGCCGGAGGACGTGCACACCGGCAACCTGCTGTCGGCGTGGGAGGCCCTGGAGGCCGGGGTCACCACCACCGTCGACTGGTCGCACGGCCTGCAGACGGTGGAGCACGCCGAGGCCGCGGTCGACGCGCTGAGCGGCGTGCCCGGCCGCTTCGTGCTGGCCTACGGCAACATCCAGGCCGGCCCGTGGGAGTGGACGGCCGACCCGGCAGTGCGCTCGTTCCTCGAGCGCCGCCGCGGCGACCTCTACGGCTGGCAGCTCGCCTTCGACGTCACCGGCGACCCCGCTTTCCCGGAGCGCCCGGCCTTCGAGGTGGCCCGTGAGCTCGACCTCCCGGTCACGACACACGCGGGCGTCTGGGGCGCGACGAACGACGACGGCATCCGGCTGATGCACGAGAACGGCTTCATGGACGAGCGCAGCGTCTACGTGCACGCCGCCACCCTGTCGACCGACTCCTACCACCGCATCGCCGCCACCGGTGGGTCGGCCTCGGTGTCGACCGAGTCGGAACAGAGTGCGGGACAGGGCTACCCTCCCACCTGGCAGCTGCGCAAGCACGACATCCCGGTGTCACTGTCGATGGACACCAGCGTGTGGTGGAGCGGTGACCTCTTCTCCGCGATGCGCACCACGCTCGGCGCCGACCGATCTCGCGAGCACCTCGAGGCGCACGCAGCCGGCGACACGGTCACCAACGTGCACCTGCGGGCCGAGCACGTCGTCGACTGGGCCACCCGGGGCGGTGCCCGGGCACTGGGCCGCGACGAGATCGGCCGCCTGGTGCCGGGCGCCAAGGCCGACGTCGTGCTGATCCGCAACGACCGCTCGCCGGTGTCGTTCCCGCTGCTCAACCCCTACGGCCACGTCGCGTTCCAGGCCCAGCGCGGCGACGTGCACACGGTGCTCGTCGACGGCCGGGTCGTCAAGCACGAGGGCGAGCTGGTCGGCGTCGACCTGGCCGCCCTGCGGCGCCGGGCCGAGGCGACCGTCGAGCACCTCGTCGGCGAGATGGGCGCGGAGGCCTGGACGGCCGGCATGAACCCGGCCCTGCCGGAGGACGACGACGACAAGGTGCTCGACAACCCGTACCAGTACACGGAGTTCCGCACGGACACCACGCGGGCCCGCGGTACGGTCTTCGGCGAGCCCGGGGCCGGCGAGGACGACTGACCCCCCGACGATCGCGAGAGTGGGGGGAGGCGCCATGGCCGGACGTGGTCAGGGACCCGACTTCGTCGAGGCACTGGCGCGCGGGCTGGACGTCATCGCCTGCTTCGACCGCGAGCGACCCGAGATGTCGCTCAGCGAGGTCGCGCACGCCACCGGGCTCGCCCGGCCCACGGCCCGCCGCCTGCTGCTCACCCTCGAGGAGCTCGGCTACGTGCGGTCACGTGACGGCCAGTTCGCGCTCACGCCGAGGGTGCTGACCCTGGGCACCGCCTACGTCGCGTCGCTCGGACTCTGGGAGATCGCCCGGCCCCGCCTCGAGGCCCTCGTCGGCCGCACCGGCGAGAGCTCGTCGATGGCCCAGCTCGACGGGTCCGACATCGTCTACGTCGCGCGGGTGTCGGTGCCCAAGATCATCGCGCTGCGCGTCGAGGTGGGCACCCGGTTCCCCGCTCCACCCACCTCGCAGGGCAAGGTGCTGCTCGCGTCGCTCGACCCGGAGGCGCTGGATGCCGTGCTCGCCACGCCCAGCCGTGCCGGTCTCGTCCCGTACGTGGTGCGTGGGAGGGCCGACCTCGACGAGGAGCTCGCCCGGGTACGCGCCCGCGGCTGGGCCCTGGCCGACGAGGAGCTGGCGCCCGGGGTTCGCTCGGTGGCGGTGCCCGTGCGCGATGGCACCGGCGCGGTGCGGGCCGCCATGAACATCACCGTGCACGCGGCCGAGACCACGACCGAGCGGCTGCGCGACGAGCTGCTGCCGATGCTGCAGCGCACGGCGGCCGAGGTGAGTGAGGACTGGGCGCTCTGGCAGCGCCGGCCGCACGTCGAGGTGGCTCAGCCGCGGATCAAGAGGTAGGTGTTCTCGATCGCGGCGAGGTAGGCCGCGGCCAGCCGCTCGAAGCCGTTCGCGGTCAGCTCGACCTCGTCGCCGACGGCGAACCGGAGCACGGTGCGCTCGGGCGCCCAGCGGATCGGCTCCTGCACCCGCAGCGTGCCGGCGTTGCCGACCACCGAGTCGGCGATCACGCGCACCTCGTTCATCGGGTTCCCGTCGTCGCCCTCGAGGTCGCGGTCGCGGTGGGCGAACCACGCGTCGAGCACCACGACGGCCTGCACGAACACCAGGCTCTCGAGGGTGCTGTCGAGCACGTCGTTGGCGGCCCAGACGGCGAGCAGGGCGTCGCAGCTGTCGCGACAGGCCTCGATCTCGTCGGTCGTGTAGGCGTTGCGAGCGGGCACGGTGGCTCCTCGGGGTGGGCTCGTCGTCGTGCCGGAGCCTACGCCGCGCGGCTCAGTGCAGGGCGCCGGACGCGTCGAGCACCGCGGTCCCGGCGAGCCAGCTGGCCCACGCGAGCATGACGGCGAAGCTGGTGTTCCAGACCGCTCGGGGCACGCGGGTCAGCCGCGCCAGCACCCCCGGGTCGCTCACGGCGGGGTCCGCCGCGGCGACCACCGCGCCGAGGTGGCGCCAGGCGCCGACGATGAGCACCAGGCCTCCGCCGACGACCACCTGCGCCTGCAGCTGCGGCGAGCCGGCCCACCACAGTGCGCCGGTGGCGATGACGGCCACCGCCACGATGAGCGCGGTCAGACCCGAGCGCACCCGCAGCGCGCTGGTGACGAGCACGGCGAGGATGCCGGTGAGCACCGGCGCGGACCAGCCCCGCACCGCGAGCCACACCGCGACGGCGCCGACGACACCGGGCGCGGGGTAGCCCGCCCAGGTCGTCAGCACGCGACCCACCCCGCGCGCCGGCCCCACCGTGACGGCGTGCCCGGACATGTCACCGCGCAGCACGAAGCCGGTGAACCGGCGGCCGCACAGCATCCCCACGCCGGCGTGGCCGAGCTCGTGCACGAGGGTGACGGCGAGGCGCACCACCCGCCAGACCGGCTCGACCGCCACTGCCACGAGGGCCGCGACGAGCACGACGAGCACGGGTGGCCCGGCGAGGGCGATGCCCTGCTCGGGCACCACCCTCGACCAGACCTGCTCGAACCAGTTCATGACGACGTCACCGTGGTGCGCGGGCGGGGCCGGCGCACCTCAGTCACCGCGAGCGGCGGCTCGCGCCCTCGGAGAAGGAGGCCGCCGAGCGGGCCGGCCGCGACGAGGTGCTGTACGTGGATGCCGGGCGGCCGCCGGTCGAGCGGGCGGGCGAGCCACCGGTCGAGCGGGTGGACGGGCCGCCGGTCGAACGGGTGGACGGGCCGCCGGCTGCGCCGCGACGCCGCTGACCGTTGCCGGAGGACGAACCGGCCCGCTGCTGCGTGCCGGACCCGCTGCGCTGGCCACCGCCCTGGTTACCGCGGCCGCGGCCACCGCCACCACCGCGAGCCGGCGCGGTCGGCTCGGGCAGGGCGATGCCGCCCTCGAACGAGCGCTCACCGGGGGCGAGTACCTGCAGCAACGGGTGTGTCGAGGTGACCCGGGTGGTCGTGGGGTTCACGCCCGCCTTGCGGGTGAGGTCGCGCACGTCGCGCACCTGGTCGTCGGTCATCAGCGTGATGACCGTGCCCGAGGCGCCGGCGCGGGCGGTGCGGCCCGAGCGGTGCGTGTAGGCCTTGTGCTCGACCGGCGGGTCGGCGTGGATGACCAGCGCGACGTCGTCGACGTGGATGCCGCGGGCGGCGATGTCGGTGGCGACCAGGGTGCGGGCCGCGCCGGAGTGGAAGGCGTCCATGGTGCGGGTGCGGGCGTTCTGGCTGAGGTTGCCGTGCAGCTCGACCGCGGGCACCCCCGAGCCATTGAGCTGGCGGGCCAGCTTCTTGGCGCGGTGCTTGGTGCGGGTGAAGACCACGGTGCGGCCGGGGGCCGCGACCAGGTCGAGCAGCACCGGCAGGTGCCCGTCGGTGGTCACGTGCAGCACGTGGTGCGACATCGTCGAGATCGGCGACTGGGCCGAGTCGGCCTGGTGGGTCACCGGGTTGTGCAGGTAGCGCTTGGCGATGACGCTGATGCCGCCGTCGAGCGTGGCGGAGAACAGCATCCGCTGGCCGGACTGGGGCGTGGCGTCGAGCAGGCGGCGCACCTGCGGCAGGAAGCCGAGGTCGGCCATGTGGTCGGCCTCGTCGATGACGGTGATCTCGACGGCGTCGAGCGAGACGTGGCCCTGGCCGATGAGGTCCTCGAGCCGGCCGGGGCAGGCGACGACGACGTCGACGCCGCGACGGATGGCCGCGACCTGCGGGCCCTGTCCGACGCCACCGAAGACGGTGCGCGAGGTGAGGCCGAGGCGCTGCGCGAGGGGCGTCATGGCCTCCTCGATCTGGGTGGCCAGCTCACGGGTCGGCGCGAGGATGAGCGCACGGGGCCGCTTCGGCTGCGGCCGCTTCCCGCTCGCCGCGAGGCGGCTGAGCAGAGGCAGCACGAAAGCGATGGTCTTGCCGGAGCCGGTGCGGCCGCGGCCGAGCACGTCGCGACCCGCGAGGGAGTCGGGCAGCGTCGCGGCCTGGATCGGGGTGGGGATCGTGATCCCGCCGGCGGCGAGGACCTCGACGAGGGGGGCGGGCACGCCGAGCGTGCCGAAGTTCTGGGAGGACAAGAAGGTTTCCTTCATGGTGCATGGGGTCGTCGCGACCGTCGTGGTCGGCGTCGACTCGGATGTTCTGCCGGGCGGGGCTCTGGGCCGCGGCGCCGCGTGGCGGGGAGCTGGCCCCGACGCGAAGGCATCGACATCAAAGAAGCAGGGCCCGAGGCAGAAGGCGGGCCGCTGCGACCAGTCTAGGTGACCACGCCGTCATCCCCCGAATCGCCGACGGGCGCGCGGCTTGTCGAGAGTCGGGACAGCGTGGGGCGCTCCCGCCCTACAGTGACGTATGCCGTCGCTCCCGCTCTTCCCGCTGGGCACGCCGCTGCTGCCCGGTGCGCGGCTGCCCCTGCAGCTCTTCGAGCCCCGCTACCTGGTGCTCGCCCGGGAGCTCGCCGAGCTCGACGAGGACGACCGCCGGTTCGGGGTGGTGCTCATCCGCAAGGGTCACGAGGTCGGCCCCGACGCGGTGCAGGACCTGCACGGCATCGGCTGCGAGGCGCGGGTCGACGCGATGGCGCTCGCCGACAGCGCGATCGGCCCGATGGTGCACCTCATCGCGACGGGGGTGCGCCGGTTCCGCCTCGACGGCTTCGACGACGCCTGCGGCACCCCGTTCACCACCGGCCTGGTCACCTGGCTGCCCGAGCCGACGGCCGCTGACGAGCCGGAGGTCGCGGCCCTGGCCCAGCGGGTGCTGCGGGCCCACCTGGACTACCTCGCCGGCCTGGGTGCGCAGCTCGAGCCGGTGGAGGCGGCGCTGCCCGCCGTCGCCTACCGCGTCGCCGAGCGGATGGCGCTGGACCCGTCCGACCGCCAGCGGGTTCTGGAGGGCGGGGATGCCGCGACCCGGCTGCGCACGGTGCTCGCGCTGCTGCGCCGGGAGACCGCCATCGTCGGCCGGTTCGGGGCGCTGCCGACCCCACCGAACCCGAGCGGTGCCTCGCTGAACTGACGCCGGGTAGGTTGCCGCGCATGGACCTCGCCCACCTCCAGGACGTCATCGAGCGCACCTACGGCGCGCGCGACCGGGAGCGCGGGGTGCCGAGCACCGTCGCCTGGCTCGCCGAGGAGGTGGGCGAGCTGGCACAGGCCGTGCGCAAGGGCGACCACGCCCAGCGCGAGCACGAGTTCGCCGACGTGCTGGCCTGGGTCGCCTCGCTCGCGAACCAGGTCGACGTCGACCTCACCCGCGCGGTGCAGCGGTATGCCGCCGGCTGCCCCCGCTGTGCGTCGCTGCCCTGCACCTGCCCGTAGCCGCGTTCCACTCAGCAGCCGGGCAGCGCCTCGAACCGGTAGCCCCTGGCCTTGAGCGTGCGGAGGTCCGGGCGAGCGCCGTGACGGACTGCGAGCGGTTCAGCGGTATTTCGCTCGTGGGACGCGTCGGATGGACCTCGTCTCAGGTGGTGGTCGGCGAGACCTCGGGTTCGGGGGTCCCGGAGGCGCGGGCCTCGGCCACCTCACCATGGCCGGCGAGCGCCAGGGCGCCACCGACCGCCAGGGCGAAGCCGACGACGGCGACCCACTCCCATCCCTCGCGGGGGACGTCGCCGAGCATGACGACACCCACGAGCGCCGGTGCGATCGTCTCGCCCACGACGAGCGGTGCGGTGGCCTGCGTGACCGTGCCCCGCTGCAGGGCGGTGGAGTACGACAGGAGGGCGACCACGGCCGCGACCGCGAGGGCGTAGGTGGCTGGGTCGCGCAGCAGGACGCCGAGGTCGGAGAAGAGCGTGTCGAACCCGATCGGCGCCAGCACCCGCGCGGCGACGGCGACGGCACCGAATCCGAGACCGGCGACGCCGCCCAGGGCGGCCGCTCCCTTGGCACCCTTCAGCCGACCCAGCGGCACCGCGAGGGCGGCGAGGGCGAGTGCGGCGACCAGGATGCCCCACCGCTCGGCGGAGCTGACGTCGACCGCCTTGTCCTCGGCAGCGGACAGCCCCACCATGACCAGGCCGCCGATGACGACGCCGAGCGCGATCTTGTCGCGGCGGGTCAACGGCATCTTGAGGAAGATCGCCCCGAGCACGGCCGTGATGGCCAGGAAGCTCGACACGATCGCCTGCACCGCGAACAGCGGCATGGTCTGCAGCGCGGCGATCGACAGCACGAAGGCGAACCCGTCGAGGGCGAGCCCGAGCAGGTAGCGCCAGGACTTCACCAGGCGCAGCAACAGGCGGGGGTCGAGCCCCTCGGTGGTGGTCTCCTGGCGGGCCGCCAGCGCCTGCAGGATGGAGGCGCCGCCGTAGCAGACCGCCGCGCCGAGCGCTCCGAGCAGGCCCCAGATCACGAGGCGCAGGCTACTCGCGCCAGGTGGTCCTCCATGAGGATCGTCCACCGGGGCAGAACGCGCCGGGCGCCGAGCGAGGGACGTCAGACGACGTGCAGCAGCCCAGCCCGGGCAGGGTGAACGGGACGTGGTCGCGCAGCACGAGCTGGACACCGTCGGACAGCACCGCGTCACCGAACGACGTGCGGCGAACCAGGTCCACCTGACGTCGCCGATAGCGACGGCGCGACGGCGTCGTCGCTGCGCTCGAGCACCACGACGGCCGACAGCCGCAGCGAGTGGGGCGGCCGGCGCAGCGCGAGGTCGTCGGGGGACCGTTCGTGCTTGACCCACGGCGACGCGGGGTCGACGACGATCGACAGCGGCTTGGGGTAGGCCCGCACGGTGAGGTCGTGCTCGACCGCCACCGTCTCGTCGCTGACGTAGCCGAGGCGGCGGCCGAGGACGCGCGCCGCGGTGGTCTTGCCGGTGCCCGACGCGGCCACCAGGGCCACCGTGCCCCCGTCGTCGCTGGCCACCCCGGCGGCGTGCAGCATCACGCACTGGCCCGACCGGCGCAGGATCGACGCGTTCGTGAGCTGGCGAGACACCCGGTAGGGCACGTCGGTGTCGCTGGTCGGGTGGGTGGTGCCGTCCACCTCGACCCCACCGTCCGGCATCCGGCTGACGACGAACGGCAGGCAGGCGTCGGCCCCCCCGGGTCGCCCGGGCCGACGGAGAACCTCGCGCGGTCCCAGAGGTGCACCAGCTCGCCGGCCAGGGGGTCGTCGAGGCCTGAGACGTCGAGGGCCCACCCGGCTCCGAACGCATCGACGACGACCACGCGGTCAGTCCTCCGTCCCGCCGACGGCCACGCTGACGCCCGGGTGCCGTGCCCGGCCCTACGATTGCGCCGTCGAGGGCGCCCGTCCCCGGCATCCGTCTGGAGGTGCCGCCGTGCGAGAACCCCGCAGCGCCGGCTGGTCGGCCGCCGCCTCGCCGACCCTGACCCGAGTGGGCGTGCGGTCGTGGCTGCTCCTGGGCGTGCTGGGGCTCACCGTGGCCGTGCTGTGGCTGCTCGCCCAGGTGTCGGGCTTCGTCGTGCCCCTGGTGCTGGCCGCCGTGCTCGGCGCCCTGTTCGCCCCACTGGTCGGTCGGCTGCAGGCCGCGGGGGTGCCTCGGTCCGGTGGCGCCCTGCTCGTGCTGCTCGGGCTCACCGCCATCGTCCTCGGCTCCGTCTGGCTGGTGGTCTCCGGCATCGCGGGGCAGTCGGGCCAGATCAGCGCCCAGCTCACCGCGGGCCTCGACACCCTGAGCTCGGCGCTGGCGGAGCGCGGCATCGACGTCGGCAGCGGTGCCTCGGTCAGCGACCAGGTCGTCTCGGCCACCGGCCAGGTGCTGGGGGGTGCGCTCGGCGCGCTGTCCAGCGCCTTCTCCAGCGTGGTGTCGCTCGGCATCGGCATTGCGATCGGCGCGTTCCTCGTCTACTACGTGCTCGTCGACTGGGAGGGCCTGACCCGGTTCGTCGGCGAGCACATCGGCCTCGACGCCGACCTCGGCGCGGAGATCGTCGACGAGTCGGCGGTGGCGGTGCGCCGATACTTCTGGGCCCTCACCATCTCGGCGGTCGTCACGGCCGTGCTGATCGGCGGTGCGGCGTGGCTGCTCGGGGTGCCGCTGGCGTTCACCATCGCGGTCGTCACCCTCGTCACCTCCTACGTCCCCTACCTCGGCGCCATCGTCTCCGGTGCCTTCGCGACCCTGATCGCGTTGGGCGCCAACGGCATCGACACCGCCATCGTCATTCTCGTCGTCATCCTCGTCGTGCAGAACATCGTCCAGACGATCGTCCTGGTTCGCCTCGCGGGCACGGCGCTCAGCCTCCACCCCATCGTCGTGCTGGGCGCGACGATCATCGGCGCTGCCGTCGCCGGCATGCTCGGGGCGGCGCTGGCCTCGCCTGCCGTCGCGGTGGCGATCATGGTGCAGCGTCGGTTGTCGGGCGGCCTCGAGCCGGCGGCCCTGCCGCAGGCTGCCGCCGACCCCTTCCCGGACGTTCAGGCGTAGCGCCGGGCGGCCCGCAGCACCTGCGCGGCATACGACCCGCCGAACAGCACGGCGTGCAGCAGCAGCGGGTGCACCTGGTGCAGCAGCACCCGGTCACGCCACCCGTCGGCCAGCGGGTCGGCCTCGTCGTAGGCCGCGAGCACCCGCTCGAGGTGCGGCGCGCCGAACAGCGCGAGCATGGCGAGGTCCGCCTCGCGTGACCCGCCGTGGGCCGCGGGGTCGATGAGCACCGCCTCCTGCGCGGTCCACAGCACGTTGCCCGACCACAGGTCGCCGTGCAGCCGCGCCGGGGCCTCACCGGTGTCGAACACGCCCGACCCGACCCGGTCGGCGAGCCGGCGCAGCTGGGCGACCCCGTCCTCGTCGAGCACGCCGCGAGCCTCGGCGAGCGGCAGCAGCGCGACGATGCGGGCCTGCGCGTAGAACTCGCCCCAGGTGTGCCATTCCCCGAGGGCGAGGGGCAGCGGTTCGCTGAGCGGGCCGAGCCAGCCGTCGCCCACCCAGCCGGGTGGGCCGCACCCGTATGCCGGCGCGCCGGCGGCGTGCGTCGCCGCGAGCCCGCGCCCCAGCCGTTCGGCGGCCGCGGCGGTGGGTGCCGCGGGGGTCAGCCGGGCCAGGTCGAGGTGGTGCGGTCCGGCGTCGAGCACCTCCACGACGGCGGCTCCACCGCCGGGCCCGGCCTCGGCGAGCCACCGCAGGCCGGTCGCCTCCCAGCCGAAGTAGCCCGGCGGCGCGGTGGCCGACTGCTTGCGGTGACGGGCCGGCATCCGGCCATCGTCGCAGGTCGGCCATGCGATGTCGGCTCGAAGGGGATACTGGGCAGGCACCTGACCACGGGGAGGACCGATGACCGAGCAGCAATCCGGCGCGCCGGGGGGGCTCCCCGTGCCCCCCGCCGCCCTCGAGGCGCTCACCACCGACATCGGCGGGGTGCTGGAGTCGATGGAGCAGGTGTCCGACTACCTCGAGCGGGTCGTGCACGCGGTGCGCCGGCACGTGCCGGGCTGCGACGAGGTGGGCGTCACCGTGCTGAGTGCCGGCCGGCCGCACACGGCCGCCTACACGACGGTGCAGACCCTCGAGATCGACGCACTCCAGTACGCCCTCGACGACGGCCCGTGCCTGGACTCCGCCAGGCACCGCCGCGAGAACAGGGTCGACGACCTCGTCGCGACCGACGGTCGCTGGCCGACCTTCGCGAAGGAGTGTCGCGAGGACGGCATGCGCAGCCTCCTCGCCCTGCCGCTGGTGAGCGGTGCCGAGTGCGTCGGCGCGCTCAACCTCTACGGCTGGGCGCCGCACGCGTTCGAGGGGTTCGACGCCTCGCTGGTGCGGGTCGCCGCCTCGCGCTGTGCCGACGCCGTGGTCGCCGTCTCGACCCTCGACGGGGTGCAGCGCCTCGCCGGGCAGCTCGAGCAGGCGATGGCGAGCCGGGCCGTCATCGAGCAGGCCAAGGGAGTGATCATGGCGCTGCGCGGGCTGCCCGAGCACGCCGCGTTCGAGGTGCTGCGCACCACCTCGCAGGCGCGCAACATCAAGGTGCGCGAGCTCGCCCACCAGATCGTCAACGGTGTCGTCACGCAGGAGGAGCCGGGGCGCGCCTGAGCGCTGCCCTAGCATCGAGCCATGCCGCGACCCCATGCCGCAGCAGTGCTCGAGGACGCCTACAACGGGCGCAAGGGCCGCGTGCTGCGGTCACGCGGGTGGACGACGCGCGTCGTACCCCTCACCGGCTACGGCAGCGTGAGCCAGCTGCGGGTGTTCGCCCGGGTGATCATGACCCGCGGGCGGCCCGAGGACGAGCCCGAAGAGCCGACGTATGCCGCGCGGCTGCGCGCCGTCGAGCTCGAGACCCGCGGCTGGAAGGCGTTCTTCGCGACCCCGGCGGTCGACGAGCCGGTCACCGTGCGGGTCAACGAGCGCATCGTGACGACGCGCACCGACCGGGGCGGCTACGTCGACCTCATCGTGCGCGGGCACGGGCTCGCGCCCGGCTGGCACCACATCTACGTCGGGTCGCCGGGAGCCGAGACCATCGACGTGCCGGTGCTGGTCGTGGGCACCACGGTGACGCACGGCATCATCTCCGACATCGACGACACGGTGCTGTCGACCTCGCTGCCCCGCCCGATGATCGCCGCGTGGAACACGTTCATGCGGTCCGAGGGGGCCCGCAAACCGGTGCCGGGGATGGCCACGATGTACCGCGAGCTGCTCGCCGAGCACCCCGACGCCCCGGTCATCTACCTGTCCACCGGGGCGTGGAACACCGCACCGCTGCTCACGCGCTTCCTGCGCCGCAGCGGTTTTCCCGCGGGACCGATGCTCCTCACTGACTGGGGACCGACCAACTCCGGGTGGTTCCGGTCGGGCCAGGAGCACAAGCACGCGCAGCTGCACCGGCTCGCGCGCGAGCTGCCGCACGTGAAGTGGCTGCTGGTCGGTGACGACGGCCAGCACGACCCGAAGATCTACACCGAGTTCACCAGCCGGCGCCCCGACCACGTGCGCGGCATCGCCATCCGCGAGCTGTCGCCGAGCGAGCAGGTGCTCTCGCACGTCATCCCGGTCGCCAACGACGACCTGGCCCCCGCCCCGACCGAACAGCTCGAGGTGCCGGTGGTGCGGGCGAGCGACGGCTACGGGCTGCTGCGCCAGGTGCGGATGATCTGGCAGTCGGAGGTGCCGAGCCGAACGCTGGCCGGGCGGGCCTCCGCGACCGTGCCCTCGTTGGAGGACCCGCCCGACTACCTGCTCCCGGACCCCGACGAGCGGTAGCGTCGGTCCATGCCCGAGCTGCCCGAGGTGCAGGCCCTCGTCCACTTCCTCGGTGAGCGCACCGACGGGCTCGTCGTGACCGGGGTCGAGCTCGGCTCGATCTCGGTGCTCAAGACGTTCACCCCGCCGCCGCAGGCCCTGGTGGGAGCCCCGGTCGACGGCGTGTCGCGCCACGGCAAGTTCATCGACATCGACTGTGGCGGAACGCACCTCGTGTTCCACCTGGCCCGGGCGGGGTGGCTGCGGTGGTCCGACGCGATGCCGGCCACCGTGCTCCGGCCCGGCAAGTCGCCGATCGCCCTGCGGGTGCGCTTCGACGACGGGTCGGGATTCGACCTCACCGAGGCGGGCACCAAGAAACGGCTGGCCGCTTACGTCGTGAACGACCCGGCAACCGTGCCCGGCATCGCCTCGCTCGGGCCCGACCCGATGGCCGACGACTTCACCCTCGAGGTGTTCGCGGCGATCGCCGCCTCGCACCGGATGCAGGTCAAGGGGATGCTGCGCGACCAGTCGATCATCGCCGGGGTCGGCAACGCCTACTCCGACGAGGTGCTGCACGTCGCCAAGCTGTCGCCGTTCGCCATCGCCGCCAAGCTCGGCGGCGCCGAGGTCGAGCGGCTCTACACCGCGCTGCGGGGCACGTTGGCGGCGGCGGTGGCCGCGGCATCCGGCAAGCCCGCCAAGGAGCTCAAGGACGCCAAGCGCGCCGGCATGCGCGTGCACGGGCGCACCGGCGAGATCTGCCCCGAGTGCGGTGACGTGGTGCGCGAGGTGTCGTTCGCCGACTCCTCGCTGCAGTACTGCGCGACCTGCCAGACCGGGGGGAAGCCGCTCGCCGACCGCAGGACCAGCAAGTTCCTGAAGTAGGAGCGGGGTTTGGCATGCTTGCCCGATGAGCGAGTTCCCCGACGTGCCCGTGACCGCGCTGCCCGACGACGCCGTCGTCCTCGACATCCGTGAGCAGGACGAGTGGGACCGGGGACACGCCCCGACGGCCGTGCACATCCCGATGTCCGAGCTGCCTGCCCGGGTCGACGAGCTCGCCCCCTTCCTCGACGCCGACGAGCCGCTCGTCATCACCTGCCGATCGGGCGGGCGGGTGCAGCGGGTGATGCCGTGGCTGGCCCAGCAGGGCTACGAGGTGGCCAACCTCAGCGGCGGGATGCGCGCGTGGCACGCGGCCGGCAAGCCGATGGAGACCGCCGACGGCAGCGCGCCGCAGGTGCCCTGAGCACGGCTCGCCCGGCGCTATCCCTCAGGCGGCGCTGAGGAAGAACGCCACCGCGAAGCCGAGCACCGTGAGCAGCCCGACCATCCGGCCGGCGTGCTCGACGGCCTCGGGCATCATCGTGTCGGCGAGCATGGTCAGGATGGCGCCGGCCGCGAAGGTCTGGATGAAGGCGACCGTCTCCTGCGACGCCCCGCCGAGCAGGGCGTACCCGGCAACCGAGGCCAGGGTCGACGCTCCCACCACGAGCGCCCACAGCCCCAGGATCCAGCCGGTCGACCGGCCGGACGCCTTGAGGCCGGTCGTGGCCGACATCGACTCGGGGATGTTCGACATGAACACCGCCGCCACCATGGCGACACCCACCCCACCGCCGCCGAGCAGGCTGATGCCGATCGCCGCCGACTCGGGGATGCCGTCGAGCAGCGCCCCGAGCACCAGGGCCATGCCGCTGGTCGCCGCCGCGCCGGACCCCGCTGCCGACGACCCACCGGATGCCGGGTGCTTCGTGTCCGCGGCCGGCTCGGGCAGGCGCACGCCGCCGTGCACCGGGCTCTTGCGGCGGTGGCCGCCCTGGCGGTCGATCAGCCAGTCGCCGGCGAAGAAGGTGAGGGCCCCTGCGGCCAGGCCGAAGGCGGCGGCGATGCTACCGGCGGAGCGGTAGGCCTCCTCGGTGAGCTCGAAGGCGACCGCGCTGATCAGCACGCCCGCACCGAACGCCATCACCAGCCCGATGACCCGAAGGCCCACCTTGAGGTAGAGCCCCATGAGGGCGCCGACCAGCAGGGCGGCACCACCGACGAACCCCCAGAACGCAGCCTCGAGCACGCGCCCAAACCTAGTGCCGCGACGGGTGCGCGACACGGCCTAGCGCTGTCTGCGGATGTATGCCGTCAGCGCTAGAGAGCCGTATACCCTCCGATCGTGGACCCGATCCGGAACCCCTACGCCCCCGGCGCCGGGCAGCGCCCGCCCGAGCTGGCCGGTCGTGACGAGCAGCTCGACGCCTTCGACGTGGTGCTCGAGCGGGTGGCCCGCGGCCGCCCCGAGCGCTCGATCGTGCTCACCGGGCTGCGCGGCGTGGGCAAGACCGTGCTGCTCAACGCGCTGCGCTCCGCGGCGGTGCGCGCCGGGTGGGGCACCGGCAAGCTCGAGGCCCGGCCTGAGCAGTCGCTGCGCCGCCCGCTCGCCTCGGCGGTGCACCAGGCGGTGCGCGAGCTCGGGCCCGCCGGGGGAGCGGGCGACCACGCGCTCGGCGTGGTCAAGGCGTTCGCGCAGCGCGAGTCCGTGGGGGGCACGGGGCGCGGCGCGGCCAAGCTGCGCGACCGGTGGAACCCCGGCATCGCGGTGCCGGCCGTCACCGGGCGGGCCGACTCGGGTGACATCGAGATCGACCTGGTCGAGCTGCTCTCCGACCTCGGTGGCACGGCCGGCGACACCGGCCGCGGCATCGCGGTGTTCATCGACGAGATGCAGGACCTCGGCGCCGACGACGTCTCGGCGCTGTGTGCCGCCTGCCACGAGATCTCGCAGTCGCGGCTGCCGGTGATCGTCGTGGGCGCCGGCCTGCCGCACCTGCCGGCGGTGCTGTCCGCCTCGAAGTCATACTCCGAGAGGCTTTTTCGCTACTCGCGCATCGACCGGCTCGACCGCGCGGCCGCCGACGCCGCGTTGGCGCTCCCGGCCGAGGACGAGGGTGCCGGTTTCACCCCCGAGGCGCTCGACGCGATGTACGCGGCGACCGGCGGCTACCCCTACTTCATCCAGGCCTACGGCAAGGCGGTCTGGGACCTGGCCCCGGCATCCCCGATGACCGCCGACGACGTGGCCGTGGCCGCGCCCGAGGCGGAGTCGGAACTGGCCGTCGGGTTCTTCGGCTCGCGCTTCGAACGGGCGACCCCCGGTGAACGGGAGTACCTGCGCGCGATGGCCGACGTCGCCGTCGAGCTCGGCGACGAGACGGATGCCGTGCCGACCGCCGACGTCGCGGCGCACCTCGCGCGCAAGCCGCAGTCGCTGTCGCCGGCGCGCGACGCGCTGTTGAAGAAGGGCCTGATCTACTCGGGTGAGCGCGGCCGGATCGCCTTCACCGTGCCCCACTTCGGCCGCTACCTGCGCGAGCACGCCTGAGCACCAGCTGCGCCCGGACCGCCGTCCCGCTCACACCCGTTCGACGCGGTCGGCCTGTGGTCCTCGATCGCTCTGTCGCACCTGGTACCGGACCCGATCGCCCTGGTGCAGCGCCTCGGCGCCTCGCAGGACCGACACGTGCACGAACAGGTCCGCGCCTCCCGCGTCGGGGGCGATGAACCCGAACCCCCGCTCCGCGTCGTAGCGCGCGACCACCCCCTGGCCGCCGCGCGCGGGGACGTCGGATGCCTGCGGGTGTCCCGACCGAGCGCGGGTCGTCGACGGCGCGGGTGCGCCCCGCGGTGTCGAGCTGCGTGCGAGGCGCACGTCGCGAGCCTGCGGGCCCTTCTCGCTCACGACGACGTCGTAGGTCACCCGGTCACCCTCGCTCAGCTCGGGGAGCCCGTCGGCCAGCGCCCTGACGTGGACGAAGACATCGGGGCCGCCGGACTCGGGGGTGATGAACCCGAAGCCCTTGTCCCCGTCGTACCAGGACACGGTGCCGTCCGCCCCGTCGGATGCCGCGGGCTGCTGGGCGGCCTGGGCTCCCAAGGGCAGCAGATGGTCGGCCTGTGGTCCCTTCTCCCCGTCGACGACGAGGAACGCCACCCGCTGCCCCTCCGAGACCACGCCGCCCGCCACGATGGCCGAGCTGTGCACGAAGATCTCGGCACCACCGCCGTCGGGCGTGATGAAGCCGTACCCCTTGCCAGGCTCGTACCAGGCGACGGTGCCGAGCACGCCCAGCGGTGTATCGGCGGCCTGGTCGGCGGTGACCCGGACGCGGCGTGCCTGCGGGCCGCGGTCCCCCTCGCCGATCTCGAACTCGACCACCTGCCCCTCCCGGAGCAGCTTCACCGCGTCGTTGCTGACGATCTCGGATGCATGGACGTACAAGTCCTCTGTCTCCTGCCCGAGGGCGATGAACCCGAACCCCCGATCGGCATCGAACCAGCGGACGGTTCCCTCGGTCACGGCTGACTCCTTGTCGAAGCTACGGTCGGTGTTCCCCCAGTGTCCCTGACGGAACGACGACAAGCGCCCGGCGCCAGACGGGGCCCGCCCTGACAGGCTTTTCCGGTGTCCCGCCAACCTGGACGGGCTGACCTTCCTGGTGGCCGTCCCCTGAGTCCGGCGCTGAAGGCGTC
Source organism: uncultured Actinomycetota bacterium (assembly GCA_963833495.1). Lineage (GTDB taxonomy): Bacteria > Actinomycetota > Actinomycetes > Actinomycetales > Dermatophilaceae > Fodinibacter. The sequence continues at coordinate 56,509 of CAWHYJ010000017.1, read as the reverse complement.
TCGTGATGGGCCGACGCGTTGTTGGTGATGACGCAGGGACGCTCCGTAGGCGTCACGAGGTGTGGGCGAGGGGTCGGCGTGGGCAAGCACGACGCATGACCGGGCCTCCACCGTCGACCGTGAGCACCTACGTCTGACTCGGAGCAGGCCCGCGACGCTGCACCCACGGTTGCGCATCTGGTGCTGGAGACGTTGGCCTACGCCGATGACGAAGGGGAGCCGCTGGGTCGCACGGGAAGGTGCCACGTGACGTTCCACCTCGACGGCTCGATCTCGGTGGCCGATGACGGACGCGGCACGGACACCAGGAGAACGGCCGGCGCCCGGATGCCGTGGGTCCGACACCGGGTGTAGGAGTGGGACATGGACACGCCAGCATCCGCAGAGCTCGACCGACGGGTTGCCGCCTTCGCCGCCGACTGGCTCCGCCTGGGGTCACCCGGCGTCGACGTGGCGCTGGTCGCCGACCCGATCCTCGTCCTCGGCCCCGACGGCACCGTGCCGGTGCCCCGAAGCGCGTTCCTCGCCGCCGTCGCGGGCCGTGCTGCCGCGGTGGGCGAGGCGGGCGCCGGCTCAACCTCGCTCGCTGACACGACGACCGTTGCCCTGGGCGAGCGGATGCTGCTCGCCACGATCAGCTGGTCCTTCGGCGAGGGGGAGGGGGCCGCGCTGCTCGTCAGCGACTTCCTCCTCGAACGCGTTGCCGACGCCGGGCTGCGCTGCGTCGCCTACCTCCCTCGAACCTCGGTGCTCGACCACGTCGGCTGACCACCCGCGGGTAGACGGCGAGGCGGCTCGGTTCGGGCCCACTCCTTGGCACACTGGGCGGCATGGGTGAGGGGATGGGGGGCGGCCGGCGCGCCGACGTGCGCCGCTACTACGACGCCAACACCTGGAAGTTCCTGCTCACCGGCAGCCAGCGGGCGATCCACCGCGAGCTCTGGGGGCCCGGCGTCACCAGCCGCAGGGACGCCCTCAACCACGCCCACGCCCTGGTGCTCGACGAGCTCGGCCCCGACGATCGTCGCGTGCTCGACCTCGGATGCGGTGTCGGCACGGCCGCGCTGTACCTGGCGGACCGGCTGCCGGTCGAGGTGGTGGGCGTCTCGATCAGCCCGGAGCAGGTGCGGCTCGCCGAGCGCTACGCGGCGCAGGGCCGCCTCCGGCCGGGCACCGTGCGGTTCCGGGTCGCCGACTTCACCCAGCTCCCGCGCGACCTCGCCGACGTCGACCTCGCCTTCGCGATCGAGTCGTTCGTTCACGCCGACCCGGCCGCCGCGTTCTTCCGCGAGGCCGCGCGCGTGCTGCGCCCCGGTGGAGCGCTGGTCGTCATCGACGACGTCCGCACCGGTGACCCTGCCGACCCGCGGCTGGCCGACTTCCGGGCCGGGTGGCACGCGCCGAACGTCGTCTCGGTCGACGAGGCGGCCCGCCTCGCGGCCGCCGCCGGCCTGGAGCTGGTCGACTCCCGCGACCTCTCGACCCTGCAACGGCTTCGGCGGCCGCGCGACAGGGTCGTCTCCGCCGCCCAGCCATTGCTCCGCCTCGGCCGAGGTCGCTCGATGTGGGCCGACTCGATGGTCGGCGGCGACGCCCTCCAGCAGAGCCACCTGGCCGGCCTCTTGCAGTACCGGCTGTTGCGCTTCGTCCGGACGACCACCGAGTAGCCCGACATGCACGTGGCCCGCAGGATCCGTTTGCAGGATCATGTGGGCCGTTCGTACATCGACACGAACTACCGCTGCGCCGGGGTACGGGAGTCCGTGTCGATCTCGTTCGACCGTACTCCGCTGTGGGAGAGCGGGAAAGCGGCGCCGAGAAGTGCTACTCAACCGCTTGTCAGGACGTCGTTGTCCTGTGGTTCAGAAGTGAGGATGACGAGCTGCTGAGTCGCGCGGGTCATCGCGACGTAGCGGTCGACGGCACCCTCGATGCCGTCGCCGAACCGGTGCGGGTCGACCAGCACGACGAGGTCGAACTCCAGACCCTTGGCGAGCCGCGGCGTCAGTGAGCTGACGCGTGGGCCGGCCGCGTACGTCGGGTCGCCGATCACGCAGGCGACCCCCTCGGCGTGCGTCGCGAGCCACCCCTCGAGGAGCGCCCCCAGCTCGGATACCGTTCCGTGCCTGACCTGAACACCATTGTCACGCACCGAGGTTGGCACGTTGGCGTCCGGGACGGCCGCCCGGATGAACGGCTCGGCCTCAGCCATCACCGCGCGTGGGGTGCGGTAGTTGACGTTCAGTGACGCGACGTCGACCTGCCGCAGGCCGGCCCGCTCGAGCCGCTCCTTCCACGACTCGGCGAACCCGTGCCTGGCCTGCGCGCGGTCGCCGACGATGGTCAGGCTGCGCGACGGGCAGCGGGCCAGCACCATCTGCCACTCCGCGTCGGTCAGCTCTTGCGCCTCGTCCACCACCACGTGCGCGAACGGCCCGGCGAGCAGGTCCGCATCGGCGTCCGGCACGGCATCCTCGTCGACCAGCGCGGTGCGCAGGTCCTGGCCGCGCAGCATCGACATCACGTGCATCTCGGAGTCGTCGCTCGCGATGAGGTCGGTGACCACGTCGGCCATCCGCTCGCGCTCGGCGGCATCGGCGGCCTCGCGGCGGGCGCGCCGTGCAGGTGCCTCCGGATCGCCGAGGCGTCGCCGGGCGGCGTCGAGCAGCGGCAGGTCGGCAGTCGTCCACGCCGTGGGGTCCTCGCGCTGCAGGGCGAACAGCTCGTCACGCTCGAGCCACGGTGCGCACCGGCGCAGGTAGGCGGGCACCGACCACAGGTCGCCCACGAGGTCGGTCGGCTCGATGAGCGGCCACGCCCTCGCGAACGCCTCCACCAGCTCGCGGTCGGCCGCGAGCGCCCGGCGGAACTTCTCCAGCGGGTCGGTCGTGGTGATGCCGTAGGCGTCGAAGTCGTCGGGCGGCCCGGCGTCGTCACCGGTCCACCCGGCATCCGCGCCGCTGTCGTCGAGCTCGGCGGCCTCGTCGCGCAGCTTGTCGACGAGGATGCCGAGCAGCGCCTCCCACACCACGTCGCGGCTCTCGTTGTGGGCGGCCCCGGGCGCGGGAGCGTCGAACGCGTCGGCCCAGTCCGCGGTGCCGACCCACACGTCGCCCCACGGGGTGCCGACCTCCATCCCCTGCGTCGGTGGCTCCTCGTAGAGGCGCACCGCGGGCTCGAGGGCGGTCACGAGACGCGCGTCCGCCTTGAGCCGAGCCACCCGGGGGTCGGCCTCCTCGCGCGCCTCGGCCCCTTCCGGCACGAGGTCGCGCAGCGTGCAGGTCTGCACTCCTTCCTCGCCGAGGCTGGGCAGCACGTCGGAGACGTAGGCGAGGTAGGGCTGGTGCGGGCCGACGAAGAGCACCCCACCCCGGCGGTGGCCCAGGCGCGGGTCGGAGTAGAGCAGGTAGGCGGTGCGGTGCAGGGCGACCACGGTCTTGCCGGTGCCCGGGCCGCCGTCGACGACCAGCGCGCCCTTGGACCCGGCCCGCACGATCGCGTCCTGGTCGACGGCGATGGTGCCGAGCACGTCGCGCATCCGCGGTGAGCGGGTGGCGCCGAGGGAGGCGATGAACGCCGACTGGTCGTCGAGGGATGCCGCGTGCCCGGGAAGCGCCTCGAGCGTGAACACCTCGTCCCAGTAGTCGCTCACCAGACCGCCGGTCCAGCGGTAGCGGCGACGGCTGGCCAGACCCATCGGGTCGGCGTGGGTCGCGCCGAAGAACGGCTCGGCCACCGGTGAGCGCCAGTCGACGAGCAGCCGCTCACCGGTGGCGTCGGTGAGCCCGAGGCGCCCGACGTAGACGGGGTCGCCACCGTCAGCGGGCACCACGTGGCCCAGGCAGAGGTCGAGCCCGTAGCGGCGCAGGGTGTGCAGCCGGGCGGTCAGCCGGTGCACCTCGAGGTCGCGGTCGAGGGCGGCCTGACCGGTGCCGGCCGGGGACCGCCGGGCCACGTCGAGCCGCCCGGTCAGGTCGGCGATCGTCTGCTCGAGGCTGCCTGCGATGGCCGCGAAGTGGCGCTCGTCGTCGGTGATCAGCGCGGGGTCGGCCTTGGCGGCGAGGTGGTCGGGCAGGGCGAACGCGCTGCTGGGTCCGTCAGCCGGCTCGGTGGTGGTCGCGGCATCCGGTGGGGTGCTGGGCTTCATGCGGTGCGCTTCCGATCGGCGAGGTCGGGTCAGGTCCCCCCGTCGGTCCTGGCCTCGGCCGGCGATTCTGCTCCGCGTCAGGGGGCCTTGCCGCAAGCCCCCCGGTCGGCTATACCTTGGAAGTAGAGGGGGAGAGGCCGTGGCGCTCCTCCTCTTGCCATGCCGGCCGAAGGGCCGGGGTCACGCGCCGACGTAGGCCGCGAGGTGCTCACCCGTGAGGGTGGAGCGGTCGGCCACCAGGGCGGCCGGCGCGCCTTCGAAGACCACCCGGCCGCCGTCGTGCCCGGCGCCCGGGCCGAGGTCGATGATCCAGTCGGCGTGCGCCATCACGGCCTGGTGGTGCTCGATGACGATGACCGACTTGCCGGAGTCGACGAGCCGGTCGAGCAGCCCGAGCAGGTTCTCGACGTCGGCGAGGTGCAGGCCGGTCGTCGGCTCGTCGAGCACGTAGACCTCGCCCTTGTCGGCCATCTGGGTGGCCAGCTTGAGCCGCTGGCGCTCCCCGCCGGAGAGCGTGGTCAGCGGCTGGCCGACGCTGAGGTAGCCCAGCCCCACGTCGGCGAGCCGGGCGAGCACCGTGTGGGCGGCGGGCGTGCGTGCCTCGCCCGCCCCGAAGAAGGCCTCCGCCTCGGCCACGGACATCGCGAGCACCTCGGCGATGTTCTTGCCACCGAAGGTGTAGTCGAGCACCGCGGCCTGGAACCGCCGGCCCTCGCACTCCTCGCAGGTCGACTCGACGGTGGCCATGATGCCGAGGTCGGTGAAGATGACGCCGGCGCCGTTGCAGCTGGGACAGGCGCCCTCGGAGTTGGAGCTGAACAGGGCCGGCTTGACACCGTTGGCCTTGGCGAACGCCTTGCGGATCGGCTCGAGCAAGCCGGTGTACGTGGCCGGGTTGCTGCGCCGCGAGCCCTTGATCGCCCCCTGGTCGATGACCACGACCCCCTCACGCTTGGCGACCGAGCCGTGGATGAGCGACGACTTGCCCGATCCGGCCACACCGGTGATGACGCAGAGCACCCCGAGCGGGATGTCGACGTCGACCTGCTTGAGGTTGTGGGTCGACGCGTTGCGAACCTCCAGTGCCCCGGATGCCGGCCGCACGGCCTCCTTGATCCTCGCCCGGTCGTCGAGGTGGTGACCGGTGATGGTGTCGCTCGCGCGCAGTCCCTCGACGCTGCCCTCGAAGCAGACCTCGCCACCCCCGGCCCCGGCGCCCGGCCCGAGGTCGACGACGTGGTCGGCGATGGCGATCGTCTCGGGCTTGTGCTCCACGACGAGGACGGTGTTGCCCTTGTCGCGCAGCTGGAGGAGCAGCTGGTTCATCCGGGCGATGTCGTGCGGGTGCAGCCCGATCGTCGGCTCGTCGAACACGTAGGTGACGTCGGTGAGCGAGGAGCCGAGGTGCCGGATCATCTTGGTGCGCTGCGCCTCGCCGCCCGAGAGGGTCCCGGCCGGCCGGTCGAGCGAGAGGTAGCCGAGCCCGATGTCGGTGAAGGAGTCGAGCAGGTGCCGCAGCCCGACGAGCAGCGGTGCGACAGAGGGCTCGTCGAGCTCGCGAACCCACGCGGCCAGGTCGCTGATCTGCATCGCGCACAGCTCGGCGATGTTCTTCCCGTTCACCGTCGACGCCAGCACCTCGGCGGTCAGCCGGGTGCCCCCGCACTCGGGGCAGGCCTGGAAGGTGACCGCGCGCTCGACGAAGCGGCGCACGTGCGGCTGCATCGCCTCGGGGTCCTTGGTGAGCATCGACTTCGTGATCTTGGGGATGATGCCCTCGAAGGTGAGGTTGATGCCCTCGACCTTGATCTTGGTCGGGGGCGCGTAGAGCATCGTGTCGAGCTGTCGGGTGGTGAACGACGCGATGGGCTTGTCCATCGGCAGGCCCATGCCCTCGAACAGCCGGCCGTACCACCCGTCCATGGAGTAGCCGGGCACGGTCAGGGCGCCCGCGCGCAGCGACTTCGAGTCGTCGTAGAGCGCCGTGCGGTCGATGTCGCTGACGTGCCCCATGCCCTCGCAGCGTGGGCACATCCCGCCGAGGTAGACGGCAGCCTTGACCACGGCCTTCTCGACACGCCCGCCCTTGTCGGTGGACATCACCCCGCTCGCGGTGCGCGTCGGCACGTTGAACGAGTAGGCCGTTGGCGGGCCGATGTGCGGTGTTCCCAACCGGCTGAACAGGATTCGCAGCATCGCGTTGGCGTCGGTGGCCGTGCCGACGGTGGAGCGGGGGTTGGACCCCATCCGCTCCTGGTCGACGATGATCGCCGTCGTCAGGCCCTCGAGGCGGTCGACGTCGGGCCGCGCGAGGTTGGGCATGAAGCCCTGCACGAAGGCGCTGTAGGTCTCGTTGATCATCCGCTGCGACTCGGCGGCGATCGTGGCGAACACCAGCGAGCTCTTGCCCGACCCCGACACCCCGGTGAACACGGTGAGGCGCCGCTTGGGCAGCTCGACGCTGATGTCCTTGAGGTTGTTCTCGCGAGCGCCCTGCACCCGGATCAGGTCGTGGGTGTCGGCGACTGCGGGGGCCGTGGGCTGCGTACTCGCCATCGAGTGGGTCTCCTCAGGTCGGTCGGATGCCGGGACGCGGCACGCACCGTCGTCGCTCGGCCCGCTCAGACTAGGCGGCACCCCCGACGACGTGCTTCTTCGATCCTGACCTGCACCCGGAACGGCCCAGCCGGAGGTGATCAGTCGTCGGCGAGCGCCGCGGCGGGGGCGATCCGGGTGGCGCGCCGCGCCGGCACCACCGAGGCCGCCAGGCCGCAGGGACGGCGGCGACGGCGACGGTCCCCAGGCCGGCCAGGTGCGCCAGCCGACTGGTGGCGTTGGCCCCCAGTGAGTAGGTGGCGACGACGAAGGCCAGGTCGGCGGCCACCGGGTCGGAGCGCACGAAGAGCTGCAGCGCGCAGCACAGGGACACCACGGTGAAGGCGAGCACCGGATGCCGGCGGCGCACCACCAGGGCGAGCACCATGACCGTCGAGAGGGTCGCCACGGCGACGGCCGTGGTGGCGGTCTCCGAGGGGGTAGCGCTCCGTGTGCCGATCCAGAGCGGGGCGACGAGCACGACGAGCAGCACCTCCAGTGAGGCCGGCGTCCACGAAGAGCGCGTGGCGTCTGGGCCAGCCGTAGACGCTCTGGGGGCTCACCACCCCAGCCCAGGAACCGGGTGCGGCCGGCACATCCCACCGTGGTCGGACACGTGCCCACGATGCGGACAGCACGAGACGCGCGGGAACGGCATCCGATAACTTCAGATAACCGTTATCCAAACCAGGAGTGATACATGTCCATCCGCCTCGGAGACACCGCGCCCGACTTCACCGCCGAGACGACCGCCGGTCTGATCTCCTTCCACGAGTGGAAGCAGGGCTCCTGGGCGGTGCTGTTCAGCCACCCGGCCGACTTCACCCCCGTCTGCACCACCGAGCTCGGCCGCACGGCCGCCCTCTCGGGCGAGTTCGCGGCGCGCAATGCCAAGCCGATCGCGGTGTCGGTCGACTCGATCGAGGACCACCACCGGTGGATCCCCGACATCGCGGAGGTGGCCGGGGTGCCGGTCGACTTCCCGATCATCGCCGACTCCGACCGTGCCGTCGCGCAGGCCTACGACATGATCCACCCCGGCGAGGGCGACACCTCGACCGTGCGGTCGGTCTTCCTCATCGACCCGAGCAACAAGGTGCGCCTGACGATCACGTACCCGAAGTCGGTGGGGCGCAACTTCACCGAGATCCTGCGCGCGCTCGACGCGCTGCAGGCGACGGACGGTGCGCCGATCTCGACGCCGGCCGAGTGGGTGCCGGGCGACCGCGTCATCGTGGCGCCGACCATCTCCACCGCCGACGCGCAGGAGCGCTTCGCCAACGTCGACGAGGTGCGCCCCTACCTGCGCTTCGCGGACGCCCCGGCCTGAGGCCTCGGCAGGCGGTGCACGACCACATCGTGCACCGCGCCGTCGGCGAGCCGGCACGTCATCCACGTGCAGTTCGGCTGTTGACGCCGGTCGGTCGGTGAGCCTGGGTTCAGCAGCCTGAGCCCGGAATACGCTGTGTCCCAAGGGATGTGGCTGTGCCCGAAGACGAGCAGGTCGACGTCGGGGTAGGTAGCCCGCATCCGCTCGTTGCGCCGTTCCTTGCCCCCCGTCTCGTGCACCACGGCGACCCGCACGCCCTCCACGGTCGCCAGCGCCACCTCGGGGAGCCGCGCTCGAAGCTCGGGGCCGTCGTTGTTGCCCCAGCAGGCCAGCAACCTCCGGCTGCGGGCCTCGAGGCGGTCGAGCGTCACCACGTCGACCCAGTCGCCGGCGTGCACGACGAGGTCGGCGCGGTCGACCTCCTCCCACAGCGGGGCCGGGAGGTCCTTGGCGCGCACCGGCAGGTGGGTGTCGGACATCAACAGCACGCGGATGCCGCCGCCGGTCGCCGTCGCGCCCACGGGGCTCACCCCGCGTCGGCCTCGGCCGCCACGTCCACGGGCACGATGCGGATGACTTCGCGCTCGCGCTCGCCGCGTGCTGCGATCCGCTCGACGAGCATGAAGATCCGGAACTGCAGGCCGTACTTCGCGGCGAGCAGCCGGGTGACCCGCTCGACCTCGACCGGGTCTGCGGTGGTGGTGGCGACGGCCTCCACGGGCACCGCGTCGTCGGCCACCTTCCCGCGCCGGCTGCAGTCGACCACGGTCACCCGTGGGGTGTGGCCGATCCGCTTCAGCTTGCCGGCGCCGGCGGGGGTGAACACGGCCAGCGCGTCACCATCGGGCACGACCCAGACCGGTGTCGGGACTCCCTCGCCCGTGCGGCGGAACGTGGTCAGCTGGATGAAGTCGCTCGCACCGAGGGCGAGGCCGGAAGCCGTCATACCGCCAACCTAGGCGCCGTGACGGCCGGGATGCGGGGGTGTCCGCGCAAGCCGTTGCGGCCTGTCGAACGTCGGCGCCGCGCCGGCGCCGCGCCGGCGCGGTCACCGGCGCAGGGCCGCCCGTCGCTCCTCGAGGTGGCGACGCTCGGGCGTCTCGTGGGTCAGCGCGATGGCGTGGTCGTAGGCGACGACCGCCTCGGCGGTGCGCCCCAGCCGGGCGAGCAGCTCGGCGCGGGTCGCCCAGGCGGGCTGGAAGCGCACAGTGCGGCCGGCATCCGCGTCGAGCAGTGCCAGGCCGGCTGCCGGGCCCTCCACCTCGGCCGTCACGGCCGCCAGTGCGGTGGCGCTGCCCAGGCTCGGGGCGACAACGGCCAGCGACCGGTGCAGCTCGAGCAGCGTGGGCCAGTCGGTGCGCCCGGTCTCGCGGCGGGCGCAGTGCACGGCCTGCACCGCGGCTTCCAGCTGGTAGCGGCCGACCACCCGCGCCGGGTGGGCGGCGCGCAGGTGGTCGTGGGCGCGGGCGATCAGCGCGGCATCCCACGTGTCGGTCTCCTGGGAGGCGAGCGGCACGAACCGGCCGTCGTCGCCGAGGTGGGCCGGGCGCCGGGCGGCCGACAGCTCGACGAGGGCGGCGAGGCCACGCACCTCCGGGTCGTCGGGCGCGAGCTCGGCGAGCACCTCGGCCAGGTGCAGTGCCTCGGGTGGCACGTCGCGCTCGCCGGGGCCGGTCGACCACTCGATGACGTAGGCCGCGTACACGGCGCCGAGCACGGCATCCATCCGGTCGGGGAGCTCCGAGCGGTCGGGGAGCGCGAACGGGATGCGGTTGTCGCGGATGCGGCGCTTGGCACGCACCAACCGGGTCGCCATCGTGCGGGCGGGCACGGCATAGCTGCGGGCGACCTGCTCGGCGGTGAAGCCGAGCACCGTGTTGAGCATGAGCGGGGTGCGGTCGGTGACGGTGATCGCGGGGTGGGCGCAGACGAGCATGAGCTCGAGCCGGCGGTCGGGCACGGCATCGGGGTCGACCTCGTCGAGGTGGGGTGGGGTGTGGGTGGCCGGGTCGAGCGGTGTGGTGCGGGTTGCCTCGGCCGAGCGCCACCGGTCGCGCTGCCGGTTGCGCGCCACGGTGAGCAGCCAGGCGTCGGGGCGGTCGGGGATGCCGTTGTCCGGCCAGCTGCGCAGGGCGCGTTCGAAGGCGTCGGCGAGGGCGTCCTCGGCGCCGGCGATGTCGGAGGTGCCGGCGGCGAGGAGGGCCAGGAGCCGGCCGTAGCTGGTGCGGGCCGCGAGGTCGGCCCGCACCAGCGCGGCGTGACGGGCGCCGTTGGCTGCCGACGGGATGGTCACGGCGGGGCGGGTGCGGTCATGGCCGGCAGGGCGCGGTCACAGGGGGCAGGGCGCGGTCCAGGTGCCCTCGACGAACGACGTCCAGCTGGGCCGGACCTCCATGACGCCGAACTGTGCGCCCGGGCACTTCTCGGCCCAGCCGAGGGCGGCGTCGAGGTCGGGGACATCGAGCACGAACACCCCGGCGAGGGCCTCCTTGGTCTCGGCGAACGGGCCGTCCTGCACCTCCACCGACCCGCGCCGCAGGGTGAGGGTGGAGGCCGAGGCGGTCGGGGTCAGCACCTCGGCGGCCACGAGCACCCCGGCCTCCTGCAGGGCGCGGCCGTAGGCACCGAAGGCCTCCTGGGTCTCCTGGATGGCCTCGTCGGGGATCTCGCCCGGGGCGGGCTCGGCGTAGTTCATGAGCAGCAGGTAGCGCATCGCAGTTCTCCTTCGTCCACGTCCATCGTCACGATGGCACGAACGCCGCCCGGGTGGCAGCGTCCACCGAGATGACGATCGACCGCCACTGAGATCGCCACCCATCGGACATCAGCTCATCGAGGTCGATACGGCCGTCCTCACGGGCCCACCGCGGTGTCCTAGCGTCGGCGATCGCCAGCCCGTTCAGGCTCGGGAGAGCCATCAGAAGGGTGGATGGTCGGGGAATGTATGCCGGCCGCCGTGGCGTGGTCGTCGACAAGGTGTGCTGGTGACCTCGAAGACGATCACGTTGGTGGTCGGGGTGAGCTCGGCGCTGTGCCGGGTGCCGTTGTCGTCGCGCCACGAGGTGGCCATCGGGTGCCCGTGGATCGACCAGCCGCCGCTGGTTGGCCGTGCCGCGGCGCGCAGGTGTTCGAGGCGGAACTCGAGGTCGCTGTGGGGTCCGTCGGGCAGGTCGGTGCGGGTGATGCTGGTGCTGACCGGGGCGGGTGGGGGTGTCGCGGCGCCGCCGAGGACGGTGCAGGTCAGGGCGTCGGCGGGTGCGGTGGTGCGGACCCGGCCGGTGGGGTCGGTCCAGGTGAGGGTGCCGTCGGCGGCCAGGGTGACGCGCCAGCCGGGTCGTTGCTTGACCCGGTGGTGGCGCCGGCACAGGCAGATCAGGTTGGTGTCGGCGGTCGGGCCGGTGGGCCAGGGCCGGACGTGGTCGAGGTCGCAGAACACTGCCGCGACGGTGCAGCCGGGGAAGCGGCACCGGCGGTCGCGGGCCTTGACCCGTTTGGCCATCCGGCCCGAGGGCCGGTACGCCCCGGCCCCGAACCCCGCGGCGATCCGCTGCAACGTGGACGCCCCGATGATGGGCAATGCGTCGCTGCGGGTTGGCTGCACGGCTTGGTTGGGTGTGTCGGCACCGATGCCAGTGCGGGTCGGCTGCACGGCTTCGTCCGGTGCCTCTGCACCCGACTCCCGCGGGTCGCCGTCCGTCGAGTCCTGCTTGATCGCCTGGTCCTGCGGCAACGATGTCTCCTGCTCGACCCTCGTCTCCTGTGGGAAGCGGCTGGCCGGGTCGACCAGGGCGCCGGTGTCGGGGTGGCAGGGCGCCACCTCCACCGTTCCTGCCCGTGGCGGTCGCCCATCGTTGCCGGCACGGGCACCGGCCAGCGCTTTCACCCAGTTTCGGGAGACGAACACCGGCTGGTTGCCGGCGGGGCCGATGACCTCGACCAGGTCGTCCGAACCGGGACCCTCCGCAACGACCTCGCTCCCGGCGGTGCCCGCGTCGCGGTGCCCATCAGCCTCGCGGCAGGAGGCCCGGCGGCCGGGACGGTGAAGGTCAGGACGGTGTCGATGGTCGCCTGCCCGGCCACCAGGTCGGTCAGTGCCTTCCCGCGGGCGGCCTCGATGTGCGTGCACACGCCGTCCTTGACGTAGCGGTGCGCCAGGGCGTCGATCGCCGCCCACGCGGTCGCCGCGTCCTCTGAGGGGAAGGTCCCCTCCCACCGGTCCACCCCAGGCTCGGCCACCCACCGCCGCAACCCACACTGCGCCCTGGCCCGCTTGGCCCGCTCCAGCAACAGCTCCGGGCTGATCCGCGCCAACGCCCGACGACACCGCCGCCGCAGGTGCGCACCGTCCTCGACCTCGAAGTGCCCCTCGCAGCAAGGTCACCACCGTCTCGCGCACCTGCGGTGGGGCAGCCGCCAGCTCCTCGGCGAGCACACCCGCGCGGTAGGAGTCCAACCGGCCCTGGCCCATCGCCGCGTGCAACCCACCCAGACCGCTGTCGGTGTCGGACCCCTCGGGACCATCCGCGGCCAGCAGCACCGCCGCCTCCACCCGCCGCTCGGCGTGCAGCGCGGACACCGACAGCACCCCGGACAGGATCGCCGGCGCATCCAACGCCACATGCCCCAGCGCCCGGTGCGTCTCGACCTCGGTGCCGTCCTCCAGGTACTCCGGCTCGATCGCCGCCAGGCGCACGATCGCCGCGTCCTGCACCGCGGTCGCGACGTCGATCACCTGCTGCAGGGAGCCGACGGCGGCGGCCCACTCGGCCCGGGACCCGCTCACCGACGCGGTGGCGAAGGCACCGGCCAAGGCAGCCATGGCCACCTCGGTGGCCGCCTGAACCCCGCCCACCCCGACGCTCGTCGCGGCCGGCGCCTCACCCGGCAAGATCCCCACTGTGCTCACCCCCAACGTCTTCTGCCTTGCTTGACCTGCTACCTCCAAACCTACCGGCGACCACTGACAGTGCCCGGCCCGCAAGGCCCGATCTGACTGCTGCACAACAACTTTGATTAAGCCACGAGCGAACACATCCGGTCGGGTAGTAGGCTTCTCGACGCCGTACGGCTCAGGAAGGGACGGCTCGCACGAGGGCTGGCAGGCCCGCCCGGGCGGCCAGAGGCGCCGGCGTTGCGCGCGGGCGCGCAGCCGTGCCGGGCCTGGATCCCCCATCGGGCACCCGGTGACCTGCACCACAGCGGAGGTGACGGCGTCGATCGGCCCGCGGGCGCGGTTACCGTCGTCCCATGGCCGACCACGCCGCGCCGCTCCCGCTGGACCCACCGGCATCCGCTGAGCCGCCAGCATCCGCCGGCCGTCCTCCTGCCGCTCCTGGTCTCGGTCGTCCTGTGGACGGTCGCCACCGCCCTCGGCGCGCGCGCCGGCCTGCGACGTCGCCCGCCGGCCTGAGAGGTCAGGCGCCGTAGACCAGCGGCACGTAGTCGGGATGCCGCTGGATCCACGCCTTGATGAAGGGGCACAACGGCATCACCTTGCGGGTGCCCTCCGCAGCCACCTCGTCGAGCGCTGACCGCGCGAGCGCGCCGCCCACGCCCTTGCCCTCGAACGCCGGGTCGACCTCGGTGTGGGTGAACACCACGAGCTCGTCGGTCAGCTGGTAGGCCGCGAAGCCGGCCAGCTCGCCACCGACCCGCGCCTCCCATCGGTGCTCGTCCTCGTTGCGGGTCACCACGACCTGCTCGCTCACGTCACTCACGCGAACCACCTCCTGGCGACACCCTCTCACCCACCGCGCCAGAAACGTTCGGGCAGAACCAGCCCGGCGCCGTCCGAGTCGTCGAGCAGGCCCACGAGCTCACGCTCCTCATACCGGAAGTGACTCTCCATGACGGCGTCCACGCCCTGGAGGTGCTGCACCACCAGGGCGCCAGGCGCTCCCGACCCCACCAGGTGCTCGAGGTCGGACAGCAGGCTGCCGATCATGGCGTGGTCCTGCTCCAGCCGGTCGACCACCGGGCCCAGCTCGGGGAACTCGCGCCGCAACCAGGGGAACAGCGCGGAGTCCTCGTCGCGGTGGTGAGCCCCGAGGCTGGTGCAGACGGCCCGACAGCGCACTACGAGGTCATCGGTCAGGGATGCCGCGAGCACCGTCGCGTCCAGACCCTCGCGTGCGTCGTCGAGCACCTCGCGGATGCGGTCGTGCAGCCGCCGCAGCTCCGCGCCCAGGGCGACGGCTCGGCCACCGTCACCCGACCGTGGTGCGGACGCTCCACCATCCCCGACCGGCACCCGACCACGGTAGGGGCACCCCGGCATCCGGGGAACCCCTGATCCGACCCCCAACCTCGGCCCGCGACCACGGAACATGCCCAGCCGGAACGATCCGGACGCCTACGCTGGAGAAGTCCGATCCATAGGAATACCCCATCATCCCCTCGGTAATCCCCCATCAGGCAAGGAGCGTCGTGACCGCTGCGCTCGTCGAGAACGCCGCACTGCGCGTGCGGCAGAGCCCTCTGGTGCCCGCTCTCGGGCGGCCGGAGCGACCGCTCGACCGCGTGCTGTCCGGCGTGGGCCTCACCACCGCCACGTGGTTCTTCGCCGCCTCCCTGGTGCCCTCGCTCCTTCCGCGGGCCGCCTGGCTGCAGGGCCTGGTCTCCGGCGTCACCGTGGCCGTCGGCTACGGGCTGGGGGCGGGTACCGCCGCGCTGTGGCGCTACCTCGGCATCCCCGGGCTGCGGGGCCGTGCGCGCACCGTGGCCCTGTGGGCGCTCATCGGCATCGGCCTGTGGGGCGCGGTCTGGAACGGCTGGCGACTCGTGGGCTGGCAGAACGAGATCCGCGCGATGTTCGGGATGCCGCCCACGTCAGCACTCATCTGGCCGGTGGTCGTGGCGGTGACCGTGGTGGTGGCAATGGTGCTCCTCCTCGCGGGTCGCGGCGTGCGGCTGCTCGCCAGCACCGCCGTGCGGTGGCTCGGACGACGCCTCCCGCCACGCCTGTCGATCGTGCTCGGCACCGGGCTCGTCGTGGCGCTGTTCTGGGGACTGTGGACGGGCGTCATCGTCAACGGGTTCTTCGCCGGGGCCAACGCCATCTTCGCCCCGCAGGACACCACCGGCTCGCACAGCGCCGGCTACCCGGCGGCGCCCGAACGGTCCGGCTCGAAGGCCTCCCTCGCGGCGTGGCGGGACCTCGGCTACTACGGGCGGTCCTTCGTGCGCGGCGGCCCCACCGTCGCGCAGCTCGAGGCCGTCAACGGCCCCGGTGCCAAGCAACCGATCCGGGTCTACGCCGGCCTGCAGAGTGCCGACACGGTGCAGGAGCGGGCCGACCTGGTGCTCGCCGAGCTCAAGCGCACCAGAGCCTTCGACCGCAAGGTGCTCGTCGTGGCGACCACCACCGGCATGGGCTTCCTCGACAGCCGGGGCACCGACCCGCTCGAGTACCTCTGGAACGGCGACACCGCGATCGCGGGCGTGCAGTACTCCTACCTGCCGAGCTGGATCTCGGTGCTCGCCGACCAGGAGGCCGTCGTCGACACCTCGCGCACGGTCTTCGAGACCGTGCGGCAGTACTGGGCGACCCTGCCCGAGGGCGACCGGCCCGAGCTCTACCTCTACGGGCTCTCGCTCGGCTCGATGGGGGTCGAGAGCGTGCTGGGCTCGGTCAACATCGTCAACGAGCCAGTCGACGGGGCACTCATGGTCGGGCCGCCGTTCGTCAACCCGATGCACCGCCGCCTCGAGGCCGACCGCGACGCGGGCTCACCGGCATCCCTGCCGGTCTACGAAGAGGGGCGCACGGTGCGGTTCACCGACGAGCAGACCTCGCTGCAGCCGGTCACCGGCGCGTGGGGACCGACCCGGGTCGCCTACCTCCAGCACGCCTCCGACCCGGTCGTGTTCTTCTCCAGCGACCTGGCGTTCGACCGGCCGCCGTGGCTGGCTGACGGCCAGCGTGGCCCCGACGTCTCGCCCACCATGGGTTGGGTGCCGCTGGTGACGATGTGGCAGGTGCTGCTCGACATGCCCGGTGCCGGCAGCGTGCCGACCGGTTACGGGCACATGTACTCGGCCCGCGCCAACCTGCTGGCCTGGGCCGCCGTCACCGAGCCGCCCAACTGGTCCGCCGACAAGGCCGCGCGCATCAGCGCGGCGATCGGGCGCAAGTGACCACCGGCGCAGGGGTGGGCCCCCTCGACGTGAGTTTCGAGGCGGTGCTCGAGCGCAGCCCGGCGAAGGGTGGCTGGACCTACGTCGTGTGGCCGGAGGCGGCCGAGTTCTTCGGCACCCGCGGCCTGGTGAAGGTGGCGGCGACCATCGACGGCGTGCCGGTGCGCACCTCGTTCATGGCGCTCGGCGACGGGCGGCACAAGCTGCCGGTCACGGCCGACGTGCGCCGCAGCATCGGCAAGGATGCCGGTGACCCGGTGAGCGTGCGCCTCACCGAGCGCCTCGGCTGAGTTCCCGACTCCTTGCGGATCTGCCACCTTTCAGGGTGGCTCCCGGGCCTGCTGTTGGGGTGAGGATCCGCAATCAGTCGCCGTTCGTCCGGCCCGGCCGCGCGGGTCAGGGCCGTGCTCGGACGGGCGGCGGTCGACTGCAACAGCGTGATGTCAGTGGGGACGCCGGCGGGCAGCTGCTCTGGGCCACCGGGCCGGCGGGGGTGATGCGCAAGGCCGAGACGATCAACTTCGTCGAGGGCTCGGTCTGGAACGAGCACACGGCGGGCACCAACGCGCCCGGCTGGCACTGCACCGCGGCCCACCCGTGCACGTGCACGCCGCCGAGCACTTCAACCGCCTGGTGCACCCGTGGAGCTGCGCGGCCGCCCCGATCTGCAACCCCACGACCGGGCGAGTGCTCGGTGTCGTCGACATCACCGGCGGCCCTGACGTGTCGTCGCCGCAGAGCCTGGCGATGATCCGCGCGGCCGCCCGGATGGCCGTGGCCGAGCTCGGCGGCCGTGCGCTGCGGCTGAGCCGGCGGCACAGCGAGATCATCTCGGCCCTCGTCGAGCACCCGGGCGGCCTCACCGCCGAACGGCTCGAGGTCCCCCCGGCTGTCGTCACCCTGCGCGAGGTGCTCGAGGGCCGGGTGCGCGGCGCCGTGCTCGCCTCGGGCGAGCCGGACCTGATGGTCGTCTGGACCCGATCTCGTTGGGGGGCAAGCGATCTGGAGATGTGGGAGCGACAGGTCGAGACCCTGCCGGTGACCTCGCCGCTGCTGCCGGTGGCGGAGGCCGAGGTCGGCCGGTTGGAACGCGAGCTCGGCGCCTGAGCCGACCTAGGCTGGTCCCCATGCGATCACGAACCCAGGGGATGTGGTGGGGCCCGGCGCTCGAGGCCCCCGACCCGGCCGCGCTGGCCCGCTTCTACTCCGAGCTGATCGGGTGGCCGGTGGTCTACGAGGAGCCGGGCACGACCGTGCTCGCCACGTCGCGCGAGGCCGCGGTGAACGTGGTGTTCCAGCAGGCCAGCGACTACCAGCCCCCGGTGTGGCCGCCCGAGGACGGCCAGCAGCGCCCGATGATGCACTTCGACTTCCAGGTCGGCGACCTCGACGAGGCGGTCGACGAGGCGGTGGCCCTCGGTGCCACGCTCGCGGGCCACCAGCCGCAGGACAACGTGCGGGTGATGATCGACCCGGCCGGCCACCCGTTCTGCCTCTGCCTCGACGACGAGGGCTGAGCGGCCGAGACCCACGTGCAACGTGTTGCAACGTCACGTGCCCAGCCTCCGGTCATCCCGTCGCCGGACGGGGCCAGAGATCACGGGAGATCGACAAGGACGTTGCTCCCACCCCCGGGTCCGACCGCAGCACTGTCACCGTCGAGAGCCACTACGACAACTGGATCGGCGGCCAGTGGGTCGCCCCCGTGCAGGGCTGAGCCGATGACCCACCTGACCCCCGGCCGGGTCGACGTGACCGCTGAGGCGGCCGCCCTCGTGCGTCGCCTCACCGGCATCCACGGTCCGTTGAAGTTCCACCAGTCGGGCGGATGCTGTGACGGCTCGGCCCCGATGTGCTTCACCGACGGGGAGTTCATCATCTCGGACGGCGACGTGCACGTCGGCGACCTCGACGTCGGGCTGGAGCGGGAGGTGCCGATGTACGTGTCGACCTCGCAGTTCGCCTACTGGCGCCACACCCAGAGCTCGCTGTTCTCGAACCCTGACCTCCGCATCGACACCGCGGGATACGCTGCGCAGACGGGACGAGCCGAGGAGGGCCCACCAATGTCGGCACCAGCGGGATGGCACCTGCAGCCGGACGGCCAGGAACGCTACTGGGACGGCTCCCAGTGGACCGACCAGTTCCGCTCCCCGCTGCCGAGCGACCCCACGGCGCCCCCCTCGTGGGACGGCCCGGTCGACCAGACCCAGGCGGTCGACCTCAACACCACCCAGGCCATCCCGGCACCGCAGGCGACGCCCAGCGACTACCCGCCGGGCGACTACCCCCAGGGCGCCTACGCGCAGCCGGAGTACGCCCAGCCGGACTATGCGCAGCCGAGCCACCAGCAACCGGGCTACCCGCAGACCGGCTACCCGCAGACCGGCTTGCCGCAGCAGCAGGGATACCCGCAGACCGGCTACGGCACGCCCGGTGGCCAGCCCTACGTCCCGCCGCCGCGGCAGGGTGGTGGTCTCGCCAAGGGCTGCCTGATCGTCGCCATCATCGGGGTGCTGCTCCTCGGCGCCGCCGTCGTCGCCGGCATCTACCTGTTCAACCGGGCCTCAGACACGATCAGCGAGAACTTCCCCACCGACTTCCCGAGCGACCTCCCCAGCGGCCTTCCCACCGAGGGCCTCGGCCAGTCGATCGACGTCACCGTCGGTGCGGCCTTCGAGCTGCCCCGCGCCACCATCGAGTCGGGCTGGACCCTCGACGACGCGGGCGGCGCGGTCGTCAACATCACCGGGATGCGCGCCACCCTCGGCACCGCCGACGGCTTCCCGGTGCTGTTCACCATGTCGTTCCCGGCCAAGGGCGGTGCCGACGTACAGACCGTCTGCACCACCGCCACGGGCAGCTCCGACTCCATGGTCGACGTCTCGTGCGTGCCGCTCTTCGGCAACGTGGCCGACGCGAAGACCGCAAAGGTCACCGCCTCGCTCTGAGCCGGCGGCCGGGCGCTACTTGGCGTTCAGCGCCACCAGGTCGGCGACGAGCTGCGAGGTCTTCAGGTCCCTCGCGTCGACCTCGGGGCTGAAGCCGAGTCGCACCACCACCAGCCCGGCCGACGGCACGACGTAGAGCCGCTGCCCGTCGTGCCCGCTGGCCCAGTAGGTGTCCTCGGGCAGGGTCTGGTCGACGAGGGAGCCGTCGGCCCGCTTGTTGACCCACCAGCCGCCCGCGTAGCCCTGCTCCTCGCTCCGGGTCACCGTGGTGTCGGTGGTGGTCTGCTGCATCCAGCCCTCGGGCAGCATCCGGGTGCCGGCCCACACGCCGTCCTGGAGCGCGAACTGGCCGATGGCGGCCCAGTCGCGCGGTGACGCCCACAGGTACGAGCTGCACACCGGTGTCCCGGTGGCGTCCGGCTCCCACGTCGCCGTGGTGAGGCCGAGGGGGGCGAAGAGCTGCTGGCGGGGCAGGTCGGCGTCCGGGGCGTCGGCGAGGTCGGTCAGCACCCCGCACAGGATGTTGGTCGACCCGCTCGAGTACTGCTGGTAGGTGCCCGGCGGGTGCACGAGGGGTTGGCTCGCGGCATACCGGGCCATGTCCGGCTCGGCGTACAGCATCTGGGTGATCGGGGTGCCCAGCGCGTAGGTCTCGTCCCACTTCAGCCCGCTGGTCATCCGCAGCAGCTGGTCGACGCTGATGTCCTTGCGCCCGTCGGTCCACTCCGGGCGCAGGCCGGTGTCGGTGACGGCGACCCTGTTTTCGAGCACCATCCGGCCCAGCAGCAGGCTGGTCACGCTCTTGCCCATCGACCAGCCGAGCTGCGGGGTGGTGGACTCGAAGCCGGGCGCGTACCGCTCGCCGATCAGCTGGCCGCCGCGCAGCACCACGACGCCCCGGGTACCGAGCAGCTGACGGGCCGAGGAGGACAGGTCGTCGCCGAAGGCCCGACCGATGGCGGCGTCGACCTCTGCGTTGGGCTCCGGGGCGGGCGCCTCGGCCAACGGGTTGGTGTCGGCGACGACCTTGGTGGCCTCGCCGAGGTTGGGTCGGTCGGTGGCGAGCGTGCAGCCGAACCCGCGGGTGAACCAGGCCTTCTGGGTGGACAGAGTGAACAGGATCTGCGAGGTGCTCGAGCCGCCGGCCTCGTTGACGTAGCCGGTGAGGAAGGGCACGAGGGGGTTGTCCGGCAGGTCGGACTCGGGGTCGTCACGGTCGGCCACGAGGGTGACGGCGCAGGAGTTGTGCGCGGCGTACCCGGTGCCGGTCTTCAGCAGCGGCCGGGCGTAGAAGTACCCGGCCACGGCGGCAGCCAGGACCAGGACGAGGAGCACCGCGGCGATGCGGCGAACGAGGCGCATGGGCGGACGGTACCGTCCGCGGCCGGGAACCGGGCCGCATTCGGGTTCGAGGCCGCCCCCACTAGCCGTTTCCGGCCAGGTCGGGCAGGGTAGTGCTCGGCATGGAGGGCTGCTCGGGGGATGGGGCGCCTCGACCGGAGGAGTGGGGACATGAGCATCGACGACGCCATCAGGACCGACCTCGACACCGATCTCGCGCAGCTGCGGGCCGCTCTGGCTCGAGCGCCGTGGCCCGCCAACCAGGACGACATCCTCGCCCACCTGGTCGCCCGGCACGAGCGCGCCAGGCTGCTCTGGCGGGCAGCGGCGCTCGACCACAGCCGCACCTACACCAGCGCTGAAGAGGTGTGCGACGAGATCGCGGGCTTCGCCGACGCCGGGATGCCGCCACCCCCCGGCCGCTGACGGGTTCGCGCATACTGGCCCTGTCCCGGGCCTCTCGTCCGCATCCCCGGGGTCCAGGAGGATGCCGTGACCGACCAGCAGTTCGAGTCGATGATGTCGCGCGCCGACACCCGGGAGGCCGACATCGGGGGAGCCGTCACCCGCAGGGTCGACACCGCTGGGTCGACCGACCTGCTCGCCATCGCCGAGGCGCTGCAGGCCGTGACGGGGCGGGCCAGCGAGGCCGGCGCCCGACCCCCGCTCGACGAGCTGGTGCACGCCACGCTCGAGCAGATCCCGGCGGCGAGCTCCGTCAGCGTCACCGTGCTGCGCGGCGGGCGGTTCCGCACCGCCTCGACCACCGACGAGATCGCCCTGCGGGCCGACGCCCTGCAGTACGAGATCGGCAGCGGCCCGTGCGTCGACGCCATCCTCGACGACAGCGTCTACGTCACCGATGACGTGGCGCACGACGACCGCTGGCGGCAGTGGGGGGAGCGGGTCAGCACCGAGCTGGGGCTGCGCAGCGTGCTGGCCTACCGGCTCACCCTGCTCGACGAGTCGGAGGCCGTCGCGGCGCTGAACGTCTACTCCGACCGGCCCAGCGCCTTCGACGGCCACGCCATGGGCACCGGGCTGGTGCTCGCCACCCACGGCTCGCTGCTGGTGACCGCGCAGTTGGCGCGCGACAAGGCCGCGAACCTGCTCAAGGCGATGGAGAGCAACCGCGAGATCGGGGTGGCCATGGGCATCCTGATGCACCGGCACCGCCTCGACCGCGAGCAGGCGTTCGCGGTGCTGCGGGTCGCCAGCCAGGACTCCAACCGCAAGCTCGCCGAGGTGGCCAGCGAGGTCGCCGACACCGGCATGCTCGAGATCC
This sequence comes from uncultured Actinomycetota bacterium, assembly GCA_963833495.1. GTDB lineage: Bacteria > Actinomycetota > Actinomycetes > Actinomycetales > Dermatophilaceae > Fodinibacter. The sequence goes on along the minus strand of CAWHYJ010000017.1, from coordinate 34,724 downwards.
GCCGCTGGCCGGGCCCGGCCGGCGGGGAGCAGGAACCGGGCTGACCCCCGCGGCGAACAGCCCGGAGGTCACCGAGGCCCTTGGAGTGGGTGCAGAAGAACGTCAAGGCCGGCAACTTCAAGATGTCCAACGAGCTCGACTCAGGGTGGGGCGGCGAGTCGTTCGGCACCGGCAAGTCCGCGATGACCATCGAGGGCAACTGGATCGCCGGCGCCGCCAAGAACGACTAGCCCAAAGGTCGAGGAGGCGGCGATGGTCGACGGTGCCAACAGGTGGCAGCGTTTTCGGGCCGTCACGCTGCCGCACCTACGGCCGACCCTGCTCCTCGTCGTGACTCTCGGCATCATCGGCACCTGGCAGGTGTGCGACCAGATGTACGTCATGACCAGGGCGGACCGGCCAAGACCACCCTGACACCCGCGGATCTGTCGTACACCGCGGCCTTCAACCAGAACCAGTGGGGTGAGGGCGCCGCGATGGCGTTCCTCCTCCTCGTGCTCATCTTCGTGCTGACCAGCATCCAGCGGTACGCGCTGCGCGACAAGGACGAGGCGAAGCAGCGCAAGGCCGAGCGGGCCCAGCGGCGTTCAGCGAAGAAGGGGGTGACGGCATGAGCCAGCCGAGTACCGGCGGCCGGGTCACCGAGGCAGACCGCGGCCGGGCAGCAATCGCCACCGACACGCTCATCACGACGGCGGCCTTCGAGCGGATCGCCCAGACCGACTTCCCCCTGTGGTTCATGAACTCGGTGATCGTCACCGTGTTCGTCACCCTCGGCCGGGTCGTCCTCGACTCGCTGGCCCGCCTGAAGTACCGCGGTCGCGACGCGGTGTTCACGGCGATCCTCGCCGTGATGGCCGTGCCCGGGGTCGTGCTGCTGATCCCGAAGTTCCTCGTGCTCAACTACCTCGGCATCTACAACACCTACCCGCGCTCATCGTGCCGCTGCTCGTCGATGCGGCCGGGTGTTCATCAGGGAGCAGTTCTTCGAGTCGATCTCACCCTCGGTCGAGGAGGCCGCGCGCATCGACGGGGCGGGCACGTTCCGGATCTTCTGGTCGATCGTGCTGCCGATGGCCCGAGCGGCCGTCATCACCCTGACGATCCTGTCGTTCCAGGGGTCGTGGAACGAACTGGCGCACTTCATCATCGCCACCGACGACCCGAAGCTCTTCACGCTGACTCTCGGCGTGGCGCAGCTGACCTCCGGGGGCCTCGGCTCCGGGAACCAGTACCCGATTTCGATGGCCGCGGCGCTGCTGATGACCATCCCGACGGCCCTGGTGTTCATCGCCTTCCAGCGCTACTTCACCCAGGGCGCCAACGCCGGCGCCGAGAAGGGCTGACCGGCAGCGGAACCGACACCACCCGGCGGGATTCTCTGCCGGGTGGTGTCGCATTCGGGCCTCCTCGTTCGTGGAGAAGGTGAGGACACGGCACTACGGTCGGGTCCGACACCTGTGACCAAGGAGAATCCGATGACCCAGTACCTGCTGTCCGTCTGGCACGACAAGGACGCCACCCCGGAGGACATCTACCCCGACCCCGTGGAGCGCGAGCAGTCCTACGCCGACACCGGGGCGTTCAACGAGGAGATCCGCGCGAGCGGGCACTGGGTGTTCGCCGGCGGCCTGCACTCCCCGAGCACCGCGACCGTCGTCGACGGCACCGGTGACGAGCCGGTCACCACCGACGGGCCGTACAGCGAGGCGAAGGAGCAGATCGGCGGCTTCTGGGTGGTGGAGGCGGCCGACCTCGACGAGGCACTGGCCCTCGCGGCTCGCGGCTCCAAGGCCTGCCGCGGCAAGGTCGAGGTCCGCCCCTTCCAGGGCTGAGCGACCCGTGACGGATGCCGGTGCCGCCCGCGTGGTCGAGGACGTCTACCGTGCCGAGTTCGGCAAGGTGGTGGCCTCGCTCGCCGGGCGGTTCGGCAGCCTCGACCTCGCCGAGGAGATGGCCCAGGAGGCCTTCGTCGAGGCGGTGCGCCGCTGGCCCACCGACGGCGTGCCGCCCAACCCGGGCGGCTGGCTGACGGTCGTCGCGCGCAACAAGGCTCTCGACCGGCTGCGGCGCGAGTCGACCCGACAGGCTCGCCACGAGGAGGCCGAGATGCTCGCAGCCGCCGAGGACCCCACTGCCCCGGTCACCTCGGTGACCGACGAGCGGCTGCGCCTGATCTTCACCTGCTGCCACCCGGCGCTGGCCCCCGAGGCCCAGGTGGCGCTCACCCTGCGACTGCTCGGCGGGCTCACCGTGCCCGAGATCGCCAACGCCTTCCTGGTGCCCGAACGCACCATGGCCCAGCGGATCACCCGGGCCAAGCGCAAGATCGCCGCCGCCAACATCCCCTACCGGGTGCCGCGCGACCACGAGCTGCCGGCCCGCCTGCGCGGCGTGCTCGCCGTGATCTACCTCGTCTTCACCGAGGGTCACCTGCCCGGCTCGGGCAGCGACGGCATCCGTGACGACCTGTGCGCCGAGGCGATCCGGCTCGGCCGGGTGCTGCGCGCGCTGATGCCCGACGAGCCGGAGGTCGCCGGGCTGCTCGCGCTGATGCTGCTCACCGACGCCCGTCGGGCAGCACGGCTGGATGCCGGGGGCGCGCTGGTCACGCTCGACGTTCAGGACCGCGCGCTCTGGGACCGCGAGGCCATCGCCGAGGGTCACGCCCTGGTGCGAGAGTGCCTGCGCCGCAACCAGCCCGGGCACTACCAGCTGCTCGCCGCCGTCAACGCGGTGCACACCGACGCGGCGACCGCCGCCGACACCGACTGGTCGCAGGTGCTCGCGCTCTACGACCAGCTGTATGCCGTGACTCCCACCCCTGTCGTCGCGCTCAACCGGGCCGTGGCGCTCGCGGAGGTGGCGGGACCGGCATCCGCGCTGGCCGTCGTCGACGGGCTCGGGCTCGACGGCTACCACCCTTACCACGCGACCCGGGCCGACCTGCTGCGCCGGCTCGGCCGGCATCGCGAGGCGGTGGCCGCCTACGACCGGGCGATCGCCCTGACCGCGAACCCCGCCGAGCAGGCCTTCCTTCGCGGGCGGCGCAACGCCTTAACCTAGGTCTCCCGACCCACGACCCGAGGAGACCCCTGATGGCCGGCGGACTGGTCGCCCTGCTCGACGACATCGCCGCGATGGCCAAGCTCGCCGCGGCATCCGTCGACGACGTCGCCGCCGCCGCGGGGCGAGCGAGCGCGAAGGCGGCGGGCGTGGTGGTCGACGACACCGCCGTGACGCCGCGCTACGTGCAGGGACTCACGCCCGACCGCGAGCTGCCGATCATCCGGCGCATCGCACTCGGCTCACTGCGCAACAAGCTGCTCATCATCACCCCGGCCGCGCTGCTGCTCAGCCAGTTCGTGCCATGGCTGCTGACGCCCATCCTCATGCTCGGCGGCACCTACCTCTGCTACGAGGGCGCCGAGAAGATCTGGGAGAAGATCGCGGGCCACGAGCACGCCGAGGAGGAGGTGGTGGTCGACCCCGCCGAGCGCGAGAAGACGGTGACGACCGGCGCAATCCGCACCGACTTCATCCTGTCCGCCGAGATCATGGTCATCGCGCTCAACGAGGTCTCCGACGAGCCGTTCGTGTCGCGGGCGGTCATCCTCGTGGTGGTCGCCATCCTCATCACGGTGCTCGTCTACGGCGTGGTCGGCCTGATCGTGAAGATGGACGACATCGGCCTGCACCTCGCGGGGCGCGAGTCCGGCACCGCGCGCACGGTCGGGCGCGGCATGGTCGCGGGGATGCCGAAGCTCCTGTCGGCGCTCTCGACGATCGGCATCGTGGCGATGCTCTGGGTGGGCGGACACATCCTGCTGGTCGGCGTCGACGAGCTCGGCTGGCACACCCTCTACGACTGGGTGCACCACGCCGAGGAGGCCGTCGGCGGTGGGGCGCTCGGTTGGTGCGTCAACACCCTGGCGTCGGCCGTCATCGGCCTGGTCGTCGGTGCCGCCGTCGTCGCGGTCGTGACCGGCATCAAGCGGGTTCGCAACCGCGACGACGAGGCGACCTCCGCCGCGCACTGACCGCCGCGAGTGCGGAAGTGGCTGCCCTGGCAACCACTTACGCACTCGCCGCCGGCTCAGGCGGGTGCGGCGGAGGCCTTGCGCAGCTTCTCGAGCAGTGGCTCGGCCGCCTGCTCGAGGAACGCCTGCTGGTGCTCACCGCCCACCTGCACCAGCGCCACGTCCGTGAAGCCGGCCTCCCACCAGGGGCGCACCGCCTCGACGACGGCGTCGAGGTCCGGCCCGCAGGGGATCTGCTGGGCGACGTCCTCCGGACGCACGAACTGGCTGGCGCCCGAGAAGCCCATCGGGGTCGGCAGGTCCGAGTTGACCTTCCAGCCGCCGGCGAACCACCGGAACTGCTCGTGGGCCCGCTCGACGGCGGCCTCCTCCGACGGGTCCCAGCAGATCGGGATCTGCCCCACGCCACGTGCGCCTGAGCCGATCGGCTTGTCCGACACGGCGTTCCAGCCGTCGACGAGCTCCTTCTCGGGCTGCACGGCGATGAGGTGGTCGGCGAGCGGGGCGAACTGCTCGACGCCCTTGTCACCGCTGAGGGCCACGCCGATGCCGACCGGCACGTCGGGCAGGTCCCAGATGCGGGCCGACTCGACGTCGAAGTGCTCGCCGCGGTAGTTCACGAGCTCACCGGTGTGCAGCTCGCGGATGATCTCGATGGCCTCGGTGAGCATCTCCTGGCGGACGGTGACCGCCGGCCACCCGGCGCCGACGACGTGCTCGTTGAGGTTCTCACCGCTGCCCAGGCCCAGGGTGAACCGGCCCTCGGCGAGGATCTGCAGCGTGGCGGCCTTCTGGGCCACGACGGCCGGGTGGTAGCGCAGGGTCGGGCAGGTCACGTAGGTCATCAGGTCGACGCGGCTGGTGGCGTGGGCCACCGCGCCGAGCACGGTCCACGCGTACGGCGCGTGCCCCTGCTCGGTGAGCCACGGCGAGTAGTGGTCGCTCGACACGAGCAGGTCGAAGCCGGCGTCCTCGGCGCGCACGGCGGCGTCGACGAGCTCGAGGGGGCCGTTCTGCTCGGTCATCAGGGTGAAGCCGAACCTGGTCACGGGGTCTCCTTCGGTCAGGGGTCACTGGACGCAGAGGGTCTGTGCCCGTGCCCTACCCCGGTCGCCCCGCTGCACCCGTGCCGTCGAAGGTCGGTGCGGATGCCGGGCCGCCGGGAATGCCCTCGCCCGCCCGCCGCGTTGGCGCCCCCATGACCACCTGGGGCTTCATCGGAAGCGGGAACATCGGCAGCACCGTCGCGCGGCTGGCGGTCGACGCCGGCCACGACGTCGTGCTGAGCAACAGCCGCGGGCCGGACACGCTCGCCGACCTCGTCGCGGAGCTCGGCCCGCACGCCCGGGCCGCCACCGCCGAGGAGGCCGCCCGTGCCGGCGACCTGGTCGTGGTGACGGTGCCGCTGAAGGCTCGCGGCGACCTGCCGCACGCGGCCCTGGCCGGCAAGGTCGTCATCGACACGATGAACTACTACCCGCAGCGCGACGGAGTGGTTCCCGAGCTGGAGGACGAGTCGACGACGACGTCCGAGCTGCTGCAGGCGCTCGCACCCGACGCGAAGGTGGTCAAGGGCTTCAACAACATCTTCGTGCAGCACCTCGCCGCCCTGCCGCGCTCCACCGGGGCCGACGACCGCAGCGCGCTGGCCATCGCCGGCGACGACGCGCAGGCCAAGGAGGTCGTGCGGGTGGCCCTCGACGAGATCGGCTACGACACCTTCGACCTCGGCCCGCTCGCGGAGGGCTGGCGCACCCAGCGCGACACCGCCGCCTACGGCTCGATCTACGCCGAGGACCCGGCCGACTGGACCAGGGGCGCTCGCCCCGCCGGCCGGGATGCCGTGGCCGCCGCCGCACTGCGCGCTCGCCGCTACCGCGACTCCTGATCCGCCGGGCTCCGACGGTTGCCGCGCGATCCGGCGGGCGGCAACCAGCGAGCCGACCAGGAGCACCACCCCGAGCACCAGCGAGCCGGCCACGATGGCGACGCTACGCCCGGCGGAGGCGCCGAGCGCGGCATACCCGACCGTGCCCGGCACGATGCCGACCGCGGTGCCCACGAGGAAGTCACGGCGCGACACGGCGCTGACGCCCGCCCCGTAGTTGACGATCGTGAACGGCAGCACCGGCGTCAGCCGGCCCACGACGACCGCGGTGACGCCCTGGCGGCGCAGGACGTCCTCGACCCGGGCCAGGCGCGGGCCGGAGACCTCGGCGACGGCGTCGCGCCCCAGCCGGCGGGCGATCGCGAGGCCCACCACCGCGCTGAGCATCGACGCCACCCACGAGATCGCGATGCCGCCGGCCAGGCCGAACAGCGCGCCGGCCACCCCGGACAGCAAGGTTCTTCGACACCGGCACCAGGGTGAGCACCACGTGCAGCCCGACGTAGACCATCGGTCCCCACGCACCGGTCCCGGCAATCGCCGCCTGCACCGTGTCGAGCTCACCGACAGTGTGCCCGGCGGAGGTATCACGAGGCCCCCGGGCGACTCCTGAGGGCAGAACCGCGCCCACCCACGGCGCGGCACCGCACCGAGGACCGACCATGCCGCAGATCCGGATCGACACCTCCGAGCTGACCTACACCTGGTTCTGGCTGCCCGGCCACCTGCCCCACTTCGTCGACGGGTCGCTGCCCGGCGGCGTCGCGGTCGACCTCCATGTCGGGGGCTACGCCTTCCAGCAGACCCGCGACCGGGCCTGCGACCTGCGCTTCCGGGTCGAGGACGACGGCACGGTCGACTACGCCGCGGCGCACGACCACCTGCTCCGCGGTCGCGGCACCGACACCCTGAAGGTCGTCGGGGTGCCCGTGACGCTGAACCCGACCGGCTCGCCCCGCCCCGTGCTGCCGCTCTGGGGTGGCTGCCACGAGCCGCTCGGCACGCGCGAGCGCACCGTGCGGATGCCGCCCGGCCCGGCGTACGCGATCCGGCTCGGCCTGGTGCCGAGCACCGTGGTGGAGTTCAGCGTGGCCGCCGACGGGCGGGTCGACTACCCGAGCGAGTACGAGCGCGCCCTGTCCGGCCGGGGCACGGACTGCCTCACCGTCGACCTCGACACCGTGGGGCGTCACTGAAGGCGTCGTGACCGCCAGGCCACCAGGCACGCCAGCACCACCACGGCCGTGACGATGGCGAACCCGAGCACGGGCAGCAGCGGCAGGGTGATGCCGATGGCGCCGCCGACGACCCAGAACGCCTGCAGGATGGTCTCCGACCAGGAGAACACCCGGGCCCGCACGTGGTCGTCGACGTCGCGCTGGATGAGCGCGTCGAGGCTGAGCTTGGCGAGCTGCCCGAACAACCCGGTCGCCAGGCCGAGCAGCACCAGGGTGGGCAGCGAGTAGAAGACCGCGGTGAGCAGCCCCGCGAGCACGGCGACCCCCGCCACGACGGTCGCGAGCCGCTCGGGTGCCGGGCTGCGCGCCGGTTGCCGACGACCGACCCGAGCGCGTTGCCCACCCCGGCGGCCCCGGCGACCATGGCCAGCACCGCCGGGCCAGACCAGCCGGGCAGCGGGTGCTCGCGCATCAGGAAGGCGAGGAAGAGGGTGAGGAACCCGCTCAGCAGCCGGGCGCCGGTGGTCAGCCAGAGCACGTAGCGCACGGCGGGCGGTAGGGCCCGCAGCCGCCGGGCACCCCGGCCGGCCGAGGGCAGGGCCAGTGGCGCCTCGCCGGCGGGGCGTCCGTCGAGGTCGAGCTCGCCCGCGGTGGAGTCGACCCGGGCCGGGAGCCGGATGGCGAGCACGGTCGCGGCGACGTAGACCACGAACGCCAGCCGCAGCGACCAGTCCGGCCCGATCCGCGACAGGGCGCCGGCCAGCCCACCGCCGATCGCCATGCCGATGAGGCCCGCGATGGTGAGCCGGGAGTTCGCGGTGACCAGGCTGATGTCGCGCGGCAGCAGGCGCGGCACCGCGGCCGCGCGCGCCACGGCATACGTGCGGCTGGCCACGAGGCAGCCCAGTGCCGCCGGGAAGAGCCACACGCTGTCCTCCACCACCGCGGTGGCGAGCACCCAGGCCAGGAACGCCCGGGTGGCCAGGGTGGTGCCGAGCGCCCAGCGCCGCCCGTGCCGGAACCGGTCGAGCAGCGGCCCGATGAGCGGTGCCAGCAGCACGAACGGCGCCATCGTCAGCACCAGGAACAGCGCGACCCGGCCGCGCGCCTCGTCGGTGGGCAGCGCGAAGACGGTGCCCGCGAGCGAGACGGTGAGGGCGGCATCCGCGGCGACGTTGACGGCGTGCAGCTCGGTGAGCCGTGCGAGGCCGGTGTCGGCGGCCCCGTCGGCGTCGGCGAAGCTGCGGAACCGACGGCCCGCGGCCGCCCCGCCACGCCCGACCCACCGGATGCCGGCCCGCCCGCCGCGCCGGACACTGCGGCCCGCGCCGGCCACCCGGCCACGCGGGGTCTGCGGCGCCGAGGGCTGAGGTCGCTCGTCCTGGGTCATGACGCCTCGATCCTCCCCCGAACGGGACCCGACCCGCGAGAGGGGCGGCGGGTCAGGCGGAGACGTGCTTCCCGTCGACCTCGGGCTCGACGTGCCCGTCATCCCCGTTCCTCTCGCCCACCCGGCCGCGCACGAACAGCAGCAGGATGATGCCGATGAAGACCAGGGGAAAGGTGAACAGGCCAGCGGCGTGCAGGAGGCCGCTGGTGGAGGGACCTGTGGAGACCTTGTCGATGCCGCCGGAGGCCAGGATCGTCGTCGGGTCCGTGAGGCCGTGCACGAGCATCGCCCAGACGAGGAAGCCGGTGGCCCGCAGGGTCAGGTACATGAGCGCCCCGAACCCGAAGGTGTAGAAGACGGTGAAGGCGACCGTGGTGAAGGCCTGCCCGCCGATGAGGTTGGTGCTGTGCGAGAGGGCGAAGGCCGCCGAGGACAGGGCAGCCACGGCGAGCTCACCGTGCCCACCGGCGCGGATCATCTTCACGGCGAAGCCCCGGTACATCAGCTCCTCGACGACGCCGACCAGCAGCCCGCTCAGCAGCACGGTCACGACGACCGAGATGGAGGGGCCGCCCCAGTTGATGCCCACGACGCGCAGGAGGACGGGCACGAGGGCGACGGCGGGCCCGAGCCACATCCACCAGGACCGGTAGATCGGCTGGCGGTCGAAGATCGCCCGGTTCCAGCCGAGGTAGTACGACATCCCGAAGAGGACGGCGGCCCCCACGAGCAGGGGCAGGGTCATCTGGGCCAACACCGCGCCCGGGCTGCTCAGCAGGTCGGCCTCGGCCAGGTCCGGGAACAGCTTCCCGGCGAAGCTGGACCCGAGGTAGATCGCCAGGTAGGCGACGAGGAACGCGAGGTAGCGCCACAGGCCGCCTCGGTCCATGAACCCGCGCAGGCCGGTCGAGCCGCTCGCGGGTGTGGTCGCCTCGTGCCTCGTCGTCTCGGTCACCGTCGTCTCCTCGCTGGGCGGCGCGTCGTCACGCCAGAAGGGCGTCCCACCGGCAAAGGACATTCTCACTGACGTGAGCGGGTGGACACGCCGCGACCCCGCGCCGGCCCGGCGTCCACTCAGCCGGCGAAGAGCCGGTCGCGAGCGGCGAGCCGCCGACCCTCGTACCTCGCGTGCCGCTTCGTGGCGCGGGCCATCCTCTTCTCGCCGTAGAAGCGCCGCGCCCAGAACGACTCGGGCTTGGCGAGGCGGCACACGCCGAGCGTGGAGAGGAAGGGCAGCGGGAGGCCGGCGAGACCCATGAGGAGCTTGCCCTTGAGCAGGCAGACGAAGCAGAACGTGAGGTGGACCAGCACGACGGTGAACACGATCCACCCGCCGGCGTCGGCGGGGTCCTCGGTGCTGACCCCCACGGGGGAGGTGCCGACGAGCAGCACCAGACCGAACACGGCCGCGATCATCACGGCGTCGATCGACTTCTTGCCCTCCTCGGACCAGTAGACGTCCTCGAGGTGCAGCCACAGGGCGAACTCGTCGAGGGCCAGGGCGGCGCCGACCCCGAACAGGGTCGCCAGCACCTCGACCCACGGTGACTCGGGCCGGAACCGGAAGGTCAGCAGTCCCACGACGAGGACGAGCAGGATGCCCCACACCTGGTGGTGCACGTGCACCCCGCCGATGTGCACGTCCTTGATGGGGCCGGCCTCCTCGGCGGTGCCGGAGTCCTTGCGGTTCCTGATCCGCACCGTGATGGTGCGGGTGACGGCGTACGTGACGACGAAGCCGACGAGCATCCACAGCGCGGCCGAACGGCCCGTGCCGACGACGTTCTCGACGTACCAGTTCCACATGGAGACAGTCTCTCGTCAGCCGGCCGCGGCGGCGTTTGCCCGCCCACGCGGGGATCCACCGCTCGATCCGCCGGCCGTGTCGCACGACCCTCGATGCCGTGTCCGCGCCGCAGGATGTGTCCCATGGCGGAACAACCGTACTGCTTGACTGTCCCCTGGCAACCGCAGTTCTGGAGGATCCGAGATGACCGCAACGGAAGGTGCGACGCGCTCAACGCGTGATCGCGCGCCGGCCGAGCACCAGGCACCCGTCCGGCGGGTGTCCCTGAACGACGACCGGTGGCCGGACTGGCTGGCGGCGTTCGCCTTCGTGCTCTCGACGGTCGTGGTCGTGGCATGGCTCGTGCCGCCCCTGAACCGCTTCTTCGACCGCAGTGACGACCCGGTCTCGCTCGCGGTCGTGCCGATCGTGCCGAACCTCGTGTACGCCGCGGTGCTCTTCGCGCTCGGGGTGGGCCTGCGCCGGCGGCTGCGGTCGGCCTGGTGGGCGTTCGTGGTGCTCCTGCTCGTGCTGCCGAGCATCGGCCGGGTGGCCTCGCTCGCCGGTGACGACCGCGACGTGCTCGACGCGGTGGGGCTCGTCGTCGCCGTCGCGCTGCTCGTCGTCGCCGTCGTCGCCCGGCGCCAGTTCATCGCCCGCACCGCCCGCCGGGCCGGGCTGAGCGCCCTGATCGTCTTCGTCCTCGGCGCCGTCGTGGTCTCGCTCGTGGGCTCCTGGCTGCTCACCACCTTCGCCAACGCTGACTCGGTCGGCGCCGGCGACGCCGTCGCGAACGTGCTGCTGGGCGACCTCGGGCTGGTCGCCAACCCCGGGGTGGTCGCACCGTTGTGGGTACGGGTGCTGCTCAACGTGATGGGTGCGGCCGTGGTGCTCGGCAGCGCGGCCGTGCTGTTCCGGTCACCGCGCTACACCCGCACGCTGGGCGCTCCCGACGAGGCCGTGGTGCGCACGATGCAGCGTGATCACGGCGAGCTCGACTCGCTCGGCTACTTCGCCACCCGCCGTGACAAGGCCGTCGTGTGGGACCACGCGGTCCCGGCGCAGGCGCGCGCCGGCGTCTCGTACCGCGTCGTGCGTGGCGTCAGCCTGGCCAGCGGCAACCCGGTCGGCGACCCCGAGCACTGGCCCGCCGCCATCGAGGCGTGGCGGCGCGACGCCCGGGCCAACGGCTGGTCGCTCGCGGTCATGGCGGCCGGGTCCGAGGGGGCCCGCGCGTTCGAGGAGGCCGGGCTCACCGTCTTCGAGATCGGTGACGAGGCGATCCTCGACCTCGGCGCGTTCTCGCTCAACGCTCCCGGCCTGAAGCCGGTGCGCCAGGCCGTGAGCCGGCTGCACCGCCGTGGCTACGAGGTCGAGGTGCGCCGCCACGACACGCTGACCGCGGAGGACTTCGACCGGCTGGCCGCGTCGGCGGCGTCGTGGCGCGGTGACGGTGGGGACGAGCGCGGCTTCTCGATGGCGCTGGGCCGGCTCGGCGACCCGCTCGACGGCGACTGCGTGCTCGTCGAGGCCCGTGACGCACGAGGGCGCGCTGCGCGGGTTCATCAGCCTGGTGCCGTGGGGCCGCAACGGGCTGTCGCTCGACCTGATGCGCCGCGACCCCACCGCCGACAACGGTCTCGTCGAGCTGCTCGTCAGCTCGCTGGCCGAGCAGGCGCCCCGGCTGGGCGTGCGCCGGGTGTCGCTGAACTTCGCGATGTTCCGCGAGGCCTTCACCCGCGGTGAGGAGCTCGGGGCGGGCCCGATGGCCCGGCTGGGCCGGCAGGCCCTGCTGCTCGCCAGCCGCAACTGGCAGCTCGAGTCGCTCTACCGCTCCAACGCGAAGTACCTGCCCGAGTGGCAGCCACGCTTCATCTGCTTCGAGTACTCCTCCGACCTGCCGCGCGTGGGGGTCGCCGCCGGCAGTGCCGAAGGCTTCCTCACCGCTCCCTCGATCAGGTCGATCCTGCGCCGTGGGCGCCCCGGGGCGGGTGAGCTCGAGCACGCCGACGAGGCGTATGCCGCCCAGGTCCGGGCCGCGATCCCGGCCGAGCCCGACCGCCTCGAGCAGGCGCTGACCGCCCGGCGTCTGCCCGACCAGGAGCGGGTTCGGCGCGCCAAGCTGACCCGGCTGCAGGAGGCCGGCGTCGACCCCTACCCGGTCGGCTACCCCCGAACCCATGCCCTGTCCGAGGTGCGGTCGGCCGTCGGGGACCTGCCCGCGGGCACGCGCACCGACCAGGTCGTCTCCGTCGTCGGGCGGGTGATGCGCAAGCGCGACCACGGTGGCCTGTGCTTCCTCACCATCCGCGACGGCTCGGGCGACGTGCAGGTGCTGGCCTCGCGGGCGGTGCTCGGCGAGGAGCAGCACCGGCTCTTCCGAAGCCTCGACCTCGGCGACCACGTCGGCGTCACCGGTGACGTCGTCGCGTCGAACCACGGCGAGCTGAGCGTCGACGCGCACTCGTTCGCGCTCACGTCGAAGTCGCTGCGGCCGCTGCCCGACAAGCGGCTCGGCCTCACCGACCCCGAGGCCCGGGTGCGGATGCGCTACGTCGACCTGATCGTGCGGCCCGCGGCGCGCGACATCGCCTACCTGCGCTCGACGGTGGTGCGCAGCATCCGCGAGTCGCTGCACAACCGCGGTTACGTCGAGGTCGAGACGCCGATCCTCCAGCTGGTGCACGGCGGGGCGAACGCCCGCCCGTTCCAGACCCACATCAACGCCTACGACCTCGAGCTGTCGCTGCGCATCGCGACCGAGCTGCACCTCAAGCGGCTCGTCGTCGGGGGCATGGAGCAGGTCTTCGAGCTCGGTCGGCAGTTCCGCAACGAGGGCGCCGACTCCTCGCACAACCCCGAGTTCACCTCGCTCGAGGTCTACGGCACCTACAACGACTACGTCTCGATGCGGCTGCTCACCCAGGAGCTCATCAAGGAGGCCGCGGTCGCGGTCTACGGCCGGCCCGTCGCTCGCCGGCCACGCCCCGACGGCACCATCGAGGAGTTCGACCTGTCCGGGGACTGGCCCGCCATCCCGATCTGCACAGCCGTCTCGACCGCGCTCGGCGAGGAGGTCTCCACGGCGACACCACTCCCCGAGCTGCAGCGCCACGCCCGCGCCATCGGGCTCGACCTCGACCCCGGGCTCAGCTGGGGCGCGGTGCTCGAGGAGGTCTACGGCGAGCTGTGCGAGGGGCAGACGACCACGCCGGTGTTCTACACCGACTTCCCGCGCGACACCTCGCCGCTCACCCGGGTGCACCGCGACGACCCCAAGCTGGTGGAGAAGTGGGACCTGGTCATCTGGGGGTCGGAGCAGGGCACGGCCTACAGCGAGCTGATCGACCCCGTCGACCAGCGCGCCCGGCTCGTCGAGCAGTCGCTGCTCGCGGCGGCCGGCGATCCGGAGGCGATGGAGGTCGACGAGGACTTCCTCGCGGCGCTCGAGTACGGCATGCCCCCGACCGGCGGCATGGGGATGGGCGTGGACCGGCTGGTCATGAACCTGACCGGTCTCGGCATCCGTGACACCATCCTGTTCCCGATCACCAAGCCCACCTGACACATCCCTCCCCAGGAGCCGAGATGACCGCCATGACGGCCGAACCCACCGAGGTGGCGCCCGCCGAGGGCACCCCGGACGCCGAGTCGCCGGCTCCCGAGCAGCGTCGCCGACGGCGGCCGGGCCGGCTGTCGCTGGCCGGTGCCGTGCTCGGCCTCACCTTCGGGGCGATGAGCGTGACCCCGTCGCTGGTGCCGCGGGCCTGGTTCCTCCAGGCCCTCGTGACCGGTCTCTGCATCGCCACCGGCTACGGCCTCGGTGCCTTCGTCGGCTGGGCCTACCGGGCCCTCGGCCTGCCCAACCTGCCGCCCGGCGCCCGGCGGATCGCCTGGCAGGTGCTGGCGGTGCTCGCCGTGGTCGTGCTGCTTGTCGGAGGCTGGCTCGGCCGCAGCTTCCAGTCCGGGCAGCGCGAGCTGCTCGGCATGGACACCTCGGTGCCGCTGCTCTGGCTGGTCGGGCCGCTGCTGGGCCTGCTGGTCGCCGCGCTGCTCATCGGCATCGGGCGGGCGATCAAGTGGGTGGGTCGCGCACTGTTCCGCCCGCTCGGGCGACTGCTGCCGACGCGGGTGGCCTGGCTGATCGCCATCGTCGTCACGGGCGTCGCCAGCTGGATGTTCTTCTCCGGCTTCCTCTACGGGGGCGCGATCAAGGTGGCCGACGCGATCTTCGCCGAGAACAACAACGACGACAAGCCCGGGGTGGTCAACCCGGAGGTGCCGAACCGGTCGGGTGGCCCGACCTCGGTCGTCACCTGGGAGAGCCTCGGCCGCGAGGGGCGCGCGTTCGTCGCCTCCGGGCCCACCGCCGCAGAGATCTCCGCGGTCGTCGGCGACCCGAAGGCGGTCGAGCCGGTGCGGGCCTTCGTCGGGCTCGAGGCCGCTGAGACCCCGGGCGAGAGGGCGCAGCTCGCGGTCGAGGAGCTGCGCAAGCTGGGCGGCTTCGACCGCAAGGCGATCGCCGTCGCCGGCACCACCGGCAGCGGCTGGATCGACCCCAAGGCGGCCGACTCCCTCGACTACGCGACCCACGGCGACGTCGCCATCGTGTCGACCCAGTACTCCTACCTGCCGAGCTGGCTGTCCTTCCTCGTCGACCGGAGCCGGGCGGCGAGCAACGCCGAGACGCTGATCACCGCCCTGCGCGTCGAGCTCGACAGCCTGCCGGCCGACCAGCGCCCGGAGCTCTACGTCTTCGGCGAGAGCCTGGGCGCCTTCTCCACGGACAGCGCCTTCACCAGCGTCGAGGACATGTCGACGACCACCGACGGGGCCCTGCTCATCGGGCCGCCGAGCTTCGACCCGACCTGGCAGAAGGTCGTGGCCGGCCGCCAGCCCGGATCGCCGGTCTGGCGGCCGCTCTACGGCGACGGTGGTCTGGCGCGGGTGGCCACGACCGCGAGCGAGCTCACCGACCAGACGCTCACCTGGACCACCGACAACCCGATCATCTACCTCACCCACGCCTCCGACCCGATCGTCGCGTGGACGGCCGACCACCAGGCGTGGCTCGACCCGCGCGGCCCCGACGTGAGCCCGCGGGTGGTCGCCTGGCCGGTGGTCAGCGGGTGGCAGGCGACGGTCGACCAGTTCAACGCCAACGGAGTGCCGCCGGGCCACGGCCACGTCTACGACTCGACGGTCGTCACGGCCTGGTCGGAGATCGTCGGCCCGCCGTCGTTGCCGGACACCGAGATCGCCGCCATCGAGAAGGCGATCAGCGGCCTCGGGTAGTGAGGCAGGCGCGCACGGCGCGGGCGACGGCATCCGGCGCGTCGAGCATGACCAGGTGACCGGAGTCGACGTCGGTGCGCACGGTGCCGGCGCCGAGCACGGCGGCGCGGTCGGTCATCCGGCGCAGCCAGCTGTCGGCGCCGGCGGTGCGTCAGCCGGCCGGTCCTGGCCGCCACGACGAGCTGTACCGGCACGTCGGGCAGCGGGTGGGCGGTCGCGAGCGCGAGGAGGTCGCGGGCGTCGTCGCCCACGGCGGCCAGCTCGGCCACGGTCGCCTCGAGCTGGGCCGGCTGGCCGTAGGCCGTCGCCAGGGCGCGGTGCGCGTGGGCGGATGCCGGACGGGTGGTGCCCCCGACGAGCACGACGCTGGCCGCGAGGTCAGGCGCGACCCCCGCCAGCCATGGGCGGCCGGCCACCCAGGCGGCCCAGGTCGCCGCCGGCCCGCCGAGCTGCAGCCGGGTCGCCTCGAACTCCGGGTCGGAGGCGTCGACGAGCACCAGGCCGCGCACCAGGTCAGGACGGGTGCGGGCCAGGCCCTCGGCGAACAGGCCTCCGTGCGAGTGGCCGACGACGACCACCGGGTCGGTCGGGGCCTCGGGGTGCGCGGCGGCGAGCACGGTCGCGAGCAGGTCGACGCCCTCGGGCAGGGCGACCGCCCGGTGCCACGGGGTGGACCCGCCCATACCGGGGCGGTCGAAGAGCACGCACCGCACGTCGGGCAGCAGGCCGGTGACCGGGTGCCACAGGTCGAGCGGGAGCCCCAGGCCCGAGCTGAACAGCGCCGTCACCGGGGCGTCGGGGTGGTTGCACCTCGACGCGCAGGGTGGCGCCCGGGTGGCCGGGCACGTCGACGATCAGGTGCTCCGTCGCCCGGGTGGTCCTCACCCGGGCGAGCCTAGGGCTGTGGGCTGGGCCGGGGCTGGGCGCGTGCTGTGGACCTGTCGTGCACCCTTCCGCGCCGAGCGCGGTCGGTGGCACCGGCATCCGGAATCGGGCGATCGGATGTGGTGTTGTGGAGCCCATGACCACTCCCGGCTCCGACATGGCCGAGCGCTACGAGCGCGCTCGCGGGCTGTTCGAGCACGGCGAGTACCAGGCCGCGGCCGAGGCGCTCGCCACGCTCGTCGACGAGAGCGCACTCGCGCCGCCGCTGCACGGCACCACCGAGCTGCGGCTGCTGCTCGCACGCTCCTACTTCCACTCCGCCCAGCTCGGTCGCGCCGAGCGGGTGACCCGGGCGGTGCTGGCCGACGTCCCCGACGACGCCTATGCCAACCTCGTGCTCGGCCGCACCCTGCAGCGCCAGGGCCGACACGACGAGGCCAAGCCGCACCTCGCGATGGCCGAGCTGCTCGGCGGGTATGCCGCGTCGGGTCGCCTGCCACGCGAGGACCGGGGCGCCGACGGGTGACCGACTACGGCCACGGGCTCGAGTTCGGGCTGTTCCCCTCCCCCGACGCGGCCTCGGCGCACCACGTGCTCGAGCTGGCCGCCGTGGCCGAGGTCAGCGGGCTCGACCTGCTGACCGTGCAGGACCACCCGTACCAGGCGCGCCACCTCGACGCCTGGACGCTGCTGTCGGTCGTCGCGGCCCGCACCTCCACCCTGCGGGTCGCCCCCAACGTGGCGAACCTGCCGCTGCGCAACCCCGTCGTGCTCGCCGGGTCGGTGGCCTCGCTCGACATCCTCAGCGGTGGCCGGGTCGAGCTCGGCATCGGCACCGGCGCGTTCTGGGACGCCATCGAGGCGGCCGGCGGGGTGCGGCTCTCGCCGGGTGAGGCGGTCGACGCGCTCGAGGAGGCGATCGGCGTCATCCGGGCGATGTGGGCTGGATCGGGCTCAGTGCGCCTGGACGGTGCTCACCACCGGGCGTCGGGGCTGCACTCGGGGCCGGCGCCCGTGCACCCGGTGGGCATCTGGGTGGGGGCCTACAAGCCGCGGATGCTGCGGCTCACCGGGCGGCTCGCCGACGGCTGGCTGCCGAGCCAGGGCTACGCCGGGCCGGAGACGCTCGGCGAGCTCAACGAACGGATCGACGAGGCGGCGGTGGCGGCCGGTCGGGCGCCCGAGGCCGTGCGGCGGCTCTACAACGTGTCGGGGTCGTTCGGTTCGGGCGGCGGCTTCCTGCGCGGGCGGCCCGGCGACTGGGCCGAGCAGCTCGCCACCCTCACCCTCGAGCAGGGGATGGCCACCTACATCCTGGGCACCGACGACCCCGACGACGTGCGACGCTTCGGCGAGGAGGTGGCGCCCCTGGTGCGCGACCTCGTGGCGGCCGAGCGCGAGCGCCGCGCCGTGGCGCCGGATGCCGTGTCGTCACCGTCCGTCGGCACGGGCCGGGACCCGTCGGCTGCGGCCGCGGATGCCGTGCCCAGCGGTGCCCTTGCGTCGGGCGGACGCGATGCACCGGTTTCCGGTCAACCTGATTCTGCTGCAACGACTTCCACGTCCTTCGCCGACGTCGTCGTCCCCACGCCCGACGACGGGACCCGGCTCACCGGCATCCTGCCGTGGGACGAGGCGAGCCGGCCGGCCTACCCGGTGCGACCCGACCCGGCGGAGCAGGCCGCCTACGGCCCGGCCCAGCTGGCGGTGCCGCGCCACCTCAAGGAGGTGCACGACCACCTGCGGGCCGAGCTGACCCAGGTGCGTGACGTTGTCGAGCAGGTCGTGCGCGGGCACCTCGCGGTCGGGTCGGCCCGGTCGGCGGTGAACGCGATGACGATGCGCCAGAACAACTGGACGCTCGGTGCCTACTGCGAGTCGTACTGCCGGATCGTGACCGGCCACCACGGGCTCGAGGACACCGGCATCTTCCCGCACCTGCGGTCCAGCGACCCCGACGCGGTGCCGGTGATCGACCGGCTCGAGGAGGAGCACGAGGTGATCCACGACGTGCTCGACGACGTCGACCGGGCGCTCGTGGCCCTGGTGTCCGACGAGCCCGGCGCCCTCGACCGCCTCCAGCACGTCGTCGACCTCCTCACCGACACCCTGCTGTCGCACCTGGCCTACGAGGAGCGCGAGCTGCTCCACCCGCTGGCCCGCCACGGCTTCTACCGCTGACTCCCACCGAGGCGTACCGGAATCGACCAAGAGGTCAATGTGGGCACGGCCGGTGCGGGAGTACCTCGTCAGGGAGGTCCGGATACTTCACCTGGCGAGCCACCGCCCGGGTGTGCCACGTCCCCTCTCGACCGCACCCCAGCCAGCGGGAACGGCCCCTCCCACTGCCCGACCCCGATGCCTGCGCCTGGTGACATGCAGTAGCTCGTGATGACCGTAGCGCCGAGCGTGCTGCTGGGCGCCGAGAGCTCCGACTGCATGTCACCAGGGGCACCGTGCGACGAGAAGAGGCCATGAAGCGGAGGGGGGACCACGGAAGAGGGGACCGAAGCGGAAGGAGCGGAGCGATGGGATGCCGTGGGCGAGCCGATGAACGGGTCTGGGGGGAGCGGCCGCTAGCGCCACGGAGTGGGTGCGGATGGTCAACGGCCGCACACGGCATCCCACCGCGCAGCGGTCAGGGGAAAGCGCGACCCAGCCGAGCGTCCCCAGATCGACCTATTGGTCGATCGGGGGACGCCAGGGGGTGTGGCCCACCACGTGAAGCATCCGGACCTCCGCCCCGACCGCTTGGCCCGGGTGGCGTTCGACAACCCTTGCCGCGGGCGACCGGCCTGTGGTTGCGTGAGCGGCACCGTCCGCGCCGTTCGGCGAGGCATCCACGACGAGGTGGGATCCATGGGCTCGACGTACGACTACGTGATCGTGGGCGCGGGGTCGGCGGGTGCTGTCGTCGCCGCCCGGCTGACCGAGGACCCGGACGTCAGGGTGTGCCTGCTCGAGGCCGGGGGCCCGCCTCCACCGGCCGAGCTGATGCCGGCCGCGGTGGCCTCGCTGCAGAACGACCCCACCACCGACTGGATGTTCACGGGC
Source organism: uncultured Actinomycetota bacterium (assembly GCA_963833495.1). Classification (GTDB taxonomy): domain Bacteria; phylum Actinomycetota; class Actinomycetes; order Actinomycetales; family Dermatophilaceae; genus Fodinibacter. Next base: position 15,208 of record CAWHYJ010000017.1, on the reverse strand, counting down.
GACGCCGGGGGCGTCGGCAAGGGCCTGGTCGGGGGCCGGATGATGGTGCCCCGCGGCAAGATGCTCGGCGGCACCTCGGGCATCAACTACATGGCCTACGTGCGGGGCCACCCCGGCGACTTCGACGACTGGGCCGCCGGTGGGGCGGAGGGCTGGTCCTACGCGGAGGTGCTCCCCTACTTCCTGAAGGCCGAGGGCTTCGTGCACAGCACCGAGCTGCACCCCGACCTCGACGCCCACAGCGGCGACGGGCCGGTGGGGGTGTCGGTGCGCGAACCGGTGCTCCCGGCATCCACCCAGTTCGTCGAGGCGGCGGGCAGCACCGGGCTCAAGCAGGGCGACTACAACGGGCGTGACCGTCGCGAGCCGCAGGGCGTCGCCTCGCTGTTCCAGACGACGACGCGCGCTGGCAAGCGCAGCTCGACCTTCCACGCGTACCTCGAGCCCGCGATGGAGCGGGAGAACCTCACCGTCGTCACCGGCGCGCTCGTCGAGCGGGTCGTCATCGAGGGCGACGGCGACGACCTGCGCGCCACCGGGGTGCGCTACCGCAGCGAGGACGGTGCCTCGGTTGACGTGAACGCCGGCACTGAGGTGGTGCTCTGCGGCGGTGCCATCGGGTCGCCGCACCTCCTGATGCTCTCGGGGGTCGGGGCCCGCGAGGCACTGGCCGAGGTCGGGGTCGACTGTGTCCTCGACCTGCCGGACGTCGGGCAGCACCTCAAGGACCACCTCCACACCCCGCTGATGTTCGCCGCCGACGGCATCGGCGAGACCATGCTCGAGATCGCGATGTCGCTGGGGCCGGACGCGCTCCGGGCACCGGCGGGCCCGCTCCCGGCGGACCCGGCGGATGACGTCGACCTCCCCGAGCCGTTGGCCGCCGCCAAGGCCGAGGCCGAGCGCCGCCTGGTCGAGTGGTTCACGACCGGCCGCGGCCTCGCGTCCTCGTCGCTGTACGACGCCGTCGCGTTCTACTCCACCGGCCTCGGCGACGAGCACACCCACGACGCCCAGATCGGCTTCCTGGCCTGCGGCTACACCCCGGCGATCTGGGAGGGCGTCTTCCGCATCCCAGCATCGGCCTTCTTCGACGACCCGGAGGCGTTCCTGGACCCCACCCGTGGCCAGGTCGTCCTCCTGCCCAACCCGGTGCAGCCCCACTCGGAGGGTTCGGTGACCCTGGTCAGCGCCGACCCCGCCGTCGCCCCGCGCATCGACCTCAACTACTTCGCCGAGCCGCACGACGTCGTGGTGATGGTGTCGGTGATCCGCAAGGCGCTCGAGATCGCCGCGGCCTGGCCCGGTGGCGGGCTCGGCGACCCGGTCATCCCGCCGCACCTGGCGCAGGCCCACGGCCACCAGAGCGGCAGCGCGCCGAGTGACGCGCTGCTCGAGGACCTGGCCCGCCACTACGCGCTGACCGTCTACCACGAGACCTCGACCTGTCGGATGGGCGACGTGGTCGATGCCCGGCTGCACGTTCTCGGGGTCGCGGGGCTCCGCGTGGCCGACGCGAGTGTCATGCCGAACATCGTGAGTGGCAACACCAACGCGGCGTCGATCATGATCGGCGAGAAGGCGGCCGAGCTGATCGCGACCGAGCACGGTGTGCGCCTGCACCAGCTGGTGGGCTGAGCGGGCCTTCCCTTCCCACGGCTTGGAACTCAGGGGCGCATCGACGCCGGGATCTCCTGCAGGGCCCACGAGTTGCCGTCCGGGTCAGCGAAGTACGCGTACTTCACGCCGCCCATGTCGTCGACACCCGAGACGTCGACGCCGCGCCCGAGCAGCTCGCTGCGGGCCGCCTCGATGTCGTCGACCACCAGGTGCAGGGCCTTCACCGGGCCCGCGCTCGGGTCCCCGATGCCGAGCACGACCGAGCACGCCGACCCGGGCGGGGTCAGCTGCACGATCCGCATCCCGTTGCCCGGCTCGACGTCGTGGTCGAGCGTGAAGCCCACCTGCTCGACGTAGAAGGCCAAGCTCTGGTCGACGTCGCTCGACGGCAGCGGCACGAGCTCGAGGCGCATGTCCATGACGGGTGGCTCCTTGGTGGGCGGGACGGGTGCCTACCCTACGGACACCCGGACCGTCCCGATCACGGGCCGGTGGTCGGAACAGGGCGAGGATGCGCCGCACGACGGGATGTCCAGGGAGTCGGCCGAGTAGGGCCCGACGATGTGGTTGGCGCGCACGAAGATCAGGTCGATCTTGGGCGCCTGGCCGCACAGACCCCCACGGGTGCCGGGGGTCGTGGCCTCGCCGTAGCCCGGGCACCGCGGGTCGGTGTCATCGAGCTCTCGGTAGGCACCGGTGTTCGACCCGTTCTGGGCGGTGGCGACATTCGGGGAGTACCAGGCGTCGAGGCGCCGGTACTGGGGTTGCGCGTTCAGGTCACCCGCGAGCAGGACGGTGTCACCGGCGGCGTTGAACGACTCCAGCCGCCTGAGCACGTCGTTGAGCTGCCTCGCGGTGGCCCGCTGGCCGTTGACGACGTCATTGACCCAGGTGACGTGACTCGTGCAGAACCGCAGGTGCACACGCGACGCCAGAGGAGCACACAGCAGCCGGCGCCCTTCCTCGGTGCCGTCCGAGGTGAGGACGAACCGGCTCGCGTCGCCCAGCGGCGCCTTGCTGAAGATCGCGAGCCCGAACGCCTGGCCGCCGCAGTAGTCGGGGCCGTGCGGTTCGAACCGCCCGAAGTTGGTCGGGTCGTCGGGCCAGCCGGCCGCCCGCAGGCTCGTCACCAACGCCCGGTACTGGTCCTCGCACAGCTCGTTGAGCGCCACGAGCTGAGCCCCCGAGCTCTGGATCGCGCTGCTGATGGTGGGCACCAACTCGTCGCTGACGGAGCCTCGGTGCATGGCCCAGCCGGCCACGTTCCACGTGAACACGGTGTACGTGGCGGTCATCCTCGCCTGTGCCGGCCAGGCCAACCCCACGGCGACCGCCACCGCCACGACGAACCCGACCAGGGCTCGACGGACCGCTCGTCCTCGCCGCGGCGTCATGCCGAATGATCCCACCTGCACCGCCGCTCTACCCCGAGGTCGACGCGAACGTGGGTGAATCCCTTCGCCTGGACGAAGGCTTCCACCCACGTTCGCGTCAGACGCCGCCGGTCAGGCACCCGCGGCGTGGGTGGCCTCGAGCGCGAGGAGGTGCTCCTTGGCGGCCGGCCCACCGGCATACCCGCCGACGCCGCCGGATGCCGGGAGCACCCGGTGGCACGGCAGCACGATGCACAGCGGGTTCGCGCCCAGGGCCGTCCCGACCGCTCGGGCTGCCCCGGGGTGCTCCACGGCCGCGGCCAGCACGGCATACGTCGTGCGGTCGCCGTAGCCGACCCGCTCCGCGAGCCCGCTGAGCACCTCGCGCTGGAACGCCGAGGCCAGGGCCAGGTCGGCCCGCACGTCGACCGACCGCGCCGAGCCGGCGAGGTAGGCCGCGAGCGCGCGGCGCGCGGCATCCGTCGGGGCCGGGTGCCGCAGCACCCGGGGGCTGACGGACGCCGCGATGCGCTTCAACCAGCGGTCCTCGGATGCCGTGTCGCCGGCATACGCGCACGTCACCACCGCGCCGTCGTCGCGGACGGCCACGAGCAGCCGCCCGACCTCGGTGTCCTCGAGCACGTAGGAGACGTCGGTGGGCTCGAGCACGGGCGGCCCGGCCAACGGTGGGTCGAAGGTGGCGAACGGGTTGGTCATGGCGAGTCCTTGAGGTCGAGGCGGAGGGTGGCGATCGCGTCGCTCACCAGGCGGCGGCTCATGCCCGGCGAGGTGCCGAGCGCGGCCGCCACCGCGCGGTGGTCGAGGTCGCCGACGAAGCGGAGCACGACGGCATCCCGCTGCCGTGGGGGCAGCCCCGCCACCCGCGCCCACAGGTCGCCGTCGGGCGCCTCGGGCGGGGGGATCGTGGGCGCCTGCGCCAGCAGGGACGGGTCCTCGTGCGGGGTGGTGCGACGGGCCGTTCGGTGGTGGTCCATGGCACACCGGTGGGTGATCGTGAGCAGCCACGAGCGCAGGTTGCGGGCGTGGGTGAGCCGGGGGTAGGCCACCAACGCCTGGGTCCAGGCCTGCTGGGCGACGTCGTCACCGGCGCCGGGGGCGAGGGCGTGCGCGAGGCGGGCGACGTCGCGCCAGTGCTCGTCGACGAGGTGCTGGAAGGGCGGGAGGCTCACGATGGTCCAACGGTAGGGGGCCCGCGCGTGTGAGCATTCGGGGTGGACGTCGTCACCGAGGCGGTGCAACCCCCGAGCTCGGCGGGCCGGCCACTCGTCATCGCCCACCGGGGCGCCAGTGACGAGGAGCCCGAGCACACCCTGCGGGCCTACCGCAAGGCGTTCGCGCACGGCGCCGACGGCGTCGAGTGCGACGTGCGGCTCACCGCCGACCACCACCTCGTGTGCGTGCACGACCGGCGGGTCGAGCGCCCTCGACGTCATCGGTGCCGTGTCGGTGGTCGCTGCCTTGGGGCTCTCGGCGTTCCGACGCGCAGGCTGGTCCTGGATGCCCGGCAGCGCGATGACGACCGTCGCGTCGAACGCGCCCTCGAGTTCTACCGGGACCTAGTCGTCACCGTGAGACGTCCTACTCGTTCGAGCGACCCTCCGTGCACCTGCGGCGGTTGGGCAGCGTCAAGTACCACAGCTCACGTGGCTCCTGCCCGACGGCAGCGACGTCGAGAACGGCGGGGTGCTCGACCCCGGTGTGCCCGAGAACGGCGCGCAGTACCAGGACCTCTACCGGGTGCTGTGGTTCTTCGAGCGGGTCGACAACTCGCTGAAGTTCAACTTGGTGGACAGCGACGTCCTCTTCACCACGATCGGGTTCCACTGCTGGTGGTGGGGAAACCTCTCGCGCCACGTCCGACAACCCAAGGCCGCGGCATCCCTGCACCGTCTGGCGAAGGACGCCGAGTCGTGGGCGCGCTCCACCGGAGACCTCGTGGGGTGGCCTGCGGTGTTCGACCTCGACGGGGTCACGGCGACCTTCCGGGGCGCCCGCATGAGACCGGGCCACCTGGATGATGTCGTGCTCGAGGCGCGGTCGGGGGGCCGACAGGTCGGTGACGGTGCTCCACGGACCGCTGCCGCTGGGATCACCTCCGTACGACGCGACGCCACGACCGGCCCTGTCCCTGGCGACGGCACGCTACCCAAGGGTGTAGGCGCCGTCGGGCTCGACGTGCGGATGCTGCGCCGGCCCAAGGCCGTGCGGGCCTTCCAGCGCCGGGGGCACCAGGTCTACGTCTGGACCGTCGACCACCACGAGGAGGTCGACCGCTGCCTCGAGCTCGGCGTCGACGTGATCATCACCAACCGTCCTGGCCACGTACTTCGCCAGGTGGCCCGATCCGGCTAGGTTGGGCGGCGTGACCTCGAACTTCGACCACGACGACAGCCAGGACGAGGGCGCCCCCGGCACAGGGCGCACCGGCGAGACCGGCCTCATCGTCACCGAGACGCCCGGGCCGGGAGTCGACAGCATCATCTGCACCCTGCGCGCCCCCCACGAGCCGGCCTCGGTCGGCAAGGTGCGCCGTGAGGTGGTCAACGACCTGCAGACCCGCGACCTGCCCGAGCAGCTCGTCGACGAGGCCGAGATGGTCGCCTCCGAGCTGCTCACCAACGCCGTGCGCCATGCCCGGCCGCTGTCCGACGGCACGATCCGGGTGCGCTGGAAGATCCGCGGTGACGTCGTCGAGGTCGAGGTGACCGACGGCGGCGGCGAGACCGTCCCCCGGCCGGCACCGCGCACCGTGTGGCTGTCCTCCGGCCGCGGGCTGCGCATCGTGCGCTCGATCGCCCACGAGTGGGGCGTCACGGAAGACCGCACCGGCAACGTCGTGTGGGCCACCCTCGGCGGGCCGAGCCGGCGCCGGGCCACCTGAGCCCACCCGGTTAGGGTGCTCGCATGGGCAAGGCATCTCGACGTCAGCGCGGCACCGACACCACCCCCCGGCAGCCGCGGCCGGCACCGGCGCCGTTCGAGCGTCGCCCCTTCCAGGGCCTGGCGGGTGAGACCGACTGGGTCGCCCTGCGCGAGATCCTGCCGGCCGCCACCGCCGTGGTCACCGTGCGCCCCGAGCACCAGCCCGAGGGCGCGCCGAGCGACGTGACCGTCGCAACGGTGCTGCCGATGGCCTGGCCCGGCCTGCACCGCGCCGACGGCTCGGTGCTGATCGGTACCCAGTCGGGCAACGCCAGCGGCGACGCGTCGCGTGACCTCGCGGGGCAGCTGCTCGCGGCGCTCGCCGCCGAGCCGGGCCACCCGGTGGTCACCACGCCGCAGGTCACCGCCGACAGCCCGCGCCTGCAGGAGGTGCTCGACGCCGATGCCGCGTTCGAGGTGACCGTGCACGAGGGGTTCGACTTCTGGGTCGGCGGCGAGGACCTTCAGGGCGAGGCCGCCGAGTCGCTCGAGCGCGCCAACGCCACCGTGGTGCCCACCGTCGCGCTGTCGGCGCTGCCGTCGGCCTACTGGGTGCGCATCGGCGAGCGGGCGCACATCCGCCTGGTGCTGCCCGACGACGAGGACGCCGCCACCGACGCGCTCGCACGCCTGCACGCCGCCGGCGACGACGCCCTGGGCGGCGAGACCCGCCTGCTCGGCGCCTTCCGCGCCTGCGGCCTGCTGGTGCCGGTGTGGGACCTCGACCCCGAGCTCGAGGCCGCCGACCACGAGGACGAGCTCGCCGCCTGGGGCACGCGGTATGCCGCTGCACTGGCCTCGGACGCCTCGCTCACCGCCGACGAGCGCCGGGCGCGCTCCGGCCTGCTGAGCCGCCAGGTCACCCTCCGCTGATGAGCGCGATGGCCGCGCGGCTGGCCGCCGTCGTCCCGTGCAAGGACGAGGCCGACCGTATCGTGGCGACGGTGGCGGCCGTGGCGGCCCTGCCCCAGGTCGGCCGGGTCGTGGTCGTCGACGACGGGTCGACCGACGGCACCTCGGATGCCGCCCGGGCCGCCGGCGCCGATGTCGTGCGCCACGAGCGCAACCGCGGCAAGGCCGCCGCGCTCGAGACCGGGGTGCGCCGGGTACGCGAGCTCGAGCAGGCGGATGCCGTCGCCGACCCGACCGCTGCCTGGCCCGCCGCGCTGCTCTTCGTCGACGGCGACCTCCAGGACACCGCCACCAACCTCGGCGTGCTCACCGCGGCCGTGCTCGATGGCAGTGCCGACATGACCATCGCGACGCTGCCCGCCCAGATCGTGGCCGGCGGTGGCCGAGGCCTGGTCGTGGGGTTGGCCCGACGCGGCATCGCGCACCTCACCGGTTTCGTTGCCGTGCAACCTCTTTCGGGCATGCGCTGCCTCAGCCCGGCGGCTTTCGCGGCGGCCACCCCGTTGGCTCGGGGCTGGGGGGTCGAGACGGCGCTCACCGTCGACGTGCTGCGGGCCGGGCTCACCGTGCTCGAGGTGCCCTGCGAGCTGCAGCACCGGGTCAGCGGCCGTGACTGGCGTGGTCAGGTGCACCGGGCCGAGCAGTACCGCGACGTCTGGCTCGCCCTCGTGCGGCGCGGCTGGCGGCCGTGGCACCGGGGCTGACCCGCGCCCAGCCGGGGCCGGCGGCCGCAGCACCGGCACCGGGGCTGACCCGTGCCCACCGGGTCTGCGTCGCCGTGGCGCTCGGGCTGCTGCTCCTCGTCGGGCTGTCCGCCCCGAACGCCGCCCAGCCCGACCTCGCCCCGCCCGGCTGGGTGCGCGTGCCCCGGCTGCCGCTCGAGCTCGGACCGGGGGCGGTCACGGCGGTGCTGTGGACGGCATACCTGCTCGGTGCGGTGGCGGTGTACCTCGGGCTGCGGGGCCGGGTGGCGGCGCTGCGCACCTGGCTGGCCCCCGGCATCCTCGCGGTTCTCGCCCTCATGGCAGCGCCGTTCGGCTCGGCCGACCACGTGAACTACCTCGCCTACGGCCGCATCCTCGTCACGGGTGGCAACCCCTGGGTCGATGCCCCGATCACCTGGGCCGGGGGACTCGACCCCATCACCAGCCGGGTCGAGGAGCCGTGGACCACCGAGCCGAGCGTCTACGGGCCGTTCGGCACGCTGCTGCACGGGCTGTCGGCGTGGGTCGGCGGTGGCTCGCTGCGCCAGGGGGTGTTGGTGTGGCAGCTGCTCGTGGTGCTGTCGTGGCTCGCCGTGCGGGCCCTGCTGCGGGCCGTGCTCCACAGCCACCTGCACGGCCGGGTCGACGTGCTGTGGACCCTCAACCCGCTCGTCATCGGCGTCGGGGTGCTCGGGGCGCACATCGACACGGTCGCGACCGCCCTCGCCTTGGCCGCCGTCGTGGTGGCCGCCCGTCGGCCAGGGTGGCTGGGGGCGGCGCTCAGCGGGGTGGTGGTGGGGTTGGCGGCGTCCACCAAGTTCACGTATGCCGTCGTCGCCGTGGGCATCGTGGCCGCCTGGTCGCTGGTGGGTCAGCGGTCGGGTGCCCTGGCACGTCTGGTCGGGGCGCTGGCCGGGGGGTTCGTCGTGGTGGCCGGCGCGCTGCACCTCTGGGCGGGCCCGCACGTGTTCGACCAGCTGCTGCGCTCGCGGCAGGCGGTGTCGCTGGCGACCCCGTGGCGCCCCCTGCTCGAGTGGGGCCGTGATGCCTGGGGCAACGGGCCGACGCGCGGGCTCATCGGCATCGGGGCGGCGCTGCTGGCGGTGCTGCTCGCCTGGTGCCTGCTGCGCGCCAGCCGCCCGGCAGGCTGGGACAAGATCGACCAGTTGGTCGACGTTGCCCCAGGGCGGCGGGACAACATTGACCTATTGGTCGAAGGTGCCCCAGGGCGAGGAACTCAGTTCGCGCCGGTGGCGCTGTGGGTCACCGCGTGCCTGGCCCTGGCGTATTCGCTGGCGGCGCCCTACTCGCTGCCCTGGTACGACCTGCTGCTGTGGAGCTGCCTGCCGGCGGTGCTGCCCGGGCTGGTCGACCTCGTCGCCCTGGTGCGGCTGGCCGCGATGGCGGTCGCCTACGTGCCGGGCCGCGTGCTCGGGATGACGCCGGCCGTGGAGGACCTCACGCTGGGGGTGCGCCGTGGCGTCATCCCGTGGGTGGGGCTGGTGCTCTGGGTGGTGGTCATCGCCGCCGGCGTGCGGAGCGGGTCTGCGCGGCGGCCCGAGCCTCCTCGAGCAGGTACGACACCGACACCGACACGATGAGCGGCACCGCGAGCGTGGCCCCGACCGCCGGTATGGCGACCCCCGAGTCGTTGATGAGGAACCCGATGGTGAGCGTGACGACCAGCGCGATGAGGCCGGCGCGCAGCGTGGGCGCCCGGTCGTAGGAGCGCTGCATGGCCCGCGATCCCCACGACGTGGGCCGCGCGAGCACGTAGATGACGAAGAGCAGGGCGGCCGGCACGAGCAGGGTGAGGGGCGCGTTGCCGAGCAGCAGGTCGTAGTTCTGCTCGGCCTTGCGCACCACGATGTCGAGGGCGTTGCCGTCGAGGATGGCCTGCACGAACTGGCCCAGGTGGCTGCGCGAGGCCGTTGGCCGCAGCCAGTCGGCCCCGGCCACGATGAAGGCCAGCGCCACGACACCGAGCCCGAGCAGGAGCACCCGCTTCCAGGTCATCCTCAGCCCGAGCACCGCGAGGATGAGGTAGGCCAGGCCGGGCACCAGCGCCGGCGGGCCACCACCGTCGGCGCCCCAGAACGGCATGGCGTCGATGACGACCGCGATGCCACCGATCACGGCCACCGCGATGGCGGCGGCCTTCTGCCGCCCGGCCAGCACCAGCATCGACGACACCGCCGTGCAGAGCAGGATGGTGGCCGTCGCGAACAGGGCGAACGTGGGGTTGCCCATGCCGTAGTAGCGCCCGCCGACCACGGGCTGCAGGCCCATCAGCGACGACAGCTGCAGCCGCGACCCGGTCATCACGTCGACGGCCAGGACCACCATGGTCGTGGCCGACACGAACGCCATCGGGCCGAGCGGCCACTTGCCCCAGGGCCCCTTGAGCGCCGCGGTGGCGATGATCGCGACGAACAGCCCGACCGAGGCGACGACCGAGATCATCGCGATCGGGAAGCGCCACCAGGGCAGCAGGTTGGCCAGGAAGGTCGAGACCGGCACGCAGGCGGCCGCCACCGACAGCACCCGCACCCGCGACAGCGTGGTCACCCGGGTGCGCTCGGACCCCAGCCGGCCCTTGTAGACGAGCAGCACGAGCAGGTAGATCGCCAGCTGCCCGTAGGCGAACACCATGAAGAACGGCTCGACCAGGTCGTGCACGTCGTGGCTGGCCTCGTCGTAGTCGGCCAGGTAGTTGAGCCGGGCCTGCGCGCGCCGCTCCGAGTTGTCGGGTGCGGGGTCGGAGGTCAGGGGTGAGCCGGCCACGGCATCCGGCACCGGGAGCCCGATGACCGACAGCACCGTGGCCGTGACGTCGGGGGCCTGGGCCAGGCCCTTCTGCCTGGTGGACTGCGACACCAGCACACCGGGGCGGAAGTGCGGGCCGCGCGCCACCACCAGGCGGAGGCGCTCGCTGCGACCGGCATCCGAGAGCGAGGCCACCACGAAGTCGGCGCCGTTCGGGCCGTCCTCGATGACCTGGCCGATCCGCCGGTCGATCTCGATCAGCTGCTGGCGGCGCGAGGCCGGCGCCGGCTCGCCCGCCGCGACGTCGTCGGGGTCGCGCAGGGAGCCCACGTCGACGAGGGTGACCGGGCAGCCGTTGAGGTCGACCATCATCTGCTGGTCCGACCACGGGGCGTACTGCTCGATCCGCCCGTCGCGCCGGGCCCCACCGGCCGCCGCGAAGGGCTGCACTGCCTTGAGGCAGAGCTTCCCGGCGGCCGCGGTGTCGCCGAGCAGGCCGAGTCGGGAGTCGAAGCGCTCGTCGGCGGCGGCCGCGAGGTAGGTCGGCCACTGCACCACCGCGCCGTCGGTGATGGTGGGGGCGCTCGGGCAGGGCCGGTCGGCGGGGTCTCGCTCGGTGCCGGTGCGCGGCGCCGCGGCCCGGGCGCCGGCCGAGATGCCCAGCCAGCCGTCGATCGGGCAGGTGTTGGCGTAGACCGAGCGCACCGACAGGGCGGCCGAGGAGCCGTCGCGCAGCAGCCCCCACAGGTTCGGGGTGGTGCGCTGGTCGACGTCGGACCAGCTGATGCCACCGGTGCCGATGAGCACCACGGCACCGGCCGGCTCGTCGCGCGGGGCACCGGTGGCGGAGCTCGACGACGTGAGGAGGAGCCCGGCGAGCACGGCCGCGAGGGCGACCGTGATGGCGAGGGCTCTGCGCAGCACGGGGCAAGGTTACGGTGCAGTAGCCGCGCCACCCGAATCAGCGGATGCTCAGGATTCCGGGGTACCGGCGGGCCGCGGGGTGCACGGGATGCGGGTGCCACCGGACGCTTCCGACCCCCCAGAATGGTGCCGTGACCCCGCCCGTCGACCGCACCGTCCCGCGCCACCGGTGGGCGCTCGCCGCGGTGCTGATCGCGCTGGCGGCCGTGCCCGTCGTGCTGCGCTACCTGGTGTTCTGGCCGCTGGACCAGTGGCAGGTCGATGTCGAGGTCTACCGCGAGGCGGGGGTCTCCATCCTCACCGGGCGCCCCGTCTACGCCGCCCTCACCGAGGCACCCCAGCTGCTGCCGTTCACCTACCCGCCGTTCGCCGCGGTGCTGGCCATCCCACTGGCCCTGATGCCGTTCGGCGCCGCCGGGTGGCTCTGGACCGGCCTGCAGGTGCTCGCGACCACCGCCATCGTCTGGTACTCCGGCTACCGGCTCATCAACCGCACCGGCGCGTGGATGCCGCTGACGCTCGCCGCGCTCGTCGCGCCCATGCTGTGGCTGCACCCGGTGAGCGACGGCATCCGGTTCGGGCAGGTCAACGCCTTCATGGTGCTCGCCTGCCTGATGGACCTGCGCGAGCCCCGCCCCGGGATCGTCCGCCGGGTGCCCCGGGGCGTGCTCGTCGGCCTCGCGATGGCCGTGAAGCTCACGCCCGGCGTCTTCGTCGTGCACTTCCTGGTCACCAAGCGGTGGAAGGAGGCGGCGACGGCCGTCGGCACCGCCGTGGCGGTGACGCTGGGCATGTGGGTGCTGCTGCCACAGGCGTCGTTCGCGTTCTGGGGCGGTGCGCTGCAGGACCCGGCCCGGCTCGGGCCGAACGGCGGCACGTCGAACCAGTCGATCCGCGGGTTCCTGCTGCGCGTCGGGCCCGAGGGCACCGCCGGCAACCTGATCTGGCTGGTGGCCGTCGCCGTGGTCGGGGTGTTCGGGTTCTGGCTTGCCCGTCGCCTCTACCTCGCCGGCGACACGATCGGCGAGGTCGCCGCCGTCGGGCTGATGGCCTGCCTGCTGTCGCCCGTGGCGTGGATCCACCACTTCCACTGGGTCGTCGTCGTGGTCTTCGCGCTGCTCGGCGCCGACCCGCTGCGCGACCGCCGCCGGCTCTGGGCGGGGCTCGGCGTCACCGCGTTCTTCCTCTGCCGACTGCCGTGGTGGGGCATCTCGTGGCTCAACCACCGCGAGTGGCCGGAGCTGCCGGGGCGGGTGCTGCAGAACGCCGACGTTTTCGGGGCCCTGGCCGCGCTGGTGCTGCTCTGGTGGGTCACCCGGCCGCGGGATGCCGGCGTCGAGGGCGAGGATGCCGGCACGGGCGCCGACGTCGACAGCGCGCCATCGCTCACTGCACCTCGATGATCACAGGACGCCGAGGATCTCCAGACCGGTGAAGGCGGCGAGCAACAGGCAGACGCCGCCGCCGATGCGCCGCAGGGTCGACAGCCGCATCTTGGTGAGCAGGGTGCGGCCGAGCGCCGCCGCGAGGCCCGACACCACGACGAGGGCGAGGAACGCCCCCACGAACACCGACACCGGGTCGTCGTAGCGCACCACCAGCGAGGCGGTGAGGATCTGCGACAGGTCGCCCCACTCCGCGAGGAACAGCACGGTGAAGCTGAGAGTGACCACGCGCCACCCCACCACCTGGCCGGCCGCCTTGGCGCCGAACTCGGCCTCGGTCTCGGCCTCCTCCTCGTCGGCCTGTCCGGCGCCGCGCAGCAGGAGGATGCCGCCGGCCAGGAACATCAGGCACGCCACCACCTCGACGAGGGTGCGCGGGAGCCGCGAGATCAGCCCGCCGGCGAGCACCGCCACCGCGGTCTGCACGAGGAAGGCCAGCGAGACGCCGACCCACACCAGCAGCGGGCGCCAGCGGGTCGACATCACCAGCGTCGCGATGAAGGTCTTGTCGGGCAGCTCGACCAGGAAGATCGTGCCGAAGACGACGGCGGCGGTCGCGAAGTCGAGTCCCACGGCATCCACCCTAGGCACCACAGCAGATGCCGGGCGCGCCAGTCCGCTGGCGGGCCGCCGAGCCGGCGATGCCGGTGGACCGGTCGGCGCAGGTCGGGGCCCACGGCCTAGCCTGTGGCGCGTGGAGTCGTCGTTGCTGCCGCACCCGGCCGAAGTGCTGGTGCTCGTGCTGGCCCTGGTGGTCGTGGCCCTGCTGGTGGGCGGCATCGTCGTGCTGCTGCGCCGCTCGGGCGACCTCCGCCGCCGGGTCGCGGCGCTCGAGCAGCACCGCCCCGCCGGCGACGCCGACCTCGCCGCACTGCGGGCCGACCTGCGCCAGGCGCTGCGGCACGTCGCCGTCGTGCGCTACGACGCGTTCGGCGACATGGGCGGCCGGCTCAGCTTCAGCGCGGCCGTCATCGACGACCACGGCGACGGGCTGGTCTTCAGCTCGATCCACGCGCGCGGCGAGTCGCGCACCTACGCCAAGGGCGTCGTCGGGGGCACCTCCGACGCCACCCTGACCCCCGAGGAGCAGCAGGCCCTCGCCGCTGCCCGCACCGGCAAGGAGACCTGAGTGACACGCTTCGGCTACCTCGGCCCCGAGGGCACCTTCACCTCGATGGCGCTCGACGCGTGGGGGCCGGCGGTGGGTGGCGAGCGCACGGCATACGGCTCGGTCGACGCGGCGCTGGCCGCCCTGCGCGCGGGCGACATCGACGGCGCCATGGTGCCGATCGAGAACTCCGTGGAGGGCGGGGTCTCCGCCACGCTCGACGCCCTCGCCAGCGGCGACCCGCTCGTCGTGACCGGCGAGGTGCTGGTGCCGGTGACCTTCGTGCTGGCGGCCCGCCCGGGCACCGGGCTCGCCGACGTGCGCGCGGTCGGCACGCACTCGCACGCCTGGGCCCAGGTGCGCGGATGGATGGCCGAGCACCTCCCGGATGCCGTGTACGTGCCGACGCTGTCGACCGCCGCCGCCGCCGAGGGTCTCGAGCAGGGGCTGCAGTCCTACGACGCGGCGGTGTGCGCCCCGGCCGCGGCCCGGCTGCACGGGCTGGGGGAGCTCGCTCACGGCATCGGTGACATGCAGGCGGCAGTGACCCGGTTCGTGCTCGTCGCCCGGCCCGGCCTGCTGCCAGAGCCGACGGGCGCGGACAAGACCACGGTCGTGCTGTTCCAGCGCGACGACCACGCGGGTGGGCTGCTCGCGCTGCTCGAGCAGTTCGCCGCGCGTGGCATCAACATGACCCGGCTCGAGTCGCGCCCGACCAAGGAGTCGATGGGCTCCTACTGCTTCTCGGTCGACCTCGAGGGCCACGTGCTCGACGAGCGGGTCGGCGAGGCACTCATGGGGCTGCGCCGGATCTGCGCCGAGGTGCGCTTCCTGGGCTCCTACCCGCGGGCCGACCGGCAGCGTGCCAGCATCGCCCCCCTGACCAGTGACGGCGACTTCAGCGCGGCGCGCTCCTGGCTGAACGGCATCCGCTCGGGTCGCTCCTGACCCGACTTCTTGCGAATCCTCACCACGCCGGCGCCGCCCCTGAGGTGGGAGGTCCGCAATCAGTCGGGGTCGTCGCGGCTCAGGATGCAGGGATGCTCGCCGGGGAGGTCTCGTTGGCGGTCTCCAGGCCGAGCCACCACTGCTCGCCCTCGCCCCAGTGCAGGTAGAGGTACGGCCCGGACAGCTCGAGGCGCGGGCGGCTGCCGAGCATCTCGGTGATCCACCGCTCCTGCTCCATCAGGGCCGGCTCGCACGCCATCCGGGTCGACATCAGGGGCCCCGTGGTGACCAGCACGCTGTCCTCGACCGTCACCGGGCCGCGCACCGTGTTGCAGCCGGTCTCGGCGAACACCCTGCCGTCACCGAACACCAGCCGCACGACGCCCTGCACCGGCGCGGGTGCCGAGCCGTCGTTGACCACCGTCCACCGCCCGTTCAGCACGGCGCTGCCCTCGACCGGCACCG